>NZ_JAERQG010000010.1 GCF_016734805.1 Marivirga atlantica
GCCCGAAAAACAAGGGAATCCGAATACCGATCTGGTACTGATAAAATCCTGATTGTCCGGCTATCTGCTGCCGGCCATACTGCCCCTGCAATTGAGGTAAAAACTGTGAACGCCTCTCTTTTATGGTGGCGTCCGCTACATCCAACCGCTGTTTTGATACATTCAGCAATGGGTGGTTCATCAAAGAATCAGCCACATAATTGAGAGGTTCATCCAATTGAGAAGCTGGAACATCCGGCACGGTAAATAGGGTATCATTGGCAAACCACAAATTAAGCCGCTGCAAGGCACTTAGGTAATCCCGATAAGCCTGCTCTTTTTGTATCTGTACCTGATTGGCCTGGTTGGAGGTAGCGAGGTATTCTAGCTTGGAAGTAGCTTCCGTTTCTAACCTAATTCTTGCGGCTCTTTCAATATCGGTAAAAACCGAATCCAACTGCTCATAAACCTGGTAGTTGTTTTTGGTGGCATACACCATTGCCCAGGCTTGGCTTACTTCCCTTTCCAGCTCTATCACGGACAGGTCAAGTGCCTTCTCGGCCAATGCAACCCTTTCTTTTTGTAATTTCAAACGGGGTGCTATCCCGAAAATATCAATCTGCTGTTGCTGAATGCCGAATTGTGTGTACACACCCTCCGAACCATTGCCCACTTCTTCTTTACCGGTAAACACCTGAGTGTTACCTAAGTCCCAGGCTGTTTTCTTTAGGGCTTGTTGGTTTTCAATTTCCAGACGTGCCGATTGAATTTTAGGATAATTTTCTACTGCGCGCTTTCTCGCCTGTTCTAATGTAATCGTTGGTAGGCTGTCTTTCTCTTGTTCCTGCTGTTGTGCATTGGCTACAGCCGGTATGCCTAACAATCCACCACATACGATCAGGACAATGATCACGTTTGCATTCGGTGCTTTTAGGCCTTTTCTTCTGTCACTTCTTCCTTCTACAAAGGTGTAAAGCACCGGCAGCACTACCAGTGTAAGCAAAGTCGCGGTAAGCATACCACCAATCACTACGGTAGCCAACGGCCGCTGCACTTCCGCACCTGCACCAGCAGAAAAAGCCATGGGTAAGAAGCCAAATATATCAGTAGTAGCAGTTAGCATAATGGGCCTGATCCTTTCTTTGGTACCGGTGAAAATGCGGTCACGTATACTGGTTACACCTTCCTCTTTGAGAGAATTGAACCGGTTGATGAGTACCAGACCATTCAACACAGCTACACCAAACAAAACGATAAAGCCTACTCCTGCTGAAATACTGAATGGCATATCGCGCATCCACAGCGCAAAGATTCCTCCGATAGCTGCCAATGGAATAGCCATATAGATCATTATGGATTGAGAAAACGACTTTAAAGCAAAATAAAGTAAAATAAAAATTAGGAATAGCGCAATGGGGACTACAATCTGCAGCCTGCTTTTAGCCCGTTGAAGATTCTCAAATTCTCCGCCATAAGTAATGTAATAGCCTGGTGGTAAATCTAATTCCGCATCCAGTTTTTTCTGAATGTCATTTACCACAGACTCTACATCACGACCCCTGGTATTTACCCCAACATAAGTTCTCCTGAACGTGTTGTCACGCGATATCTGCATCGGCCCGGGTACATAGCTAATGTCGGCTACTTCTTTAATAGGTACTTGTGTGCCATCGGGCAAGTCAATGTACAAGGTACGCAAGTCGTCAATACTTCTACGATGTTTTTCGTCAAAGCGAATGACCATATCAAATCGCTTTTCTCCTTCAAAAATGACGCCGGCAACACCTCCGGCAAAAGCCGCACTCACATACTCATTAAGCTTTTGAATATCCAAGCCATATTGTGCAATTTTCTTCCTGTTGTATCGCACCGTCATCTGCGGCAGTCCAGAAGTTCGTTCAGGGTTTACATCACCTACTCCAGAGATCGTTTGAATAATTTCAGCCATTTCCTCTGCTTTTTGAGAAAGTACATCCAAATCTTCACCATAGAGCTTGACGGCCACATCTTCTCTTACCCCAGTCAACAGCTCATTGAACCTTAGCTCTACCGGCTGGCTGAATACCAGATTTACACCGGTAAGTTCCCGCTCAAGCAATGTTTTGATTTCAGCTATCAGCTCTTCTTTAGTCTCTACGGAAGTCCATTTATCCATATCCTTTTCCAGAATGATGAACATATCGGCAATGTCCATGGGCATAGGGTCGGTAGGAATATCAGCTACACCTATACGGGCTACAGCAGTTTTT
>NZ_JAERQG010000011.1 GCF_016734805.1 Marivirga atlantica
TGACCCGTCCTAAATAAGCGTTACAGTTTTTAGGATAAAATTATGGTTAAATATAGGGAGTAGCAGGTGTTAACTTGCTACTCTTTTTCATTTTATAGGTTTTTATTTCAATACTAGATTGTTGGTGCATTTCTACCGGTGTTCTCATCATACATGAAGAATGAGGTCTGAACTTATTGTAAGTGTTTATACTTTCTTTAATTAGTTGTCTCATACTTTCAATATTCAATTTGTACTCAAGTAAAAACTCCTGCTTGATAATTCCATTGACGCGCTCAGCAACGGCATTAGCATATGGATCATAACTTTCAGTCATGCTACATTGCAGATTATTCTTTTTTAGGGCCTTTTGATAACCATCACAACAGTATTGAAAACCTCTGTCTGAATGGTGAATCAGTGGCTGATCATGGTAACTCCTATGCTTTACAGCCATTTTTAAAGCCATTAAAACTCCTGTTGATTTTAGGGAGTCACTTAAATCATATCCTACAATCTTCTTCGAATAAGCATCTGTTACCAAGGCCAGGTACATAGGATAGTCTCTATTGCCTACGTAAGTAATGTCAGAGACCCATATTTGTTCCGGTCTAGTTGGTGTAATACCTTCAATGAGGTTTCGATGTTTCCAGAACCGATGATGAGAGTCAGTGGTGACATGATAAGCTCTTTTTGGCTTAATAAGCATGTGATTTGCTTTTAAAATGGCAAAGAGCCGATCTCTACCAACACCTAACACACTAAGTTTATCAGTTAAAAGATAGTACAGTTTCCGTGCGCCAATCCTTGGCTGTTGCATTCGAATTTCTTCAACCATTTTGATCACTTTTTCAGCTGTTTGTTTTCTTTGAACAATTGAACGTTTTGCTCGATAATAAACCTGTCTGCTTACCCCAAACAGTCTACAGGTAGCCGTTAGGCTTTCTTGGTATTGTTCTCTGTAGAGGTCGACTGTTCGGGTGAAGAGTTTTTTCGAATAGGGATAGCATATTCCTTCTCTGCCAAATCAATCATCATATCAAATATGATTGACTTCTGGTCTGATTGAGCCAGTTGGTGCTCTAATAGCTTCTTCTGCTTTTCAAGCAACTTAACCTTAGCTTCGAGTTCCATCACCTTTTGTTCCGGGGTCTTGGGCATATTGGACGGTGTTTGATTTTCCCAATCAAAGTTACCATATTTTCTCAACCAGCTCATAACTGTGGACCTAGCTTGGATGCCATACTTACGCTGTGCCGCTCCTGTGGACAATTCACCTGATTCAACTTCCCAAACTACTTGAAGCTTTAAGGATAAACTGTAGTCCTTCTGGGTTCTTTTTACATATTCTTTCATTACACATTCTTTTGTGTAACGCTATTTCAGGACGAGACA
>NZ_JAERQG010000012.1 GCF_016734805.1 Marivirga atlantica
CGTTAACGAAGAACTGGTAGTTAGTAGCACCGGAAGCGGTGAAAGTAACGGTAGTGCCAGAACAGATAATATCATCAGCATCATCATCAGCCAATGTTACAGTAGGCAGTTGGTTGATGGTAATAGTTTCCGTATCAGTAAGATCATCAGTACAAGTAGTAGAAGCATTGGTAGCACGCACGGTGATGACTTCTGAGCTTCCCAGTGTAGCAAATACAAAAGGATCGGAGGAGATATTGATGTTCCCACCATTACCCCCTACAGCAGCAGAGATGGCCGTATTAGACTCATCGAATAACTGGTAGTTCACCCCTGATTGAGAGCCTGCAATGTTAAAAGTAATAGAGCCCCCATCACATACAGCAGTAGCTGAAGGTGTAACCGATAAGCCGGCATTCGGCAAAGGATTGATTGTAGCGGTAGTAGAAGCAGAAGCAGTAGAGTAGCATACGGCCGTATTATTACCATCAGTTACCTCTACAGTATAATTACCAGACTCAGCCACAGTATTGAGCACGATAGCCTGAGAAGTAGCTCCACCGACTAAAACACCATCTTTGTACCATCTGTAGGCACCACTGTTAGGCGCAGCAGAGGCTGTGAGAGTAACACTTGTTCCTAAGCATTCAGTGGCTGAAGCTGTAGAGATAGTAGGTTGTGCAGGGGCATCTTCCACGGTAAAGGTAGTACCGGCAGAAGAGCTGCTACATCCTGAAGCATCAGTGCCGCTAACAGTAACCACATCACCATC
>NZ_JAERQG010000013.1 GCF_016734805.1 Marivirga atlantica
TCGTGAGAAGCTTCAGCTGAGCTATCAGCAGACTTGCTTCCGCAACCCGTAAATACTGATACCATCAGTACCAGTGCTACTATATATATAATTTGCTTTTTCATTTCTTCTATTATTTGTCTGACTTTATTATTGACTTTCAATTCCATCATTAGTTTGTTGTTTTTAAGTAGTACTCCAGTTGGTAGCGGCTGTCCAGGTAATTGCCAAAGGCATTCCAGGAGTCCACTTCTATGCGAATGGCATCCCTGATGTTTTGCAGGAAGGTCACATAATCAATAGCACCTTCCCTATACGCCAAAATAGCCCCATCTCTTTGCTCCTGGGCCAATGGTAGTGCTTCATCCCGGTAGTAGTTCCACGAATTGAGCCATTTCAGGTACTGTTCTTTCATCCCCTGATAGGCCGCATTCAATTCCAACTGGTTTTGTCGCAGGTTTTGTCCGGCTATATCCCGCTGGATTTTGGCCGACTGTGTCCTACCAAGTTCAGGCCCGAAAAACAAGGGAATCCGAATACCGATCTGGTACTGATAAAATCCTGATTGTCCGGCTATCTGCTGCCGGCCATACTGCCCCTGCAATTGAGGTAAAAACTGTGAACGCCTCTCTTTTATGGT
>NZ_JAERQG010000014.1 GCF_016734805.1 Marivirga atlantica
GCCCGAAAAACAAGGGAATCCGAATACCGATCTGGTACTGATAAAATCCTGATTGTCCGGCTATCTGCTGCCGGCCATACTGCCCCTGCAATTGAGGTAAAAACTGTGAACGCCTCTCTTTTATGGTAGCGTCCGCTACATCCAACCGCTGTTTTGATACATTCAGCAATGGGTGGTTCATCAAAGAATCAGCCACATAATTGAGGGGTTCATCCAATTGAGAAGCTGGAACATCCGGCACGGTAAAGAGCGTATCATTAGCAAACCACAGGTTTAGTCGCTGCAAGGCACTTAGGTAATCTCGATAAGCCTGCTCTTTTTGTATCTGTACCTGATTGGCCTGGTTGGAGGTAGCGAGGTATTCTAGCTTGGAAGTAGCTTCCGTTTCTAACCTAATTCTTGCAGCTCTTTCAATATCGGTAAAAACCGAATCCAACTGCTCATAAACCTGGTAGTTGTTTTTGGTGGCATACACCATTGCCCAGGCTTGGCTTACTTCCCTTTCCAGCTCTATCACGGACAGGTCAAGTG
>NZ_JAERQG010000001.1 GCF_016734805.1 Marivirga atlantica
ATTCGGGAGTGCAAAGGTAACCCCTTTTTTATCCCCCGCAATAACTATTTGCAAAGTTTTTAATGATTTTTTCTAGCAATATTAACTATACCCTAGTAATCAAGAAGTTATATAGTCGGGTTATTTTTTCTTTTTGTAAATAGGCACGGTGCTGCATGGTTCACCATACATAATTGACGAAGCTACCGGCACTAAATGGTTTGTGATTTCAGCAAAAGCAAACTCAGGATGTTTAAGATCTGAGCAACCTTTGATTACCAATTTTCCATTTTCATACTGTGAGACATCGATATTGGCTATATTAAATCTAATAATTTCCTTTTCTAACTCAACATCATCTCCATAAATGGCCAATTTTACAATGCCTGATAGTTTGGATAAGACTAGCATGTAAGCCCAATTTGGAATTATGGCATCTGCCGAGCAAAAAACATTGACATAAGCATCCTTATACTCATCCCAGTTGGTTGACTTTATGTATTGACGGAAATCTTTTTCGCGAAGTATCAACCCTTGAAAAAGTTGATCGGACAAATCGATTGATTTGCGGGCAGTTTGCTTATCTATCATCTCCTCTAAATCAATTGTGACTAAAGGACTTTTTGCTACTTTATTAATTATCTCACTCATCTCTTAACTTCTCAAATTAACAAACGGCTTTTTCTTCGACTTAGGTGAAAAAAATTCTTTCCCATAATTTGGTTCAAAGTAGGCTAAGCTTTCAAACTCCTGTCTTTGAAATTTATTAAAAGCCAAATCACCCATAAATTTAGCCTTAGGGGTAACGCCCTCAATTATTTTTAAGTTTCGTTTATCTTGATATAGTTCTGCTGCCTTTTCAGCTCCATTACCAAATAGGATAATCTCATCATTCTCGGAAAGAAGTTTATCAAAAGTGTCTTCTTCCAGAATGAGGTTCCCCAACTTCTGAACTTCGGTTAAATCTGGTTCTAGATATTTATAGAACACTTCCATTCTTCTAGCATCTATCATTGGAACGAGGAGTTGACTCCTTCCTTCTAGTATGAACTTACTAACTTGTAAGGCCATTGCATCCAAAGAAGAAACACCTATTAAAGGAACATCAAGTGCAAAACAAAGCCCCTTTGCAGTACTCATCCCTATTCTTAAACCTGTATATGAGCCAGGACCATTAGACACGGCAACAGCTGAAATATCTTCCATTTGATAATCACCATGTAATAGTACCTGTTCAATAAGTTGAGTTAAAGAACCAGAATGACTTTTCTCCAGATATAAATCTGCCTCTGCTTTAATGATGCCATCCTCATGCAAGGCAACTGAACATATGTAAGTTGAAGTATCTATGCTTAGTACTAAGCTCATATCAATTCAAAAATCTTTTTAACCATTACAATTAAAACAAAGCCTGCAAATAAATAGCTTATTGTTGATGATGGTATTTTACGACTAAGCTTTACACCATAAGAGGCACTTATTAAGGTTCCTATAATAATCGGAACTGAGATACCAAAAACTAAGTAGCCAGCGCTAACCTGATCAACATCTGTTTCCGGGGTTTGAAATGCATTATAAATTACCATGCATAATGAAGTAATTACGATAACCCCTAGCGATATAGCTTTAGCTTTTCTTATATCGAATTTTAAAACCTGATTAAGAAAAGGAATAATCACAATTCCACCACCAAGCCCTGATAATGCAGCCACTGTTCCAGAAAAAGTACCAGTTAATGTGAATACTCTTTTAGTTTTAGTTGTTTGTTCCACAAAACTACTTTGTCGTTTAGCATTTCTGAGTGTTGTAAATAGCATCACTAACATCAGAATAATAATAACTACATTAAATTCATCTTGTGCGTAGAATGATGTATTAACAACAAACTTTAACGTAAGCAGACCAGTAACTATCCCTGCTGAACTTATTATAAGAATTGCCTTATAATAAAATTCTTTGTTACGGATGTGGTTAAAGGTTGCAAAAGAGGCGGCAAAAAAGGTCCCCATTAACGAATTAGCAATTGTGAATTGAGCAATTTCCTGTTCTGGAATCCCAATATAGCTGAAAGCCATTGGCAGAAATAGCACATAGATTAAACCACCGCCAACTCCTAGAAGTCCTGAGATTAAACCTCCTAATACACCTGCCAGCAATAAGAGTAGATAAAACTCCATTATTTAGAAACTAATAAAGACTCATAAAAACCAGAATCATCAAGCACTCTAATAGCTTCATTAACTTCTTCATCTGTTTCAAATGATGATTGAATCATTCCTTGTCTTTTATGATACCTTGCCATTATTTCCTCCTTGAGTGCCTGGCGAATTTCATCTTGAAAAGCTTCAATGTCCTTTGCCTTATGTGCTTCTATTTCGGACTTTACAGAAGTAATCTCCTCTTCTAAGAAGTTGTAATATTTATCATTTTTCGCTTCCTCAATCAATTCTGCAATTGCTCTCTCGGTATCGGATTCATAATTGTAGTTTTTGCCTTCGAGCCAATTCTTAAATTCATTAAATAGCTTGTCATCAACTTCAAAAGTTTTTGGGTCGGGAACTTCCTGCTGATGGCTATAATAATATTCAGTTGCAAAATTAAAAATGAAGCCATTTTTAATCAGCTGAATAGTGATAGGTGCATAGTTAAAACCCTGAACTTCTACATCTGGAGAAACACCTCCACCATCATACACTAGCCTGCCCGCAGCAGTTTGAAATTCACTTTTTAGTGAGTCTGGTATTTTACCCACGCTACCATCTTCATTTCTGTGGCTGTAATCTATTGCCTGAATACATCTTCCGCTTGGAATGTAATATTTAGCAGTGGTAAGTTTTAGCTGGCTGTTATAACTCAGTGGTCTGGTTGCCTGAACAAGACCTTTACCAAAACTTTTTTGACCAATCAACACACCCCTATCATAATCCTGCATTACCCCTGCAACAATCTCAGAAGCTGAGGCACTTCCGTTGCTGATTAATACAGCTAGCGGAATGTGAATATCAACCGGATTTTTATTTGCGGTATACGTCTTGTTCCACTCCTCAATTTTACCTTTCGTACTTACAACCTCTTTCCCTTTAGGAATAAAAATATTCGAAACCTCAATAGCCTCATTCAAAAGCCCTCCAGGATTTCCTCTTAGATCAAGAATGATTTTTTTTGCTCCTTCTTCTTTTAAAGAAATTAATGCCGAACGTATCTCCGCTCCTGCTCCGTTTGAAAATTCAGTTAAACGGATGTAACCTACATCTTCACTCACCATACCTGAATAAGGTACACTCTCAATATTTATTCTATCTCGCTTTATGGTGAAGGATAAATCCTTTTTCTCACCTGTCCTTTTTATGGTGACGGAAAGAGCAGTACCTATCTGACCTTTTAAGAGCGTATTAACCTCATCTGTATCTAGGTCAGTGGTTTCCTTATTGTTGATTTCTAAAATTTCATCACCAATTTTTATACCCGCCTCTTCAGCAGGTGAGCCTTCAAAGGTCATTAAAACAACCGTTTTGCCATCGAACCTACCTACAGCTGTACCTATGCCCCCATATTGACCAGTCGACATAATTCGGTAATCTTCAATACGATCCTCAGGAATGTAGTTGGTGTAAGGATCAAGAGAATTAAGCATGGCATCTATTCCTATACCTAACAATTCGGAGGGATTGATTTCATCTACATAAAAAGTATTTAACTCCTTATACAGTGTAGTGAAAATATCTAGGTTTTTTATTATTTCGAAGTATCTGTCAGATAGCTTGGCTCGGAAAGAGAAAAGTGCGAAGACAGTTACAATCAAGAGACCAATACCAATTTTTCTCTGCAATTTCATCAAGTGTATTTCTTTTTATTTAGCCCTTCAGAAGGTTAACGCAAGAAGGACGAATCAATTATCAAGGTTTTGCTTCAAACGACCAAGCGTAGCAATTAGTTTTTTGCTAATTACCGACTGAGGCAAAATTTTATCAGCAGTGTAAATATAAGCAATGTGAAATGTTTTGTTAACTTCCTCGGGAGATATGATTGCTTTATTTAGGCGATAGGCCTCTCGAACTCTTCGTTTGACAGAGTTTCGGTCAACAGCTCTTTTAAATTTCCTTTTAGGAACGGAAATTAAAATTTTGTGCTTGCTAACAGAATCTGAGCTGTTTGACTGTACTGCCCATATAACTTTGAATGGGTACAAATAAAAAGAGGAGCCCTCGGAAAAGAGCTCCTGAATGAGTTTTTTACTCTTAAGACGTTCTTCTTTTTTAAAAGAAAAAGGGTGTTTGCTTAAGTTGTCTGAACTAGCTGCAGACATCTAATCAAAGACCGAAGCCTTATTTTCTATGCTTTCCTTTTTCGTCAGAAACAGTAAGCTTGTGACGACCTTTAGCCCTTCTTCTTGCTAAAACTGATCTGCCATTAACTGACTCCATTCTTGCTCTGAAGCCATGCTTATTTTTTCTCTTTCTCTGCGAAGGCTGAAATGTACGTTTCATATCTTTCTTATTTATTAAATGCTTTATGAATCCTTAAAAGCCATTATGCCCTTTAGAGGCATTTATTCGGCCTAAAATCGGAACTCATAAAATTTAAAATTTCAATTTATTCCGTTTCCTTAAAGCTTCTGACTTTTCTTTAAGGGCTGCAAATTTAATTAGTTTAATCAGAATTGCCAAATGTTAATTAAAATGTTTGCCAATAAATTATTCTACTCTCTTTCAGCTAATTAACTCATGAGTAGTTAACTTGCCTGTTCTGATTAAACTTTTTGTATTACAAAGTGTAAATATAAGGCTTAAAACTTAATATTTTTAAATGACTACCAAATACTACTTTAGCCAGAAATATCCACATAGTGAATTTTTACAGGTTCGTTCTCACTTTAACCTTAGCTCACAGGCAGACGAAACGCTAGTATTTCTTCCTGCATGGCGACCTGGCAGATATCAATTAGGTAATTTCTCTAAATACGTTCGCTCTCTTACAGCACACGATAATGATGGCAGACAGATTAAGTCTACTAAAGTAAGCAAGGACAGCTGGGCTATAGAAACCAAAGGATTAGAACAGTTTGAGGTGCGATATGAATTTTATATACATATTATAGATGGCGGAAGCACTTTTGTAGATGAGGATATTTGGTATTTAAACTTCATAAACTGCACTCTATATACGCATGAGAGCATAAATGATAAGTGTGAAGTACATCTAACAATACCAGATAACTGGACTATAGCAAGTAGCTTAAAGAAAACAGGCAAGGTACTAGAAGCTAAAAATTTCTATGAGTTAGTCGATAGCCCTGTAATTGCAGCAAAATCACTTCAACATCTCAAGTATTCTATTGACAATACCAATTTTCATCTTTGGTTCCATGGCAATGTTGACTTAACAAATAATAGCAATCAGATAGTAAAAGACTTTAAGAAATTTACCCATGAACAATTAGAAATGATGGAGGAAATGGAAACCGAAGATTACCACTTCCTTTTTCAAATATTACCACATAAAGCCTATCATGGTGTTGAACATTTGAGTAGTACTTCAATCATATTAGGGCCTGACAATGAATTCGAAACTCAAGATTTGTATGACAATTTCTTAGGTATTAGTTCGCACGAATTATTCCACTACTGGAACATCATTCGGATTAGGCCTAAAGAGATGTTTCCTTATAATTTTCAAACTGAGAATTACTTTACCACTGGTTATATAGCTGAAGGTGTAACCACTTACTATGGTGATCTTTTTTTAGTCCGTAGTAAGGTTAAAAGTGTAAAATGGTATTTAGATGAGCTTAATAAACTACTGAAAAGGCACTTCGAGAACTACGGTAGATTCAACAGCTCAGTAGCAGAGTCATCTCAAGATTTATGGGTTGATGGATATGAAGCAGGCACTCCACACAGAAAAGTATCCATCTATGTAAAAGGAGCAATAATAGCCCTCCTATTGGATTTAAAAATAATGTTAGCAACTAATGGCGATAAGTGCCTTGAAGATGTTATAAAAGGATTATGGAAGAATTACTACAAGAAAGGATTAGGCTACAGCCCAGAAGATTATTTGACAATGGCTGAAGAAGTTATAAGACATTCTTTAGACACCTACGCAGATAAGTATATTTATGGTACTGAACCTATAGAAAACGAGTTAAAAGAGCTTATTAACCATTTTGGTTTTGACCTTATCCCTACACCCAATGAAAACATATTAAACAGAAAGCTTGGTATAAAATACAACCTGGAAAACGATAGAATTAAAATAATCTCTTATGCTCCTGATAGCCCCGCAGAAAAGAATTTAAGGATTGGAGATGAAATTATTAGTATAGATGGCCATGCTGTTTCCAATGGAATAGATTCATGCTTGAATATCGAAAACGGTTTAAATTTAACCTTATGGCGTAAATCAAGACTAAAACAGATCGTTATTGAGAAAAAAGAAATCTTAGAGAAGAATAATTTTTACGGCTCTTTGGAGATTAAGGAGAGAAAAGAAAGATCTAAAAATGAAAATAGCTTAAGGAAAAAATGGTTGAAAAACTAAATAGCTTATAAAAAGTGAAAGGCAGCTCCCCAGCTGCCTTTCTATTTCAACCAAAACCTTACAAAGTCATTGACTTATATAAGATATTGTAAACATAATAGATTTTTTAAGATGTTGCAACAGTTATTCTACAAATAACTCACAATAAGGTATATATAGTCGTTCTTTAAAGGTTAATAGAAAGTATTTCATCAAATAGTATGAACAGTCAATAAAAAAATAGCCTTGATCATATAATACAACCAAGGCTAAATGAACGGAGTTTATTAACCTAATTAAATTTCAATACTCTTTTTCTCTAATACTGCATCTGCTATAGAACGTCTGATTTCTTTCAGGTTAGCAGGCTCAATTTTAGTAAAGCGCTTAAGCCCTAATAACATCATGCGTTGCTCATCTCCTTCCGCAAATGCATAGATCGCTTCTTTACCTGCCTTATTAGCTACTTCAGCAGCTCTGTGCATGTAAAGCTTCGTCATATTAATTTGTTGCTCGCATGCAGCTTCTCCCTTTTGAGAAACTAACTTTTCAGTTCTCAACATAGCAGATTCTGCAGCATAAACTTCAATTAACATGTCAGCAAGATTCATTAAGATTTCCTGCTCGTTTGATAGTTTCTGCATGTATTTTTGTACGGCAGCTCCAGAAATCATTAAACCTGCTTTCTTAAGATTAGCAATTAATTTCTTCTCTTTAACAAATAGACCGTCTTCTTCTTGCGCACCAAAATCAGGGATTGATGTCAACTCCTTCTGTACATTCATAGCAGGAGTCATAAGGTCTAACTTACCTTTCATGGCTCTCTTTAATAGCATGTCAATCGTTAACATTCTATTAATTTCGTTAGTACCTTCAAATATTCTATTGATACGTGCATCTCTGTACGCTCTGTCCATAGGAGCATCAGCAGAGAAACCCATACCACCGTAAGTTTGAACACCTTCGTCTACTACGTAATCCAATACTTCAGAACCATGAACTTTCATGATAGCACATTCAATAGCAAACTCTTCAACTGATTTAAGTTTTGCTTCTGCCTCAGGCATACCATCAGCCACCATTGCTGCATATGCATCATCAATATTTTGACCTGCTCTGTAGGCCGCAGATTCTGAAACGAAAGTTCTCGTTGCCATTTCAGCTAGCTTATGTTTAATAGCTCCGAAATTACCTATTGAGGTTCCAAACTGCTTTCTTTCAGTGGCATATTGAGCAGCATTGGCAATTACACCTTTACAAGCACCTATTGTAGAAGCGGCTAACTTAATTCTACCAATATTCAAGATATTAACAGCTATTTTAAAGCCATTTTCTCTTTCTGACAACATGTTCTCAACCGGAACCTTTGTATCATTAAAGAATACTTGACGAGTTGAAGAGCCCTTAATACCCATCTTAGCTTCTTCTTCATTCATCGTTACACCACCATGCTCTTTTTCTACGATGAATGCCGTAAGATTCTTATCATCATCAATTTTTGCAAAAACGATAAATACATCGGCAAACCCACCATTGGTGATCCACATTTTCTGACCGTTGATCAAGTAATGCTTACCATCGTCAGTCAATTTGGCTTTTGTTTTACCGCTGTTTGCATCTGATCCTGAATCAGGTTCAGTTAAGCAATAAGAAGCTTTCCACTCACCAGTAGCTAATTTTGGTAAATATTTTTGTTTCTGCTCATCATTACCGTAATAAAGAATAGGCAAGGTACCGATACCAGTGTGTGCCGATAATGCCACTGCAAATGAATGCCCTGCACCAATAACCTCGGCTACTAACATTGAGGTATTGAAATCCATACCAAAGCCACCGTATTGTTCTGGTACTGAAGTACCTAAAAGACCTAGCTCACCAGACTTATCCATCAGAGATGGCATTAAATCAGGATTACCTTTAACATCATCTATTTCATCTAATCTTGGATAAACTTCTTGCTCTAAGAAGTCTTTACAAGTTTGAGCAATCATTTTTTGCTCCTCAGTCCACTCTTCAGGAGTGAAAACGTCTTGTGCATTTGTTTCTTTAATAAGAAACTCACCACCCATAGTGGCTAATTTTTTATCTGTTGCTGTTGACATAATATTATATTTTAGTAGTTAGTATCTAGTACCTAGATTTTAGTATTTAAAAATTTATCTCATACTGTTTTTCAACCCAAGAATCATTCTTTGCACTTCTTGAATTGATGCATTAACACGGTCAAATTCGGTTTTATCTACCATCTCAAGGTCGAAAAGTAGAATTACCTGAGTCTCTAATTCAAATGCTGATCCCAACGTGATATCTAAAAATCTGTTGAAATCTTTTTTCGTTTCTCTTCCTGCTCCTTCTGCAATATTTGAAGGAATAGAAATTACGCAGCGTTTAATTTGAGCGACCAATCCGTATTTTTCATCGGAATTAAGCTGTTTCAAAAAATCATATACCTCTTTTACTAGCGCTCTTGATTTTTGCCAAACCTTTAATTCCTTATAATTATGCATCGTCCTTAGAAAAACAGTGGCTAGTAACAAATACTAAATACCTGATACTAGCTACTTTATTCTGTATTTAAACCATTTCATAGATTCCGGCAATACCCTGGCCACCACCAATACAGGCTGTTACCATTCCGTATTTACCATTTGTACGTTTGAGCTCATTAAGAACTTGAACTGAAAGTTTAGCACCTGAACATCCTAATGGGTGTCCTAAAGCGATAGCTCCACCATTTACGTTAAGTTTGCTTGGGTCTAAATCAAGTTCACGAATAACAGCTAATGATTGAGCTGCAAATGCTTCATTTAGTTCTATTAAGTCAATGTCATTTTGCTTAAGACCAGCATTCTTCAATGCTTTCGGCACTGCTTCTACAGGTCCAATTCCCATTATTCTTGGTTCTACACCTGCTACACCGAAGCCTACCATTCTTGCAATAGGTTTTACGTTAAGCTCTTTTACCATTTTCTCAGACATTACCATCACGAAAGAGGCTCCATCGTTAGTTGGTGAAGAGTTACCAGCTGTTACTGATCCACCTTGTGCAAATACAGGACGCAGTTTACCTAGTACTTCAGTACTGGTTCCGGCTCTCGGCCCCTCATCTTTTGCTACAGTATAAGTTCTGGATTTTTTCTTACCATCCTCAACGTAGGTTTCTGTTACATCTATTGGAACAATTTCATCGTCAAATTTGCCTTCCTCTTGTGCTTTAAGAGCTTTCATGTGCGATTGGTAAGCAAACTCATCCTGATCTTCTCTGGAAATTTTCCACTGCTGAGCAATTTGTTCAGCTGTAAGTCCCATAGAGGTATAATAATCAGGTGTTTCAGTAGCTATTTTATAATTCAATGCTGTTTTATAACCCATAATAGGCACTAATGACATAGACTCTGTACCACCAGCTATGATGATATCAGCAAATCCAGCCTGAATTTTAGAAGCTGCCATGTTGATAGCTTCTAAGCCTGAACCACAGTATCTGTTTATTACAAGACCAGGCACTTCTTTACCTAATGCCAGTAAAGAAATCATTCTACCCATTTGCATACCCTGCTCAGCTTCCTGAACAGCATTACCTACAATCAGGTCATCAACCATTTTATTTTCAACTCCCTCTACTTGAGAGACCAAATGCTTTATTACGTCAGAGGCCAAATCATCAGGTCGATAGAATCGGAAACCTCCTTTTTTAGCTCTAGTAACTGCAGATCTGTAACCTGCTACTATATATGCTGCTTCCATAATTTTATTTTTTTAATGAGCATCTTTCAAGATGCATTCATTGTTAATTCTTAATTGCTAAATCTTAATTTCTTAGTGGTTTACCACCTTGTAATACTGACTGAATTCTTTCCAGAGTTTTCTTCTCAGCTAAAAGTGATAAAAATGCTTCTCTTTCTAAATCCAGTAAATACTGTTCCGAAACTTCCTGAGGATAAGACAAGTCTCCACCACACATTACGTATGCTAATTTCTCAGCGATTTTCTTATCGTGATCTGAGATGTAATTACCCATTCTCATTCCGTTAACTCCAGCCATGAAAAGTGCAATACCTGTTTTACCCTGAACCTTAATGTCTTCTCTTTGCTTAGGCATTGTATATCCTTCAGCATGAAGTCTTAAAGCAGCGGCTTTAGCATCAGCAATTTGTCTTTCTCTATTGATACTGATATCGTCTGAAGGTCTGAGAATATTCATATCTCTTGCTTCTTCAGCGGAAGTAGCAACTTTTGCCATTGCGATGTTCATAAATGCATTTTGTAGTGCATTTAATTCTACATCACCTGATTCTAAGCTGTCTGCTACTCTTAAGGCAAACTCTTTAGTTCCACCACCACCAGGGATAACGCCAACACCTACTTCAACTAAACCGATATAAGTTTCGGCAGAAGCCTGTACGTGGTCAGCATGCATAGTAAGCTCACAACCACCACCCAGTGACATATTATGTGGTGCTACTACAACAGGAACTGCTGAATATCTGGCACGCATCATGGTATTTTGGAATGAGCGAATCATGAAATCCAGTTCGTCATATTCCTGCTCGATGGCATACATAAATACCATACCTAGGTTAGCACCTAATGAGAAGTTTGATCCTTCATTAGCGATTACAACGCCTTTGTACTTTTCTTCACCAAGTGAAATACCTTTATTGATGGCTTCAATTACACCGCCACCTAAAGTGTTAGACTTCGACTGGAATTCAACGCAAATCACTTCATCACCAAGATCGATGATGTTAGCTTCCGCATTACTCCAAATAGTTTTACCACTTTGCTTAAGATTTTCTAAGCTGATATATTCTTCTTCTCCTGGAATAGCTTTATATGATTTGTTATCGATATCATAATAATGCTTAATTCCTTTTTCTACTTTGTAGAATGATTTTGCACCAGACTCCAACATGTCATAAACCCATTGATTCGGCTTATAACCCATCTCCTCCATTTTCTTAACAGTTTTCTCAACGCCAACGGTATCCCATGTTTCGAAAGGTCCAACTTCCCATCCGAAACCGGTGCAGATAGCCTGATCAATTCTGAAAAGCTCGTCTGAAATTTCAGGAATTCTGTTCGTTACATATTTAAATAAACCAAAGAATGAATCTCTGTAGAATTCGCCTGCTTCATCTTTACCATTTAAAAGTACAGGAAATCTCTCTTTTAAATTTGAGATTTGCTTAGTCTGTTCTAAAGTGGCAAAGGTTGCTTTTTGCTTTGGCTCATATTCTAAAGTATCAAGGTTTAACGTAAGAATTTCTGTCTTGCCATCCTTCTTAGTTTTTTTGTAAAAACCTTGACCAGTTTTATCACCTAACCACTTATTTTCTTCCAGTTTGTTAATAACATCTGGAAGTTTGAAAGTATCTCTACTCTCATCATTAGGTAAGTTTTCATAAAGACCATTAGCCACTTTTATTAAAGTATCAAGCCCAACCACATCAGAAGTTCTGAATGTTGCTGACTTTGGTCTACCAATTACAGGCCCAGTAAGCTTATCTACCTGATCGATATTTAAGCCCATTTTCTGCATGGTTTCAACCACCTTTAGGATTGCGTAGATCCCAACTCTATTAGCAATAAAAGCAGGAGTATCTTTACATAAAACAGTTGTTTTACCTAAAAATAAATCACCATAATGCATACAGAAATCAACAATTGATTGATCTGTTTTTTTCGTTGGGATGATTTCTAAAAGCTTTAAATAACGCGGTGGGTTAAAAAAGTGAGTTCCTAGGAAATGCTTCTGGAAATCTTCACTTCTACCTTCAAGCATCATATTTATAGGAATACCCGAAGTATTGGAAGAAATAATGGTACCTGGTGTTCTATGTTTTTCAACATTTTCGAAAACCTGCTTTTTGATATCTAATCTTTCAACTACAGCTTCGATTACCCAGTCGCAATCCTTGATATCCTTCATGTTATCATCGAAGTTGCCTAAGGTAATTCTCTTGGCAAAGTCTTTATGATAAAGTGCTGCAGGTTTACTTTTCTTTGCAGCTTCAAAAGCTTCATTCACTATCTTATTTCTAAGAACAGGCGATTCAAGCGTTAAACCTTTTTTCTTTTCCTCTTCTGTAACCTCTCTTGGCACAATGTCAAGCAAAAGCACCTCAACGCCAATATTGGCAAAATGACAGGCAATTCGGGAACCCATGATTCCAGAACCTAGCACTGCTACTTTTCTGATGACTCGTTTCATGTGTATGTTTTGTTTTTAGTGGTCCAAAAAAATGCTCAGTTTAAGTTTTCTGATTGTAGTAAATCGATTGCACTAAATGAGCGTTTCTGTTTTAATTATTTGTTATCTTATAATTTATCAGGGGCCGTTTCTTTAGCCTGATAAATAGTATCTTCTTCAATTATTTGATTTATGGTATTAATGGTTTCGTAAAAAGCAGTCAGCTTCTCTTTATCAAGCCTCTTAAAAACCTCTTCATTAAAAGCCTTCACAGTTTCTCTTGAAATAGCTTTTTTCTCTATTCCTAAATCCGTTAGGAAGATTCTCACGGAACGCTTGTCTTCCGGATCAGGCTTTTTATAAATCAAGCCTTTATCCTCCATACTTTTAAGCATACGCGTTAAACTCCTGCTTTCAAGCCCCATTAAAGGAGCAATTTTAGTAGCTGGCGTTCCTTCATTCGTATTGATGTTAAGCAACACAAAACCAATAGAAGTCGTTATACCATATTGAATAGCCTGCTGGTTATACATACGTGAAATCGCATGCCAGGCCGCCTTTATATTATAATCTATTGCTTCCTCTCGTTTCATTGATTCAAATATAATAAAAATAGTATGCATGCATACTATTTTTATTGATTTTTTTCAGAATTTTTTGATAGAATAAAGAGACGGTTCAATGGTAAAGATTTGTATTTCCCCTAAAGACCGGTATTTTATTTGTAAATCAATTAAGGATATATTTTGTTATGTAAATAGATAATTTATAAAACTGAAGCAGAATTTATGATCTATTCATTAGTACAAATACCACAAGGGGTACCTAACCCTGCAGATAGTGAGCCTCTTTTAATTAACTCAACCTTTGACATTATTCTCTACATAGTGCTTCCTATTTTAATCTTAATAGGGTATTTCTTATGGAGAAAGCGTCAGAAAAAGAGAAATGAAGATAAGAACTAAGTATTAGTAATTATTAGACATAAAAAAAGGAGACTTATAAATAAGTCTCCTTTTCAATTCATTTGTTATTTGATTAACCTCCGAAGTCATCAAATCTAATGTTCTCAGGTGGAACGCCTAATTCATCTAGCATTTTAAGCACAGCTGAATTCATCAATGGAGGTCCACATAAGTAATATTCAATTTCTTCCGGCTCCTTCTTATTCTTTAAGTAATTGTCGTAAAGTGCCTGGTGAATGAAACCTAAGTAACCATCACCTTCTTTATCATCTAAATCCTTTTTCACTTTCCAATTATCTTCTTCTAAAGGTTCAGAAAGTGCGATATTAAACTGGAAATTAGGATTCTTCTCTTCAATATCTCTAAAGTGATCTACATAGAAAAGCTCTCTTTTAGACCTACCACCATACCAGTAAGATACTTTTCTATCAGTACCCTGAGTGTGAAATAAGTGGAAAATATGAGAACGTAATGGAGCCATTCCAGCACCACCACCAATATAAATCATTTCAGCATCTGATTCATTAATATGGAACTCACCATAAGGACCAGAAATAGTAACCTTATCACCTGGTTTTCTAGTAAACACATAAGAAGAACAGATTCCTGGGTTAACATCCATCCATTTGTTGTTTGCTCTATCCCATGGTGGAGTAGCAATACGGATATTCAACATGATGATGTTACCTTCTGCAGGGTGGTTAGCCATAGAGTAAGCTCTAAATATTGGCTCATCATTTTTCATCACTAAATCCCAAAGGCCAAATTTATCCCAGTCTTCCTGGAAGATATCATCTTTATGTCCTAAATCAGGATGAGGAGTGATGTCCATATCTTTGAATTCACAAGTAATAGCTGGTACATCAACCTGAATGTAACCACCAGACTCGAAATCAAGATTTTCACCTTCAGGTAACTGTACTACAAACTCTTTAATAAAAGTAGATACGTTATAGTTAGATTTAACAGTACACTCCCACTTCTTAATACCGAATATCTCTTCCGGTACTCGAATGTGCATATCCTGTTTTACTTTTACCTGACATGAAAGTCTTACATTGTCTTTCTTTTCAGCCCTACTTAAATGGCCTTCTTCGGTTGGTAATACTTCACCACCACCGTCTTCAACAACGCATTTACACATAGCGCAAGTACCACCTCCACCACAAGCTGATGGCAAGTAAACACTTTCACTTGACAGGGTTGAAAGCAAGGTAGAACCTGCTTTTGTTACGATAGGATTCTCCTCATCGCCATTTACATAAATATTAACCGGGCCTGTTTGCACTAATTTTGATTGGGCAAACAATAGTATAAATACCAAAATCAGGATTAATACTGTAAAGGCAAGGACTGAGGTTATGATTACTGATGTCATGAACTCCTTTTAGTTTTGTTCTTTCTATTCAATTAATTGAAGTGCAAATATATTAGATAATAGACAAAAGCGTAAGCACAGACTATTAATTTTTGCAAATCGGTACTGTAACAAGATGTTTCTTAAAAAAGTTAGCTCATTTACTAATTTATTTAAGCATGCTTTTCCATGTTCCCTTCATGCTATTATACTTTAGGGTAGATGGTAGCGCCTTCCAAAAATATTGATTCATTTCAACCGCAAAAGAGGGTTGCATATAACAATTAATAGTACAACCCTCACATTCCGGCATTCTACCTTCCAAAGAAATATGTTGTTGAACTGCGGCTGAATTATATAATTGAACCAAATTGTTATCAATGGGAAATTTCTTTTTACCAAGATGGTAGCACGGAACTACTAATTCGTTGAATGGTGAAATCACTATACTTGAACTAGCTGCTTTACATACCGGATCGGCAACTTTATTCCCTCCATTTCTTCTTAAATCAATAAAAGCTTCGTTCAAATAGATGTTTCTCATTTTTCCATAAGCCGAAAGCCTGTCTAAGTTATCTTCAGATAATGCTCCACCATCATCAATATCGTTATAACCAAATACCGGATTAATTATCAAGACTAGATTGTTGGGTAGACAAATTTGAAGATATATATCTTCAATTTGATCAATATTGCTATTCATCGCTGTAAAGATGATATCTGGTCGTTCACCTAACCGCTTAGCTATTTGGATAGATTCCATAACGAAATCATAGCAGGCCACTCCTCTACCTGTATCATGCTCCTCTTTGTCAAAACTATCAAGTGAAAAGTGGAGCATATCTACGTTACCTTTCAGCTGCTCCGCCTTTTTTGGATACAGCAAACAGTTAGTTGTTACCGTTGTCATGAAGCCGAGCGACTTCGCATAGGATAAATATTCTGGAAGTTCTTGATGCAGTAGCGGTTCACCGCCTGTAAAGTCAATTACTTTAACGCCTAAGGATTTTAGGCCCAAAAGATTTTGTTTCAGGTTATCAAACTTTACATAAGGACTTGGCTTTTCCCAAATATCACAGAAATAACAGCTAGCATTGCAGCGATAAGTGAGATAGTAATTACATAAAACCGGTTTTTTAATAAGCCGCATAATCAAAGCTACGCAGCAAAAAGGCAGTTAACAATGAGTGATGACAATTATTCTGAAAGGTGTTTAATTTTTAATATTTCAACCTGAGGAATTTTATTATCAGGAGACATCCCACATTGGAAAGCAGAATCAAGGTATTTAACCATTACCTGAACTGTAATATTCTTTTTTTGGAAGCTTTCAGGAAGCTCGACTGGACTAAAACTTTGGTCGTTAATTTCGAGCAACCAACCGCAACCATCGGCAGCTACCAAACCAGTGAATATTATCTCAGCTTCTACCATTTCAGAAGTACCATCATTCTCACATTGAAAAGCCATAGACAAACAAATAAATAAAAGGATGATAGAAAGTATTCTTTTCATAAGGTTATTTATAATTTAGGTTCACTAATTGAGACACAAACATTTGAAAAATGGTTGTAGAAGAGCTTCGAGACAAAATATTGACACCAGAAAATTTCACCGAAAAAGATGGAGTTCGATTAGCACGAAGCCTATATAAACAACCAGCATCTGTTGATTTGGTTATTGATGAATTTCTTTCCGAGGATTTAAGGCTTAGACAAAGGATTTCATGGGTATTGATGGCTTTTCCCTCGCTCGATCAATTTTGCCTTGCACCACATATTGAAAGATTAATCTCAATACTATTCAATACTAATGAGGATAGTCTTAAAAGAAATATTCTTAGACTACTTCAAATTCAACCTATTCCGAAAGCATATCACGGTAAGCTGATTGATTTTTGTTTCAAAATATTGGAGGATAAAAAGGAAGCCGTAGCTATTCAAGTTTTTGCAATGACTGTAGTTAGTAATTTAGCAAAACCTTACCCAGAACTACTTAACGAACTAGCGCTACTTTTAGAAGCCAATTATGAATACGGTACAGCGGGTTATAAATCCAGAGCACGAAAAATAATAAGTGAGATTAAATAAAAAAGGTGACCCAAAGTCACCTTATATAATATCATCTATGTTTACTGTTAACTCAGCATTTTGAGTAAAGTTGTTAGTTTACTCTTTAACTGTCTTCTGTCAACTATAAAATCCAGGAAACCATGGTCTTTAACAAACTCAGCACTTTGGAAGCCTTTAGGTAAATCTTTACCAATGGTTTCTCTAATAACCCTTGGACCTGCAAAACCGATGAGCGCACCTGGTTCCGCAATATTGAAATCGCCTAGCATGGCATAGGATGCCGTTACACCTCCTGTAGTTGGGTCAGTTAATAAAGAAATATAAGGTATTTTTGCTTCTGAAAGCTGCGCTAGCTTAGCGGATGTTTTAGCCATCTGCATTAAAGAGAAACCCGCTTCCATCATTCTGGCACCACCGGATTTAGAAATCATTAGAAATGGTACTTTCTTTTTGATGGAATAATCAATAGCTCTGGCAATTTTCTCACCAACTACTGAGCCCATTGAGCCGCCAATGAAAGAGAAATCCATACAGGCAATACAAATTGGTTGACCATTCATTTTACCATGAGCAGATCTCACAGCATCTTTAAGCTCTGTTTTTTCTTGCGTTTGCTTAATCCTGGCAGGATACGGTTTGCTATCCACAAAATCTAATGGATCACCAGAGGTCATATCTTTATCAAGCTCAGTGAACTTATTGTCATCAAAAAGAATTTCGAAATATTCCTTTGAGCCAATTCTTACATGATAATCATCTTCAGGACTTACATAGGCATTTTCCTTTAACTCCCGCATATGGATAATCTTTCCATTAGGCGTTTTATACCATAAGCCGTCAGGCGCTTCTTTCTTATTTTCAGTAGGTGTTAATATTCCTTTGTTTTGTCGCTTAAACCAAGCCATACACTAATTTTCGATTTGTGTGGCAACAAAGATAAACCAATTGGTTCTTAATTACCAATTGCATTTTACATAAAGGTAAATCATCATAATAGCACACATTGTAACAGCCTCTTGAAGCAGATGAACCAACTTAAAATATCGATAAGACTTACATCTGCATCGATTAGCAGAATCATTCCAGCAACCTCAGCGTTTCATGAATGAATAAATCAATATTTCATTATGAAGCATTATTTGGCTAAAGCACTCATATTCATTTTTACTTTACTTCTTATCATGTCATCATGCACGCCCACCACCAGAGTTTCTCAATCTCAACAGACCTGGAATGAGTATAAAGGAAAAGATGTAAAATCAGTAAAACGAAAAAACACCTGGAGAAAGAATTAAAGACTTCAAATTATACAATACCAACAAATTATAACCCACTTATTATTAGAAATTTAAAGTCAGTTTTGAAAAAAGAGAATTTCTTTTGACATTGGCGGAATGAACGTTCATTCCGCTACATTAAATAAGATTGACAAAAAGACTTTAATTCTAGAAACCACGCTTGAATGCATTTCTGAATATGGCTTTCACGGAACTCCTATATCAATGATTGCCGAAAAAGCTGGTGTGGGAGCGGGAACTATTTACCGATATTTCGACAATAAGGAAGTTCTAATCAATAGCCTCTTTCTTGAAATTAAAAGACGCGTAATGCATGCCATGTTGGAAGGTTATACAGAAACTGCCAGCTTTGAAGCGCGCTTCAAGCATCTTTGGATGAATCTCATCAACTATTTCATGAAGCATCCGCAAGAATTTCAATTCATTGAACAGCATAGATACGCTTCTTATATGAGCAAGCTTACAAGAGAGGAAAGCTTTATGATCATGTCTCCGGTTATGTTGTTTTTTATTGAAGCCAAAAGAGCCAAAGCAATGAAAGACATGCCGGTTTATACCATCATATCCATGACATATGGACCTATTACCTCACTAGCCAAACTTCAAATAGATCATAAACAAAAATTAAGTTCTGAGCGCATTGAACAAGCAGCAGATGCTTGTTGGGATGCTGTAAGAATGATATAAATCGAATAGCAAATAGACTAAACTATTATATATGAAAACTCCTAATGTAATTTTCAATGGTGTTGGTTCTTACATACCAACCAATATAGTTGATAACACAGACTTCCTGAATCACTCTTTTCTGCAAGAAAATGGGGAGCCCTTTGATGTCCCTAATGAGGTGATTATCAAAAAATTTGAAAAAATAACAGGAATCAAACAGAGAAGATATGCTGATAATGATCAACTAAATTCTGATTTGGGCTTCAGAGCAGCTGAAAAAGCATTGGAGAATAGTTCAATAGATAAAGAAGAGCTTGATTACATCATTTACGCGCACAACTTTGGCGATATTGAACATGAAACTAATAGAATAGACAACATGCCCAGTTTGGCGGCCAAAGTAAAAAACAAGCTTCAAATCAAAAACCCTGATGTTGTTTGTTACGACCTTCTTTTCGGATGCCCTGGCTGGGTACAAGGAGTTATTCAGGCCTATCAAATGATTAGAAGTGGCTTCTGCAGGAATATCATGGTAATTGGTGGAGAAACTTTAAGCCGTTGTGTTGATCCTCATGACAGAGACAGTATGATATTTTCTGATGGAGCTGGTGCAACTATTGTATCTGCTTCTTATGATGACGATAGAAAAGGAATTCTTGGTTTCGCCAATAGAACAGACGCTAATGAAGAATTAGACTATTTAGCTATGGGTCCGTCTTACAATACTGATTTGCCAAAAGATGCACGATATATTAAAATGAAAGGGCGCAAAATTTATGAATATGCCTTGGATGAAGTAGCCGCAGGCATCCAAGTAGCCTTAAAGCGATCAGGTATATTTCTGGAGAATATTAAAAAAGTATTGATCCATCAGGCTAATGAAAAGATGGATGCTGCCATTTTAAGAAAGCTCGGTCAACTTTATAACATCCCTTTATCCGCTGAAGAGATGATGCCTATGACCATTCAGGAATATGGGAATAATTCTGTTGCTACTGTTCCTGTAATGCTCGACAGGCTGTTAAGAGGTGATCTTGACAATCACTCGGTCAAAGAGCATGATGATATTGTACTGGCATCAGTAGGTGCAGGTATGCACATCAATGCAATAGTTTACAGAATATAAAGCTTAACCTTGCTTAAATAATTTCTTCACAAACTTAATCACAATGTTAGGTTGGTCCACGGATTTCTCGTGGACTTCACTACCTATGAGCAGCGCTACTGGTTTTAGAGGTGGGAAATGCTGACAGAATATTTTGAAAATAGCCATCAGAGGAACTGCCAGAATTAAACCTGGTAGGCCCCAGAGCATTTGGCCAGTTAGCAAAAAGATGATGACAAATAGAATGTTAATTTTAAGATTACCTCCTACAATTTTAGGGTTGAGGTAATTACTTTCCAGAATCTGGCTAAGCCAGAATAAGCCTATAACACTCAGTGGATAGAACATTGAGTCATAATTGAAAAATGCATAGATTACTGCAACAGATGCTCCAATTATAGAACCGAAATAAGGAATGATCGACAAGGCTGCTGGCAAGAACCCGAAAAACAATGGATAATCTATCCCTATAATAAGTAGACCAGTTGTATTTAGTGCCGTCAGTACAACGATCAAAAGCATTACGCCTAACACATAATTTCTGCCTACAGTTGAAGCTTCATTAACAGCAATACCAAGATCTTCCTTTTCTTTAAAACCAGCTCCAAAAGATTTTATAGCCTTTTTCAAACCTTTTCTGTAAGAGAGAAAAAGAATGGCAAAAACAATGATAATTAAAACATTACCTAATGAGGTAAGCACTTTCTTCACAACCGTTCCTACCAAATCATAATCACCCTTCTTGATCAGCTCCTTCGCTTCACGAATAACCTCCGGTGTTTCCAGTTTATTCTTCAGATCAAATTGACTATTGATAAAATTGACTACATCAGACACTGTATTGAAGAGTTTCTTTTGAAAAGACTCAAACTCCTTAATTATGGTAACTATTTGATTTCCATAAAGATAAAGTATGGTACCTAATACACTAACCAACAAGACAATAACCAGCGCGATTGAAACTGATGGGTTTATTCCTTTTTTCTCTAACAGCCTGACAGCAGGAAGCAGAATAAAGGAAAGCAATAAGCCCGCTGATAAGGGAATAAAAATACTTTTACCAAAATAAAGCAACAGACAAATACTGCCAATTAGAAATATCTTTAAAGATAGGCTTGTTAAAAAATACCTGCTTTGGGCGTTTCCAGGTTCCATAGGTTAAGGTTAAAATAATAGCAACTCTGAAACCCAACGCTTTGTTTAAATTAGCTATTTGAAGTGATTTGGTACAATGCCACAGATAAGGCGTTGACCACATTTAAAGATGAGTTTTGCCCAAACATTTTAATATGAAAGGTAGCATCTACCTTTTCCAGCAGCTGTTCCGAGATGCCATTTCTTTCAGACCCAACTATAAGTGCCAGCTTTTTACTTCCCCCTATCTCAAAAGATTCAATAGATTTACTATTACTGGTTATTTCAAGTGCCAATATTTTAAAACCCTCTTCCTTGTGCTCAACGAGTAAATTCTTACCATTCTCATAAAAGTCAAAGGCTATTGTATTGTGAGTGTTTCTTGAAGCCCGCTTTGCCTTGGTGGTAAAATCAACAGATTTACTCCCCACAAAACATACTTTGCCTGCGCCAAAAGCTTCAGAAACACGTAAAATCATTCCTAAATTCTCAGGAGTTCTTATGTTCTCAGCTATTACCACAATATCTAAATTATGACTTGAATTTTTCGTTAGCTCGTGTGTTTTCTGAAATGTCATTAATAATTTTAAAATGATGACTTTAATGACACAATTTTAGAAAATCATCCTGACAAATCTAATATATACGAAGCTTCAAATGTCAGAATGTCAGAAAGTATTTGTCCAAATCCTATTGGCACACCCATTGTTCTTAATGGGAAAAAAGAATCAAAAACTGAATTAAATATATAGAAATGGGAAAAATTATTGGAATAGACTTAGGTACAACAAACTCTTGCGTTGCCGTAATGGAAGGTAACGAACCGGTTGTTATCCCTAATAGCGAAGGTAGAAGAACTACACCTTCTATAGTTGCTTTCCTGGACGATGGAAAAGGAGAGCGCAAAGTAGGTGATCCTGCTAAAAGACAAGCCATCACTAACCCTCACAACACTGTATCATCAGTGAAAAGATTTATGGGTAAAAAATTCTCTGAGGTTTCTGACGAGAAAAAAATGGCTTCTTACAAAGTTGAAGCAGGCAACAATGATGTTGTTAAAGTAAAAATAGGCGACAGAGATTATACACCTCAGGAGCTTTCTGCTATGATCCTTCAGAAAATGAAGTCAACAGCAGAAGATTATTTAGGTCAAGAAGTAACTGAAGCAGTAATTACTGTTCCAGCTTACTTTAACGATGCTGAGAGACAAGCAACTAAAGAGGCAGGTCAAATTGCCGGATTAGAAGTTAAAAGAATTATCAACGAGCCTACAGCAGCAGCGCTTGCTTACGGTTTAGATAAAAGAGATAAAGATCAAACTATCGCTGTTTACGATTTAGGTGGTGGTACTTTTGATATCTCAATACTAGAACTTGGTGATGGCGTTTTCGAGGTTAAATCAACTAATGGTGATGTTCACTTAGGTGGTGACGACTTCGACCAAATCATTATCAACTGGTTAGCAGATGAATTCAAAAATGATGAAGGTCTTGATCTTAAGAAAGATCCGATGGCACTTCAGCGATTAAAAGAAGCTGCTGAGAAAGCTAAGATTGAATTATCAAGTTCTACAAGCACAGAAATCAACTTGCCATATATTATGCCTGTTGATGGTGTACCAAAGCACTTGGTAAGAAGCTTAAGTAGAGCTAAGTTTGAGCAATTAGCTGATAATTTAGTGAAAAGATCAATGGATCCTGTAAAGAAAGCTTTACAAGATGCAGGTATCTCTGCAAGCGAGGTTGACGAAGTAATTTTAGTAGGTGGTTCAACAAGAATCCCTAGAATTCAGGAAGAAGTTGAGAAGTTCTTCGGCAAGAAGCCTTCCAAAGGTGTTAACCCTGATGAGGTAGTTGCTATTGGTGCTGCTATTCAAGGTGGTGTATTAACTGGTGAGGTAAAAGATGTTTTACTTCTTGATGTAACGCCATTGTCATTAGGTATTGAAACAATGGGTGGTGTAATGACTAAATTAATTGAGTCTAACACTACTATTCCATCTAAGAAGTCTGAAACTTTCAGTACTGCATCTGACAACCAGCCATCAGTAGAAATTCATGTACTTCAAGGTGAGCGTTCTATGGCGAAAGACAACAGAACGATTGGTCGATTCCACTTAGATGGTATTCCACCAGCACCAAGAGGTGTACCTCAAATTGAAGTAACTTTCGATATTGATGCCAATGGTATCTTAAATGTATCTGCTAAAGATAAAGGTACTGGTAAAGAGCAGAAAATTAGAATTGAGGCTTCTTCAGGATTGTCAGAAGAAGAAATCGAAAAAATGAGAAAAGAAGCTGAGGCTAATGCTGAAGCCGATAAGCAGGAAAAAGAAAAAATCGATAAAATCAACCAGGCTGATTCTTTAATCTTCCAAACTGAGAAGCAAATGAAGGAGTTCGGTGATAAGTTATCTGATGGAAACAAAACTGCTATCAACGAAGCTTTAGATAAGCTGAAAGAAGCGCACAAAACTCAAGATGTAGCAGCTATTGATACTGCTATGGAAGGTTTAAATAACGCTTGGCAGGCTGCTTCTCAAGAAATATATCAGGCTCAGCAGGCAGCTGGCGGTGCTGAAGGCGCAGCTGGTGCAGACGCTAACGCTGGTGGCGGAGATGCTACAGATGGCGTTGATGATGTTGAGTATGAAGAAGTTAATGATGACGATAAAAAGTAAGCTGACTAACTACTTTTAAGAATGAAAGGCTGCTCAAATTGAGCAGCCTTTTTTTATGTTCAAATTTTCAGGCCAATATATTTTTGTTAAATTGTTATTTACATTCACTGTTCAGCCATTAAAAAACTATGAAACTAAGCCAAATCCTCGATAATCTTAACTCTTTTGAGAAGAATTCATTTTTAAAGATTTTAGATTCTATCATCTCCGAAAGTCCAATTAACAGAAAAGAAATAGATCAAATTCTTAGTGAATCTGATAAAGAATTAAAAAATATCGACAATCTCAATATTGCTAAAGTATTCAATTTAGTAAAAGAGGAATTTGCTCATTATGTAAAGGCTGAATTTAAGGATACGAATACCCAGCTCGATATTCTTATTGATATAATTATTAGAGATGGAAACTGTATAATGAAAGCTGAGTGGTTATCTAGGCTTTATGAAAATGAACTCAAGAATTTAAAGAGGAAAGTTAAAGAACTAGAAAAATCAATTGAGAATGGTGCAGACGGCATTGATAATTCAAGATTAAGAGATTATCAAATCTACAAGAATTGCCTTCAAACTGCTTATACCAATGATGTTGATAATAACCTTGAAACTAAGATTACGTCTGACGAGCTTTCAATTCTATTAACACTTAGCACCGAACTAGAACTATCTCAAGAAGAAATTAAGCTCATTAACTATATGATTATTCCTGCTGAGAAAAAAGAAACGGAGGCTATCATTAATGAACTTAAGAACATTGGTGTAATCTTTTACTCTAAGAAATACAACATGGTATATGTTGCTGATGAGATAGTAAGGATATTAAGAAGAGTAAGAAATAAAGATGTCGCAGACAAGTATTATCGAAGGGTACTTAAGTGCTTAAGGGAGCCTCAAATTAACCTAGCCTGTCGTCAGCATAACATAAAATGGAAAGACGAAAGTGTAGAAATAAAGATCAAAAAAATTATCAAAGAAGGAATTCCTTTTAAAAGTTTATTAAGTACAGACATTTTCAAAGAAGGTACTTCTCTTACTGAAAAGAAAAATTTCATTAACGAACTATTTGAAAAAGGACTAAAGACAGGCCAAAGCCTTAAGGGTAGCACTATCGAAGAGAAATTAGAAAATTTAGTAGGTTACTTTGAAGAAATTGATAGAGATGAAAGGGTAGGAATTTCCATTGAAGGTTATGAAAAATTACTAAAAGATTTAGATACTATTCTGCCTAAAACCAATGAATTGCTAAAAGCAGAATTCGAATTGCAAGATAATAATGTTCTTAAGAGCGAATATTTATTGGACTATAATATAAAGCCGCGTGACGTTTTAGAAGTTATATCAGATAAAAACTTGACTAAATTCTGTGATTCACAAGGTATCAAAACAAGAGGGAATGAAGTATTTAACATACTGGAAGAATATAAGGATTCAGAGAATCTTTCCTTAGAAAATTATGAGCTATTTGCTTTTCGAGATATAAAGGGTTTAAAAGAAAATGGATTAAATATTCCTGAAGCTGATATCGGATTACAGTTTGAAGACTTAACTAAAAAGATATTTAGTGAGCTAAAGTTCAATGTAGATGAAAAGCTTAAACTAGAAATGAATACTGCCAAAGATAAAATTGATATTTTATTAAATCTTGGTAATCGACAGCTCATTTTAGTAGAGTGTAAAACCAGCAAAGATAAGGGTTACAATAAGTTCAGTACCGTATCTCGTCAATTAAAATCATATATCAAACTGGCTGAAAAGAACAGTTATAATATTATCAAATCTCTCTTAATAGCTCCTGAATTTAGTGACGACTTTGTTTCAGAATGCAACTTAGAATACGAGTTAAATCTTTCTCTTATCAAAGCGAGTTCTTTATATAAAATATTAGAAGCATTTAAAGACTCTAAAAAACATAAAGAATTCCCATATAACCTTCTAATGAAAGATGTCGTGATTCAAGAAGATAGAATCACCAAAGCTTTATCTAAATGAGTAATCGATAACTATAAAAAGTAAGCTGACTAACTACTTTTAAGAATGAAAGGCTGCTCAAATTGAGCGGCCTTTTTTATTACCTTAAATTATTTAAGTATACGATAAACCTTACATATATAAGGATTAACGCTTATTAAGCATCGATTAAAACAACATCAAGGTAATTTTGGTGTTTAAATCGGTACATCAAACGTTTAAATTATGAATTTGAGACAATTAGGTATTTTTTCAATTTTCACTTTATTAACCGCTTTAGCCTGTACTTCTGATGATACAGGAAAAGGCACAGCCTCACTCTATTTAACAGATGGTCCAGTAGAAGGAGATAATGTAGCGGCTGTTACCATCACTTTTAACAATGTAGAAGTATCAGGACCAGATGGCTGGCAAACCATTAAGGCTTATGAAGAGCCTCAATCAATAAATCTACTAGCGCTTCAAGGTGGAGAAACTTTCTTTATTGATGAGGCAGAATTAACAAGTGGCGCTTACGGACAAGTAAGACTCGGGCTTGTAGCCAATACTGATGAATCAACTCCTGATGCTAACTATATCACTTATGATGATAGCACCAGACAAATCTTAAAAGTGCCAAGTGGTACTCAAAGTGGTTATAAAATTACTGGAGGTTTTACCATTCCTGATGGTGGAGTAACGGCAGTAACTATTGATTTCGATATAAGAAAATCTGTAGTTGAGGCAGGTGCTTCTGGTCAGTTTATATTAAAGCCTACATTAAGGTTGGTTGAAAATAATAATGCTGCTCAGATTGAAGGTGAGTTAGTAAATTATGATAATGCTGACAACTTGGTAGTGTATGCTTATGCTGATGACACCTATGATGTATCAGAAATAGAAGAAAATGAAGACGGTTTAATATTTGCCAATGCTGTTACAAGTGCCAATGTAAATGATGAAGGACTATTTACTCTATCGTTTCTCGAAGCTGGCAAATACGATTTATATGTAGCCTCTTACAATGTAGATGGAAACTTATTAGAGATTTCAGCTACTAAAGAAGATGTAGAGTTAATTGGAGGAGATAATCTTTCACTTTCAGTGGAACTGTAAATCAAGTATTAATTAAGTGCATGAATGAAGCCACCCTTTGAGGTGGCTTTTTTATGGCCTTATAACCTTTAAAGCGGCAGGCAGCACTTTCAACTCAATTTCTTCTACTTCTCCCATTAATTCACCATCAACCTGAAGCAACTGTTGTTCTTTACAAATAATGGTAGCAGATTCCATCTGATGAATTTCCACATAGGGCGAGTCTTTAATATCACCAAAAAATGATTCGAAAGTAAGTGAAGGAAAATCAGATAAGGGTATAGGCTTAAAAACTATCACTTCAAATAAGCCATCATTTAAATCACTATCAGGATTTATCACCGCCCCGGTACCATAACTGGAAGCATTGGCAAAAACCAGCATTTCGGCAGTAACCTCAAAATTTTCTTGGTCTGTTTTTATGGTATAGGTTTCACTCTCTCTGTTTAATATCGATCTGAAAAAAGCTTTGGCGTAACCAAGCTTTCCTCTGCCTTGCTCCTCCTCAAACTCCTTTATCATTTTGGCATTGAAGCCAACATCACTGAGGTGCAAAGAAATATGTTCATTATTAATCTGAACCACATCTAGCGCCTTTGCTTCTCCGGTTAAAATAATATCTAAACTATCTTCTTCATCTTCAGGGATTTCAAACTCGCTTGCCATTCCGTTGGCAGAGCCCAATGGCATTATGCCCAAAATTAAATCAGTATTGAGTAGGGCTTTAGCTACCATATTTACCGTACCATCACCTCCACAAGCCACCACAATTTTTGGCGAGTGTTCAGAAATAGATTTCTTAATCTTCTCAAGATCATTTTCACCTGTTGTATAAAAAAGCTTAAAGTCTACTTCCTGCTTTTTACACACTTTATCGATGAACTTATCAAGTCCGGTTTTATCATTTCCTCCAGACTTAGGGTTTATTACAAACAAAATATGGTTGTTCTTCATTATATTACATTTACATGGAGTCCATGAGACAATTAGACAAAGACTGCTTCTGGTTACTTAAGTGCTTTCTTTAAATATGGAATTCAAACTAAACTTTTTACAAAAAAATTAGAAGCTATTTTTAGATCACTCAATATACGATTAGCTGTTTACTTTAAACGGCTATTAGGGATTATTTCACCTCCTACGATTATTCCTTATCGTGGTTATGGTCATTTGAACAGAATTTATCTGAAAGGCCAGGTATTAGAAGACAGACCTGACTTTATTTCTGAGGCAGATGATAAAAAGCGCAAAAACTTTAAAGTAATGTTGGCGCGTTATTTAAGTACACCTTTGCCTGAAGAAAAGGTTGACATACACTTAAATGACGAAACCTTTACAGTGCATTGTGATGAACTGGGCTACTTTAGTAAATGGGTAACAACTAAATCTTCCTTTGAAGAAGGTTGGCACACGGCCCGATTTTCAATTTGTGATTCCGAAGGTGTTGAGCAATGCAGTCGTTCAGGGAAATTTCTCATTAAAAATGAAACACCCCAATTCGGAGTGATATCAGATATTGATGATACCATATTGGTATCGCATGCCACCCAACTTTTTAGAAAGATTAGGCTAATAATGACTAAGAATTCCAAAACGAGGTTGCCTTTCGAAGGAGTAGCTGAGTTTTATCAGCAGTTGAGCCATGAAGGAAAAAATCCACTTTTTTATGTGAGTAGTAGCGAGTGGAATTTATATGATTTTCTGGATGATTTCTTCAAAGTAAGAAATATCCCAAAGGGGCCATTCCTTTTACAGGAATTTAAGTCAGGCATTAAAGATTTACTATTTACTGGCGGTGGAAGCCATCAACATAAACTTCAGAAAATCCGTAGGCTGATGGATTTATATCCTAATATGCATTTCATTCTAATTGGTGATAATGGTCAGCTCGACCCTCTAATTTATCATAAAGCCCTAATCGAATTTAAAGAACGTATTAAAACAGTATACATTCGGAAAATAAAAAAGCATGACGCTATTGATCCGGTAGTCATTGCTGATTTTGAGAAATATAAAGTACCCCTTTTACTCATAAAAGATACTTCTGAAGCTGAGGCCCATGCCAAAGCACAAGGATGGGTTCATTCATAATCTCTATAATGAATCAGAAAATATCTATTGCCAAATAACAACCTGTTTCTTTGTAAGGAGTTATCAAGCATATAATTAAACTTAAAATATTATGAGCTTAAAAATTGGAGATAACGCACCAAACTTTCAGGTAGAAACTACTGAAGGTAAAATAGATTTTCACGAATGGTTAGGTGATAGTTGGGGTATTCTATATTCACATCCAAACGATTATACACCTGTCTGTACTACCGAATTAGGAAGAACTGCCCAATTGAAACCAGAATTTGATAAACGTAATACGAAAGTATTGGCTGTTAGTATTGATACTTTAGCTGAGCATCAGGGCTGGATTAAAGACATCAATGAAACTCAAAACACTACTGTAAACTTTCCAATTATTGCTGATCCGGAAAGAGTAGTTGCCAAGCTTTACGATATGATACATGAGAATGCCGATGCTAATGCAACAGTACGTTCAGTATTCTTTATCGGCCCTGATAAAAAAATTAAAGCGAGCTTGACGTATCCGGCTAGTACTGGGAGGAATTTTGCTGAAATACTAAGGGTGATTGATTCTTTACAGCTAACAGCGAAGCATAGTGTAGCCACACCTGCCGACTGGGTACAAGGACAGGATGTGGTAATTTCACCTTCCATTAAGGATGAGGATATTCCCGCTAAATTCCCGAAAGGACATAAGGTGATAAAGCCATACCTGAGAACTACACCTCAACCTGAGTAGTAGTAAAATACATATATAGGGTGCTACAACAGCGCCCTATACTTTTATTCATTAACTCTCAATATAGTTCGAATACCACTCCTGAAAGCAGATAAGTGCCCAAACATGCGCATGGCTATCTCCCGGATTATTTGAAAATAACTTCAGCTTCAGCTTTTTAACACCTGCTACATCAAATATATCCTGGCTTTCAATGTAGTCATCGGCCAACCATTTATGTTGAATATCAGCTTTCAATTCTTTTTGCATCCAGCCCAATAACGGAACCTCAAAGCCATGTTTTGGTCGGTTATAAATTTTCGAAGGTAATTCTTCCCTAAAAGCATCCTGAAGGATTCGCTTTTTCATTTTACCGTTTACTTTGAAGTTATCAGGTAAACTATTAGCAAAAGCTACAACCTCATGATCAAGGAAAGGGACTCTCACTTCTAATGCATGTGCCATACTCATTAAATCTACCTTTGGTAGCATATCTCCTTGCAGCACTAATGACTGATCGGTCTGTAAAGCGCTGTTAATGGACTTTGTATTCATAGATGACAGAGAATCTTGCTTCCAGCTATCGAAAGCTTCATAATCAATGGCATCTAATACATTATCTGACAACAGATTGGTGACAGATTGAGCTGATTGCAAGCTAGCCAATAGCCAATATTGTTCATCAACTTCAAGCTGAGAAGCTTCTGAAAACTTATGAAGCTGTCGGAATAAATTACCAACGGGATTATTTCTCGATTGTGGTAATGTCTTCCATAATGAACCAAAACTGCTCACCAGCTTCTCCTTGGCCCCTTGATTCCATAATTTATAAAGCGCAGCATGTTTGTTATAACCACCAAAAAGCTCATCGGCTCCGTCACCTGAAAGTGATACCGTAACTTCCTCTCTTGTAAGTTTGCTCAGGGCATAAACAGGCAAAGCCGAACTGTCAGCAAATGGCTCTGAAAAGTGGCTGAGCATTTCCGGTAAGTAATTTTGCAGGTCATTTATACTAAGCCTAAATACCTTATGCTTACTTCCTATCTTTTTTGCTACAGCTTCCGCATATTCTGTTTCATCAAAGAAAGGGTTATCTGAATAACCTATGGAGTAAGTATGCAAATCATGATGATGCTTTTTAGCCAAAGTAGCTATGATGGAAGAATCAACTCCACCACTCAAAAAACTTCCTAAAGGAACATCGGCTACTAACCTCTTTTGAACAGCAGCTTCAAGTTTTTCTCTTAAAACAGCTTTTGCATCATCATAATTACCATTAAAAGGATCGGTAAATGTATCAGATAGCTTATAATATGTTTCTTTCTCAACCTGCTTCTTTTTAACAATCAGCAGCTCGCCTGGCATTAATTTTTCAACACCTTTAATCATAGATTTTGGCGCTGGTAAGTAATTTAGCTGCAGGTAGGTGTATAGTGCATTATGATCAATTTGAGGTGCTATACCATATCGAAGAATACTTTTCATTTCACTAGCAAAAAGAAACCTATCCTCATCCTCATAGTAATAAAGTGGTTTAATACCGAAACGATCTCTTGCCACCAACATCTCTCCCTTTTGCAAGTCATAAAAAGCAAAAGCAAAGAAACCATTAAGCTTATTCAGTGCTGCTTTCCCTTCGTGAATTAACAGTTGCAATAATACTTCTGTATCACTTTCTGTATCGAAATTTATTCCAAAAGCTGTAAGCTCTTTCTTTAGCTCCAGATAGTTATAAATCTCTCCATTAAAAATTAATTGATAACGACCATTTTCAGCACTCATGGGCTGATTGGCTGCATTACTTAAATCTATGATGGATAGTCTTCTGTGACCTAAGCCGACAAACTCATCAACATAAATGTTCTGATGATCAGGGCCTCGATGATCTAAAGCTTCAGTAGCTCGGCTTAAATTGGGAAGGTTAAACCTGCCAATTTCATTGAAAGCAAAAATTCCGGTAATTCCGCACATGCCGCGAATTTAGGTAAAATTTATGGCTTATTGAGCCATCCACAATTCAGGCTTAGCACCTAAGCTGTGCAGCCATTGGCGGTAATACATATTGTATTTAGCCTTCAGTTCGATTAGCTTCATTTCAGCACTTACTAAACTTTGTTGTCTGTAGTTGATCAAAAATATACTACTCTCACCTATTTCAAATTTCCTAAGTTCTGCTTTTAGTAGTCGCTTATATTGCGTAACAACCGATTCATAAGTATTCAGCTGATCAGTAATGTTCTTAAAAGCAAATTCGTATTGACGAGCCTTATTTTTTATTGAAAGTCGCTTCTGCTGATATTCATAATTGGTGTTTTCCAGCTTAATATTGTTCATTTTCAAGGCCCCTCTTTCTGATCTTAAAAACAGAGGAAAACTAAAACTCAGTCCCCAGTTATAATTATCTAATCCACGGATTTCACTAAAACTGGTAGATGGTGTTTGTAGAATGTTGTAAGATAAATCAAGCTTGGGTTTAAGCTTCTCCCTTTTCATCCTGTTTTCAACTTGCAGCTTATTAATTTTTAAATCGTACTTTCTCAACTCAGGATGATCCTCCACAAAAAGAGGAAGATTAGTTCTGAGACTATCAAGATGATTAATAGAAATATTCTCGAAAGAAGGTGCTCTCAAGCTTTGCTCTTCCAAAGGGCTAATCGATTCTTCCCATAAATAAGTAAAAAGAGTTAAGCGGGCACTTTCAAGCTCATTTGACAACTGTTGGCGCTGAACAGAAAAGTTCTGCAATTGAATATATGCTTCTAAAGTATCAATAGCGGGTTTATCGCCTTGTTCGTAAGCTGTTTTGTAGTTTTTGAAATTGGTCTCTGCAAACGCATAAGCCTCTTCAATTATACTTTTCTGATATTGCTTTTGTACCCACGTCCAATAATAATTACTTGCTTCAAGCAAAACATTGTTCAGTAAAAGCTGTGCTTCATTTTCATAATACTTTCTATCTACAAAAGCCTTTTGAAGCGCTTCTCTGTTTTCATCGAATAATAAACCCTGTAAAACAGGTACGCTTATTCCTGCATACCACAGTCCAGTTTCAGGCAAATTATTTTCTGGATTGATATACTCACCCTCATTCCAATCGTAACCAGCTTGAACAGATATACCAAGGCGTGTTGGCAAGCTTACTCCGGAATTACTGAGCAGGTAATAGTTTTTATTTTCGTAATACTTCTGTTTGTTTTTGGAGAATAGATAAGGGTCAAAACCACCCTTGGCAGCCAATACTGAAAACTCACCATATTCTACTAAGTTCTCTGCTTTCTTAGCTAAAGGATGATTGGCTAATACCAATTCAAGGTAATCTTGCTCTTTTAAAACGAAGGAAGAATCAGCCACCTGTGCCCTAATTTGCTCAGGAAATAAAAAAAGGCTTATGATAAATGATATGAAAACTACTTTTCTCATTTCTTTTTATCTGCTTTCATACTGTCTCCTTCCTTTCCTTCAGGGAGATAATAGTTTGGTGGAAAGCCATTGATTTGTCTCCAGATTTCATACCAGATAGGCACGTTATTAAGTAATGCCAAACCATTAGCTCCACTACCAACTCTTAAGGCATCAGGCCAGTTACCTTCTTCCCCAGCAGGAGCTACAAGTACTCTGTACTTTCCATTTTTACTAATGATTCTATCAATAGCTACCACTTCTCCGCTAAAGGTACCATAGCTAATAATTGGCCAACCCGAGAAAACGATGGAAGGCCATCCATCAAAAATGATTCTCACTTCTTCTCCAACATGCATTAAAGGCATATCTCTTGGTGGAATATACATTTCAACTGCAAAAGTAATGTCAGAAGGCATAATGGTAATTAATGGATCTCCAGCTTTAATATTCTCACCTACACCAGTTGTAACAGCTTCCGTAATATAACCCGATTGAGGTGCGCGCACATAATAATATCCTACCCTTACCTGATAGTTCGCAAGTTGATTCTCCATCTTCTCAACTTCTACTCTGGCTTCCTGATAAGCCGATTGTGTAGCAAACTGATCGGAGCGAGCTTTTTGTAGCTTATCAGTATACTCGTTGTAAACAGAGTTAAGAGATATTTTGGCATTTAGTAGCTCGTTCCTACTACTTAATAACTTACTATCAGCACTAATCTTTTTAGCAAGAGCCTCTCTCTGTTTTACTCTTTTGGTTTCAAGATCAGTTAGTGATTTCAGGCCTTCTTCATATAACTCCTGCTGTCTGTTCAGCTGTCTTTCGGCAATTTCCAGGCTTAAAATAGCAGCTTCATAATCAATACTATCTGCAGCAATTTTAAGCTTTGCTTGTTTCACATAGTTTCGTGCCTGCTCCAACTTAAGCTTTCTATTTTGCTCAATGGCATCTATTTGTGTATCAAGTGCATCAATCTTTTCATCGTAAAAATCAAGCGATTGTCTTTTAGCCGAAAGCTGGTTTTCAGTTCGCTCAATCAGCTTAGGATCGAAATAATTATCCTTTATCTCACTAATGAATATAATGGTATCCCCCTTTTCAACATATTGACCTTCACGCACGTACCACTTTTCTACCCGGCCATCAATCAAGGAATTTATATTTTGAGGTCTGGTAGAAGGATCTAATGCAGTTACAAAACCTGAACCTCTGATATTTTGAGTCCATGGAAGAAATGAAAGCAGAATTAATGAGCCAGCAGTTATCACTAAAAGTTTTGATAACTTTTTGGAAGGTTCCTTTTTTGCAAATAAACCGAATGAGCGGTACTTATCTGTATTAACCTTGTCTTTTATACCGAATGGACTAATATTAAGCATCTCTCATCAAACAATTATACCTGAACCATCTAATATCTTTTACATCTGCAGCATCAACATCGTGAATAATTTCTCCGTTCTCCATACCAATTGCCCTATCACATTTCTGCACGATTGACAGATCATTACTCACCACTATTACCGTAGCTTTCAGGTCTTTACCCAATAAATAATTTACAAAATGCAGCTTTTCATTATGGGATAGTTGACCACTAGTATCTTCCCATAAAATTAGCTGCTTATTACCTATTATACCCCTTGACCAAAGAATTTGCTGTTTGGCACGCTTTGGAAAAGTTTTATCTCCAGGATACATTATTTTTTGGTAGCCAATGTTATTGCTACGCATATATTCAGATAAACCTGAAATTTCAGTGGCTCTTTGAATCTCCTTAAAGGTACTTTCAGGAGAACCTATTTGAATATTTTCTTCAATGGTTCCTTGAAATAAGCCTTCAGTAGCCATACAATCTCCTATATTTCTTCTTAAATCAGTAAGGTTTAAGTCGTTTAAAGGCAAATCATTAATCATGATATTACCTGAATATTCGGAATACCACCCAGCAATAAACTGAAGCAATATTGTTTTCCCTGCATTGGATGGTCCACTTAAGCAAACTTTCTCCCCTGGCCGAATATGTAAATCTAAATTTTTGAGAAATACGTGGTCATTATCCTTTAAAGTCAACCCGCTTAAACGAACTGAAATAGGCTCGTCATCCTGTATCTTCTTATTTCCTGTCATAAATTCCTCGAGAGGAATATCAGTAACAGCAGCCATTTTTTCAACTGAAGTCAATACATCATATATGGTTTCAATAGTGGTTATTAGCTTCTCTACAGAGTTAATAATGTTTATAATAATAATTTCAGCAGCTACAAACTGGCCAATGTTCATTTGTTGCTCAAAAACCAAGATACCACCAATTAAAAGTAAGCCTGCCGCAACTAATGCTTTAAAGGCTATCATCAACCAAAACTGTGAAACCAAAACACCGAAGTGCTTTTGTCTTGACTTAAGATAATTCTCGGTATGGTCATCATTAACCTTTAAAGGCAATTCAGAATCTACTGACATCTTAAATGTCTCTACATTTCTGGCAAGCTCTTCCAGCCAATGAGCTGTTTCATATTTATGATGTGACTCATCTAAACTAGTCCTTAATCCACGAGGCACGGTAAACCTCACAATTAGAAAAACCAGTATGACCAGTAAGAAAGAGAATACTATAAAAAAAGGATGATAAAAAGAGAGTACCAGTAATCCGAAAAGAATTTGCAAAGCACCTGTTGAGAAATCAATCAAGATTTTGGAAAGCCCTTTTTGTACAGAAACAGTATCAAAAAATCTGTTAATAAGCTCCGGCAAATACTTGTTTTTTACCTGGCTCAAATTGAATCTAGGTATTCTATAAGCAAACTCGAATGATGCTTTTGCAAAAATCTTTTGCTGAAGGGTCTCCGTTATACTCAATTGCTTTACTTGAAGCACACCCGCCAAAATAATACCTATGATTACAAGTACTACTAACAGAATCCATGAAGTACTCACTTCACCCCCCATTATAAAATTTATAATGGCTTGAATACCTAATGGTAATGTCAAACTGATCAGACCAGCAAAAATACCATATATATAAATGATCAGTATTAGATCCTTCTCTGGTTTTAGCAGATCAAGAAATCTTTTAAAAGGCCTATCGGTGGATTCTCCTGCCATTAGTGGTTGATATTATTTTTTATGATTTGATAGAAAATGTCTGCTCTCTGGCTTTTATCAAAATTATTGAAGTCAGTTAAAGCCGGCATATGTTGGGCAAAATACTGTTGGTGAAGCATACCTTCAATACAAGTACTTGCTAAGGTTTTTGCATAAGGATAGTCAGTATTTATTTCAGTAATAATCTGGCTAAGTCTTTTTGTTATATTTTTATAAGCTTCAAAAAACCCTGCTTTATTTTCAGAATCAACAGCTTTAGTCATAAATGATTTGCTAGACTCTGCTATTACAATTCGATTAAGCTTATTTAATGAGAGAGCTATACCTTCATCATTCAATTGGGTAGGATTACACAAAATATCTATGGCAATTCTCAACTTATCGTCTGCCGATATCAAATTATTTGTTTTAAATACCACAAAATACTCCAGTAGTGCCCAGTAATAATTGGTGAAATAGATTAACAGCTTATGCTTATTCTCAAAATATCTGTAAATAGAGCTCTCAGCAGTTTGCAACTGTACCGCTAATTTCTTGAACGTAAAACTTTCTAACCCCAGTTGATCAATCATTTCTAAACCTGACTCCAGAATATGATTTCCTAGTTCGGTAGTTTCAGGATCCTTTAAAAAAATATCCTGATTAATCTTTAGCCGTAATTTTGATAAAAGTATATCCATTTATGGAGAACAGTACATGCATTATTAATAGTAATACTTTCATGAACCTAAAACAGCTCAAAAGGTTACACCTTAGATCAAAATATTTTTTTGGGGTTCAGTATAGAATTAGGATCAAAAACTTTTTTAATACCCCTCATCAATTCAAGATTAATCTCAGGCATAGCAAGAGGCATATAAGGTCTCTTGGCAATTCCAATTCCATGTTCTCCAGAAAGGGTACCTCCTAATTCAACTACTTTTATGAATATTTCTTTGATACCTTCATTCACCTCATTATTCCAATATTCATCAGAAAGCTGCTCTTTCATAATATTGATGTGGAGATTTCCATCACCGGCATGTCCATAACAAACAGAATTAAAACCATATTTTTTACCTATTTCCTTAATGGCTACTATTAGAGCAGGTAAGTTACCTCTTGGCACCACTACATCTTCTGCTTTGGTTAAAGAATAGGCGTTTACAGCCGGACTTACATTCCTCCTGAGTTTCCACAACTCATCTTTTCTTGATTGGTTATCTGCAAAGAGTACTTCTCCAGTATCAAAATCTTCAAGGACTTCAAGTATAGTTTCGGCATCACGCATCAAAACCTCATCATCATTACCATCGAGCTCCATGAGTAAATGGGCCTGAATATTAACGGGTAAATCAACAACTACATTTTCACCCATCTCTTCCTTCAAATATTTCTGCGTGCGCTCAATAGCCTCGCGTTCAACAAACTCCATTCCTGAAGGAGCAACACCTGATTTGAAAATAGCGGCTATGGCCCGACAAGCCTCCTCGTTTGAAGTAAAAGGTGCCAATAAGGTGACATCTTTTTTTGGATATGGCCTTAGCTTGAAAACTATTTTAGTAATGATGCCAAGTGTACCTTCGCTCCCACACATGAGTTGGGTGAGATTATAACCCGTACTATTTTTCAAAACATTAGCGGCAGTCCATATAATTTCTCCTGTAGGGAGTACCACTTCCATGTTGAGTACATAATCTCTCGTAACACCATATTTTACGGCTTTAGGTCCACCGGAATTTTCTGCCAGGTTGCCTCCTAAGAAACATGTGCCTTTGCTTGATGGGTCAGGAGGATAAAAAAGACCCTTTTCTTTTACTGCATTCTGAAAAGTTTCAGTGATAACTCCAGGTTCTACTGTCGCTTGAAGATTCAATTCATCAATCTCTATAATTCTATTGAAGCGCTCCATACTAATGACTACTCCTTTCTCAGTAGGTAAGGCTCCACCACTTAAACCAGTTCCTCCACCTCTTGGCGTAACAGGAATCAAATGTTCATTACATTTTTTCATGACAGCACTTACCTCCTCAGGGGTAGCAGGTTTCACCACCAAATCAGGCATAAATGAATAATCCTCAGTTTCATCATGTGAATATTTGAATTTGTCCTCATCTAAAGTAAAGGCATTTTCCTTCCCTACTATGCCAATTAGTTCTTCAAAAATGCTTTGATTTGCAATGGTTTCCATAAATGTTACGTTAGACTTTATCAGATGCAAGAACACAAAAATAAAGAATTATATTCCGCTAGAGCAATTTTTTATATACTGTGTCTTACTATTCTTACAGCATGTGCCGGAGGAAAGAAAGCTAAAATTCGTCAAAGAAAAATAGATGCTGTAATAAGTACCGCTCGTTCGTATATAGGAACTCCTTACAAATGGGGAGGAACCAAAAGAACAGGAATGGATTGCTCAGGCTTATTATTTGTAAGTTTCCAATCAGCAGGCATAAACATACCCCGAGTATCAAAAGACCAAAGTAAGGAAGGAAAAAAAGTGAAATTCGATAAACTCGAAGAAGGTGATCTGGTATTTTTTGCCATGGGTAAGCGCAGAAGAAAGATCACACATGTAGGGCTTGTAACTGAAGTAAGGGGACCTGACAACGTACGTTTCATTCATGCTTCCTCCAGTTTGGGCGTGATAGAAGCCAACATTCACACCGATTATTATACAAAAAAGTTCAGGAAAGCGAGAAGGTATTTTTAAGATTAGATTTTTTTGATACTTTTGCCGACACGATTTGATTAAAGGGGCATTAGCTCAGCTGGCTAGAGCGCTACGCTGGCAGCGTAGAGGTCATCGGTTCGACTCCGATATGCTCCACAATAGCTACTCAGAAATGGGTAGCTATTTTTATTTGTAATCAAATTGAATTAAAGTGGATAATTCTGATTTAATAGTCGGAAATCACTTTAAATATAGGCTAACAATTAGTTCCTGTCTTAAATTATAACTATCTAACAATTGATTTATCACACATTTTAGTTGAAGACTTTATCATGAGTTTTAAACAAGCATGTAAGGTTTTATCTAAAAAATGTATTTTTTTTATGTGAATTTACCCGAAATAAGTATCTTTCATTTGTATTAACACTTAATTAGGGGTAGTAAAATTTAAGTCGATGGCTAAACTTAAGAATATTATAATGCAACTCTCTGACAATGACTACCTAGCGATATACGATTCGCTGGCGGAAGGCGGGGCAGAGAAATCTGCTTATCTTCTTAAATCAATGAGGGAGAGTTCATCAAGCGATAACGCAATAATGACAGAGCTTGATGTCAATACAAACGCTTACTACACATTAAGGTCCAGGTTAAATCAAAAAATTGAAGAGTATCTGCTTCAACAGATGGAAAATCCAAGAACAGATATTCTTAAAAAAGTAGCCAACATTAATGAAATTCTTTTTACAAAAAAGAAAGCTATAGCCATTGCTACTTTGAAAAAGTTAGAAAAAGAGCTTATCGATTATGACCTTTCTAACGAATTAACAATAGTATACAAAGCGCTTAAAAAGCTGCATCAAAACACTGATGAGTATTTTGAATATAGCCAGCTATATAACAGACATGTAGCTTACATGCTTGCTGTTGACAAAGCCGAAGATTTATTAAGCAGCTATTTCATAAAATTTGGTACTTATTCATTAACAGGAGATGATACTAACAGATTAGAACTTATCCTTTTAAACAAGGAAATGATCAACGTTTGTGCCTTGTATGAATCACACAGATTATATATTTATCAAAACTGTTTGAATATCTTCCACAGGCTTTTTGTTGAAGAAGATGAAGAGAACATTGAGCTTGAACCTATAGAAGACATTTTAGCGAAGGCCGATGAAATTTTCGAGATGTATAATCTTGATTCTATCTATTTTCATCTCAAGCTAGTTTATGAGTTTCTTAAGCTTGAATACTATAACCATTACAAGCTTTATCGCAAGTCGGAAGACTTTTTTGAACTGGTGAATGAATCTTGTTCTACCTTTTTATCAAATTTCAGCCTTTACACTTATCCATCTCAATTTCTTATCACCAAGATTAAGAGAAATCAGCGTTTAGCTGAGAAACAAAAGCTATCTGAAGAGAATAGCGTAATCTTCCAGGATTATGAGCCGGATAAAGATGATATTCCACAGTACATAAGCTACATCTGCTACAGGGCTTTGAGCTGCTATTATGACGGAAAATATGATGAGGCATCACGCTGGTTGAATAATTTACTTAATGAAGTGAGTCTTAAAAAGTATCAAAATGCTCAACTTGAAGTAAAAACGTTGTTGGCTCTTCAATATTGCCTACAGAAAGATTACGAGTTATTTAATCAGCTTATTAATAGTATTCAAAGGCAAATCAGAATTATCGGAAAGGATAATTGCATGAATATTCAGCTTTTGAATAAAATGATGAAGATCTCTTTAAGTGAATCAAAAAGAAACAAAGAAGAAAAGATTGCTGAACTAGGTCAGAAATTTAATAATCTCACTCCAGATCAGCACTTTAGCCCTACAATGCTCATTAAGGTGGATGAGCATCTAATTGCCAAAATGGTTCAGTAGAATTTAGAAGAGCTTTTTATATAGAAAGCTCTTTTAAACTTTCCTGAGATAATGGTTTGTTAAGGTATTTCTTAACAGACTCATATTTTTTAGACTTGCTTACGTCTTGAGGATTGATGGAAGAGGTAAGCATTACAATTTTACACTTTGTTCGTGTAGTATCTTTTAATTTATTGAACTCCTCAAGAAATTGAAAGCCATCCATTAACGGCATATCAATATCAAGAAAGATAATATCTGGTAGTACACTTTCCACTACTCCACTTTCAAGCTGTTCTATATTTTTTAAGAACTCTATAGCGCTTTTAGCTCCTGTATGCGTGTAAATGTATTTTGACAAGCCAGCTGCCTCCACCATTTTTTGATTGATAAGATTATCAATTTCATTGTCGTCAATTAACATTACAGATTGATATGCGCTCATATGATTATGGTTAGTAGTTTTTTTTATAAACTAAAGTTAAATAAATAGTATTATTTCCTATTTAGCAATTTAAATATAGAAAATGCACCTGAAAATTCAGGTGCATTTCGTAAAAAATTTAGATATCGAACTTAATACCTTGTGCTAATGGAAGCGAAGTTCCATAGTTTAAGGTATTAGTCTGTCTTCTCATGTAGGCTTTCCAGGCATCAGAACCAGACTCTCTGCCACCGCCAGTTTCTTTCTCACCACCAAAGGCGCCACCTATTTCTGCTCCGGAAGTACCAATGTTTACATTAGCGATACCGCAGTCAGAACCTTTTGCTGATAAGAAGTAATGAGCTTCTCTCATATTATTTGTCATAATAGCTGAAGATAAGCCTTGCTTAACACCATTTTGTAAAGCAATAGCGTTTTCAACACCTCCACTATATTTCATCACATAAAGGATTGGAGCAAAAGTTTCTTCCTGAACTATTTTAAAGCTGTTGTCAGCTTCAATAAGTGCAGGTTTCACATAGCAACCACTTTCATAGCCTTCACCAGAAAGAACGCCACCTTCAATTAAAACCTTTCCGCCTTCTTTTTTAGCCTCTTCAATAGCATTTTGGTAAGCTTCAACAGCTTTGCTATCTATTAATGGACCAACATGATTATTCTCATCTAATGGGTTACCAATTTTAATTTGTGAATAAGCATTCTTGATTTTACCCACTAAATCATCATAAATATCTTCATGAACAATTAGTCTTCTAGTAGAAGTACATCTTTGTGCAGCAGTACCAACTGAACCAAATACAGCTCCTATTAAAGTCATTTTAAGATCAGCATCTGGTGTTACAATCATAGCATTGTTACCACCAAGCTCAAGAATAGATTTACCTAATCTTGCCGCCACTGTCTGCCCAACAATTTTACCCATTCTGATAGAACCCGTGGCAGAAATTAACGGCACTCGCTGATCGTTGGTCATCCATTCACCAACAGTGTAGTCTCCATTGATCACACAAGAAATACCTTCCGGCATATCATTCTCCTTAAGCACTTCAGCAATAAGGTTCTGACAAGCTACACCTGTAAGAGGTGTTTTTTCTGATGGCTTCCATACACAAACATTACCAGCCGCCCAGGCAAGAGCTGTATTCCAACTCCAAACTGCAACAGGGAAGTTAAATGCTGATATAATTCCTGTAATACCTAATGGATGCCACTGCTCCTGCATGTGGTGATCAGGTCTTTCAGACTTAATTGTTAAACCATGAAGTTGGCGAGATAAACCTACAGCAAAATCACAGATATCGATCATCTCCTGAACTTCACCTAGTCCTTCTTGGAAAGACTTACCCATTTCATAAGAAACAAGCTTACCTAAAGGTTCTTTAAGTTCTCTAAGTCTTACCCCAAACTGTCTTACTACTTCTCCTCTTTTAGGAGCCGGCAGATCTCTCCAGAAGGCAAATGCCTCTTCAGCTTTGGCAATCGTTTGCTCGTATTGTTCTTTAGTAGTTATTGATACCTTAGCGATAAGTTCCCCATCTACCGGAGAAACACTTTCAATGAAGTTATCAGAAAGCATCCAATCGCCACCTGTAGAGGTACCGCCAATAGATTCCGTAATACCCAAAGTTTTAAGGGCTTCAGTAATTCCGTACTGTTGTTTAATACTCATAGATTAGTTCTTTTATTTTTATTCACTTTTCCAGTTTTTGGTGTCGTGAAAGAAATTTTCACAAAAATGAGTTTTTTTTAGCTGATTCAAAAGAAAAGGCAAGCTTTAACAGCTTGCCTTTTTTAATTCAAAATTTTAATATTCAAAGAATTAGCACTATTGCACCCCCATCCCGAAGTAAGCTTTTGTGCCGTCAGGATATACGCCTTCAATCAAAACTCCACCACGCTTGGTTTGCAATACTCTAATTAGTTCGGCAGCATTCGCAATATTCACTTTATCAATTGCTGTGATGATAAATCCTTCTTTAAGACCTATCTCTTGCCATTTTCCTTTTTGTACATCAACTACTTTGGCGCCACCATCAATATTTAGGGCTTCCATATCTTCTTCAGAAACATCTTGGAAAGTGGCTCCATCCAAAATTTTTGCTTCATCAGCCTTTACAATCTCCATACTGTTTTGAAGGTTTTTTAATGTGGCATTAACTGTTTGCTCTTTACCTTCTCTTATATAAGTAACAGAAATTTTATCACCAGGAGAGTTTCTGGCTACAAGCTCTTGCAGCTCTGCTACATTTTTGACCTCTGTACCTTCTATCTCAACAATAACATCTCCTTTTTGAATTCCAGCTTCCTCAGCCGCACTTCCGGGAGTCAAACCCGATACGTATACTCCATTATTTAAGTTTATGTCTTCCGGTAATCTAGGATCATTCACATCAACAATACTTACTCCTAGTATAGCCCTTTGAACAATACCATATTCTTTTAAATCATTTACTACTTTCTCAACCAAAGTTGAAGGGACCGCAAAAGAATAACCAGCATAACTGCCTGTAGGTGTTGCAATCGCTGTATTTACACCAATCAACTCACCTTTAAGATTAACCAATGCGCCACCGCTATTTCCTGGGTTAACAGCTGCGTCAGTTTGAATAAATGATTCCACACCATATCGATTTCTGCCACTTAATATATTGATACTTCTGGCTTTTGCACTAACAATACCAGCGGTTACAGTAGAGGTAAGATTAAAAGGATTACCTACAGCTAAAACCCATTCTCCTATCTGCGTATTATCAGAATTTCCGAATTCCACAAAGTTCAAATCATTTTCATCAATCTTAATTAAGGCTACATCACTGTTAGGATCGGTACCAATTACATCAGCAGAATATTCTCTGTTATCCCATAAAACCACCTCAATTTTTGAAGCATTTTCAACTACATGATTATTGGTAACAATGTAGCCATCCGGTGAAATAATTACACCTGAGCCTGAAGATTGTGCTTGTCTTTCCTTTGGATATGTAGAACCTCCATGATACTCTCTAAAAAATTCTTCAAATGGCGATCTACTTCTTTGCACGTTTTGTTTTACTTCAGCCTTTATATGAACAACTCCTTTAGTAACCTTTTCAGCTGCATAGATAAAATTGATGCCTTCAGGCACATTGTAGTCATCCGTATTTACATAACTGGAGAATTTCGCATTACTACCCTGTATTTCATCAAATGACTTATTACTATTCTGCGTAGGGTTAAAATAGATAAACCCACCAACAACCAACGATGCACTCAAGAGTGACGCTAGCAACACACCTAAAATAAATTGCTTTTTATTCATCATGCTTATTCTATTTTGTTAATAAATTATTTACGCATCAAAAACGTCTGGGTTGAAGAAATTATTTCTCAAATAAAAAAGGAAGGCCATTTAAACCTCCCTTTTTACATGAATTGCAATTACTTGATTTGAATGGTCTTCACCAATTCCTTTTTCTCATCTTTAGGAATTACAATTTTCAAAATACCATCTTGATAAGAAGCCTCAATTTTATCTTCTTTTATGTTTTCAGGAAGATAAAATGATTTGCTGAAGTTACCATAATAGGTCTCTACACTGTGGTAGTTCTTATCATCTGTTTTTTCAATTTGTTTTCTTTCTCCTGAAATTGTAAGCCTGTCGTTTTCAATATCAATCTTGAAATCCTGCTTTTTCATTCCCGGAACCGCCAATTCTATCTCGAATTCTTTCTTTGTTTCAGCAATATCTGCTTGAGGATTGAAAGAAGTAAGTTCCGACTGAACATTTCTTAATGAGTCATTAAAGAACTTGTCAATAAAGCTAGAAAATGTTCTGTCATCTGCTCCTGTAAATCTTGGGTTATATTTAATAAGTGTCATAATATTTATGTTTTTAAGGTTTAATTTTTCTATTTCTATATCACAGATAGTAAAAAGTATACCATTTGTGAAAAATTGATTTCAACACATAAAAAGATGACATATTGTCTTATTTTGGGGAATATTCTAAAAACAATCCGTCATTATGTCGTTTTTAGATGTTTTTTAATAGACATCTGAGGACATAGTGTTTTTAGTGAGATTTTTTTTGAAATATTTTCGTGAGGTATTTGCAAAATATTAAACCACCTGCTATGTTTGCATTCCCAAAAGGGAAATTCCTCTTTAGCTCAGTTGGTTAGAGCATCTGACTGTTAATCAGAGGGTCCTTGGTTCGAGCCCAAGAAGAGGAGCCAAAAAGCCATCAAGTCTACGATTTGATGGCTTTTTTTTATTTCCACAACATGCATTACGTCTACATCCTTTTCTCACAAAAGCTTAATAAATTCTATATAGGGTATACTGCCGACTTGAATCAAAGAATAGAATACCATCAAATGGCTCTAAAAGGTAAATTCACGGCAGCTGCAAATGACTGGGAAGTTTACATAACAATTGAATGCTCATCAAAAAAGCACGCGCTTGCTATTGAAAGATATATCAAACATATGAAAAGCAAAAAATACATTCAAAACTTAAAACAATTCCCTGAAATGAAGGAAAAACTCCTTCTCAGATATTAATCCTTGGTTTGTACCGATAGCTATCGGTACAAGAAGAGGAGCCAAAAAAGCCATCAAGTCTACTATTTGATGGCTTTTTTTTATTTCTACAAAATGGACCGGGTCAACATTCATTCCTCACAAAAGCTTAATAAATTCTATTCATGACATACTGCTGATTAGAATCAAAGCAAGCAACATCATCCAGCTGGATATTTGCTTATTAAAACATGAAATAAAGCGGCTCATTAAAACAAAAAGGGAGTACATTAAAATGCACTCCCTTTTTCTGTCATCAACATCGTAAATGAAATTATGCTGGCGTCTTTACCAGACTCTCATTTTCAATCAACTCAAAATAATCATCGAATAACTTTTTACTTATTAATTTGCTCTCAGCACCTGAACCCCACTTAGCATTTACCTCATAGAGCCCATTGAATGATCTTCCTTCATAGTACTCTCCTTTTGAAAAGCCTTTCAGCCCTTCAATGGAGTTCGGAGTTTCCCTACACACAAAAACAATCTTATACCTGTCCATAAAATGTTAGTTATTTCACAAAGCTAACGTAAGAGACAAGCAACACGCACAAATGGTTGTGAAAAATCAAAAGAAAATCGATGGCAAGCTCTCCAAAGCCGATGAAAGCAGAATTATCGACAGATCAAATTACTTAGTGTACCCAATACACTTTTTAACACATTCATCTGAAAAGAAATAGCTATCTGTTACACAAAATTCAGAGAATAATTACCTTTGCGCCATGCGATTTAATGAGCTACTTCTAAAGTTTCTTATATGGCGGGTTAAGCACATTAGCACCAAAAATTTCACTATTATAATAAGTGGTATAATTGGTATAGTGGCAGGTTTAGCAGCCGTAACTCTAAAGGAGTCCGTACATATCATTCAGAAGTATCTTACTCACAATTTCAAGGAGAACATAGAAAACTACCTCTATCTTAGTTATCCGCTTATTGGTATTTTACTAACCGTACTTCTTAGCAAGTATATTTTAAAGGAGAAACTCGGACATGGCATTACCGATATCCTTTACAGTATTTCTAAAAAGTCAAGTATTGTAAAACGTACAAAAACTTTTTCACGGATGCTCACTAGTGCGCTTACCGTTGGCTTTGGAGGCTCAGTTGGACTGGAGGCACCAATTGTTGTTACAGGATCAGCTATTGGGTCGAACATTGGCAGACTCGTACACCTCAACTATAAGAAAAGGACTTTACTCATTGGCTGCGGATCGGCAGGAGCTATTTCTGCAATATTTAACTCTCCAATTGCAGGTGTAATTTTCAGCATAGAAGTTATTCTTTCGGAAATAACCATTAATTCCTTTATTCCGCTATTGATAGCCTCAGTGTGTGGAGCTTTAGTATCTCTTACTTTACTGGGCGATGATGTACTGTTTAGTTTTACACTTACTGATACTTTCCATGCCAGCGAAACACCATTCTATATCTTTTTAGGAATTTTCACCGGTTTAGTTTCACTTTATTTCACCAGGGTAACCAATCACGTGGAATCTATTCTACACAATGTAAAAGGAGATATTAGCAAAGCACTAATTGGTGGCATTGGGCTCGGATTTCTGATATTTATTTTACCACCATTATATGGTGAGGGCTACGACACCATTAAACTATTGCTAAATGGACAACACCAGCAGATTTTTAATAACAGTATGTTTTTCGGTGAAATTGATTCTATTGTCTTTTTCATTCTATTTACTGCTGCTGTTATTTTAGTTAAACCTACGGCTACTGCTCTAACTATTGGCTCTGGTGGAAGCGGGGGAATCTTCGCACCTTCGTTATTCATCGGAGGTATAACAGGCTTCTTATTTGCCTACCTGATAAATCTAATGGGCTTAACAGACCCGATCAGCACCAGCAACTTCACATTGGTAGGAATGAGTGGCGTTTTGAGTGGAGTTCTACACGCCCCATTGACCGCCATATTCTTAATTGCAGAAATAACTAGTGGGTATACTTTATTCGTACCATTAATGATAGTATCTGCCATATCATATAGCACCATCTCTTACTTTGAGAAGTATTCGATTTACACCAAACCCCTTATAGAGAAAGGCGATCTAATTTATCATGACAAGGACAGGCAAGTATTAAGCCTTATAGACCTCAATAAAATAGTTGAAACAGACTTACTCACCATAAACCCAAAAGCCAATTTAGGTGAGCTGGTTAATCTGGTTAGGCATTCAAAGAGAAATATATTCCCCGTTGTAGACGACAATAAAGAGCTACTGGGCATCATTACATTGGATGACATAAGAGAAATAATGTTCGATACTGAATCACGGAAAAGTATCATTATTGAAACATTAATGCACAAACCGCCCACTTTTGTAAGCAGCAAAGAAAGCATGCAAGCTGTTATGATAAAATTTGAAAAAACAGGAGCGTGGAACTTACCTGTTATTGATGAAGGCAGGTACGTAGGCTTCGTGAGCAAATCAAGAATTTTTAATGCCTACCGCAAGAAACTTATAAGACAGCAAATCGAATAAGAATAAACAGAAACTACTGTTTATCACCACTTTAAAAATACGAAGTGATCAAAATCAATTTGGTTTGTCCACAATTACCAACTTAAACACTAAGTACTTAAATTACTGATTTACAAGAACTTATAGCATTAAGTTAAAATTATGTGGATAACTTTCTCTATTTGTGGATAAAAAAGAGGTTTATTTTTTGAATCTTATTTTTGTCAAATAATGCCTTTAAGAATTTCAAAATTATAACTGTCCTTTAGAGAAAATAGAATGTTATACATTATTCGTATTTCATTAAACAAAAATGCTATTTTGTTGAATAGTTAACACAACATTACCTCAATATTATCACGAATTGCAGGATTCACCACTTATTTACCCAAGTATATTAAATTAAATAGGAGCTAGCTTTTCAGGAAATCAAATACCTTTAATGCATTACAGTAAATCAGACTCTATAGGAATAGTACAATTTGAAACTTACCTAGTTCTTAATTAAATCAATTGCAGCTTCAATCATAGTATCTCTTCCGTTCTGAAGATCGGCAGAATCGAGATCTAGTTTGACATCTGGAGCAACACCAAACTCTATATTATTGCCCCGAGCATCAATAGTGCGCGTAGATGAGAAACGAACGCGCCATCCATTTGGCAGCTCATTGTTGATGGGAAGTCCACCTCCACCTCCGGTTTGGTCACCCATAAGCGTTACATTAGGAATGAAACTCATCATGCTTGCAAAGAAGTTAGCGGATGAATAACTACTCCTATTTGTAAGTACTACGATAGGCTTGTTAAACTTATACTCTTCGTCCCCATCAAACTCTATGAATTTCTCTTCAGCCTTAGTAAAATCATCATGAGCAGGACCATTTTTATAAAACCAATCAGCCACTTTTGTTTTGTCGCCAGCGAATCTATTGGCTATGGTAAAAGCATTGGAGATACTTCCACCTCCATTATTTCTAATATCAATAATTAAACCTGCGACTGGCCCTTCTAAGCTATTGATTTGTTCTTCCTCAAATTTTAAAATGATGTAATCAAGTAAAGATGTAGACACAGAGTTACCAAAACTTTCATAGTATATATATCCTACAGAATCAATAATAGTATTGTGCAGCGGACCGGAAATCTGATAATCTTCACTTGGAAGCAAGTAGTTTCGTTCTATTATATCCCAATTAAAATTTGGCGGATAATCCAGGTACCACTCCCAATTTCGAGACAAATCTATACCTGCCGAGAGATTAACATGACCATCTTCCAGCACAAATAATAGATCGGCTAAGGCATTGAATAATTCAATAGAGTTTCTTGCTCTTACAGCATCACCTCGATATAAAGATTTAGCCCTATCCCAATCTATATCTTTATCATCAAAGAAGGAATATTTTTGATCTACCGTTTCCCATAGGTGATCAAAAACCTCTGCATTATTTGGTTCAGGGTTTTCCTTAATAAAAGCACGTTCACAAGCACTTAATAAAATTACCAAAAAAGGGATGATATAGAATTTATTACACTTCATAATTTAAACAAGGTGCTTATGATGATAGCGTGTTCGCCCGTTTTAATAGGGTTAACATCTTTCAAGGAATCGTATGACCAATAATAATCGAGCTTTAGGCCATTTCCGTTTTTAAAGTAGTAATTAAGATAAGTTTGTGTCCTTATATTGAAATACTTTCCCCAGCTATATACTTTACCATTGGTTAAATAGTCATACCAGGCAGGATCTTCATTATTAACAAGTGCTGGGAATTTTGTTGAGGCGAAAAGGGGTCTATTTGCATAAGTAATAAGAGGTAAATGTGTAAACAAACCTAATTCAAAACTTTTTGACCATAATTCAAAAGGTCTTCTGAGCATGGCAGATGGTGCCAAAGAGAAGCGAGTTTCTATATGTTGGCTATTATTAGTAAAAGAAGTATGATCTCTCAACACCCACTTAAAGTGAGTACTGAAGCCTGTATAAAACCGCCATTTACCTTCGTCATTCCCCAAGCTTTTAAAGTAATGCTGATAACTACCTTCGGCTTTATAAGAATAAATGGTAGCACCACTTGTTTCAGAATCAAGTAAGTTAAAATCGAATCTTCCGTATGATTGAGAGTAACCTTTTTCCCTATCTTCAATATGTCCGAACTGTGCAGCACCACCAACTCCGCTGTATAAAAGAGGTGAAATACCCTGATCAATTACATTAACATAAGAACCACCAACTCCTGTTGTAAAGAATATTCTTTTCTGAAAATCATCGTCCTGCGCACTCACATTTTGTGTAGCAAAGACTGTCAGGAACAACAATGAGTAAATTTTGGTCATACTATTCAAAGTCAACAAGTATTTGGTTCTTTAAAAGATCATCCATTTCCTCTCTCTTTCTGATGAGGTAATCCTTTCCATTTTGAACCAATACTTCAGCAGGTCTAAAACGTGAATTATAGTTTGATGCCATTGAGAAACCATAAGCACCTGCATTTTTAATAGCGATGATGTCATTTTCCCTGACTTCAGATAGCTTGCGATCCGTACCAAAGGTGTCTGTTTCACAAATATAGCCAACCACCGTATAGACCCTTTCTGTAGAAGAAGGATTTGATATGTTTTCTATTGAGTGGTAAGCATCATACATCATAGGACGCAATAAATGATTCATGCCTGTATCAATACCTACGAAAACCGTTGCAGGTGTAGTTTTGATCACATTTACTGAAGCAAGGAAATAACCAGATTCACTCACAAGGAATTTTCCCGGTTCAAACCACAACTCCAAATCCTTACCACGTTGTATGCAAAAATCTTTAAATCTTTTACTTAGCTCCTTCCCTAGGCTTTCTATATCTGTGGTTACATCACCAGCTCTGTAAGCCACCTTGAAACCACTTCCGAAATCAATAAACTCTAAATCAGGAAAATCTTCGGCTGCTTCAAAAATTATTTCAGTACCACGAAGAAAAACTTCTGAATCAAGAATATCAGAACCTGTATGAATGTGCAGTCCTACAACATTTATATTATAGGTGTCGATAACTCTCAATAAATGGCGCATCTGCAAAATGGAAATACCGAATTTTGAGTCGATATGACCTGTTGAAATTTTAGAATTTCCGCCAGCCATGATATGAGGATTTAACCTTACACAGCAAGGGACACTATCTTTATATTTATGACCAAACTGCTCGAGTATTGATATATTGTCAATATTGATCATCAAACCCAAATCAACAGCTTCTATTATCTCATTAATTGAAACACAATTGGGAGTATACAATATATCTTTAGGCTCATATCCTGCCTTTATACCCAGATGAGCCTCCTGAATAGAAACTACATCAAGGCCAGCACCTTGCTGTTTCATCCATTTTAAAACAGAGATATTGCTTAATGCTTTGGCTGCATATTTTATTTTTAAGTTTACGCCATGAAAAGCGTCATTTAACCTATTGTACTGCTCAGCCATTTTATCTGCATCATATACATATAATGGCGTTCCGTACTGTTTAGCAAGAGATACTAATTGCTTATTTTCCAATGGTATTATTTAAATTGATATTCTATTAAAAATGAGCTATTTATTGAATGCTTATTTTCTCATAAAAATGCTCTAAATCTTCGGGTTTGCCAAACACAAATATGGTATCCCCCATTAAAGGTGTGGTTTCCGGTCCTATTTGTGTATTAACGTTATTATCTCGCTTGATACCAATCACCGTAACGCCAAATTTTTGCCTCACATTAGTAATACCTACAGGCCTTTTAGTTATATCATCATGATCTTTCTCTATAAGATATGAGGCCGTAGTCAAATTAGGGAATTCCTGAGTTAATCTCTGTAATGGGCTTCTTTTCATAACCCCTCTGAACATTTCATAATTATCAGCTCGGAGCTGTCGAATAAAGCTTTTGATTACTTTTTGTGGTACAAAATATTGATTAAGTACCCTGGTAAATATTTCTACTGAAGTTTCAAATTCTTCAGGTATCACCTCATCGGCACCTAAACGAAGATTCTGCTCTACTTCAGTAATAAAACGAGTTCTTACAATTACATGTACTGTGCTACTAAACTGGCGAACATTTGATACAATACTTTGTGTGGCATCCTTATCGGAAATAGCCACCATTACTACTTTAGCTTTTTGGACATGAAGCGTTTTTAATATTTCACCTTGCACAGCATCACCATACATAATAGGCTCTCCTTGTTTTTTGTAATTCTTTACCGTGTCTGTATTTAATTCACATATTACATAAGGTATGCCTGCATGCTTAGCGGCCTTTGCAACATTTTGTCCATTTAAGCCAAAGCCAATTATTATGATATGATTTTCTAATTGATGTTCAGCTTTATCAACATCCATATTTTTATCCGAGAAAGAAAAGAATACTTTCTGGGTCTGATTACTAAATTTGGTGGCCAATTTATTATTGGAGAGTCTATCAGACACATCCTCAGATAACTTGATGAAAAATGGGGTAAGTCCCATGGAAAAGAGAGAAACAGATAAAAAATACTGGTTGATAGACTCTGATAGCAGTCCATAGGTAATACCCACAGTTGCTAAAATAAAGGCAAACTCCCCTACCTGGAATAAAGAAAAGCCAATTCTCACTGCTGATCGGATAGGGTATCCTAATACAAATCCTGCAAAAGTGGAAATACCTCCCTTTATAAGAATGGTTATCGCAGTCAATCCCGCTATCAATAGCAAATGATCAGCCACGAAAAAGATATCTAGCAACATACCTATTGACACAAAGAAAAAGGCTGTAAAAAGCTCGTGGAATGGCAGAATATTACTTGCTGCTTGATGACTATACTCTGATTCGGAAATAATTAAGCCTGCCAAGAAGGCTCCTAAAGCTAAAGACAAACCTAACTCAGCGCTTAACCAAGCTACTGAAAAACAAATGAGTACAGTAACAATAATGAAAAGCTCTTTACTTTTTGTTTTCGCAATCTGATAAAATAAGCGAGGCACTAAATACCTTGCACTTATTAATACGAAAACTATTAATAGGCCAGCCTTCAAAAACATCATCAAAATCTCGAACCAAATATTGGTAGATTGGCCCGCTAATAGTGGTGTGAAGAGCATCATCGGCACTACAATAATATCTTGAAAAATAAGAATGGCGAGAATTGTTTTACCATGGGGAGTACTCATTTCGCCCTTATCCTGCAATATCTTAAGCACAATAGCTGTACTGCTTAAGCTAAAGATAAAGCCTAAAAATATAGCTTGATTCCAGGGGAGACCTATTCCCATTCCTAGTAAAGCCATCACTAATATGGTTACAAAAACCTGGAAGCTACCCCCAATAAAAACTGACTTCTTAATAGCTGCCAGACTTTTAATAGAAAATTCAATGCCTATGATAAAAAGTAATAGTATGACGCCAATTTCAGCAAACACCTGAACTCCCTCTGTTGAGCCAATCAATTGAAAAGCATAAGGCCCGGCTATAACTCCAGTTATTAAAAAACCAATAATGGAAGGCACCCCCAGTTTTCTAAAAATTAATATTACTGCTATGGATAATCCGAGGATTACCACTATATCAGTAAGTATGGGTATTTGCATGCTGGCGGCTAGGATCATAGGCTTTACAATTGAAATCAAATTTAGTTAAAATATATATGCCACTATTGTTTTATGAAAAATTGAATCTCTTTTATAAATGCTACTAAGATTGCTTACTTTCTTCAATCGACTTACTTTTGATAAAATTTTACATTCATGAGTGACAGGTATAACCAGCGAGGTGTTTCCGCCTCTAAAGAAGATGTGCATAATGCAATTAAAAACCTTGATAAAGGGCTTTTTCCTAAGGCCTTTTGTAAAATCGTGCCTGATATGCTCGCAGGTGATGATGATTACTGCACCATCATGCATGCCGATGGGGCTGGCACCAAGTCTTCTTTAGCCTATCTGTATTGGAAAGAAACTGGGGATATATCTGTTTGGCAGGGCATTGCACAAGATGCTATTATCATGAATATTGATGATTTGCTTTGTGTAGGATGTACAGATAATATCCTTCTATCATCCACAATAGGTAGAAACAAAAATTTGATACCTGGTGAAGTGATATCAGCCATTATTAATGGAACGGAAGAAGTGCTTGCAATGCTTCGTGAGAACGGAATTAACATTTTAAGCACGGGTGGTGAAACAGCTGATGTTGGCGATTTGGTAAGAACTATTATAGTTGATAGTACCGTTACTGCACGGATGAAAAGAAAGGATGTTATCTCTAATGATAATATTAAAGCGGGAAATGTAATTGTTGGTTTAGCAAGCTACGGGCAAGCAACCTATGAAAATGAATATAACGGTGGCATGGGTAGCAATGGACTTACCTCTGCCAGACATGATGTTTTCAATAATTACTTAGCAAAGAAATATCCTGAAAGTTTTGATCAAAGCGTGCCAAACGAATTGGTATATATGGGATCAAAGAAATTAACCGATACGGTTAAAGGAACACCTTTAGATGCCGGTAAATTGGTACTATCTCCAACAAGAACTTATGCTCCAGTTATTAAAAAAGTATTAGAGCAACTTCCTGGTAAAATTGATGGGATGGTTCATTGCAGTGGTGGAGCTCAAACCAAAGTCTTGCATTTTATTGAAGGTCTACACGTAATTAAGGATAACTTATTTGACACCCCTCCTTTATTTGAGATGATTCAGCAAGAATCAGGCACCGACTGGCAGGAGATGTACAAAGTCTTTAATATGGGGCATCGTATGGAAATCTACCTAGACGAGAAAGATGCGCAGCAAGTAATTGAAATTTCTAAAGCATTTAATATCGATGCGCAGATAGTAGGAAGAGTTGAAGAGGCAAATAAGAAGAAAGTGACCATTAAAGGCGAGTATGGCACTTTCGAATATGAAGGTTAAGGCTTACTTATTACTCACTTTGTAAAATAAATTTACTTAGGCTCATTTCTATTAGATATTTAATTCTGATTCTCCCCAACACATGAACAAGCATGCTTGGACAGTACTTTTTGTCATATACGCATTTTTTAAGGCCTACTCTGCTCCTCAAGAGGACTACCCTATAAGTCCACAGCAAGAGAAAATCAATCTATATATTAGGGAGGCCAATCAACATATCGACTTTATAAACTGGTTGACTGAAAGAGTGTACAAAGTTGAAGAAGCACTTTTAAGCCCAGCAGAAGAAAGAGCTACTGAACACCTTATCCGCTTAGCTGATTATATCAACTCAGGAAGCAAAAGACCTGACCTAGCTAACACTGGTCAACTTTCAAATTTAGGAGAAAGCTTAAAGGATATTACTATAATAAATACTCAGCTAATTAGCAGCATCAATAGTTTGAGAGCAAGTGCCTTTGAACTCAGCAGTATTATTCTGGATAAAACCTTTGAAAATAAGTTCACCAAAACGCATCAAGTCATTCAAGCATACAAACAAGAACTAAAACTTACACATCAAGCTAGAACTGAATTACTTTCACAACTACATCCAAATACCCTACTAAAGGATAGTTCAAATAATCCATGGGTACATTTAGGGGAATCTATTCTCCCAATTATTGACCAAGCTGAAGGGGTGATCCACCATTCAAATCGGTCTTCTAATTTTAGAATGGAGACAAAACTGGTAGAGCTAGAAAAGCTAAATAATGAACTTAAGATTTTTACTGCTCAAAAAGAGCAGAATCTTGAGGGCTTATTAAGGTTAAGTGAAAATAGAGGTAACAATCCAGACAATGCTTATAAATGGATAAAGAGGACGGCAACTTCGTTTTTAACCAAGAATAAAGACACAAGCTATATTGATATCCGAAACGATCAAAGCCTCAATGACATCATAGACATTTACAATAAGGTAGTGGACATGGCATTGTTAAAAAGCTTCAATGCAAACACACACCCTCGGTACTTCGAAAATAAGACTGATAATTTGAGGCCAGTCTTCCTTCCCTATTACTTAAAAGGCATAAGTTACCACCCAAAAACAAAGAATGATTTCCAAGCAGTAGCGCCAACAACCGCTAGCAATTCATTAGATGGCTATGCTTTCAATAATTTGATATTTGTACTAGACATTTCAGCCTCTATGGCCCAACAAAATAAATTGGAGCATGTAAAAACAGCCCTCAAACAACTAATTGGTATCATGCGGCCTGAGGATGAAATCACTGTCATTACTTATGCAGGAGAAGCAAAGAAAGTAGTTAAACCCAGCTCAGCAACGAAAGAGAAATACATCAGCAAGAAAATAGATAAGTTGAAGCCAGGAGGCTCCACCAACCTACTTGAAGGTATGAAGCTCGCTTTTAAAGAAGCACTTTCAAATTATAAAACGGAAGGAAATAACCGTGTTATATTGGTCACAGATGGAGCGGTAAGAGCCACTAGCCACCTTGTAGAATTAGTCAATAGTCACTCTAAAGAGCAGGTTCATTTATCCTTACTTAGCTTTCAAAACGAAAATGACCAGAGTTTAAAGACTCTATCCAATAATTCTAATGCTTATCTAAGTGTTATTAACCAAGAAAATATGCTCTCCACATTAATTATTGAAGCCCAAAGGGGAGGAAAAGCAAACAATTAACATGTACCTGAATTAAATGTAGCCTTTGAGGTATTTATAAGCTCAGCTTCCTACTTTAATAGAAGTGCAACAAATTTTGACAATAAAAAAGAGAGTTATTCAACTCCCTTTCTCTCTGTTTTATCCTAATGATCTATTAGCCTTTAGGATTTAATAATTGATCTATCCTATCTGATAAGTACTGAAGGTGGAACCTAGAGCTTGTATTACTTTGACGTCCTATTCCTCTATTGATCTCTACTTTTAATAAGGTCAAATTCCCTTTCGCAATAGAGGGTATATCTGTACTTCGCAGGTCATCATTGTCCGTATTTAATAAATTACCCAATTCTTCTACAAAGTTCTTTTGAAGGTTTCTTCTATAAGTATCTATCTCCTTACCTGACCGTAATTCTGAAAAAACACTTCTTCTCAGATCAGTCATCATTTCAACAGCTGTGTATGCATTTGCACCATTTAGTGCCTCATTCTCCAAAATCCGTTTTACACGTTTACCATCAAGTAAGCGTGAAAAAGTTCTTGTCTGCAAGGCCTTAATTCGGTCTACTATACCTTCCTCTTCTATTCTTGAAAGAATAGCAGGATCGATTAGCCATTCTGGTGTTGCAAAAAGCTGCTTGTTTAAGAAGGCAATAGCTCTTGCCTGTTTCTCTTCATCAACATGCGTATAAACAGCTCCATCTTCATCTGAGGTTTTGTAGTACTCATAAACACCACCCACATTTGAAGTTACGTGACCCATATAGCGATTATATTGACCTACAACATTATTATAAAGTTCCTGCAGATCATCATAATTTTCGCCCGGCTCGGTTCCCCACTCCATAAGTTTTAGGGCTATTCGCTTAAGGTTAGCAATACCTAATTCTGAAGCTTCCATAGAATCGTCTCCTATATCTTCAGTCTGCGCTGTAGGGTCAATAGGATCTCTTCTTTGTCTGCCATAGCGGTATACAGGGTTACCTGCTTTCTCTAAAATCCACTCGTTCAATATCGGCTCTTCCTCTTCTGGTAAATCAATATTAGGAATAGGTTTATAGCCGTATTTAATAGCCCAGTCGTCATACTCTCCTATTTTTGGGAAGAAGTTTTTGATACCATCTTCTGGCTGTGCTATATAATTAAACCTCGCATAATCCATTATAGATGGAGCTACACCATGAGTGGAAGTAAACTCAGGAGAGCGCAGTGAATCAATTGGGTAAGCAACACTCGAACCCATGTTATGAGGTAAACCTAAAGTATGCCCTACTTCATGAGCTGCCACAAAGCGTATCAATTCTCCCATCAGCTCATCTTTAAACTTAATATTCTGAGCTTCAGGATTTACAGCAGCCGTTTGAACAAAGTACCAATTTCTTAAAAGATTCATCACGTTGTGATACCATAAAATATCACTCTCGAGTATCTCACCCGTTCTAGGATCGTGCACATGTGGTCCCTGAGCATTTTGAATATCGGTAGCTATGTATCTGATTACTGAATAACGTACATCCTCTGGACTCCAATCTGGATCTTCTTCTTTTGTAGGAGCATCTTTGGCAATAATTGCATTTTTTAATCCTGCTTTCTCAAAAGCTTTTTGCCAATCTTCTACTCCTTGTTTGATATATTTTCTCCACTGATTAGGTGTAGCTGGGTCTATATAATAAACAATTGGCTTTACCGGCTCAACAGCTTCTCCCTTATTATAGGCGTCCCAATCTGATGGCTCTAATCTCCATTTAGTAATAAATCTATCAGATTCAGCTTTCTGAGCATCGCTAGAGTAATTGATCTGGCGGATAGAGAAATATCCCACACGTTCATCAAAATTTCTAGGAACCATAGGCTTCTCAGGTAGTAAAATCATTGACTGATTCATTTCAATTGACAAGGCTCCAGTCAATTGATTATCTGGAAGTTCAGAACCTTTATAGGTTAAGATATGCCTTATTTCAACATTTTCTGGAAATGCTTTCCCATGTACAATGACTGATCTGCTTTTATCAACTGTACTTATCTTAAATGCTTTTCTTTGTGAATCGTAAAGAGCCCCAATCAAAGGCACATCTGTTGTGAAGAAATCATCAACATTAATAACATAAGAACTGGAATCTTTTCCTAAAGCCTCGATTTTAAAACTCTCGATTATTGGTTCGAAGTTATTATTCTTAACCGATAAGTAAATAGGATCATTCTCATCCGCAACGGAATTATATGATACAGACCTAAGTAAGAGTTGATGGTCTTTTTTCTGAAACCTAATGACTTGTTGAGGTCTGGATTTCATACCAGCTCCTCCAAAATTTAACCCCTTCACGTGGCCTGAGATTCTTGAAACAATTAAAATTTCCTTTTCTAATAAATCGTCAGATATTTCAAAATAATGTTTAGCTCCTACTTTGTGAAAAGTAAATAAGCCTTCATCAGACTCAGCTTCTTTAGTAATTACTTCACTATACTTTTTAAAGGGTGAATTTGACTTTTGCTCTGATTTAACAGATTCTTTCTTCTTCTTTTTTTTGTTAAATAGTTGAGCATTGCCTTCAATGCTAAATGTAATGAGAGCCATAAAGGCTAAAATCCATTTGGTATTTTTCGGTATCATAATTAATTATTTAGGTTAAACGGCTTCAAATTAATCTAGGTAATGGAATATATGTATATACACCTTTTGATCTAAATTAAGACTTGAAACTTTAATAACTTAAGAATGTTGAGACATTTACATAAACGGAAGAGTACCACAACTCTAATAAGTTGTTTTACAATCGTTTTTTGCTTGAAGCATAAGAAAAAAACTTTGTTATAAATCTTTTTAGGGTTAGATTTGCACCCTGAAAGAAAAGAGCATTCATTTTTATTATAATTAATTAAATATGGCAAATATTGGTAAGATTACCCAAGTAATTGGCCCGGTAGTAGATGTGAGTTTTGAAGCAGAAGGCGCAAAACTTCCAAATATTTTAGATGCATTCAAAGTAAAAAAATCTGACGGCACAGTAATCGTACTGGAATGTCAACAGCATTTAGGTGAAGATAGAGTAAGAACTATCGCCATGGACGGTACTGAAGGTTTAACCAGAGGTATGGCAGTGGAAGACACCGGTGCACCAATATCAATGCCAACTGGTGAAGATATAAAAGGTAGACTTTTCAACGTAATTGGTGAAGCCATCGATGGTATTGACCAACCTGAAGGAAAAACATCTTTACCAATTCACAGAGATGCTCCAAGATTTGAAGATTTATCAACTTCTTCTGAAGTACTTTATACTGGTATTAAAGTAATCGACCTTATTGAGCCTTATTCAAAAGGTGGTAAAATTGGATTGTTCGGTGGTGCCGGTGTAGGTAAAACCGTATTAATTCAGGAGTTAATTAACAATATTGCCAAAGGCCACGGTGGTCTTTCTGTATTTGCAGGTGTGGGTGAAAGAACTCGTGAAGGAAATGACTTACTTCGTGAGATGCTTGAGTCAGGCATTGTAAAATATGGTGACGAATTTATGAAGTCAATGGAAGAAGGTGGATGGGATCTTTCTAAGGTTGATAAAGAAGCCTTGAAGGAATCCAAAGCTACTTTCGTGTTCGGTCAGATGAACGAACCTCCAGGTGCTCGTGCTAGAGTTGCTCTTTCAGGACTTACACTTGCTGAGTATTACAGAGATGGTGATAAAGACAGCAACGAAACTGGTAAAGATATTCTATTCTTTATTGATAACATTTTCCGTTTTACGCAAGCAGGTTCTGAGGTATCAGCCCTATTAGGTCGTATGCCTTCAGCGGTAGGTTACCAGCCAACACTAGCAACAGAAATGGGTGCTATGCAGGAGCGTATTACTTCAACTAAGAACGGATCAATTACTTCAGTGCAGGCAGTTTACGTACCTGCGGATGATTTAACTGACCCTGCTCCGGCAACTACTTTCGCGCACTTAGATGCAACAACCGTATTGTCTCGTAAAATTGCTGAGTTAGGTATCTATCCAGCAGTGGATCCATTAGAATCTTCTTCTAGAATCTTGGAAAGAAGCATCGTTGGAGGTGATCACTATGATACAGCACAAAGAGTAAAAGAGATTTTACAGCGTTACAAAGAATTGCAAGATATCATTGCTATCTTAGGTATGGATGAATTATCTGAAGAAGATAGACAGACTGTATACCGTGCAAGAAAAGTACAAAGATTCTTATCTCAGCCTTTCCACGTAGCAGAGCAGTTTACTGGATTGAAAGGTGTGCTTGTTGATATTAAAGATACCATTAAAGGTTTTAACATGATTATGGATGGTGAGTTAGATCACCTGCCAGAATCAGCTTTCAACTTGAAAGGTACTATAGAAGAAGTTATCGAAGCTGGAGAGAAATTACTAGCTGAAGCTTAATTAAGATAAATAAGCGTTATGTACTTAGAAATAATAACACCTGAAAAAGAAGTATTTAAAGGTTCGGTTCATTCAGCAACCTTTCCAGGAAGTGATGGTGCTTTTCAGGTTTTAACAGATCACGCTCCTTTAATCAGTTCACTGGCTAAAGGTGAGTTAAGCTATGTGCAGGACAAATCAGAAGCCAGCATGATGGTAGAAGGTGGTGTGGTTGAGGTTTTGAATAATACAATCACAGTTCTAGCAGAGAAAGTTATTCAAGAATAAGTTTAGTTAAATATTTAAGTAGAAGCCGATTTGGGAAACCAGATCGGCTTTTTTATTTTCTAAATCTCCTAAAAGTCTTCTTAACAAAGGCCCAGAAGAATTTCCCCTGCCCAAAGATAAAACCATAAAAAAGTAGTATCGCAAAATAGACAGGAAGAATAAGGACGTAGTAGATAGTGGTGAAGGCCCAAGTTCTATCTTCCTTTGGAGCAATAACAGAAAGGATTGGTTCCTTTAAAAACATGACTGTAAAACCTGTACATGCAAAAACCAGAAGCACCACTAATACCTGCCAACCATTTTTAAGATTCCATCGCTTCTGTAACTTTTTAAACATTTGCCGAAATTAATTAATTTGGCAATAATTAGAAACTAAGAAGCTAATTGGAAAATGAAATTAAAAATAATTAAAGAAGCCATTGGAGTTTTATTAATGGCTTTTATGTGTCTTACAGTTCTTACCTCAGGAACCTTCACCGAGTTTGAAGTAAATCAGTCGAAATCAATGCTCTTCATTCTAATATTTTTCTCGGCCTTGAGCATTCAAAGATTGATTAAGGCAATCATCAGTTATTACAAAGCCAAAACTTCATAATTTATGAAAAGGGAAATCATTAAAGCTGCCATTAGTGAGACAGTATTAATAATGGGATTCATGACGTTGTATTTTTCAGACTATTATGAACAGTTCTCAAAATCTACCAAAACCACACTTATCATAGTGTTTATTCCCGCGATTATGTTTGTCTATGGTAGATTTATGGTGGTGGTACTAAAAAACAGAATGAAAAAATAAAGGACTTCCAGTTAACAGTCCTTTATAATTAGTTATTTACTTGATCTCTTCTCAGAAATCTAATTCTTTATTCTTCTTTTTGGTAATAAGGCCAACTATAGCGGCAATAATAGCATACCAGATGATTCCCCATAAATACCCCATAGCAATACCTGAAAGTGTATAGGAGTTTCTGGCTTGTTCAGCAGCTCTATCCATAGCCGCTGTATCTCCAGATGCGCCAATGGCCTCCATCATTCCCATAGTCATTTCAATAGTTGCATCCACTAATACCTGAGATGCCTCTGGATCAATCACATTAAATAATAAGTATCTGAAGATTGCCCCTATAAAGCCTCCTACTAAAAGCACTACAAATGCATGCATAAATGCTTTTCCATAGGACATAAAACCTCCTAATTGCTTTCTATAATCAAATCCTGAGTATACGATGATAGCTGCACCAACTGCTAAAGATAAGAACCCGACCCATGGCTTTACAAATAAGGTAACATCTATAACATAGATCAATAAGCTGATAATCACAGATGCCACTCCCATTATTACACCCCATTTAATAGGATGCGCTGAGTTATTTTGTACTTCTTGATTTTCCATAGTAATAATAGTTTAGTTTATAGTTGTTTATTGGTTAGTCTCAGAGAAGGCAGAAATATTACAGTCTTGTCGCTTTCTTGTGTCAATTATATAAATAATTTTCCAAATTCCAGCTTCCTTTAGCAGTTGAAATGAATTAACACCGCAGTGGCTAAACTCTTTATCAATGAAAAAACCATAATCCATCCAAACTATGGCCAATCCTTCTGTAAGATTCATTTTGTAATTAGCGGTTCTTTCGTCCCAGGTTTGCTCTTTAGGTTTACCTACAGCATCAAGCCATGCCTGAGGATTACTCTCTGTAAATACTTTTGTGCCTCCACCTGGCTGTATACCTACCGAGTGCATGACAATATCTTTATGCAAATGCTGAGAAATCATACTACTATCCCCCTGTCGCATGCCATCGAACACATCAGTAATGATTTGCATCACAGCTGTAGAATCAGCCTTTGGAAGTGATTGAGCATGCACCAAGAGCGTGCTCATAAAAAGAAAGAAGAAAAGAATGTACTTTGTCATACCTATTAAGTTTTGACATAAGTTCCCCTTTCTTCTCAAGATACAAAACCGTTTTTACATCAACGGTCTACTATTTTATTCTGTGATGTGCTCGAAATGAGACCAAACAAAAGCTTTAGGAATAGGGCTCACTACATTAAAGGGTTCTTTCTTTACAGGATGCTCAAAGGATATTGCTCTCGCATGTAAGGCAATTGAGCCGTCTTTTGTAGGCTTTGGGAAGCCATATTTTACATCTCCGATAATAGGGCAGCCTATTTTTGCCAGTTGTACTCGAATTTGGTGTGGTCTGCCTGTAATAGGCTTTATTTCAATCAAATTTCTGTCACCTTGAGCACTAATGAGTCGATATTCAAGTGTTGACTCAAGTCCACCTTTATTATTACTCACATGGGCATGGGTAAAGTTTTTGTTATTGTCCTTTTTTAGCCAATGTGTTATGGTATCTTCTGGTTTAGGCGGACGCTTCTCTGTTATAGCCCAGTATGTTTTGTCTACCTTTCTCTCCTGAAACATGCGCGAGACACGTTCCAACGCCTTTGAAGTACGCGCCAAAACTACAGTTCCGGATACCGGTCTGTCTATCCTATGTGGCGTACCACAAAATACTGCCCCGGGCTTTTTATACTTCTCTGCAATATATTTTTTTGCGTGTTCAGATAGAGGTGTATCTCCTGTCTGATCACCCTGTACCAACATCCCTGAAGGCTTATTAACCACAAGAAGGTGGTTGTCTTCATACATCACTAATTGCAAAAAGTCTTGAAAGTCCATAAGTGAAATATTTTAATATTCAGATGTAAAATGAAACTCAATGTCCGGGAAGTTATCCTGAACCATTTGTAACCAAGCTTTAGTTTCAGCCATAAATACCAACTTACCGTCTTTATCTTTCGCGATATGTCTGTATTTAGATTTTACAAATTCATCAAGCTTCTTTTTATCCTTGCTACTAATCCAACACGCTTTGTAAAGATTCATTGGAGAAAAAGTACAGGATGCCCCATATTCATTCTTGAGCCTATGCTGTATTACTTCAAACTGCAGATTACCAACAACCCCAACTACTTTACGAGCACCCATTTCAAAAGTAAACAACTGGGCCACACCCTCGTCCATTAACTGATTTAAGCCTTTATCAAGCTGCTTTGTCTTCATAGCATCCTTATTAATCACTTCTCTGAATATTTCAGGAGAGAAGCTAGGAATGCCTTTAAAAAGACCGATATTATTTTGAGATAGTGTATCACCAATTTTCAGGTTGCCCGTATCATATAAACCTACTATATCACCAGGAAAGGCTTCATCAATGGTTTCTTTATCTTGAGCCATAAAAGCCGTAGCATTCGAAAAGCGGAATTTCTTTTCATGACGGACATTCAGATAGCTGTTACCTCTCTCAAACTTACCAGAGCATATTCTCACAAAGGCAATTCTATTCCTGTGTTTAGGATCCATATTGGCATGAATCTTAAAAACGAAACCAGAGAAATCTTTATCAGTAGGCTCTACGGCCTGCTCTTCGGTTTCTCTACCTTTTGGCTCCGGGGCTATATTAATGAAAGTATCTAGCATCTCCTTTACCCCAAAGCTGTTAACGGCAGACCCAAAAAATACTGGTGCTACCTGACCATTTAAGTATTCAGTTTTATCAAACTCAGGATAAACTCCTTCAATAAGCTCAACATCTTCACGTAATTGGTTGGCTAAGGTATCGCCTGTATATTCTTCTAAAATACTATCTGATAGGTCTTTTACTTCTACTCCTTCGGCAGAAAGTTGCTGCTTACTTGGCTTAAATAGTAGCAGATTTTTACTAAAGAGGTTATAAACGCCTTTAAAGGTTTTACCCATACCTATAGGCCAAGTCAAGGGCCTAACATTAATAGCTAGCTTATCTTCAATTTCATCTAAAAGATCATAAGGATCTCTACCCTCTCTATCGAGCTTATTAATGAAGCAGATTACAGGAGTATTCCTCATACGGCAAACCTCCATGAGCTTTTCGGTCTGCTGCTCTACCCCTTTCACACAATCAATTACCATTACTACGCTATCCACAGCCGTTAGTGTTCTGTAGGTATCTTCAGCAAAATCCTGGTGACCGGGTGTATCGAGTAAGTTGATCTTCATTCCCTGGTACTCAAATCCCATAACAGATGTAGCCACAGAAATACCTCTCTGCTTCTCTATTTCCATCCAATCGGATTTGGTAGCGGTATCTATCTTGTTAGATTTTACAGCACCTGCAGTACTAATAGCTCCACCAAAAAGCAAAAGCTTTTCTGTAAGGGTTGTTTTACCTGCATCGGGGTGGGCAATAATGCCAAATGTGCGTCTTTTCTTAATTTCCTGTTCTATTGTACTCATGTCTCATTCTCGATAGAACCGCAAAAGTACAAAGAATTAAAGGAATGGAATATGCTAAGTGAATAAATCATACAGTCATTTTAGACTGCTCAATCTTTTGGCTGATTTCATTCCATAAATGTTGTCGGACTTCCAAGGCCTTAATAGCGGCTATCTCTGCTTCTTGCCACTTCTTGGCATCATCCTCACACAATTCCTCTATCATTCGGAGTGACAAAGGCCCATGTTCATCACCATCTAGTTCAATATGTCTTTCTAAATAATAAATTAAAGCTTCCAGCTCATCATTTTCTTGATTAAGCCCTTTAATAATGCTTGTGAATAAGTCGGGTATTAAATCTTCCCGGCCAAAGGTAAAAGCTGCGGCAATTTCATGGGTCTTACCATTCTCAATTAGCTCGAAACTAAATCTTAAGAATTTCTTTATACCATCTGGCAGATCAGATGTGGCATCAAGGTAATTCAAAAGCTCAGGAATAGAATTACAATGATCTAAAAGCAAAGTGATTGAGTTCGTTGAGGCATTTAAATCATTCATGGCTTCCAGGTATAATTCATAATGACTCTTGACCTCTCCCTTAGGATTTACGTCTGTTTCTTCCCCTAAAATAATTTCATTAATGAAACGAGCAGTTGAAGGAGAAGCAACAGGTTTCCAGGGAAGACTAATACAAGTGAGTTTTTTCTGTAAAGCTTTTAGTAATGACATAAAATCCCATACAGCAAACGCATGTATTTCCATAAATACACGAACCTCCTCCACAGAAGTAATCTGCGAATAAACGGGGTGCTCTAATAAATCACTTCGATAGGTTTTGATACTTTCCTGAATAGATTGGATACTCATTAATTGTTATTTATAAGTCGTTTTAGATACGAAACTGCAAAGATATTGGATGACCATTTACGAAAAAAGGCAATCTGATTGATTGCCTCTCGTAAACTTTATAAAACAAGTAACTTCAGTCTACTGTAGTTGAAAATTGATCGGGATTGTCATTCTCACTCTTACCGCTTGCCCTCTGTTCTTCCCGGGAATCCAGTTAGGTGCAGATTTCAACACTCTAATAGCCTCCTTATCCAAACCTTCAGAGATCCCTTTTATGACTTGTATATCGGTAAGGCTCCCATCCTTCTCAATTACAAACTGAAGGTAAACTCTTCCATCAATACCCATTCTTTGTTCTCTTCGTGGATACTCGATATTCTCAGATATATACTTGTAGAATGCATCTGTTCCTCCTTCAAATTCTGGTCCTGATTGGATTGAAAACCCATCATAAATTGAGTTATCAATAACAACAGTCTCTACTCCAGGCCCAGCATCATCCATAGCCTCATCTAACCAATCAAGATCTACCTCTTGCTTGTTCTTCTCAGCGACCTCCTTCTTTTCATCTGTTATTTCAAAAACTTTATTCTTCTTTGGAGGTAAATCAATTTGGGGCTTAGGCTTAGGCTTTTGAACAGTAGATACAGGATCATAAACAAAAATTGTTCCCTGTTCAGGTTCCAATGGAATTCTGTCTGATTCACTAATATAAACTTTGTGTTCGAAAGCCACGAAGCACAAGGTAAGCGCTATAACGAGTCCTATATTGAAAAATAGAGGTCGTTTAGCATACAATTTCTGGGAAGCATTTTTAAATTTTTCCATCTGAATAATCATTTTTAGGTTAAACATGATTACCCATACACCTACCTCTCTAACGTCACTTTTTAAAATACCTATATACGAAACGTAAAAAAATATAAAAAAAGCCTGTCAGAATTCTTATCTGACAGGCTTTCCGCATAGTTAAACTGTTATTTTCAATTATTTAATTTCCTCATAATCAATATATTCCCCTCCTTTAAAATTAGAGGCTGATCTTTTTGATTTATTTTCAGGAGCATATTCAATAGAAACACCATCGGCATTGGTTTTTCTCTTGCTCTGTTGATTACTTCGTGATTGATGAGTTTGTTGATAGGCTGTTTTTGCCCCTAATCCTCCTGCTAGCATTCTGAATAGAAAACCTCCTAATCTAAAAACTACATAGCCGATAAGAAATAGTATTAATAAAAATTTAAACATAACTAAAAGCAATACGTCAAATCAAAAATAATAGTTTGATTTTACTTCCATTTTTTCAACTTATCTACTTAGGTATAAGTTTCGTTCAGAGTAAATTTTAAGGAAAAAATCATCCATTAGGTCATCAATAAAATAGATAGCCTCTCCTGTAGACTTCATCTCAGGCCCCAATTCTTTGTTCACATTAGGGAATTTATTGAAAGAAAATACAGGCTCTTTTATAGCATAGCCCTTCTTAGTTGGCTTAAAGTCGAAATCCTTAACCTTCTTATCGCCCAACATTACCTTAGTAGCATAATTTACATAAGGTTCATCATATGCTTTACAAATGAACGGAACAGTTCTTGAAGCTCTTGGGTTGGCTTCAATGATGTAAACAGTATCGTTTTTTATAGCAAACTGGATATTGATTAGGCCTTTAGTTTCTAAAGCCAGCGCAATCCTCCTTGTATAAGTTTCAATTTGCTGCATTACAAAGTCTCCCAGGTTATAGGGAGGTAGCACGGCATAAGAATCTCCAGAGTGAATACCAGCCGGTTCAATATGCTGCATGATGCCAATGATATAGACGTCTTCCCCATCACAAATGGCATCAGCCTCAGCTTCAATAGCACCATCAAGAAAATGATCCAACAACACTTTATTATTAGGGATATCTCTCAACACATCTACCACATGCTCTTCTAACTCCTTCACATTGATAACTATCTTCATCCCTTGTCCACCAAGCACATAAGATGGGCGAACCAGCATAGGGAAGCCTATATCGTCAGCCACTTCAATTGCAGTATCTGCGTCTTCAACAACTGTGAATTTCGGATAAGGTATGTCATTATCAGCCAACAGCTTAGAAAATGAACCTCTATCTTCTGCTAAATCAAGCGCCTCAAAAGAAGTTCCGATAATTTTAATACCATATCGGTTTAACTTCTCTGCTAATTTAAGTGCTGTTTGTCCACCTAACTGAACTATAACACCTTCAGGCTGCTCGTGCAGAATGATGTCATAAATATGTTCCCAAAAAACAGGTTCAAAATATAGTTTATCAGCTGTGTCAAAATCGGTAGAAACCGTCTCAGGATTACAGTTGATCATAATGGTTTCGTAACCAGCTTCCTTAGCAGCCAGAACACCATGAACACATGAGTAATCAAACTCTATCCCTTGCCCAATTCTGTTAGGTCCTGAACCCAAGATGATAATCTTCTTCTTATCAGATTTTTCAGATTCATTCTCTTTCTGGAAGGTAGAATAATAGTATGGCGTTTGGGCTTCAAACTCTGCTGCACAGGTATCAACCAATTTATAAACTCGCTTGATACCCATTTCATGACGCTTCTTGTAAATTTCACTTTCAAGACATTTTACAAGATGCGCTATCTGTCTATCAGCATAACCTTTGCTCTTAGCCTTCATCATTAACTCTTCCGGCAAATTGTCAACAGTATATTTGCTGATTTCCTTTTCCAGAATTAATAGTTCTTCAATCTGCTCAAGGAACCATTTATCTATTTTGGTTAGTTTTTGAATGGTTTTGAAAGGGATACCTAATTTAAAAGCATCGTAAATATGGAACAGTCTATTCCAGCTAGGAAACTCCAGGCTATGTAGTATCTGATCTTGCTTAGTTACTTCCTTACCATCTGCTCCTAGTCCATTTCTTTTTATTTCTAAAGACTGACAAGCTTTTTGAAGCGCTTCCTGGAAATTTCTTCCTATGCCCATCGCTTCTCCAACTGACTTCATCGAGAAGCCTAGCCTTCTATCAGAACCTTGAAATTTATCAAAATTCCATCTTGGTATTTTAACGATGACATAGTCAAGCGATGGCTCGAAATACGCTGAAGTAGTTTTAGTAATCTGATTTTTAAGTTCATCCAGATTATAACCAATGGCCAGTTTAGCAGCTATTTTAGCGATAGGGTAACCCGTAGCTTTAGAGGCCAGGGCAGAAGAACGACTAACCCGTGGGTTAATTTCAATACCAATAATTTCATCAGTTTTAGGATTAACAGCAAACTGCACATTACATCCTCCGGCAAAATTACCGATTCCTTTGATCATTTTAATAGCCAGATTCCTCATTTCCTGATAAACTGTATCAGGTAAGGTTTGCGCTGGAGCAACTGTTATGGAATCACCTGTATGGATACCCATAGGATCGAAGTTCTCCACAGAACAGATCACAATAACATTGCCTATGTTATCTCTTAATATTTCAAGCTCATACTCCTTCCATCCTAAAATACTCTTTTCAATAAGTACCTCATGGATTGGAGATGAGTGAAGTCCATCAGTAAGGGCCTTATCAAATTCGGCAGGGTCAGTAACAATAGCACCTCCCAGGCCACCTAAAGTAAATGATGACCTCAATACAAGCGGAAAACCTACACGTTGTGCAATTTCTTTACCCTGTAAAAAGGAAGTAGCCGTTTCACCTTCACAAACTCCGACACCCAATTCTTTCATTCTTAATCTAAAAAGCTCTCTGTTTTCAGTAGTGTCGATTGCATCCATATCAACACCGATCATGCGGCAGTTGTACTTCTTCCAAATACCTGCGTTCTCGCAATCCATTGCCAAATTCAATGCTGTTTGACCTCCCATAGTAGGAAGTACAGCATCTATTTTGTGCTTTTCTAAGATTTCAATGATTGACTTTTTAGTAAGTGGCTTCAGATAAATGTTATCAGCTGTTACTTTATCAGTCATAATAGTGGCAGGGTTAGAATTGATAAGTGTTACTTCAATTCCTTCTTCCCTCAGCGATTTTGCTGCTTGAGAACCTGAATAATCAAACTCACAGGCCTGACCTATAATGATTGGACCTGAACCGATAATTAATACTGACTTGATGCTGTTGTCTCTAGGCATTTCGCTCTTTTTATTTTAGGTGACGGGCTTAAATAAATTGGGCAAAATTAAGACGATATGTGGAGAATCAAAAGTAAGTTGCTAGGCAATCTTCCGATAAAGTCGGGATTGTATAAATCCGTGCTTGAAACTCACTTTTTTTATTAACTGCAACTGGCTTTTTTTAAAAAGCTTCTCAAAATCTGGAATGGCTTTTATTCTTAATCCTGCTGATATCCAAAAAAACACATACATCACCTTAATGAAAAGGTTATGGACTTTATTCTGTGGATAAAAATCGGCCTGAAGCCATAAGCCATTATTTTTTAATTGATGTTTTAGCTTATCCATAAAGACTAAGAGTGATGTCTCGCTGAAGCAGTCTAGAATAAAGGGTGTTATAATAGCGTCAAAATTAGCATTGAATTTATATTCCATAATATCTGCCTCAACAAATTCAATTGAGCAGTTAAACTTACGTTTTGCAGCCAGTTCAATCATCGCTGATGACTTTTCTATATAAATAACTTTTTGGCTTTTTTTAAGATATGATAATAATGCACCAGAGCCTCCTCCTAGTATTAGAATCTGTGAGTTTTCAGGAATATCTTCAAGAAAAGAGAAAGACGCCTTATCTAAGCTTGACTGAAAAACTATTTTTTTAAGCAGATCATAAAATGAAGCTATTCTGTTAAAGTCAGGCATTAATCTGAAGTAGCAAGAATCTCAATTAAAGGAAGTACAAAAACAATATCTCCAATTACTCTGTACCACTCTTCCTCACGTAAAATTGTTTCCTTACTGAGAACCATGGCTAAAACAGAACCCATAAAAATTAACATGGCTTGATAATCCAGAAAGTCCGAAGATTTAATCACGTAGAAAGAAATTGACCAACCAATTACGAACAATACAAATAGTACTAGAATAACTCTACGGGTGTAGTCATGTCCCTTTACAGTGGCAAAAGAGCTAAAACCGAACTGCTTATCACTTTTATACTCAAACATGTTAAATATAAGTAGATTGATACTTGCCAGAAAAAAGAATTGTAACCAAAAATAAAGTAGATCAACACTAAATTCACCTAAATAGGCTTGTGTAGGCAAGCAGATTCCAGAGGCATAAACAATAGCAATAAACCATTCCTTTCCCCAATAGGGTTTCTTCCTTAGATGGACAAAAAACAAATAGCCAATAACTATTGCTCCTAAAAGCATTCCCTGCCAAAACAACTCAGTAGATAAATATTGCACAGTAAAAATGAGCACCACACTCATCATAGCTACCATTGCAAAAAGTAGAGGTGCATTTTTATGATGGAGAACATGTCTTAGAAAAGCCTTTTGGGGTTCAACTTTTCTGGCATCTAGCAAATGATCAAGTGTATAAATAAGCCAAACTGTGATACTTAAGGCTAACAAAGCTTCAGAAGGAATATCAACTTTAAAGTAGTTACCAACCCACCGCGCACTGATGGCAGCACCTGCTACAACATCCAAACTAAAGGCACGGATATATTGATAAAGCTTGTTTAACATTAGTATAAATGTATGCCAAATCTAGAAAAAGCGCATAATGATCGATAAAAAATAAAGATAGGGCGAAAAAAAAAGGCTATTCGAAAAAACGAATAGCCTTTTAATATATTTCCTGAGGTTGTTCTTACAACTTCTCTTTGATTCTTGCAGATTTACCCATTCTACCTCTTAAGTAATAAAGTTTAGCTCTTCTAACAGAACCTCTTCTTACCACATCAATTTTATCAATTGCAGGAGAAATTAATGGGAATATTCTTTCAACACCGATACCACTAGAAATTTTTCTAACAGTAAAAGTTGCTGAGTTACCAGTACCTCTTCTTTGGATGACAGTTCCTTGATAATTCTGGATACGTTCTTTGTCACCCTCTTTAATTTTAACGTGCACATTAACAGTATCTCCTGCTTTGAAATCAGGAAGTTTATTTACTGCTTCTTTGTACTCGTTTTCTATTTCTTTAATTAGATCACTCATTGCTATTGCTTTTATGCGATACAGTTCTTGTCCGAAAAATGGAGTGCAAATATAAGGATATTTTCTTGTTTCACACTCATTTAACGAAAAATTATTATTCTTTTTTCAATAAATCAGGCCTTCGTGCCTTTGTCTTAGCCACAGCCTGCGCGAAACGCCAATCTTCAATTTTTTGTTCATGCCCTGAAAGCAAAACTTCAGGCACCTTCATACCTTTATAATCAGCAGGCCTTGTGTAAACCGGTGGAGCTAACAAACCATCCTGAAAAGAATCAGTCAAGGCTGAAGTTTCATCGTTTAAAACTCCCGGCAATAACCTTACAACAGCATCAGTCATTACAGCAGCGGCCAACTCTCCTCCAGAGATTACAAAATCACCTATGCTTACCTCTTTGGTAATATAATGCTCTCTAACACGTTCGTCAACACCTTTGTAATGACCGCAAAGCATTATTAAGTTACCTTTTAGTGCCATTTCATTAGCCATATTCTGATCGAACTGCTCACCGTCAGGTGTCATGAAAATCACCTCATCATATGATCGCTGTTCCTTTAGTTCATCAATTATTCTGGCAATTGGCTCAATTTGGAGCACCATACCGGCACCTCCACCATAAGCGTAATCATCAATTTTCCTGTGCTTATTAGTAGAATACTCACGGATATCATGCACATGAATCTCAACCAAACCTCTTTCCTGAGCACGTTTTAAAATACTATCAGCAAATGGACTTTCAAGTAACTTCGGTAAGCAAGTAATGATATCAATTCTCATGACCAACTTGGTTTAGTCTTCCAGGTAAAGCTCAAGCAGACCTTCTGGCAAAGTGATGAATATCTCATTTGTGTTTCTATCAACTTTATTGATGATCTCATCATTTATTGGAATAAGCACTTCTTTACCTTTATAATCCATTCCTATTAAATCCTGATGGCCAGCTTCATAAACTTGACCCACAGTTCCAAGTTCTCCTTTGTTTTCATCTATCAGCTTGAAGCCAATAATCTCATGAAAGTAAAATTGATCATCAGACAATTTGGGAAGTTGGTCCAGAGGAAGATGCAGGCTTAAACCTTTAATAGTATTAGCATCATCTTTGGAGTCAATATCCTCGAACTTAACCAGAGCCTGCTTATTATTAACTTGAATGTGCTCAATAAAAAAAGGAACCAGCATTCCGTTTTGCAACACGAATACTGATTCCAATTCAGCATAATCTTCCGGGAAATCCGTATCTAACGAGATATAAACTTCACCGTGTAAGCCATGAGGTCTTAAAACAACACCCAATTCAAAGCATTGAGATTGTTTCATGGCCTATTAAATTAATCTTCTTTCTTATCTTCAGATGCTTCTTCAGCCGGAGCTTCCTCTTTAGCCTCTGCTGCTGGAGCTTCTTCAGTTGCTTCTGCTGCTGGAGCTTCTGCTTCATCAGCTGATGCTTCAGTCTCTTCAGCTTTAGCCGCTGCGTCAGCTTCTTCCTGTCTTTTCTTAATAGCTTCAGCTCTAGCTTCGTTAACTTTAGTTTCAGCATCAAGTCTAGCCTTCTTATCAGCCGCAGCCTTGTCAGCAAGTTGCTTCTCTTTACCTTCAATCTTACTTGATTTGTCTTTCAACCAAGCTTCAAGTTTTTTGTCAGCTTCTTCCTGAGTCATTGCTCCTTTCACAACACCTATTTGCAAATGTTTTCTCAACAACACCCCACGGTAAGAAAGCATAGCTTTAACCGTATCGGTTGGTTGGGCACCATTCATTAACCATTGAAACGCTCTTTCGTTGTCAATATCAATTGCAGCTACTGGAGTGTTAGGGTTATAAGTACCTAATTTTTCAATAAAGCGACCATCACGTGGTGCACGGGCGTCTGCCACGACTACATCGTACATTGCCATTTTCTTACGGCCTCTTCTGGCCAATCTGATTTTTACTGCCATTATTTAATTTAATTTTTAGCAATCGAAGGAACACGTCCTTCATTTTTTGGACTGCAAAGGTAAACATAAATTACTAAAAATCAGGTCCTAGCTGAAAAATTATTAATTAAATGTAAAGCTAATGCAATAGGCATGTTAAATCACTAATCACGTTTAGCGTAATTTTCACAACAGTTTTCAAGATTTAAAGTTATTAGGACTATTGCTTAATAATAAGTTAAATGATTCATTATCAATTATAATTGCTTAATTGCTTAAGCAATTTTTAAGTTATTTTTGAATCAGTTACTTTTGTTCATATCATTCACAAAACAAGCCAAATGGATAAATATTCCTATATAGCTAATGCTCACGGTAACTACATTGAGGAGCTATATCAATCATACAAGAATGACCCTGAATCTGTTGATCAAAGCTGGCAAAAGTTTTTTGAGGGCTTTGAGTTTTCACAAAAAGATTACAACGGTGCAGGCGCATCAGGTGATTCACCTAAAGTATCATCTAAAGAAACCCAGGTAAGAAACCTTATTCATGCCTATCGCATGAGAGGTCACTTGAAATCTAAAACCAACCCTGTAAGAGACAGACGTCCGCATGATGCCAGAATTGGATTAGAAGATTTTGGTCTTACTGAATCTGACTTAAAAGAAAGTTTTTCAGTTGGCGAAGATTTAGGAATTGGTAAGTCAAGTTTAAAAGATATTATAGACTTATTAAATAAAGTCTACATAGGTTCAATTGGCTTTGAATATATGCACATCCGTGATCCTAAGATTGTGGATTGGTTTATTGACAAGGCAGAAAAACCTAAAGGTAATTACCAGCCATCTAAAGATGAGAAGAAACAAATTTTATCTAAGCTTAACGAGGCTGTAATATTTGAGAATTTCCTTCATACAAAGTTTTTAGGCCAGAAAAGATTCTCCTTAGAAGGTGGTGAAAACACTATTGCCTTTCTTGATAAAGTGATTAATCGTTCTTCAGAGCTTGGTACTAAAGAAGTTGTCATTGGTATGGCTCACAGAGGACGACTAAATGTTTTGGCTAACATCATGGGTAAAACCTATGAGCAAATTTTTAGCGAATTTGAAGGGAACTCAGATCCGGACCTTACTATGGGTGATGGTGATGTAAAATATCATATGGGTTACTCTAGTCATCTTGAAACGAAGGCTGGTAATAAAATGTATGTGAAGCTTACTCCTAACCCATCTCACCTGGAAGCTGTTAATTCAGTAGTTCTTGGGTACTCCAGAGCTCAAATAGATGATGAATATCACGGTGATCCTAAAACCGTCATTCCAATACTCATTCATGGAGATGCAGCCATAGCTGGCCAAGGGATAGTTTATGAAACTACCCAAATGTCATTATTAGAAGGTTACAGCACAGGTGGAACTATTCACTTCGTAATTAATAACCAGGTAGGTTTTACTACCGATTATGATGACGCAAGATCTAGTATTTATTGTACTGATATCGCCAAAATGATTGATGCACCAGTGCTTCATGTAAATGGTGATGATGCTGAAGCTGTAAACTTCGCTGCAAATTTGGCAGTAGAATATCGTCAGCAGTTCAATAAGGACATATTTATAGACTTGCTTTGCTACAGACGCCATGGACATAACGAGAGTGATGAGCCAAAATTCACTCAGCCTAAGCTCTACAATAAAATAGCAAAGCATGCTAACCCGAGAGAAGTTTATGTTAAGAAGCTCACTGAGCGTGGCGACTTAGACACTAAAACCATCAAGGAGTTAGAGAAAGATTTTAAATCTCAGCTGCAAGACAGACTTAATGAGGTTAAGCAAAAGCCTTTACCTTATAAACCTCAAAAAATTGAGGAAGAGTGGAAGCAGCTTAGATATTCTAAACCTGAAGATTTCTTGCATTCTCCTGAAACAGGTATTTCAAAAGATACTGTTAAGAAAATAGGAGAAGCTTTAACTACAATTCCGAAAGGCTTTAAACCACTAAAGCAAATTGACAAACTTCTTAAGGAGCGTAAAAAGAACTTCTTTGAAGACGAAATGCTTAGCTGGGCCGATGCTGAATTGCTAGCCTATGGGTCGTTGCTATTAGATGGCCATATAGTTCGTATGTCCGGTCAGGATGTCAAGAGAGGAACCTTCTCGCATAGACATTCATATTTATTTGATGCTGAAACCAATGAAGCTTATTGCAACCTTGATCACATTGAAAACAACCAGGATCAAAAATTCAGAATATTCAATTCACTCTTATCAGAATTTGGTGTTCTAGGGTTTGAATATGGATATGCCATGGCCACCCCTAATGCCTTAGTTGTTTGGGAAGCGCAATTTGGAGATTTCGCTAATGGCGCTCAGGTAATGATAGATCAGTTTATTACTTCAGCTGAAAGTAAATGGCAAAGAATGAATGGCCTGGTAATGTTATTACCTCATGGTTATGAAGGTCAAGGTCCTGAACACTCTAATGCACGTCCGGAAAGGTTCTTACAATTGGCAGCAGAGCAAAACTTGATTGTTACTAACATTACAACGCCTGCCAACCTATTCCACATGTTTAGAAGACAAACAACATGGGAATTTAGAAAGCCTCTGGTTCAGTTTGCTCCTAAATCATTATTGAGACATCCTAAAGTGATCTCTCCAGTAAAGGAATTTACTGAAGGTTCATTCTGTGAGATTTATTCAGATTCTTACGTAACCAACAGTAAAGTAAAAAGAGTACTGCTTTGCTCTGGTAAAGTTTATTATGATTTATTAGAAAAGCAGCAAGCAGACAAGCGTAAAGATGTTGCCATAATAAGGATAGAGCAATTGTATCCTTTTCCGATGAACCAGATAGATGAAGCTATGAAGAAATTCAAAGATGTTGAAATCTGCTGGGTACAGGAAGAACCATCGAACATGGGCTATTGGGCTTACATCCTAAGAACAGTAACCAGCAAAGGTTCCATCAAGCTTATCTCAAGAAAAGCAAGTGCTTCGCCAGCAACAGGCTATATGAAGGTACATAAGGCCGAGCAGGAAGCACTAGTAGAGAAAGCTTTTAACTTAGAAGCATAATAATTTTATTAAAGATATTTTTATACACAACCAACAAACACAATGAGTTTAGAAATTAAAGTTCCAGAAGTTGGTGAATCAATCACCGAAGTAACAATAGCCAGCTGGCTAAAGAAAGATGGTGATTATGTGGAGCAAGACGAAATTATAGCCGAGCTCGAATCGGACAAGGCTACCTTTGAGCTACCTGCTGAAGCTGCAGGTGTGCTTAAAATAAAAGCTGATGAAGAAGAAACTGTAGAAATAGGCGCTGTCATATGCGAGATTGATACAGACGCAAAAGAAGGCAGTGGAAGCTCTGATTCATCTTCTGACAAAGAGGAAGAGAAAAAAGAAGAGGGCTCTTCAGCATCTAAATCAGAAAGTTCTTCAAGCAACGGACCGAGCAAAACAGGTGAAATGCATACTATGGTAGTTCCTACTGTAGGTGAATCTATAACAGAAGTTACTATTAGTACCTGGTTAAAAGGGAATGGTGACTATGTTGAAATGGATGAAATTATCGCTGAAGTAGAATCTGATAAAGCAACATTTGAGTTACCAGCAGAAGCCAACGGTCTATTAGAAATAGTAGCTGAAGAGGGTGATACTATAGAAATTGGTGCCACTATCTGCAAAATTGAAGTAACTGAAGGTAGCGCTCCATCATCAGATGCAAGTGGATCTGGTTCAGACAGCAAAGAAGAAACAACCTCTGCATCGTCATCAGATAGTGATAAGGAAACTTATGCTACAGGCCATGCCTCTCCGGCCGCTGCCAAAATATTAAAAGAGAAGGGTATTGATCCTTCGAATATAAAAGGCACAGGTAAAGATGGTCGCATCACAAAAGAGGATGCCGAAAATGCCGAGAAGCAAGCTAAATCTCAAGAGTCCACTAAACCAAAAGAAAGCGGAAAAGAAACTGCAAGCTCAGCACCTGCTCCGTCTGGCGAAAGAGATCAACGCAGAGAAAAGATGTCAAGCCTAAGAAGAACAGTGGCAAGACGTTTAGTAAGCGTTAAGAATGAGACGGCCATGTTAACTACCTTCAATGAGGTTGACATGAAGCCGATCATGGACATCAGAAAAAAATACAAAGAGCAGTTTAAAGAAAAGTATGAAGTAGGTCTGGGCTTTATGTCATTCTTTACTAAAGCTTGTACGATGGCATTAAAAGAATGGCCTGCTGTAAATGCTCAAATTGATGGTAATGAAATGGTTTTCAACGATTTTGTTGATATGTCGATAGCCGTATCATCACCAAAAGGTTTAGTAGTTCCGGTAATTAGAAATGCTGAGCAATTGAACTTTAATGAAGTTGAGTCTGAGGTAATCAGATTAGCTAAAAAAGCAAGAGATGGCAAGTTAAGTATCGAGGAAATGTCAGGTGGTACATTCACCATCACTAATGGCGGCATATTCGGATCTATGTTATCAACTCCGATCATCAATGCTCCTCAATCAGCTATTTTAGGAATGCATAATATTGTTGAGCGTCCGGTAGCTATTAATGGTGAAGTAGAAATCAGACCGATTATGTATGTAGCACTTAGCTATGACCACAGAATAATTGATGGTAAGGAATCAGTGAGCTTCTTGTATAGAGTGAAGGAGCTATTAGAAGATCCGACTAGGCTATTGTTAGGAGTATAAATTGTATTAAGATTAGCTGTATTAAGTATTATGATCATTCTAAATGCATAGGTATAAGGATCTTAACATTTGGATTAAATCAGTAGATTTATCAGCTAAGATTTACGATGTAACTGAGTCATTTCCAGAAAATGAAAAGTATGGTTTAGCTTCACAAATCAGAAGAGCAGCTGTTTCTATTCCTTCTAACATTGCCGAAGGAGCTGGCAGAGGTGGATATAAAAGTTTTAATAACTTTTTATCAATTGCAGTAGGCTCTCTATTTGAACTAGATACACAGTTAATTATAGCAAATAAAGTTAACATATTAAGTAAGGATGATTTAATCAAACTACAATCAGAGATAGAACATCTATCAAATATGATTTTCAAGTTCAAATCAACTTTAAATCTTAATACTTAATACAGTCAATCATAAAATCACTAAAAAATGAGTAAATACGATGTAACGGTAATAGGTTCTGGCCCTGGTGGATATGTAGCAGCAATCAGATGCGCTCAGCTAGGTATGAAAACCGCCATAATCGAGAAATATGATACTTTAGGAGGTACTTGTCTTAATGTAGGATGTATTCCTTCAAAAGCACTCCTTGATTCCTCAGAGCACTATCATAATGCTGAAACAACTTTTAAAGAACATGGCATTGGCCTTAGCAATTTAAAAGTGGATATCAAGCAAATGATAGCAAGAAAGGCTGACGTTGTAAAGCAGAACGTAGATGGTATTGCTTTCTTGATGAAGAAGAATAAGATTGACGTTCACACAGGTGTGGGATCATTTGTAGATAAAAACACTATCAAAATCACTGATTCGAAAGGTAAATCTTCCGAGATTTCTACTGATAAAGTGATCATCGCTACTGGCTCTAAACCAGTAGAGCTGCCATTTGCCAAATTCGATAAGAAAAGAATTATCAGCAGTACGGAAGCGCTCGAGCTTAAAGAAGTACCGAAGCACATGGTAGTGATTGGCGGTGGTGTAATTGGCCTTGAGCTGGGGTCTGTTTACAAACGAATTGGATCTGATGTAACTGTTATTGAATTTCTTGACAGCCTTATCGCTACTATGGATGGCACTATGGGCAAAGAGATGAAGAAGAGCATGAAGAAGCTCGGTATGGATGTGAAGTTAAAGCATAAAGTAACCAAAGTTGAGGATAAGGGCAAAGAGGTAGAAATAACTTTTGAATCTGACAAAGGTGAAAGCCAAACGATAAAGGCAGATTATTGCTTAGTTTCTGTAGGTAGAAAGCCCTATACAGAAGGTTTGGGCCTTGAGAATGTTGGTTTAAAAACTGACGACAAAGGTAGAATCGAAACTGATGAGCACTTGAGAACTTCAGTTGATAATATTTATGCCATAGGTGATGTAGTGAAAGGTGCCATGTTAGCTCATAAAGCTGAAGAAGAAGGTGTATTTGTTGCTGAAACCATGGCCGGTCAGAAGCCTCACATTCATTATAAACTCATTCCTAATGTAGTATACACCTGGCCGGAAGTTGCTGGTGTGGGCTATACCGAAGAGGAATTAAAAGAGAAGGGAACTAAATACAAAACGGGTTCATTCCCTTACAAAGCATTAGGTAGGGCTCGTGCGAGCATGGATTTAGAAGGTCTCGTAAAAGTTATTGCTGATAAGGAAACAGATGAGATTTTGGGTATGCATATCATTGGTGCACGTGCTGCTGATATGATTGCTGCTGGAGTTACTGCCATGGAATATAGAGCATCGGCAGAAGATGTATCTCGTATGTCACATGCACACCCAACTTATATGGAAGCTGTAAAAGAAGCTTGCTTAGCGGCTACTGAAAACAGACCAATTCATATGTAAATGATTGAATCCTAATCAAAAGCGAAAGGCCATTTGTAAATACAAATGGCCTTTTTTTATTGGTAATTGCTCCAGCTAAGGTATACTTCAGTATCTTTATGCTTCTTATTAGAAAATCATGAAAAGATCATTAAAATCCCTTTTATATCTCTTTCTAATCCTTTCCTTTACATTTTATGCCTGTGACGACAGTGATAATGTTATTGTTGTTGTTAACGACAAGGTAGAAGAGAATGATACAGTTGCTGATAATAGCAGTCAAGAATTAACCATTTTCTTCATCAACGACCAGCATGGAGAAATTGATAATTTCGCAAAAGTGAAATACCTGGTAGATAAAGAAAAAGAAAGTAGAAATACTTTATTAGTATGCGCTGGTGATATTTTCTCCGGAAACCCGATTGTTGACCAGTATAGCCAAAAGGGATTTCCGATGATTGACTTAATGAACAAAACCGGTTTCGACATTGCTGTGCTGGGTAATCATGAATTTGATTATGGGATTGATGTATTAAAAGAAAGAATGAACGAGGCTGATTTCAAATGGATCTGCGCAAATGTCGATATGCTGAGTAGCGGGGTCCCTCAACCTGAAGCTTATAGCACATTAGAGGTTGGTGAATTAAAAATAAGTTTCATTGGTCTGGTTGAAACATTCGGAAAAGAAGGTGCTATTATTCCATCAACTCACCCGTGGCGTGTGACGGAACTTGAATTCCAGAGACACTATGATGTGATAGGACAATATGATGACATCAAAGATCAGGAGGGTTCAGATTTGGTAATTGCACTCACTCATTTAGGCACAAGTAGTGATATCAGATTGGCCGAAGAAAATGATTTCATCGATGCAGTTATTGGTGGACATTCGCATCAGGTAGTTGAAGAAAAGATTAATGAAAAGCCTGTTGTTCAGGCAGGATCAAATTTATATTTATTAGGTAAGCTGAAGCTGGAAATAGAGGATAAGAAAATCATCAAGTCTGAAGTAGAAATGATCAACCTTAATGATTTTGATACTGAAGATGCTGACTTAGCCAAATTAATCGCGGACTATAATAACGCACCAGAATTTGAGGAAGTAGTAGGCTTTGCAACGAACTATCTCAGCAGAGATGAGATTGGATGCTTTTACACAACAGCACTAAAAGATTACTATAACGTAGATGCTTCTTTTCAAAATGGTGGAGGCATTAGAGCAGATATTGATCAGGGAGATATTACCGCTTTAGAAATATTCAATATGGATCCTTTCAATAACCAAAGCGTAATTTTTACCCTGACTGCTAAAGAAGTAAAAGACTTCTTCCGAGAAACTGGAGCTGGCCTTCATATTTCAGGTATTTATTTTGAGCAATCAGGAAATACCTACACCATGTACGATGAGGATGGAAATATCGTAAACGATAACGAGGAAATTACCATAGGTATTAACGATTATATTCCTGCCGTGTATGACAGCTATTTCCCTTTAGAAAAAGCCACCATTCAAAACCTCACTACGGCAGAAAGTATCATCAATTATTTAAAAGAAGTCAACACAATAGATTACGATAATTGTGATCGCTATTATCAATATTAGCGATTAAAAAGTTGAGATTAGGGCTGTCTTATTTAAGCTCTAATTTCAAGTACTTACCAGTATAGCTATCTTTCTTCTTGATGATCTCTTCTGGGGTTCCTGTAAACACAATGTTACCACCTTCCTTACCACCTTCAGGCCCAAGGTCTATTAAATAATCAGCCACCTTGATCACGTCCATATTGTGCTCAATTACTAGTACCGTATTGCCTTTATCCACTAATTTTTGTAGTACTAGAAGCAAATGATTGATGTCCTGGAAATGTAAGCCTGTGGTAGGCTCGTCCAAAATATAGAAGGTATTTCCAGTATCCTTTTTAGATAGTTCAGTAGCCAGTTTTACCCGCTGCGCTTCACCACCAGAAAGTGTAGTTGCATGCTGACCTATTGTGATATAGCCTAAACCTACTTCAGCAAGTGTTTGTATTTTCCTCAAAATCTTAGGTTGGTTTTCAAAGAATTCTACAGCCTGCTCAACCGTCATATCCAGCACATCGGAGATTGATTTACCTTTAAAGCGAACTTCTAAGGTTTCTCTATTATAACGCTTCCCCTTACAAGTTTCACAAGGCACATGTACATCTGGTAAGAAATCCATTTCAATAAGCTTCATTCCTGCACCCTCACATGTTTCACATCTCCCTCCCTTAACATTAAAAGAGAACCTGCCTGGCTTGTAGCCTCTGATTTTGGCTTCAGGCAGATTACTAAAAAGCGCTCTGATATCAGTAAATACGCCAGTATAAGTAGCTGGATTCGACCTTGGCGTTCTACCAATTGGTGATTGATCTACTTCAATTACCTTATCCAGATGTTCCAAACCCTTCAGCCCTTTATAAGGCATAGGATCTTTCTTTGACCTATAAAACTTTTGATTCAATATAGGATATAAGGTTTCATGAATGAGTGTGGACTTACCACTACCTGAAACACCGGTAACACACATTAGTGTACCTAAAGGAAACTTTACATTAACATTTTTAAGGTTGTTGCCTGAAGCTCCCTTAAGCTCCAAGAGTTTATCATTTCCTTTCCTTCTCTCTTTAGGTGTTTCAATTTCCAATTCACCGTTTAGGTATTTGGCTGTATTACTCCCTCTGGCTAAAAACTCATCAGGATTACCTTGTGCCACTACTTTACCTCCATGTCTACCTGCACCTGGTCCAATATCTAAGATAAAATCTGAAGCCAGCATCATATCCTTATCGTGCTCCACCACCATTACAGTGTTACCGAGGTCGCGCAAGTCTTTCAAGGCAGTAATCAACTTCATATTATCACGCTGATGCAAACCAATACTCGGTTCATCTAATATATAGAGAACACCTACCAACTGAGTGCCTATTTGCGTAGCTAGTCTTATTCGCTGTGCTTCTCCACCCGACAAGGTTCTTAATGGTCTGTTAAGTGAAAGGTAATCCAAACCAACATCAGTCAGGAAGCCGATTCTTTTGCGTACTTCTTTTAATACCTCTACACCAATTAATAATTGTTTTTCTGTAAGCCGTTCTTCCAAACCAGTAAACCACCCTGCCAGCTCACCAATATTAAGCATTGCCAACTCAGAGATGTTCTTACCATCAATAAGGAAATGTAAGGACTCCTTTTTTAACCTTGCTCCATTACAATCGGGGCATGTCTGAATAATCATGAAATCCTTTAGCCAATCTCTGGTTTTATCAGTACCTGTTTCTTGCTGCTTCTCCAGAAATTTTATGATACCTTCAAAGGCAGTTGCCCAACTAGTGCCTGGATACTTTTTTGAGGCTACCTCAACCTTGCGTTTGCTACCATAAAGAATTACATCAAGTACTTCACGAGGAAATTTATTTAAAGGAGTGGAGATATTTACATCCGTATTTTTAAGGATGGCATCTATCTTCTTAAAAATCCATATATCCCTGAATTCACCCAGAGGTGCTATTCCTCCACGGGTAATGCTCAAATTAGGATCAGGAATTACCGTTTCCTCTGTTATGTGCTCTATTTTGCCTAATCCGTTACAGGTAGGACAAGCTCCATAAGGTGAGTTAAATGAAAAATTGTTGGGCGCGGGCTCTTCGTATGCTAAACCGGTTTCAGGATCCATCAGATTCTTAGAGAAATGACTGATGTTACCATCAGTGTCGCGCGCCATCATGATACCTTCACCATGCTTTAAGGCTATTTTTACAGATTGGGTAATTCTGAAACGATCTTTTTCATCTACTACTATCCTATCAACAACAATCTCAATATCGTGTGTTTTATACCGATCAACTTGCATTCGCGCATCAATCTCAAGGATCACTCCATCAACCCGGGCCTTGGTGAAGCCCATTTTTCTGATTTGTTGAAATAATTCCCTGTAATGACCTTTACGCCCCTTAATTACAGGAGCCAGTATGGTTAACTTCTGGCCATCAAACTCATTAATTAAATGGTCAATAATTTGATCTTCGGTTTGGCGCTGCATTCTCTTACCTGTTTTATAAGAAAAAGCTTCACCAGCCCTTGCATACAATACACGAAGGAAATCATAAATTTCTGTTACTGTCCCAACTGTTGATCGTGGGTTTTTAGAAGTAGTCTTTTGTTCAATGGAAATAACTGGAGAAAGTCCATTAATTTTATCAACATCAGGCCGCTCCATATCACCTATAAAGGAACGTGCATAGGCCGAAAAACTTTCCATGTACCTCCTCTGCCCTTCGGCATAAATGGTATCAAAAGCCAAGCTTGACTTGCCACTGCCACTTATGCCCGTTATAACAACAAGCTTATCACGAGGAATGGTTACATCAATATTTTTGAGATTGTGCTCGCGAGCACCTATTACCTCAATATATTCTTGATTATCAGTTTTGACTGTGTCTGTTTTTGTTAATTGATTGGTATCTTCCATAATTCAGTAGAACAACAAAATTACCAATAACTCAGCTTAATGTTTGTATAATGGGTTAACAAATAAATAATTACTGATCTGTTTGATCAGCCGTTATCTGCTTTGACCTTTTTTGACTCCAAATGATGATAGCAATACCTGCCAACATATAAGGAATACTAAGCCACTGCCCCATATTAAGAGCCATTGTACTTTCAAATTCAACTTGATCCGCCTTAACGAATTCAATTAAAAATCTGGCAATAAAAATCAGTAGGAAGGTAAAGCCCAGAATAAAACCTGGCTTGTTGAATTTCTGATTCTTTAACCAATACAGAAAACCGAAAATTAGCAAATAACTAAAGGCCTCATAAATTTGAGCAGGATGTCGGGGAAGTGCATCCACATCTGTAAATATAAATGCCCATGATACATTGGTAACACTTCCTACTATTTCACTATTCATGAGGTTACCCAACCGAATAAATATGCCTGCCAATGGCACCACCAGCGCAATAGTATCGATTAGCCAAAGTGTATTGATTTTATATTTTCGTGCATATAGGATAATTGCAATAATTACCCCGACTCCGCCACCATGACTGGCCAAACCTCTAAAGCCTACAAACTCAAATGTTGGTGTGAACCTAAAGGGTAAAATTATTTCAAGAGGATGCTGAGAAAAGTATTCCCAGTCGTAGAAAAGACAATGCCCTAATCTGGCGCCTAAAATTGTACCTACTACTAAATAAACAGCCAGGTTATCAAGCAGCTTCAAATCTAATTCAGCCTTTTTGAATCTGGCTTTTACAAACTGATAGCCCAGCAAGAAGCCAAGTCCAAAAAGTACAGAATACCATCTTAACTGATAAACACCTAAGTCAATTATAATTCCATCCGGATTCCAGACGATGTAGTTTAGCATGCTATTGTTTTATAAATTCAACAATCCCGTTTTCCAAATAAGGAATACTATCCCTTTTTTCGGGAGTATTTCTGTAAAGCAAATGAAGTTTGTGCATGCCTTTATCAAGATACGACACATCTAAATAAGCCATCAAGCCAGGCTGATTTGTTTTTGGATGCTTCATGAAATAGTAATCACTTGTAAAGACAGAGTCATCAACCTGAAGCAAATAGAAATTATTTAAACAGCTTAACTTAATTGAGTCAGATAAAGATGATCTAAGTGCATAAACAGTATCATTAACAAAGCACGAGTCTTTCATTCTGAAAGTTTCATTTACTGAGTTGTGGGCAATAAATGCTTTTAAAAAGTCATCTTTTATGATATCTCTTTCAATTTGTATTCGATAAATTATATCTGTTTTGGCCAAGTTTTCATAATGCTCAGTGAACATCACCTGTTTATCCTTTGTGAGCCTGTTTATTTCGATATCATTTAGCAAATCAAATTTATTTCTAGATGCCACATCAGCAAAAATGGAGATTGAGGTAAAGATTAAGACAAATAGAAAAACCTTCCATTTTTTATGATTTGAGATGAAATGGTAAAGAACGTCTCTATAAAGAAATGAAAGTGTTATAAAGCTCAGAAACCTGTACAAAGGATAGTAGATCGCTGATATGTATGGTATGCGTTTCAGTAGCCCTAAGGATATAAAGTCAATTATATAAATGAGAAATAAGCTAATGAATACTTTGTCTATTATGCCGTAGTATGCAAAATCAGGAGCTATTTGAACGATACATAAAAAGAAAACAGTAATGATGAGAAAGGCTATAAGGAAGCCGAAAACTATCATGAAAAATAAAAAACCTAAAGCAAACATTGAACTACATAAGCTCTCCAGTTTCTTTATTTTATCAAGAGGATCTTGATCTGCCCGTATATGCTTCATATATCGCTTGGCATAATAAAGCTTAGATTTTTTTATCCCGCCAGGATAAACATAAGATAACCCCACAAAAGCTACCCAAATAGACCTGAACATTAAGTGTGCAGAGAACGCTACAATCAGCCAATAAACGGCAAGGCGCATCACATTGGTCAAGGTATCATCAATTGTTCCAGTATAAAATACTGGATATGAAAATTTGATTAAATACTCTCTGAGCTCCATGAACTTTGGCGGTAGTTGAAATAATGCCAAAAGCACAATACCTGAAATTAATATCTCAGGCTCCCAACTTTGCTCCTGAATCCGAGCTAGCCATCTAGGCATTTCCTTTTTATGTTGAGCCATTTTTATTTAATTGACAAAGGTCGATTGATGCTTTCTTCCAAAGATATAAAAGTCTCTGTTCTTTCAATCCCTTCAATAGGCTGGATTTTATCGTGTAATATGTTTTTCAGGTGGTCTGTATCCTTACAAACTATTTTCACAAACATGGAATAAGCTCCCGTGGTATAATGACAGTCCACAATTTCAGGAATGGCCTTCAAAGCAGTTACCACATTATCATACAAAGAACTTTTCTGTAAGTAGACTCCCAGAAATGCCGTGATATCCATACCGAGCTTACTCAGATCAACCTGAAGCTGTGCCTGCTTAATAATACCCAGCTTTTCCATTTTACGCATTCTCACATGCACTGTGCCTGGTGAAACAAACACTTCTTCAGCAATTTCAGTATAGGGCCTTCGGGCATCATGCATCAGTATATTGAGGATGGCTAAATCCGTATTATCAAGTTGATAATTTTCCATATGTTTCAGGGTCTTGTTTTAACATATTCTCATCAAATATAAAATATATTTATCATATCTGTATTTATTTATACTTTTTATTAGATTTTATTTAACCTATTGATGTTTTTATTACCTTTGAAATATCAGAACAGCAAAAAGTGCTGTTTTTATTTAAAATTGTTAAGTGATGATCTCAAAGTAATCGAGATTTCAACTTGCCTTAATTTTGTAGGGTGATGAAACTGGCAGACATGCCCTCCTATCTCGGGGGTGAAGGTTCAGGATAAACTCTGACACACTCACGATAAGTTATTTTGCTTTTGTTTAATTGCTTATCGTGAAGTCAGAGCTAACTACTTCGTGGAGGTTCGAATCCTCCCCCTACAGCAATTTATTTGGATTAATATTGTGAGGTGATGAAATTGGCAGACATGCCCTCCTATCTCGGGGGTGGAGGTTCAGGATAAACTCTGGCGCACTCACGATAAGTTAAGACATAGCCCTTAAGTTATCGTGATGTCGGAGCTAACTACTTCGTGGAGGTTCGAATCCTCCCCTCACAGCAAACAAAAAGAGACTGAGCAATCAGTCTCTTTTTTATTTAATAGTTACTCAACTGTCATTAGCTTAGCCATTTTCATGTAGTATTACTGTGTGCACATTTTAGCAGATAATTCTTTGGCAGCCTCAGCACAATCTGTTCCATCGCAAGGAAACTCCTCACCATCATATAAGTATCTGCACTGGCTTGCTGAACAGCAAGTTTCAAATTCTCCACAGCTGTTTGAAGAATTCTGGCAGCTTTCCTTATCGACATCCTCTCCAAGATTACAACCAATCATGAAAACACCTAGAATTAATACCGTAACAAAATTTAATACTTTCATCATTCAATAATCATTGTGGTGGCAACAAGCCAACTTTTGTTTCCTTAATTATTCTCAAATTAATGGTTTTAATTCCTATTCATAAAAAAAGCCCTCTCAAAATTGAGAAGGCTTTCAAAATATTGAAATAAATCAGGTTTAATCTTCTATTCTATAAGCAACCACCTTATTGCTAAAGAAGGTCGGCACATATAGCATCTTATCTGAAGTATTCAAACCAATATCAGCTGTTTGTGACTGGCCATCAGTACTCATTAATAAGTGCGCCTTATTACCCATTACATAATAAATTTCTCCTTTCCATCTACTTGCGATGTACACATCGTCATTTAACATGGTTAGTCCATCACCTCCTGTAACTGAATCATTCACCATCATAAACTCTCCTGTGCTAAGGTCAAGACCTCTCAGACCATTCTTATCTAAGGTCATTAGGTAGTCACCTTTAGCTAAAAGACCGTTAACAGATTCAACGCCTTCAGCAACAGTGCTGAGCTCACCATTCTCAATTTTATGAATCATGCCTAGGGCCATGTCAGATGCATAAACAGCATTGTCAGATACGGTAATATCATTTAGAAAATCAGCCTTTTCAGGTTTCCATTCTTTAGTCATTTTACCTGTTTTTAAATCAATGGCTACTATTCTGTCGATGTCGGTCACATATAAATGTCCATCGAATATGCCCATACCTTTAGGAGCATTTAAGCCTGTAGCCCATTTTAAATTCTCTACTTTACCATCAAGGCTAAGAATGGAAATAAATCCTTTACCATCCTTATCAAGTGGCTTTCCGTCAATATTAGATACGTAGAGTTTTTGTCCGTCAGCATCATATAATACCGATTCGTTGGTTGTAAGCACAGTATCTGTTTCCCAAACTTTTACCAATTTTGGGTCAACTGAAGCTTCCTTGGTTTCCATGGTTGCAGTGGTATCTTCTTTCATATTTTGATCATCCTGATTCTCCTTTTTAGAAGGGGAGCAGGCTGCTACCAAAATCATGAAGCTCAATACAAATAATAAATTTTTCATAGTCCGATTTTTTTTGGGTTTGCTTAAGGTAAACTGATTAAATATGGAAGTGTTTAGTCTTTGTTTGACCTCAGGAAGTAATTTGACCTCTATATTTGAGAACGTTGCGCAGTGCCATTCTCCTAATATCCTTTTCACGCACTCCGGACTGCCTATGCAGTATAAACTGAAACTTTAAAGCGCTAAAATTTTCATTTATTTTAATGATCTTGAGATTATAGCTATCATCCTTTATAAATTTATGATAAGCAGATAAAGACTCAACTATATACTTCTCCAGCGATTCTATATCTTCCAGTTTGTCATTCTTCATGTCAAAATCGAAACTTACCTTTCTGACACTCCTCTTTGTATAATTAAGAATTTGTGAGGTGAAAATTATACTGTTAGGAATGTAAATAAGGTCTTCATCATCATTTACTAAATGGACATTGGTAAGTGTAATATCAATAATCTTTCCTTTCTGATCACCTATTTTAATTTCATCACCTATGGTTAATTCATCGGCAAACATAATGATCATCCCATTGATCATATTTGAAATATAATCTTTCGATAGAATAGCAATTGCTGCCGCCACAATACTTAATGAGGTAATTAAATCAATAGGGTCAATTTCAAATAGCAAGAGTATGGCAGCTACCAGAATAATAGAATGTAGCATGGTAGCTATATGGTTAATGCCTAATTCAAAATTATTCTTTATACCCTTCTTCGATTTATTTTTCCTGATATAAAAGAACACCACCAGTAAGCGAACTAGTGAAATCAATACATCGGCATAGAAATAGAGACTCAATGCCTTTATGAAATGAAGCGGAATGCCGAAGTCAATCATTTCCGCCCTGTAGAAGCTCAGTAGAAATAATGCTGCCGCAAAGAATAAAACCTTCACAACAAATTTTATCCTTCTAATTTTTTCTCCGTTTGTAGATTGATTGCTCATATTAATTCTAATTATTCCGCAAGTTAATAGAATTGTAACCTTCAATGATAGGCGCTTAACATAGTATGCCTTATTTTTGCAAAAAATTATATTATGCAAGATTCAAAAAGAAACCCATGGCATGATGTGTATTATGGAGATGAAGCTCCAGAATATGTGAATGCTGTAATTGAGATACAAAAAGGAAGTAAAGGAAAATTTGAGTTAGATAAAGAAACTGGCTATTTAATACTAGATAGGGTATTATTTAGCTCCGTACATTACCCAGCCAACTATGGTTTTATTCCACAAACTTATTGTGACGATAAAGATCCGCTGGATATCATGGTAATATCAACCATTGAATTGCCACCACTTTGCATGGTAAAGGCTAAAGTTTTAGGTGTGATGAAGATGATTGATCAAGGTGAAGCTGATGATAAAATTATTGCCGTAGCAGCAAATGACATGGCTGTAAACCACATGAATGATATTAGTGATTTACCTCCTCATACTTCTAAAGAAATGCAACGCTTCTTTGAAGACTATAAAAAATTAGAGAATAAGGAAGTTGTAGTAGAAGACTTCTTTGATAAAGCTGAAGCGCTGAAAGTAATCAAAGAAAGTATAGAACTTTATAACACCAACTTTAAATAAAAATGCCATTCCAAACTCGATTTGGAATCTGCTCTAAAAGGTAGTCTCTACCTGAGTAGATTCTGAATCAAGTTCAGAATGACAAATTAATCTATGCCTATAAATAAGGCTTAGCTGTTTCCATGTTCAACTTGAAAACTTCTTAATCAGCTGAGCGGATTCGACCACCAGAGCTTGAATTCATATTTTTAATTTTTGGTTGGCCACCATAGGTAATTCTTCCTGATGAGCTGGCAGAAGCACTCATTTGCTCTTCAACATGCACCTCAATTCTTCCAGAAGAACTAGTAGCTAAATCAGCAATTTTGCAATTAAAATCTTCAGCATTTATATCTCCTGAACTACTTACAGCTGCTTTCAGGTCTTCACATTGTCCTTTCATTTCTAAACTGCCAGAGCTACTTACACGTGCATCAACTTTGCGGGCATTAATGTCTGCTTCAATATCAGCAGAGCTTGATACTGCTATTTCTACATCTGCTGCATCAGCAGCTACTTTTATGCTTGCAGAGCTGCTAGCTTTTAATTCTAAATCATCTGACTTAAGCCTGTCCTCTACCAAAATACTGGAAGAGCTTGTTGCTTTCAATTCACTTAATTCTTCAGTGTAAGTAACGATAACCCTAACTCTGTCACTGCTACCAATATTCCAGTTCTGATCTTTCTCAATTTTTAATGTTCCTCCTGAAACTTCGGTAATTACATCCTCTAAATCTCCGTTAGTAATAACTTCTGCTGAATTGGAGCTTCCTTTCTTCAAAGTTACTTTGATGCTCTGGCTGGCATGTACTTCTGTAAAGGAGTTTAATTTTCTGGTTTCTGAATCTTGTGCCATCAATATTACAGGCACAAAAAGGGCTACAACTAATAATAACTTTTTCATAATGGGCGTAAATGTTTAGTTTCTTTTAGTTATAGATGCTAAAAAAAATTTATGGTTGCATCTTTTCCAGAATTATTAAAAACTAAACCAAAAATTAAGTGAAATGAAAAAGATAAGCTGCCAGACTAACAGCATACTGGCTAGTTTATTCTTGGTTGGTATTTGAACAAAGTAATAAATACAGAAAATAAGAAAAGCAATGATGGCCCAACCCAAGTAATTCTGCAGCGGTATCTGGTTATTTTCCCACTGCCAGAAATTTAAAGCAACAGCAATAGGCTCAATAATAACATCAATGGCTACCGTTAAAACAGTAGCAAGTATTACTCGGCTAAAGTTTTTCACCCTCATTGAACTTAATAAGCTCCAAATACAAAAAGTTATTATAAACCAGTTAATACCTATAATTATTGGCACATTGAATAATTGAGGACCTAATGTATCAGGATAATGGTAGCTGCCAAAGATAAGACCGTATTGAACGCCCAAAAACTCCGCTCCAAAACCAATAATGTAACATGCTGCCAGGCAAATCACCAATCGGAAATCCAAATCACGCTGGTATATTAAAAGCAATAGGAAGGATAGCAATAGATTAAAGGCCGTTTTTGCAACGAACCACTCCTCAAAACCCAGCATAATACCAAATGCTCCGAAAAAGTAAAATGCAGAAATAATCCACACACCAATTGAAGGCCTTGTCCACAAATAATTATGCCAATTTTTAAGTGCTTGCATGAGGTGTTAAATCATCGATGATTTTAGCTGAAAGTAAACAAAGCGGAATGCCTCCCCCAGGATGTACACTTCCTCCTGAAAAGTACAAATTTTTAATCTTCCGATGAAAGTTAGGATGTCTTAAAAAAGCAGCAAACTTACTATTTGAACTTGTACCATAAAGGGCTCCACCAGAAGAAGAGGTTTTGCTTTCTATGGTTCTTGGCTCCAAGATATGCTCTGTAATGATATGTTCAGCTATATCAAGCTTGAGACGCTTACTTAGCTTCTCAATTACATTTTTTCTTATTTGATCAATCAGCTTGTCCCAATCCTGACCTGAATTTGCCGGTACATTTACCATTACAAACCAGTTTTCCATTCCTTCTGGGGCATCAGTTTTAGTAAGTTTTGAGCTGATGTTTACGTAAACAGTGGGATCTTCATAAACATCTTTACTGTCAAAAATGTGCTTGAACTCTTCTTTGTAATTATTGCTGAAGAATATATTGTGTAAGCCAAGCTCTTTAAAATTTCTATTAACTCCCCAATAGAAGATAACAGCTGAGCTACTTCTTTCCTGATTTAACACCTTCTCTGGCTGAGGCTGATCTGCCATGAGTTCTTTGTAGGTAGGATAAACATCCATATTGCTTACAACCAAATCAGCAAGTTGCTGCTCGCCATTTAAACTAACACCAACTGCCTGATGCTGCTTAATTAATATTTCATCAATTCTGCTGCTATAATGAAATTTCACTTCCAGACTTTCTGCCACCTTAACTAATTTCATGGTGATTTCGTGCATACCTCCTTCTGGATAGAAAGTACCTCTGTTCAATTCTAAGTTAGCAATTGACGTTAATATGCCGGGCGCTTTAAAAGGACTAGAGCCATTGTAGGTGGCAAACCTATCAAAAAGTTGTGTGAGCTTTTCATCTTTAAATTTCCTTTCATTGAGTTGATGCATACTCTCAAAAAGGCCCATTTTGTAAATATTGAGAACAGCGGGAATGACTTGAGGCGAAAGGAAAGTGCTGCTTTTGTGTAAGGACTTTTCCAGAAAAATACGAGCTGTTTTTTCAAACTTAAATTCAGCAGACGCTATATACTCAACAATTTTTTTTGCCGGAATATCAAATTTGGCTTCTACTTCCTTACCAAATCTTTCAGGATTGGTATAAGCTGTAAGCTCCGCTCCATCATCCCAAAAATACCTGCATGATTCATCCAGTTTTTTATAATCAAAGCTTATCTCAACATTGGGTGCTTGTAACGAAACAAGCTCATCTACTAATTCCGGCAAAGTAAATAGGGAGGGACCAGCATCAAATCTAAAGCCGTCTTGTACAAAAGCTGTCAGCTTTCCGCCAGGGTATGTGTTCTGCTCATAAACATCCACCTGATAGCCTTTCTTGGCTAAGCGGATTGCTGTAGCTATACCGCCAATTCCTGCTCCAATAATTATTGCTCGCATATTTTCCTATTCTTAGTCCGAAGATAAAAACGATTTTGCTAACCCATCATGTTTTATAAAGTTTAATCCGTTTAACACATCAGGTATGATAATTGATAGTTCAATGAAAAATGAACCTTTATGAAACAACTATTAGCCTTGCACATTTTAATACTCTCCATCCTCGGATGTCAAAGTGCCAAATACAAAGAAAGTTTAGGTTGTTTGGCCAATATCCAGCAAAGCAAAATTGTAGTTTCAGAAAATTCTCTAATCAAAAATAGTAGTCTTATATCCTTTACAGAAAATTTGAATGCCCGGCTAAGTGATTGTGGTAGTACGGTTCTATTCAAGCCAATGCTTGAATATGATTTGAAAAAGGCAAGAATACTTTATTCAGAAGAAGCTACAGATGAACTTGTAATGAGGGATGAATTAGGTATTCGTTATTTGCTGAAAGTAGATTTGATAGATGCTCAAACAGGAATGTTCTATAACAGCCTCAGCAATTATGAAGAGGACAATTATCCTCATTTACGAGATGAAACAGAAGATCAGCTTAAAATGGCTTTTACATTAATTGATCTTAATACTAATTCTACCAGATATTTTTTCAATATCTCCTCAAGATCTATCCCCTTGGCTATACCATCTGAATCATCGAATAGTAATTATCAATCTGTTGAACAAGATGGCGCCTCAGATCTCAATGAATACATCAATCCAGCAACATTAAGTGGTACATTTAATACCGCCTTTAATAAGGCCGAAAAAAAGATGGCTCAAAAATGTGCCTGCAAGAATTAAAAAAGGGGCACTCCACAATGCCCCTTTAAGTTTAGAAGAAATAGGTCAGACTTGCTCTGGCAAAAAATGGAGTGCCAGGTGTAAAGTGTATTTCTGAAGTTGGCTCTAATTCATTTCTAAGACGCGACTCCGTCTCAAACTGCGCTTCTTTCCATTCTTCATCAAGTATATTTTCAACCGACAAACCTATCTGGAAACTAGGTCTTGTGTAATTCAATACAGCATCTAATAAGAAATAACCTTCAGCTGTGATGCTATTATCCTCATTAGCTGGTCTGTCATCAAGATAACGATAACGCAAGCTTCCATTGATACCGTTCTTAAAATCAAAACTAAGACCTCCAATGCTTGTAAAAGTTGGAGCTAATGGGATATTATTATTGCCTTCATCCTCATCAAGTGCTACTGGGTCGGTTAGGTTGACATCAGTATCAAAATAGAGCCAATCAAGTAGCTGATACCTTACAGATACGCCAATTCCTTTTCGCTCGGTACGTCCACTCGGCTCTACAATTCCTGCATCTCCTACGTAAACAAATTCTTGCTCTAAAAATAAATACCATAGAGCTGCATTTACTGTCATATTAGGAAAAGGCTTAAACGTGCTCCCAATATCGCTGCTATAGGCTTTTGGTAAAATATCTTCACCATTTTGAGCTACTACAACTCTTGTATCATTCGAATGAAAGCCAATTCCTCCTTTTGCAAAAAGATTCACACTTTGATTAAGCTTATAATTAAGATTCAACTTAGGACTCAAAATACCTCTCTCTTCACTTTGTGTTTCATAATTTGTTTGAAGTTTATCCACATAGTTGAAAACAAAATAATCGTATCTAAGCGAAGCAGTGGCTGAGAACCTTGAATTGAACTGCATATTCTCAGAGACATAGGCATTAAAATTTAGTTCATCAACGTCTCCACGTGCATAATCAAATAGTACTTCCTTTCTGTTTATTGTTTTGGAAAGTCTTATGTCATTAACATCGTCATACCTGATTCCGCCACCAACCGTAGTGAATACATCAACACCCGCTAGGCGATCATCTCTCTCATATGAACCTTTATAGCCATATATTTTCCGCGCTTCACTTTGGGTTATTTGATCTCCATTTATAGGATCCTCCAAGAAAAAAGTAAAGTTCGATACCAGATTGAATTTATAATCGATCAAATAAAGTTGATGGCTGAGACTACTTTGGTCGTCAATCGGTTTCAAATATTGCAGATTGAGATTTGTACGGCTTGTTTCACCACCTTCAGTATCATCTATACTTCCAAATCTGCTGATCATTCCACTTTCGACAGCTCTTACAGGTATTTGACCTGATGCATCCCATGAGCTGGTAAAAGTTGAGGCAGAAGCTTCTATCAAACTATTGTCTGCTAAACGAGTAGAATACTTTCCCATAAAGTTTATTCTTGAAAAGTTCTGATCACTTTCAAAATACCCATCGGTCAAGTAAAACTCAGATGCAAAATACAAATCCTGCTTTTCCTTCTTGTCCAGTAAATCAATCATACTTACAGTTCGAAGTGTACCGAATTGTCCACCTTCAAGTTTTACACTGCTTTTATCTAAATACGATTTGGTTTTAAAGCCTGCGTAACCAGCCGTATTAAAATTACCTTGATCGGCATAGTAAGGCCCTTTGTTAAAATCAACCTGTTCAATAGTTTCAGGAATCAAAAAGTGTAAATCTGAATAACCCTGGCCATGGGCATGCGAAACCATATTAACCGGCATTCCATCTACTGATAGTGTTATATCTGTTCCGTGATCAATATCAAAGCCTCGTAAAAATATTTGCTCAGCTTTTCCTCCACCCGCATGTTGGGCTATAAATAAGCCGGGAATTATTCTGAGTACTTCCTGGCTACTTTGTATAGGCCTAAGATTAATATCAATTTTCGATATTTTTTGAAGGTTCTTTTTCTCATCTACAGAAACCATTACATCTTTCAATTGAATGCTGCATTCAGACAACGTAAAGTTCTCTTTAGTATCAGCAGTAAGCATTATCTCTTTGCTTACCGATTCAAAACCCACATGAGATAGTTTGATCTGGTAATTACCTGGTTCAAGTTCTATCTTATAAGCTCCGAATTTATTGGTAGATGTCCCAATTTCATCGTTTAAAAGAATATTTACATCTGAGAGTGGCTCCCCACTATCTGATTGAATAAAACCTGACAATTCTATATTTTGAGCCTGAAGCGCATCTGGAAGCAGACAGATGCCTATCAGTAGTATAGTTATCTTTAAATAATTCATTTATATTTTTTTGCATAGCTATTCTGTGCTAAACTGATTTAGTTTGAATAGCCAATCTTTAATAATCTAATTAGTTGAAGTGCATAGCAAATCTTCCCTTAGCTACCAGAAATGGTCTTAAGGTGATCAACTATACTTTATTGAATGAGTAACTACTATAAATCTGGGGGAGGTGTTGAAGGAAGTATTGAATGGTTTAAATAGATTCTACTGTAAATAGTTGACTTAATCAGCTCTTGATAATCAAGTAGAAAGACATACTTATAAACGGGCTCATAAAAGAATGAAACAAAAACCATATTGGTAAAGACATCCTTTCCTTCTTCAGTTATAGTAAACAGCTCTTTGAAAAGATTCCCATGGTCGCTCACATGGTGATGATGACCATGGCCGTGATGATGGTGTGAAGACTGTACCGACTTAGTTTCATGCTCATGTATACCTGTAACTGATGATGTAGCATGCAAAAAATCATGCCCTATGGAGAGCAAGCTTCCAGAGAGTAAAATAGCATAGCTACTTAAAAACCATATTGCTATGGTTTTATTCATAAATCGTAATTAGGTGAATTTTGCATACAAAAAAGTGAGTACACAAAGCTCGAAAGTAATTTGCTACGAAGCAAAGTATTAAATGATGAGTGGAATAAATTAGCTATTTATCTTAAAAAGCTGAAATGGTGTAATCATATAACCCATGGCAATATCATGTTCTTCTGCATACATATCGCCTTCCAAAAGTGGCCCAATGTTTAAGCCTACAAAGATTGTATTTTCAGAACAATTATTTAAAAACTGGTCGTAATAACCCTTACCATAACCTATTCTATGACCTGTTTTGCTCCCAATAACCATAGGCACCAAAACACAATCAATCTTTTCCATATCATAGGGCTCAGCATTAACTGGTTCTGGAATTCCCCATTTATTAAGTTTCAATTGAGTATCAGCTTCTAGTTTGTAGTGAGACATTGAGGCTTGTGATAAATCAGAAATGCTGGTAACAACATCAACTGAAGGAAGCTCATTATGCAATTGCTTTATGAAGGGACGTAAATCTATTTCTCTGTTTTTTGAAATCGGTAGAAACACATGAATAGCATGAAATTGGTTTTCGGTGATAAAGCTTATCAGTCGATTGGTGATTAGTCCATTTCTAAAATCATACTCTTTTTTGGTAAGTGTCTTTCTTTTTTCGAGATAAACTCTCCTAAGTGTTTCCTTATCCATAATTAACCATTCCACCTCATGATGTGAAACTGCAAATTAAAAGGCTCCAAAGCCTGTAACAATGATTTGATAAAATTTTTGTCTGACCTATAGAATGACAGGAAGTTTTCTTTCCGCTCTTGAGGTGCCCCTCCCGGGTAGAGGAAATCTTTTACTTCATCAATCTGCCTCATTTTTTCAGTATGCTTTCTTTTCTCTGCTGACAGCATTTTCTTCTCAATCTTATCAAGACCATTGATCATTTTTTGAGTCTCTGCCGCAGTCATCTCATCAAGGCTGAAATCTATCTCACCTGCATATTGCTTTACCTCATCTAATAATTGATTAAGTGCCTGCTTTTCTTCATTTAAATGAAGTTTTTGACCACTGATCTTTTTAGTGATGTTCTTCTTTAGGCTTTCCTTTTCAATGAAAATTTCGCCCTCAGCCATTTTAAGCTTCTTAAGCTTATGCTGGATTTTATTAGGTATGATCATCCCAAAATTTCGAGGTAATAATATAGGGAAGGCTGTTTTGAAATGATCGAATACAGGTTTAAGCTGAAGCCAGTAGGCAACCTCTGCTGGGCCACCTGTGTAGGCTAAATTGGGTAAAATCATTTCCTGATAGAGAGGTCTTAAAATCACATTAGGACTAAACCTTTCAGGATGCTCATCAATTTCTTGTAAAAGTTCCGCTTCAGAAAATTTGATAACACTATCTAATACTTGATATCCTTCGCCTTCTTTAACAATCCTACTTCTTAAATTATCTTTCAAGTAAAAAAAGTTAATCTCTCGCGGAAAGGTTTGGCTTTTATAGCCCATTCGATCAAGCTTATCAGATTGCTTTTCTACTAGTTCGTTAGCTGTATGCTTGGTTACATCCTCCTTAATGACTTGCTTAAACTCAGCTTTTAATGCTTTATGGTCAGCATCAAGTACAAGTAAACCTTCACTGCCATAAAGTTGATGTACATAAGCTCTTGTTGCTTCAGCTAAGTTTCTGGCATTGGCATAAGCCTTTTGAAAAAGCTTATCACCAGCATCTATCTTTTTAGCAATTTCAGACAGGCCTTCCGTTTGCATTCTTCCGACTGCACCGGTTTGCTCAGTTCCCCATTTAAATTTCTCTCCATTTACCTGAAAACTTCTTATCTCGTCAATATCATGATCTTCAGAAGCCATCCAATAAATAGGAATAAAGTTGTAAGCAGGATATTGAGCCTTTAACTTTTTACAAGCATTAATAACAGTTATGATCTTGTAATGAAAATACAAAGGGCCGGTAAAAATATTCAGCTGATGCCCAGTGGTAACTGTGAAAGTCTGCTCATCAGCCAGTGATTCTATTTGTGTAGTTGTTAATTCATCGAGGTGTTCAATGGAAGTATACTGTTCCTTTAATACCTCCACCAACAAATTTCTATTAATACTTTCGTGCGCTTTATCCTTTATCTGATCTTCAAATTCTGCGATTGCCGGATAGCGATGATAGAATGGTTTTAGGGGTTCTTTTTTCTGGATGAAGTCAATAAAAATTGGGGCAAACTGCCCCGTCTCAGAAAAATCTAAACAAGATACCTTCATAAATATATTTTTTCATGAAGCCATTTAATTAGCTGGATTCATGTTCAAATATATAAAATCGTAATCTAGAAGAAAGTGTTTAGTTATTCCTTATTTAATTTCTGCGTATAGGTCAAACTCTGTAGCATCAATTACTTCAGCCTGAACAAAATCACCAATGCGGGCATATTGTTTCTCGGCATCAATTAACACTTCATTATCTACTTCAGGTGAATCAAACTCAGTTCTACCTATAAAATAACCACCTTCTTTTCTATCAATAAGTACTTTAAAAGTCTTACCTATTTTTTCCTGATTGAGTTCATCAGAAATAGCCGCCTGAACTTCCATGATGGTATCAACACGTTCTTGCTTCACTTCATCAGGCACATCATCTTCGGCATTATAAGCATGGGTATTTTCTTCATGCGAATAAGGGAATACACCCAATCTATCAAAGCGAGTTTCTTTCACGAAATCCAGCATCTCCTGAAAATCCTCTACTGTTTCTCCCGGATAGCCTGCGATAAGTGTGGTTCTTAAAGCTATGCCCGGTACTTTTTCTCTGATTTTCTTTATGAGAGCCTCCTGCTTTTCTCTGGTTGTACCTCTCCTCATTTCTTTTAATAAGCGGGTAGAACCATGTTGAAGTGGCATATCTAAATAATTGCAAATATTATCTCTTTCAGCAATTACATCTAGAATATCTTCAGGGAAACCTGTCGGGAAAGCATAGTGCAGCCTAATCCATTCTATTCCCTCAACATCGGATAGTTGACGAAGCAATTCTGCTAAATTTCTTTTCTTATAGATATCAAGTCCATAATAGGTTGAATCTTGGGCAATAAGCAGCAATTCTTTCACACCATTTCTAGCAAGATTCTTAGCTTCCTTTACAAGTTCTTCAATAGGACGAGAAACATGTTTGCCACGCATTAACGGAATGGCGCAAAAAGAGCATGGTCTGTCACATCCCTCAGCAATTTTCATGTAAGCAAAATGACTAGCTGTAGTTGTTACACGCTCACCTACTAATTCATGCTTATAATCCGCATTGAACTTCTTTAATAGCAAAGGCAATTCCATTGTACCAAAGTAAGCATCTACTGCTGGGATTTCTTTTTCAAGATCATCCTTGTAGCGTTGAGATAAGCAGCCAGTTACATATAATTTATCAATCATCCCTTCACCTTTGGCATCAGCATAGCGCAGAATAGTATCGATAGATTCTTGCTTGGCATTATCAATGAATCCACAAGTATTCACTATGATTATGTTGCTATCATCTTCTTCAGACTCATGAGTGACATCAATCTCATTACCCTTTAATTGAGTAATCATCACCTCAGAGTCTACCAGGTTTTTAGAACAACCTAGTGTTACAACATTTACCTTATCTTTTTTTAGTCCTTTAGTCTTCATGTAAATTATTTTCTATGCCTAAAGAGATGAGCCTTAAATTACCTTATAATCAATTGCTTAAGCTCAAATTATTTCGGGCTGCAAAGGTAATCAAAATTAAGCAGGAAACGTTCCATCACTTTTTAATTGTCTTCAAATATTTTGGATTGAGTTTTGCTTGTCGGAATATGTAATATCTTTGCAGCCAATGAATTTGATACGAAATTTTATCATTATTTTACTCATAGCCGCAGTCATAGCCTGCGATGTTGACTCTAACTGTGGGAGCATAGCCGTGAATTATGTTACGCTTTCCTCCTATACAACTAACCTTAACCAGGAAGAAAGTCTGGCAGAGATAACTTATGACTCCATTATTAGCCCACAAACTGATAGTGTATTTATAAAAGACAGTACAACTGCTAATCTCATTTTACCGCTTGATCCAGGAAGTAGTCAGACTGATTTTTATTTCTATTACAATGAAGGTGGTGACACCATAAGTTTCACCTATGGAAAAAGGACAAGAGTAGATTCACCGGAATGTGGGATTGACTTTGAGTTTGTAGGCTTGGACACCATATTTCAAACCTATGATTCCATGATTATCGTTAACGACACTTTAAGAAGAACAATCAATGCGCCTAATATTAAGTTTTACATTAATCAGTAGTCTTTTATTTAGTGGCAGTTCTTTTGCTCAGCTTCAATCCAGGAATGCTTCATCGAACAACGCTAATTCGAAGCAAAACAATCAGGAACAAGCTCCAGATACCACTAAAGTAAATGAGTATAAACCTAAAGTTCCCAAGGAGTTCTTCATCCCTACCGGAATCAGGATAGGTACTGACTTGGTAGCCCTTGGTATTGATGCATTTGGTGGCAAAAGAGAGCGCTATGAGTTTCAGGCAGACATCGATATTCACAGGGTTTACGTTGCTGGTAGTTTCGGAACCTCAGCCTATCGTTCTACTGGCGAAGGATTTGACTACAGCCATGAAGGTAACTTCTACAGAATTGGACTTGATGCCAACTTCTTAAAATATGACCCCGACTACAATACTTTTACTGTAGGGATAAGATATGCCACAGCTAATTTTAGTGAACAATTAAACGTAAATAGTACAGACGGGGTGTTTGGAGATTACACTGAAAGCTTTACTAACGACAATGTAAGAGCCAGGTGGTTTGAACTTACTACAGGCTTACGCGTAAATATTTTCAATAATTTTTATACCGGATATACCTTTAGAATACAGATCAATAGAAAGATTTTCAATGCCGATGAATTCAGATCATACGACATTCCCGGATTTGGTAAGGCAGAATTTAATAACAGATGGACTTTCAATTACTACCTGATGTACAGAATTGCCTGGAAAGAAAAAGGTGTTATGAAAAGGACTCGTTAAGGGCACTTTAATTAGCTCGGTTAAAGAGAGAGTCTACAAATTCCATTTTATTGAATACTTGTAAATCTTCTACTTTTTCACCTACTCCAATATATTTAACAGGTATTTTAAATTCATCAGAGATACCAATTACTACTCCACCTTTGGCGGTACCATCTAGCTTGGTAATAGCTAAAGCCGTAACATCTGTCGCTTTGGTAAATTCCCTAGCTTGTATAAGGGCATTTTGACCAGTAGAGCCATCTAAAACTAACAAAACTTCATGTGGTGCTTCAGGAACAAACTTCTGAATTACCCTCTTAATTTTAGAAAGTTCATTCATCAGATTTACTTTAGTATGCAACCTTCCGGCAGTATCAATAATAACCACATCGGCATTTTCTTCTACACCTTTTTTAACGGTATCAAAAGCCACTGAAGCAGGATCTGTATTCATTCCGTGAGAAACAACAGGTACGCCAACACGCTCACCCCACATGATCAATTGATCTACAGCTGCTGCTCTAAAAGTATCTGCCGCACCAAGCACTACATTCAAACCCTTATTTTTAAACTGAGCGGATAGCTTACCAATAGTGGTTGTTTTACCCACTCCATTAACACCTACCACCAATAATACATACGGCCTTTTAACCCCTGAAGGAATACCGAAATCTTTTAAGTCTTCAGTATTATTTTCTGAGAGTAGAGCGGCAATTTCTTCTCGAAGAATTTTATCTAATTCCTGAGTTCCTAAATATTTATCTCTGGCTACTCTTTCTTCAATTCTTTCAATAATTTTTACCGTAGTACCCACTCCAAGATCAGAGCTTATCAGTACTTCTTCTAACTCATCAAGCACCTCTTCATCAACTTCGGACTTACCTACAACAGTACGACCAAGCTTAGTGAAAAAATTCTCTTTAGTTTTCTCAAGCCCTTTATCGAGAGATTCCTTTTTATCTTTTGAGAAAAAATTTAAGATGCCCATAGTATATGATTGAAAAAGTTAAATGTACACTTGCAAGCACATTTAAACGGTTAATAATGGTTGTGGTTATTCTTGTCAGCTATTATAAATGAAAAAAGTCCCACTAATAGAGGGACTTAATAATTTCATTCATAAAACCATGAAGCTTCTTATTTCTTCATCGCCTCTTTTACATCGTCAACAGGAACGATCTCTTCACGGAAAGTGTAAGCGCCTGTTTTCTCCGACTTCACAGCTTTGATTACTTTAGCGAAACCTTTAGCTTCTTTATTCTTAAGTGTTGCAACTACTTTCTTTGCCATGGTTATTTAATTTCTTTGTGAACAGTATATTTTTTCAACACCGGATTGTACTTCTTAAGTTCCAATCTTTCTGTGGTGTTCTTTCTGTTTTTAGTGGTGATATAACGAGAAGTTCCTGGCATACCGCTTTCTTTATGCTCAGTACACTCCATAATCACTTGAACTCTATTACCTTTTTTAGCCATTGTGCTTAAATTTTTCCCTTAGTTAAACTATCGGCAAATTATAATATTACATTACCATTTTCACGTGCCTTCTTCAAAACAGAAGTAATACCATTCTTATTAATGGTTCTGATTGCACTAGCAGACACTTTCAAAGTAACCCACTTATCTTCCTCAGGAATATAAAATCTCTTCTTCTGAAGATTTGGTAAAAATCTTCTTTTAGTCTTGTTATTAGAGTGAGAAACGTTGTTTCCTACCTGAGGTCTTTTACCGGTTAGTTGACAAACTCGTGCCATATCTATCTATAATTAATTAGTTGTCGCTTTTTTAACTGATTTTCGAAATTGGTCTGCAAATATCGGTAATATTTTGACAATCACAAAACTACCAAAGAAAATAGCACACTATTTTTTCAATAAATGAGAAAATACAGCTGCTTTTCTTAGTTTTGAACCATTCGAAAGCATTGAAGAGCACAAAGATAATTAAAATTTTACACTTATGATTCAAGAAATTACGAAAAGCCAAGAAGCTATTGATCTGGAAGACAAGCACGGAGCGCACAATTATCATCCGCTACCTGTTGTATTGTCGAAAGGTGAAGGCGTTTTCTTATGGGATGTTGAAGGCAAAAAGTATTATGATTTTCTTTCTGCTTATAGTGCCGTAAATCAAGGGCATTGTCATCCAAGAATTTTAGAAACAATTAAAGAACAGGCCTCAACCCTTACACTTACGTCAAGAGCATTCTATAATGATGTATTAGGCCCATTCGAGAAATACATGACAGAGTATTTTGGTTTTGACAAAGTACTAGCCATGAACACTGGAGCTGAAGCTGTAGAAACGGCCATTAAAATTGCCAGAAAATGGGCATATGAGAAAAATGGTATCATGGAAAACAGCGGTAAAATAATTGTTGCTGAGCAAAACTTCCACGGTAGAACAACTACAGTAATATCTTTCTCAAGTGACGATACAGCTAAAAAGAATTTCGGACCATTTACTCCTGGTTTTATCAAAGTACCTTATAACGATACTGAAGCATTAAAGAATGCTTTAGAAGGTGAAGACAATATTGTAGGCTTCTTAGTAGAGCCCATTCAAGGTGAGGCTGGTGTTTACAGACCTGACAATGATTATATGAGGAAATGTCAGGAGCTATGTAAAGAGCATAATGTTCTTTTTATGGCTGATGAAATTCAAACTGGTATTGCCAGAACCGGAAGCTTGCTTGCGGTTTGCGGAGATTGTACTTGCCAGGGACATTGTGAAAAGCAGTCATCTTATGTTGAGCCAGACATATTAATATTAGGTAAAGCACTTTCAGGAGGATTCTATCCTGTATCTGCCGTTTTAGCTAATGACCATATCATGGAGGTAATTACTCCGGGAACTCACGGTTCAACCTTTGGAGGTAACCCTTTAGGTGCAAGAGTAGCTGTGACCGCTCTAGACGTTATTAAGGACGAAAATCTTGCTCAAAATGCCAGAAAACTTGGCGAACTTTTCCGTGAGCGCTTAAATAAGTTTATTGAAACTACTGATTTGGTTAAATTGGTAAGAGGAAAAGGTTTATTAAATGCAATAGTTATTAACGATTCTGAAGATAGTTCTACTGCCTGGGATTTATGTGTTGCTTTGAAGGAAAACGGCTTATTAGCGAAACCAACTCATGGTAATATCATCAGATTCGCTCCTCCTTTGGTAATGACTGAAGAGCAACTGCACGATTGCTGTGACATCATTGAAAAGACAATTGCAGAGTTTCAGAAATAAGATATACTCAAACAATTGATTGAAAGTCCGGGTAGTAACTACTCGGACTTTTTTTGTTAATTTAAAATATGGCTAAGAAAATCAAATTCGGGATACTCGGCACAGGCAAAATCGCTGGTAAATTTGCGGTTGGATTAAGTGCAGTTGATGAGGCAGAACTATATGCTATTGGGTCAAGAACACAAGAATCAGCCACTGCATTTGCTGAAAAACATAAAGTACCTAAGTATTACGTCAGCTACGAAGATTTAGCCAAAGACACCGAGGTGGATATTATATACATTGCCACTCCGCACAACTTGCATTATGAAAATACTATCCTCTGTCTTAACCAAAACAAGCATGTAATTTGTGAAAAACCTTTCGCTGTAAATGCAAAAGAGGTTAATGCAATGATTAAACTAGCGAATGAGAAGAATCTTTTTCTGATGGAGGCCTTGTGGTCGCGCTTTATGCCACACATTATTAAAGCAAAGGAACTTATTAATGACGGCATTATTGGTGATGTTAAATTACTCACTTCAGATTTTTGTATGAAGCCAAAGTTTGATCCTGACAGCAGGTTATTCAACAAAGATTTAATTGGTGGTTCACTCATGGATATTGGCATTTATCCTGTTTTTCTTGCTTATCATGTTTTAGGGAAGCCTTCAAAAATTCAGGCACTTGCCGGCTTTGGCAAGACGGGTGTAGATGAAAACTGCAGCATTAGTTTTGGTTATGATGATGAAAAGCTAGCTGTACTATATTCATCCATGAAAAGTGCCAATGGTGTAAATGCTATCATAGAAGGTGACAAAGGAAAAATCATTTTTGAAAGTCCCTGGCATGCTCCTAGCAATTTCACCTTATTATTAGATAATGGACATAAAGAACATTTCACTTTTGATCAAAGTATCAATGGCTATAATTACGAAGCACAGGAAGTAGTCAATTGTTTGCATGCAGGTAAAACCCAAAGTGATCTTTGGAGCTGGCAAAATAGTCTTGACCTTATAGAGCTACTTGATGACATTAGGGTCAAAGCTGAAATAAGGTATCCAAAACATGATCAATAATAGAAATGGGAAATTTAGAAGCATTAATTGTCAGCTATTTTGATGCTATCCAAAAAGGAGAATTAGAATTCGATCAAATAAGGAAGAGTTTAGAGAGTAAATCTATACCCGAAGAGGATATCAGATATATTGTAAGAAAGGTTGATGATCGAATTTTAGAAGAAAAAACAAAACCGATACGATCAAAAAAAGACCTTAAGTTTGATAATGGCATTGGTATTTTAGTTTCACTAGCAGGCATAATACTCGTTTTCCTAACACGCTTTGGAATTATTGAATTAGATGAAAATCAGTATTGGAGTTACACGGTGTTACTTGGCGGATTGTCCCTTCTCTTTTTAAAATGGGTAAAAAAGAGAAGCAATAAATTCACTAACAGAAATAAGTTTAAATAGATAAAAGCTGTGATAATTGATCATTACTTACTGCATTAACCAGCAAGTAAGATTAGCTACCAACTCTAATATTTATACCCACTTCTGGGTATACAGAAATGCCAATGAAAAGGGATTATATATAATAAGAAGTCTGCTGAAATTTGAGTCATAATTTTTAGACTCATGAGAACACACTCTTTTATAATAGCCTGCTTAGCACTAGTACTATACTCCTGCGGAGGAGAACTAGCTCCTTTAGATCCTGAAGAAGAATGCATTAAAACCTGGACGGTAGAAATTAATAATCCTGAAGCTAGTGTAAGTATTGAGAATGGCATTTTGATTGTAGACATTCAAAATCCTAAAACTCCTCAGGATGTAAGGCTCATACAGCTACAGGATGAGAATAGTCTCATTGGAGAAGTAGGAATTGGTATTACTGTAAATGCTTTAGAGACTGTTCCACAACGATCTACCACGTCTGATGCTCACATAAAAGCTTCCTTTGCTTATCAGCAAAATCCTGATCAACTATTCCTAAGTAAGGTATATGGACAATATGGAAGTAGAGGTTACAGCATGGGTAAAGAAGTATACCGAAATTACTCGACAGATTATTTTGCATTTTATGCCAGTGGCACTGAAGCCAAATTTAATACATCGAGAGGCAGTACACCCTATGCTGAAATCCCTTTAGTATCAAGTGCTCAAAAATTATGTTATCTCGATTTTGGGATCAATCCTTCTTTTTCAAATGGTGAACCTACACAATCAATTCATGCAGAAATAGATATAGTAGCCTTCGGTGACTATACTGAAGAAGGGGTGAAACTTGTTTCTGGCTATAACAGGGTCCAATATGGTTTTAGAGTAGACACTTTCTTTTGCAACACTTTAAAATAATTTGAAATGGATACTCTAAGAAAATTTAGCCTACTTGCAATTCTCTTCATAAGCCTCCTTTCTTGCGAAGAAGAACTTGAGACCCAAAAACCTTGCACAGTTGGAAGGTGGGCCAGCGCTGACAAAAATGCTGAAAATGTTTGCCTCGGGCAAATGGCCATTTCTTATTGGTCACCTAATACTTCCAGCGCACATATAGTATTTACTGCAGGCAGCACAAGCCAGGTAGGAGTTCCGGAAATAGAAGCAGAATTTACTATCCCTATAAGTGGCATTGCCTTAAACACCAATTACCCGCTTAATAGTGGGAAATTGGCAGGAGCTGATCCTTTTACCGAAGGCTATATCAGCTTTATAAACTTTGACTATCCTGAATGTGTATCCGGCACTTTTGAGCTAAAAGCTGAGAACAGCGATATAGGCGTAATCCAAAGTTACAGCAATGGAAAATTTGTATTTGACAAGCAAGGGCAAATTAATTCAAGCTGCAATCCTTTTAATTAAGACATCTATGAAATCACTTTTTACCATACTATCGATATTACTACTAAGTGCCTGTTCCTTTCTTAAGGAGGAAGACAGCTGTACATTATTAAGTGAGCCACTTAGCAAGGAAAGTATAGTTAGCAGAGATAATAATGCCAATGTAGCGGCTTTCAATAACACCTTTGTTTTTCGAGGCCGAAGAGGTGTAGAAGTATTTTATCAGCCCGGTGATTGTTACATTGGTGACTACTCAACAGAGTGGAGTTTTACCGGAGAAGGTAGCACTGAAAGTGTAAACGGTAATTTAGGCACTTTGGAAGCCCTTTCTGGCGGCTCTATATGCGTAGTGGTAAGTGCTTCAGGAAATAGGTCTGAGCAGGTATGTCAGGAAATAAACTTCATTAAAAATAATGTATGGAAAGCATATGCCGATGAATTTCCTTCTCCTTTTACTCATCACAGAGTTATATTGAATATAGGCGGCAGGATTTTCAGTGGCTTTGGAATGAACAACGATTGGTTTGAGCTAGACACAGCCACTTTCACCTGGACTGAAAGAAACCATATTCCTAATTTGGTAGATTTCAATGCCTTTGCTGGCTTCTCTATTCAAGACAAAGGTTATTTGGTAGGGAACAACTCCATACTTTATGAATATAGCCCTGCTACAGATAGCTGGTCTGAAATAGGCAATACACCTTTCAATGTGGCTCAGGTATTAAATTTAGGTGCTTATGACTTCAGAGAAGAATATAATAAAACTGTTTTAGGACTTTCAATGTCGGGTAAAGGCTACTTCGGTCTTGGTGACATGTTTTACCTCTGGGAATATGACCCCTCAACAAAGGAGTGGACCGAAAAAGCGCAATATCCTGAAAGGCCAGGTTTCTATAATCATGGTTTTAGCTATGAAGGAAAAATATTCTTCGGGGATTACATTTACGATCCTACAACCGACTCCTGGGAAAAGGGTAATCAAAACTTCAACGTTTCAGAAAAATTCTCTCCGGGCTTTGTTGAAATGGACGGCAAAATACTGGGAGCCCAAAATGGAAGAAGCATTCTTACTGATGGAAATACCTTTAATAAGGTGGAAGAAGATGATGAGTATTTACCCTACAAACTAGCCCCACTTGAGACAGTTAAAAATGGAGCCTCTGTGGGTAGATTTGCCTTCTTTGTAGAATCTACTTCTAAATATAAGGATAACAGCTGGTACTATTATGTTAAAAATTAAGCGTAGACAAATGAAAAAATTTTACTATAAAGTCGCCAATAGACTTACGATACTATTAACTATAGCCGTGCTATTTACTTCATGTAAAGACAAGTTCGATGAATTGAGCGGTGGAGCAGAAAATCTCAAACTCACCCAAATAATGCCTGCTAGTCCTTTTGGAGAGGCCGATCATATAACAGCAAGTGAAAATGGCCAATATATTATTTTCAGTTATCAGGGGGAAACTACATTTTTTACGCATTATTATTCAATAAATGGTGGGCAGAGTTTTGAGCTACTTTCAGGTAAATACAGTGCAATTGGAGACCAAAACCCAATTAATACATTTATAAGTAATGATGGTAAATTTTTATATGGGGATCAAAATAGCAAAATAGTATATGAGCTCGATCCTGCTGGTGGCATTACCAACAGTATTTATGCTGATAATGCTTTTGCCTTAACTGCTTCTGGCAAGGTGGTTTCCTACCAGTATGATGCAAATATTGGCGAGGCTACTTACCACATCTTTGAAGGTGGCTCCTATATAAGCACGGGTTTACAAAATGTGTTAGACCCTGCCAGTAGTTTTGCAGGGATTTCCGGAGAAAAAATAGGCTTTCTTGGAAATAATAAAGTAGCTGAATTTGATGTTTCCAGCAAAGAATATACTGAAAGGTCAACTGATGGGATTAATTTTTCAATTTTAAAAGGCAATTCTAATAATAGCCTGGACATTAAAAAGGCCTATAGTGAAGGCTACTTTGCCTATGCCTGGCAACGCGGGCTTTTGGTGATAGGCCCTTCAAATCAGGTAACTTATTCATATTATCCTCAGGAGTATCAGTTTTATTTGCAAACAAGGGGTCCTATCATAATGGACAGAGATAAAGTATATGTGCAGGTTTATGCCTATTATGGAGAACCAGCATTTTACGAAACAAGTGGGCAGGATGGAGCAGAAATGGTACAATCTGAGCTAAATTATCCAATGGCCATTTCAGACAAAGGCATATATACCCAAGGTTTTATAGAAGGCGGCAATAGACAAGAAGGAGGACTAATTTTAATAGAAAATAATGTTTCTACCTACCTGGATTTCTCTATTAATAAATCATCCCCTAATACCGTTTTTAAAGTAGGAAACTACCTCTATGTAGATAACAAGAGGTACGATATAGATGCCAAAAAATTCTATTCTACTGATTTAGGGAAAATAAATAATATGTACCAAGACGATAATCATGTGATTGCTTACACTGAAAAAGGCACCTTTACTAGTACAGATTATCTTAACTGGACCCTACAATCTGAAGACCAACCTAGACCCGGCTTAATTGTGAAAGATGGTAATGGAACATTTCACGGCTTAGGCGTTCAGGGTTATATCTATAACCTGGGAGGTACAGGTTTTGGAATTCCTCAATTTAATCAATCGGCTTATACTTCAACGGACGGAATTAATTGGCAATTGATAGATGAAAAAACAGGAAGAAATGGAAACGGCCCTTCGGCTATTATGTCTGACGGATCAACAGGCTATACTGAGAACTTCAATCCTTTGGGTAATGCGGTTTACTACCTTAATTATAGCAAGGACTATGGAGTGACGTACGAAAGTATGGAACAAGGAACTGAACCAGCCTCCTACAAGATATTTGATTATGAAACTAGAAATGGGCGATTTGTGAACGCTTATTTCGAATCTTCAGATGGATTGCTTTACATAGAAATTTGCGAAAATAACAAGACTACTTGTAAAACAATAAAAGTACAGCCACCTTTTGATAGTAGTCAAAGTTACAGCAATAGTGAAATTTCATTTACTCAAAATGATGAGATACTAATTAACAATAGACAAGATGGGATATATATAAGTAGCAGGCTCTAAAAGAAAATAAAAAATAAATTATTGAAGCACAGCATTTAATGCTGTGCTTTTTCTATTTTAATGGTTTGCATTTCATGATAATGCTTATCAGAAGTAACCAAATCCATGCTTATATGAAAAAAGTCATCCTTCTATTTTTAATGAATACTTTATCTCTTGCTTTAATCGCTCAATCAAATACAAAAGATAAGGTAGATCAACTTAATGAGCTTGCGAACAAAAGTATGAGAAACCCTCCAGAGATGAAGGAAAAAGCAGATTCTGCCATACTTTTAGCTAAAAAAATAAATTATAAAGAAGGCTTAGGCAATGCCTATAAGTTCAAAGGTATTTACCACTACTTTACCAGTGAATTCGATAGCTCCGTTAATAACCACCGACAATCTCTTAGAATTTTTAAAGAATTAAACGACTCATTAAATACAGGTAAAGGCTATTTGAATATAGCTACTACTTATTCAGCCGCAGCTTCATATGATAGCACCACTAAAAATGCAGTAATTGCTTTGAAATATTTTGAGCAATTGAATGATTACGCAGGCATCGGCAGGGCGGTAAACCTTCTAGGCATAGTTCATTTTCGTCAAAAAAATTATGATAAAGCCCTTACCTACTTTAAGCAATATTTAAAAAACGCTCAAGCAACTAGCGACTCTTCAGAAATAGCAAGTGGTTATAATAATATAGGTTCAGTTTTCTCAGAAAGAAAAGGGTATGACTCTGCCATCTACTATTTTGATGAGGCCGTAAGACTAAAAGAAAAATTGGGAAACTTCAATAATTTAGGTCAATCGTATGAAAACCTAGGTTCGCTAAATTCTAAAATAGGTAACTCAGAATTAGCTTTAAAGAATTATAAAAAGGCAAATGCGATTTATAAAAAAATAGGTGATAGCCGTTTCATGAGTGAATGCGAGTACAACATTGGTGTGGAGTATCGCAAATTAGATAAGCTAGACAGTGCAGCCATACATTTTCAACAAGCAATTGATATTTCAACAGAGGTAGGTGCATTACAGGTGTTAAGAGATGCAAAAGAAGGATATGCAAAAGTACTTTTTATGCAAAAGGATGGCCTAAAAGCTTATGAACTACTTAAAGAGTCCATGATATTATCGGACTCCATCCTCAATTCAGAAAAAATTGAAACAATTGCAGACATAGAAACTAAATACGAAACTGAAAAAAAAGAGCAACAAATAGTGCTTCAGACTGCAGAAATAGCTAAACAAACTGCAGAGAATCAAAGAAAGGTACTGATGATTATTGCCTTGGTAGCTATTCTGGTTTTATTGATGGTCATTTTTCTACTCTTTAGAAATAGAGCTAAACGAAAGCAGCAATTACTGATAAAAGAAAAAGATTTGAAAGTTAAAGAAGCCCAAATTGAGGCTACACTCAGCTCTCAGGAAACAGAAAGGAAAAGATTTGCGGAAGATTTGCACGATGGCTTTGGCCAGTTAATAAGTGCTTTACGATTAAATATTGCTCAGTTTAACAAAAACAACCCGGCTAATAACCTCGCTACCTATGAGCACTCAGAGAATATACTGGATGAAATGCACAAGGAAATCCGATCAATTGCTTTCAACCTTATGCCTGCGACACTTATTCAAGAAGGCTTATTAGCGGCAATTAAAGAATTTGCTTCACGTATCAACAAAACTAACCAAGTGAAAATAGAAGTTAGCAGCTTCGAACTCAGCAATAGATTTACGGAGGTATTTGAAGTAGCTATTTACAGAATAGTTCAGGAATGGGTGAATAATGTACTTAAGTACGCCAGTGCCAATAAAATAACCCTTCAAATAGATCAATATGAAGATGAGCTTGTCTTAATAATTGAAGACGATGGGCGCGGTTTCGACACAAACAACCTATATAACAGTAACGGAAATGGCTGGCGAAATATTCAAACAAGAGTAAACTTGGTGAAGGGTCAAATAGAAATAGATAGTAACCCAACCAGAACAGGTACCAGTTTCATTCTAACATCACCGATAAGCACTTTTGTAAAGGCTGAGCAAAAAGTTGATACCGTAAAGGTCAGCTAAAAATACCCAGAAGAAGGGATGTGATTTAATAGTGCTGAAAGATAATTTTATGTCATGCAATTTCTCAAAAAGTGGCGTATATTATCGGGTGAAAATAAGCTGACACCGATGAAAATACTATTAGTGGACGATCATGTCATATTAATGGATGGCATAAAATCATTATTAGAAGGGGTTGAAGAATTTGAAGTAGTAGCCACGAAAAATACCGCAGAAGATGCCCTTTTATATCTTAAACAACAGGATATTGACATTCTGGTAACTGACTATAACCTCCCTGGTATGGATGGGCTCGATTTAGTAAGAGCTGTTAAAAAAGTCATTCCAAAAATAAAGATAATCGTTTTAAGTCAGCATGATGAGGTACATCTGGTGAAAGAAATCCTAAAGGAAGGTGTACAAGGATATATTCTTAAGAAGGATACTCATAAGGAATTGATTTCGGCTATCCACCAAATCTCGGAAGGTAAAATGTTTATGAGTAGTGAAATTAACAAGCTTTTAGTTGATAGCTTGAGCTTTCCTGATGAGCATAGGCTATTAACAGATAGAGAAAGAGAAATACTAAAGCTCATTGCTCAAGAGTATACCAATAAAATGATTGCTGAAGCACTGTTTATATCGGAAAGAACAGTGGAAACCCATAGAAAGAATATCTTCAGAAAAACCAAAACCAATTCATTGGTAGGCCTCATCAAATTTGGCTACGCCAATAATTTGATATAAAAATATACGTGTTAGTGGGTAGCCCAATATGCACTTTGCAGGGCATACCTATTGACGATTGCTGTATTTAATTTTAAGTATAAAATTTAAAATTAAATACTATGAAAAAATTCGCCTACCTATCACTTTGTGTTTTGGCATTTGGCCTAAACTGTTCAATTGCTCAAACCTACCAAACTCAGATGCTTCAAGATGATCCAACTCAAGTATTAGATCGATTTGTTGTAGTAGATGTTTTAGCTACTGATATTGATATAGACTTCCAAAGCAGTAATGTCTATTTTGGAGGCTCTGCCTATTGGCCTATTACAGAAAAATTGGTAGTAGATGCTCACATGAAACTACCTTATTTCCAGTTTGGGAATGGTGGTTTTGGCATCACGCTGGAACCTGGTGTTTATTTTAAACTTATCACAAAGAATAAAACTGATGATGTACCTGTTGTTTTAGAATCTACCATATATGCGGATAGCTATACCAAGAATGGTGTAACTTATAATGTTGATACTTATAAGTTTCTTAATGCTACGGGCACCTATACCGATTCTTATGGTGCCAGAGGAGGGTTGTATTTCAGACAAGGCCCTTTCACTTCTGATGATTTCAACTTAGAAGATATAAAAACAGGTTCTACTTTGGCGGGTGTTTATATCGGTTTTCAGAAAGTAACACAAGCTTTTGTAGAACTCTTAGTGAGTGGCAATGGATTAACCAATGAGAAATTTATTGGTGCAGGTTTCACCAAAATGTATTTTGATGTGATGATACTTCCAGTAACCAATATTGCTGATGAAAGAGTGCTTGATGCCAATGAGAGAGACGGCACATTTGGCTTCAGAGCTGGCTTTCAATGGAATAAAAATCCGTATGACACACCTCTTTTTGGTAGAATTGTTTACTCAGCTGAAATAGGAATAAGACCTCTAATGGGCTTCTATCTTAGCGGTGGAGTAGGATTCAAAGTATTTCAGGATTAGTAAAAATAAGATTAGGATAAAACCTGTTAGAAATTCTAACAGGTTTTTTTATTTAATTAGTTATTTGGATTAGGATTTTCAGGTATTTGAATATTCCTGAATGTAAAAATAAAATTAGCGCTACTGTTATCGTTTATAGCTGCTAAATCCGCATTCAAATCTACAGTTGCCTCAATACTACCATCAGCATTAATCTTCAATCTTAAAGCATTAGTTTCTGTAATGGAAACATAATAGTCGTACCAGGAAAAGGAATATCTCCACCCCTTGTTTGCGTTATTTAGAAAATCTCCTGAACTAATAGGCTCATATTCTTCCAGCTCTAATCGCATCCCTAAAGGCTGCTCTGAGCCATTATCACTAGGAACCATTCTACTAGTGGTTAATATTAATTTATATAATCCTGTGTTAGAATTGTAAGTATATTCAACTGTTGCATCGCCACATCTCACTGCAGCACCATCATCTTTTACTACTTTTGATTGGCTAATGTCACAAAAATCTGGTGGCAAATCTCCCACAGTAAAAAAACAAGAGCTTAAAAGTAGAATAGGTAAAATATAAATAATCTTTTTCATCATGGTTTTATTAAAAGGTGAATCCAGAAATAATTGCGAGCCTTCTTCCAGCATGTGCAGCTTCATTATTTTTTAAAGCCGCACAGTATTCGGCTCCAATAAAAAGCCGATTGTATCTGAGCTCAAATTGCTGATTAAGGAATTTAGGATTAGGAGAATTTTTAGGGGCAACAGAGCTACCTTCCTTTAATAGCCTGGCCGTAAAAACAAATGCTCCTTCGTAATGGAATAATAAATCAGGAAGCAAAGCCACATCAACCATCCAAGAGGGCCCGAATCCTGCATAATATCCACTAGGGTCAGTGTAATCATCGGCAAAGGTCAAAGCATTAGCAGTAAAGAAACGATTAGGCTCTTCATATCTTTGAAAGCCATATCCGTAGTCTCCCCAGTGAAAACCAGCTGCAAGGTTAATAAAGTCCGTAGAGAGGACACTCCAGGCGTGATTATGCCAACCAAAAATCAGTGAACTTAAAGTTGTACTACCTAAATTACCATTCACTGCTGGAGTATCTTTACCTCTGAAGGTAAAGCCAATTAACTCTCCAAACGCGGGTATCCAAAAATCACCTAAACTAGGAAAACGATGACTTGTATTATAGCCCCCAAACTCGAAATTTGATTTTGTGAGATCTAAATCAAAGGTAATTACACCTGCTCCCAAGGCATCAGGGTATTTCACCTCGTTGTAGGCTATTGCGGCTTTTAGAAAAATTCTAGCACGTTGGTCTCCGTTCAGCTCGTGAGATGATAACTGGCCATAGGCACAACAGCTGAGCAGATAAAGTAAACTTAAAACAATAATCTTTTTCATATTTTTTTTGATGCAAGTTATGCTACACGTCATTTTACATCCATACCATCTAAAGGGTATATTGCCCTACCTTTTAAATGATTTATCATACTTTTACCTATCTGAAATTTATACATGATGAAAGCAATCGTAATTACACAAAGTGGTGATCCTGAAGTACTCAGAATGCAAGAAAGACCCTCTCCTACTCTTCAAAATGGAGAAGTTCGTATTGATGTAAAAGCCTCAGGCATAAATAGACCTGATGTTTTTCAGCGAATGGGTGGTTACCCAGCTCCCGCTGGCGTGCCTGATGATATTCCAGGCCTTGAAGTAGCTGGCATGATAGCTGAAGTTTCGTCTGAGGAACACAAATGGAAAGTAGGTGATAAAGTATGCGCTTTAGTAGCAGGTGGCGGCTATGCTACAGAAGTTGTGGCACCGGCAAGCCAATGCTTACCCATTCCTGATGGATTTACTTTTGAAGAAGCAGCTTCTCTTCCTGAAACATTTTTTACGGTATGGTCCAATGTATTTGACAGAGGTCAATTTAAGAAAGGAGAAAGTTTCCTTATACATGGTGGCACTTCCGGTATTGGGGTAACAGCTATTCAAATGGTGAAAGCCATGGGTGGTAAAGTGTACGCAACTGCCGGCACAAAAGAAAAATGTGATTATGCTGAAAAGCTAGGCGCTATCAAATGTGTGAATTATAAAGAGGGGGGTTTTGAGAAAGCATTAAAAGAAGTGAACCCTGATGGTATAGATGTGATCCTGGATATGGTCGGTGGTGATTATACTGCTAAAAACATCAATCTGTTAAATCCTGATGGCAGATTGGTCATCATCAATGCCATGAAAGATGCAGAATCAACCATTAATATGAAAAAAGTGATGGTGAAAAGACTTACCATTACAGGTTCAACATTGAGAGCCAGATCACCGGAATTTAAAGGGCAGATAGCCGCTAAACTGGAAAAGTATATCTGGCCTAAATTGGCTGATGGAACGATCAAGCCGATTATTTATAAAAGTTTCCCACTTGCAGAGGCAAGTAAAGCTCATGAGCTTATGGAAAGCAGTGAACATATTGGCAAAATTGTGTTACTTGTATAGTTTCATCAGGTTTCATACTTTTTAATTCTTCTATGAAAGAAAAAATTCTTGCCTCTTTTGATCGCTACTGGACCAACATATTAGACAGAGCCCCTGAAATAACCATTGGCTTAACGCTTCTGGTTATTTTTATTTTTTTAGGTATTCTCATCAGAAAACTCATTGTCAGCAGACTGAAGTTAAGGGTTAAAGACACCCTCTTGCTCAACTTTATAGGGAGAGTAATATTCGTGCTGTTCCTCATAATCGGTATTGTAATTTTCTTTAACCAAATTGGTTTAGGAAGTGCTGCCGGTGGCTTGTTGGCAGGAGCAGGTGTTTCAGCATTAATTCTGGGTTTTGCCTTTAAAGATATAGGCGAAAACTTCATAGCTGGCTTTTTCCTCGCTTTTAGTAGACCCTTCAGTATAGGTGATATTATCGAAGTGAATGGTCTGATGGGCAACGTTAAAGCTATGAGCTTCAGAAACAGCCACATTCGTACTTTCGATGGTAGGGACATTTTTATTCCTAATTCCATGATGATTAAGAATCCCCTAATTAATTATACCAAAGACGGCCTGATGAGGCATGATTTTGTGGTAGGCATTGATTATGGAGATGATGTAGCCGAAGCAAGCAAGGTCATCATGGAAACTATGAAAGTGACTAAAAATATAGTGCAAGATAAAGATCAACTTGAACCATTCGTTATTATTGATCAGTTTGGCACAAGCACTATCAACCTGAGAATATTTTTCTGGATCAACACCTATGACTTCCTGGGATCAACTACTGTGCTCAAAAGTACAGTAATGCAAAGCGTGGTCCGCCAGTTATTAAAAGAAGGCTTCACATTGCCGGCTGATATAGTTGAGCTTAAAATATATCAGGAAGGACAACCAATACCATTATCTATTAAAAATGATGATACAACACCTCTTAACTCCAAGAAATAATGAGCAAGTGGCTTAATTACATCAGCAGGCTCTATTTAAAAATAGTAAATAGTATAGCATTCTGGCCATCTTTATTAGCGATCGCCTTTTTAATTCTATCCCTTATTATCATTAGAATAGAATTTACTGAGCCTATTATGTTTTTAAAAGAGAACATAAACGATGCTCTGGTTCACAGTTCAGAAAATGCACGATTAGTTTTAGGAACAATTGTGGGCAGTATTATTTCTTTGATGGTCTTCAGTTTTTCTATGGTGATGGTGGTACTTAATCGTGCCACGGCCACTTTATCTCCACGCGTGCTTCCAGGTTTAATTTCTAGTAGATTCCATCAGGTAGTATTGGGTGTTTATATAGGCACTATTATTTACAGCCTTATTATAATCATCAATATTGATTCACCAGATATTGAGTATTCAGTGCCTTCTTTTGGAGTATTTCTAAGCATGATAATGGCCATTATTTGTCTCGGCTTGTTCGTATACTTCATTCATTCAATTTCGCAGAAAATTCAAGTTGATAACATCTTAGGTGCGATTTCTTCTAACACCAGCCGTGCCATAAAAGCAGCTGATTCCGATGAAGAAAAACCTGAAATACCAGAAACTAAAGACTGGTATCAATATGGAGCAGATTTTTCAGGTTATTTAAAGAAAATCCATCAAGAGCGGTTAAAAGATTTTTGTGAAGAAAATGAGCTGAAGCTGATAATGAAAGAAAGTATTGGAGCTTATATCATCAAATATTATCCCTTCATTTTGTGCAACAAAGAACTGAACGATGAACAGCTTGAGCGCCTGATTTCATGTTTTATGATGTATGATGAGGAACATGTAAAAGATCATTACCAGTTTGGCTTCAATCAGATTTCTGAAATAGCGATCAAAGCGCTGAGTCCCGGTATTAATGATCCTGGCACCGCTATCCGTGCTATAGATTTGCTAGCTGATTTATTCATTCAACTAATGTTCATCAAAGAGCAAAAAACCATTTCCACGGATAATGAAAATGCTGCCATTTATTTAAAACCCATGAGTTTTAAAGAAGTACTTTACAAAACTTTGGTGCCCATTCGTAAGTATGGAAATGGAGATGTACTAGTAGTAATGAGGTTATTGAGAAGTTTACAACAAATGCTTTATGCTCATCAGGATGAAATCCTTTTTATGGATGAAATACATAGCTTGATAGAGAACATAGTTGATTGCTCCAAAGAACTTTATCAAAATGAGCTAGATAAAGAAGCTATTAATCATATCATCAAAAGAATCAATCATCGCTTTTCAGAAGACAAGGCAATCGAATTAATCTAAAAATTGAACAACTTGTAGTTCCCTCCTCTTCTGAAGGCTTTTGTATTCAGCACAACCTTCTCTCCCCCATTCATATATTTCTTTATGGCCATATCGAAAAGCTGTTTAATCATATCTGCTTCTTGTCCTGCTCCACGCATACGTCTGCCAAAGTTAGAGTCGTTCACATTGCCATCATGTAAATGAGTAATCTGATTCCAGACTTTATCGTACCTATCAGAAAAGTGCGTTTTTAGCCATTTTTGAAAAACCTCAGCAATAGTTCCATTAAGCCGCACAACCGTGTAGCCTGCGTTTGTTGCTCCTCGCTCGGCAGCAGTCTTTATAATTTCTGGTATTTCATGGTGATTTAAACCCGGTATGATAGGCGCAGTCATTACAGAAACTGGTATACCTTTCTCGGTTAACTTTTCTATGGCTTCCAGCTTTCTGGCAACCGTAGCGGTTCTGGGCTCCAGTTTGCTTCTAAGCTCTTCATCAAGACTAGTGATTGAAAGAATTACCCTTACCAGATTATTGCTGGCTAAGTCTTCAAGTAAATCGAGGTCGTCTAAGAAACCAACATTCTTGGTAATGATACCAACAGGATGCCTATAGTCAGCAAATACTTTTAAGAGACTTCGGGTAATTCTAAGCTTCTTCTCTAGTGGTTGGTAACAGTCTGTATTGCCTGATAAAACTATGGGCTTTACTTTCCAGCTTTTTTTAAGAATTGTTCTCTCTAATTGAGCAGCTGCGTTTTTCTTTACCACAATCTTAGACTCAAAATCTAGGCCTGAATTAAAGCCCCAAAACTCATGCGTGGTACGCGCATAACAATAAATACAACCATGCTCACAGCCTTGGTAAGGATTTAGAGAATACTCCATCCCTACATCAGGACTTTTAACTTTATTAACTACCTCCTTTGGGCTTTCATAGAAAATCTCCGTTTTGGGAGCGTCAAGATGCACAAACTCATCTATACCATCTTTTTCTTCCCAACTAATTGATTGTTTTAGAAAACGGTTATCAGGCTTATGCTGAGCACCTCTACCTTTTATTTTTTGATCTGTTGACACAAATCAAATTTACTAATATTAATAGTATTACTAAATTATTTAGTTATTATTTTCTTGAATGGTATCTACGGGAATATATATTTCTATTTGTTGTTTGCCCCAACTTCTGGCACTATCAATATCCAAACCCATATAAATATCAACTTTATTAGTCCATCGCTTATTCATCTTATCCTTCACAAAAAACGGTTCGTCAAAACCATCAATATATACTTCAGTATTATGAACAAGCCCTGAATCAATTAGATCACGACTTATGGCTAATGCTCGCATACCAGGCTTTAAAGTATCTCCCCAGGCTGCCAATCCAATATTTCCCTTTTTGGTTTGCGCTTCAGTAGAATTGTAGGCGGTGGAAGTCACCTGCATGGTATCATAAACCACTACTGGTTCAGGTGCCTGGTCACTTTTTGGACCACAGGCCACTAAAAGTATTACAATAAGTAGAAATAAAATATTTGTCTTCATTTAACTATTAAATTGATCTACAAGCATAAAGCGATTGTTAAAATCAATTGTTCAGTTAGAAATCGGTACCAGAAATAAACATTTTGTCAGTTCACTTTTTATTAAAGGGATTACTTATCAAATAAAACACACATGGGATATACAGTTAAAATTAAAAACATACATTCAGTAACACATAACGTGAAACAGTTCACTACTTCAAAACCAGAAGGATATACTTTTGAGCCAGGACAAGCTACTGAAGTAGCTATTAATAAAGAAGGCTGGAAAGAAGAGAAGAGACCTTTCACCTTTACCAGCCTGCCTGATGAAGAAGATTTGCAGTTCACCATTAAATCTTATCGTGACCATGATGGAGTCACCAATGAATTAGATGGTTTAGTGGAAGGTGATGAACTCATAATTGATGATGCCTGGGGAGCTATTCATTACAAAGGAACAGGAACTTTCATAGCAGGTGGTGCAGGAATAACTCCTTTTATAGCCATATTTAAACAGCTCGAAAAAGAGGGCAAACTCAATGGCAACAAACTCATCTTCTCAAATAAAAAACAAGAAGATGTAATTTTAGAATCTTACTTTCAAGAATTGCTAGGAAATAACTTCACATCAACACTAACTGACGAAAAAGTTGATGGACACTTAAATGAGACTATTGGAATGGAATTCCTCAAGAGAAACGTGGACAGCTTCTCTCAGAATTTCTATGTTTGCGGTCCAGACCAGATGGTGAAAGATATAAGTGAATACCTAAAAATGTTAGGTGCAAAGCCAGATGGAATAACCTTTGAAAAATAAAAAATGAACATCTTAGTAAGCGGAGCTGATGGCAATTTAGGATCAGCCGTAGTAGACAAATTAATGGCCGAGAATCACAATGTTTTCGGCCTATTTGCTCATGAGGATAAAGCACAAAGTGACAAACGCGACTTTGAAAAGTTCTCTGCCGATTTAACGAATCCAGAAGCAGCTGATAAAGCCGTGAGTGAAATGCAGAACAAGTTCAACAGCATTAATGGAGCAGTGCTAACAGTAGGAGGTTTTGCAATGGGCAACATTGAAAACACTTCAATAGAAGCTATTGAAAAGCAGATCAAACTTAATTTTAATACCGCTTACAATTTGGTTAAGCCACTTCTTGCTAAAATGAGTAAGGGCGGACAAATTTTTCTTATTGGTGCACGGCCCGCAACTGATGCTGCAGAATTAAAAGATAAATTAGCCTATGGCCTAGCCAAAAAACTTGTGTTTACTTTAGCTGAAGTAATAAATGCTGACAGAAAAGATACAGGCATTCAGTGCAAAGTAATTGTTCCGAGTATTATTGATACACCACCTAATAGAGAAAGCATGCCAGATATGGATTTCTCAAAATGGGTAAAACCAGCTGAAATTGCCGATACCATCTATTTTCACCTGACCCATAACTACATTAAGGATGCTGTGGTAAAAGTGTATGGTGAAGTATAATTTGTAATAAAATAGGATTCTCTCATCAAAGAGAATCCTACATATCACTTTCCGCTAAAGAAATCTCTTAATCCTTGTAAAGATATCAACCCGCCTACAATTAAGGAAGCATAATACCAAGGTTCGCTCATACTGTAACTAGTATCATCAAAAAGTCCGTTGATTTCATTCACCAAAGCATCGCTCGGCTGATGTTGAATTGCCCAGATGATGATAAAAACACCAACGACTAGCAGCAATACACCTCTTAATTTCTTGTTCTTCATTTTTCATTTACTTTAAACCTGAATATACCAATTTAAAAGTAAATCAGTACTGATATTATTTAAAGAAGAAACCTACCACTAATAGAATACAGCCAAGTGCTAATTGAGTTATAAGCAATGTTTTTTGGTAAAACGGTCGTTTTGAAAACGGTACAGATTGATCAAAAGGATCAAAAATTAATGCCAGATTTAAATTGATTCCGGCCCAGGTTAAATCCTTGAATAATATCAGCATCAAAGCGCCTAAAGTAGTCATCAGTAAGTAAAATCCTGTATTAAACCACTTGTTGATCCGAGGTGTAATTACTTCAACTTTCATAATTTTTCCTTTTATTCAATTAGTGTCAATGAACTTGGCTTTATTACAAAACCACTAAAATTTTTACTCAATAGCATTTGGAACTATTTTAAACTCGATCTGCTTTTGTTGCCTAATTGAATTAACTTTGCATCATGCAGAAAGTAGAAAAAGCGAAACACTTACCTAAAGAAGTTATTGAAGTTAAGCTCAGCAAAAAGGACATTAGAAAGATGTCTGTTGAAGAGATTGCTGCTGATTTAACTGAAGCTGGTGAAAAAGCTTTTAGAGCTAAGCAAATTTATGAGTGGCTTTGGATTAAGTCTGCTTCAACTTTTGAAGACATGACTAACCTGTCCAAACAACTCAGAGAATGGCTCGATGAAAACTACTGCATTAATAGAATCACCATTGCTTCCAAACAAGTGAGTAATGACAGAACCATTAAAGTGGCTTTTAAACTGCATGATGGCAATGAGGTAGAGGGCGTTTTAATTCCTACGGAAAATAGAATGACAGCCTGTGTTTCTTCACAAGTGGGCTGCTCTTTAAGTTGTAAATTCTGCGCTACAGGTTACCTTAAAAGGATGCGTAATTTGGAAGCTGCCGAAATTTATGATCAGGTAGTAATGATCAAAAATCTGGCTGTAGAACATTATGACATGCCACTTTCAAATATAGTATATATGGGCATGGGTGAGCCTTTGCTTAATTATAAAAATGTACTTCAGTCTATTGATCATATTACTTCAGAAAAAGGACTAGGCATGTCACCAAAAAGAATTACCGTTTCCACAGCGGGTATTGCCAAAATGATCAAGAAACTGGGTGATGATGAAGTAAGGTTTAATCTGGCACTTTCTTTACATGCGGCCAATGATGAGAAGCGTAGCCAAATCATGTCTATCAATGATGCCAATAACTTACCTATTTTAAGAGAAGCGCTAGAGTATTATTATGACAAAACTGGCAACAGAATCACCTTTGAATATTGTGTTTTCGAAGGTTTTAATGATAGCATTGATGACGCTAAAGAACTTCACCAGTTTACCAAGTATGTTCCTGCTAAGGTAAATCTAATAGAGTATAATCCTATAGACATGGCTGACTTCACCAACACAGGTGATGACAAACTTGATGCCTTTGCCGATTATTTAGAAGATAAAGGTGTGATCGTGAATGTGCGTAGAAGCCGAGGTAAAGATATTGACGCTGCCTGTGGTCAATTAGCCAATAAGCACTAATTTCTATTTTAACTCTTGAGCAGTATATTAGCTTTCTAATATACACCTATGGTTTTCTCGCTTGCAGTACTCATTACTACCTTTAGTATTTTTGGTTTATTCATCCTTAATAAATACAGAGCCAGCAGGAATAAGAAGCTTTTCCTAAAAAAGGGAATGACCCGATCCTTCTTTGCGGTTACCATAATCGTCTTTGTTATTGGCTTTTTTGTGTCTCTGGTTTTACCGGAAAATGGTTTAAACCTTGAGATTTTTCAACTGCATAATGAGGAAATGGTACTTAAAAGCCATAGCTCTTATTGGTATAAAATATTGGCAGTTTTTACAGAAGTAAATCTAATTGGAGTCTTCTTCGCCACCCTTATTCTCGTTATATGGGCATACTACCTCCACAAGCTCGATTTTTTCAATCAAGAGAAAATAAGTATTAGCATACTGGCGCTGATTCTTGGTATGTTATGCACCTTCCTGGTATTCCCAATAACTGATTTTCTTAAACTGACTTTTGACATTCATTTCAGCAATAATGCCCTATATAATCTCTTTGTCTACTCATGGTTTAATATAGGCTTAGTTGAAGAATTCGTAAAAATACTCCCGGTTCTGGTAGTGCTTTTTTTCACCAAAGAAGTAGATGAGCCTATCGACCTTATTTACTATGCTTGTTTATCCGCCTTAGGTTTCGCCTTCATTGAAAACTTATTGTATTTCAGAAATATTGGAGGGCAGATTTTTATTGGTAGGGCCATGTATTCTGCTATAGGCCATATGGTAGATGCTTCTTTCTGTGTTTATGGAATTATCCTAAGTAAGTTCAAGTATAAACAATGGAAATGGAATTTGGTCATTATGTACTTCCTGTTAGGCAGTTTTGTTCACGGCTTGTATGACTTTTTCCTTTTCGAAGGTTGGATCATTCTTTTCTATATTGCCTTTCTTATTTTTATTCAATCATGGGCAATTATCATCAATAATTGTATCAATAACTCAAAATACTTCAGCTATAGAATTTTGCCTCAATACGAACGGCTGAAAGTATTTATGGCCATGAGTTTTTCCATCTTAATTATTTTGAGCTTTGTAGCGGACGGTCTAATTGTTGGCAGAGATCATGCAGTAACCACTTACTGGGCTTCAGCTTTTCGGTTTACTCTTTTAATAGCTTTTTACGTAACAGGGATTAGTAGTTTCGATATGATGAAGGGCTACTGGCGCAAAGTGGATTTCAGCATTATCGATGATTTTAACAGAAACTTTAGTTTCAGGTCACTGACCAGAATTTTCACCAACAACACCATCCATCCTCAAAATAGAGTTGGTAAGAAACTACAACTGCACAGTCCTAAAGAAAATGTAGCATTAAGAGCTGTTCTAGGCATTACTTCTGGTAAAATTGTGGATAGGGTTAAACTCAGAAGACTTAACCGTTCTTTCGATTACAACTGGTTTAAAATTAAGCTTGATAAACCTTTGGGACTACCTTCCAAATACGTTCAGGACACTATTTTTATTCAATTTAATAGCCCTCATTTAAGTTTAGAACATGACAAGCATATAAGATGTCACCTTCGTGTTTTAATTAAGTCAGAAGAAAACGACAAAAAAATCTTGGTCAAAAACTTCGGTGATGTTATTGTCAATGGACATGACTTCGAATACAAAAATTAATAACAAAAAAGGCTAAAACTTTCAATTTTAGCCTTTTGAAATATCTTATCTTAATTTTATTAGGATAGCTCTGCAAGAATCGTTCTTCCTCCTTTAGTTTTATCACCAATGTTTACATTTATTTTGGCATCAAGTGGAAGAAAAACATCTACTCTGGAGCCAAATTTAATGAAGCCAAATTCAGCACCTTGATCTACAGCATCACCTTCATTCACATACCATTTAATTCTTCTGGCAACTGCACCTGCAATCTGTCTGAAAAGTACTTGAACACCATCTGGCTTTTCAACCACAATAGTAGTTCGCTCATTTTCCGTACTTGATTTTGGGTGCCATGCAACCAGGTATTTACCCGCATGGTATTTACAGAACTTAACAACTCCTGCAATTGGACTTCTATTTACATGCACATTTACAGGTGACATGAATATGGATATCTGCTTTCTCTTTTCTTTAAAGTACTCTGTTTCTTCAGCGTCTTCAATCACCACCACTTTTCCATCTGCCGGAGCCAGCACATGCTTATCATTCTTTACAATTTTGAATGACGGGTTTCTGAAGAATTGCAGAATAAGGAAATAAACAACTACTAATATCCCTAAAACACTATTATTTACCCATTCAGGTGCATCAGTAAGGTAATCCACCAAAAAGTAAATACCTACAAATATGATTAGCGAAAAGAATAGAATCTTTCGTCCTTCTTTATGTAAAGTCATAACATGAATTTTTTAACAAATATAAAAAAAGCGCCTAACCAGCGCTTTTCTTTTTATCTTAAAATTAGGCTTGGTTAGTATTTTAGTAACCTCCTCTAAATTTATATGTTTTAGCAACCTTATCAATTGCTACTATATAAGCAGCAATTCTCATTGGCACATTGTATTCAAGGCTTGTTTTGTAAACCATCTCGAAAGCATCTTTCATAATTCTGTCCGATCTTCTGTTTACGCGCTCACCTGTCCATTTATAGCCAAGTCTGTTTTGTACCCACTCAAAGTAAGACACCGTAACACCACCTGCATTAGCCAAAATATCAGGAGCTACCATTATGCCTTTTTCGTTAATTACTTTATCAGCTTTTGCCGAAGTTGGACCATTGGCACCTTCCACAATTAGCTTAGCCTTGATGTTGTTTACGTTATCGTTATTAATAACATCTTCCTTAGCTGCTGGAATTAGTACATCAACCTCTAATTCAAGAACTTCATTGCCATCTATTTTCTCAGCACCCTGGAAGCCTTCTAAAGTTCCATTGTTATTATTTCTGTAATCGATTGCCTCCTTAATGTTAATACCATTATCATTAAAATAACCACCCGAAATATCAGAAATGGCCTTGATAGTGGCACCTCTTTCCTCTAACAATAAAGCAGCAAATGAACCAACATTACCAAAACCTTGAACAGCCATAGTAGCTTTATAAGGATTGATTTTTAATTTTTCCATTGCAGCTAAAGCTGATACCATAACGCCACGGCCTGTAGCTTCTGTTCTACCTAACGAACCACCTAAAACTAATGGCTTACCAGTAACAACCGCATTTACAGTCATACCTTTAGACCTTGAGTAGGCATCCATCATCCATGCCATTTCTCTAGGGCCTGTACCCATATCCGGAGCTGGAATATCTCTATCAGCACCAAATACATCTACCATAGCTTCAGTATAAGCACGAGTTAACCTTTCGATTTCACCTGCTGACATCGCTCTTGGGTTACATTTGATTCCCCCTTTGGCACCGCCATAAGGAATATCAACCACCGCACATTTCCACGTCATCCAAGCGGCTAAAGCTTTTACCTCATCAATGTTTACACCCATATCATACCTTACACCACCTTTTGATGGCCCTAAAATAGTTGAGTGAATAACTCGGTAACCTTCAAACACTTGAATAGACCCATCATCCATCGTGATAGGTAGCGTTACAATAACTTGACGTGCTGGAGATTTTAAAACATTGTAGATTTCATCATCTAGTCCTAAGTGCTGGGCTGCGATATGAAATCTTGACATCATCGACTCAAAAGGATTCTCTAAGTCTTTAATTGGAGCCGGTTCTATATAACCCATATTATTTTGTGTTTTTTATAAAAACTTTGAGCAAAATTAGTGATTTGTAGGTTCAATTTTGCTTTTTGATGGCCGAAAGTTATAAAAATCAGTCGAAAAGCATCAAAAAAGCAGAAATAAATGGTGCGGACAACAAAAGTCCATCAAAGCGATCCAAAAAGCCGCCATGTCCGGGAATTATACTGCCTGAATCTTTGATATCTATACTTCTTTTAAAGAGCGATTCTACTAAATCACCATAAGTGCCTGCTATTACAATAATACCTGCAATGCAGAACCATTGCCAGTCGGCTATTTCATCAAAATTATGAGCCATTAAAGCCGCTAAACAAAAGGCCAGTATGGTACCGCCTAAAGCACCTTCCCAGGTTTTTTTAGGAGAAATTCTTTCGAATAATTTGGTTCTACCAAACCTTACCCCGGCAAAATAAGCACCTGTATCGCTGGCCCACAGTATAAAAAGGGCGCCTAATATTATTTGAAAGCTATAAGTTCCATTATAAAAAACTGCAATATGTAATAATGAAAAAGGTATGGCCACATATATAATACCCAGAAAGGTGTAGGCTATATTAGTAAATGGCTTGGTGTCATTCTTTTTATAAAGTTTCACAAAGTAAACGGTTGCACCAATGGGTGCAATAGCGAAGTAAATGCGAGGATCAAGATGCTGAGCGCGCACTAAAAAAGTTATTGTATAAACCGATAAGCCTGTTATGGTTCCCCAAAACTTGAGAGGAAGTGCACCATCTAAACCTACCAGTTTGTAAAATTCAAGCTGGGTAAGCATACAAAGCACAAAAAACACAGCAAAATAAGTCCATTGACTATAAACTATACAAAAAAGTATGAGTGCTACTCCAATAATTGCAGCAATAATTCTTTGTGTGAGATTGCTGTATTTATCCAAACGTGATGTCATTCTCAATAATTTTGATGGCCCTTATCACTTGATCAGGATTAACCTTAATCTCGTAATGGCCATTAATTTGATAAGCTGAATCCATTTTATTCAAGATGATTGTATCAATCGAACCTTCTTCCAGATGAGATTTAATTATTTCAGCTCTGTAAAGTAACTCTGTTTTGTATATGGTTTGCCATTTAGCCATTGAGCTGTTTTTGCATGTATTGATAAAAAAATCTGAATAAATAAATACAGGCTACCAGCCCCACTAGTGAAACATATACAGGCATTGCTGTATCCATTTCGGTTGCATCCCAATCTTCTGAAACTCTTGGTCCTACATAAGCTGCAATTACGGCCAGTCCGTTATTTACGAAATGAGCGATTACCGCATACCATATATTACCAGAATAATAATAAATATAACCAAAAAGCGCACCTAATAAAATTCTGGGTACAACTCCATAAAACTGCATATGAAAAGCGCCAAAAATAATGGCTGTGACCCAAATGGCCACATGAGGATTTTTGGCAATAACCTGAAGTTTATTTTGTAATAAGCCTCTAAAAATAAGTTCTTCACCAACAGCTGGCAACACTCCAATAACTATAAGTGCCAGTAGCATTTCACCGAAACTATCGTAAGTGCTCAAAAGCTTGGTAAGCTCCATTAGTTGGTCTTCCATATTTCTTGCCCAGTTTTCAAAACCTCGCATAAAATCAGGGAATTCTATATTCATATTCCAGTCGATCACAACTGAGTTGAAAATCATGAAGCAAAAGGTAAGTGCTGCTACCACTAATGCCTGCTTTGCAGTGAACCTTTTTCTATTAAAATACATTGTGAGCCTTTGGTCGTCCACTACTTTGATGAAAAAGAGTGCGAAGCCAGTAAAACCTAGTAAGTGACTTATGCCTTGGGCGGTATAAATTACAGCCTTTGTATCATTAGCATATGGCGGCTCAAATACAGTCATAGCTTCAGCCAATGGCACCTGAGCAACCAAAATTGCTGCTACAACACCAATAAGTTGACCCAGCACATTAGCTGCAATAAACAGCAATACAAAAGTTATGAGTGATACCCAGGGATTCTTATTATGTTTTAGTGGAAGATTGTCTTCGAAAGAATTCATATAAAGCGTAAATTTACAGCAAAATTCATATTTACAAATTGGTAAAGATAGGAAACATAGAATTAGGAGACTTCCCGTTGCTTTTAGCACCTATGGAAGATGTGAGTGATCCTCCGTTTAGAGCAGTATGTAAGGAAAATGGGGCTGACCTGATGTACACAGAATTTATTTCTTCGGAAGGCCTAATCCGCAATGCAGCTAAAAGTGTCCAGAAACTTGACATTTACGATTATGAACGCCCTATCGGCATTCAGATTTTTGGTGACAAGATTGACTCTATGCGTGAAGCTGCAGCAATAGCAGAAGAAGCTGATCCTGAAATAATAGATATTAATTATGGGTGTCCTGTGAAAAAAGTTGCCTGCAAAGGTGCTGGTGCCGGCATACTATTGGATTTACCAAAGATGCAGGAAATGACTGCTGAAATTGTAAAGCAGGTAAACAAGCCCGTTACAGTTAAAACCCGTTTAGGATGGGATGACAGCACTATCAAAATTCAGGAAGTTGCTAAAAGACTTCAGGATGTTGGTATTCAGGCATTGTCAATACATGGTCGTACAAGAAAGCAAATGTATAAGGGTGTGGCCAATTGGGATTATATAGCTGAAGTTAAAAATGATCCTTCCATACATATTCCTATTTTTGGTAACGGAGATATTGACTCTCCTGAAAAAGCATTAGAATATAAAAATAAATATGGGGTTGATGGTATCATGATTGGCCGAGCCGCCATTGGTTACCCATGGATATTTAATGAAATCAAACATTATATAGCTACAGGAGAAAAGCTTGCAGCCCCTGACCTGGCAGAAAGAGTAGCCATTGCCAAAAAGCATTTAGCATTCTCCATTGAATGGAAAGGTGAGAAAAAGGGCATTTTTGAGATGCGCAGACATTACACCAATTATTTTAAAGGCATTTACAATTTCAAACCTTACAGAACCCGCTTGGTAGAAGGTAACAGCTATCAGGAAGTACTCGACACCTTAGATGAAGTAAACGAAGTATTGGCGGCTGATCTAGCATAATTTTATGAGCGAAAAACCTGAAGCAAAACCAATACTGGTTTGGGGATTACTTATTTTTCTGGCCTTAATTTGGGGTAGCTCTTTTATACTTATAAAAAGAGGATTAGATGTGTTTAGTGCAGGACAGGTTGGTGCTTTGCGTATTTTTACCGCAGCCATAGTGCTAGTACCACTATCACTTCCTAAACTAAAGACTTTAACACCAAGGCAGTGGAAATGGCTTTTCATTTCCGGAATGATTGGAAGCTTTGGCCCTGCATTTTTATTTGCAATTGCTCAAACTCAACTTGCTAGTGGAATAACCGGGGTTTTAAATGCCCTTACCCCAATTTTCGCATTAGTTGTAGGCGTCCTTTTTTTTGGCGGCCAGCTTAAAAAGCAAGATGTTTTAGGCATTACTCTAGGTTTCGCAGGAACAGTACTTTTGATAGTAGCCGGATCAGGAGGAGAATTAGGAAATTTCAACTACTACGCATTTTTCGTGATAGCTGCCACACTTTGCTATGGCTTCAACCTGAACATTTTAAAACATCAGTTCAGTGTTTTAACTCCCAAAATAATAACAAGCATATCTTTACTTTTAATTAGTCCTCTGGCCACTTTTTATCTTTTTGGATATACTGACTTTTTAGAAGTAATGTCCAATAAAGAAGGTGCCTATTTAAGTTTGACTTACATTAGTATCCTTGGGGTTGTAGGTACAGCCTTTGCTCTAATAATTTTTAACAGATTAGTACAACTCACCTCTCCTGTTTTTACAAGTTTCGTTACATACCTCATCCCTATCGTAGCTATTATTTGGGGAATTATTGATGGAGAAGTACTCATTTTCTGGCATTATATCGGGATAGTGCTTATAATAGTTGGTGTTGCGTTCTCTAATAGAAAGAAGAAATAATATTTGGATACTGACTGAAATAACCAAATAATCCATTAATAACAATTTGTCAACAAATATTTAATATCAGAATTTAGTCAACAATAATTTTGCATTTCGATTAAAGCACATATTTTTGCCGAAGTTTAAAAAGTGTAAGCTATGAGTGAACAGGAAAAAACCAGATATACAGATGCTGAACTTCAAGAATTTGAAGAGCTAATCACTGAAAAGTTAAATAAAGCTAAGCAAGAACTAAGTTATATTAAATCAACTATTACCAGATCTGCTGATTCAGGTACTGACGGCACTGTAGGTAATGTGAAAGTTTTGGAAGACGGTGCTGATACCATGGAAAAAGAAAGCATGAACCAGCTGGCCGCCAGACAACAAAAGTTTATCACTAACCTGGAAAACGCTTTAGTGAGAATAAAGAATGGTACTTATGGCATTTGCTCAAGCACTGGTAAACTAATTTCAAAGGAAAGGCTGAGAGCTGTACCACACACTACCCAATCAATAGAAGCTAAATTAGCACAAGACAATTCATAATATTTGAATTTTCTTCTTAACCATATTGAAGCACTGATTTTCTGTGCCACTTCTCCATTGAAGTTACAGGAGATTCAAAGATGCTTAACTGAAATGTTTGAGGCAGATGTACCCAAGCAGGATATTGAGGATGCAATAAAAAAGCTTTCCGAGAAATATGCCGCTGAGGAATACTCTTTTCAAATCGAATATATTGGTGGCGGTTATCAATTTATGACCAAGCCTGCCTACCAGGCCAGTATTGGCATCATGCTTAAGCATCAATCCAAGAAAAGGCTCTCTACTTCAGCTCTGGAAACACTTTCCATCATTGCTTACAAACAACCTATCACCAAAGGTGAAATGGAGCAGATTAGAGGAGTAAATTGTGATTATACGGTGCAAAAGCTTCTTGAAAAAGAATTAGTAGAAATTAAAGGTAAATCCGATGCTATCGGACGCCCTTTGCTTTATGGCACCAGCCAAAACTTTATGGAGTACTTTGGCATAAATGATCTTAAGGATTTACCTACACCAAAAGATTTCAGTCAGGAAGAAAACAAAATAGGTGAAGAAAACGAGGATTAGTTTTTATCTGACTAACTGAAGTTTCAGCCTATGATAGCAGGTCTATTATTGCTACTTTTGCTTTAAATATATCTGTATGTCTAAAAAGCCTTTCAAAAAGCGACCACCCAACAAAAAGAATTCTCCCAAAAAAGCCAAGTTCGATAGTACTGTTCCAGCATATGATATGAAAAAAATCAAGGCTGTGGAGAAGAAAGTAGGTGAAGAAGACAGTAATGAAGGAATCAGACTTAACAAATACATTGCTAATTCAGGCATTTGTAGCAGACGCGAAGCTGATACACACATTGCCGAAGGAAAGGTTACTGTTAACAGCAAAGTAATTAAGGAAATGGGCTACAAAGTACAGCCTACTGATATCGTATCTTTTGAAGGGAAAGTAATCAAAAGAGAAAAATTAGTTTACATGCTTCTTAACAAACCCAAGGGTTTTATTACCACAATGGATGATCCCAAAGATCGCAAAACGGTAATGGACTTAGTTAAGAAGGCTTGTGATGAACGGATTTACCCCGTTGGCAGATTAGATAGAAATACAACAGGTCTATTGCTTTTTACCAATGATGGTGTTTTAGCTAAAAGATTAACCCACCCTTCCCATAAAGTAAGAAAAATTTATCAGGTGGAGTTAGACAAGCCTATAACGGAGGAGCACTTTCTGCAAATTGAAGCTGGTCTGGAACTTGAAGATGGGCACGCTCCTGTTGAAAAAATTGCTATTTTAAATCCTGAAGCAACACGAATTGGTGTAGAAATAGTAATTGGGAGAAATAGAATTGTAAGAAGAATTTTTGGACATCTTGGCTACGAGGTTGTTAAACTTGACAGAACGGTTTATGCAAGCTTAACCAAAAAAGATCTTCCCAGGGGGAAATGGCGTTATTTGGCTGAAAAAGAAGTTATTCGACTCAAGCATTTTTAGTATTCAACGGTTTTACAGCCGCATCATGAATAATAATTTTGAATTCACTTCCTTCACCAATTTCACTATTGAGCCTTATTTGACCATTGATCTTTTCCAAGGCTTGTTTTACGATAAACAAGCCTAAACCTGAGCCTTCAGCTTCACTGCTAGCCCTGTAGAACATATCAAAAACTTTATGCTGACTTTCAGGGTGGATTCCTTTGCCGTTATCTGCAATAGTAATTTGCACATCTCTATCTAATCGCTCAAACCTTACGGCAATCCATTGATCTCGCTTGTTATTGTCATGATACTTCACTGCGTTTGAAATGAGGTTTGAAAGTACAACCTTCAGCTGATAATAGTCTGTTTTTAAGATATGATGTAATTGTTCTTCAAAATCAAGCCTAATGCTGTCGGCCCCTTCATTAAACTTCACATCTGCTATCACATCATCAATAATTTCCCCCAATCTAAAAACCACAGGTTTAATTTCAGTTTTTATATTTCTGGAGTAATTCAGAATATCACTAAAAATATGATCTAGTTTTTTTACACGTTCCTCCATCATAGTTACATACTGCTTACCTTGATCTTCTTTGATATCATGTTTGGCAAGGTTAATAAGACCAAGTAATGAGGCAACCGGAGCTCTTAAATCATGTGATGTACTGTAGAGGAAACTGTCTAATTCCCTATTGGTTTTCTCAAGGGTTGTGCGCTCATCTTCAAGCAACCAAATAATCATGCCTATTCCTATAAGCGCCAACAACAGAAAATCAATAGAACCATATAGGTAACCTATCTCAAACATGTGAGAATCATCAATAAACATTTCAAACACGCCTCTCAGATAATGTAAATTCTCAAAACCATATAGCACAAAACTAATCCATAGTAGTTTTTTACCTACCGTTTTATCTTTTCTACCAACGCGCATGATGATGATTCCTGCCAGAATAAAGGCAATACCAACAATCAACGATTTTAATCCAAAAGGAATTATGAATGAATAAATTACCTGAGAATCATCAAAAAACAGGTAGAGTTGTGTGGTTAACAGTGAAATCACAATTACAAGCCCATAAATTAAGAATTCCCATTTGTTACTAAGACTCTTCTTTTGAATGAGATTATAAGCTCCGTTCAATAGCCAAAACACTTGGGCAAATGCGGCCATGGTATACAGGAATGTGAAAAGAAGCTGTAGAAAGTTAGGCCCCTCGGCATCAGCAAAATATAAAGCACTAAACGCAAAGGTTAAGTAAAAGGAATATGCTAACCAGCTTAAGGACCACAACTTAAGGTGCTTACGCTGATAAAGGCTGTGGAAATACCAGAGTATCAGCGATATAGCTACTCCCCACATAAGGTGAGCTACAAACACATTAGTCACATTCAAAAAATATTCAAAAATGAATTTTTGATCTATCAAATCCGGGAATTTTTAACAAGATGCAAAATAATACTTCTAGCTGATAAGAGAAGTAAATTGCTTATCTGTATTGATTTTAAATTAGTGCAAAAATAGTATGTATGCATACTATTTTTATACTCATATATTATTTTTAAATTTCATTTGTAAGAAATACTCACAAAAAAGATAAAAATGAGTTCAGCAGTTGATAGGATAACAATAACACAAAAAAAGCCTCACTTATTTCTAAGCGAGGCTTGTGGTGCTAAGTGGACTCGAACCACCGACTCACGGATTTTCAGTCCGATGCTCTACCAACTGAGCTATAGCACCGTGTTAGAGTGGTGCAAAAGTAGATAAGATAATTTATCCTGCAAAAATATTTTAAAAATAAATTGAAAAAAGTTCAAAGTTCAACAAATAGATAAAATGGCATACATCTCACAAATAGCTTTCCTTCTGGTACTTGCGGTTGCAGGTTACCTCTTATCAAAAAGGATAGGGAGGATCAAAAAAAATATTCAGCTCGGTAAAGATATTGACCGATCAGACCAAAAAGGTGAAAGAACAAAGAATATGTTACTTGTAGCCTTTGGCCAGAAGAAAATGTTCAAAAAGGTTATTCCTGCTTTTTTCCACTTTCTGATCTACGCTGGTTTCTTAATAATCAACCTGGAAGTGCTAGAGTTCATCATTGATGGTATTGCTGGCACGCATAGAATTTTCGCCCCAGTTTTAGGTGATTTCTACACTGTAGCCATTAATATTTTTGAATTCCTGGCAGTGGCTGTTCTTTTGGCCTGCGTAGTATTCTTAATTAGAAGAAATATACTTGGCATTAAAAGGTTTACCACCCTGGCAGGATGGCCCAAGCTTGATGGTAATTTAATCCTGGTAATTGAAATTATCCTGATGTTTGCCATTCTTACTATGAATGCCACAGACATGCTGCTTCAAGGTAACGACCCTCATTATACCCAAACAGGTGATTTCTTTTTCAGCAGTTTCTTAACACCTCTTTTCGAGGGCATGAGTGTTAGCGCACTACATTTTGTAGAAAGGTTTGCATGGTGGTTCCACATCATTGGTATTTTAGGATTCGCGCTTTATGTTACATATTCTAAGCACCTTCATATTTTCATGGCATTCCCTAACACTTATTTTGCCAGATTGGTACCTAAAGGCCAAATGAAAAATATGGATGAAGTAACCACTGAGGTTAAAGCCATGCTTGGCGTGGGTGATGCCGGAAGTTCGGAACCTCCTGCTGAAATTGCCAGATTTGGCGCTAAGGATGCAAACGATCTCTTTTGGACAGACCTAATGGGTGCTTATGCCTGCACCGAGTGTGGTAGGTGTACAGAACAATGCCCTGCCAATATTACTGGTAAGAAGCTCTCTCCAAGAAAAATCATGATGGATACGCGTGATAGAATTGAAGAGATTGGTTTAAACCTTCAAGCTGGTAAGCCATCAGAAGATGGTAAATCACTTTTAGGAGATTACATTACTGCCGAAGAAGTAAATGCTTGTACTTCTTGTAACGCTTGTGTTGAAGCTTGTCCTATCAACATTAATCCATTGGATATTATTCTACAGATGAGAAGATACATGGCAATGGAAGAATCAAGCTCTCCGCAAAGCTGGAATAGCATGTTCCAAAACGTAGAGACTAACTTTGCCCCATGGAAGTTTCCTCCTACGGACAGGTTCAATTGGGCAGATAAAGTAAATAATTAATAGTTAAGATTTTAAATACGATATAAACGATCAGTTATGAGCGATAAAACATATAAAGTACCCACCATGCAGGAAATGAGTGCCAAAGGTGAAAGCCCTGAGGTATTGTTTTGGGTAGGCTGTGCAGGTTCTTTTGATGACAGATACAAGGCTGTTACCATTGCCTTCACTAAAATATTAAACGAGGTAGGAATCAATTTTGCCGTATTAGGCCCTGAAGAAAGCTGTACAGGTGACCCTGCCAGAAGAGGTGGAAATGAGTTCCTTTTTCAGATGCAGGCCATGAGCAACATTCAGGTATTAGATGGCTACAATGTGAAGAAGATAGTAACGGCATGCCCGCATTGCTTCAACACACTAAAAAATGAATACCCTGAATTAGGAGGTAACTATGATGTAGTGCATCATTCCACTTTCTTACAAGGACTTATCAACGATGGAAAAGTTACTTTAAAAGATGGTGGCGAATTCAAAGGGAAGAAAATTACTTTCCATGATAGCTGCTATTTAGGAAGGGCTAATGGCGTATATGAAGCACCTCGAGATGTAATTAAAGCTTTGGATGCTGAGCTAGTTGAAATGAAGCGTTGTAAAACCAAAGGTTTATGCTGCGGTGCTGGCGGTGCTCAAATGTTTAAAGATGCTGAGCCTGGCAATAAAGAAATAAACATAGAAAGAACTGAAGAAGCATTAGATACTGGTGCTGAAGTTATTGCAGCTGGTTGTCCATTCTGTATGACTATGATGGGCGATGGCGTTAAGAATAAAGAAAAAGAAGGTAGCGTTAAAGTGCTAGACTTGGCAGAATTAATCGCAAAAAATCAGGGCTTGTAAAAGCCCTTTTTTATTTATGAGAAAGGAAATAGAATCTTATAAGAAATTTAGAATTATTGATGGCTTCTTAATTATTAACGACAATTACAAAACTCAAGGCTGGTTGTTAAGAATCATTTTTATAGTAAATACAGTTAATGCATTATTACAGTTAGCCAGTAGGTCATTTAATTTTGAGGAATTCCTGTCCTACTTTTGGCTAATCTTCGGAACACTATCTTTAATTGCCTTAATAGCAAATGAGTTTATTAGATTTCCAGATGGAAAAATTGAACTTGACGAAATTGATATGATTAAGTTCAAATCAGGAATTAGAGAGTCTCATATTTTGAAATCAAAAAGTGGTAAGTCGCGATCAATTACTCTGGATAAAGAAAACTATTTTCAAGAATTATCTGACTTGAAAGAAATTTGTAAAACTTATCAAATCCCAATTATTGAGTAAGAAATGAAGCATAAAAAATATGCTCCCTATTTTGTTATTGGACTCTCGTTAGTTCTACTCGCTATTAACTTATATGAAATGGCGGAGCAAAACGAATGGCTAAGTGCTCGCTTAGCTGGTCCAATAAGTAACGTGTTACTTATCGTTGCAATGTTAGTTGTATTAAGAGAAAACAATAAAAAACAGTAGAATTCGTGTTTAGTCCATTTCGGCAATCCACTGCTTTACTAAGGCCACACCTTCTTTGTGAACCATCTTTCTACCCAATTCAGGCATCATAATACCAGGATCCAAAGAATTCATCCTGTAAAGCAAGATTGATTGCTCAGGGTGGCCAGGCAGGATGTCATATTTAAATCCACCTGAACCTTTGCCGGCAGCAATTGGCGTTTTTCCCACACCCCATGCCGCAGGATTGTCGACTTTGCTTAAAAGCTCAAGTGCAGAGTTTTTTGCAGGTCCTTCTTTACGATGACAATGACCGCAATTAATTTCCAGATAGGCACGTGCGCGATCATCTAATGGAGCCGCATGATTTTGATAATTGACCAGTTTAGGAATTTCATTTTGGCTGGGCAGATTTTTTAAATATTTCTTATCAGCCAAATATTGGAGTTGATTCTTAGTGCCTGATTCAAAGTGATAATCTTTATTAAGTTGTCTGGCTGATGGCCCAATTGGTTTAATCTTTCCATTAAATGAATGGCAACTCTTACACTGGTTCATGTTAGGCACTGCATAAGCTATCTGTTGTTGTTTTCCTTCTTCATCTAACCAAGACACATTCTTTGTTGCCCCGGTTAATTTTAAAAAAGCCTCTGTTTGCTCATCGTTCCAAACATAAGGTAAGGCCTGCCAGCCATCTTTTTTATGTAGTAATAAGCGTGTTTCAATTATCCGTTTTTCCCCATCAGGCATTCTGAAATCTGAAGGATAATAAAAGTTCTTGATGAGAATTGTGCCCACAGGAAATTCCAGCACCTCCTCAGCATTATAGTCAGCTGAAGTGCCCTCGGGAAACTTTACAAATCGTGCTTTATGTGCGTAATCCGAGAAAAGAGGAGAGTTCAACTCATAAGGAATTACATTCTTGGCTGGCTTTAATTCAGCCAACTTACCTTGAAAGAATTTATAGTCGGATAGTTTCTGAAGACCAACAGCATTCTTTTTATCAGTTTTTGTAAAACTAATACCCTCTGTTGTCTCTACTGTTTTATAAACATCTTCCTTTTTACCAGAACAACCTAATGAGAAGACCACAAATAGTATGACTACAATTCTGCTCATTTACACAAAAAATTATCTTTCTCTTGATTTAAGTCTTCCAAATCATTTGGAGCATCCAGGTTCACAAATTTCCAATCTTCATTATTAACCATACAAAGTACTTCTTTAGGCGCTTTTCCTTCTTTGATAAAACCATCGAAGGCTATATCGGGTGGATTAAAAGGAAATTTGAAATTGAAAAGCATACCGAAGTCATGGCTGAAAGTAGCAAACCAATGACTATTGCTAATTTCGTTCTGTAAAACTTTAATCTGAGTAGGATAAGGGTCATACTCCTCATCTAACTGATAATTACTATTCACTCTTTGGGCACTTCCCTCTCCTTCCGCCTTTGCTTCCTCCTCACTAATAGCAGCCACCAATTCATAGCTGATTACCGCAATACCCACAGTTCGGTTATCTATAATCTGGTTATCGTAAACCTCAACATCTTCAGTGGCAAGCACCATTAAACCTGTGCCGGGAGGTACCACTCCAACGATATTTCCTTCTGGCGCAAAATTACTATGATTGTTATCTTTTATGATGTTATTGTAGACCTTTATATTTGATCCGTATTGTGTTAATCCCGGTAGGTCGAACACTAATATACCACCAGTATTATTGATTGCTTCGTTGTGGTGCACTTCCACCATATTGCTATTTTCACTTTCTATTCCTGCCACATTTTGTCTGGCAATGTTATGTCTGATGACTACTGTATCAGATTGGCCTACATAAATTCCGGCATCAGAAGCTCCAATGGCAATACAATGTTCAATTAAAACATTTCTGCAGAGGACAGGATAAAAAGCATAAGCACCATTATTTTCACTCACTTCTCCTGTCCACTGAGCTTTTACATGCCTGAAGGTGATATAATCAGTATCGGTCACTTTAATATTATCACCTGCTGCATCCTCAATAGTGAAGTCTAATAATTGTATATGACTACAATCACTTATCTTAATACCCTCAGCACCTTCAGACTGACCCTTAAAGGAAAGAATGGTTTTATCAATTCCTGCACCTTGAATTACAATTGAGTCCTTTGTATCAAGCAAAAGGCTCTTGTCAAATAAGAAAAATCCTTCTGGAATATTGATTGTATCACCTGCTTCTGCCAGAATTAGTGCTTCTTGTAACTGATCGTATATGTTCTGCCAATGGGCTTCACTTCTGTCAGCTATTTCCTCTGAACCACAAGCGCATAAAACAGTGAGTAAGATTAAGTAGTAAGCCTTTTTCATATAGAAATATATGAAAAAAGCAGTTAAATATTGAAAGGGGATAAAATTACTAGGCTAAAATCATGTTGCTTCAAACTGCCTTTTGCAAAGGAGAACTAGGTAAAACAATTGTGAAGGTGGAACCTGCATCTACCTCACTTTTCACATTTATACTTGCATTTAATTCATTTAAGGTCTTTTTCACTAGATAAAGTCCTACACCTGACCCGCCTTTCTCGTCATCATTAGCCCTGTAATTTCGTTCAAAAATATAAGGCAGCTTATTCTCATTAATGCCAATACCATTATCCGTGATTTTAAGAACAATGTTTTCGGCACTCTGCTGAATACTAATTATGATTACACATTCTTTAGAGCCCTTCTTTCGATATTTAATCGCATTCTCTAATAGGTTTTGAATGATGGAATGTAACAAAACCGGATCTCCATAATAGTTAATTGACTCATCAATATTTTCAATCAACTTAATATTTTCATCATCCTGCATCGTTGATAAATTTTTCTTGATTCCTTCCAGTAGATTAGAAAAATTTATCTCTTCTGTTCTTTTTTGGTCATTGTTGCAGTTTTCAAGAAGGTCCTCAACTTTGGCATAGAGCCTTTCATTAGAAGCTATTGCCAGATTTAGAATTTTGAGCAATTCTTCCTCGTCATTAAGAGACTTCTTGAGAACATAAAGTAAACCTTTAACCTGATTAATTGGACTTTTTATATCATGTGCCAACATGTAATGGAAGAACGTTGGACTATTTGACTGTTCCTCGATAATATCTTGATTATTCATACCTAAAAAAATAATGTTTATAGATCAAAAAATATATTCTGTCGAAAAAAGACATAAACCTTGCCAAAAGACAGTAACTACAAATTATGTGATAAAATTAACAATAAATATAATTTATTTTATTTATAGATGCATTAATTGTTGATTTAACTAATCAGAAAATCATTATTGTGTAAGTTGTTATACAACTACTATCAGTTACTTCATTATAGTCTCTCTGTAATGATGCTTTCAATTTGTTTACATCCTCTCTCCAGGATTTCAAAAAGATCTTCTGTTGATTTATTCGTAGGAACTTCACTTCTGAGGTGATATATAGCCAATTCAACATTTGCCAGAGAATTTCTAATATCGTGCTTTACAGATCTGGCTTGTTCATGACTAAGACCTTTATCGCCCTTACTAAAAATACTGTCATCCTTATCACCAGAATTTCTTAATGAATTCTTAGAATCTTCTCCTTGGTTTTCACTCATAAAATAAACTTTTCGTCAACTAAATCTTAGTTCTTGGCAAACACTTATTGACATATAATAATAGCATAAGAAGCGTCTTAGTGTTCAATATTGTAAGCCTTCAATTTGTTGTATAGTGTCTTTCTATTAATAGATAATTCCTCTGCTGCCTTCGTTTTATTAAAATTTACCTTTTTCAAAATTTTCAAAATCATTTGTCTCTCAGCTATCTCCGAGGCTGATCTTAAATTATGTCCATCGTTTTGTGGTAGATCACTCATCTCATTTTCGGACTTATCACCATTTACAATCTCAATCGGCAGGTCTTTTGTTTGAATTTGCTTTCCTGAACAAAGAAGCACTGCTCTTTTAACGACATTGAGAAGTTCCCTAATATTACCATGCCAATAGTAATTAATCAGCTTATTCATAGCCTCTTCCTCAAAACCCTCTACTTCTTTATTTAGCGACTTATTGGCCTTGTTTAAAAAATAGTATGAATACAATCTAATATCTGGTTTTCTACCTCTTAATGGAGTTAACTCTATTTTAAATTCATTTAACCGATGGTATATGTCTGATCTAAACTTACTATCATCGACTGCATTTTTAAGGCCTTCATTAGTAGCCACGATAATTCTTACATCTATCGGCACCTCAGCTACACTTCCGATTTTTACTATTTTTCGTTCCTGTAGTACTCTTAAAAGTTTTACTTGATTTTCCTGAGACAAATTCCCTATCTCATCCAAAAAGAGCGAGCCTCCATTAGCCATTTCGAAACTGCCTAACTTATCTGAAACCGCCCCGGTAAAAGAACCTTTGATATGACCAAATAACTCGGAACTTGCTAAGTCATTACTAATTGCTCCGCAATCAATGGCTACAAATGGTTTTCCGTTGCGATTACTCCTACTGTGTATGGCCTTGGCAACATATTCTTTACCAGTACCTGTTTCTCCTTCAATTATAACGGTCATGTCTGTTGGAGCCACTAAATCTATCAGCTTCTCCACATTTTTCGATTGTTCACTTTCACCAATAACATACTTTTGATCAAAGCGGTCCATCACGGTAACTGGACTACTCCGTTTGTTATTCTTTATGGCAGAGTTGATAGTCAATAGGATTTCATCTGGATAAAGTGGTTTTGTAACATAGTCCAGTGCACCAAGCTTCAATGCATTTACTGCTACTCTAACATCTGAGTAGCCCGTAATCATAATCACCTCAATTTCTCGGTTATATGCCTTTATCTCTTTCAATAAATCTGTGCCTGCAGTATCGGGCAGGCGATAATCACAAAGAACTAAATCTACCTTATGCTTTTTTATATGCTTGATGGCTGCATCCCCCCTGTCAACACAGAATGTCTCGTACTGATTTTTCTCTAAGAATTTCTTCAAAAGCTTAGAGATATCAGGATCGTCATCAACTATTAAAATTTTATTCATTTCTAAAAAATAGTAAACATGACTACTATTATTAAGCCATGAGATTCATCTAAGGTTTAAAAAAATTAAACTATAAGCTGTATAATTATTTACCCATTGTGTGTATTTCGCTTCTCACCTAGCTGATTTAAATAAAATGTTCGTCATTAAAAATAATTGCTAGAAGCACTTAAACGCACAATCTCATTTTCTGGCATTGTATTTAATTATAAGTACTCAGACCAAAACATTTAATCATGAGTAATTTTTTATATCTATTAGCCGTAATTTTAATTATAGGTTGGCTATTAGGCTTTTTTGTATTTAGTCTTGGCAGCATAGTCCATATTTTATTGGTAATTGCTGTTATCGCTATATTACTTAGATTAATTAGAGGGAAGTCCATTTAATACGGATTTTTGTCAATCATATCAGGCCACCTATAAACTGATATGATTGACTTTTCTCACTCTATTCTATAAGTAAAACTTGCCATATTCATGGCTATTTAGTTTTTGTTCATTCCATATTTCTCAATCATCTTTTTTAAGTCATCAAATTTGTAAGGTTTGGTCATTATATCATTAAAGCCTATTTCTTTAGATACCCCATAAGTATCGGCCGTTAAGGCGATTATAGGCAATTTATTATATGATGGTCCTTCTAATTGTCTAATCTCTTTTATTGCTTCACTGCCACTCATTATCGGCATTCGCATATCCATTAATATCACGTCATAGTTAAAGTTACTCACTTTTTCTACGCCTTCTTTTCCATTCTCAGCCAAATCCAACTGGATATGTTTATGAGCTGAAAAGTATTTTGACACCAACAACCTATTATCATCATTATCCTCTATCATCAACACTTTAATAAGGGGCCTCTCCTCAGGAATAGAAACATTTGAGGTAGATCTATTAATACTCTTGTGTTCCTTGGATTTTCTCAGGCTAAGCTGAAAATGAAATGTACTTCCTTTACCTTTTTCGCTTTCAACTTCAATATTTGATCCTAGAAGTTGTAATAAGGATTTTGTAATTGTTAAACCAAGCCCTGTTCCTTTTGAGGCAATGTTATGTTCACTCTGTTCAAACTTTGAAAAGATCTTTGACAAATCTTCTTTTGCTATTCCTTCACCAGTATCAATTACAGAAATAGACATATCCAACGATTCTTTAGATTCGTCCAACAAAACTACTTTCAATGTTATCTTACCGTCCTTCGTGAACTTGTTGGCATTACCTAAAAGATTATGGAGTATCTGCGATAGTATTAATTCATCTCCTACCACAACTTGCGGTAGGTTTTCATCTACCTCCAGTACACAGTCATTATTATTCTTATTTGCCAGAAAGTGAGTGCTTTTGCAAATACTGTCAAACAGCTTTTTTAATTCGAAAGGCTTTTGCTTGATTTCTAATTTACCTGCTTTTAGTTTACTGAAATCTAAAATGTTGTTAACCAGAGAAAGTAGATTTTCTGCACTATATTTTAATAAATCCACTTCCTCCATTTCACCAACTGTTTCATCAAGTCTAAGCAACTCGCTAATTCCGTAAATAGCATTTAAAGGGGTTCTGATTTCATGACTCATAGTTGCCAAAAATTCTTCTTTGGCATTGGCGGCTTCTTCAGCTTCTTCTTTTGCTTTCTTTAGCTCGTTTTCAATTTCTTTCTGACGTGTGATGTCATCTATTATTCCGTACCAAATTACATCACCATTAGCCTGTAAATCAGGTTGTGAAGATAGTTTTACCCATTTAACAGTCTGTGATTGTGCAGTTACCATACGCCCAATCCATTGTAAAGGTCTTGGATTTTTAGAGTCCTCCATTTGCTTCTCAAAAAAGCCTTTTCTGTCTTCAGGATGAATGACATCATAAATCAACTCAGTATTCTGTAAAAGTTCCTTAGGCTTTATTTCAAGAACATCATAGGACGAAGAACTAACATATTTGAATTTTTCTTTCCCGTCTTGCCCCTGTTCAAATTCATAAATGACTCCAGGGCTATTCTTGGTAATATTTTCGAATTGCTTTTCCTTTATTTCTAATTCGTGAGTTGCTCTTTGTCTAAGTAATTCAGCCCCAGCACGCAAGCTTAAAATGGTAAGTAAATATTGTGCATCAGCATCAATTACCACTTCTTCGTCATTAATGATCACCATAATACCTAGCATCTCACCTGTAATTGGTGAAGAAATAGGTACGCCTACATAAGAAGTAGCATCCCATCTTTTGAGTTTAGGGTCTTGAGGAAACGTGGAAAGTACTTCTTCATAATGCTGCATGGCATCCTTCTGCTGTACCACTTGGCAAGGAACTTCATCAAGTTGATAAATAAAATTATCAGATAAAACACCGTCAATCCTAATGGCCTTGGTTATAATCTTGTTTTTATCACTTGATAGAACGCCAACATAAGCTGATTTAGAATTAAACAACTCATATAAGTGCAATGTCAAATCTTTGAAGTATTCCTCTCCAGTAAGATGAGCTCCTCTTTTAAGCGCATCTTGAACAGCCAACTTTGAGCGCATGATGTCTGTAATTTCAGTACCTCTAAATTCTGCTCCAATTATATTATTTTGCTTTCCTCTAATTGGTGATATGCGAGTGGAATAAAGTTTTTGAAATTTTGGAAGTGAATCTTTCAGTTCATCAAATTTGTCAATTAATGTTTGCTCTCCGTTGAGCGCTTTTTGGAGCGGATAAAAGATTTGGTCATTTAATTCCCCTAATTTAGGAAACGCTGATATTAAGGAATCTCCAGCTTTTAGCTCAACCCCTGTACTATCTGCAATATCTTCGCAGAGCGGCTCACTAATAGTTTGTATAATATAATTCTGATCAACAATTAAAAGGTAGTCTTTTGAGGATGATGCCAATGCACTTATAATTTGCTCTCTAAGTTCTAACTTTTTGTAAGCTTCACGCTGTTCAGTTATATCAATTGATAGTACAATTACACCTTTTAATTCTTTACCATTAAACCAAGGCTTAATATGTATACTCCAGTATTGTTCATTGAAGAAAACTTCTTCTTTAATTTCCTTTTTTGTCTCAATTACTTTCAGTTTTAAATCAACGAAGCTGTTGGAAGCTCCTTTATCTTCAAATTTAAATAGGTCTAAATCTGAAACACCTATTAAGTTTTCCGCATCATAATCATTAGAAGGATTATGTAACCATACGTAGTTAAGATTAAGATCTTGATAGGCAACAAATACATTTGAGTTCTCAAGTACTGTTTCAAATCTCTCATTTAGAGTTTTTATTTCAGCTTGACTGTCCAGTATTTCCTTTTCCTTTTTTACCAGCTGATCATTGGCACTCCTTAACTCTTTATTTACGGCTAATAACTCTTCGTTTGCCAGCTGAAGCTCCTCGTTAGAAGTATTTAGTTCTTCATTTGAGGCTTGAAGTTCTTCATTGAGTGCTTCAAGTTCTTGGTTAAAGTCATCTAATTTACTTTTACTCAGCTCAGATTCATATTCCGACTTCCTGGATTCTGATGATTCCTTTGAATCGAACTCTTCAAAGGAATCATTTTTTAAGTCCCTGCTGTTTTCTAAATCGAAAGCATGAAATTCCAATATATAGTATACAGCATCTTTCTTTGGATTTGAAATATGAACTATCAATTGAAGATATTTCTCCACCTCCTCTATAGGATATTTAATAATGGCACCTTTTACTGTATTTTTTGATTGCTTTGCGATATTCAGTAGCGCTCTTGTATATTCTTGTAAATCTGGATTCAGGCTTTTAAGGAATGACTGTTTTTCCAAAGCCTCATCATCAGCCAAATAAGAACTTAACAATCCTTTAGAGAATACAACATTCATTTCAGCATCTATCGCAACAATAGGATGGCGGAAATTACTAATTAAAGTATTGTTCACTATTTCTTTGATGGATTGCAAACCTGTACTGTTGATTAAAGAATTTAGTATAGCTTCTTATAAGTGCTAAGTATTAAAGCAGATGATTTTTAAATTAATGTTATGCAGCTTTGTTAAAATGCCATCTCAAAGAGCAAGCAACAAAATCATTTATGACACCACTAAAACAAGCAAGTGCTTCATCGTTAACACTTAAAAAAAGATTAAGACTATTTGATTTTTATCGACAAATTATATACGTTCATAGGTAATAAAACCCATTCTGTCTAAAAATGTTATACCAAACCTAATAAATAGTTAAACAAAAAAGAAATAAAAACAAGCCTTAATACACCTTAAATGTTATGATAAATAACAGCTGATAACATTATACATTTAAGAAATAAAGATGTCTTTTTAGTCTGATAATAATAATTGGCCATAGCACTTTACTCCTATCAGTTGCTTGCCCTAGAGAAATTTTCTGTTGCTACAAATAAAGACCACACTAACACTTAAATACTCTGTATTTAGTATTTTTAATATTAATTCAATTCTGACTAATATGAATTTAGAAGACACCTTAACCGAGCGTCCGAAACTAATTCAGGAAGTAGCAATCCTTCTAAAAAAGATCATCCAGAAAAATTTTCCTGATTTAGAGGAGCACGTCTATGGTAATAAAATATTTACCGTTTTATACAGCAAAGAAAATCCTACTCAGGTAGTTTGTGGTATACAAACATCAGAAAAACATTGCCTATTGTTCTTACATAAAACGGGCGAGGTAGATACTAATGGTTTAACACTTGAAGGAAAAGGCAAAAGTGCCAAACATGTCAAGTTTAGACTTCCCAAAGAAATTGATGAAAAAGTTCTTACTTGCGTATTAAGTCAAATTTATGACAAGGTGTAGTGGAGAAATAATTTGAGTTTAAGAATTAAACTATACTATAATTTTTTAAATCAATCTGTAACTCACGTTCATCTCAAATTTGCGGATAAAGCTATATCTCAATAGTAGCTCCGACAGGAATCGAACCTGTATCTAAAGTTTAGGAAACTTCTATTCTATCCATTGAACTACGGAGCCATTATAACAAGTGGCTAAATTATAACACTCCTTAATAAATTCAAACTTTAATACTTGGTGGGTTCTAAAGTTACTTTTTCTTTAAAACAAAGGAATCAACTAACATCCATTGAGTCGATCCTTCATACTTTCTCAAGTTTTTGTAGCGATATACTTGAGTAGCTTCATCATAGGTATGAATCCGCTTGACGGCATAAATACCAAATTGATCCTTCTCCGCATCTGAAGTCATAATTAGTTGATTATTTCTCCAATTCAGCTTATGCTCATCATTCCATTCTCCTTTATTTATATTAAACCATCTTTCAAGCCAGAACCCATGCGCACTATTATAGGTTCTCACTGAAGAACCCCAATAATCACCCTCTGGACTATACCAGTCTACTATATGCCCAAAACCACCAAACGCTTTTCTTACATTCACGCTTACATCTCTAATAGTGTCATATATACCGCTGCCATCATTTCTTAAACCAATATTGGCTCCTTCCCATTCTCCTATTATCCAATCAAGATCAGTGACTGAACCAGATTGAGCTCTCAGGTTATAACTCAGCATAGTAATGGGTATTATTAGAAGATAAAGCTTTCTCATAGCATTTGATTTATTGTAAAAAATGCAAAATAGAAAGCTAAATAGGAGCTGTTATACCCTAATTTGGGTGAAATTATTAGTAATAGGTATTCTTCAAGTAATTTGGGAAAATGGTAAAGTGTTTTTCTTCTACCAACTTTCTCAGCTTACCTCTTAGCTCTTCAATGTTAGATTTATTGGTAGCTGAGATAAACACTATCTCATCCTTGTCAGAAAAAGATTCCATGTTGAGATAAGTGTTTTTTAGTTGTTCTATTTTCTCTTCAACGGAAAGTTCTTCCTCCTCCTCAAGTAAATCAACTTTATTGAAGACCAGCAAAGTTGGCTTATCACTGGCATCAATATCAGCCAAAGTTTGATTCACTACATTAATATGGTCTTCCAATGAAGGATGATTCACATCCACTACATGAATTAAGATGTCGGCCTCACGAATTTCATCTAAGGTAGATTTAAAAGACTCAATAAGATGAGTGGGTAACTTCCTAATAAAACCTACAGTATCAGAAAGTAAAAATGGAATATCTTCAAAATTGACTTTTCTAACAGTTGAGTCAACAGTGGCGAATAGTTTATTTTCGGCTAAAATATCTGATTTGCTTAGCATAGTCATGAGCGTTGACTTGCCTACGTTAGTATAACCAACTATAGCTACCCTAACTATTTTACCTCTTGATTTTCGCTGAGTTCTGCTCTGCTTATCAATTTTAGCAAGCTTCTTTTTGAGGACATCAATGGTGTTGCGAATGTTCCTTCTATCTGTTTCAATTTCTTTCTCACCAGCACCACCACGAGTAGCTGTACCACCCCTCTGTCTTTCAAGGTGAGTCCACATTCTAGTCAGGCGTGGAAGTAAATATTGATTTCTGGCTAGTTCAACCTGTGTTTTTGCCTGCGCTGTTTGTGCACGACTAAGAAAGATGTCCAGAATCAATAAACTTCTGTCATACACCTTGCATTTCAATTCTTTTTCAAGGTTTCTTAGCTGTGAAGGATTTAAGTCATCATCGAATACGATCCAATCAACCTGTTCAGCTTTTATATAAGCACTAATTTCTTCCAGCTTACCTTTGCCTACAAAAGTTTTTACATCAGGATGATCAAGCTTTTGTGTATAAGTTTTAACAGTTTCGGCACCTAAAGTAGAGGTTAAAAAAGCCAATTCATCTAAATATTCATTAGCTTTTTCTTCTGTTTGGTCACGCGTAATAAGGGCTACCAAAACAGCTGTAATTTGCTTATCTTCTATCTTTTTAGCTTCGTACATATATTATTTTAACTCCTCAATGTAAGCTGCTACCGATTTAATATCATCAGCACTCAACTTACCCTCATAGCTAGGCATTACACCTTTTCCTTGCTTTATCCAGGCTATTCTTTCTTCTAATGTTAACTCACTTTTTGTGAGATCAGGCGCTTTAAACAAACCTTTTTTACCATCAGTTCCATGGCACTTTTTACACTCTGCTAAATAAATTTTTTCACCATTAGTAAGCATGCCCTCAGTGACCTCTAATTCCACTGAGTCACCTTTTACAGTTATTTCAGATTTAGCCTCACTATCTTTTGAGAAAGTCAAACTACCTGCCTCAGAAACACCGTATATATAGAGAGTAAGTAATAAAGCGAGTGTAGCCATAATCTTGTTTTCTTTTTTAAATGCAACAATGCCAATTGGAATAATGATAAGCACTAATACTAGTTTGACCCATAAATATATTGGCGCTGAACCACCATAGAGGTATAACATATAGCCGCCAGTAACCAACATTAGTGTGCCTAAAATTGGATCAACCATTTTAAAGCGAGTTCTTACTTTTTCTAATAAGGCCTTTTTATTGGATAGCAACAAAACTGTTTTGAACAACAGAAAAATTAAAAATAATGTTACCACTGCAACGTGCGAATGCAAAAATCCTATTTCCATAAATTGTTTTTTTACAAAAATAGAAAAGCTAATTGTAATTCCTGTTTTTATACAATTATATTTGAAAGAATAGCCTATTAACCTAAGTAATTTTAGAGCTCATCAATACGCAACCCAAACCTATCGAATAAACTGGCATTCTATAAGATGAAGTGATAAATTATATATTACTTAGATCGTAATTATGAGAGTAGCAATAACATTAAATACTTCTTGGAACATTTATAACTTCCGCTTGTCGCTAGTGCAGCAGCTTCTGAAAAGAGGTCATGAGGTTATTGCCATTGCTCCAAAGGATGAATACACCCAAAAGCTTATAAATATCGGCTGTGAATTTGAAGATGTTACAATGGACAGTCGTGGGGCTAGTCCTTACAAAGATCTAGGACTGACCTTAGAACTCCACTCTATCTACAAAAGGGTTAAACCTGATTTGGTGCTTCATTACACCATTAAACCAAATATTTACGGCACTATGGCTGCGGCCAAATTGGGCATACCTTCAATTAATAATATCAGTGGACTAGGAACAATCTTCTTGAATGATAACTGGATTTCAAAAATTGCCATGAGCCTCTACAGGTTCTCATTCAAATTTCCCAAAAAAGTATTTTTTCAGAATCAGGAAGATTATCAGCTTTTTCAAGACAAAAGACTTATTGAAAAGAATATTTGCGAAGTAATACCTGGGTCAGGTATTGATTTAGATCATTTCGATAAATTTTCTTACAAAGAGAAAACAGAAGGAGAATCTTTTAACTTCCTTATGATTTCCAGATTAATAATTGACAAGGGTGTTAGAGAGTACATTGAAGCTGCAGAACTATTGCAGGAAAGAGGTATGAATGCCAAGTTCTATTTGTTAGGTGGACTTGATGAAGAGCATAGCAGAGGTATCCAAAAAGAAGAGTTGGACTCGTGGGTAGAAGCCGGCATAATTGAGTATTTGGGAAAAACAGATGATGTAAGACCTTATATTAATGATGCTGATTGTGTAGTTCTTCCAAGCTATAGAGAAGGTACTCCTCGCACTTTATTAGAAGCTTCGGCTTGCGGCAGACCAATAGTAGCTACGAATGTTCCTGGCTGTAACAATATAGTTGATCATCAAATAAATGGCCTACTATGTAAAGTCAAAGACGCTTATGATCTCAGCCTAAAAATGAAAGATATGTTTTATATAGGCCATGACAAGAGGTTAGAAATGGCTGAAAGAGGTAGAGAAATTGTTGAACGCAAATTTGACCATAAAATCATCATAGACACTTACATCAAGACTATTGAAGATTACCAACACCTTAGCCCTCAATACAAATTTGCCTACGTTAAGTCTTAAGCATTCATAAATTATCATTGAGTTTTAAAATTAAGGTCTTATTTTTACCCTTAGTGAATATTATAAACACCAAATTTTTCTTTAGAAACGGCTTATTATCAATCATTTTGATAAGTGTTCTGGCCTCTTGTAAGGTTTACAAGCAAAATATTATTCTTCAAACAGATGAAGGTTTAAACGCAGAAAAATTTAAAGAAGAAGTAGCCAAAGTAGAAGGGGCATATCTCATTCAACCTGGTGATCAACTCAATATAGAAGTGTACACTAACAAGGGAGAAAGAGTAATTGACCCAAATATGGAATTAGTGGCAGGGGTAAGAGGCGGACAAGGTCAGCCAACTAAGGTATTTCAGGTATTTCCTGATGGTAACTTAATATTACCTATGGTAGGTTCGGTTTCTACTAAAAACCATACGATAAAGTCACTTCAAGAAGAAATAGAAAAAAAATATGATGCCTATTACATTAATCCATTTGTAAGGGTTCAGGCTACCAACCAGCGAGTAGTAGTCTTAGGCGCTCTGGGAGGTCAGGTGATACCTTTAGCCCAGGAAAAAATGAACTTACTTGAGGTGCTAGCCCTGGCCGGAGGTTTGAACGACAGATCAAAAGGAAGAAATATCAGACTCATAAGAGGCCCGCTTAACGACCCTTCGGTTCAAATCATAAATCTCTCAACTATAGAGGGTATGCAAAAGGCCAATCTAAATGTACTGCCCAATGACATTATTTATGTTGAACCTATTAGAAGAGTGTTTAATGAGTCAGTAAAAGATGCTGCTCCGGTTCTAGGTGTTATCACTAATGTTATTACACTTTTTATAGTTATTCAAAGTTTAAATAATTCTAATAATTAATAACTTCTTTGAGCGAAAGGCCTTCACGATATCAGCGAAATTTAAACCTTGAATCAAGCCCTCAGCAGGCTAATGATCTATCGGATGCATTTGACTTAAGCAAATTTTTTATACTGCTTAAAAAAAGCCTTATATGGTTCGTTCTTTTTATTACAATTTGTGTAGCCGCAGTTTTTCTATATCTGCGATACACTAATGTAAAGTACCAATCAACAGCCGAGCTCAAATTAAACAAACGCAGTGAAGCCAGCCTCTTTGGTTTTCCTACTGTATCGGAAGAATCTTCAAATCTTAATTCACTTTCCGGAGAAGTTGAATTAATAAGATCAAAGCTTTTTTTAAAAGAGGTTGTTAAACAGTTGCCTTTGGATGTTACCTATGAACTAATTGGTAGGTTTAAAAATGAGGAAAGATATAAATACATACCTTTCTTATTAAGTTATGAAACAGAATGTGTGAACAGCACTTCGTTTTTCGTTGAAATTGTTGATCAAAATAATTTTAGAATAAGCAACGATCCTGAAAGCGAAAAGTGGATAAGCGGCTCTTTCGGAAAGCCAGTTCGATTCAATGGTTGTAATTACTTACTGAAGAAAACAGGTAATTTTTTCGCAGATCAAACAATGTTCATAAGTATTAAAAATGAAGAACAGGTATTGGACTATTTAGAGTCTAAACTTCAGGTTGCTCCGGAAAATTTAAACGCCAATACGATCAGAATCGCCTTTGAAGACTATAACCCCTATAAGGTTCAGGATATAGTTCAAACGATAAGCGAACTTTATACTGATTATAGTAGAGAACAAAAGAACAAGGCAAATCAACTTAAAATTACATTCCTAAACACTCAGCTATCGGAAATTGAATCAGTTTTAGAAAATTATGAAAGCTATATCGAGTCCTTTACTTTAAAAAACAAAACCTCAAATCCTTCCAGAGATTTGAACGAAGTGATAGACCAGATTATCAATATAGACTCCACCATCTATTCTATCAAGTACCAAAAAACCAACCTTCAGGAGTTAAAAAATAATCTGCAGCAAGACTCAATCAATAAACTGATTATTTTCAATGGCACTTTTAATGATCAAATTAATAAACTGATTACAGAATATCGTGATGTAGCTGATAGGCTGGCCTTAGCAGAAATGAGGTATAAAGGCGAAAGTCAGGTAATTGATGAAGCCAAAAGAGAATTAAATCTGATTGACGATCGTTTAAAGCAAGCAATAGCTTATTCATTTGAAACGCTTGATAAACAACTAGAAAGAGCAAATCAAAGAAAAGGTAATCTTATTAGTACTTTCAACGAATTGCCAGCAAAATCAAATGAGCTTAATCAAAAGATGCGTTTTTATTCAATTTACGAAGAGCTCTATTTGTCATTAATGCAGAAAAAAACTGAGTTCCAGATAGCCAAAGCCGGAACACTTGCCGAGGTAGTAATTTTAACTCCTGCAAACTACCCTAGAAGCTCGATAGGACCATCACCGAAAACTCTTTATATAGGCTCAGTAATTTTAGGAGTTATTTTATGCTTTGTATTTCTAATATTGAGATACTTATTATATGATCAAATAATAAGTTTAACCGAGTTAGAGCGAATCACCCGTCTTCCTATTGTTGGCACCATTAATAGAGTAAGATCAGGACTGGCTAAGAAAAGCGGTGTATTAGTCTTTGATAAACCCAGATCACAGATAAGTGAGAATTTCAGAGCCCTAAGAACCGGCTTGAACTTTATGGGCATGAATAAAAAGGAGCAGGTAATTGCTGTTACCTCTAGCGTGAGTGGTGAGGGCAAAACCTTTATTGCGGTTAACTTGGCAGCGGTATTATCACTATCTAATAAAAAGGTTATTATTCTCGATTTGGATATGCGCAAACCTCGCACACAGTATGCCTTTAATATTGAGAAAAACGATGAAGGCATAAGTGCCATCTTAAGTGGGAATGCAAGCTGGGAAGCATGCGTTCAAAAAACTCAGAATGAAAATCTGCATTTGATACCTTCTGGAGTAATACCTCCAAATCCTGCTGAATTATTAGAAAGCGAGTATTTCGAACAACTTATCAGCAGTTTAAAGGATAGCTATGACATTATCATATTAGATACTCCACCAATAGGATTGGTCTCTGATGGTATTATTGCCCTAAAACATTCAAATCAATCACTTTATATTGTTAGATCCGATTATTCTAAAAGAGGTTTCATAAGGGATTTACACAGAAATGTAGAGCTAAATCAGCTTAAAAATATTTCCATTGTGTTCAATGCTGCCAAGAACAATAAAGGAGGCTATGGTTATTATCAGGACTATTATGATGAGAGCAGCAAGTCCCTTTCCAACTTGAAGAAAATATTCAATATTGGCTGATCAAGAAACTGTACTCATTACAGGTGCTACTGGCTTATTGGGTAGAAATATTACAAATCACTTTTTAAGTAAAAACTTCAAAGTTATAGGTGCTAAACGCTCTACTTCAATAACCTTCAACCATCCGGATTTAAGCTGGATCGAACTTGATAAATTATTAGAGTTTGACCCTAAAGATTTTAAAATAGACTTTGTTATTCATTGTGCAGGTCTGGTTTCGTATAATGCTTCTGACAAGGACGAATTGTTCAAGGTCAACAAAGATATTACTGAAAGCATTGCCAAATGGGCCAGAAGTGCCCGAGTTAAAAAATTTGTCTACATCAGTAGTATCGCCACTTTAGGGAAAAATAGTGATTCTCAAATCATCAATGAAAATACCCCTTGGGATGATTCAGATTTCACTACGAATTATGCATTGAGTAAAAGAGCCGGAGAAAAGGCTGTCCAAGAAAATGGTGCTAAAGGTGTAAATTATATAATTCTTAATCCATCCATAATCCTCGGCCCTGCTGAACTTAGTCAAAGTAGTGCCAAATTGTTTCAATATGTGCTAGATCAGAAGCCTTTCTTCACTAAAGGCTTCATTAACTATATTGATGTTAGAGATATATCAAATGTTATATTCAAATTACTTGAGAGTAATATAGTGAAAGAACAATTTGTTATTAATAGTGGCTACACTACTTACAAATCATTTTTTAAGCAGCTCGCTGAAAAACTTAATTGCAAAGCTCCATTTATTGCTGTTCCTAATTTTTCATTGATATTAGGTGCGCATCTCGAAAACTTATGGAGTAAATTTAAAAACAAAGAACCTTTACTTTCATCCGAAACTGCTCGCATTGCTGGAAATAAATACATTTATGACAGTATCAAAATTAAAAATGAGCTTGATATAGAATTTCATACACTAGAAGAATCGATTAATTATTCGATTGCTGAGATGAAAAAAGCCGGATATATCAAACTATAATTTTTCTCCTCTCGTTGATTGGTTTTAACTTTGCATTTGCTAAATTTATTTAGCCAGTAAATTTTTATATGAGCGAATTTTATAGAAGCAGAAAGGACGAAGAGAAAGAGTTAGTCAAAAAGTTCGAAAACCATATTAAGGGTAATGATTTTCACTTTTTTGATGTTGAAGAGCTTGAGAAGGTTGTAGACATTTATCTTGATGATGATCGCAACAAGAAAGCACTTCAAGCAATTGAATTCGCAGTTGAGCAGTTTCCATTTTCCATTGAGCTAATCGTGCTACATGCGCATGTATTAGCAACCCTTCATCAGTACGAATTAGCCTTAGAAGCATTAGAGAAAGCAGAAAATATTCAACCAAATGATGTTGACTTACTGCTAACCAAAGCTAACATACTTACAATTGATGGTAAAAATAATGAAGCGATAGATTGCTTGCAGCGTGCTATGGATATGGCCGAGGATACAGACGAAATCTTGTATCAGATTGGAATGGCATATCAGCAAATGGGGAAATTTGATTTGGCAATTGAACACTATAAACAAGTGCTTGAAATCAATATTGACCATGATAACGCTACTTATGAGCTAGCCTATTGCCTAGATATTACAGACCAGCTAGAAGGGAGTATATCCTATTACGAGAAATTTATTGATGCTGATCCTTACTCTTATCATGCATGGTATAATTTGGGCGTAGTTTTTCATAAATTAAAAAAGTACGATCAGGCAGTTAAGGCTTATGAATATGCCATTGCAATTGATGATAATTTTGCATCAGCTTACTTTAACATGGGCAACAGCTTGCTCCAACAGGAAAAGCATACAGAAGCACTAGATGCATTTTCTCAAACTTTAAGAATTGAAGGCCATAGCGCAGAAGTTTTTTGCAGAATGGCAGAAACTTATGACAAGCTCGATCAACTTGATCTATCCATAAAGTACTATCAGAAAGCAGTTAAGTTTGATCCATTGTATGATGAGGCCTTTTATGGCTTAGCTCAAAACCTTATCAAATCAGAAAAATGGATTGAAGCTGTACATTATGCACGCAAAGCATTAAAAATTAATCTTCATGAGGGCAAATACTGGCAAGCTGCAGCCTTTGCCGAATATCAATTGGGTAATCAAACAGCGGCCATTGATGCTTATGAAGAAGCTGTTTCTCTTGATCCTGAAGAAATCAGTATTTATTTAGACTGGTCATTCATCTATTTTGAATCAGGAGAAATGGATGTTGCTTTAAATATTTTGAAGGAAGGTTTAGAGGAAAATCCCGACTCTCCTGAATTGTATTATAGAATGACAGCCTACCTAATTGAATCAGGTAAATACAAAGAAGCCTTTATCTTTCTGGAAAATGCATTAGTTTTGGACTTTGAAATGCATACAGTGCTTTATGATTTCTTCCCAAGGCTTGAAACACAAAAAGCACTATTTAAATTAATTGACCAATTCAGAAAAGATAATCAATAGCATAAGCTGATTCAGCATAATGATTAAGTTCTGCTGAAATTCTTGTTTATGCAGCCTACAAAACCAAAATATTAATGAATTACAACTTAAAACAAGTTCCAGAAAGACCTTCTAAGCCAAGAGATGTAGGATTTACCATGGCCATGGACAAAGGGCTTAGCAATAGACAAGTAGAAGACTTTATTGATAGCAGTGGTGAATATGTTGATATTGTCAAATTAGGATGGGCTACTTCTTTTGTAACCAATAAGTTAAAAGAAAAGCTAGCCATCTATAAAGAGGCTGGTATCCCAACCTACTTTGGAGGAACCTTATTTGAAGCTTTTATTATTCGTGATCAGTTTGATGATTACAGAAAAGTGCTGGATAAATTTGATATGGAATTTGCTGAGGTTTCAGACGGCTCCATTGAATTACCACATGACATTAAATGTGAATATGTCCGCAAGTTATCCGACCAGGTAACTGTGCTTTCAGAGGTTGGCTCTAAAGATGCTGAGAAAATCATCCCTCCTTATCAATGGATTTCTTTGATGCAGGCTGAGTTAGATGCCGGTGCATGGAAGGTAATTGGTGAGGCACGCGAGAGCGGAAATGTTGGGTTATTCAGAGCTTCTGGTGAAGTTAGGTCTGGATTAGTGCAGGAAATACTTACTAAAATTCCTTTCGAGAAGATTATTTGGGAAGCTCCTCAAAAAGCACAACAGGTATATTTTATTAAGTTGATGGGTGCAAATGTTAACTTAGGAAATATTGCTCCAAACGAAATTATACCTTTGGAAACTATCAGATTAGGACTTAGAGGTGATACTTTTCATCATTTTCTAAACTCTGAAAATCTGTAGAAGAGATGAGAAGTTTCAAAGATTATTTCCTGTTGCTGCTAAAAGGTATAGCAATGGGAAGTGCTGATGTAATTCCCGGAGTATCCGGAGGAACGGTAGCTTTTATTACAGGCATTTATAACGAGTTACTGAAAAGTATCAAATCAATTGATATTGAAGCACTAAAACTTCTCACTTCTTTTAAAATAAGAGAGTTCTGGAGTCATATAAATGGCAACTTTCTTGTTACGCTAGTGGCTGGTATAGCTATTAGCGTTATCAGTTTAGCCAAATTAATGGGGTACTTACTCTTAAAGCATCCCATTTTGGTATGGTCTTTCTTTTTTGGTTTAATCATCATCTCGGCTATGATAGTAGCACGAGATATTGAAGCCCGTAACTGGAAGTCCTTCATTGCCGGTCTTATGGGTATTGCTTTTGCTTACTTCATTACGGAAGTATCTCCAGCTGAAACTCCCGAAACATGGTGGTTCGTATTAATATCAGGAGCACTAGCCATATGTGCTATGATTCTACCTGGCATCTCCGGAGCTTTTATACTTCTTATTTTAGGTAAATATAAATTTATACTGGCAGCGCTAGAGTCTTACGATGTAGTTACTATTCTAATTTTTATCGTTGGCTGTTTAATAGGGATCCTCTCTTTTTCTCGATTGATTTCATGGTGCTTAGATAATTTCAAATCTATCACAGTTGCTGTGTTAGCAGGTTTCATGATTGGATCATTAAACAAGGTATGGCCTTGGAAAATAGTGGACAGCTATAGGCTCAATAGTCATGGTGAGCAAGTGCCTTACTTGGACCACAATGTGCTCCCACATCAATATTTGGCGGAAACGGGTAATAATCCTCACTTGGTTGAAGCTTTACTACTAGCCAGTTGTGGAATATTGTTTGTCATACTCATCGAGAAAATAGCTAATAGGTTTAATCAACAGCCAAAATGAAGAAACTGGGTTTAATCGGTTATCCACTATCACATTCCTTCTCTGCCAAATATTTTAGTGAGAAATTTAAAAGTGAAAAGATAGAAGGATACGATTATCAGCCCTACCCTATTGATTCAATAGAAAAATTCTCTCAATTAATAAAATCAGAACCTCAACTTGTTGGCTTGAATGTAACCATCCCTTACAAAGAAAGTGTTATTTCTTATCTGGATGAGCAGGATGAGTTATCAAAACGAATAGGAGCGGTAAACACCATTAAAATTATTGATGGTAAAACAAAAGGATATAATACTGATTACTATGGCTTCAGAGAATCTCTAATGAATTTTATTACAAAAAAATTTAATTCTGGTGCTTTAATTTTAGGTACTGGTGGAGCCTCAAAAGCAGTAAAAGCCGTACTCTCGGATTTCAATATCCCTTTTCATTTCGTTTCAAGAGAGGCAGAAAAAGGATTTACTTATGAACAGCTTCATAAAGATACTGATATCTTGAAGACTCATCAGCTTGTGATCAACTGCACACCATTAGGGACTTTCCCCGAAGTAGATGACAAACCTAACATCCCATATAGTCAGCTTTCTGAGCACCATATGTTATTTGATCTGGTGTATAATCCTAAGGCTACTGCCTTTATGCAGGCAGGTTTTCAGCAAGGTGCATCAACAAAGAACGGTTATGATACGCTTGTTGGTCAGGCAGAAGCCGCATGGAAAATCTGGACCAATAAATAAAACCTTTTTATTTACTATCGTTTTTATAGGCTATGGACTTCAAAATCAAAAGTGAATATCAGCCTACCGGTGACCAGCCAAAAGCTATTGAGCAATTAAAAAAGGGAATCGAAGCCGGAGAGCAAGATCAAGTCTTATTAGGTGTAACCGGCTCTGGTAAAACTTTTACAATAGCCAACTTGGTTGAACAGGTTCAAAAACCAACACTAGTTCTGAGTCATAATAAAACTTTGGCAGCACAACTTTATGGAGAATTCAAGCAATTCTTTCCTGACAATGCTGTGGAGTACTTTATTTCCTATTATGACTATTATCAGCCAGAGGCTTTCATTCCTTCAAGTAATCTTTACATAGAAAAAGACCTCTCAATTAACGAAGAAATTGAAAAATTGAGGCTAAGCGCTACCTCTTCTTTACTATCAGGAAGGAGAGATGTAATTGTGGTAGCATCTGTTTCTTGTATTTATGGTATTGGTAATCCTGATGAGTTTGGGAAAAACATCATTAGAATTCAGGAAGGTGACCAAATACCACGAAACCAACTATTATTTGCATTAGTAGATATCCTTTACAACAGGACTACAGCTGAGTTCAAGCGAGGTACGTTTCGCGTAAAAGGTGATACTGTGGATATTTTTGTGGCTTATGCTGATTTTGCTTATCGAATTTACTTCTGGGGCGATGAAGTAGAGGCTATTCAAAGAATAGACCCGGAAAGTGGTAAGAAAATATCTGATGAAAAAATCATCAGCATTTTCCCGGCAAATCTATTTGTTACAGGTAAAGATGTGCTTCATCAAGCTATCTCTGAAATACAGGATGATATGATGGAGCAGGTAAAATTCTTTGAAAAGGATGGCAGATTTCTTGAAGCAAAAAGACTAAAGGAACGTACTGAGTTCGATATTGAAATGATGAGAGAACTCGGCTACTGCTCTGGAGTCGAAAACTATTCTCGCTATTTTGATAGAAGGTCACCAGGCACCAGGCCTTTCTGCCTGTTGGACTATTTTCCTGATGATTATATGATGGTTATTGATGAGAGTCACGTAACCGTACCTCAAGTTCGAGCAATGTTTGGTGGTGATAGAGCACGAAAAATAAACCTCGTGGACTATGGTTATAGACTACCTTCTGCCATGGATAACAGACCATTAAAGTTTAATGAGTTTGAAAATATGCTGGGGCAAACAGTATTTGTGAGTGCCACACCAGCTGAATACGAACTGAGAAAGACTGAAGGTTTAGTAGTAGAACAAGTTATTAGACCAACAGGCTTGCTCGATCCTGAAATTGATGTGCGACCTAGTGGTAACCAAATAGATGACCTGTTAGAAGAGATAGATGAGCGCATAAAGTTAAATGAACGTGTGCTCGTAACAACCCTAACCAAAAGAATGGCAGAGGAGCTACACAAATTTATGGGCCGGGCTAACATCAAATCACGATACATACATTCAGAAGTTGATACGCTCGATCGAGTAGAAATTTTGAGAGATTTGAGACTTGGCGAGTTTGATGTACTGGTAGGTGTAAATCTACTAAGAGAAGGACTCGATTTACCGGAGGTTTCTCTCGTTGCAATTTTGGATGCAGATAAAGAAGGCTTCTTAAGAAATCAGCGCTCACTTGTACAAACTATCGGCCGGGCAGCCCGAAATGAAAAAGGAAAGGTAATTATGTATGCCGATAAAATTACTGAATCAATGCGGACAGCTATTGATGAAACGAATAGAAGAAGAGCCATACAAAAAGCTTACAATGAGGAACACGGTATTGTACCTAAAACAGTATTTAAATCAAGAGAAAGTATTTTGGGTCAAACTGTTGCAGTAGACTCTAAGAAAACCTCTCAACAGAAATATTACGCTGGTCCTGAAGAGGCTTCACTTGCAGCAGATCCAGTTGTTCAATACATGGATAAAGCTGGCTTGGACAAAATGATAAAAGACACTCAAAAGAAAATGGAGAAAGCTGCGAAGGACTTAGATTTTATAGAAGCAGCACGACTTAGAGATGAGTGGCAGGAATTACAAAAAATCAGAGATAAAAAATAGACCTACCGCAAGCAAACATAAACAACTTTCTTAAATTTGCCCCAAATCCATAAACACATGACAAAAAAGATTATCAGCTTTTGCTTAATATTTATTCTCCTGAACTCGCAAGCATGGGCATGGGGTAAAATAGGACATAGAGTAGTAGGTGAAGTAGCTTCATTTTACCTAACTAAAAAAGCCAAAAAGAATATTTCCAAAGTGTTGGATTGTGAATCACTTGCAGTAGTCAGTAATTGGATGGATGACATAAAATCTGACGATGCCTATGACTACGCCAACAGCTGGCATTGGGTTACTATTCCTGACGGCATGTCTTATGAAGAAACTGAAAAGAATGAAGATGGTGATTTAATTATGACTATCAATAGACTGATTAAAGAATTGAAAGCTGGAAACCTGGATGCTAATACAGAAAAGCAGCACCTGATGATGTTGGTGCATTTGGTAGGTGATATCCACCAGCCATTGCATGTAGGTACGGGAGAAGATATTGGAGGAAATGCAGTTAAATTAAAGTGGTTCTGGCAGAATTCAAATTTGCACAGAGTTTGGGATAGCGAAATGATTGATAGCAAGCAGTATTCATACACTGAATTAGCTGACGCTGTAAATAACACCAGTAAAGATGAAGTTAAAAGCCTTCAATCAGATACTATTGATAAATGGTATAAAGAAGCTATGGCTTTAAGACCTCAGGTTTATGCATTACCGGATGATATGAATTTAGGCTACGAATACTCTTATAAAAACTGGGACACCGTAAAGTCACAGCTTATGAAATCAGGCATACGACTTGCCGGAATTCTCAATGAGATATATGGCTAAAATTCTTCTATAACAAGAGGAAGTTCTTCAGCTGTAAAGGTATAAGTACCTTCCTCTTTTACTTCATAGCTGTCACCATTCAATTCAACTTTTGGTGAAATAGTAACCCTGTTTTGATCCACTATTATGCGTTGACCAGCCGGAAACCATTTAGCCAACTTATTTTTAAAGGTGACAATAGTTTTCTTACCTCCAATAAATAAAGTAAACGGAAGATACTTTTCTGGGCCTATTCTTGACTCTTCCACAACTTCTCTTCCCTGGGCTTCATTACAAAATAAGTTGAAGGCCGTAAAAGGTTTATTATTAATCACCTGCATCACCAACTCTAGTAAACTATCTTTTAGCGTACTCAAATAATATTTAGTGATACCCTCATAATCTGTATCATCAATATCATTTAATAAGATGATCCCATCTACTTTAACATTTCTGGCTTGAAACCACTTGTACAGACTGGCTTCAACATAAAGCAGCGGTGCCCAACCCAGCAATTCATTTAATACATCAATGTCAAAATTTTCGTCAAGCACAAAAATTGGTGGCTCCTGCTCATCTCTTATTACGTGGTGTGAAGACATATCCTTTTTTTAATAGTCCAATATAATGTTTAGATTCATAAATATATATACATTAGCAATTGTGTTTAAACAGGATACTACTGTTTGATTGTGAAAAGATTTATTTTAATATCAGTTATTTTCGTTGGGCTAGTGAGTAGAAATTTACTTAGCCAAAACCTTGATTATATTGATAGTTTAAAGACCAAGCTCGACACCTCCAATACCGAAAACCTTTTCGAAAATTATCTGAGAATTGGATGGGAATACAGAAAATCATTTCCTGATAGTACAATCTTTTTCAGCCAAAGAGCACTTGATCTTGCAAAGGGCGCAGAAATGCAGTTCAAAACTGCTAAACCCTTAAATTACATAGGTGTTGGTTACTATTATAAAGGCGAAAATGTTAAAGCTTTCGAATATTATAATCAAGCAAAAGATTCCGCCATCATTAATGCCGATTCCGTTCAATACGGTCACTCTCTAAATAATATTGGTAGAATATATTTTAATCAGGGGAATTATATTGAGGCCTATGATTACTTCTTCCGTTCATTGGAAATATTTGAAGCTATTCAGGATTATCCTTCAATAAGTTATGGTTATAAAAGCTTGGCAGAGCTTTATCAATCACAGGACAACTATGAAAAAGCGCTGGAAATGTCACTTAAAACAGCGGATATAAGAAAGGAGTTTGATGATCCTTCAGGTGTTATATCCATTTATCTAGAAATCGCTGGGATTTATGTGAAAATGGGTAATTACAACAACGGACTTACCTATTTTACTAAAGCTTACGACATAGCAGAAGAAACTGAGGATGAGGTTAATCTAGCAATTATCAAACTAAACATTGCTAAAATGAATACCGAAAGGGGAAGGTTTGAAATAGCCCTTTCAAATGCTAAAGATGCTCTTAAGTTTCTCAGTAAATCACAGAATAAGAATCTACTCAATCAAACTAATTTTCAACTTGGCGTAATCTATTTTTATAGAGGGAATTATGACATAGCTAAAGGTTATTTTACAAGTGTTAAAGAAATTTCTTCAGAAAATAATGACATTACATTTGAAAGAGATGCCTTTTACTATTTGTCGAAAATTTATGAACGAGAAGGTAATCTGACCGCAGCATACAATAACTTTAAGGCCTACGAAGGACTAAAAGAGAAGACGGACAATGCCAATACCGCACGTCAAATCGAGCGTCTGGAGTCTCGCTTAGCTATTGAACTTAAGGAAAAAGAGAATCAGATTTTAGTACTTAATCAAGAGGCATATAAGGAAGTAATAAGAAAGCAAAGAGCACTGAATTATGCCTTAATAGCCATTGTCTTATTAGTACTACTTATGCTGGTTATGTTATTTTTTACGGCAAGAAAAAGGCGCAGACAAAACAGGCTTCTTTTACTTAAAAACAAACAGATTGAAGAGCAGCAGCTTAAAATCACTAATCAGAATAAAGAAATAAAGATCCAAAACGATAAGCTCATTATTAGAAATCAGGAATTGGATGACCTTAACAATGAGAAAGACTCAATGTTAGGAATTGTAGCCCACGACATGAAAGCACCGTTCCACAGAATTAAAGGATTGACTGAACTATTAAGGCTTTCTAAATTGAATGAAGAGCAAGAGCAATACGTTAAAATGATTAGAAATAATTCTAAGCATGGAATGTACCTTATTAACGACCTTCTTGATGTAAATGCCATTGAAATAGACAAAGATAAGCCTGTACCTAGTCAACTTGATTTAAAACGAGTTATTGAAGATATAGTAACCACTTACGTAGTTGAACTATCGAATAAAGAAATGAATGTTCAAGTTGAGTGTGAGCCAAATTCAATAATTATTACTGATAAGGTATACCTGGATAGAATACTAGATAACCTACTATCTAACGCTATCAAATTTTCTGATTTAGGTAGTGAAATAATTATAAAAGGCGGAAAGAGTGAAAAAGGGTTTTGGGTGAGCGTTAAAGATTTTGGTCAGGGTTTTACAGAGCTTGATCGGGAAAAACTCTTCAAGAAGTTCAGTAAGCTTAGTGCCAGACCAACCGGTGGTGAATCAAGCAATGGGCTTGGGCTTGCTATTGTAAAAACTTTGGTAGACCGACTAGGTGGAAAAATTAAGTTAACAAGTGAAAAAGAAAAGTTTAGCGAATTCACCGTAAACTTTCCTCTTTTTGATGAAGTAGCACCTTAACTAAAAGCCTACTTTTCCTGCCTTCCAGCCATTTTCCTTAATTGCATCAGCAGAACTTATAACTTTCTCTTTTAAAGACTCCTTATATTCCGTTAGCGCTTTTGATACATTCTTATCAAAATTAGCTACTATCTGAGCAGCAAGAATCCCTGCATTCTTAGCGCCATCTAGGGCAACAGTTGCCACTGGTACACCTCCAGGCATTTGCAAAATTGACAAAACAGAATCCCAACCATCGATAGAATTGCTTGATTTTACAGGCACTCCAATTACCGGCAATGAGGTTAGCGATGCTACCATTCCTGGTAAGTGCGCTGCACCTCCTGCACCTGCAATAATAACATGATATCCTTTTTCTTTAGCTGATTTTGCGAAATCAAACATACGCTCAGGTGTTCTATGAGCAGACACGATATCCACAGTAAATTCAGTTTTTAATTCTTCCAGAACCTTTGCAGCCTCACCCATGACTTTTAGATCAGACTGGCTACCCATTATTATAGCTACTTTCCCTTTTGTACTCATGCCTTAACTTTTATCATTTCTTTTACCTGATGAATTTTAATTCTTAAAGATTCCAGATTTGGATCAGTGATAGTAATATGACCCATTTTTCGAAATGGCTTGGTTGTTGCCTTTCCGTAAAGATGAACATGTACTCCATTAATACGCATAATCTCTTGCATACCTTCATACTGTGCCTCACCCGTATAACCATCTTCTCCTAACAAATTAACCATAGCTGAAGCAATTTTAATATCTGTATTGCCCAAAGGTAAATCTAAAATGGCTCTTAAATGTTGGTCATATTGTGAAGTAAAGTTACCTTCTATGCTCTGATGTCCACTATTATGAGGTCTTGGAGCTACTTCATTAACCAAAATTTCATCATCCTTGGTAAGGAACATTTCAACCGCCAATATACCCACCATACCTAGCTTTTCTATTACATCTTTAGCAACCCGGATGGCTTTCTCTTTTTGTTCCTTGCTGATAACTGCTGGAGATAATAGGTACTCTACAAGGTTATGTTCTGGATGGAAAACCATTTCCACAGGTGGAAAAGCATCTATTTCCCCGGATTCATTTCTTGCTACAATTACCGCTAACTCCTTTTTGAATGGAATTAAATTTTCTAACAATGCAGGAGCATCAAATCCCTTTTCAATATCCGCCTCACTTCGGATCATCTGTACACCTCTACCATCATAACCTCCCTTACCTACTTTATGTACTGCCGGCAACTTTTCTTTATGTTGCTTTAACTCTTCAAGGTTTTCAGTAAGTACAAAAGGCGCTGTTGGTATATCATTATCCTGATAAAACTGCTTTTGTACTCTTTTATCTTGAATGATCTCAATAATTTCAGGCTGAGGGAAAACCTTCACTCCTTCTGACTGAAGCTTTTTAAGTGCCTCAATATTAACCTTCTCTATTTCTATTGTGAGCAAATCACATTCCCTACCAAAATTGTAGACATCATCATAATTTTCAAGATCACCAACGGTAAAACGCTTAATAAGACTGGCACATGGAGCATTTGCGGCAGGATCCATCATCCTTAAATCTAAATTTAGGTTGATGGCACTTTGGTGCAGCATCCTTCCTAATTGACCTCCACCAAGTACGCCTATTTTAGTTTGTGTATTAAATATTTTAGCCATTTCTGATTTGCTGATGATTGGACTGCAATATTACTTACATAGTGACGAAATAAAAAAGCCTTTCCATTTTATGAAAAGGCTTTTAAGCTGTTTAGTAAGTTTTATTTAGACTTTTCGTCTTTAATTTTATCTCCGTTAATTTCTACCTTAAGTATAAACAAATCATGCTGGTCATCAATAGGAAGGAACTTATAAACCAATTTCTCTCCTGTCTTTCTGGCAATATCAATTAATCCAAGACCTGCACCACCCTTGTCAGAAAGTTTACCATGCTTTATTTGTTGCATGTACATTTTCTTAAGCTCCTCAGGTGTAGCCGCATTAACTTCATCAATAGCGCTTCTGAGTCCATCAACTTTATCTCTTGCTACTTTATTGCTGGTGATAACATAGTAAATATCTTCTTTCTCACCAATAATGAATAGTCCGTTACCAATTTGCTGACTGGTTATCTCATCAGAGTGCTTGTTCATGTTTTGAAGTGTTTCCACCATCACATGGTAAACTCTCTTTTTAACGTTTCTATCTTCGTTTTTACGCTCCATGTCAGATTCAGCCATAGAGGTAAACATTTTGGTGATTTCATGATTAAACTCACCAAGGTATACAAGGGATATTCCATTCCCCTGCATTTCTGAAAAAAGACTAAGTACCGACTTGATGAAATTAACGTTTAAATCCATCTTATTTTCTTTTATGTTATCTAGCATTTAAGTTAGTAAAGATTTAAAAATGTACCAGAGTTTATTTTAAATATTCTCCAAAATAGGATTTTTTTCTGAAAGAACTTAATCAACACCCAAATCAATGGTATCTATTGTATTGCTACTGTTCTTTTTCCCTTTTCTTTTTGATTTATTAATATCACCAAAGGTTAAATTAATACCAAATCTTATATCAGCTGCTCGTCCTTTGATAGGATTAACTATGGATAAAAGGTCGTTGGTGGCCACGCAGAGTTGAAATGGTACTAATTTCAAGGTAAAACCAGTACTTATGTTGTTAACTCTACCATTCATAAGTGTTGCTCCTGCTGCAAAATTGAAAAACGCATTATATTGAAAATTGTACATTCCGGAAAATGCCGGAACCAAGGTTCCTTTATACAACTCAGAATAAAAAATAGCCAAAGCTTTCTGTCTCCGGCTTATCTGATAGCTTCCTCCCAAGTAAATATTAGCTGTTAAGGAAGTGGAGAATTTACTCGCCTTTTCTTCTACTATTCTATTATCCAGACTATTTAACGTACTGTCCAATTCATCTTCAAACGAATCATCTAAAAAATCGGCTCCTGTAAAGGTTACACTAGTTGCAGGAGCAACGAAGTTCTTGTTATAATCCTTCCAGCTGATATATCCTAAGTCATTGATAGAGCCGAAAAACTGTATTTTTGAAGAGAACTGATAAGTAGCTCCTAAATCTAAACCAAAACCTCTGGCATTTAAAACTGCATCAATCTCATCACCATTGCCATCATCCAGAGCAGCATATCCGGCTACACCGGCAGTTCTGGCTGTAAACCCAGCGGTACTAAGCCTTATTGAATCTTCGAAGGTTCTTAATGAGAGATTAAAGTCAGAGATATCAGTATAAGAATGACCTATGAGGTACTTTATGCGAGCGCCAACCGTCATTTTACCGCCTAATATTTCTCGACCATGTGAAAGGCCTATTTCAGAAAAGGTATTGGATTTAAAAGCAAGTTTATCAAAGTTAAGATCACTGTTCTCACCCGTATTACCCAAATAAATCAAATCAACTAAAGCCTTCGGGAAACTAATCCTGTTGAAAGTTCTAAGATTAATGGTGAAAGCCGTGTAACCAACCGCACTTCTGAATCCAAGATTCAAAATAGGCACATTTACATTCCCTGTAACCCGATTATTATTTCTTAGCTTATCGTAAAAGCCTGAAATATCAAATGTACTATCTGCATTAGTTGCAGTTAGTAATTCAAGATTCGTAAAATTCTGGCTGGCATTCATTTTAAAACCTGCCAAGCCAGGAAGTGCCAGGGTGAATTTATAATCAGGCAAAAATGCTGGATTTAGATTATTAGCCTGAGGCAATGTTTTGTGTAAACCGTAACCAATCATATCAGATTGTGCATAACCTTTTAAAAACGGCAGAATAACCAATATAACGAACAGTCCTCTTTTTACTTTATTCATGTCAATCAAATTATTCATCTGAAGTATCAATATCTAAGGTATACTGAAATTGGACAGAAAGAGAGAATTGAATCTCTGCTTGGGAAGATATTTGAACTATTTCATTACCATTGTTAGCAGTAGCAACTGAAACAATTATGGCAATTCTGCTAGTTTCCTCTAAGAAATCAAGTTCATTAGATTCAGTTTGAGGATCATCTTCAATGGTTAAGAATGACTCTTTAACACTCGGATTTTCCAGGCTACCCGCGGTTAGAATTTCATCTTCAAAAAGCGTTTTTAATTCAGTACTATCCTCTGATAAGGCAACAGCTTTTAACGAAACATCAAAAGGGAGCTCATTGGCTGTTTTAAAATTAAGAATGGCATAGCGTGTATTTCCCGGGTCTATATCTTCAACCCCAAAACTCTCTTCAATATTTAATCCTGAAAGTGTTAACTCTAGTGGTAATTCAAGCTTATAGCCCACCTGAATATTAGATTCACTTGTCACAAAATTATCTGGGGTATCATTAGGATCAATAATGCCGTCCACAGCAAGACTAACAGAATCAGGACGATCATTAATGACACTTTTAAATTGTTCATCAAGTTTTAGGCTAGATTCAGAAGGCGATTCCAGTGAGCCTTTGGCCAACTCAACTGATGAATTAATATTTATTTCATTTGCATCACCTTCCTTGTAGTAAGTAAAATCAACTACATCAAAAAGTACGGGAAGACCCATTGAGTTAATATAGGTAACACTAAACCTTGGTCGTTCGAAATAATATTCAATATCATTCAGGTCATCAATATCATTAAGAAAATCAGTTTTTATAGTATTTCTTTCAGTACTAATGTCTTGTGTATTCAAGTCTCCATACAATGCTTTAAAATCAGTATCAACAAAACTTAAATTAATATCTACTGTATTCTCAAATGCTGTTAAATCAGTATTGTTAGCTTTTGTAAGCGTAAGGTTGTAATCAACAACTAACATAGTGGGTGAGTTACTTGCAATTGTAAATGTTACCTCATCAAACTCGTTTGAGTCAAAATCAGTGGTAACCGCGTTTACACCATCGTAATTCCAATTGTATTGATAATCAATTAGATTAACATTGGCTGCGCTAATGCTTAATGATAAATTACCATTTGCGGGAAAATTCTCTTCCAACTCTAAATTGATTAGTCCTCTTTCAATTTGAACCGAATCAAGATCTGATTCATAAGGCAACTCAGCTTGTCTATTTACTGTAACTTGCCCATTGAGGTTAAATTCATTTATTTCTTCCTGAGTTAAGGTTAGTGGTAAGGCTGGAAAATTTTTGTCTGATAAACTATAAAAGTCTCTGGCGCTAGAACTAAAAAGACTGTCATCTTCTATAGTTATTACTAAAACACCATCCGATTCTTCATACTCGATGGTAGAATCAGCCTCATTTAATAAATCTGCAATTGTGAAAGAAGAGTTTACCAAAGGCAGAGCCAACTCAGGACTCCATTCGATTTTCTCAGGAAACTTTAAATTGCTAAGTTCGCTGTAGCAACCAGCCAGAATCATCAAAACGAGGCACGCAGCTAGGCTCAAGTTATTTAGTTTTCTCATTTTGTTAAAGCCTTATAAGGAAACATCTATTAATACCTTCCCAATTTAGACTTAAAAAAATAGTTAATGAAATTATCAAAAAAGGAAAACAAGCAGGAAAGTCTATTTTTCATCGCTATTTCACCTGTTGGTCGGGTTCAGGAATCTATTTATGAGGTCAAAACTACAATTAGTCAAAAATATGAGACTAAAGGTGCTTTTCGCTCTCCCGGACATATTACACTACAAATGCCCTTTAAAAAAAAGGAAAATAAAATTCCTGCTATGGCAGAGGCTCTGACTGATTTTAGTGGTAGTTTCAGTAAGTTTAATATAGACCTTAAAAACTTTGGTGCCTTTGAGCCAAGGGTTGTCTACATACAGGTTAAAGAAAACCCAGAACTTGAAATACTTCAAAGTGAATTACAAAAGCTTCTTAAGCAATTTCAAATATTTAACAGTACTTATAAACTTAGAGGCTTCAATCCACACGTAACTGTAGCCTTTAGAGACTTACAAAAACATCAGTTTTATAAACTCTGGAATGAATATAAAGACAAAAGTTTTGAGTCCAGCTTTAGAGCAGAAGGGTTAACCTTATTTAAGCATAACGGAAAAGAATGGGAAGATCATTTATTCTTCCCTTTTATAGAAGGTTAGTCAAAACTAACCTGATCAGTCCGTTCATTGAGCGTAAGTCTTATTGTCTTAAGCTCACCTCTCACTGTGGTATGTATCAGATTTGATTGATCATCAAATTCTTCAAACATCATGGTGTTCGTAATTTCAAAAGTTTCAGGCTTACGTACTTTATAAATTTCCTGATAACACCAAATTACATCCTCCTCTAGCTCACTTCCCAGATAATTAAGTTCCTTTTCTTTACCATCAATCGTCACCTTAAATCTTTGGGATAGATAATTTTCAACAAGGCTATCAATGGAAGAGGTATTTTCAAGCGCCAGTATATCTAGATTAACATCGTAGGCCTTATTTAAAGTACGCTCGAAATCATCAACAAAAATTCTATGCATTACCTGAACAGCTTTATCATCTTCTTTATAAATGAGCTCTGTAACAGCTACATGGAAAGGATGAAAACTTCCTAATACAAATATTAAACCGATTATATAATTACTGATATTCATTCTGATTTTAACTGTGTCTGTTTTACAAAATTATGGTAATATTATGAGTTAATACTATAACCATAAATATAATACCAAACTTATATGGAGAACTTTAAAGTTTATTTTGAGCTCGGCTATGATCATATTATGGATATAAGAGGGTATGACCATATTCTTTTCATTGTAGCACTTGCTGCCATTTATTTATTGAGGGATTGGCGAAAGGTGTTGATTTTAGTTACTGCCTTCACCATTGGGCACTCCATTACTCTTGCACTCTCTACTTTAAACTATGTAATCATAAAGCCTGAAATCATTGAATTCTTAATACCTGTTACCATTTTCATAACTGCCTTTGTCAACCTTTTTAAAAAAGAGAGTAGTTTAAAATCGGTAAAGAAAATTCAATTAAACTATGTACTAGCCCTAGGTTTCGGTCTGATACACGGTTTAGGTTTTAGTAACTACTTAAAATCATTACTTGGTAAAAGTAGCAAGATAGTAACCGAACTCTTGGCCTTTAATCTAGGATTAGAAGTTGGTCAAATCATCATTGTATTATCTTTCTTAATAATTTCATTTATCTTTATTGACCTCTTCGGTTTAAAACGAAGAGACTGGGTACTCATCATTTCCAGTATAATAATAGGCCTGGCCTTAACACTTATGATGGAAACTAAATTTTGGTAATTTTTAATCTTATAAAGTATGAGAAAAATATGGACGCTGGTTTTGTCTTGCTTTGCTGTTTCAGCAATGGCTCAATATCAAAACCAAGGCAAATTTGAACAACTTGATTATAAGTTGCGGTCACCCAATGTTTACCGCACAGCCTCTGGGGCACCTGGTCATATGTATTGGCAGCAAAGAGCCGATTACAAAATTGATGTTACCCTAGATGAAAAAAACAACAAAATCATCGGTAGTGAAACAGTAACATATACTAATAATTCACCCGATGAGCTTACTTATTTATGGGTACAGCTAGATCAAAACATGAGAGCAAAAGATAGTGACTCTTATAAAGTTTCTGAATCTACAGTGCCTGAAAAAGCAACTGAAGGCACATTGGACGCGATGATGGGTTACCCTGACTATGATGGTGGTCATAAAATACAGAAGCTGGTTGATTCAAATGGTAACAAAATGAATTATGTTATTAACCATACCATGATGAGGATTGATTTGGATGAGCCATTAAAGGCTGGAGAGTCAATATCATTTGATATAGACTGGTATTATAACATAAACGACAGAGCTCGAATGGGTGGTCGTGGTGGTTACGACTACTTTGATGAAGATGATAATACCGTTTATACCATTACACAGTGGTTCCCAAGAATGGCGGTATACAATGATTTTGAAGGATGGCAAAACAAGCAGTTTTTAGGCAGAGGTGAGTTTGCACTTCCTTTTGGCGACTATGAGGTAAACATTACAGTACCAGAAGACCACATCGTAGCCTCAACGGGAGAGCTCCAAAATGCGGATGAAATCCTTACTGAAGAGCAAAAAGAAAGATGGGAGAAATCTAAAACTGCAGACAAGCCGGTACTTATTGTTACAAAAAAAGAAGCTGAAAAGGCAGAAAAAAACAAAGCATCCGGCACTAAAACATGGAAGTATGTAGCTAAAGATGTAAGAGACTTCGCATTTGGATCTTCTAGAAAATTCATTTGGGATGCCATGGGAGTTGACATTGAAGGCCGTACGGTAATGGCTATGTCGTATTATCCTAAAGAAGCCTGGGGACTTTGGAATGTATATTCTACTGAAGTTGTAGCACATACTTTAAAGGTATATTCAAGAATGACTATTCCTTATCCTTATCCGGTAGCTATTTCTGTTGAAGCAGCAAACGGAATGGAATACCCTATGATTTGCTTTAATTATGGTCGTCCGGCTGAAGATGGTACTTATTCTGCAAGAACTAAGTATGGCATGATTGGCGTAATTACTCATGAGGTAGGTCACAACTTCTTCCCTATGATTATTAACTCAGATGAGCGCCAATGGACTTGGATGGATGAGGGTTTAAATAGTTTTGTACAGTTTATTGCTGAGCAAGAATGGGAGCCTAATTATCCTAGTAGAAGAGGACCTGCCGGCAATATAGTGCCTTACATGAAGGGTGATAGAACCAACATCAGACCAATTATGACCAACTCTGAGAACGTTGTTCAGTTTGGTAATAATGCTTACGGTAAACCCGCAACTGCACTCAATATTTTAAGAGAAACGGTTATGGGAAGAGAGCTTTTTGATAAAGCCTTCAAAACTTATGCTGAAAGATGGGCTTTTAAACACCCAACACCTGAAGACCTATTCAGAACCTTAGAAGATGCTTCAGCTGTAGATTTAGATTGGTTTTGGAGAGGATGGTTTTACACTACTGAGCCGGTTGATATAGCTATTAATGATGTAGATTGGTACAAGATCAGCTCAATGAATCCTGATGTTGAAAATCCAATAAAGCGTAAAGAAAGAGATGCTTCCAACTATCAGGTAACTCCTGACAAGAATAAAAAAGAAGGAGTAAAAACTGTAGTAGACACGCATCCTGAATTAAAGGATTTCTACAATAAGTGGGATGAGTATGACGTAACCGATAAGGACAGAAAAGCTTATAAAACCTTTGTTGCATCATTAAACGCTAATGAGAAAAAGCTTTTAAATGGCGGTAAAAATTTCTACGAAATTCATTTCGAGAATGTTGGCGGATTACCAATGCCAATTATTTTAAAAATGACATACAAAGATGGCTCTGAGGAAACACTAAAGATTCCTGCTGAAATCTGGAAAATTCATGAAAATGAAGTGAGTAAGGTATTCATTACTGATAAAGAAGTGATTCAGTTCCAGGTTGACCCGAAAAGAGAAACAGCTGATATTGATGAAGAAAATAATTACTGGCCACCAAGAAACGTACCTAACAAGTTTGAACTATACAAGCGTGAAAGAGGTGCAGCAAGAGGGCAGTCTCCTGCTGATAACGAAATGAGCAGAGCACAGAATTAATAAACCTTAACTTCTGAAATTATAAAAGCCCTCAATTGAGGGCTTTTTTATTAAGCTTTGTTATTTAAGAATTAATGTAGTAGCATTACGGCTTAAATAAATTAAAACCATGAGAAAATATTTACTACTTGCATTAATATTAACCGGCAACCTTGCTTTCGGGCAAAAATACAAGGAGAAAAAAGGCGTATTATTGAAAGACAAAGAGCCTATGGGCCAGATAGTTGGTACCGTAAATCTCGCTAAAGCAACTGACTTGGCAATCATACAAGATGGGGACACTGCCGTTACCATTAAGCAAGAAAGAATTTTCTCTGATTTTTCTGAATTGCGCAACTTTTCCGTTTACACCTTAGATTTCAAGCAATTAGGAGAGGAGATTAAAGTTATAATCTCATATAATCTTGTTAACGAAAAGCAAATCATGAAATACATATTTGCTGAAAATGACATTCATATATATAAAGATGGCTTTAAAATAGAAGAGATAGAAGCTGCTCGCGAGAAGAAATCCGTAAAGGAAGTGCAAAATAAGCTTGATGAATTTTATGGAACTATGGAGTTTTGGAAGGAAAACATAGCCAATAATAGAGAGACTCGAAACGAAGATTTTGACAAAATTCTTGTTACACGATTACAAAATGATCCTGAAGACCGACCTAAGAATCTTCCTGCAGGGACAACTCAGCTCATTTGGAAAAAAGTGACTGATAAGACTACCGCTGAAGAATATAGAATTAACGATAAGAACGTTTGGGCACTTATAGGAGCAGCGGTATATACTGAGAAAATAAGCCAGGCTTCCATTGGTAATAAAAAATCAATGAAGATATACCTTAAGCTGGATAAGCCAAAAAAGTTATATGGAGAAATGCAGTATTATGTACCTTTCGGTTATGTGGATCTACTTAAGACTCTTGGTGAAGATGAAATATTACTCTACAGCAATGGTGAAAAATTAAAATATGAGTACGATTATAAAGATTCACCTCAGTTAAAATTGAACAAAATGGTAGATGCGCTTGAAGCTGCCGGAGAACTGTACTAATCAAACATTCCTGCAAAATGTAAAGCCCTCAATTGAGGGCTTTTTTTATTTTTAATGAAGTGCTGATTTATTCTACAGTAAAAGTTTATTAATAATTTTGCAGGTATCAGAAACAATATTCATAAACACACAGTCAACCTAAAAAACTATTGAGCATGATTGAATTTACCATTTTATATAAAGACAATTCAAAAAAGAAAATGGAAGCTGAAAGTAGAGAAAATCTCATAAAAAACTTCTCTGCTAATGATGCCACTGCTTTTCAGGAAAAAGTTAAGCAAATCCACTGGACCGAATACAATACACATTACATAGAGCATGTAGCAACCGGTAAAGTAGACCGCATTCCAATAACTGATGTAGTCGAGTAACTAATTGCCATCTACATAACCTTGCAGATAGTTATACTCTTCGGTAAGCTTGCCGTTTTCTGCTATGGTGGCATTTTTTATCACACCCTGCTTATCATCACCTAATAAATTAGGTAGTACATTATCTATTAATTCTCTACCAAAGCTTTCAGAAGCATCTCGAGGTAATTCACATGGCAGATTATCAACAGCCATTACCGTTATATTTGACTCCACTGACATTGCCGGCTCCACCGAATCAGTATCAGGATTGTAGTCATAAATTGGATCATCAATTGTTGATGGTTTCTTGGTAGAAGGTATAGAACCATCAATATCGCAGGTGATATCACCGATTAATCTAATTTTGAATTCCGGCTTAAGAATATCTTCTTTCTTAAAAAGTTTAGGAGCTCTTGGATCCCAAAATGCAGAAGCAATGAGCACATCAGTTACTTTGGCATAATCTTCAAAACCTGATTTATACATACCAGGATTTTCATGAAATTCCGTTCTGTTAAAAGTCTTACCTTCTTTATGAACATGATAATCCTGACTATTTAACTGTGTAAAAACAGGTTGATCAAAGCGTTCATGAAGAAATTCATAAGGTGATACCTGTAAAATACCCATTCCATAAAGCACTTCCATTGCTCCTTTTGCCACTCTACCTCCACCAGTAATAGCTATTTTTATAGCCGGAAGCTCAACTTTTTCGTACTCCGTCTTTAAATCTGCCAGATCGTAACATTCGTGAGCTCTTCTTAAATCAAATAAATTATATCGCTTACCAAAAGTCCAGATGGTATTATAGGCACCTACTATCCCGGCATATCTGCCGAAAGCCACTATACGTTGATTAGTTTCAGGGTCCAGCAAGCACTCATAATCTATCAGCCTTATTTTTTTGTCTAATACTGCTCGAAGTAGGTCCCTGTTGTATGGCTGTTCCTTGATAGTGTGAGAAAAGAAAAGATATGTTTTTTCAGGAATAAGCTTTTCAATTGGCACTTCTTTAACGCCTAAAAGAATATCATTATCACTTATATCCTTTACAGGGGTAAAATTGTAATTTTGATACTCTTCAGCTTTATAAACACGCACTTCGCTTTCCTGAATGTTTACTTCTGCTTTAAATTTTTCAGCTACTTCATAAGCCTGCGCTGGAGTTAAAGGCACTCGCTTATCAACAGGAATTTTATCTTCTCTTATTACGGCAATCTTCATTTAATTCGGTTCTTGTTTAGGTTGATCAGAATACTCATTTATTGGTTGGAAAACAAACCATTAATTTCCGTATCTATTTTACTTACGATCAAAGCAAAATCTTCCACATTGTTTAAATAATCAAGTTGATTCACATCTATGATGATGAGCTTCCCTAAATCGTAATTTTTAATCCACTCTTCGTAATGTTGGTTCAAAGTTTTGAGGTAATCTATTCTTATACTTTCCTCGTAATTTCTACCTCTTTTTTCAATCTGACCAACAAGTTTTGGAATATCGGCTCTCAAATAAATCAATAAATCTGGAGGTGTTATTACAGGTGACATTGACTTAAAAAGCGCCAGATAATTCTCATAATCACGCTCGGTCATATTGCCAGATTCATACAAATTTTTGGCAAAAACAAAGCAATCTTCGTAGATGGATCTATCCTGAACAACAGTATGCTCTTCTTTACGAATTCTTTTCACCTGATTGAGCCTGCTATTCAAGAAATACACCTGTAAATGAAAAGACCATTGCTTCATATCAGCATAGAAGTCCTCCAAATAAGGATTATTCTCAACAGCTTCAAATTCGGTTTTCCATCCGTAATGATGTGATAGTTTCTTCGCAAGGGTTGTTTTGCCTGCCCCAATATTTCCTGCTACCGCTACGTGTTTTAACTTTTGCATATCTGATTTTTGCCGCCACAAAAGTAAAAAAACTTAAATGGTGTGAAGTAGAATTTCGATAAAAAAGCCAATAAAATAATTAGGCCTTTGCTAATTAATCAGTTAGCCATTTTACTTTTTGTTGATCAATCAATTGCTCTTCTAAGAAATTGGTTTAATGCTAGAGCTGCCTGCATTTTTTCAGCCAAAATTTCAGGTAGATTATCCCTATAGATTGTTTCTAATGGTAGGCTCTTCATAAAATAGAACTGCTTATTGAATAGTATAGGCAGCTTTTCGGAAGCTTCTTTATAGGGTGGTTTTAGTATTTTATTTTGCTCACCTTTTATTTCTCCGAACTCTTTTTTGAAATCTCCCGTGATTATTTCCTCAAACTCTTTATCACTGTAAAGAATTTCTTGCCTTACTTTATTAAGTGTATCTGTTGATAAGGAATACATGCCTCCACCTACCATTAGCCCACTTGAGTCAATATTCACATAATAAGCGGGAAATTCTTCTTTCTTGTTAATTCTACTGATAACCGCTGCAGCGTTGGTTTTATAAGGCCTTTTATCTTTTGAGAATCTGATATCTCGGTTAATCCTGAAAACAGCATTTTTGGGTTCTATCATTATTTCAGGATCGAACTTTTGTACCTCTAGTATTAAATCTGCTAGAAATTTTCTAAAAGGTGTTTTTACCACTTTTTCGTAGCGCTTCCTATTCTCATCAAACCATTCTTTATGATTATTTTGTTCAAGTTCCTTATAAAAATTGATGAAGTCTTTAGTGAAGTAAGCCATAGTTGCAGATTAAGATTTAGGTTTTACTAAAATAATATATTAGTATTTTTGTTTATACATAAGTCATCATATTTCGGCTAATTTGAGCAATTACTACCAAATACTAGGAATAACGGAAAACGCCAACCTGGCGGAAATTAAAAGCGCTTATAAAAGGTTGGCTAAGCAATACCATCCGGATTTAAATCCTAGCCCTGTTGCTGAAGATGAATTCAAGAAGATTTCTGTTGCCTACAGGGTTTTGAGCAATACTATTAGCCGCAGTAAATATGATAGTCAACTTGCACAGAACAGGCTTGATGAAATGCGTACTTATACACGCAACACAAGCAGGTCCGATTATCAAAACCCTTATAAAAGGCCCGTTTATAAATATAGTCCGAGAAGAACAGTTTACGATAGAAAAACAGAAAGAAAAGCTACTCTCTATGCGGTTGCCATGATTGCCTCTGTGGCACTTATTGTTTATTTAGGAGCTACAATTTTCAATTATTATCAAAGCCATATGAAACAGCGATTGGTTGATAGTTTTGATAAGCAAGCAGCCACAGCAGACTCCTTATTTTATGCTGGTAAAGATGAAGCAGCATTGGTATTTGTTAAAAAGATGAGTATCGAAGTCAGTCAGCAAAAAGGACTTAGCAATTACGAATATGATTATTTGAAATTTAGAAGAAAACAAGCTGATATTGATTTTAAAAACCGTGCTTATCAGGATGCTGTCTGGGGTTATCTGTTCTACATGGAATATACCCAAAAACAGGAAGAAGATATGGTTTATAAACTTGCCATTTGTTACAAACAATTAGGCGAATTCGGAAAATCTGTATTTATTCTAAACGAGTTGCTCAATAAAAATTATAGGAGGTTCCATACACTTGCTTTAATAGCAGACATATATAAAAATGATTTAGGTAATATCCCTGTAGCTTTACAGTATTACGAAATGGGACTCGCCAATATTGAGAACACTTATAAAACTACTTATGGAGATGCTTATAGGTTATTGGTAACAGCAGAAAACACACCTAATGTTTATAAACAGATATATTTTGAATCCGCCAAAATATATTTTAGCCAAGAAGATTATCAAGAGGCCCGAAAACTTTTAGAGTGGGTAGTGTTTTTCAGCCCTCAACAAGCTGAAGGTTATGAGTATTTGTATAAAACATATAATAGACTGGACCAGCCAAAACAAGCCTGTGCTGTTGCAAGAAAGGCCAAAAGAAAAAACGTACAACTATCTGAAGAGATGAAAAACAATTGCAATGTTTAGGATTTTATCAGCCACGATTCTTATTTGTTTTTCAGTAGCCACGTATGCCCAAAGAGCATCAGCGCTTAAAAATATGAGAATACTTACTTCTGATTCTTTAGCAGGCAGAGGGTATGTTGAAAACGGAATGCATAAATCAGCAACATATATTGCTGATCAGCTGGATCAATTGGGTGCTGAACCAGCTATAGAAGTTAGTTCCTTCTTTCAGGAAATTACTCCATTTTCTGTAAATACTTTTCCATCAAAAATTACTTTTAATGCTTACGATAAAAAGCAAAACCCTAAAATCTTTACTGCAGGGAAAGATTTTTTACTGCATCCAGCATCAGCACCTATGAATAAAGAAGAGGTTGAACTCAACTATCTTCACGATGAAAAGGCGTTGGACAGGGTTAAATCCAACAAAGCCTACTACATCAATAAACATGCTTTTGACAAGGAGGCATTTCATAAAATAGAACAAGCCTTTATTGCTGATGAAAAAGTAGAAAACAGCTTATTGGTTGTATATGATAGTACAAAACTCAGTTGGTACCCGTCACAAAACCAAGCTAAAAATGCTGTTATATATAGCAACCAGCCTATTGCTGAAAAGTATATTTCTGCCAACTGGAAGTCTGTTTTAAATAATGCCTTTCAAGCTGTTAATGTAATTGGTAAAATATCTGGTAACAGGAATGATTCAGCAATTTTTTTTAGTGCCCATTATGATCATCTTGGTAGGCTCGGAGAGCATATCTTCCCTGGGGCTAACGATAATGCCTCTGGCGTAGCTCTTTTACTAACACTTGCTGAGCACTATAGTAACAATACCCCTGAGTTCGACACTTACTTTTTATTTACAACAGCAGAGGAAATTGGTTTACTCGGTAGCTACTATTATGTGACAAATCCTTTACTACCCCTAAATAAAATTAAATTGCTAGTGAACCTTGATTTAGTAGGAACAGGTGAGGAAGGAATAACTATTGTAAATGGCACTAAGCACGGCAAGATTTTTGATCTTTTTACTGGGCTGAATGCGACAAGATTATCTCAAATAAAAGCCAGAGGCGAAGCCTGCAATAGCGATCATTGTTTCTTTGATAAGGCTGGCGTTCCGGCTATTTTTATCTATACCTTAGGAGGAAGCAAGGCCTATCATGATATACATGATGATATAAGCAGCCCAAGTTTGTATGCATTTAACCAACTGCAAAGCTTGATAATCGATGTGGTAAACTCACTTTAGGCACTTAGCGTAAAAATGGAGTTATTCTGCATTTTTTTGAAACTTTTACCTTCTACAGCTGCAACAAACTGATCTGCTAAATCCTTGCGTTCAAAGAATTGTTCTGCCGTAGTTCTAGCATTATTTTGATATTTAGCGAGGAGCTCCGGTGAATTAATAAACGGAATTATTTTTTCTCTCAATTCGGATGGAATGTCAGAATCCGCATAAATACCAAAGTTTCTTTTTTCAACCAAGCCTCTGATCCACCCTTGTATGTTAGTAATAATCATTTTGCCTGAAGCAATGGCATCAAAAAATTTGTTCGGTGAATTGGTTCTAAGAACCGGCTTATGAAGAAAAGACACATAACAGGCATCTGTCACATTAAGTAAGTCTTTAACATCTTCCTTGGTACCATATGGGATAAAAAACACATTGGATAGCTCATGTTCTTTAACATACTGCTTTGTTTCAGGTAAGCTTTTTCCTTGCCCCATGATTAGAAAGCGCACAGGTAAATCCTTAAAGTATTGAGCACATCGGATTAAACTCATCAAATCATTTACTGGGCCAACGGCTCCAAAATAACTGATCACAAATTTATTTTTAACGCCAAAATGAAGTTCTAAATCAGGATCTTTTTCTTTTACCATCCCGAAAAAATCACAGTCAGCCACATTGGGTATTAACTGTACCTCCTTATTTTTCACCGTTGCTTCAATATGGTTTCTCATCCCTGGTGAAAGCGCTATAATTCTTTCCGATTCTTTGTAAATATCCTTTTCAGTATTTTTCAAAAAATCCTTTAAGAATATATTCTTGACCACTCCCATTTGTATAGGTGCTTCTGGCCACAAATCCCTTACCTCAAAAATGTAGGGGATGGAATATCTACTTTTAAGCCATAGAGCAATTTTACCAACGGTTAAAGGGGTACTGGTAGCAATGCATTTGTCAAAATCGTGGTTTTTTCTAAGCCACCTTTTACTCTTCTGTACAAAACCAAAGAAAGCTTTAACCCTCTTCCAAAAGCTGAAAGTATTGCTGTAGTTTACGGGTAAATAAACCGTTTTTATTCCATCAACATTCTTCTCTAGCATGGCAGCCTCATTATGAGCAGTAAGCATTGTCACTTCATGCCCAGCCTCAACTAGTGATTTTGCCATATAGTAGGAACGATTAGCCCCGCCCTCATCAGGCGTTTTAAAATATTGATGAATGTAAAGTAATTTCAAGCTTTTAAAATTGATTTCATTTAATTAAGCCAATATTAAGAAATCTATAAATAATACAAGAATTGCCGATTAAATATTTTGGCTAATACTATTTATCTGTTGAACAACTTTGATCCGTTTTTTGAAGCTCAGTAATAGGGAAACCCTTATTAGCTAATTTCCCTAGCAATACATCATATGTAGCTTTCTCCAAACTTGGCTTTCTAGATAAAATCCATAAATACTCTCTACTTGGTGCACCAACAGCCGCATATTCATAATTATCACCCAACTCTACTATCCAATAATCCCCTTTAAAAGGCCAAAAAAACTGCACTTGCAATTTACTATTTGATGAGTCAGATGCTAAAAATGCTTTGCCTTTGGCGGTTTCCAACTCACCATTCTCATCCTCATTGATACATTTGTTGATTACTTCTATATAGCCATCCTTTTTAATGTACTCAGCGGTAGTGCAAGTACACCCTTTTTGAAAACGTTGAGGTATGCTGGCAATTTCATACCATTTACCAACATACTTGTTTAGGTTAACATTTTGTGCTGTTTCCAACTTTGCATACTCTTTCTGGCAAGCTGAAAAAGCCAACATTAAAATAATTATGAATAGCGTATTATACTTTTGCATAATTCTTCTTTTCTAAAATATCTTCAACAATCATATCAGCATGCACTCTACTATTTTCTATAAACCACTTATTGGTTTGTAGTCCTCCGCAGACTACTCCTGCCAAATACAGCCCTTCTACATTTGTTTCCATGGTTCCCTCATCATAATAAGGTGCAAACGGATATTCATCTCTTATGGTAACTCCTATATCTTTTATAAACTCATAGTCGGGTTCATAACCAGTCATGGCTAAAACAAAATCGTTCTCTATAGTTTTTTCTCCTTCAGGAGTTTTAATTTTGATACTATCTTCTGCTATTGCCGTTAATTCGCTGTTGAAAAAAGCTTTGATACTACCTTCCTCTATACGGTTTTCAATATCAGGCTTAACCCAATATTTAACAGTTTCTTTGATAGAATCCTTACGGATAATCATACTTACCTCCTTCGCTCCCTTTCTATAACACTCCAGAGCGGCATCTACAGCTGAATTGGCTGCCCCAATAATGGCAATACGTTGATCAAAGTACGGATGGGGCTCTTTGTAATAATGATTAACCTTTGAAAGCTCTTCACCAGGAATACCCAATTTATGTGGCAAATCGTAAAAGCCAGTAGAAAGTATGATATGCTCCGTTACTATATCTTGCTTCTGGGTTTTTACCTGAAACTCCTCTCCTATTTTGGTTATGCTATCTACAGGATTATATAGGGAAGTATTTAGTTTTTTAGATTGGGCCACTCTTCTATAATATTCGAGTGCTTCCATTCTTGTAGGCTTCGGATTGTGAGAGATAAATGGTACGTTACCAATTTCAAGCTTATCAGAAGTACTAAAAAAGGTCATTCCATAAGGATAATTGTAAAGCGAATTCACTAAAGTGCCCTTATCAACAATAATATAGGTTAAACCTTTCTCTTGAGCTGCAATTCCACATGCCAACCCAATTGGTCCTGCACCTACTATTACAATGTCATATCTGTTTTGCATATCTTAATTTCTATAATAATAAGCCTTTTCTCTAATGCTTTGTTACAGATTTTAGCTATAAAAAAAGGAGCTCTAAGAAGCTCCTTACGTAAAATCTGCAGTTTTGATATTAGCTAATCATATCAAAGCCAGTGTATGGCTGCAACACTTTAGGCACTTTAATGCCTTCATCAGTCTGATTATTTTCTAATATTGAAGCGAGAATACGAGGAAATGCAAGTGCACTACCATTTAGCGTGTGTAATAAGTGTTTTTTCTTATCGGCATCTTTATAACGCAACTTCAGCCTATTGGCTTGGTAGGTCTCAAAATTAGAAACTGAGCTTACTTCCAACCACTTTTCTTGTGCCGCTGACCATACTTCCATATCATAAGTTAATGCAGAGGTAAAGCCTAAATCGCCTCCACAAAGCCTCAACACTCGGTAAGGTAATTCAAGCTTAGTTAATAAGCCTTGAATGTATTTACTCATTTCTTCAAGTGCTTCATAAGATTTATCAGGATGCTGCACCTGAACTATCTCAACTTTATCAAACTGATGGAGTCTGTTCAAACCACGCACGTGTGCTCCCCAAGAACCTGCTTCTTTTCTAAAGCATGGTGTGTAGCCAGTCAGTTTCACCGGTAAATCCTTCTCTTCTAATATTGAGTCTCTAAAAATATTGGTGATTGGCACTTCAGCCGTAGGTATTAAATATAAATCAACATCTGGCACATGATACATTTGCCCTTCTTTATCGGGTAACTGACCAGTTCCAATTCCACTTGCTTCATTGATTAGAATAGGTGGTTGAATTTCCTTAAAGCCTTCCTTTTCTGCTTCATCTAAGAAGAAGTTTAGCAAGGCACGCTGCAATCTTGCTCCCTTTCCTTTATATACTGGAAAACCAGCACCTGATATTTTTACACCAAGCTCAAAGTCTATAATGTCATATTTTTTAATTAAATCCCAGTGTGGCTGCTTATTATCAGGTAAGGTAGGCTTAGTGCCATGTTCTGAAAGCACTTCATTATCATCTTCACCTTTGCCGGCTTTTACACTCTCATGAGGTATATTCGGGATGTTATATAAGGCTTTCTGCAATTGATCTTCTACCTTTTGTAACTCTTCCTGTAATATTTTACTATTGCTCTTAAGTTCAGCAGTTTTAGATTTCGCTTGCTCAGCTTCCTCTTTTTTACCCTGTTGCATAAGGGCGCCAATGCTTTTTGAGGCTGAATTCATCTCCGCCAATAAGGCATCCAATTCTGTTTGAGTGCTTTTTCTTTTGTCGTCTAATGAAATGATGCCATCTATTAATATCTCAGGGTCAGCAATATGCCTTTTTTTAAGACCTTCTATCGCTTTTAATTTCTCTTCTCTTAAATAAGCAACTTGTAGCATTTTATTAATTTTTTGTCAAAATAAATGATTTTTGCCTGCAAACGGAACACATGCGGTCTTTAAAAATCCATTTATCATTTATAATTGAGTTTTTACTTGACTATTAGTCACACTTAGCATATCATTGTATCATCCAACAGGGGCGAGAGCATTTCGACTACTCGTTCATTTTATAATCCGAATTTCAAAATTTCAAATAATCATACCAATTCATCAGGCTATCAATGCCTGAACAAGCAAAAACCTCTTTATGTATAATATTGAAGAATTAAACTTAAAGCTACTTTCTGAATTAAAGGAAATAGCCGAAAAATTAGGAGTTTCTCAGTTCAAGAAATTACCCAAGAAAGAATTAATCTATAAGATTTTAGATCAACAGGCTCTTCTCCCGGAGAGCGAGCTCCCAAAAAAGGAAGAAGCTAAAAAAGACGATTCAAAGGCTGATGAAAAACCAGCAAGACCGAAGCGTCCTCGATCACCAAAAAGCGACAGTAAGCCTGCCGATAAAGTACAAGAGCAAGAAGAAAAACCTTCAAAAGAAGCCGGGAAACCAGAAGCTAAAAGTGAAGCTCCAAAAAAAGATGCCCCTAAGGCTGAAGCTAAAAACAGCCCTAAGAAGGATGATAAGTCAGATAAGCCAGAGAGAGATAATAAGCCTAACAACAAGGGTCCTAAAGATAATCGTAGAAACGACAGAAATGATCGTAGTAATCACGATAAAGGACCTAAAGTTAAAAAAGCAGACATTACAGATTTTGACGGCCTAATTGAAAATGAAGGTGTTCTAGAAATGATGCAGGATGGTTATGGCTTCCTTCGTTCATCAGATTATAATTACCTTGCCAGCCCTGACGATATCTATGTATCACCATCTCAAATAAAATTATTTGGTTTAAGAACTGGTGATACAGTTAAAGGTCAAATCAGACCTCCAAAAGAAGGTGAAAAATATTTCGCTCTTTTAAGAGTATCTTCTGTTAATGGAAAAACAACTGAGGAAATAAGAGACAGAGTACCGTTTGAATACTTAACGCCTCTTTTCCCTGAAGAGAAATTAAACCTTAGCAATAAGCCTAACAAATACTCTACTCGTATCCTTGATCTGTTCTCGCCAATTGGTAAAGGACAAAGAGGTATGATTGTAGCGCAGCCTAAAACTGGTAAAACAGTTTTGTTAAAAGAAATCGCTAACGCTATTGCAGAAAACCATCCAGAGTGTTACTTGATCATTTTACTTATTGATGAGCGTCCGGAAGAAGTGACTGACATGGCTCGTTCGGTCAAAGGCGAAGTAGTAAGTTCTACTTTTGATGAGCAGGCTGACAGACATGTGAAGGTTTCAAGTATGGTACTTGAAAAAGCGAAGAGGATGACTGAATGTGGTCATGACGTAGTAATTCTTCTTGATTCAATCACCAGATTGGCAAGAGCTTACAACACAGTTGTACCATCAAGTGGTAAAATACTTTCGGGTGGTGTTGATGCTAACGCATTACATAAGCCTAAAAGATTCTTTGGTGCTGCAAGAAATGTAGAAAATGGTGGATCATTGACCATTATTGCCACTGCATTAATTGAAACTGGTTCTAAAATGGATGAAGTTATCTTTGAAGAATTCAAAGGAACTGGTAACATGGAGCTTGTATTGGATAGAAAACTTGCTAATAAGCGTGTTTATCCTGCAATTGATGTAACCGCTTCTGGTACAAGACGTGAAGATCTATTGATGAGCAAAGAAGAACTTCAAAGAGTTTGGATACTTCGTAAGTTTATGGCTGATATGAATTCAGGTGAAGCAATGGAACTATTGCTTACAAAAATGAAAGGAACGATGGATAATGACGAATTCCTGATTTCCATGAATGGATAAAATCACCAAAAAAATAATGGATTTACCTAAGCGGCTTTTAGTTCAAGAGCCGCTTAATTTATATACTGGCATCAGGGGCATGTTCCGTGAAAGCTCCACCATTGCAGGTTTGCCTCCTGGTCAGGCTGTATACACAGGGCTTAGGAGAGATGATCCTTTCTCAATGTCTATTTTCCTTTATGATGAGGAAACACTTGAAGAACGAGATAACATTTCGATAGAAGAGCTCAAGCAGTTAAATGTCGAAAACAAATTTCTCTGGCTCAACATAGAGGGTATTCATCATGTAGAACAGGTGAAAGCTATATGTGAATTATATGAAATACACCCCCTCACCTTAGAAGATATTCTTACCGTTGAGCAACGGCCTAAAATTGACGATACAGAAAATTACATTTACACTGCCATTCGTATGCTTCAGTTTAATCCTAAAACCAGGAAAACTGTAAGCGAACAGTTAAGCATGGTGTTACTTAAAAATGTAATTATAACCTTTCAGGAAAAAGAAGGTGATACATTTGAAGCAGTAAGAGGCAGATTAAGAGCCGGCAAAGGAAGAATAAGAAAAGAAGGTAGTGACTATTTGTACTATGCTCTAATAGATACCATTGTCGATCATTACTTTATCGTAATGGAAAAATTTGGCGATCAGCTAGAGGATATAGAAGAGCGGATTTTGCGTTCAGGCCAAAGAAGGGATTTTGAAATCCTTTATGAGCTTAAGCGAGAGATGATACACATTAGAAGGTCTGTATGGCCCCTCCGCGAGGTGATAAGTAGAATTGAAAGAGACGACTTCAAATTCATCAAAAAATCAACACGAATATTCATACGGGACGTTTATGACCATACTATTCAGGCAATAGATTCAGTGGAAACTTATCGTGATTTTATTTCCAGTTTGAGTGATTTATATCAATCTGTTATCGGTAATAAAATGAATCAGGTGATGAAAACGCTTACGATCATTTCGGTAATTTTCATCCCTCTTACTTTTATTGCTGGTCTTTACGGGATAAACTTTGAAAATGTCCCGGAATTTAAATGGGAATATGGTTACGCATATTTCTGGAGTTTATTAATTGGATCGGCAGTTTTTACATTAGCCATTTTTAGATGGAAAAAATGGATATAAAAAAAGGAGCTCAATAGCTCCTTTACTTCTCAAATCTTAATATAAGAATTGAAATTACATTGTTTCTTCTTCACTAGCTTTAAGGGTAACTTTTCTTGTAACAGGGTTAAACGGACTTGCTATTAAATTTCCTTCTGCGTCCAGCAATTCCAATTTAATAATCATTTCACCCATTTCTTGACCCTCAATAAAGTATGGTTGCCATTTGTCAAGCATAAATTCTTGTCCATTGATGGTAGCCCTTACCTTATTTCCTTCTTCCGATAATTCAGTATTTAGCAAAAAGAAATCTAGTAATACTTTCTTTGCATCATCACCTACATATGTTCCTTTTGGTCTACTATAAAACATGTGAGGAGCTGTTAAATCAGCCATTTCATCTTCCCCTGTAGCCCTTCCTACTGTAAACTGTCGGATATTATAGGCTCCATAGCTTTTTACACTTTCATGATATGATCTTGATAGAAAAGACAAGGCTACATAATGCCCTTCTTCTAAATTCTTCATAAACTCTGCCTCATAATGCGCTGAGTAAGGTTCGTTGTTCAAAATCAAATGAATATGTTGCCCCTTCGCAGAATTAGCACAATTCTTTACGTCAGCATCTATAGTCTGTGTTGCTAATTCATAATTCTTCACATTGTAAGAAAATTTCACATCTCCTGCTTTAATATTCTCTTCATTTTCAGCGGGGCTCAGCATTTCCAATTTAGAGTTATCAAATTCAGGGGATTCTACGGGAGTAAGGCTTATGCTTGAGACCATCTCTTCGTTTTCGTCCATTGTCATGGAAGTATCCTCAGATGTTTCGTCATTCCCTTCATTTTCTTTTTTTGAAGGTGAACAGGCCACTAAGCCTGCCATTAATAAAAATGCACCTATTTGTAGTTTAGTAAGTTTCATAAGTATTGCTTTTAGTTTAATTGGTTATGTTTTAAATTATAATAATATAAGAACAAACAATGATTTTTTGAGGGATTAACAACAGTAAATAGACCTTTTACCTAAAAACTGTTAATTTTAGATTTAGAAAATACAATCTATTTTACCATCCCTGAAACATTACAAACAACAGAGATATGAGCAAAATGTTATATGACGAAGTACCATCATTAGATCTGACACACTTTACTAGCGGTAATGCCGATGACAAAAGAAAATTTGTTGAAGATTTAGGACAAGCCTACAATAATATTGGTTTTGTGGCTATAAAAGGCCATTATTTAACTGATGAGCTAAGTGCTAGCCTTTATGAAGTTGTAAAAAAGTTTTTCGATCTATCAATGGAGGCCAAAAAAGGATATGAGAATCCTGAATTAGCTGGCCAAAGAGGGTACACTAGCAAAGGCCGAGAGCAAGCAAAAGGACATGATGTTCCTGATTTAAAAGAATTTTATCAGGTTGGTCAGTTTGTGGCCGATGATCATCCATTGAAAAGCGAATATCCTGACAATTTATGGCCTGATGAACTTCCTGAGATGAAAACTATCGCTAAAGAGGTTTATCAAAAACTGGAGAAAACAGGTTTTGAAATGTTAAGAGCTATAGCTTTATATCTAGAGCTTCCTGAAAATTATTTCGATGATAAAGTGAAGGATGGTAATAGTATTTTAAGAGCGATACATTATCCACCAATTGAGAACCCAGATGCTTTACCTCCAGGTGCAGTTCGCGCAGCTGAGCACGGAGACATCAACCTAATTACCTTACTAATGGGTGCCAGTGCCGATGGACTTGAAGTGCTTAGAAGAGATGGAAAGTGGATTCCTATCACTGCTTTACCTAATCAACTAGTAGTTAATGTTGGCGATATGCTAGCCAGATTAACTAACAACAAGTTGAAATCAACCATTCACCGAGTGGTAAACCCTCCGAAGGAAAAGATGAAAACATCTCGATATAGCATTCCTTTCTTTATGCATCCTAAATCTGACATGGATTTAACTTGCTTAGATAGCTGTGTTAATGAGGCTAACCCAAAACAGTATGATGATACAACTGCTGGAGAATTTCTCGATGAAAGACTAGCAGAAATAGGCTTGCTGAACAAGAAGAAATAAGTGGTTCGGCACCTTAGGAACTATATATTTCTAAAGGATATTTTCGTACTATCCGTTACTGCTTTTGGCGGAGCGCAAGCACACTTTGCTCTATTTCTGGATTACCTTGTAAAGAAAAGAGGATACTATACAGAACAGGAGTTAATTGAGATGAATGCGCTCTGCCAGCTTTTACCTGGTCCATCTTCTACACAAATTCTATGTGGATTAGCTTACAAAAAAGGTGGTGCCCCTTTCGCCTTCCTAACACTTTTCATTTGGGCCATACCTGCTGTAGCTATCATGAGTCTTTTTGGAGTGATTATGTCTAATCTGGATGAAAAAGAACTTTCAACAGCCTTTACCAGATTCATTCAACCAATAGCTGTTGGCTTTGTGGGAGTCGCTGCCTATAAAATCTGCGTTAAAGTAATTCATACTAAAACCAGCTTTATTATTCTGGTTTGTTCGGCTGTTTTATCGGTGTTTTTGAGTTCCCCGTATGCTTTTCCTGCTATGATAGTAGCAGGAGGGTTAATCACATCATTTAAATACAAAGCACAGCCCATTGAAGAAAAGCAGAAAATGAAAATTAGATGGACTGCCTTAATTATTTGGATAAGCGTGCTTATTCTCATTGCTGTTATTGGTACCATTACGCAATCCCTACCTATTCGGCTCTTAGAGAACTTCTACAGGAACGGAAGCTTAATCTTTGGTGGTGGGCAGGTATTAATTCCTTTTCTTTATACAGAGTTTGTAGATTTTAAAGACTATTTAAGCTCTTCAGAGTTTCTGAGTGGCTTTGCTATATCACAGGCCGTTCCAGGACCAACCTTCAGTTTTGCCTCTTACATAGGTTCACTTTCTATGCGTAGTTATGGTACGTGGGGCGAATTATTAGGCGGGTTTTTAGCTGCCGTAGGAATATTTGTCCCTGGCACATTGATGATATTTTTTCTGGTTCGTTTCTGGGATGAGTTAAAAAAGTATAGAGTGATTAAAGCCTCTTTAGAAGGTATAACAGCAGTGAGCTCAGGAATGGTGGTAGCCGCTGTCTATTTGCTTTTTGTACCAGTGGAAAATACTCTACTTAACTTTGCCTTACTTTTTGGAACAGCAGCTATTTTATTATTTACTAAAATTCCAGCTCCGTATGTTGTATTGGCAGGCTTAGCCGCGGGCTTTTTATTGAGTTAATCGCTTTCCAAAAACTGGTATATCTAATAATTCTTGAACACTTGAACTATAAAAATTACTACGATTAACCAATTGATCTGGCTCGCCCTCGTCCTCAATTTGACCATTTCTCAAAATATAAATATAGTCGGACAATGACGCAACTTTCATCCTATGTGTTATTACGAAAATTGCTTTGTCTTTTTTAAGCTTATTCAATAAATTCAGAACAAAAGATTCTGTTGCCCTATCCATGGCAGATGTACCCTCATCAATGACTATAACATCAGGGTTTTTATAAAGTGCTCTTGCGAGGCTTACAAGCTGCTTTTGTCCTCCGGAAATATTCACTCCCTCTTCACCAAGTAAGGTCATATAGCCTTGAGGAAAACTGGAGAAAAATTTATCAAAACCAGTCTCTTTACACCATTTAATAACATTTTCTAACTCCCTTTGATCTTCAGATAAGGCAATATTAAAAACCAGATAGCTATTAAATATTTTTATTTGTTGTGGCATTACAGCAATTCTTGATCTTAAACTGCTAACTTCAATTTTTTCTATTTGCTGATCATTAATTAAAATCTTCCCATTAGAGGGTGAATAAAATCTTTGCAGCAACTGAATAAAAGTACTTTTCCCTGAACCACTTTCGCCTAAAAGCGTTGTTATTCTACCCTTAGTAACATCCAATGAAACCTTTTTCAAAAGATCTAAAGAACCCGGATAATTAAATGATACTTCCTTACAAGTTATTTTAGAAATCTCATTTAATTTTATTCCTTCAGTTTGCTCTTCATCAATTCCGGAAAATTCTTCCATTCTATCAAAAGCTACTCTTGCCTCTTGAAACTGAATATTGAATAATGCAATTTTTGTAAGTGATGGGCCAATGGATCCAGATAAGGACAATAATGCCATTAAGGAGCCTAATAATAAATCATCCTGAAACACGAAATAGGACGCAACAGATATCACAGCAACTACAACTGTTATGTTGAGCAGCTCAGTAAGTAGTTGAAACTTAACTTGAATCTTACCCAGTCTAAATGAGCTTTCTTGAAAGGCCTTATATAGAAAAGTAGTTGACTTATGAAACAAATTTATAGTATTAGTCCCTTTTACTTCAGTAATGCCATTAATCACATCTATGTAGTTACTTTCGTTTAGGGAATAAGCACTCATTAATTCCTTTTGCCTTTCGATAATTGGATTATTTAAGCGATACAATACGATTGCATAAACGGGAATGAAAACAGCAACGATCAATCCGACTTGCCACGAATAGACAAAAACACCAATTAAAGAAATAATAATTACCAAAAACTCAATTAGCAAACTCCCAATCAAACTGCTTACCGTTGTTTGAATCCTTCTTGTGTCATTCATTCTGGCTACCATATCCCCTGTTTTCTTAGAATCAAAGAAAACCTTTGGTATTCTTAATAATGAACCAAAAAAAGATCCGATCATTCTGTTATTGAAATCGCGGCTTTGGGTAATTAAAAAAGTGGATCTCAAATAATTAAGCCCCATTTTTATTAAAAGTATTAAAGCAAATAGCGTTAGGCCTATTATAAGCTTATCCAATTCTCTCGAAGGTAAAATCACATCAATTAGCTTTTGACTAAAAATAGCTGTAGCCAAAGAAAAAACTGCGATGATGAGTCCAAGAAATAATGAAGCAATAAGAATGTTAAAATCTTCCTTTACCCATTCAATAATTTTATGATACCTACCTTTAGACCCTTTTGTATCTTGCTTAAAATCATTATTTGGATTTAAGCTAAGCAAGGCCTTAGATTGCCAAACCTTATTTAGTTTCTCCTTATCCCATAATTCAACACCTTTGCCAGGATCATTAATAACTATCTTATCACCTTGAAAGCCATAAAAAATAACATAATGTTGTAGTCTATTTTCAAGTATAACATGTAAAATTGCTGGATGCTCTAATTCTTTTAAATTATCAATACCCTCAGCCTCTAGACCTTCAACATCAAATCCTAAAGCTTGTGCTCCCTGATATAGGCCGAGCAATTTAGTGCCTGTCTGAGTCGTACCAGTAGTCCTTCTTAACTCATCGAGATTCGGACTTCCTCCATGATATTTAATTATAGTCGCTAAACATGCCGGACCACAATCAGATTGACCATGCTGCTTTACAAAATACTTTTTCAGGCTTTTGTCCATGTTAAATACTTAAGATAATTAGGGCTTTAATTAGAAAGATACTTTCTATGTATTTTTTAGGAGAGTTGGTTTTTATTCTAAAACTTTAAGTATAGCTTCTATTTTCACCTCTCCTTTAAAATGCTTCTTCAGACTGTTGTCATCGTAAATAAAAACTTGAGGAACACCACCCATAATATGAGTTGTTAACCTATTTTCATCTACAGATAAATAAAAAGCTTGTAGTCCATATTCCTTTAAGAAGTTTTTTGCTTTTATTTCAGGTTCAAAAGACATAAACCCTAATTGATATTGTTTAAATTTAGAAAGATTTTTTGAAATTTCTTTCACTTCATACTGACAGAAATGACACTCACTATTAAAATAAATAAGAACAGCCGGCTTTTGGCTATCCAAAGTTTCTATTCCTAGCTTTTCACCTATTAAGCTCAAAGTTTGTTGTGTGTCCTGTACTTTTTCTTTTTGTTGAAGCTTTGTAATACTTTTATAAGCAAACCAAACACATAAAAGCACTAATGCTAATGCGACTGAACCAACTATTTTTTTCTTCATCAGCTGCCCAAGTTAATAGATAGAAAGGTGATAAACAGCAACCAAACAACTAAAGAAGAACCATAAACAGGTAAAGTAAATTCAAGTGTTTTATTAAAGTCCTTTTTCATAATTTTCATTATGCCTACTGAAAGCGCTATTATATAAGCGAGCTCAAAGATATTTAGAGATTTTAGCGGATAAACTAACCAGCTATCCAAACTTTCAGGGTTCTCAAAAAGACTAAGAAGTGATAAGGGAGCAAAATATTGTATATCCGAATAGGAATAACCGGTATCTATAAAACCATACCAAATAATTAGTAGCAAAGAGGGTATTAACCAAACAAACTCAGCCATTAATACAACTTTGAAAAAACCTTTAAATGAGGCCTTAAAATCGAAAATAATAGCACCACATAGTAACCAAAGGGTTAATAAAACACATTTAAAAAAATAGAAAATAGGTAGCAGAGTATAATTTAACCATGACCATTTCTCCTTAGCCTGAATTAACTTATATATTCTTTCATAGCTCATTTGATTCTGTAAATAATCAACTAATACAGATTCGGTAACTATGTTTGAATGTATGAAAGCATTAAATAGAATTGCAATTAAACAAAGTAAAAGAAAAACTAAGAAATTAGAATTGCTTAATATCGGTACCTTAACCATCAAGTTTTATATTATTTAAATAAAGAAATATCAGAGCCAGTTATTTCAGAATATAGAAAAGATGCTAAAAATACAAGCAAAATTACCTTTATTAAAACCATAAGTATTTTATAAAATTTAGAGCGTTTTTTAAATTTCATAACAACTGAAATCTGTTGAAAAGCATTACGAAATTATTTTGTCATAAAACAAAATTTCAGAAACCAAACAACAGCTCAATTTCTGAAATTCCATTTAAATAAGCTGTTCTGACTATACTAATCGATAAACAGCGTATATAGCACACCCGCCACCCAAAACAAGGCCAACAGGGGCTACAAAAGCTCCCCACAGAGCAACTCCTGCGCAAAAGCCATCACCAAAATCGGTAGCCTCAGAACCACCAACAATTTGTTCTAGTTGAATTACATTAATCTCTTTCATTTTTCAAAATTTTTACTGTGCTGAATCTCCAGATAAACATAATGCCATGAATGCTGCTGCACCCCATATTACTCCTACTCCGCTTACTGCACTTGCGGCAAATAACCCTACTCCCAAACCACACGATGTAGCATCAGACCATGAGGCCTCAAGTATGGACATTTCTTTTAATTCTAATTTTTTCATGAATTTAAAATTTAGTTAAACAAATTATTTCTTACAAAGAAGATAAAAACAAATTACCCTAGCTATTCATATTCTGAATATCTATCTTCTATAATTGAATACGTAATTCAAAAGCATAAAAGACTGTATTTAAAGGTTCTAATCCTTTTTAATTACACTCGATTATTATATACTTGTAAATTATTCTAAGTTAAATGATATACTCATAAATTAGAATAGACAAATAATCACTAACCAGAACCCTACAAAACTTACATCATGATAAGTAAAAGATTACGTGTTTTAAGATTAAAAAATAATTTGAGTCAGGAGGAGCTAGCATATGAGCTTTGCATTTCACAACCTACTTATGCAAGGCTAGAAAATGGTAGTGGCAATTGGGCAAAATATCTTACTGAAATTTGTAAATTCTTCAATGTAACTCCCAACGATCTTTTAGATGAAAACCACGCTGGTATTGAGAATTCAAAAGAAGTTATGTTTGATTCAATTATTGAAAAGTGTAAAGAAAGTTATGAGCACAGGATAGCCGAACAAACTGAAACTATTAAAACTTTAAAAAAACAAATTGAATTTTTAGAAAAAAATAACTCTGAACTCATATCACTTTTAAGAACTAGATTAATAGCCTAGTTATTTTATGAAAACAATTTTTGAAGTACCGCTTTTACCGCTTATAATTGGTACTATGACTAAAGAATCATTGGAACAGTAGTTTATAATGGCTTTTCTGTCAAATGATCTATCAATTTCTTTAATTTTCAACGTATCATCATTAATAGAATAGAGTGCTCTTCTTGTCACTAATTGTCCATTTGATAAATCAGAGTATGTAAGTGTATCAGATTTAAATTCATAGAAGGCACTTTCAAGCATAAGTTTGAATTGTTCTTCTAATTTTAGTTGATCTGAAATATCGGCATTATTATATGCAGATGACATTCTTATTCTTTCAATTGCATCATAAGATACAATATGCCACTTCCCTTGAATATCGTCATTCAGTGTAAAAGCAGTAGAAATAAACAGTATAGACAAAAATAACCTCATATATTATATAAAGGCATCTATTATTGATAGATGCCTATTCATTTTATAGTCTTCCAGCGCAATTTGCACCGAATACTTCCCAACCCCAAAGAATATCACCTTGGTAGCCTCCACCTGTTAAGATTGTCCATAATGTACCGCAATATTCAGCACGTGTAACACCACCTTTAATGGTATTCATTTGATTTACATGTAAATTTTTCATGACTTGTAATTTATTTGGTTAAACATGTCGGTAATTTAGCTCAACTCTCGGAAAAATTTTTTCCGTTAGTTCTTTAGAAGATATTTTTTTTCCTTCCTAGAATACCGAATATTATAACCCTCATTTCTAAGCTCATTAATCATATTTCTTATAGTTCTTTCAGAGCAATTAAATTGAGAAGTCATTTGATATGGAGAATGTAAAGACCCCTTTTTAATTTTTTCTAAGAGATAATTAATTCGTTTTACATAAGCTAAACTATTCATTTATTATAAGGATTTGGTTTAGCCACCAAAATCTCTATTATTCAATTAAAAATGAATTATTTACAATTATAATTTTAGAACATTTTATTCTAAAATTGAATTTACATTATACCCATGAACAAAAGGCATATTTCTATCTCCATGCCCGGCTGGAAAATCAAAAACGATGGGATAGTCATATGATCCACAATGATAATTAATAATATCCTTCACATCTTGTCCATAAACTTCCATAGATTCTTTCATCCCTACAAATTCACCAACTAGCAAAGCTTTGAGTTGGTCAAGCTTTCCACTTCGCTTAAGCTGTAGGAACATTCTATCGATATGGTAAAGGTATTCTCCCACCTCTTCTACAAATAATATTTTGCCTTCAAAGTCTATCTCCGATGAAGTGCCAATTTGATTCACAATCATCGATAAATTACCACCGATTATCTCAGTTGACAATTTTTGAAATTTTTGATACTGCTCATTAATTAATGATGAGTATTCCTTTCCTTTTAGAAGATCAATTAAAGCGTTCACATCTTGAGCTGAATGAAGATGAAGGTTTTGCAAGACCGGTCCGTGTATACTACAATAACCTTGTTTGTAAATAGCATGATGAAGAACGGTGATATCACTATACCCAATTACCCATTTAGGGTTATTCTTAAAAGCACTCCAGTCAATAGAATCAATAATGTGAGTAACTCCAAAACCGCCTCTTCCACAGAATACTGCGCTTGCATTAGGATGATCTAAAGCCCATTGAAGATCTTGCAAACGTTCCTCATGAGTAGCCGCAAACTTAAAATAATCACTTAAAGCATACTTTCCCACTTCTACTTGAAAACCTTTAGATTCAAGAAATTTACATCCTTGTAGAAACTTTTCCACATTAACCTTTCCAGAAGGATTAATGGCTAAAATTAAATCATGTTGTTTGAGCGGTTTTGGAGAAATCTTGGGCATAAAAAAAGTCCTGAGGTTATCAGGACTAATGTAGTATTTATTATTGGATATCGTAAGCTTATTCGGCATCATCAACTGGTGGCTCAACACCAAGCTTTCTTAATACCATATCAGAGATGTTTCCATTGTCTTCGTCAGCTATATATAACATAGCTTCAGCTCTTACTATATGCGTAAATCCATTCTCTTCAGCCACTTTGTCAATAGCATTCTGTATTTTCTCATATAATGGCTCATACAGCTCTTGTTGCTTTCTCATAATTGATTGCTCAGCATCTTGCTGGAACTTTTGAAGTGACTGCTGCTCAGCTTGTAACTCCATTTCTTTATCAGTTCTAACCTGATCAGTCATAGTTGGAGCATTTTGCTGGTACTCAGCTACTTTTTGTTGGAAAGTTTGTACTTTCTGCTGAATAGTATTTGAGAATTGCTTTTCATAAGCCTGAATTTGTGATTGAACCTCCTTAGATTCAGGCATTAAGCTTAAAACATAGTCAGCATTGGTATATCCAATTTTAACATTTTGTGCGTTTAGGTTTATTGCTAAACCTAAAGCTAACATGATGATTAAAATCCTTTTCATTCTTCGTCTAAATTTAATTTTTGTTTAAGTCGTTATCATCTATTAATCCAAGCTCTTCAAGAACAATATCCGTATAGTCATGAATTGGGTCAGTATAAATCATGATTAATTCACCTGCCTTGTCAAAAACTATCTGTAATCGTTCTTTCTTAGCCACTATTTCAACCGCTTCAAAAACTTTATCTTGAACGGGTTTTACTAATTCTTTTTTCTTTAGAAAAAACAAACCATCAAAGCCGAAAACCTTTTTCTGATAAGCTTTAACTTCACTTTCTTTCTTCTGAATTTCCTTAAGTCTTTGTTCTTTCAACTCTTTCGTTAAAAGTACTTCTTCAGCTTTCAATTCAGCATACATAGATTCTATTTCCTTACGCATACTTTGAATTTCCTGCTGCCAGGCATCAGATAAATCCTCTATTTCTTGTTGTGCCTCTTTATACTCCGGCATTTTGCTCAAAATGAACTTTGAATCAACATAGCCAAATTTTTGAGCCATTACCATTTGTGATGGAAGCAAAAGTACAATGCTTAAAGCTAGAAACACAAATCTCATACCAATTATCTAATTTGATTACCTATAGTAAAGTGGATTTGTCCTCCACTGATAACATTTGAGCCGTCAAGCTTGTCAAATCCATAGCCCCAATCAATACCAATAGTCCCGAACGCTGGCATAAAGATACGAGCACCCACACCGGCTGAACGCTTAAGGTTATAAGGGTTATATTCATTAAAATTCGCCCAGTTATTACCTGCTTCTCCAAATCCTAACACATAGATAGTAGCCGATGGATTTAGAGATATTGGGTAACGCAGTTCCATTACAAACTTGTTGTAAATTGTTCCGCCACTTAATCGAGTTGGTTCAGGACTTTCTCCAGAGCTAACATATTCCACAGGGCTCAGAGAGTTGTCCTCATATCCTCTTAAGCCAATAATATCACTTCCTAATAAGAAGTTCTGGCCTCCTAAACCTGATCCTCCAAGAATAAACCTTTCAAACGGACCAACACTCACACCACTCTTGTAATTATTAATAATCCCAAAGTTCGCCCTTGTATTAATCACTAAATCTCCGATGATTTTATTAAAGAATGAAGCATCAAACATCCATTTATTATACTCCACCCACTTAATACTTCTTTCAAAAGAAACCTCATTGTAGTTTAGATTATTAAACGTACTGTAAGGAGGCGTTAATGAAATTGCTAAGCTTATGTTAGAACCACTTCTTGGGAATATAGGGTTATCAACACTATTTCTAGCAATGGTTGTTTTAAATATAACATTGTTAGCCTCACAAGTTGCACAGCCTAAAGATCTTCCGTAGTTATTTAAGTTATATCTTGAGTATTCTAAAGTATTGGCAAGAGTAAAGAATTGATCTGGCCACTGAAGTCTTCTTGACAATGTGACATACCCTCTAGAAATTCTGAATGAACCTCTTGCTGGCGCACTTAAATCTCTATAATCTATTTGCCCAATAAAAGAATAGCTACCACCAACAGTTAGCGCATTTGGTTTTTTACCACCTAACCATGGTTCAGTAAAAGAGGCATTATAACTCTGGTATTGTCTACCATTAGCCTGAAATTGTAATGAAAGTACTTGTCCGTCTCCAACTGGTAGCGGATCCCAATTACCAAAGTCTAAGAAATTACCCAAAGAGAAGTTATTAAATGTAATACCCAAACTACCTACAAAACCAATCTGGCCTCCCCAACCACCTGAAAGTTGAACCTGATCATTAGAAACTTCTTCTAACTCCCAATTGATATCCACCGTTCCATCTGCTGCATTAGGTACAGGAACCGGATTAACAGTTTCAGGATTAAAATAACCAAGTTGAGAAAGACGTCTGGTAGTTTCAATTAAATCTCTTCTAGAGAAGTATTCACCAGGTATTGTCTGAAGTTCTCTTATAATTACGTGATCATTCGTTCTGGTATTTCCAGAAATATTTACTTCACTAATAGTAGCCTTACTACCTTCATAAATTCGCATTTCTACATCAATGGAATCACTATCTACTTTTACTTCAACAGGAGTTACATTAAAAAATAAATAACCATTATCCATGTAAAGAGAGGTGATGTCTCCACCTACAGGATCATAATTAAGTTTTCTTTGAATTTTTTCTAAGTCGTAAACATCACCTTTTTCAATGCTCAATATTCTATCTAATATCTCATCATTGTAAGTGAAGTTACCGCTCCAATCAATATCTCTAAAATAATACTTCTGACCCTCATTAATTCCTATTTCGATAGATATTCCATTTTTATCAGTGTAGATACTGTCATAAGTTATTTCTGCATCTCTGTAACCTTTGCTATTATAAAAATCAATAACTGTATTTTTGTCATTCTTATATTCTGATCTTACCAGTTTAGATGACTTGAAGAAGTTAACATTTACATGTTCTCCTAAATAGTCAAGTAAGGTGATATGGTTAACTGAGTCTTGTTTTGTAAAAAACTTGAACCAGTCTTTAGGTGAAGAATGAATAGCTCTTGAAACAATATCTTCGAAAAGAGTAAAGTGCAGCTTTTCATGGGTTTCTTTCATTTTAGAACGTAATCTACGATCACCAAAAGCTTCATTACCTACAAAGTAAATATCAGTGATTTTGACTTTGCTCCCTTTATCTACTTTGAAAATAAGCTCAACTCCATTACCAATTAGCGTATCTGCCTTTTGACGTGAATCAACCTTTACATTTAGAAACCCCTTGCCTTTATAAAAATCTATAATATTAAGCTCAGCATTCTTTACTGATGCATCTGTTAAAATTCTACCTTTTACTAAACTGATCTCATCAGAAAGTTCTGTTACTTTAGCTTTCTTAACGCCTTCAAAAGTGTACTTTGTTAGTCTTGGTCTTTCGAGTAAATCGAGGATCAACTTGATTTTACCCTCCTCAATTACTTCGTATAATACAGTTACATCAGAAAATAAACCTTGTCTCCAAAGTTTTTTGATAGCAAATGAAATATCATCACCAGGTATATCTACCCTATCACCAACCTTAATTCCTGTTATAGAAATAACGGCTCCTTCATCAAGGTACTCTAAGCCTCTGGCTTCAATTTCCGCCACTTCGTATTTTCGAGGTGTATTATAATTCAAAGCACTGCTACTCTGAGCAGAAGCAGAAGTGACAGTACCAATAATTACTACAAAAAATAACCCTAATAATTTCTTCATTCACTTAATACTTTTCCAAACCTTCTTTCTCGCATGAGATAATTTTCCAATGCCCCGTGTAAATGTTGCTTGCGGAAATCAGGCCATAGAACGTCTGTAATATAAATTTCGGTATATGCCATTTGCCAAAGCATAAAATTGCTAATTCTATACTCCCCACTAGTTCTGATTAATAACTCAGGATCAGGAACTCCTTTTGTTGATAAATATTGCTCAATAAGAGCATTATCTATTTCGTTAGCAGCAACTTTATTTGCTTTTACTTCTTGGGCAATCTTTTGAGTTGCTTGAAGTAAATCCCACTTGCCACTATAATTTAATGCCAGAATTAGATTGAGTCCTGTATTGTTTTTTGTTTGCTCTATAGCTGTACTCAATTCATTAAAACACTTTGTCGGTAAATTTTCTATATCACCTATTGATGTTAACCTTACATTATTCTCTTGTAAAGTCTTCATTTCAGATTTGATAGTACTTACTAAAAGCTGCATTAAAGCATCAACCTCTCTTTTTGGTCTCCCCCAGTTTTCAGTAGAAAAGGCATACAGACTCAAATGATCAATTTCTAATTCAGCACAACCTTCAACAACATCACGAACAGCCTTTATAGCACTTTTATGCCCAAACACTCGTGCTGCTCCCTGCTTTTTAGCCCATCTCCCATTGCCGTCCATAATAACGGCTACGTGTTTTGGTAAATTGCTTTTGTCAAATTCTTTTTCCATGCAACTGGTGCCCTCTGAAAATTAGGCCGCAAGGTACAAAAATCATTGAAATTTATAAACTAGAAAGGCAAAGTATATAGTTCAATTATTTAGACAATGGAACGGGACAATCAACCTGCCAAAAAGTATAGCTAATAGCAAGACCCGCGAAGTAATACCAATCATTATCATTCCAGTTGTCAAATTGAAAAGTGCTATTTCTCTTATCAGTTATCTCTTCTTCAGAAATATTATCGAGGTAATCGTAAAAAGTTTTTCTTCCAGCAAACTCAAAGTGAATAGTCCACAGCGGACTGAAATTATACTTTATGCCAATGCTAAGAGGGAGCATTAACTGAATATCACTGTATGTAGCGTTTTTATCAGCTCTATTAATTAGAAAGAAACCAGCACCAAAGCCTATATAGGGCGTGAAGTCAGCAATTGCTCTATCATTTCTAAAATCCAAAAACTCGTATTGTACTTGAAATGACACCTCAGTATTAAACTCATTAAATGAATAATTTCGAGCACTTGATAAAGCATCAACGGACTTTCCCTGATCTGACCCTTTAATTCTGCCAGCCGCTAACATTAACTTACTGGACCAACCTTTTTTAAATGTTTTGGAGTAAAAAATATGTCCTCCTATGGTTTGGTTGGCTAAATTATAGGTTCTAACTAAATCACCTGTATAATTAAATGATGATATGCCACCGCCAATCTCTTTAGACTGAGAAAAGCCTCTAAATGATGAAGAAACAACGAAAATTAAAGTAAGTATTAAAAAAGACGTGCTCTTAAGCCTATTAATAAGCATCATAAATTATCTGAACTTTGCACCTCTAACGAATCCTCCTCCTAAAATGTATGTCAAACTTATATTTGTTACGATGTAAATATCATTTTCAGCACCACCATCTCCTCTATTGTTGAAGGTTCTTTCTGCGGGGCCTCCTGGCCAACCATAGCCAGCAGCTCTTCTGTAAACTATAGGATACTCAGAATTTGATTCGTTGACATTAACTCTATCTGTATAAGTTGCTTGAGTAATACTTCCGAAATCTTCTCCACTAAACTGATTAGACATATCTGACATAGCAAAAGCAACCAGATTATCATTCTCTTGTCCATTCTCCAAGAAATCACCTAAATCAACATATCTTCCACTCACATCGTCTAAATAATCCGTAAATGTATATCTAAAACTAAATTCTAAACCTAGATCAATATTGTTAGTCAGTTTATATCTAGCTCCAATACCAAGCGGTATTACTATCTGAAACCTGCTATAAGGATCTGGAAGATCATGATTATATAAAGTATCATATCGTGCTCTCTGCGCTGCAGTAAAATTCTGTCCCTCTGTACCCAACTCTCTTAAAGAAACCCATTCTCCAGCATTCTCAAGCTCAATATATCTAGGACTACTACCTCCTTGAAAGTCTTCCGGATTATCAACTATAAAAGCATCTGTTGTTGCAAAATTAGGGACCTGTCCTTTAGGGTTATGATAGATGATACCTAATCCTCCGAAAGCATAAATATTCAAAATCGGTCTTGAGGCAAATCTTCCTCCGTGCTTAAAAATATCTACCTGACCTGTTAATGACAATTCCAGTATATCATTCCTGAAAGAAAGGTTTCTCAGGTATCTATTGGCATTTTCCTGATTAAAATTCTTTGTTCCTATTGTTTCCTGATCGCTTGCTTGGAGTCTACCCCACATGAAATTGGCTCTCCAAGAAAATCTATCACCGAACTTTTGTTTCAAGAAAATATTAAAGCCAGGACGGGTAAATGAAATATCAGTACTAAAAGTTGATGGTCTTGGTGCTATATCGCCAAAATAATTTAGCGCATTAATGCCACCCCCTATTGCAAAATAAGTTATCTCCGGATTAAAAGCACGTTTAGAACCAGAGAAAGAACCAATCTTTCTGCTGCTCTTACGTCTCTTATTTCTACCACCAAACAATTGTGCATCAGCTGATTCTGGTAAAACCATCATTGCTGACATTACAATACTAAAGAGTAATATTACTTTTCTCATTATGCGAAGTATCGATATTAAACCTCAAAAATAAGACAAATATTTTAATTAAATGAAAATCAATTCCTTAAATCCAATCCCCAGTTTAATTTTTGCCTTAATGTATCGAAGTAATTAGAATAACTAAACGTAACAAGTTTTGCTTGAAAATCCTCCTTTCTTACGGTCAACTTTACATCATTATCGACAGACTCCGATTTTGAATCGAGGGATACAAGAAACTTGTTGCTTCTACTTTCTATTTTAAAGGTAATTTCGCTCTGATCTGAAACGATAAGAGGGCGAACATTTAAATTATGCGCACTTACAGGAGTAATTATAAAATTGTTAGAATGTGGCAAAACTATTGGACCACCACAACTTAAAGAATAGCCAGTTGATCCCGTAGGCGTAGCAACGATTAAACCGTCCGCCCAGTAAGAATTAAGATAATCTCCATCTACATAAGTATGCACTGTAATCATAGAAGATGAATCGGTCTTCAGGATACCAAATTCATTTAAAGCAAAATCAATATCTTGAAAAATAGGTCTGTTTGACTCCATTTTTATTAGAGTTCTTGCATCTATTTTATAGTTTCTATTTAAAAGATCCGTTAAAGCCTGCTCAATTTTTTCTTTTGGAGTGGTTGCCAGAAACCCGAGCCTACCGGTATTAATGCCCAAAATTGGAATTTCAGCATTTCCAACCATTGAAACTGCCTCGAGTAAAGTTCCGTCACCACCAAGACTGATTAGGAAGTCTACGTCATCGGAAGAGGTGATTTTGTCGAAACTTGAGCACTTTTCGCACTCAGGGAAGGTGTCAATAAAACTATTTATAGATAAATTTGAAATGCGCAATTCAGCATCTGCTGCAAGGAGAAAATCAAGTACTTTCTTAATATATGGCTCTACTTCTTTATTAAAAACTTTTCCGTGGAGTGCAATCTTCATATATCAAGCATCTAAATAACGCATCAATAAATCTAGCCGTTCTTTATCATTGCTTGTGTTAACGGCTTCGTGATATTTGGCAATAACCTTATAATCAAACCTTTCAAGAGTGGCGATAATGTGCGTTAAATCTTCTCTATTAATTTTTAATGTGAGTCTGAATTTAGAAAAATCATTTTTATCAACATTTATGCTGGAACCAAGTATTTGTGCATCATTTGACTCAATAAGTCTACTAATTTCACTGAGCGAATAATCTAATTGATTAATTGATAATACAATTATACCGCCAGAACTTTGAATGAATGCTGATTGCGAAAAAACGGAAAGTAAATCAGACAGAATGAGCAATCCTTTATAGGTACCATCATCATTTAAAACTGCTACACTTTGAAAATCATAATCTGTAGCTTTTTTAACTGCATCATATATATGCTGATGTTGCAAAATGAAACATTCTTTACCATCCAGATAATATTCGCCAACAGTTTTTGAAGCATCGTTTTCATCCAAAATAGCTCCTTCCGATAAAAAACCTAGAAATTTTTGGTTGTCAACTACTGGTAAATACTCTAAACGTAATTCTTCCATCCATATGAGTGCTTTAGCAGCATCATCGGTCCCTTTTAAAGGTGGAATCATATCGTTTATTAGGTCGAGCATTAGTTAGCTAGTATAGCTTCATTTTTTAAAAATGTATCCAAATATTCATTAAACTCCTCAGGTTTTTCCATCATTGGCGCATGACAACATTTATCAATAAACCTTAACGTGGTATTAGGTATTAATTTATCAAACTCATGCGCTACCATAGGTGGGGTGATAGTATCGTTAAGTCCCCAAACTAATAAAGTAGGCGCTTTAATTTTTGTTATTTCTTTAGCCATGTTATGTCTTTGAGCTGACTTAGCAATGGCTACAATACGCATACATTTTGGAATGCTTTTAGTAGTTTCAAAAACTTCATCAACTAACTCTTTAGTGGCCGTTTTTGGATCATAGAAAGTGTAAGCTACTCTTTCTTTAATATAATCATAACTTCCTCTTTTTGGGAAAGAACCACCCATAGTATTTTCAAATAAGCCAGAACTTCCTGTGAGTACAAGTCTTTTAATTTGTTCCGGATGTCTTAAGGTGTATATCAAAGCAACGTGCCCGCCAAGAGAATTTCCTATTAAAGTCATTTGATCAAGGCCCATCATATCAACAAAGCCTTCGGTAAAATCAGTAAGTGCATCAAGCCCTGCCTTTTTAATTGGCATTTCATAAATTGGTAGCAAAGGGATGAGCACTCTATATTCCTGAGAAAATTTTCCTACTACGCTCTCCCAGTTACTAAGTGCACCGAACAACCCATGTAATAATACTAATGGTTCTCCCTGACCCTCATCGATAAAACTATATTCTCCTTTTTTATGAATTTTCATGCTAATAAGTTTCTATTCCTCCTGAAACAGATGCTCTATTCAGGAAACGGAACAATGTATTAAATGTTAAATATATTAAAATAGTTTCTATTCCGAATATTAGGCCAGCTCGATGGCTACTTCTCTTTCAACTAATCTTAGCCAATTTTCTAAAATTAACAATCCATGTTGGGTAAGAGCAGCTTCAGGATGGTATTGAATACCATAGATAGCTAATTCTTTGTGTTTTAGCATCATATTTTCTCCTTCTGCTGTTTCGGCTAAAGCAATTAGTTCACCTTCTCCTGCACATGAAACAACCAGAGAATGGTATCTTACAACCTGCCAGGTTGAAGGTAATTTATCAAAAATTCTATCACTTAATATTGAAAAAACATTAGAGATTTTTCCATGCATAGGCTTTATTGCCTTATGTACCTCATAACCAAAGTGCTGTGCAATAGCCTGATGTCCAAGGCATATTCCCAAAATTGGAAGTTTATTCTTATAGTGTTTTATGTAATCTAACAAATATCCGGCTTCATCCGGTTTTCCAGGGCCGGGACTCAACACAAGAGCTTTAAAATCCAAATCCGGAATATCAGCGATTGAAGTATCATTTTTAACCACAACACATTCTTCTCCCAGCTGCTCAAAATAATCGACCAGATTAAAGGTAAATGAATCATAATTATCAATAATAAGCAGCATTTAGCTAATAAACTTTTCCTTAAGGTTATCAAAAACCTCTTGAATAAACGGCAAATATTCTGCAAATGATTCCACCACAAAAGGGGCAATAGAAGCTACAATTGGGTAAATATGTGTCTCTTTAGTCATCTCTTCAGAAACGCCTATTTCAACAGACTGTGCCAACCAAAGCACCAAACTAACCCCAAAGGCCCACTTTAATAGTCCTAAAACCGCTCCGGCAAAATTATCCAGCCCGCCCAGTAAGGTCATGTCTAGTATTTTCTTGGTGATTTTGCCTATCATATTTACGAGCAGTAGAATAGCCACAAAAAGCAGGATAAAAGAAACAATAGGCAGTGCCTTTTCCCAATCAGGTAAATAAGGCCTTAATAATTCTTCCCCCAAATCAACCAGTTTAAAGGCTCCTATTATGGCGAGTATAAAAGCAAATAGAGATACAATCTCCAGAAGCAAACCCTTTTTATAGCCAAGGTATGCTCCGAAGATAAGGGGGATTAGTAAAATAATATCTAGTGTTTTCACTAATTAAGCAGTGACTTTACTTTAGCAGAAATAGCTTTTCCATCTGCCTTACCAGCTAACTCTTTAGTGGCTGCCCCCATAACTTTCCCCATGTCAGATGGTCCGCTTGCTCCTACTTTTTCTATTATTTGCTTTAAAGCAGCCTCTAACTCTTCATCGCTCATCTGCTTTGGAAGATATTTTTCGATCACCTGTAATTCAGCTAATTCTTTATCTGCTAACTCCTGTCTGCCGTTTGCTTGATAGGTCTCCGCACTTTCTTTTCTTTGTTTAGCTGCCTTCATCAAAAGCTTCATTTCAGCATCTTCATTCATACCTTCTCTACCTCCTTTTTCGGATTCAGCTAATAATATTAATGACTTAATAGACCTCAAAGCGGTTAACTGCTCTTTGTCTTTAGCCTTCATTGCTTCTTTAATATCGTTGTCTATTTGTTCCTTTAAGCTCATTGTAAATTTTTTAAATCATTAACTTGCGCACAAAGTTATCATAATAAAAATAATTTTATGACAAGACTAAGTGTCAATATAAATAAGATTGCCACATTAAGAAATGCGCGTGGTGGAGATAATCCTAACGTTGTTCAGGTAGCGAAAGATTGTGAAAGGTTCGGTGCACAGGGCATCACCATTCATCCAAGGCCAGATGAAAGGCACATAACTACCAAGGATGTTTATGACCTGAAGAAGGTGGTAACCACTGAGTATAATATTGAAGGTTATCCTGACGACAGGTTTATGAAATTGCTGGATGATGTGCATCCTGAGCAAGCTACCTTAGTACCTGACCCGCCTAATGTGCTTACTTCTAATGCTGGCTGGGATACGGTCAAAAACTTTGATCTACTCAAGGACATATGTCAGGAAATTAAAGCAATGGGAATAAGAGTCTCCATATTTATTGAACCTGATATTAAGCTAATAGAAAAGGCAGCCGAATTAGGTACAGATAGAATTGAACTATATACAGAACCTTATGCTTCTGAATACGCTACAAATAAAGAGCAGGCCGTAAAGGCTTTTGCCGAGGCATCCAAAATTGCTTCAAAATTGGGTTTGGGTATAAATGCAGGACATGATCTAAGTTTGGAAAACATAGCTTATTTGAAAGAGCAGCTACCGAAGCTTGATGAAGTATCGATAGGGCATGCATTGATTTCCGATGCGCTCTATTATGGCCTTGAAAATACGATACAACTTTATTTAAGACAGTTAAGAGAAAAGACTAAATAATATGGAATTGAATTATAAAGAGCTTGGCGAAGGATCAAAATCTTTGATTATACTTCACGGACTTTTTGGCTCTTCTGACAACTGGCTAACAATTGGCAGAAAATTATCAGAAGAATACAAAGTATATATTGTTGACCAACGTAACCATGGTGATTCACCACACTCTGACGAGCACTCTTATAAGGCTATGGCTCAAGATCTAGCCGATTTTATTAAACAGCATAAGATTGAAAATCCTCATATAATGGGGCATTCTATGGGTGGTAAAACTGCTATGTATTTTGCCGTTACACATCCTGATTTATTTGATAAATTAATTGTGGTTGACATTGCTCCAAAAGCTTATCCTGTCCATCATGATCAAATTTTGGAAGGTTTAAAAAGTATAGATTTAGATGCTGTAAAAACCAGAAGCGATGCTGACAAGCAATTATCGGAATATGTACCTGAATTGGGTGTTAGACAGTTTTTGTTAAAGAACCTAAACAGAGACGCCAAAAAGCAATATTCATGGAAGATTAATCTCGATGTACTTGATAAAAATATTGAGCAAATCAGCGAGGGGCTCGAAAAAAGATTAGCTACAGAAAAACCAGTGCTTTTTGTTGGAGGTAAAAATTCTTATTACATAAAAGAAGAAGACTACATTACTATCAATAACTTCTTCCCTAATGCTAAAATAGAAATGGTTGAAGGCGCTGGTCACTGGATTCATGCTGAAAAGCCAGAGGAATTTCTATCTATCATTGAAGACTTCTTGAGATAATAAAATGGCAAAACAAGGGAAGCTATTTCTAATACCTACTGTAATAGCAGCTGAAACCGAAAACCTGGTATTACCACCAGATTTGAAAACCATCTGCGATTCAATAGATTACTTCTTGGCAGAAAATATCAGAACTGCCAGAAGATGTTTGAGCGCCATGAAAATGAGTAAGCCTATTCAGGAACTCAACTTTCAGGAGCTTAGTAAAAAAACAAACGCAGAGCAGATTAATACTTTGATGCAGCCTATTTTTCAAGGTAAAGATATAGGTGTCATGTCTGAAGCAGGCTGCCCGGGTATAGCTGACCCTGGTGCAAGGGCTGTTGCTTATGCGCATGCAAAAGGTATAGAAGTTATTCCTCTTGTTGGCCCATCATCCATCTTTTTGGCATTAATGGCCTCAGGTTTCAGCGGACAATCATTTGCTTTTCATGGCTATTTGCCAATTGATAAGAAAGAAAAACACGAGGCAATCAGAACGTTATCTGAAAATTTAAGGAAAAGCGGTCAAACACAAATTTTTATGGAAACACCTTACAGAAATAATCCGCTTTTGGAGGATTTGATTAAGGTGCTTGGTAAAAATGATTTGCTGTGCATAGCCAAAAATATCACAGGAAAAGATGAAATGATAAAAACTCAGACTATACATAGTTGGAGCAAGAACAAACCTGATCTCCATAAAATACCATGCATTTTCCTTATCGGAAACCATTGAGTTTAATTATTATTAAACAATTAATTTAAAATATCTATTTAGTAGGCTAAATTTGCAGCCAGTTTTAAAATTTCAATTATGCCATATTTATTTACTTCAGAGTCAGTTTCAGAAGGACACCCAGATAAAGTAGCAGATCAGATATCTGATGCACTTCTAGATCATTTCATCGCATTTGACAGCAAATCAAAGGTAGCTTGTGAAACATTGGTGACTACTGGTTTAACTGTTTTAAGTGGAGAAGTAAGAAGCAACTCTTATGTTGATGTGCAGCAAGTTGCCAGAGAAGTAATTAACAGAATTGGCTATACCAAGGGTGAATACATGTTTGATGGTAACTCTTGCGGAGTTATATCTACCATACACGAACAATCACAAGATATTAATCAGGGCGTTGACAGAGAGAACCCTGAAGAGCAAGGTGCTGGCGATCAAGGCATGATGTTCGGTTATGCGACTAAAGAAACCGAAAACTATATGCCCCTTGCACTAGATTTATCTCATAAGATATTGATGGAGTTAGCCGCTATCAGAAGAGAAAATAGTGAGGTAACTTACCTAAGACCTGATGCCAAAGCGCAGGTAACCATTGAATATTCTGATGATAATGTACCGCAAAGAATTGATGCAATTGTGGTTTCAACTCAGCATGATGCATTTGACAAGGATGATAACGCTATGCTTGAAAAAATTAAGCATGACATCATCAATGTATTAATACCAAGAGTTAAAAATCAGTTGAAGCCTGAATTGCAGAAGTTATTCAATGATGACATTAAATACCATATTAACCCAACAGGTAAATTCGTTATTGGAGGCCCTCATGGTGATGCCGGATTAACAGGAAGAAAGATTATTGTAGACACATATGGTGGCAAAGGTGCTCATGGTGGTGGTGCATTTTCAGGAAAAGACCCATCGAAAGTGGATAGATCAGCTGCTTATGCTACCAGACATATCGCTAAAAACCTGGTGGCTGCAGGAGTTGCCGATGAAATTTTAGTGCAAGTATCTTATGCTATTGGTGTAGTGGAGCCTATGGGGATATTTGTATCTACTAATGGCACTGCCAACGTAGATATGACAGATGGTGAAATAGCTAAAAAGGTTTCTGAGATATTTGACATGCGCCCTTACGCTATTGAAACTCGATTAAAGTTACGTAACCCGATGTATAGCGAATCTGCAGCATACGGTCATATGGGTAGAGAGCCGCAAACTGTTACAAAGAAATTTGTTGCCAGCAATGGTGATGAAATTACGAAAGAAGTGGAGTTATTCACCTGGGAAAAGTTAGACTACGTTGATAAGGTGAAAGCAGCCTTCAAGCTCTAATCAATTAATTTTTTACAAGACATTAATTAAAGGCAGCGAAGAAGTTAAATAAAAGTTCTTCGCTGCCTTTTTGTTAATTGATCATTGTTAATTGAAAATTACCTCACACTTCGTTTCCTTATAACTTTAGCAAAAACTCCAGGTAAAAACCTTTTCAATAGCACACCAAACTTTTCAGTACCGCCAATTACAACTTCCAGCTTTTCATTTCTGGTAGCTGAAACTATATGCTTTGCACAAGTGCTTGCCGGCATGCCATTTGCCTGGGCATTATCCATTTCACCAGTTGGTTTCCCATCGGCACCTAAAGCATTTACTGAAATTTCAGTTTTAATAAAGCCGGGACATACCATGGTAAATTTGATATTATCATTATAGAGCTCTGTTCTAATAGAATCAAAGAAGCCATGAAGTGCATGCTTGGCAGCAGCGTAAGAAGAGCGCCACGGGCTACCAAATTTACCAACTAAACTACTAGTTGTTATCACATGACCCGACTGCTGTTCGATCATATGAGGAAGCACAGCCTTAGTGAGTGCAATGGTTCCAAAATAATCAATTTCCATGATGCGCCTGTCAACCTCTAAGGATGTTTCCATAGCCATACTCCTTTGGCTGATGCCACCATTATTATAAAGTATATCTATAGCTCCAAAAAATGATAGTGCCTCTTTTACCTTAGATTCAAAAGAGTCAATGTCCATCAAATCTAAAGTAAGGACAGCTACATTATCAGGATTTGTACAGCTTGCTTTTACTTTTTCTAAGGCTTCTTCTCTTCTGGCTGAGATTATAACTTTAGCACCTTGTTTTGATAACTCCTTTGCAAGTGCTTCCCCTATTCCGGAACTTGCACCTGTTACCCAGGCAACTTTATTTTTTATTTGTGTCATAGAATCGTAAAACTAAGAATAAACAGTAACTTAATAAGTAACTACAAAGGCATCGGGAAATCTATCGTTGATTTCGAGCTTAAGATCATCCGCCTTCTTTCTGCTTTTTAAGTCCCCAATAATAATGGCATAAACCTTTTGGCCGTTAAGGTTCTTCACTTCCACTATTGGTACTTCACCATATGATTTCTTTAAATTCTCTGATAACCTTAGCACATTGTCAAGATTTTGAAAACTTGCTATTTGCACACCATATCCCTTAGGTTCTTCTCGCTCTACTTTCATGGAAAAGTAGGTGTCGCTGGCTACAGTCCTGTCTACTTGAAAAGGTGCGGCTGAGTTTCTTCCATCACCTGCATCAATCACTTCAATTTCAACTTCTGTTAATCCTTGTGCTGTAAACTTAAGCTGTTCGGCAGCAAAACGAGACAAATCAATTACTCTACCTTCAACAAAAGGACCTCTATCATTTATTCTAACATCTACCGTATTTCCATTTTTTAAATTTTTAACTCTTACAATTGTACCAAAAGGAAGTATTTTATGGGCAGCTGTTAGTTTTTTATGTTTATATTTTTCTCCACTAGCCGTTTGCTTGCCTTCAAACTTATCAGCATAGTATGATGCTGTTCCGGTCTGTTTTTGAGCTAAAAGTGCGGTTTGAAGTATGAATAAGGATAATACCGTAAATAGTAATTTATGCATCATAATGTTTGGGTTTAGCAACACATGAAATTAATGTACTAATCCTTATTTTCACAATAATTAATTATCTCTTAATTTGCGGATCTAATTAAGTAATCTTGATATCAACAAAAGCACTCATCAGACTAGCCGTTCTCTTCGCCATTTTATGTTGGCTAGCATTAATAGCTTCTGATTTGTTCTTGCTGTTTGCCCAACAGAGCAATGTAAATGCTGGGATTACAAGAGAAATTCCTTTTCTGTTTTTAACCTTATTTATTCTTTTCATATTTCTTTATTTCAGGTTAAAAACTCAAAAAGCAGAAAGTATTAATTTTATTGATCTGCTCTGGCGCGTATTTTCGATCGGATTAATGGTTTCCATAATCCAGTTGGTAATAGGGCTTTTATTTTACCTTTTATCAGATAGCAAGCTTTTAAAGAATGAACTGGCAGTAAACTTCTTCTACCACATTAATTTAGGAGCCATTGTTATATTTCTGATCTCAACATTTATAACCTGGAAAAGGCTAATTCTCTATCAAAAGAATAAGCGTTTGCAGTTTGCATGGCAGTTTTTCGAGTATGGGCTGCTAGCCAGTTTATTATTTAGTTTCTTTGATAGTGCCTTTCAGCAATGGGTATTTACAGGGATTTTAGGAGGCTTTTTTATTTTCGGACTCATCCTATCTTTTAACCTTAAATGGATAGCCTATCTAAACTTTAAACAAAAGTGGAGGAGTATTTTATTACTCTCGTTGGTGCTATTATACCTTTACTATTTTGTAAACAACCTCTTTAATTTTGCTCAAGAATTTAGCCTGGTGCTAAACTTACTTGAAAGCGTATTTATCCTTTCAATAGTTGGCTTCATTTCAGTTTACGCCTTAATCTCTATTCTTGTCATATTATTCAACTTGCCTACCTCATCTGTTTTTGAACAAAAAATAAGTGAGGTGCTCAACTTTCAAAAGTTGAGTCAATCTATCCAAAAAGGTGAAAATAAAGATCAGGTATACGAGACCCTTCTTGACAGTTCAACTAATGCTGTATTTTCAGCAAGTGCCTGGCTAGAGATATCGGAAACCTATGAAAATGAGGAAGGTGTTATCGAAACAAGAAAAAAAGTACTGAAATCTAATATTGAAGATAATGAGATAATTCAGGCCAAAAACAGCATAATGGAAAGTGGCATTTATGCCTACCTGAATAAGCAAAAGGCTGCTGGTTATAAAAAGGATTTTATCCAGAGTAAGCTTATCAGCAATATCAATGATCCTACATTTTCATCAGTAATGGTGATGCCTCTAATAGTGAAAGATGAAGAAATTGGAAGTTTGACTTTGTTGAAAGATGTTTCTGATGGTTTCAATAGAGAGATGTTTGATATTATTAGCTCTTTTGTAAATCAGGCATGTATCTCAATTGAAAATTTCGAACTGCTCACTGAAGCTTTAGAGAATGAGCGCTATCGGGAAGAGTTAAAAATTGCTTCTAAAGTTCAAAAAAGCCTTCTGCCTAGTGAACTTATACAAGACGATAAGTTAGAAATGTTCGCCTTTTACACGTCAGCTGATGAAGTAGGGGGTGACTACTACGATTATTATCGTTTAAATGAAGATGAAGTAGCCGTAATTATAGGTGATGTTTCAGGGAAGGGTACATCAGCAGCTTTCCATATGTCACAGATGAAAGGTGTATTTCACAGCCTTGTTCAGCTCGGACTCGATCCTAAAAGTTTCCTAAATAAAGCTAATCAGGCGCTAGCCTCCTGTCTGGATAAAACCAGCTTTATAACTGCGGCTTATTATAACATCAATACAAAGGAAAGAAAGATATGCCTATCAAGAGCTGGACATTGCCCGGCACTTTTTTATGATAGCAGTGAAAAGAAAGCCAGCTATTTTAAAAACAAAGGGCTTGGACTAGGTATTGTGAGAGATGCAAGTTTTGAAAAATACATTGAGTTGAAGCAAATTTCTTACAAGCCTAATGACATGCTTATCCTCTATACAGATGGCATAATTGAGGCTAAGAATAAGAGTGGAGAAGAATTTGGCTATGAAAGGTTATGCAGCACTATTGAGGTTAATGCCGGCAGAAGCCCTAAAGAAATTAAAAAAGTTTTAATAGACAGATTAACGGATTTTGCCGAGTCAAAAGAGCTGGATGACGATTATACGCTATTAATAATAAGATTTTTATAACATTGACTCAACTTACTGAAAACTAGCACGTAATAAAACAGTAATGATAAACATTGAAACTTATAAAGAAGAGCAAATAGATTACCTGATTGTTGAGGGTGATGTGGATGCAAGTTCAAGCATACATTTAGATGAGGCTCTTACAAAACTAGCGGATGGTGACGATATTAAAGCCATTTTAGTAGATGGTAGTAAATTAGACTACATATCTTCTGCGGGTTTAGGCGTATTTATGTCGTATATAGATGTTTTTAAGTCTAAGGACATACAACTCATCATTTTCGGACTTAGCAATAAGGTTTTTAATGTGTTTCAAATTTTAGGACTTGACCAATTGTTGAACATCACTAAAGACAAAGAAGCAGCGAAGGAGAAATTACATGAAGTTCAATCTTAAGGTATATTGCGAAAAAACCAGATTAAAAGAGATTAGAGATTTCGTTAGCGATAAACTCCAATCTTATACTACAGATGAGGTAGAAATAAACCAGCTTGTGCTGGCCGTGGATGAAGTATGTGCCAACCTAATTATCCACTCCAACGCGTGCAATGCTCAGGAATCTATCAATTTAGAAGTATTAGTTAATGATGATGGGGTTACCTTCGAGATAACTGATAATGGAGTTGAATTTGATTTTAGTAAATATCAGGAGCCAACCATTGAGCAGGTAGTTCGTGAAAAACGCAAAGGAGGAATTGGCCTTATGCTCGTTAATCGGATTATGGATAAGGTAGAATTTCTCTCTCAGAAAAACTCAAATAAGTGCATACTGTACAAAACCTTTTCAAGAAACAGTTAATTTTAAGCATTCAAGGCGCTTAATCTTTCCCATTTACCTTCAATTACATAACTTGCGCATCGAAAAATCAATAGACATATGCGCCAATTTTCATTGCTGACACTGCTTGTATTATTTGTGTCGTGCCAGGTATCAAAAAACACCAAGCAAAATAGTAAGGAATTAAAAGAGCCCCTGTTTACTGTAAATAATACCAAGGTATACCCTGACGAGTTCATATATGCCTATAAAAAGAGTGCGAAGAATAAAGGGGAGCGTGAACCTATTGAAGAATACCTCGACCTGTACATCAACTTTAAACTAAAGGTTGAAGATGCCAAAAAAGCCGGTATTGACACTCTGCCCTCATACCAGAATGAGCTTGCCGGATACCTAAAAGATGTTAAAAAGCCTTATCTGGTTACTGAAAAAGTTAATGAAGCTCTTTTAGAAGAAACGTATAACAGACTGCAGCAAGAAATTAATGCATCTCATATTTTGGTGAGACTTGATGAAAACCCATCACCGGAAGATACACTTAAAGCTTATCAAAAAATTAAAGAAATCCGTCAGAAATACCTGGCAGGGCAATCATTCAGCAAACTGGCTGAAGAATATTCTGAAGATCCTTCTGCAAAGCAGAATCAGGGTAATTTAGGTTGGTTTACTGCGTTTCAGATGGTTTATCCTTTCGAATCAGCTGCTTTTAACACGCCAAAAGATTCTATTTCAGACATTGTAAGAACAAGGTTTGGTTATCACTTGATTAAAGTGAATGATAAACGCGAAACCTCTGGCAGAATAAAGATATCTCATATTTTATTACGTTTTCCACCAAATGGCACTACTGCCGATTCATTAGCTGTGAAGAAAAGAATATATGAAATTCATGGCGAGTTAATGGAAGGAGAGCCCTGGTTTGCAGCAGCCACAAAATATTCAGAAGATTTAAATACTAAGGATAATGGCGGTAGTTTACCATGGTTTGGTATTGGCAGCTTACCTAAAAAAATGGAGGACGCAGCTTTCAAATTATCTCAACCCGATCAGATTTCATCTCCTGTTAAAACCCCTTTCGGCTGGCATATCATTAAACTGGAAGAAAAAAGAGGAATAGGAAGCATGGAAAACATGCGTGAAAGCCTCGTTAGAAGAATTCAACGCGATCAGAGATCTGCCTTGAAAGTCTCTGAAATTATAGAGAAACTTAAAAAGGAAAATAATTTTCAGAAAAATGAAGGTGTATATGTTCAGCTTCGCTCACAGGAAAGCTATGAGGAGGCTAATATTCCTGAAAACTTAAAACCACAAACTATTTTCACCATAAATGGCGAAGTTCACACTGTTCAGGAGTTTCTTGATTCACAAAAGAGAATCAGAAATTTTGAAACGGCTGTTAAGGCATTTGAAGAAAAGGCCATTTTGGATTACGAAGATGAACACCTTGCTGACAAATATCCTGAATATAGGTTATTGGCCTCTGAATACAGAGATGGGCTTTTACTGTTTGAAATAATGAGCAGAAAAGTTTGGGATAAAATCAGTACCGATACTGTGGGTATGAAAAGTTATTATACTGCTAACAAAAATGACTACTACAGTGCTCCAAAAATTGAAGCTGACGTATTCCTATTAGCTGATACAAGTAATGTCACTAGTTTGAAAGAAACAGTTTATGATAGTCTTTATGCACTTACCAAAGCACTTAATTTTGAGACCCTAAACAAAAAAGAACTGAGCTACCTCAAAGGATACACAACTCCAGTTTATGCTAAGCTTACTATCCCTAATGGTGAAGATGAGAAAACATTAACAAATATTGTGGAACAATTGAAGGATTTTAGCAAGTACATCATTCCACTGGAACCATCTTATTCCGATAAAAAAGAAGTATATTTGCAGTTGTTTTGCCCAGCATCTGACATTCTTAGTGAAGAATATGAATCTATACTTCAGGTTGAAAATGGAATGTTTGAGGTAGCTAATTTGCTTGGAAATGAAGCTTCAGTAAAAGCCGGAGAATCAATTTTAAAAGAAGATGAAAATCAGTTTCAACTAATTAATGTTTATCAGTTTTTTGACGCTAAACCTTTAAGTTATAAAGATGCCAAATCTGAGTTGATAAACGACTACCAGGAGTATCTTGAAAGAGAGTGGATTAAGCAATTAAAAGCAGAAAATTCAGTTGTAGTTAATCAAGCAGTATTAAAGAAAGTAAAAAATCAGATTGAAGAATAAGCATTACCATAATATACTAATAGCTATAGCCCTTATAGTACTTTCAGGTTGTGAGTATATAAACCTTAAACAATTTACGGAAGAAGAGGAAGAAGAGGAGCGTGTGGTTGTAGCTACAGTTGGTAATTCAACACTATATTTAGATGATTTAAAGGGTATTGTCAATAAAGATGCTTCATCTGCTGACAGCGCCAACCTAATGAACCGATACGTTAATTCTTGGGTACGGAAACAACTGCTAATTTCTGAGGCTTCCGAGCAAATCAATTTTGATTTACCCTCTATTGACAGGAAGGTACTTGATTATCGCTATGCACTCATGGTTCATGAATACAAAAAGTTTTATGTTGATCAGCATTTAGATACCGCTATCAGTAGTAAAGAAATTCAAAATTATTATGAGGAAAACAAGGATAATTTTGAATTGAAACAGAATATTATTCGTGGCTATTTTATTAAAATAACTAAAGATGCACCAAAGCTAAATCGTTTAGAAAAACTTGTTAATTCAAAAAAGAAAGATGATTTCACCGAGCTAAAATCATACTGCTTCCGTTTTGCAGACACCTACTTTCTTGAAGATTCAATTTGGATAAATTTTGATGAGGTTATTAAAAATACACCATTTGTAAGTGTAACCAATAAAGTGGAGTTTCTTAAATCCAATAACTATGTGGAAGAGGAAGATGAGCAGTTTAAATACCTCCTTAAAATTAAGGAATACAAAATATCTGATCAGATTTCACCGTTGGAGTTCGTCAGAAATGACATTGAACAAATAATTTTAAATAAGAGAAAAGTGGCCCTTGCCAACGAACTTGAAGAGAACGTTTTCAAAAAGGCCACAAAGTCAGAAAAATATGAGATTTACGCCCAATAGAACATTAATCTTTTTAGCAGTATTAATTTCTTCTTTTTTTATTTCATCAGCCTACTCTCAAAAGCAGCAAGTTGTTGATGAGATTATTGCTAAGGTTGATAATTATATCATCTTAGAATCGGATCTGGCAATAGCCTACAGAGAATACCTTTCAAGAGGTAATAATAAAAACGATGCTTCCAAATGTAATGTATTGGAGGGCTTGGTTGTTAATAAGCTTCTCTTGGCGAAAGCTGAAATTGATTCAGTAGTAGTTCCTGATGCTCAGGTAGATGCACAATTGGATAGTAGGTTAAACGTAATGATTAACCAAATTGGCTCAGTAGAGAAAATTGAGGAATATTATGGCAAGTCGCTAGATGAATTTAAAGTAGAAATTAGAGGTGACATCAAAGAGCAAATGGTAATGGGCGAAATGCAGCGAACCATTACATCTGATATTGAAGTAACCCCTAGAGAGGTTCAGAAATTCTTCAAGAACATACCACGAGATAGTTTACCCTTTTATTCAACACAGGTACAGGTAGGTCAAATTGTTAAATATCCTGAAATGAGTCGTGAGGCGAAAGCTAGTATTAAAGCAAGACTAAATGGTTTAAGAGAGCGAATTCTGGAAGGTGAAGACTTCTCCCAAATAGCTAAACTATACTCTCAGGAGCCTGGTGCTAAGCAATCAGGTGGTAATTTAGGCTACTTTAAAAGAGGTCAGTTAGCACCGGAATATGAAGCGGCTGCGCTAAAGCTTAAGAAAGGTGAAATTTCTAAGCCAGTAGAAACAGATTTCGGTTTTCATATCATAGAATTGATTGATAGAAGAGGTAATGAATTTAACACCAGGCACATTCTTATTAGACCTAGTTTCACTAAGCAAGATATGGCAAGAGCCACTAACTATCTAGACAGTTTAAGAACTGTGATCCTTGCTGACAGTATCAGTTTTGAGAGTGCTGCTAAAGAATATTCCGATGATATGAACACCTCTTCGAGTGGTGGTTATTTCCTTGATCCTGAATCTCAAGGCACCAAAATATCAGTTGAAGAATTAGAGCCAAATGTTTTCTTTACCATAGATACTATGCAAATTGGAAGCATTACTAAACCGATTACATTTACTAAACAAGATGGTTCCGATGCGGTTAGAATCTTATATTACAAAGACAGAATAAGACCGCATCAGGCAAGTCTTGAGTTAGACTACCAAAGAATAAAACAGGCTGCGCTAAACAAAAAACGTAGTGAAGTTTTAGACAAATGGTTTAGGGAGGCACAGGATGAAGTTTACATCACAATTGATGAAGCCTACCAAGACTGCCAGATACTGAATAACTAAGTATGAATAAATTTGCAAATGAGGTAGAGGCAGCTGATGCCTTGCATGAAAAGTACACGTCACTTAAAACTGAAATCAACAAAATTATTGTTGGGCAAGATGAAGTGGTTAAGCTTGTCTTAAGTTCATTGTTCTGTCATGCTCACAGCCTTTTGGTTGGTGTACCAGGCCTTGCAAAAACATTACTTATTAAAACTGTAGCATCAGCTATGAACCTGGATTTTAATAGAATTCAGTTTACCCCTGACCTGATGCCTTCAGATATCATAGGAGCCGAAACGCTGGATAAGGATAGAAATTTTAAATTTATTAAAGGCCCTGTTTTCAATAACATCATCCTAGCAGATGAGATAAACCGTACGCCTCCAAAAACTCAGGCAGCTCTGTTAGAGGCCATGCAGGAGAAAAATGTAACTGTTGCAGGAAAAGAATATGCATTACCTAATCCGTTTTTTGTATTAGCTACCCAGAACCCGATTGAACAAGAGGGTACCTATCCACTACCTGAAGCACAACTTGACAGGTTCATGTTCAATATTAATCTTGACTACCCTAGCTATGAGGATGAGTTAAGTATCGTGAAAAACGGACCTTCACAAGCAGAGCAACAAATTAATGCAGTACTATCAGCTGCAGAGATTATTGAATTTCAAAAGCTAGTTGACAAAGTCCCTGTTGCCGATAATGTGGTAGAATATACTGTAAAGCTCGTTCATTCAACTCGCCCAAACTCCGGTTTAAGCAAAGACATCACGAATACTTACCTGGAATGGGGTGCCGGGCCAAGAGCCTCACAATTTCTAATTAAAGCAGCCAAATGCAACGCTTTATTGAACGGAAAGTATTCACCTGATATAGAAGATGTAAGGGCTGTTGCCACTCCTATTTTGCGACATAGATTGGTTAAGAACTTTAAAGCAGATGCCGAAGGTTTAACTATTGAGGCTATCATAGAAAAGCTTCTTTAACTTTATAAGTTTTTTTACCGACTTGCAGTCAATAGTTTTTATAGATTACAGGAACTGATAAAAGTTCGGACATTCTATATTACCGTGTATGCTTCTTATCTTAAATCTGTAGTTGAGCATAAACTCGTGCGTTCCGTTGGATGCAGCTCTAATGGCTGAAGTTGTTAAGTCATAAGAATAAGAAAAATGAAAAGACTCGCTTAGCTTTAAGTCGATATAAGAAACTACAGCATCAATATTTCTATAGGATGCTCCAACGCTCAATAAGTCATAAAAGACAAAGCTAGCATTAATATCAGCACTTAAAGGAGAGCCTTCCTGTCCCCTTAGTAACAATGATGGTTGAAACTTTACAGTTGCATCTCTATTTAAGGGGATGTTCATTCCTCCATACAAATAATAATTTCTTGCTGATCTAATACCTCCATTAATAACATTCTCAAGTTCTGCATTAGAATAACCATTAGTCAATAAGAAAGGCACAGAAAAGCCAGCAAAGAAATATTTACTGTAATAATACACACCCGTTCCAAAATTGGGTTTTAGCTGATTGTTAAGACTGGTAAAAGAAATATCATTTACGTCATCCAAATTTAAATCCTCATAATCTGCTGATAGCATATTAACACCAGCTTGTAAACCCATGGCTAATTTACCGACTGGTGTTTTAATAATAAAAGCATAGCTGGCGTATACATTTTGATTAGAATAGCTACCTATCCTATCATCAGAAACCAAAAGACCTAAACCCATTCGCTCTTTCCATAATGAGGTATGCGCACTAAAAAACAGTGTTTGTGGAGCTCCATCAAAGTTTACCCATTGATTTCTATACATTGCAGAGGCACTAAATTGTACATGACTCCCCGCATATGCCGGATTCAGTATGAGCCCATTAAAAATATATTGTGAATAAATAGGATACTGCTGAGCCTTTCCAGACTCAGCAGCAGAAAAAAAGAATAAAATGATTATTGGAAAGGCGTAAATGTATTTCCTAAATCTATTAAGCATTTATTTTAATTTACTATTTCTAAATAGCCAGTTACAGGTTTAGAACCGTTACCCTTATCAATTACATAAAAGTAAGTTCCATCTGGCACGTTTGTCCCCATCAGATTCAGTCCTTTGTTAGATACGCCATCAAACACTACAGTATTATTGTCATATCCTTTTGCTTCATACACCAAAGTTCCTGCTCTATTGTATATTTTTACAAGATTATTAGGAAAATTTGAAATACAGTCAATTTTGAAGGAATTATTTCTAGAATCTCCGTTTCTTGATATACCATTGAATGCATTAATCTCAGTTGGTACAGTCACTTCCTTCTCAGCACTACATCCCATGGAGCTTTCTACACTAGCAGTATAAGTGTCTGCCGGTACATTAGTTAAACTTGGTCCAGTACCAACACGTATACCAGCGGAATTAGTCCATTCGATGGTATTAATTTCAATCGCTGATGTAATTAGCAATGCAACATAACCATTTGATTCGTTACAGCTAACACCTTGAACTTCAAATTCAAAATCAGGATACTCCAGGTCTTCTATAATTTCAGCAGATACTGGTTCAGAAATACAGCCCGTTCTTGTATCAGTAGCCGTAACTGTGTAAATACCCGCTGAAAGATTAGTTACTCTTTCACCAACTGCGAAGGTAGTTGCTCCTACCTCTTCCCCCACATACCAGTTAAATATATATCGACCAGTACTTCCATTTACATCTACTCTCAGACTACCATTATCTAATTGGCAATGAGTATCATGGGATAGAACCTCTATCGTAGGTGCTGAAGTTGCTATCACATCAGAAGTAATAGTTATTGTTGCTTCATTTGAGCATTGAGTAATATTATCTGTTGCTCTAACCGTATAAGCAATATCTTGCATTTCTGCGAATTCAGGTCCAGTATAAACTATATCTCCTGTGGCCGAGTTTCCTTCAAACCACTCAAATGTATAACCTACAATTTCTCCATCAACAGAAGCGCTAGCAACACCATTGGCTAAACTCAAGTCACACACAGTTAAAGGATCCACTTGGTTTACCTGAATATTTGGTATTACTTGTTCATTAGCTATGGTAATAGTATCTCTTGCCGTACAAGCAGCAGTAATAGTATCTGTTGCAATAATTATGTAATCTCCAGCAGATAAATTCTCAACTCTTCTTGATTCTGCAACAAAAGTACCACTGAGCGTTCTCCATTCATAGCTGTAACCACCGTCTGAAGTAACCGTGGCAAACACAGAGCCATTATCACTATCACAATTTGTTACTGGTGTAGCAGAAGTCGTAATTTGAACTTGATTGACTTCAGTAACTAATTGATAAGTCTCTTCATAAGTACAACTTGAAGTACTATCCATAACCCTAACAGTATAAGAGCCTTCAGTCAAATCGGTGATTTCATTGCTTGGTCCTGCATTAGTTGTGCCAATTTGATTGGTAGTACCTGTTCCTTCAAACCAAGCGATAGAATAAGGACCGCTTAGCCCAGAAACTGTTACCTCTAAACGACCTCCACCTGCTCCAGGCTGAACAGCACATAGTTGTGGATTGTCAAAATCCAAACTAAGCACTGGCTCGTCAATATCTCTTTCAATAACAAACTCCGTGAGTGAGCTAGCGCAACCAGTTGCTGTATTCGTAGCTATTACATAATATATACCCTCTCTTAAGTCTGACCAAGTGTTAGTAGTTCCAGATTGAATTGGGTTAGCTGTATCGCTTTCTTCAAACCATTCAAATGTGTAATCAGCCATGTTAGCAGGACTACCATTTTCATTAACATTAATGATGGTTGCAGTTCCATTACCAGGATCACCACATAGTGTTACAGGCGTTAGCTGTAAATCTGCAGAAGCAATACTTACTGTAGTAATATTATCTATAATACTATAGGTTTCAACTACTGAGCATTGCGAACTATCATTTATTACTTCAACAGTATAATCACCAGCCATTAAACTGTCAGCCGTAAGGCCAGCGAAAGCCAACTGATTTAATGGATCAACAGTTGTGCCACTATACCAATTGATCACATAATCATTTAAATCAATACTTCCCTGATCAACTTCTATAGTTATAGAACCATTAGCTGTAGAAGAAATACAATTAGTATTGGGTTGTCTTGTCACCCCAGAAATTACAGGATCCTCAACTTCTAATTCAATCTCTATATCTATTTCATAAATAGAACATTCTGAAACTTCAGAATAAATTTGAACTATATAAATACCCTTTTCAAGATTCTCAAAAATTAAAGGATTGGTATTGCCCCTAAGGGTAGTAACACTATCATAAACGGCACCATTCTGTATCTGAAGAATGGCAAGATATTGATTAGCCGTAGTTCCTGGAGCCGGATCTAAACCGATCACTTCAATACTTCCATTATTTGGAATACAAGTAGTGGCGTTTTCTATCAAAACAGTGTCAATTTTATGAGCCTCATCAAAAGGTAAATAAAGTACCTCCTGACTTGTACAACCATTATCTAAATCTGTTGCAGTTACGGTGTATAATCCAGTGAGTAAACTATCGGCTCTTGAAATGAATACACCATCTTCTGTTAAAAAAGGACTTCCTGATGATGAATTACCTTTGTACCACTCTATAAAAAAACCTGATGTATTATTTGGCGAACTTACCTCAACCTGTAATATACCGTTTCGCTCGGCACATGTACTTGGAGTGTCCAAAATCGCTTTATCCTGCTCAATATTTACCGTTGCACTATCTGCCACCTCTATGGTTTGAATATCAAAGCAATTTCTTGCATTATGGAAAGCTTCAACTGTATAAAAGCCTGGAGCTAAGTCATCAAGTACATTTCCGTTTTCAGTGTAATCCGGAGAAGCTTTTACTTGTTGGCCGTCATACCATAAGAAGGTATAATCATTTAAGTCATCCAAGTCTACACTAGCTGTTACACTACCGTTAAAAGGTGAACACTGGGTAATAGGCTGAGCTGTTAAGCTTACATTAGGCTGAACTATATCATTTATAATATTTACCTGATCTGTCACAAAACAACCTGTGCTATCTATCGTCAACTTAACGGTATAAACACCGCCACTTAGGTTATTTAAATTTAAGCCCGTTCCAATTGGTGAACCAGTCGTGCTGGCACCAGCAAACCATTCTACCGTATGATCATTTATATCTCCAACTATGGTAGCACTCACGGAACCATTTGGTTGACTATTATCGCACGAGATATTATTAGTACCTGAGACACTCTCAATTTCTGGAGCGGTGGTTTGATTAATTCTGATGCTATCAGTAGTTGTACATTTAGAACTATTATCAGTCACCACAACCGTATACCAACCTTCGGCAAGCCCTGTTACTTCAGCTCCGGTATAGTCTGCACTAGGCTTTATACTTGTTCCTTCAAACCAATCAAATTTGTGGCCAGAGTTACCACCTGTTACGGAAACACTAACACTTCCTGAATTTAAAGCTGAACAAACAATATCTGTTGCATCAAGTGTAATATCAGGTGAAACGGTATTGTCCGGTACTTGAGCCGATTGTGTTACCGTGCACCCTGTAGCTTTCTCTATAATCCTTACGGAATAGAAACCTGCACTAAGTGTTGTCACAGTATGTGACACAGCTATAGTATCACCTGTAAAGACCTGAGACCCTTCAAACCATACGTAATCATATTTACCAGGTGGGTCGGCACTGTTAGGATCATTGTCTCCTCCGTTAACTGTAACTGTAAGCTTACCATTAGGGTTCTTACAATTGGTAACGGCTTGGTCAAGATTGATGGTTGCCACTAAATCTCTGGTAGTACTACTATCAGCAATTTGAATTCTTAAAGTATCAGAGCTACAGCCTGCAATATTATGAGTGGCATAAACTGAATAGGTTCCCGGAGCTAATCCTGTATAAGTAATCCCTTCAAAATCAGGAGTACCAGAAGTATCTGTTCCATCAAACCAAAAGAAATCATAATTTGTGGTTACTTCAGATCCACCAACATCTCTAAAAACTCTTGCCGTACCATTTGCAAATAAAGAATCTACACAGGCAAAGTTATTTGTAATTTCAGCAGATAAAGTAAATGGTGCCGGGTTTACATCTGCGGCTACAATGTTGTTAAAATAATCACACTCTAAAAAATTAGTGCTCGGAAAGGTAATAGGAGCTGGCGTAGTAGCACCGTCATCATTGAGTACAGCATAAAGCGTAAATGCCGAACCACTTCCGCTAATGTTAATATCAATAGCTGAATCTACCTGACCCACCGCGAAATTTGTGAGTGATAAATATTCTGTATTCAATCTATTTGTACCAGCAACAAGTGGATCACCATCATAAAAGGTAATAGGCACATCACCTGAAAGCGGCACATCACCTATGTTCTCAAAATTAAAGCTTACAGTAAAGTCCGTATCAGGACAAGTGGGTTGATTAATTGTAAAAGTATTTTCTATAATAGCCAAGTCAGGAGAAGCATAGGTAGGGCAACCCTCTGAACTTAAAAAAGGTGATTGATTTAAGAAACCATTTAATGGCCTTACCGGGCCTGGCTGACAAGTACCATTAGACCAGACCAAATGATGTTTTTGCTGTCGTCTTGGTACTGTTAAATCATCATTAATATTCACATTAAAATAACCATGTTGGTTCCATACCCTTCTTGCTGGCACCCAAGGTTCACCACCCGATTCATAAATTCTAACTTGAGCTGGATCATCTAAATCTAACCACCTACCAGGCCAAGTTGGCTCGTAAGAGTCTGGCGTACATACCACACATATCTCAGTAGAACCATCTGCATCTACATCGGCCACTATTGGGTATTCAATATTGGTTCTAGACCTACACTTTATTTCGTCTCCAACTGTTCCGTCTCCATTTAAGATATATAAATAATCCTCATCTCGGTACACAATCTCTGTTTTACCGTCTCCATTAAAATCGAATAATGTACAACCCGTAATACCTGAGGTTTCTTCAAAAACTTCTTTTGACCATAACAATTCCCAATTTTCATCGAGCGCATGCACATATTTACCTGAAACAAAAACCGCATTTAATTGGCCATCACCATCTAAATCACCAATGTTTATACGACCTGTGCCATTGTGCCATCCTTTTCCATAGTTGGCAATAGATTCAGTATAAGTATATTCCTTCGTAGTTTCATTTTCTACATCCCAGAAAAAAACCGTTGTATAATTATTTTCATCAGCGCCAGTGAAAATTACATCTAAGAAACCATCTAAATTATAATCTGCTACACTAGTAGTAGCACTTTCACTATTACCACCTTTCAATTTATAACCTATATTAGCATCATCTATTTTTGTGAGTGACCAACTATCTTGCGTTCGGGAAGCACTTGTATTAACGCGGTAAATCTTATCATTTAAAACTAACTCAAGGTCTTCATCTCCTTTAATATCCACTGCAACTGAACCGTCACCCGTTTTATCCCAATTTGCTCTATCCCCTCTGGCCAAACGAACTCCTGTAATAGGATCTCTGATTTCATCTTTGTAGTACAATTCCGCTTGACCATCGCCATCAAAATCTGCAAAACCAATATTAAAACGCTCATCACCAGTATTTTCCGATGCCCATTGTTTTACTAATTCACAATCATAGGCCACGACTTTGTTGCCCTCTACAGTATAAACCCAAGCACAGTTATCACCCTTTACATTGGCAATTGCAGACCTCCACAATACTGTGCCAGAATTACCCACAACGGATTTTTTTACACTACCATCGATACCATTTAACAAGAAAATTCTTTTGGTATATCTGTTTTGAGTAATTATTTCAGGAATACCATCACTGTCTAAATCACCAATAGATATTCTACTAAGGTTATTAACTACGTCATCATCAGATGAATAGGCAAACTTCAATTTAAATGCTGGCAACTCAGAGGGCTCTGCTTCACATGAAGCATCATTTCCTAAATAAAAGCCTTCACATTCAGCTGTTTCAGTACAATCAGAATCAAAACAGTCAACGAAACCATCTCCATCATCATCAATACCGTTATTACAAATTTCAGCTTGTTGGGCTTTTAATGTAATAAGCGTAAACACTAAGGCTGCAAAGGTGAAAAGTATCTTCTTCATAATTATAGGTTTTTGGTGGTTATTAGTTGAGAGCTTTTCCCACTTTACAAATATATTGAATGCTCCTCAATCCGCTTAGTCATTACAGGTGTAAATAAAGCGAAAGCCCACTCATGTAAGAAAAACTAAGGAATCGCTTAATTTACAAAAAGCAAATCTAAATAGACTGATTGTTCATCTGGCTTAAGTAGTTACTTGTAGAAATTACGACAGTTTAACAGTATGTGGATTGAAAAAGGATATTGAAGAATTAATTAAACAATTTAACCAACCCAAAAATTGATTGTGGCTTATCCAGCTGAGCGCCATTAACTACTTAATCCAGCTTTTCGTAATATAGTCTTTTCTCCTTTTTACCTTTAGTGATAATATCAAACATATAACTTACTGATAATTGTACGCTATGAGCTTTGGTGCGGAAGTCATCCTGATAAGCAAAAACACCCCCAAATAAAGCTTCTTGATTTGCCATTACAGAATGACCCCATTGAAATTGCAGTTCAACATTGAGTGTTTGACCAGGTGCGGGTTCAAATTTCAAACCTGAAGAAAAAATCAATCCTAACTGTACCCTGTTGGCTTCAGGGACATAAAGCAAACCCAAAACTGGGTCCTCAGGATACTCCTCAAAGCTTATTTCATAATTGAGCTTATCAATGCTTTCTTCAAATAATTCAACAGCTTTCAGAGAACCTTTCCCACCTAGCCACAAATTGATATTAGGGCCAGCTCCCATATACCATTTAAAATTTCTATCCCATAAAGATTGGCTAAAGTCTACCTTATACAAAATAGGTAGGTTTAGGTAGTGATAGGTTGCCTTATTCTTAAGCCTTTGGTCAATAACACCCTTAACAATCTTTTTCTGATTAGAATAAAGTACATCACACTCAAGAAAAATTCTTTTTCTAACTTTGAAAGCCGTACTTACCCCCACATTGTATCCAAATGATGGCTCTTTTTTGTATGCTTCTGTATCAAAATCCTCATATTCAAACCACGATAATCGAGCTCCAGCTTTAGGCCCTATATAAAATTGCGCGTATAATGGCTCTATCCCTAATACAGTTAAGCATGTGATTATTAAGTGTAACGTTAATATTCTTTTTATGCAGCGCATGTTACGGTTTAGTGGTGTCTTCATTACAAACAAAAGATTGCGGCAATTTAGTGTTAAATTTGACTAAATCTAAAGACGAACTTATAGAATTAGACGATGAAATGTGTAAACTTTCGGTCGAAATATGCTAAAAATTGAGTTGTTAATTAATACATTGCTGTTTAATTCTACATTACTTGATGAAATAAGTGATCAGGGAATAAGTGTGAAAGTGTTATCAGTAGTATGAATAATTTTTTTTGTGTACTATATATATTCTTCCTATTTAATGTGCTCTCATCACAAGCACAAGAAATTCCTGTATACAATCATTTTTATACAACCCCATACTTACTAAACCCTGCTGAAGCTGGCGCCTATCCTTTTATGAATGCTTCAATAAACCATCGACAACAATGGCGAGGAGTTGAAGGAGCTCCAGTTGTAACTACCATCACTTTTGAATCACCTTTTGACTATAAAAATTGGGCGTTAGGCGTAAATCTAAGGAACTTCAATAGAGGATTGCTATCCACCACCGATTTTTTGGCTACTTATGCTTATACCGTTTATTTCAGATCAAGCGCCAGTTTACGCTTTGGCTTGTCTGCAGGTTTAACAGCTAATAGCATAGATGTACGCCAAATCAATGATCCAAGTGATCCTGCCTTGGCTAATTTCCTCGATAATAACATCCAACCAATTTCAAACTTTGGGATGAAATTCGAGTCACCCATAGGTCTAAATTTCGGAGTTTCTCTACCTCAATTATTTGAGCCTAGTTATGTAAATACAAAGAATTTTGAGGCTTATGATTTTTCTCCATTTGATGAGGTAACAGTAATGGCCTATTTTAAAAAGCGCATTGATTCCAAGATTGTAACCAAACGAAGCGGTCGCTATAAAAGAAGAGTCAAAATTGAAGATACTTTTTCACCTTTACAGATTTATGCACTGTACCAGTATTCAGCGTTAGTAGATGAAAGGATTGAATTATTAACAACTTTAAATCTTAACGAGAATTTTTGGCTAGGTGCATCCTACCGGCTCAATTATGGTGCTTCAGGGATGTTTGGCTTCAACATAAAAAATGTTGCCTTTAGCTATGCTTATGAGCCTTCCAGCAAATTGGTGCAGGGTTTTGCAAATGGTGCTCATGAGGTACAACTTAAATTAAGAATTGGTGAAAAGAAAAAGCTTGAACAAAATAAACCTAAGCTTAGAACTCTATCAAGATCAGAAACTCATAACCCTAGGTTTTCAAGTGAAGATGTTCAGTTAGGTGGCGATGAGGAGCAAACTGCCAAAAGAAAGTATTATGTTGTGGTAAAAGAGTATAAAGATTTTAATTCTGCTGATAAGCTCGTTAAGCAGTTGAAAAAAGATCAAGACATTTCATCCGATATCTTCTACAACAAAAACAATGGGGTCTATTATGTTTATATTTATGAAACTTATTCAAAAAGAGACGCCTACAAAGATAAAAAGGCAGCAGAAGAGTTAACCAAGTTCAAAAACATTAAGGTGATTATTGTAGATTTATAAATAACTGCACGAAGCATTGTTTTAATAGCAGATGAAATTACTACTTAAATATCTCTTTCTATTCTTAATCGTTTGCGCAATCCGCGAGGCGAGTGGACAGTCCTCAAATATTAGCATACTAGATCCTGATAATGGGTATTCTGGTCAGTTAATAAGTTTAAAAGGTGAAGGACTTGCTGGTTTTGACAGAGTATTTTTTGGCAATATTGAAGGTGAAATTATTAGTGTTGCGGATCAGCTGGTTGAAGTGAAGCCTCCTGCAGGAACTCCGTTCGATAATATTTCACTTTTAAACACCTCTACAGGTCTTTATTATTACTCAGAAAAAGATTTCTATTTGACTTTTAAGGGAGAATCAGGTATAGCACCTTCTAACTTTGATGCTCAGGTAGATGTAGATGCCTTTGCAGGTCTATATGATATAACTATTGCAGATTTAGACGGAGATCAAAAAAATGACATCATTTCCGCAAACCAAGAAAGTAATTTCCCCTCGATTTACTTTAACAATAGTACTCCTGGAAATATAGATTGGACTCCTATTGCTTCAAATGTTGATTTAGACCCTTATTCAGCAAGCAGCATAAGTTCACTGTCATATCATGTTACTTCTGGAGATATTACAGGAAATGGAAAACCTGATCTTGTTTTTACCGAAGCAACTGATGCTACTATAGGGACTAGGTTGTTTATTATTGGCAATAACTCATCAGGACCTGGCAATTTTAGCCGTCAACAGAAAGTTATTGCGCTTGAAGGTGTTTCTACTAAACGTGTAATTATAAAGGATTTAGACTTAGATGGTAAACCTGAGATTATTGTTTCTAGCGAGAATAATAACAAAATTTATATACTTGTTAATAATACGGCCTTAACCACTTTTGGACCAAACCCACCAACTCCCACTATTATTGAACTTACGGTTGACGGTGCTCAAAGAACATCAGGGCTAGAGGTTGAAGACCTTAATGGAGACGGTAAAGCTGAGATAATCACTAATCCAACTCAAAATGAAAATTTCTTTATTGCCTCAAATCAAAGTACTCCTGGTAATTTCTCTTTTGAAAGCTTTGAACAAATTACTTTCGGTGAAGACTTAGTGAATGTAAAAGTGGCAGACTTGAACAATGATAACAAACCAGATATTATTGTAACATTTTTTGACGATGATGCCATTGCCATTTTCCCTAATAGCACAGCAGGTGTTGCAAGCAGCCCAAGCTTTGAGACTCCAATCATCATTAGTTCAAACCTGTTTCCTTGGGGTTTAGATGTTGGAGATATGGATGGAGATGGTGACTTAGACATATTAATAGCTACTATAGGTAGCACAGCTATCAACTTATTTGAAAATCAGGGAGAAAATAGTTTCGACTTTGTACGCAGAACATTACCAGTAACATTCATCAATAGAAATATAAGAGCAGCAGATATGGATGGTGATAGCAAGCCAGATATTGTCTTCGCAAGTGTAGAATCTGGGGGCAATGGTATTAATAAACTGTCTGTTTTAAGAAACCAAAAATGCATTATACAAACAATAACACCGTCCGGCCCCATAAATGTGTGCACTGGAAATTCAATTACTTTAGAAACACAAGCTATGGAGGGTGTTACTTACCATTGGCTACAGGATGGCGATACAGTTAAATCCAGTACTGATAACTTTATTGAGCTTGCAAGCAGCGCACAGTCAGGTGAGTATTCGGTAGAGATTGACGCAAATATTGAAGTATGTGCGGGTAATCCTGAACCTGTAAGTGTAACAATTACAGACTCTAATACTTTGACTTCTGCAATAATAGATGATGTAGGCTCTATTTGCACGGGCGAATCATTATTTCTCCAATTAGCGAATGCTGTAGAGGTAAATGCTGATTCATTAGTTTGGCATGGCCCTCAAGGTTTTACTGAGGCTGGAGATCAGGTTGAAGTAGTAGATTTTAATATCTCAAAGGCCGGACGTTACTCTGTTGATGTTTACTCAGGTTCATGTATAGTAGAGACAGTTAGCACAATAGTCGAAATAACAAATGCACCTAATTTTGCTTTAAATGGTTCGGGTACTTATTGTAAAGGAGCCACTATTGAATTATCAGTTTCGCCATCAACAGGTGCAATAGGATATCAGTGGTTTAATGGAAACACTCTTCTCACTGGAGAAACAAATAACAGCTATACTCCAACAGAAACAGGTAATTACTTTGCAAAAGTAGCATACAATACAAGTTGTTCTCCAATAAACACTGATACGGCAGTCGTCAATATTTTGGCACAACCGCAAATTAGTTTCACCTTTCCTTCTGAGGCGTGCACTGGCAACTCACTTTCATTTACTGATGAATCCGTAGTTGATGATAATGCCATCGTTAATTATTCCTGGAGTTTCGGAGATGGAAATGTTTCCACAGAAAGAAACCCAACCCACATATATAATTCTTCAGGTACTTTCGATGTTTCTTTGGAGATTACTTATGATGGATTTACAACTTGTACCTCAGAGCTAAGTCAATCAATAACCATTAACGGAGAATTAAATTTCTCAATTAACTCATCAAGCACTGCAATATGTGAAGGTGATAGTAGTGTGCTTTCTGTAGACAATCCATTTAATACCTACAACTGGAGTACGGGAGAAACTTCTTCTTCGATAATTGTTAGAGAGGCTGGTGATTATTCAGTAACCGTAACTGATGCTAATGGCTGTGAAGGAACAAGTGAAATTACCGTTACTTCCGCTCCTTCTCCTACTGTTGAATTAAATGCCTCAAATACGGTCATTTCACCAAATGACACCATTACTTTAAATGCTACTGGCTTAGCCAATTATATATGGTCACCAGATTCAGCTATAATCAGAAACTCTTCAGATGAGGTACAAATGGTTATATCCAATTCAACAACTGTTACAGTTGAAGGAACGAATTCAAGTGGTTGTTTTGGCAGTGCCAGCATTCAAATAAGGGTGGAAGAAAGCAATATAGGTGATGTCATAGTGCCAGAAAAGTTCTTTTCTCCCAACAATGATGGCATTGCAGATTCATGGAAAATTGAAGAAATAAGTAACTATCCCCAGTGTGGCATAGAAATATATGATCAAACAGGAAATAAGATTTATGAAGCCAAACCATATAATAATGATTGGCAAGGCACTTCAAATGGTCAACCAATACCTGATGGTGTGTACTATTTCGTAATCAGGTGTGACGATGCAGGCCTGGTAAAGTCTGGAAGTATTACATTGTTGAGGTAGATGGGAAACTTATACATTTAACAAAATGACTTTTTACTGGTATTATCATTTAATTGCTATTCTCTTTTATTTGATAATTGCACTTTTTTCAGAAAAAGTTAATGGTTTAAGAAAATCACAGTGGATTGGGTTTAAAACCAGACTTTCAAAACTCAATGAGCATACTCAAAATGAGGCCAACTCGTTCTCGTCAAAAATTATGTGGGTCATTAGTATAGAAATGACTATCGAGCATTTGTTATTATACCTAGTGTTCAAATATAACTATCTTCCTACATATCTATCACTTTTTGCTTTGAAGAGCATTCTTGTAATCCCAATAACTGAATATCATCTCAAATCTCTTTTTGATGAAAATGGAAATTTTAAGAAGCATTTAAACTAGTCATCCTTTGTAAGTCGTCTGAACAGTCACTCTTGTCTTATTCTATTTTCTCTCATTTCATCTAATCATCACTAAAGTTGATCAGTAATAAATACACTTCATCCCATTAATTCTACAGTTCAGTAAGCTTTAATTCTATTTAAATGAGCTTTCATCCACCTTAGCATCATCAAAAACGCAAAGAAGATGAAAAAGCTCAACCTATTTATCACATCAATTTTATTACTTACCTCATTAAAGGTACTAAGTCAGACCCAAATCAGTGGTGTTGTTAAATCACAGAAAGGTGAAGCCCTTATTGGTGCTAACATCTTTATTGAAAACACCTATGATGGCGCCTCTTCAGACATAGAAGGCAATTTTAAATTTGCTACCACTGAATCAGGTCAGCAAACACTAATTGTTTCAATGATTGGCTTTCACCCTTACCAAAAACAGATTAACTGTAATGGTACCACTATCACCATTAACATCACCTTAAAAGAAAAAATAGATCAGCTTAATGCAGTAACTATATCAGCCGGAGCTATGGAGGCCAGCGATATGAAGAAGGCCGTTGTTATGAAGCCTCTGGATATTGTAACTACTTCAGGAGCTTTAGGAGATATAGTGGGTGCCTTTAACAAACTACCAGGAACTGCTACAGTTGGCAACGATGGTAGATTATTTGTTCGTGGTGGAGATGCCTCAGAAACCAATATTTATTTCGATGGCCTTCAGGTAGGGAATGCCTATGGCAGTACCGCACAAAATGTACCTACTCGTTCAAGATTTAACCCTAACCTATTTAAAGGAAGCTTCTTCAGTACCGGAGGCTACTCTGCAGAGTATGGTCAGGCACTTTCTTCCGCACTAGTTCTTAACACTATAGATATGCCACTTAGAAACCAAACTGATATTAGCGTGATGTCTATAGGTGGTGGCATAACTCAAACTTTAGTAGGTGAAAGAAACGCATTTACCGCTTCAGCCAATTTTATGGATTTGGCACCTTATATGTCAATTATCAACCAAAATATGGAGTTCACTAATGCACCAAGTAATTGGAACGTAGAAGCACTCGGAAGACAAAAAATAGGTAAATCTGGCTTACTTAAAGCATTTGTACATACGGAATCAGCCAGTCTCGCCATCAATAGAGATGATATTAATGAAACAGAAAAAATTCATACTACTGTTGATAACACCTATCATTTTGGGAATGTAAGCTTCAAAAACACGATCAATGAGAGCTGGTCTTACTATGGAGGTGCTTCATTATCCTACAATACTGATGAGATATCATTAGAAAACATTGCCCTCAAAAAAGTAAATAAGTTAGCTCATGTAAAAGGAGTTTTAGTCCACGATGTTTCAGACAGGTTCTCCTATAAAAATGGTTTTGAAACCTACCAAAAGCATTATTCGGAAGAAGTTATTAACAACGAAGCAGTAAGAGCATACAATGAGTTAACCGCTAATCACTTTGTGGAGGCTGACTATTATTTCAGTAAAAAGTTAGTGCTAAGAGCTGGATTAAGAAGTTCTTATAATGACTTAATTAATAAATTTTGGGCCACTCCAAGAGCTTCTTTAGCTTATCAAGTAAATGAAAACGGACAATTCTCTTTAGCATATGGTCAATTCAAGCAGCTTCCAAAAGAAGAATTAAGAGTTCAGCAAAACAACTTGGAGAATGCCACCGCCTCTCACTATATCTTAAACTACTTATACAGCAAAAAGGGCAGAACATTTAGAGGAGAGCTTTTTAATAAGAATTACAACCAATTAGTTCAATATTCAAATACTGATGGATTTGACTATGAGGGCTTAAGAAATTCAGGAGAAGGTTACGCAAGAGGGTTTGATCTTTTCTATAGAGATAATAGATCTCTGAAGGAAACTGACTTTTGGATCACCTATTCATTTGTTGACAGTAAAAGAAACTTTAAAGACTTCAGCAGCCAGGTAACACCAAATTATGCGCCTAAGCACAATGCTTCAGTGGTGATGAAAAGATTCTTTCAGCCATTACATTCTCAACTAGGCTTTTCATACAGTTGGAATAGCGGCTACCCGTTTCACAACCCAAACAAAGCAGGTGAAATGCAATCTATGACAAAGGATTATAACAACCTTAGTTTTAGCTGGAGTTACCTGCCAAAGCCTAACCTCATCATCCATTTTGAATGTAGTAATGTACTTGGGTCTCAAAATATCTTCGGATATGAATATGCCAATCAACCAAATACTTCAGGTATAATGAATGGGCGACCAATAAGCCAGGTGGCAGACAGGTTTATATTCTTAGGGGTTTTTCTCACCCTATCAAAAGACAAAAATGCTAATCAACTTAACAACCTTTAATAAAACCACAATCAAATTTTTAAATCACTAAATCTTAAAATCATGAAAAAGTTAATTTTATCAATCGCATTAGTTTTCGCTGTAGTAATTGTCAAAGCAAATGATAGCTCAGCCTACATCAAAGCAATGAAAGCTAAAATTGAGCAGTTCAACAAAAGTCAGTCTTTAGAGGAATTACAAGCTTCTGCTAATGCTTTTGAAAGAATTGCACAAAAGGAGGCCACAGAATGGTTGCCACTTTATTACGCTGCATTCGGTTATGTTAAAATGGGTTTCAACGAAACGCTTTCATTAGATGAAAAAGACATTTATTTAAACAAGGCAATTGTGCTTGTGGAAAATGCTGAAGAAATTTCACCTAACAACTCTGAACTAACAGCTTTAAAAGGTTATGCCTTAATGGGAAAATTAACTGCTGATGCTGCTAGCAGAGGTCAAACATTATCACCTCAGGTGATGCAAACCTTTGGAAAAGCCATACAGCAGAATCCTGAAAACCCAAGAGCTCTTTACCTAATGGCACAAATGGAGTATGGAATGGCTCAGTTTTTCGGAAGCGGAACAGAGAAAGCTTGTGCTATGACTCAACAAAGCATCAGTTTATTCGAGAAAAATCCTTCGGAAGGTATTATGCCTTCTTGGGGGCTTGGTGGAGCAAAAGCTATGCTTTCAAGATGTCAATAAAATTAAATAACTTAATTTAGGGATTCATGAATATGAGTAAAGACAATAGAGACGCACCAAAGAATTGGCGATCAGTAAAAACGCTTAAATCTTTATTAATTGTTAATTCTATAATTGCTGCGATTATCACTATATCTTTTCATCCTGATAAAGCCACATCTCTCGCTATTTTTAATGAATGGCGAGAGTTCCTTTATTCTTTTATAATCTCCCTTGCTTTGAGCTATGGAATCTCGGTTATAGTTGAATTTACTGATACGAGAATTAGCTGGATACATGAGCCTCTAAAAAGATTGATAGTCGAATTGCTGTCAGTCACGGCTTACGCCTTTATCGTAGGCTTTCTGTTCGCAACAATACTCTTGTGGGGTTTTTATGACTTCACTTTTGACACACTTCCATGGGACAACATTCTAAGAAATACCCGCTGGCCCATTATCATTTCACTAATTGTTACAATAGCATTTACTACCCGAGCATTTCTTTTTGAATGGCGAACAGCGGCAATTGCTTCTGAAAAATTAAGAGCTGATAGATTTCAAGGACAATACCAATCTTTAAAGAACCAGCTAAACCCTCACTTCTTATTTAATTCGCTCAACACCCTGAGTAACTTAGTTTACGATGATCAGGAGAAAGCTATTGTCTTCATTCAGAAGTTATCAAAAATTTACAGATATGTAATAGAAGTGCAGCAGGAAGAGTTGGTTACTGTGAGGCAAGAATTATCATTCCTTGAAAACTACCTTGGCCTTCAAAAGCTTCGTTTTGGTGACAACCTTCAAGTTGAAATTAATGTAGAAAACCAAGAGGCTCTAATCCCGCCTCTATCACTTCAGTTGTTATTAGAAAATGCTATTAAGCACAACATCATCTCAAGCGATGACCCATTACACATTGAAATTATTGGAAAGGAAGACAGCATTATTGTTCGTAACAATCTTCAAATAAAAGACATCAAAGAAAATAGTACTGGTATAGGTTTAGAAAACATCCGCTCCAGACTGAGCTACTTTTCTGATGAATCATTGAAAGTAACTCAAAACGAAAAAGAGTTTATTGTTGAATTACCCATAATGAAAAGCGCATGACCGTACTGATCATTGAAGATGAGATCCCAGCTCAGGAACGACTAAAAAAACAGCTCTTAACAATAGATGATGAAGTTGAGATAGTGGCGTGCCTTGATAGTGTTAAAAAAGCTATCCAGTGGTTAAATGATAATTCACATCCCGATCTGTTATTTCTTGATATTCAGTTAGCTGATGGGCTCAGCTTTTCCATTTTCGACAGCATTTCAACAGACAAGCCAATCATATTCTGTACAGCTTATGATGAATATGCTATCCAGGCCTTCAAACTCAATAGTGTAGACTATTTATTAAAACCGATTGCACAAGAAGACTTGGAGAGTGCCCTTGATAAGTTTAAGAAGCTTCATGCTGATAAAACTCCATCTATTGATATGAAGGCACTTCAGCAAATGCTTTCCTCTCCTACTCAAAACTATAAAAAGCGCTTTATGGTGAAAATAGGTGATAAGATAAAGTCAGTTGAGACTAAATCAATTAGTTTCTTCTATAGTGAACAGAAAGCTACTTTCTTTCAAACTACCGAGCAGAAAAAATATCTAATCGACTATACCCTGGATCAGTTGCAGGAACTAATTGATCCATCAACTTTTTTTAGATTAAACAGGAAATACATAACAAGTCTGGAGGCTATTTCAGAAGTCTTTGCTTACAGCAACAGCAGGTTAAAAGTGAAGTTAAAAAATTGTGATGATCAGGACATTTTGGTTAGCCGAGAGAAGGTAGCAAAGCTTAAAGATTGGCTTGACGCTTAATTCACTATAGTGCTCTCAATAGTAAGGGATGAACCTGATAGGAAAGAAGCATACTCACGTAACTTTCTTGGTTCAGGGCTTTTAGATGGCTCTCCGCTGTAATCGCGATAAACCGCCTCACCACATTCACAACTTAAATATGAAGAGCCAGCACCTGAATTAGTATAAGTTACAATAGCACAAGTGCTATCTGGTTCTACTGGGCATGTCCTTTCATAAGCAGCATATTGGTTTTCACCCAAGCGAACTACCACAACTCCTTTCAAACCTATATCATTTAAGTATAAATGATTATCAAACTGAACTTGTTGATAAGCCGGAAGAGTGAGGTTTATAGTTCTATTAAATGGTTGAGGAAAAGGCATTTCATCAGGTAGCAGATTATTGGTTTCATCATCACATGCCGAAAACATGAAAAATAATATTGTTCCTAATGCTACCTTAACTAATGATTTAATATTCATAAAAACCTCGTCCGCTTTTTCTTCCGTGGTGACCCGCATCCACTTTTTGTTGTTGAATTCTACTTGGTCTAAATTTAGCATCGTAGTAAAAAGATTCAAACATGGAAGTGGTAACAGAAAAGTTCGTATCCACTCCAATTAAATCCATTAGTCTGAATGGCCCCATTTTGAAACCTGAACTTTCTATCAATCTATCTATCTGCTCAAAATCAGCCACACCTTCTTCTGCTATTTTAAGACCTTCAACATAAAAATGTCTGGCCACTCGATTAACGATAAAACCAGGAGAATCTTTTGCCATCACAGCTTTTTTACCAAGCTTCTCAGCTAGTTCTTTAGTAACAGCAGCTACTTCACTATTTGTCGAGGCTCCGGAAATCACCTCAACTAACTTCATGATATGGGCAGGATTGAAGAAGTGCATGCCAACAAGGTTTTGAGGCCTTTTCAATTTTGCAGCAATTTGCGTAATAGGAATGGATGAAGTATTGGTAGCTAAAATGGTCTGTTTGCTATTTACATCTTCAAGCTGAGAAAATATATCGTGCTTAACTTCTAGCTTCTCAATTACTGCTTCAATAATGAAATCAGCCTCTAAATCAGTAAGCTCATTGCTAAATGAAAGATTACTCAGTGCTTCCTCTTTTTGCTCTGCTGATACCTTTCCCTTTTCTATGCCTTTTTCAAGATTTTTGATGATAACTTGCTCAGCCTTTTTTACTGCATCAGCATTAATATCAAAGAGTTTAGTAGTATAACCTGCCATTGCTGCAATTTGGGCAATACCTGATCCCATAGTTCCCGCACCAACAACTCCGATTGTTTTGATTGAAGATAAATCCATTAACTCAGACTTTTAAACTGATTCAAAAATCTCACATCATTTTCAGAGTAAAGTCTTAAATCATTTACCTGAAACTTCAGCATCGCAATTCTTTCTATACCCATTCCAAAGGCAAAACCTGTATATTTTTCAGAATCAATTCCGCAATTCTCTAGCACATTAGGGTCAATCATTCCTGAACCTAGAATTTCAACCCAACCTGAATACTTACAAACATTACAGCCCTCACCATGGCATATATTACATGAAATATCCATTTCCGCACTTGGCTCTGTAAATGGGAAATAAGACGGACGAAACCTAACTTTTGTATCTTCTCCGAATAACTCCTTCGCGAAATAGTAAAGCGTTTGCTTCAAATCAACGAGGCCTACGTTCTCATCCACAAAAAAACCTTCCACTTGATGGAAGAAACAATGTGCCCGAGCTGAAATGGCTTCATTTCTGTACACTCTTCCTGGGGCTAAGGTCCTAAACGGAGGCTTTTGATTCTCCATTACCCTAATTTGTATGGAAGAGGTATGCGTTCTTAAGGCTATATCAGGATTACTCTCAATAAAGAAAGTATCTTGCATTTCCCTTGCAGGATGATTTTCAGGAAAGTTTAATGCCGTAAAATTATGGAAGTCATCCTCAATCTCAGGTCCTTCAGCTACATTGAATCCTATTTTCTGGAAAATCTCTACTATTCTATTATGTATAATAGTAAGAGGGTGTAATGTACCTAAGTTCTCTAAGGGAGGCAGAGTCAAGTCAATTGGGGCTTTAGATGACTCCGAACCAGATGAAGATTCTAAAGAGCTTATCAACTCCTTAAATTTATCTTCGGCCAATTGCTTAACTTCGTTCACTGATTGACCATAAGCCTTTCTATCCTCGGGAGCTATATTCTTAATTTCGTTGAACAGATCTCCCAAAACACTTTTCCTACTAATGAAACGCATTCTGTATGCTTCAAGCTCTTCCTGATTTGAGGCCGAAGCATTCTTTATTTCTTCCTTAAATGCTGCAATCTTATCTGACATGCACTATTGATTTTTTATAAGGTCGTAAAGTTAGAATTTTTAAGCTTGAAATTGAAAAACTGAGTGTATTTGGCATAAAAAAGCCTCAATAGTTTACACTATTAAGGCCATATTTAATTTCTTAGTATAACTAAATGATCATTCCTGCCCCGACCGTTTCATGTGAGAATTGGTCTATAATGATAACTGAGCCAGTATATCTATTTTTTCGGTAAGAATCATAAAGAAGAGGCTTCGCAGTTTTTATTGTAATGCGCCCTATATCATTTGCTCCTATATCTTTATCCTCCTCGTTCTTCTCAAGTGTATTGACGTTAACTTTATACTTAACATCTTTAATGATACACTTTGCTTCATTGGTAGTATGCTTTACCAAATATTTACCCCCCATTTTAAGAGGATTAATATTTAACCAGCAAATCATCATTTCAATATCCTGGCCTACAGTTGGCTGATTGTTTGGCTTAGCTAACATATCACCCCGACTGATATCAATCTCATCTTCTAAGGTGATAGTGGTGCCCATTGGTGGGAAAGCCTCTTCCAATTCACCATTCATTGTATTAATGGCTTTAATTTTGGAAGTGAATCCTGAAGGTAATACAGTTACTTCTTCTCCTTTTCTGAAAATACCTCCACATACCTGACCGGCATAGCCTCTGTAGTCATGATACTTATCAGACTGTGGCCTAATCACCCATTGAACCGGAAATCTTCCATCAATTAAATTTCTATCTGAAGCAACCTGCACATTTTCCAATGTCCACAATAGTGATGGCCCCTCATACCAATCCATGTTTTTAGACTTATCCACAACATTATCACCGTTCAGTGCTGAAATTGGAATAAATCTGATATCCGGAATCTCAAGCTTCGACTCAAAGCTCATATATTGTTTCTTGATATCTTCGAAAACCTCTTCAGAATAATCAACAAGGTCCATCTTATTGATACATACCACAACGTGCTTTATCTGAAGTAATGAAGCTATAAATGAATGTCTTTTTGTTTGTTCAATTACGCCCTTTCGTGCATCAATCAGTATAATGGCCAAATTAGCAGTCGAGGCACCTGTAACCATATTTCGTGTATACTGAATGTGACCAGGAGTATCCGCTATGATGAATTTTCTCTTTGGAGTAGCGAAATATCTATAGGCTACATCTATGGTGATCCCTTGCTCTCTTTCAGCTTTTAAACCATCCGTTAGTAAAGCAAGATTCACATGCTCATCGCCCCGATTTTTGCTAGAGGTTTCAATGGCATCAATCTGATCTTCAAAGATTGATTTGGTATCATACATCAATCGACCAATCAAAGTACTTTTACCATCATCTACACTTCCTGCAGTAGAAAAGCGTAGCAAATCCATGTCTAAATATCCTTTAGCAGCTGATTGATTTTCAGTTTGTTGTTCCATTAGTTAATATTTTGAAAAGCTTATTAGCTTGTTGCAAGTCCTTTAATATTGTGGGAGTAATTCTAAAAGTAACCTTGTTTCTTTCTCTCTTCCATAGCAGCTTCTGAACGTTTATCGTCTGCACGATTACCTCTTTCAGTTTGTCTAGCTGCTGCTACTTCTTCAATAATTTTATCTAAATCATCTGCGTCAGATTCAACAGCACCTGTAATGGTCATACAGCCTAAAGTTCTGTATCTGATTGTTTTTTCCTCGTACTTTTCTCCTTCCAACAATGTATTATAAGGAGATTCGGCAATAAGTACACCGCCTCTATTTACCACATTACGTTGATGAGAAAAATAAATACTTGGAAGAGCGATTTTCTCTTTTTTAATATATTGCCATACGTCCATCTCGGTCCAGTTACTGATTGGGAAGATTCTAAAGGATTCACCGGGTGCCTTCATACCATTGTATAAATTCCAAAGTTCAGGACGCTGGTTTTTAGGATCCCACTGCCCGAAGTCATCTCTATGTGAAAAGAATCTTTCTTTAGCTCTGGCTTTCTCTTCATCTCTTCTACCACCACCGAAAGCAGCATCATAGGCTCCTTCTTCAAGTTTTTCTAATAAGGTGATTGATTGTAAGGTATTACGGCTAGGATTAATTCCCTTTTCCTCCTTGGCCGTTCCCCTATCTATTGAGTCCTGAACTAGACCAACATCGAGGTTTACATTATATCTTTTGGCTAAATTATCTCTAAACTCTAGTGCTTCCGGGAAGTTATGACCTGTATCGATATGTAATAAAGGAAAAGGGATTTTTGCAGGCCAAAAAGCCTTCTGGGCTAAGTGCACCATTGTGATAGAATCCTTACCTCCAGAAAAAAGTATGACTGGCTTCTCAAATTGAGCTGCTACTTCTCTAAAAATGTAGATTGCCTCTGCTTCAAGTTGATCAAGGTGTGATAAATTGTAAGATGACATATTAATATTTTATTCTGTCTAAAATTTGTTGTACCAATATTTGATGGCTTTCTTCTAATGTTTGTTCTGCCGTATTAACAGTAATATCTGCACTTGTTGGAGCTTCAAAAGGTGCAGATATACCAGTAAAATCTGGTATCTCCCCTTTTCTTGCTTTGGCATATAACCCTTTTACATCTCGTTGCTCGCAAACTTCCAAAGGACATTCAATAAATACTTCCGTATAGCCTTCACCTATTATTTCTCGAGCCCTTTGACGTACTTTTTCAACCGGGCTTATGAAAGAGCAAATTGTTACTAAACCTGCATTCATAAATAATTTGGCAGTTTCAGCAGCTCTTCTGATATTTTCTTTTCTATCTTCCTCACTAAAAGTTAGGTTATTATTTAAACCAACTCTTAGGTTATCCCCGTCTAATAGCTGTGTTAAATATCCTTCTTCATGCAAGGTATTCTCTAGCGCTCTAGCTAGAGTACTCTTACCGGAACCTGATAGACCAACCATCCAAACCACTATGGCTCGCTGTTTAAGCAGTTTTTGCTTGTCTTCTCTAGAAAGAATGGTGTCAAAAATAGGATAAATATTCTCCAAAGTATTATTTTTTTGACAAAGTTAACACTATCAAACTATTATAATAGAGCTCAGATATGTAATTTCGATTTAAAATAAAAATTAATGGATCAAAGAGAACTTACCAGAGAAATAATGGCTATTGCAAAGAAAGCAGGTGAAGCCATAATGGACATTTATAATAATGCTGATTTAAGTAATGTAGTTGACTACAAAGCAGATGACAGCCCCCTTACCCTGGCAGATAAAGCATCTGAAAATGTAATAAAGCCAGAACTAGAAAGATTAGTCACAAAATATCCTATTCTCTCCGAAGAAGGTAGAAATATTGCTTACGAAGAAAGAGAAGGCTGGACTAAATTTTGGTTAGTTGATCCTCTAGATGGAACAAAGGAGTTCATCAAAAGAAACGGCCAGTTTACTGTTAACATCGCACTTATTGATGAAAGCTATCCGGTTATGGGCGTAATTTACGTTCCAGCTACTGGTGTATTTTATATTGGAGACAATACGGGAGCAATGAAAGTTATTGACGGTGAAGAAATTGCAATTAAGGTCAACAATAAGTCCCAAGAAAGAATTGCCGTAAGAAGTGCTTCACATGCTTCGCCAGAAGAAGATGAATTATTAAAAACCTACCAGGTAAAAGATAGTATCTCAGTCGGAAGTTCTTTAAAATTTTGTATGGTAGCTGAAGGACAAGCAGACATTTATTATAGACATGGGCCAACAATGGAATGGGATACTGGAGCTGGTCAGGCTATACTTGAAGCTGCTGGTGGAAAAGTGTTTAAAGGGAATACCGAAAAAGAAAGGTTTGATTACAATAAAGAGAACCTCCTAAATGGTAGTTTCCTTTGTTTAGGTTTCTAGTCTCTTCTAAACCTCTTGGAGATTTTCTGCTTTTTCCTGGCAACTGATTCTTTTACTAACTGATCGAGAGAAACACTCAGAATTACACAGGTAGCTATAACAATGGGAACTAGAAGATTATCTCCAAGAAAATCTAGTGCTAGTGCTAATAATATAATACCAATATTTACAGCAATTATGATAAGGGTTGTTCCAGAATGGCTAAAGCCTAATCGCATTAACAAATGATGAATATGAGTTTTATCGGGTGAAAAAGGAGACTTCTTTTTCAATGCTCTGGAAATAAATACTCGCAAAGTATCAAATAGAGGAATAATAATAACTGCTATTCCCACACCAACGGACGACTCAATCCTAAATTGATTATCCAAAGGTAGGTGGAAATTATAATCTATAAACTTTATGGTGATTACAGAAAGTACCGAGCCTATCAATAGAGCTCCGGTATCTCCCATGAAGATTCTTGAAGGTTGCCAATTGAAGTTTAGAAATGCAATTAGTGCACCTATAAAAGAAAAACATATGATAGAGTATTGCACTATACCAACCAAAAAGAAATAGATCCCAAAAAAGAAAAAGGCTATTATACCAATACTACTCGCTAAACCATCTAACCCATCGATTAAATTATAAGAATTAGTAATAACGATAAAAGTAAAGAGTGTTAACGTGACGCTGATGATATAGGGTAGCTGATCTATAGTGAAAAGGTTATAAAGAGAACTCAATCTAATATCTAGCAGAAATATTATCATTGTAGATGCAAGCAACTGAGCAGCGAGCTTTACTAAAGGACGAACAGGAACCAGATCATCTCGAAGTCCGACCAAAAACATAACACCCATTGCTCCAAAAAGGAACTTGAATTTCTGAATATGCGGAAATGGCATCCAAATAGCGATTGCCAACATTACTCCAGAGAATATGGCTATTCCACCCATACTGGGTGTATCTCCCGTATGGATTTTTCTTCCTCCTGGCTTATCCATTATGTTTCTTCTCTTAAAAAACCCTATAACGAGAGGGGTTAAAAGGAAGCATAGAATAAAGGAAGTTATAAGGCTGGCTAGCGTTCGTGGCATTAATTTAAATTAGATAAATCAACAATTTTGGCATTAACCCAATCAATTTGTGAGTTTGCCTCATTAAGATCAACAAATTTAAAGTCTTTTATTAACTTATCTAACTTTTTATATGCGCCCTTTAGTCCAACATATGACTTAAATTTTCTTACTCCATTCAATCCTGGAATAATAGGTTGGTTAGGGTCAAAGTCTCTTGGGTGAAAATAGGTCATATTATAATTTCCTTTTGTAAAAAACTTCTTAATTACGGGATAAGGTAGAATTCTAAAATAGCCTCCACCAGAGAATATTAGTTTTTGGCCTAATGAGGCATAGTAATTAATTGGAAACTCCTTTAACTCAATGTTATTATATCTTAAAATAAATGGTTCAGGTGTTTTCAAAACTGGAATACCACCATGAGACCTCTCAGCAGGAAATATTGATGCATCATACTTTATACCATACTTATGTAATATTTCAAATGACCACAAAGCATCCTTTGTAATTGAAAAACCAGGGGCTCTATAAGAGTCAACTTTTCGTCCTGCAGCCTGTTCAAGTTTATCTAAAGAAATACGTAAATCTTCTTCAAATTTCTCAGGAGTCATTTCGTATACAAGAGGGTGCAAATTTGAATGTGAACCAATATGATATCCTCTTTCTACAATTTGTTGTATTATTTTCGGATATTTTTTTGCGATCCACCCTAAACAAAAGAAAGTTGCTTTTACATTATTCTCTTCCAAAAGCTGAAACAACTTGTTCATGTTTTCATAAATTCTAGACGGGTACTTGCTCCAATCGGATTCTGTTCTGGTGGATTCATTGTCTAAGATGTGAAACCATTCTTCTATATCGAATGTAAGAATGTTCATCAATAGAATTTCTTTCCTGCTTTTTTAAATTCTTTCACATCATTTTTAGTGGGAAATGAAAAATATGTCATCCTTTCCTGAGGATTAGGAATTACTTTTACAGCATCTTCTTTAATAGCAACAAGAGCCTCCTTAATTGCATCCATTCCCAACCTTTTTGTATAATTTATTAACTCCTTCTGTGTCATATCACCAATTACAACTTCCTTCTGAACAATTATTGGACCACTATCTATACCTTCATCTACGAAGAAAACCGACACTCCTGTTTTTTCCTCTTCATTTTTCAGAACCCAAAAAGATGGCATTAATCCTCGATATTTAGGTAATAAAGCGGTATGCAGATTTATACAACCTTTAGGTGCTAATTCAATGAGTGGTTTCTTAAATATTTGATTCCCAGCAATTGAAACTAATACATCTGGTTCAAAACTATTAATAATTTTTAAGGATTCAGGGTTGTTAATTGCCTTTTCAAGCTCAATGATGGGTATATTACGTTTATTTAGGACTTTCCTAATTTTTGTCTCAGGACTAAATCTATTTTTAATAAACGAAAATCCATAATTTATTACGAAAGCTATACCGAAAATTTTCCAGGTTTTTTTTAATTTCTGGAAAAACGATTCTTTTTTACCAAATGGAGAAACATCGAAAAGTACACAGGCAGGAACCTCTATATCTTTAGGTAATTGATCAAGTAAATAATCTATATTTTTTGCCAAATAGAATGGATCATCCTGTGTTATTATCACAACTTTCATCTATTATAATATTTCATTATTAATCTATTGATATCTTTTGCTAATAATAACTCCTCATCTTTTGAGTATACTCTAGTTTTGAAAAAGAGGGCTCTTTTAATGAGCTTCTCCAAATCATTTAAATTATACGCAACTAGTCCAAAGTTATTAGTTTCAACAAATTTACACAATTCTAACTGATGATCTTCTCTTCTATCTAAATTGGGAACTATCAGAACTTTTTTTCCTAGTTCTAAAAGTCTATAAACTGTACCAGCTCCAGAGTGGCAAATGATAAGGTCTGAATTACTATAAAAACTATTAATGTCATCAGTAAAAGAGAAGTAGTTCATATTTGATGGCTCATAAGATCCATTTGAAATTTGAGCGATAAACTCAGTATCAACGAAATTTCGGGTTAATTTATCACATGTCTTAATTAAGTCATCAAAAGGAGTTGTTCCTACAGTAATAAAAAATCTCATAATCTTGATTTATAAATAGCCTTTGGATAGACAGATTTTAAACTCTCGTTTTGAATATAAAAATAATCTGAAAATAGATATGCTAGTTTTCCAGATAAAGATTTACTATAAAAACGTGACCAAGTTTCAATATAAATAATTCTGACACCCATTAATTTAGAAATAAGTGAAATTATAACACCTATTAAAGGTCCTGTCGAAATTACCAATTTGACTTTATACTTATGATTAATTCTGATCGCAGTTAATACTGCTTTAATTATCGAAATAGGTAGTTTATAGATTTCCTTAAAACTTTTCTTAAACAATGGTGTACTTATAAAATAGACTTCTTTTGTAATTGGCTTTCTAACATCTACATTACATACAGAAATCATAGTTGGCTTCAATGAATCAGGAATTAAATCATCTAACTGATAATTCAACCTTATCATTTGTTCATTATGCCCCCCGCCACCATACGCGAGTATAATTGCATCCTTTTTCATTTAAAGGTTTTTATAAATTGAATAATATTTTTCAGCATTACTAGTCCAATTTTTATTTTTTAGTACAAAATTATAGCCATTATCAATTCGTTTCATTCTTTCTTTAGCTGAACTATTTAGAACTTTCACCAAAGTGTTTTTTAAGCTTTCCTTATCATCAGCTGAAAAATTATAAACTATATCATCTTGAGATATAAGCTGTTTCATGCCACCCACGTCACTCACCAAAAGTAACTTCCTATAAGCTAGTGCTTCTAAGGGTTTTAATGGAGTAACCATATCGCTTAATTTTGACTTTTTCCTAGGGTTAACAATAACATCAACCTGTCTATATGCTAGATGAATATCAACTGGACTTATTGAACCCATTAGAGAAACATTATTCAAATTTAACTTTATTAACATCTTCTTTAAACTATCTTCATATACCCCTGTACCAAAAAGTTTAATTTTGATTTCTATACCGATTTTTTTCAGGTCGTACGCTGCTTGAAGAAGTAAATCAAGTCCTTCGATTGGACTCAAGGTCCCTATGTATCCAAAAGTTAATTCTCCTGAGATATTTAAACTTGCCTGTTTTATCTGATTAAAATTAACAGCATTAGGTACGATATAAATTTCTTTTTTCAGATTGCTTCGATCTATCAGTTCCCTTCTCAGATTTTCATTAATACAAATTACACTATTTGAGACTTTAAGACTTATGTTTTCTAACCAAACAAAAATCCGAGTTAAGAATGGTCGAGATAGCCTTCCTCTTTCTTCCCACAAAGATCTTACCTCATAAACAACAGGCTTTCCTAGGTATAGGCCAGCCATCTTTGATGATATAGCACAGAAAAACATAGCATGTGCATGGATGACATCAATTTCTTCAAGCTTTGATACTTTAATAATCCTGAAGGTAAATAAGAATATCCTCAAGAATTTTTTTAGAAGAACAATGGGGTTTTTTCTAATGTTTTCTGAGGCAGTTTCATTTTTATTTCCAAGATACCGATAAGTTTTTACTCCGTTAATAATATCTAATTTACTCTCTCCGCTTTGAAACGGAGAAGTAAGCACCACCGGGTGAATATTTACACTGTTTAGTTGACTATCTAATATATCTCTAGATCTAATAGTAGATCCCGAAATTATAGGCAAGGATTCGTATAGCACATGCAATACTCTTACTTTAGACACAATTGCTAAGATTTATAAGTGAATAATTACTTAAATATTTAAAACTTTACTTTGAGACTTATTACTGAAAAACGTTCTTTTCGAGAAATTTGCAATTAAAAGAGAGTTAAAAAGTGCAAAGAATACTATACCCTTCTGTCTTAACAGTGTCGATTCCACCAAAGAAGTAAAGAAAAAAACAAATATGAAAGAGACAAAAATCCAATCTTTACTACTTAATGCTAGTTTCAGCGGTAAAACTATGCATAATAAAAAACAAAACACCCCAAGTAATCCGTTGGCAATGAAAAATTGAATAAATTGATTATGCGCATTATATTTATATTTAATAGCCTTACTTAAACCCTCCTTTTCATAAAATCTTAAAACATGTTTTTTTGTTGCTCCGGTTCCATACCCCAAAATTACATTCCCGTCAAAATTATTTATTATTGCCTTCCATTGATTTAATCGGCCTTCTTTGATCCTAACCTCACCTTTCTCAATATTCACAGCATACTCAAACACTCTTTTCTTGAAATAAGACATATTATTAATTGCAATAATTATAAGAGAAAAAACCAAAATAACTCCAAAAATCGGTCTAATTGATTTTTGAATAACAGCCTTATTAACGAAATAAAAAAATGAAAATATTAGAATAATAATGACTCCAATCTTAGAATTTAAATGAAGAATAAATCCAAAAAATATAACCACAATGAATAAAAGATAATATATTAAAGCTCCACTTAGAATTTTGCGATCAATAAGATAAATAATCGTACTCATTGAGAAAATTAAATACATAACAAAGTAATTACCACTTACATCGAAGAATTGAATGAGTTGATTGTGGGAATAAGCCCAATGAAAAATGTAGGAAAACCTCCTTCCTGATTGGAAGTTATCAATAATAACATAACTCCAAGAAGAAATAATTACTACCAAACAAGAAACAATAAGTACCAAAATAATTCTTGTTAGAAATCTTAAGTTTGATTTCTTTTTATCTGGAATTATTGCCAGTGGAAATATAATTAGTGTTAGACTTCTTTCTAAAACGGCCAGAGCAGATTCTTTTTCATCAGAATAGAAAAGTCCTATAAGCTGCACCAAGAATAAAGAAGAGAAAACTAAGATCCATTTTCTATTTTGTCTAAAATTAAAGTCTTTTTTTCCATTAAAGTATTCATAAAGACTAACAAGGGTGAATAAAATAATAAATAAACCATTTGCCCGAACATTTAACGGTAATGTAAAAACGATGGCGTAAACCAAAAGATTGGATACGCTAATATTAGCATAAAATTTAATTTTAGTTGACAATCTCTTCATATTACAGAGTTTTTTAATGCAAAACTGAAAGTCTATACTTTAAAGATAGTCTCGCAATAAATAATTTTAAATGTATTTCCTATAGACTAATGCAGGACTCAATAAAAAGACCAAAAAAGATGATTGATAAATGAATGCCGTGGTCAAACCTATAATTGAAAAATACAATAGTAAAAGATTACATAGTGACCTTCTTTGAAAAAGAAATTTGTAATAGTTTATTAAATAAAAATAGATTAAAATGCTCGATAAACCGAATTTTATAAATAATGTAAAATATAAGTTGTCCACATAGGCATTGTAATCGTTGATATTATCTCTATAACTAAACCATGGTATATAAATGGACTTACCAAAACCCTTACCAAAAACCCAATAGTAACTCTTATCCCAGTCATTGAATTCAAGAAACACTGGCTCAAAACGCGAGCTTAACTTTTTAACAACAACCTCCTTGTCAAATAAAGTTTTAAATCTACCTATAATATTTTGATCTGTAGAAAAGACAAACAAGAGCGAAGTGAAAAGAATTATAATAGAAAACACCATCCCATATTTTAGAAACTTCATTAAACCTAGACGCCACAAATAAAGAATAGCTATTACAAATAATATAATTAACGTAGTTCGATTACCGCTATAAAAAATCGGCAAAACAACACTTAAAAACTCAACCCACGAGATGTTTCTTTTAAAAGAAATTTTATAAATCATAAAAACTATCAAAAATGGGAGGCTTAAATCACTATATCTAGCTACATCATTAACTAAGTAAAACTTATCATTACTAATTAAATAAGAAAGACCATATTGATAATTTAAAAAAAACAAGAATGAGTCAATTACTAGATTAATAATGAGAAGCCTTTTCCATAGTTTGCTTTCAAAGAACCCACTCAAATACTCTTTGCACGTATAATAGAATATAATTCCAAAAAAAAACAATGATACAACCTTTAAATCAATAAGCACATGAATAATACTCTTTGACTCAATTAATAATCCATAGATTAAAAAAATTAAGGTAAAAGAAGATAGGTAAAAAATATTCTTTACAGAGAACCACTTCAGCTTCCCCCGAATAAATTTTTTATGAAAATAAATTAGGGTTGGCCCAATCATAAAAAAATACCATGCGAAAAACTGATATTTAAAATAATATTGAACAAAAAAGGAAGAGGAAGGGAAGATAAAGAGAGTAGTAATAAAAGTAATGGAAGCAAATGATCTATATTTTGGCTCGATAAACAATAATCCGAGAAAAATAAAATAAATACATAAAATTATGAAAATTATCATGTGCTTTTACTTATAGATGATTGAAAGTATTATTTTCCTCTAATAAAACTCATAAGTCTAAAAGGGTTAGGCATAATAGCTTCAATATATTCCCTTAAAGAGGCTTTGACCAAAGGTCTAACTAAAAACCACCAACTTGGAACGAATAATAAAATCATTGTTAGTACTAATGACAGAGCCACTATTTCTATGGTAAACTGCGAACCAATAAAAATGGCCATAGGTATAATTATCAAGGTAAATAAATTCCATACAAATTCTTTATCTGTTCTTCCTGTTGCTACTACTAAACTTCCTATAGGATTTCCTATTGCTCTAAAAATCATGTACAAAGATAATATCCTAACAATCCCAGAAATATTTGTATACTCATCGCCATAAAGTATGGTGATAAAAAAAGGTGAAAATAGCAAAATCAATAGGTAAATTGGAATATTTACAGTTGCAACTATATTGACTAATTTTAAATATTGCTCCTTTAAGAGCTTGGTTTTTTCTTGATATTTAGCTAGAAAAGGGCTTGCCACCTTAGTTAAAATAGGATTAATTATTTGCGCAGGTCTCAATATCAACTGCTTTGCTAAGCTATAACCACCCAGAATATCAGCACCAAAGAACTTGCCAATTAATAATATATCAATATCTCTATTAAAATAATTAACTACCTGACCTCCTGCCTGATAGGCTCCAATTTTAACAAAAGGCTTTGTTTCTCTCAAAAAAAAATGAAAACTCAATCCATAAGAATTAAGTCCCCTAACCAATAAAAAAATATTAAGAATAAAGAATTGAATTATTGTAGCATAGACTAAAGCGTACACACCAAAATCATTTATAGCTAAAATTATTCCAGCAACTAAAGAAATAGTCGCAGCAATTATTTCAAATATTGAAACGTATTTGAAACAAAGGTTTTTATACTCTAACGTCTTATATTGTCTTCCCATTGAGGATATAATGAGAGTTGAACCTGCAAGAGGAATTAACTGATTTAATTCTGGTTCTTTATAAAAAACAGATGTTATTGGAGCCAATAAAAATACCAGAAGGTAAAGAAAAATACTAAAGATTAAATTCAACCAATATAGACTTGAAAATTCCTTTTTGCTTATTTCTTTCCGTGAAAGTATTGCAGCAGTTAAACCCATGTCCATAAATAGCATCATAAAACCAAGGACAAACATTACTAAAGCCATCAGGCCAAAGTCCTCTTTATCTAGGAATCTTGCTAAGATAGATAACCTTAATAATGACGAAATTGCATTGACCAAAGTGGATAAAGTTGTCCACTTTACACCAGAAGTAGCTTCCTTAGAGTAATCATTCATACTATAAATGCTTATTAAAGGCTTCTTGTAAACTGTATATTAACTCCTCAGACGAAATCTCACTTTTCAATATTCTTCTATTCTGATTTATCTCATTTTCACTTAAGCAAGTTAAACTATCCTTCTGATTTAAAAGGTCCTGTTCAATATTATAAACAACAAGTCCTATCCTGATAAAATAATGATAAATAGTATTCTTATTACTAAGAAAAACTTTAGCTCCCATCCAAACCATGCCAATGATTGTACCGAATGCTTGTTGTCTATAATGATTCATGATAACAATTCCACAAGACTGTAAAATTTTATTGTAATCTTGCAGTCTCATAAAACTAGTAAGAGGATTAAAAGCATCCTTAAAAAATTTATTACCACTCCGAATTATTTTATCTCTGTAGGTTTTATCTCCATAACTTAAAGGAACAATTAAGTTACTCGTTCCTATATTTGCTTTTCGCAGTATATTAAAAACCTCAATGTGATTATTTGTGATAGAGGATGAATTACCTATCAAAATATTATTACCTTTTACTTTAAGCTCAGCAGAACCTTCAAAAATAAATTCTAAAGGATAATAAGCGAATTTCACAAACTGACAATTCTTACTCAAAACGTTCAAGTTTGACATTAATTCAAACTCTTCTTTAAATGGCACTCCAAAATAATCTACTTTCTTTGATGCTTTCAAGATAAGAGAAAATCGGTCAGAAGAATTATTGATAATACGATAATAAATAGGTCTGAAAATATTTTTTAACTGGGTGGTAATAGTATTGATTAAAAAACTTTTTTTTGTTAAACTACCAATTAATTTTCCTCCAAATAAAATTGGGTTATCATATACCTCGGAGCCCCAAAACAGCCAAAGAAATTTTTTCTCTTTATATGATTGGTTCAATACAAGTTTTGCCTTGATGATATCAAGGTTATGTAATACTATGAGATTACTGTAATCTATTAAGGTTATAATTTTTTCAACAGGTTTCTCATTCTCATAAAGAAAAAAAAAATCCTCTCGATCTTTAATATATTTTAGTTGATGATCTCTATTAGGTAGAATTATAAAGTAACTATTTCTCTGAGGAAATGACTTTTCAAATAACCAATAAGCCGCTTCAATAAATTTCTCGTCACTCGCAATATGAATTATTCTATTATCCATTCAATATCTCCCTAACTGTATGTGTAATCTGAAGAACTTCTTGATCCTGTAAATCAACATACAATGGTAATCTTAGAAGGTTTTCAGTATATCGGTCTGAATTAATCAGTGTTCTACCATCATGCTTTTCAATGTAAAATGGACTTTTATGTAAGCTTAAATAATGAAAAACTGATAATATACCTACCTCTTTTAATTTCTCTATAACTTTTGATCTTAAATTGCTACTGTCAAAAACCAGATAAAACATATGGGCATTATTAGTAGCATATTCAGGTACCATTGGTAAGCGAATTCCATTAGCTTTACAACATTCTGACAATTCCTTATAGTATAGATTCCAAATCTCTATTCTTCTTTTTTGGATTTGATCTAGCTCCTCAAGTTGCGCATAAAGAAATGCTGAGATAATATCAGATGGTAAAAAAGAAGAGCCTACATCCACCCAGCCATATTTATCTACCTCTCCTCTAAAGAATGATGATCGATTGGTGCCTTTTTCCCATATGATTTCCGAACGGTTCTTAAATTGCTGGTCATTTACTACCAATAATCCGCCTTCTCCAGATATTATATTTTTAGTTTCATGAAAAGAAAAAACTCCCAAATGACCGATTGAACCTAAGGGTATTTTAATTCCATCCTTATTTAAGTAATAACTATCTATTGCTTGTGCAGCATCTTCAATCACAAACAAGTTATACTTTTCTGAAAGAAACATTATTTTGTCCATATTACAAGCTATACCGGCATAATGAACTGGGACAATGGCCTTTGTTTTTTCATTAATCAGCTCCTCTATTTTATCTTCATCCATGCCTGGATGGTCATCCCTGCTATCAACAAATCTGATGGTTGCTCCTCTCAACACAAAAGCGTTTGCCGTTGAAACAAATGTATAAGAGGGCATTATAATCTCATCTCCCGGCTTAATATTAATTAGAATACTTGCCATTTCTAAGCCATCAGTACAGGAAGTTGTTAGCAAAGAATGTTTAAAATGAAATCTTTTTAAAAAGAAATCGTGACACAACTTAGTGTATTTTCCGTTACCTGATATTTTTCCTGTATTTACAGCATCATAAATATAATGCGTCTCTTTTCCAGTTAAATGTGGTTTATTAAATGGTATCATAAATTCCAATAATGATAGATATATGTTAGATTAATGATATTAAATCCAGCCTTTTTATAAATATTAATTGCAGAATTGTTATCAAGTTGGGTTACTACATTCAACCTGTCGTAACCTTGCTCTTTAACATAATTAATTGCTTGGTTGATCATATTTATTCCAATTCCTAAGCCTCTATAATTTGAATCTACAGCAAAAAGGCCTATGCTGGCAGTACTCTCATTTTCTATCGAAATAGTTAATAAAGCCACAACCTTATTTTCAAAACTAAAGACTAGCGTTTGTAATGCGTTAACTTTGTCAATCGAATTCAATATCCATTTCCGATATAATTTTTTAAATAATAAATCATCTATATTAGGGTCTAGATTAAATCTTGAATATATACCGCTTTGAATTGCTAAATCAATTAAGGTTGATGTATCATGCTTTTTAATATCAAATGGTTCAATAATACCATTTGTTTCTTTTACTTTAAACTCTTTAGAATCATCCAGCTTAAGAGTCAGAATGGTTTTTTTGTCTACTAAAAGATCATCAATTTCTGATATTTTATTTTCTGAGAAGATGTAAACAAGTTGGAATTTTGAAAGTTCCTTTAAAAAATTACTTGGTATTGAGTTTTGAATTATTAGTTTACCAACTTCCAAATTAAAGAATTCTGAATCCCACTCTAATTTTACTATTTTATTATACATCCCTTAGAAATTACCTTGATTGATCCCTGAAATCTAATTCACAAAGCTTAAGTACTCCTTATCAATTCCTTTTTCTAGTAGCTTTCTAAATTCTCTGTGTGCCACTAAGAAAACTAGTATGTCTGCTTTTTCTCTTGCTGATTGAGTAGAAAAAACCTCAAAATCCTTATGCCGCTCAATATTAGGCTCAACAGGCATAATATCTAAGCCTTCTTTGATCAGAGCTTGTGTTACATGTAATGCAGGGCTTTCTCTCAAATCATCTATGTCTGGCTTAAAAGCTAATCCCATGCACGCAATTTTTGGCTTTTTATTGTACTTCAGTTCAAATTTTAGCGCACTATTCTTCACTCTTTCAATAACCCATTCGGTTTTATAATTATTAATTTCTCTTGCAGCCCTAATAATTTTAGCCTGCTTAGGAAATTCTGAAACTATAAACCAAGGATCTACAGCAATGCAATGTCCACCAACACCTGTGCCAGGCTGTAGAATATTTACTCTAGGATGTCTATTGGCCAAACTAATTAATTCCCATACATCTATTCCTGCTTCATCGCAAATCATTGAAAGTTCATTGGCAAAAGCAATATTTACATCTCTCGAGGAGTTTTCAACCAATTTACACATCTCGGCTGTACGCGCATTAGTTGCCACTAATTCTCCTTTTACAAAATGTCTATAAAACTCAATCGCCCTTTCAGTCGATTTTTGATTTATACCTCCTATTGATCGATCATTATGTTCTAGTTCATAGATCACATTTCCAGGTAATACTCTTTCTGGACAATATGCGATATGAACCTTACCCTTTAATTCAGGTCTTTCTTCATCAATAATTTCTTTAACACGCTCAGTAGTACCAACCGGACTGGTTGATTCAAGGATTACCAAATTATCAATTTCAAGAAAAGGGCATAAGTTTTTGGTTGCATCTTCTACGTATGAAATATCTGGGACGTGCTCTCCTTTGAATGGGGTTGGCACTGCAATTAAAAAAACATCAGCAGGAGCAGCATTAGTATCAGCTATCAAGTATTTTTCATCTACAACATGTCTAACTAATCCATCTAAGTCCGGCTCAACAATGTGTATTTTACCTTGATTGATTGTATCCACAGCATGTTGATTAACATCTACTCCATGGACTTTGATCCCTCTACTTGCCATCAAAGCTGCCGTAGGAAGACCTATATAGCCCAAACCTACCATTACGGCTTTTATGTTCTTATCTTTCATTATTATCTTTTCAAAATATCTAAGACCTGTTTACTTGTTGTGCCATCACCATAAGGGTTTACTGCGTTGGCCATGCCTTTATAATGTTTTTCATCATCTAAAAGCAACTTGGCTTCTTTCATGATGACATCGTAATTAGTTCCTACCAGTTTGGCAGTGCCTGCTTCTACACCTTCTTGTCTTTCTGTTACGTCACGCATCACCAATACTGGTTTACCTAATGAAGGAGCCTCTTCTTGGATACCGCCTGAATCTGTTAACACAAAAAATGATTTATTCATTAACCAAATCAAATAGGGGTAAGCTAAGGGTTCAATTAATTTAACATTTTCAACCCCCGTTAAAATCTCATTGACAGTCTTCCTAACATTAGGATTTAAATGAACTGGATAAACTAATTCAACATCTGGATATGCCATTGCAATATCTTTCATGGCCTTACACATGTTTTCAAAAGGTTCACCAAAGCTTTCTCTTCGATGACCCGTAACTAAGACAATTCGTTTATTGAAATCCAAATTTTCAAAATACGCTTCATATTCTGATTCACCACTATTTTTGATGATATCCAAGCCCAATAATAGCGCGTCAATAACTGTATTTCCTACGTTATGAACTTCATTAGCTATGCCTTCATTTCTTAAGTTATTGACTGCTCTGTCTGTCGGAGCAAAATGGTAGGATGCTAAATGGCCTGCCAATTTTCTATTTCCTTCTTCAGGAAAGGGAGAATAGATATCTCCACTTCTTAAACCAGCTTCAATATGAGACACCTTAATTTTTTCATAGAAACCTGCTAATGCACCAATAAAGGCGGTAGTTGTATCTCCTTGCACAAAAATATTATCAGGCTTTTCCTTTTGCAAAATGGGTTTTAATCCTAATAACGCTTTGGCAGTAATATCATAAAGTGTTTGATTTGGAGCCATCAATTCCAAATCATAATCAGGCTGAATTTCAAAAAATGAAAGTACCTGATCAAGCATTTCTCTATGCTGACCTGTAACACAAACGACAACTTCCTGAGACAAATCTTCTTGAAAAGTTCTGATCAAAGGAGCCATTTTAATAGCTTCAGGTCTTGTACCAAATACAAATAAGTGCTTCATAAATTAAATTGTAGTCAATTTATTGTCTTTATCAGAAAGAACTAATTCCTTCTCTTTCAAAATCCAATCAATATTTAATTTTGGATCATTATATATAATTCCCCCTTCAGAGGCTTTATTATAATAGTTGTCACATTTATAAAAGAACTCTACCTTTTCACTAAGAACCACCATGCCATGCGCAAAACCACGAGGAACGAAGAGCTGTCTTTTATTTTCAGCACTTAGCTTAATAGCAACATGTTGAAGATAAGTTCCACTTTCAGGTCTTATATCAACAGCCACATCTAGCACTTCTCCTTCTAAAACCCTTACCAGTTTAGCCTGAGCATACTCTCCTTTTTGAAAATGCAATCCTCTAAGTACACCATAGGAAGATCTGGACTGATTATCTTGAACAAAATTCACTTTTAAACCAGTTTGATCCTCAAAGATACGTTGACTGAAGCTCTCAAAAAAATAACCTCTATCATCCTCAAACACATTGGGCTCGATGATATAACAATCTTTTAATTCTGTTTCTGTAAACTTCATAAGTTATTTAATCAAGTTTAACAGGTATTTACCATAACCGCTTTTTACCAAAGGGTTTGCTAGGACTTCTACTTGCTTTTTATCAATAAAGCCCATCCTGTAGGCTACTTCTTCTATGCAACCCACTTTTAAACCTTGCCGCTCCTCGATTACCCTTACAAATTCAGATGCCTGCATTAACGACTGAAAAGTTCCTGTATCCAGCCATGCAGTTCCTCTATTTAACACGCTTACTTCAAGTGTACCTTGTTTTAAATATTCTTTGTTTACATCGGTAATTTCTAATTCTCCTCGAGGGCTTGGCTTTATATTCTTTGCAATATCGATAACCGAGTTGTTGTAAAAATAAATTCCTGGGACTGCGTATGAGGACTTTGGGTTTTCTGGCTTCTCCTCAATTGAAATAGCCCTGCCTTCTTTATCAAATTCAACCACACCATACCTTTCAGGGTCATGCACATGATAGGCATATACTATACCTCCATCAGGATTGGTATTGGACTGTAACAATTTCGACATCCCTGATCCATAAAATATATTATCTCCAAGAATTAAAGCAACATCATCAGTACCTACAAACTCTTCTCCAATAATAAATGCCTGAGCTAATCCTTCTGGTTTTTCCTGCACAGCGTATTCAAACTTACAACCTAGTTGAGAACCGTCTCCAAGTAGTTTTTTAAATAAGTCGGTATGTTCAGGAGTAGATATAATCAGAATCTCATTAATACCGGCTAACATTAAAGTCGATAGCGGATAATAAATCATTGGCTTATCATACACTGGCATAAGTTGCTTGCTTAATGCAATAGTTAAAGGATGAAGTCGTGTACCAGAGCCTCCAGCAAGAATAATTCCTTTCATAGTTTAGCTAGTTTTATGATTGATAGGTTTTATTATAATAATCCTGATAATCTCCAGATGTGACATGATTCAGCCAATCTTCATTCTCTAAGTACCAGTCAATGGTTTTACCAATTCCTTCCTCGAATTGCAGGCTTGGTTCCCAACCTAGCTCTTTCATTATCTTTTGAGCATCGATTGCGTAACGCAAATCATGACCAGCTCTATCTTTCACATAAGTAATTAGCTTTTCAGATGTTCCCTCTTCTCTTCCTAACTTCTCATCCATCACCTTACAAACTACTTTTATAAGATCAATATTTTTCCATTCATTGAAACCACCAATGTTGTATGTCTCCCCTAATTTTCCTTTATGATATACCATATCAATAGCTCTGGCATGATCCACCACATATAGCCAGTCTCTTACATTCTCCCCTTTACCATATACCGGTAGCGGCTTATTGTTTCTAATATTGTTAATAAAAAGTGGGATGAGTTTTTCAGGGAATTGATTGGGACCGTAATTATTAGAACAGTTACTTATCACAATCGGTAGCCCATAGGTATTCGCATAAGCTCTTACAAAATGATCTGAACTTGCCTTTGAGGCCGAATAAGGTGACTGTGGATCGTATGGCGTATCTTCTGTGAAAAATCCTCCGTCATGTAAAGAACCATAAACCTCATCTGTAGAAACATGATAAAACAATTTATTATCAAAGTTATCCTTCCACAACTCCTTTGCAGCATTCATGAGAATAACTGTCCCAAGTATATTAGTCTTTAAGAAATCTAATGGATGCGTGATTGACCGATCAACATGAGATTCCGCAGCTAAATGTATTACACCGTCAAACTCGTATTTATGAAAAAGACCATTTATAAATTCCTGATCGGTTATATCTCCTTTTTCAAATACGTAATTGTCATTATCCTCAATATCTCTCAGGTTCTCAAGATTACCAGCATAGGTAAGCGCATCCAGATTTACTATTTGATAATCAGGATAGCTATTAACAAATAATCTGACAACATGAGAGCCAATGAAACCAGCACCACCAGTGATAAGGATTTTTTTCATATTACTAATTTAAGATTTATAGTCTTTTATCAACCATCTTTTTATCAAGGAAACCCTTGATGTCATAAACCACAGTACTTTTATTTCTTATGGCATCGAATGAAAGATTTGCAAACTCTTTATGTGATACAGCTAGCACAATAGCATTGTACTTAATATTTAATTCATTTATCAAATCAATACCATATTCATGCTTTACTTCTTCTTTATCTGCCTGAGGATCATAAGTATCCACTTCAATACCGTAAGAGTGAAGCTCTTTGACTACATCAATCACTTTGCTATTCCTGATGTCAGGGCAGTTCTCTTTAAAGGTAATTCCAAGCACTAAGGCTTTAGAACCTTTAATAACTGACCCTTTTTGCGCCATTAATTTAACTACAGAACTAGCTACGTGAGCTCCCATATTATCGTTAATCCTTCTCCCTGCCAATATTACCTGAGGATGATACCCTATAGCTTCGGCCTTATGAGTTAAATAGTAGGGGTCTACACCTATGCAGTGACCACCAACCAAGCCTGGTTTAAATGGTAAGAAATTCCATTTGGTTCCTGCAGCTTGAAGTACATCTTCGGTGTCGATTCCCATTTTATCAAAAATGAGTGCCAGTTCATTCACAAATGCAATATTCAGATCACGCTGAGAATTCTCAATCACTTTTGCAGCTTCAGCCACTTTCATTGAAGTAGCTTTATGAGTGCCAGCCGTGATTATTTCTTTATACAATTGATCAACTTCTTCAGCAATTTCAGGTGTACTCCCTGAAGTTACTTTTTTGATAGTTGGCAATCTGTGCTGTTTATCTCCTGGATTGATTCGCTCAGGGGAATAGCCACAGAAGAAATCCCTATTAAATTTTAAGCCACTGACCTTTTCAAGAATCGGAACACAATCCTCTTCTGTACATCCTGGATAAACAGTTGATTCATATATTACAATGTCTCCATCAGATAGAGCTTTTCCTACAGTTTCTGATGCTTTTTTTAGAGGTGTTAAATCCGGTTGTTTATATTCATTAACGGGCGTTGGCACCGTCACAATAAATATAGAGGCTTCTTTAAGCACAGATAAATCAGATGAATAAGAAAGTTGAGAGGCCGTTTTTAGTTCATCATCTTCAACTTCTAAAGTCCTGTCATGACCATTTTGAAGTTCTCTTATTCTGGCCTCATTTATATCGAAGCCAATTACTGGTCTTTTTTTACCAAACTCTACAGCAAGGGGTAAACCAACATAACCAAGACCAATTATTGCTATTTTCTTCATGTATATAAATCTGTTTTAAATGGCCACATGGAATCTTAGTTAAAAATTCAATTATATTGATTTCATCGGCTTTATAGCTTGAATTTTTAATATTGATTTCATTCAAAATCCAAATAAGTCGTAAAATTAGGCAATTATTCAGAGAATAGAAGAATATGTAACTTTAAAAATAAAACTCATCTTTTTTCTAATTTACAGAATGTTCTCCAAGTCAAAAATTGTATCGCATTGCTCTGATCAAATCAAAAATAAACTGGATCAGCTAAACCAAGACTATCAGAAGCTTACGGAAAGCATAGCATCTGAAACCAAAAGCTCTGCCGGTGATAAGTATGAAACCGGGCGAGAAATGATGAATCAGGAGAAAAATAAATTGCTGGATCAAATAGGGCAATTACGAAAACAGAGCGATGCGCTTAAAAAGATCAACCAAGCAAGTAAAATCAATTCGGTTCAGTTTGGTGCGCTGGTAAATACTAATCAAGCTACTTACCTCATGGCCACTCCTTTTGGTAAAATCACTTATGAAGGAGAAGTTATTTTCGTGATTTCTATGACATCTCCTATTGCTCAGCAACTGAAAGGATTGAAGGCTGGCGATTCAACCACATGGCAACAAAAGGAAATTAAAATTTTAACTGTCGAGTAATCAAACCTCTTGCCTCAAAATTACCATTGGTGGTTTCCCAACAACTGATCGGCTGTTCAACAGACCAATCACAACTGTTAAAGCAGTAATGAAAAGATATATTGGAATAATAGACCAGAAATTCGGTGCAAATACTGTTTCAAAACTAAAGTATGCCAGTAACCAGGCTGCCGCTATTGAAATAAATATTCCCGTAAGGGTTGAAATACTTCCTAAAAAGAAATACTCCATCAGACTGATTCTGAAAATCTGCTTTTTACTGGCCCCGATTGTTCTGAGCAAAACAGCTTCCTTCATACGCTGATATTTACTGATATTTACAGAACTGATCAAAACAATAATTCCTGTGATGATGCTAAAAAAGGCCATAAACTGAATGACGAATGATATTTTACTCAGCACCTCATCTAAAGTCTTTAAAATGAGATCAAGATCAATGATGGAGATGTTTGGATAGTTTTTCACCACTTTCTGCTGATAAGCAACCGACTGTTCCACATCATCATACTTGGTGAGTAACACATGAAATTTCGGAGCCTCCTCCAAAACTCCTGTTGGGAAAACCACCAAAAAATTGGTTTGTACTCTTTGCCAATCAATTTTTCTGAGACTACTCACATAAGTAGGAATCATTGCTCCCTGTACATTCCATGTGATTTTATCCCCTAGCTCAACATTCATGTCTTCGGCTAGTCCATCATCCAGTGAAATAAAAATTGAGTCTTGATTGGTCGTTTTTCCTGTAAATTCACCTTTCAACAATTCTTCTGAATCGATCAACTCCGCTCTGTATGTTACGCGATATTCTCTATTTACAACCCAGTCACGTACATGATAACTCGTATCTTCTTTTAAAGTATTTGTATTTACCCCTTTGATGGAGGCAAGTCGCATGGTCACAATTGGCACTTCCTGTATTACCGGAAGGCTATCCTTTTTAGTGATATCAATCAATTCATCGACCTGATCAGACTGAATATCAAAAAGCACCATATTAGGCTGATTCTCACTACTGCTTAATTTCACTTTATTTAAAAGTAAATCCTGAGTGAGCAATAAGGTAGTAATCAAGGCAGTTCCCAGACCGATCGTTATTACTAAAAGTAATGTCTGATTATTTGGTCTGTAAAGGTTGGATAAGCCCTGACGAACTGTAAATGCGCTATTTGAAGGAAAGAAGCGCTTAACAGCCCAGATGATCAATTTCCCAATAGCGGCAAGTATTCCAAGCGAAACAAAAATCCCCAAGGTAAATATTACTGCATCTTGTAAGTCTTCTAACTGTAAATAGGTGAAAGTTCCTATAAATAGTAAGATTAGCAGATAAACCAAATAACGCCATCTATCAGGTCTGTCAGTTTCATATGATGACCTTAATACTTTTAATGGCGAAACCATTCTGATGGATAATAGCGGAATAAGCGCAAAAAGTAATGCTGTAATTAATCCTAATGCCAGGCCTTCAATGATTGAAATGAAGCTTATGCTCATCTCAAGCTGGAATGGTAAGAAGTCGGCAAAAACCTGGGGGAGCAAATATTGCAAGCTAACACCTAAAGCTACACCAAGTACTGAACCAACAAGCCCCATGAAAACGATTTGGATCAAATAAATCCAGATAGTTTGATAGGAAGAAGCTCCCATACAGCGCAATATAGCTACTGTTTGAACTTTGCTCTTAATGTAAACCTGAACAGAACTAGCCACACCCAAACAACCTAGCAGTAAGGCGATAAAGGCTGTTAAATTCAGGAATCCGGTTAAATCAGAATAGGCATCTCCTAATTCCTGCTTGCGCTCTTCTACATCATCGAACCGAACTTCATACTTTTCCAAAGTTGGTTTAAGCTCTTCATCAAAAAACTTCTTATTGTCGACTCCTTCAGGAAATTTTCCATACAGTTTATAGTTGATTCTACTTCCTGTTTTCATCAAGCCTGTCTTCTCTAATTCATTCAAAGGGATGAAAACAGGAGGAGCCACGGTAGTAGAAATGGCAGATTGGCCGGGCGTTTTAGTCACCTCAGCAGCAATCTTAAATGTGGATGTTCCTAACCTCACACTATCGCCCGCTTGTGCATCAAACTGAAGCATCAATGATTTATCAACCACCGCTTCAGTATTTCTCACAAAGGTCTTTGCAGCATCTATAGGCGTGGTTTCAATCTCTCCGTAAAAGGGATAACCTTCTTCAACAGCTCTTACATTAATCAGTCTTGTGCCATCATTTTTAGGAAAGAAAACCATGCTGGCAAAGCTTTTCTCTTCAGACAGTTCAAGGCCTTTCTTTTCCAGAAACTGTTTTAGTGTATCAGAAATAGGACTTCTGCTTTCTATTTCGACATCAGCACCTAGTAAATTTCTGGCCTCATTATTAATTTCATTGGTTAAGTTTTCACCAAAAGAATTGATAGCCACTAGTGCCGCAATACCTAATACTATACTGCTCATAAAGAGCAACAAACGTGATCTGTTTCTGCGGCTATCGCGCCAGGCCATTTTAAAAAGCCAAAAAAATTGCTGCATGTAATTCAGTTTTTTAGGCAATGGTTTTCAGTTGAGTATCTTCATGGAGTTTGCCTCCTTTGAGCTTGATAATTCTATCCGTTTTCTGGGCCAGCTCATTATCATGCGTTACCAAAACCAATGTGGTGCCTTGTTCAGCATTTAGGTCGAAGAGTAATTTTTCGATGGTTGCTCCGGTTTCCTCATCCAGATTTCCTGTTGGCTCATCGGCAAAAAGTATTTTCGGATTGTTGGCAAAAGCTCTCGCAATGGAAACACGCTGCTGTTCACCACCTGATAATTGGGTAGCATAATGATTCATTCTATCGCCTAAGCCTACCTTTTCTAGTAAATCTTTAGCAGTTTGTTTGATATTTTTCCTTCCTAAAAGTTCAAGTGGAACCATTACATTTTCCAGGGCTGTAAGTGTTGGCAGTAAATTAAAACTTTGAAAAATGAAGCCTACTGAATGGTTTCTTACAGAAGCGCGTTCATCTTCATTCAAACTATCGATTGCCTGTCCGTCTAAAATGACATTTCCAGAACTTGCTGTATCCAGCCCTGCGCATAAGCCTAAAAGGGTGGTTTTGCCACTTCCCGAAGGACCAACAATGGCACAGCTACTGCCCGGTTCTATCTCGAAACTAATATCATCTAATACCGTGAACGACTTAGGCCCTGTTTGATAAATTTTACTGAGGTGATTGACTAATAAAATGGAACTCATTGTTACCTTTAAAATGAAAATACTTGGAGAGCAAACGGTTTACAGCAAAAACAGTTCAGTTTTAATGATGAAGATAATGAAGTTACAAATCGCTATATACACAATTTTACTTGGGCTGCTTATTGGTTGTGGCTCCAAAAAGGAAGAAAAAGTTGAAGATAAAAATACAGCAAAAGTAGAAAGCGAGCAGAGTGCAAAAAAAGCTGATACTAAAAACATCATTTTCTTTGGTAACAGCTTAACGGCTGGTTATGGTGTTGATCCTTCCGAAGCTTTTGCAGGTTTAATACAAGAAAAAATTGATTCACTCGGCTGGAAATACAATGTGATCAATGCGGGAGTAAGCGGAGAAACCACAGCATCGGGACTCTCAAGAGTTGAATGGGTAGTAAAAAGACAGCCTGTTGAAGTATTTATTTTAGAGCTTGGTGGTAATGATGGTTTACGTGGTATTTCACCAACAGAAACCAACAAAAATCTAAGAGCCATCATAGATAAAGTAAGAACTATTCATCCGGATGTGGAAATTATATTAGCCGGCATGATGGTGCCTCCGAATATGGGACCCGATTATGCGAATGAATTTCAGAAGTTATATCCTGCGATTACCGAAGATAAAGAGGTAACCCTTATTCCTTTTCTGCTGAAAGATGTGGGCGGTATAAAAGAATTGAACTTACCAGATGGCATTCACCCTACTCCTGCAGGACATAAAATAGTAGCCGAAACTGTTTGGGAATATTTGAAGCCTAAATTAAAAACCGCCTCATAATTTTAATTCCAGACCCACATAAAAATTAAAACCTGGGGCTGGCTGAAAGTATCTTCCTCCAAAAGCATTTAGGTCATTGCCTAAGCTGTATTTGGTATTTAGCAGATTCTCTATTCCGGTAAAAGCATTCAACTCAATTTGGTTTAAGACGAAATCTTTACTGAGTTTAAGATTTATTAAGTGGTAATCCTGAGCATATACGTCATTGGCATCCGTTAATGGTGTTTTGCTCACATATCGATAATGAGCGTTTAAGTTGATATCCCCACAAAAATCAAATGTGACAATCTGGTTCAAGCTATGCTGCGGCACACCGGGTAAATAATTTCCAGAATAATCTGTTTCTCGTTTCTGATAATTATCAAACTGAAATTGATAATACTGGTAAGCTGACCTACTATTGATGTTTCGAATTAGTCCGGAAGCAGCACTGTATAGAGAGGTTTTAAACCCTACTTCTAACCCTAATTGATTGGTTCCACCAGAATTTCTGAATAATACCACGCCATTTGAATTGGTGTAGGTAGTGATGGATTCTGATAATTGGCTGTAAAAAACGGAAAAATCGAGCTGCAAATTTTGCTTATAGATTTTATGACCTAGCTCATATGTAATACCTTTCTCCGCTTGTAGGTCACGGTTGATGCTTCCTTCATTGGTTCTTATTTCATCTAAAGTAGGAGAAGAAAAGCCTTCACTCACTGAGGCAAATGTAGTTTGGAAGGAAGTCCAACTATACTGCAAGGCGAGGCGAGGAATGAATTCATTGTCAAACTTTCTTTGAAAAGTAAAAGGTTGAGCAAATGCATTTTCTTTGCGATCAACATTGTAGGTAAGTAGGTTGCTACTCAAACCAAGCGTGGCCTTCCATTTATTTTTAGATAGTTGAAGCTGAGCAAAGAAAGTCTTACGATCAATCATCAGCCGGTCTTTGAATCGGACAGTATCCTTTTCACCATCTACATTTCCAAAGTTATCAGCCTTATTGTTAGCATATTGATACTCAAAACCTGCATCCCATTGCCAATTTAATTGAGCTGTTTCATAACTGTAAGTCCATTGGTGCCTGATAGCTACTTCCCTGTTAATATCTTCCTTATAATCTAAAATAAATGGATTGGCGAAATCTGTATAAGTCAAGCCCATATTAGTCTCATGACTTAATGACTCATTAATGAATCCTAAATAGTTTACTCCTAATAAAGCAGTTTTTTGATCGATTGAGGCATTCTGTTCTGCACTTCCTGCTCTGGCCTGTGTAGGGTCTTCGTCAAATTGCTCTTGTGTTAATCCTCCCGGTATTTCATAATCCAAATCGCTAAATAAAGCATGCAACTGAAGCTGGTTCTCTTGATTTAACTGAATTTGATGTGACAACTGGTACACTTTTCTATCTAAGGCATTATGGGCTCTGTAACCTGCTGTTTGATTATGGTTGAAACTATAAAAAGTCTTTGACTTGCTTGATTCAAACTGACCTTTTACTCCTATTTGAACTCTATGAAAACTTCCTTCCAGAAGTTGAATTGCTATAGGAGAAGGTTTATCCAGTGGGAAATTACTGAGATGCATCACACCACCTAAACCCGCGCCATACAAACATCCTGCAGGCCCTTTTATTACCTCGAGCCTGCTCATTTGATCTGTGCTCAACAAGTTCAAGGCAGTGGAGCCATTGGCTTCCGTAAAAGGAATGCCATTCCAATACACTTTCACATCTCTAACACCAAAAGGTGATCTTAAGGAGCTACCTCTGATGTTGATGCGGTAACTGCCAATAGCTCTTTGCTCCAAATTAACACCCGGTAAAGTATTCCAGGCCATTACTGGATTAGCTGGTGAAAACAATTGATAGTCCTTGGGCTGCAAATAGGTAATAGCAGCAGATTGATTTAAAACACTTTCTCCTTTTGAAAAGCCTCTTACGGTTACTTCCTGAAGGATGGAATCGGCAGCACTATATTCCTGAGAAAAAGAGTTAAAAGAGCAAAAAAGAATAAATAGTAATAGTAGTGAAAACCTCATTCCATTAATGGTGTAGTCAAGTCATAAGAATAACTCTGACAACAATTTGTTCAAAGGAATACTTTGAGGCGTGTTATTTAGTAAGTGTATAAAACAAATCCAGGCTTTCTGCTGGTTTGTCACTTAGGTAGAAATCCGCTACAGTAATCGATTTTACCAGGCTATTATCCTGCTTATCGAGCGTGTTGCGGTTTCTTCTGTTAAGAAACTCATAGGGCATTCTGAGCAATGCTGCTGGTAATCGGTATTGTAAGTTGAAAATATCAAAACGGGTAATCTTTCTTACAGACTCTCTATTTTGATCATGGTAATTCATGATTTTATCATTGCCTGCTATGCCGTTTGATTCCACCTCACTGAAAATACTTTTACATAAATCTGTCAATTCATGGGCAAAGTATTCTCTTACATGCCACGGGTTTCTTGTGAGCGTCATCTTCTTGTTTGGCGTAGAGATGATTGCTTTACCCCCCGGTTTCAATACTCTATGAATCTCTTCTAAGAATTTTCTATCGTTTTTGATATGCTCAATCACCTGAAATGACACCACAAAATCGAAGCTGTTATCGGCTATCCCTTCAAAAGGTGGAATAACCATAGCTTTAAAATCAGCCTGCGGATATTTCTTTTGCAATTCAGAGGTTAGGCTCTCATACTTATCGATACCCGTATAATGGTCGGCAGCATTTACTAATATTTCTAAGCCTCTACCTGTACCACAACCTACTTCAAGTAAATTTCCAGCTAATAAAGGCTGTGCATAAACGTATGCCGATAGCAGCCTTTGGTGAATTGGGTTGTCCGAAGGAATAGAGTCTGAAGTAATTTCAGTAGTTGTATGCTTTGCCATAAAAATCTGAATTAGCCTACTTTGAAGGCTTTCTTAAGAGATGAAATAAATGATGGTTTAGTTTCAGTTCCTTTACATGAAGTGAAAATGGTATCATGGAAAGCAATATCATGCTCCTCCTTCTTGGTGTAAAAATTGGCTGAAAAAACCTTTCTTTCTGTATGATCCGGGCACTCAAGTGGTTTGGTATAACCATAAAATGCGGTATCCTTTACCTCAAAAATGAGTGCTCTGTTAAAGCGACAAGAAACGGCTTTCTTGCATTTTGACACACAATCGTTCCACATTTCAATAGCACCATTCCATTCAGCCTTCCAAGTAGGAGAAAGAAATATTTGTAGGTTTAATTTATGCTGAATATCCTTTTCAGGATGGATATTAAAATCGATATGAACATCCTCAAAAGAACCTTTTTTGCCTTTCTGGATACCTACACCGTAAGTATCATCAGTTACAAAAGCCCCTTTAACACCTGTAATCTGCTCAATAAATGCTGAGAATTGCGGTTTGGCAATCTCCTCTTTTAACACAGAAAAAATATCAGGATATAAATCGAACCGATCGCCTTCTAGCTTATTCTCATGCTTATCCTTTTTAGGATGATTGAAAAGCTCATCAGCAGGAAAGGACTGGCTCAGTTTTTTGGCCACATCCTCCTCCAGAAAGTTGTCTATCATCACATGATGATAAGGCTTGGCCTGTTCATACTCTTCTTTGTAAACCTTTATCTGTTCAGTACTAAAATGCTTACTTTGAATCAATTCCATATAGGAAATTAAATTTTTAACGCGCAAATATAAACTTTCTATTCTTGGACTTCCTTGTTTAAATAGATGAATTTTAGATAAATAGGTACATCTACCAAAATATTCCTACAAAGGTGTCCATTAAATCGATGCATCAAAACAACAAGTAACTAAAAAAATTCAGTTAAAATGAGATTTTTCGACCAATATAAAATTGGCGGCTTTTAAGATGCCTTGCATGTATTTCATATCTTTGCAGCTGACCCAGATAAGGCATATTTTATGGCAGATTATAAGAAAAAAGTATTTAGTAGCTCTAACAAACCATCAGACAAAGATTTTATTTTTGGCACCAGGGCTGTAATGGAGGCTATCAACTCTGATAAAGAAATGGACACCATTTATATCCAAAAAGATATAAGCAATGATCTGGTAAAAGAACTTATCAGCCTTTGTCAGCAACTCAAAATACCTTTCACCAAAGTACCTGTTGAAAAACTCAATCGCATTACTCGTAAAAACCATCAGGGTGTTATCGCCATGGTTTCTGCCATTAGCTATGCTTCTTTAGATAATGTAATTAGTGAATGCTACAGCAAAGGAAAAGATCCTTTCATTTTAGTGCTTGATAGAATTACCGATGTAAGAAATTTTGGTGCCATTGCCCGATCAGCAGAATGTGCCGGAGTTGATGCTATTGTTATCCCATTCAAAGGAAGTGCCCAGGTTAACTCCGATGCTGTGAAAACCTCTGCCGGTGCTTTACATCACATTGCTGTTTGTCGTGAAAATAACCTTGAACACACGGTTGATTACTTACAGAAAAATGGACTTCAAGTGGTAGCATGCACCGAAAAAGGTAAAGATCTGATTTATGATACCCCTATGAACCAGCCCCTTGCCATAATTATGGGTTCGGAAGAAGACGGCATCAGCAATGGATTGATTCGCAAAGCAGATTTTCTTGGTAAGATACCGTTAAAGGGAAAGATCAGCTCATTAAACGTTTCTGTGGCTTCTGCTTTGGTAATTTTTGAGGCTGTTAGGCAGAGAGGCTAAGTCGGATTAGAATTAAAGCTTAATAAATAGGCCCATACAATTTATATATAAAAAAGTATTTGGTTCCATAAATGATAACCTCAGTGCATTTTACAAATGTTCATTCTAAAAAGACTTAGTTAGAAAATGTTAGATACTGAAAATATAGCTTATTGCGTAATAAGACTTGAATGTCTAAATACCAATGGAGGTACGTCTGTGGGAACAGGATTTATTTTTGCAATACATGAAGATGAAGAGACACACCTACCACTGCTAGTTACTAATAAGCACGTAATTGCTAATGCCAAAGAAGTTAAGTTTTTGCTTACCAAAAGAGACGAAAATGGAAATCCAATATTTTCTGACTATCAAACTGTGACTTTAAAAGGTGTTAGTAATTGGAAATCTCACCCAGATGAAAACATAGATCTTTGTGCCACAACATTCGGGAATATAATTAATGAGTTCAATAAAAATCTAAACACTGATATTAGATGGTCTCGAATTACGCCACGTAATATTCCTAACCGAGAGCAGCTTAATTCACTCAACCCTGTTGAGGATGTGGTTATGGTAGGCTATCCAATTGGTTTATGGGACACTCATAATAACAGGCCAATTTTTCGAAAGGGAATAACAGCTACACAACCAGGCCTACCTTACAATGGGAAAAAAGAATTCCTAGTAGACATTGCAGCTCTACCAGGTTCAAGCGGAAGTCCCATTTTTTTATATAAAGAAGGTTTAAATGTCGTAAACTCTGTTGGAAATAAGTTAGCAGGCAGAGATGATAAATTCTTCTTTATAGGAGTTCTATATGGTGGCCCTATGTATAATGCAAAAGGTGAAATCAAAATACAAAATGTACCTACTACTAACGACCCAAAGGTAACATTACGCATTCCGACTAATCTTGGACTTGTAATATCATCGGAAGAACTATTGGAGTTTGAAAAGGTCTTCCCTAAACAGTAGAAATTCAATCAGCAAATACCTAAAAGAAATAGACTGTCAGAATATGACTGTTGCTTGCAAGTGAAAAAGGATTAATATATTATAAATCAATCCTTAACCTTCAGTTTAATAACATTACTGTTTCCTTGCTTCTCAATTTTATTGCCTTCATCTGCAGCTTCAGGCTGGCTTAGTTGCTGGTTCAATATTTCTTCCTGTCGCATGCGGTTTTCTAATTGAGCGGCATAATTCTGTCCTTTCTTTTCTCCATACTCCACATAAGAACGAGCTGCCCAGTCTTTGGCCATTCTGAAATCTCCCATTACCTCATAGCCCAGCGCTACGTTATAGGCTAACTTACCTTTTAGATCACTGTCATTGCTATTTCTAATACCCGTTTTCCAGGTGGAAATAGCCTCTTCCCATTGGTTAACGGAAGCCTGTCGAGCACCTCGGCTCATAAACTCATTTTTCTTTGGCTTAGCATAATAGCTTCTGGAAAGGTATACCGGCATGGGAGCAATTTTGCCTGCATAAGTTGCACCGACAGCCCCTCCCAAACTTTTTGTAGCTTGAGATTTTTGAACCATCTGAGCCATGGCTTCCTTAATGCTTGTAGCTGAAGCTTCCCAGGTCCTATTTTGCGTGTAAATATCCTGATCTTCAATGCTATTACTCACTGCATTATAAAGCCTTACACCAATTCTAACACTGCCTACGCCTTCGGCAAAAAACTCAGTATATTTTACTTTTCTTTCATTGCCATCATCATCCTTAATTGTCTTGGTTTTTTCTCTTTTTCCATCTGTTATTATAAAATCGCTATCGAATACCTCAACAGCTAAAACTGCATCAGCATTATGTCTTCTGCACAAGTCATTCACTATTCTCCAGCTCAATGGATCTGGAAAGGCTCCCGTTACAGTATTCCCTATTAAACGCTGTGGCTCTTGCTTTACAACAAAGCGAGGAGAGTTTCTTAAGTTATTCTGAAGAGCTGAGAACATAGCCGTTACACCATCTTTATCTTCATTTATTCCCTCACCTGTTAAAACGCCTTCCAAAATGCCTATTGCATCTCTTTCATATTTTGTTCTATCTACTAACACAAGAGTTTGTACTTCCGATGGAATATTGATAGCCGCTGGCCTCATGGTACTAATAGAAACTGTTTTCATACAGCTTGATAAGATGATGCCGATAAGTAAAAACAGGTAAGATTTTTTCATAACAATGTGTTTGCTACCAACTTTAGTAATTGGTAATAGATTATAAATTTAAAAAATTAGCTTTGTTATCAGCACTATGATGTATGATAATTTACTTTCTATTAAGCCTGTGCCTATTGAAGTAGTGACCTACCAAGGCATACCCTTAACTTTTTTAAGGCTAGACAAAATCCATTCCATAGTTTCCGGCAACAAATATTTTAAGTTAAAACATAACTTAATAGAAGCAGTAGAAAGTGGTTATAAACAAGTACTAACCTTTGGCGGAGCATTTTCCAACCACATTGCGGCTACTGCTCATGCGGCTAGTTTAGTTGGGCTGAATTCAACAGGAATTATTAGAGGTGAAGAAATAGGCAACCCCACATTAGCTTTTGCAAAATCCGAAGGCATGCAACTAGCTTTTATTGACAGAGCAACTTATCGAAATAAAAATGAACCCGGCTATTTAGATTCACTCAAAAATGAATTTGAAGACTTTTATTTGATACCTGAAGGTGGTACTAATGCGCTAGCCATTAAAGGGACCAAAGAAATTATTCAATTAATTCCCGGTAACTATAAGACAATTTCTTGCTGTGTAGGTACTGGTGGAACTATGGCTGGTTTAATTGAAGGAAGCAGCAATGATCAAAAAATTTTAGGGTTTTCTGTGCTTAAGGGAGACTGGATACGTGATGAGGTAAAGCAGTGGACTGAAAAAGAAAACTGGGATATAAATATTGACTATCATTTTGGTGGTTATGCCAAATGGAAACAACCGTTGATTGATTTTATCAACGATTTCAGACAAGAAACAAACATCCCTTTAGATCCAGTCTATAACGGAAAAATGGTGTATGGTGTAGTTGACTTAATTAGAAAAGATAAACTCAATCCTAATTATTTAATGATTATTCATAGCGGTGGATTGCAAGGTATTGAAGGCTTTAACCAGCGCTTTGGCAATATTATTGAAACCTGATGCCGTCTGGTTCAATGTGGTGCTGCCTCTCTATTTCCTCAAAACTCGCCTTCCGTACAGAGATAATATGACCTTTAAAAAATAAGTCTTTCCCAGCTAAAGGATGGTTAAAATCTACCTTTATTGATTTTTTATCGCGCTGAATAATTTTACCACTTTGCGACTCTTCCGTATTTTCATACCTGATAAACTCACCCGGCTGTAACGTTTCATCAGTATACCCTTCATGCTCTTTAAAATCTTCCAGAGGTAAGTCTTTAATTAACGACTCATCTCTTTTACCATAAGCATATTCGGCAGGTAGCTTAAATGAGAAGTTCTCGTTATTGGTGCGGCCCATCAGCTGATTTTCGAAATAAGGAAGCATTTTACCAGCGCCAATCAAAAATCTTAGTGGATAGTCTTGTCCGGAATAATCAACAAGTTCACCTTGCTCATCATCTTTTCTTACGTGGTATGATAATGTTACAACTGTGTTTTCTGCTATTTCCATTAATAGCTAACAGCTGTTAAAGGATGATGTTTTTTTAAATCAGCTTCTCACCAATTATACCCACTAAGAAGCCAAGGCATGCTCCTAATGAGGGAAGATATTTATGCTCCAATTTACTTTGAGGAATAATGTCTTGAATAAGTAGATATAGAATGCCTCCGCTTGCAAAACCCATAAGCAGAGCTGTTAAATCAGGGTAATCGCTCAAAACAAAATGACCTATTAAGGCACCAACAATTCCAGAAAAGCTTAAGAAGAAGAAAATAATTAATGTCTTTTTACTCGAGAAGCCACTTTGTACAATGTCCCGGTATGAGTTGAAGGCCTCAGGCAAGTTTTGCAATCCGATAAAAACCGCCAGTAGCGTGGCCATTTTTGGCTCAATGGCAAATACAGCTCCCAGTGCAATAGACTCTGGTATAAAATCCATCAGCATAGCCAACAAAGTAGCCGTTTGTCCACCTTTTTTTGCTAAATACTGATCGAGCACTAAAAATAAACCTGCTCCAATAAGAAAAGACAAAGCCATTGGCAATAAACTTAATTCCTCCATTGATTTAGGAATTAACACCAAAGCCAGAGCCGAAAGAATAATACCGGCCCCGAAAGACATCATGGTATGAGTTATCTCATACTTTACAGGACTTTCCTTTACATGATGGTTGAATAAATGGGCTAACACTCCACCAATAAAGACAGTAATGCCAGCAATTCCTGAAAATATAATTAGTTTCTGAAGCATTTAAAGTTGGCTTATTTCTGTTATTATCTCCTCTTGAAATTAAGCATCTTACCTAAAACTATCCCCTTATTTTCCTTATAACTTATTTCTTCATCACTCACCTTTTTTACTCCTTCAATCGTGAAAAAGGCTTTAGGGTTGTATTTCTTAATAGTAGGAATTAATTCTTTTAAAAGCTCTCTTTTCACCACGGTGAAAATGATATTCACTTTGCCATTATTACCTTCTGCTTCAATATTTGAAAACCTTAGGTTTTTAGATTTAAAATAATCAATCAGTTCCACAGCTGGTTTAGCGGTTATTGTTCTTACCACAACACTTCCTAGCGCAAGTTTTTCTTCAATCCACATGCCCACATAAGTACCTGCAGCATAACCACCCGCATAGGCAAAATAGCTTACAGGATTATCAATGTGTTTGAAAATTTGTCCTATAGCAAGTAACCAAATTATAGATTCAAAAAAGCCCAAAAAAGGAGCCATGAACTTCTTGCCTTGCAATACAAAAATCACTCTTATGGTGGCTATGGAGACATCACCAATTCGAGAAAGAAATATCAAAATAGGTAGGACAATAAATGCAAAAGTCTCATTACTGATCCCCAACTGCTCAAAAAATTCCATCATACTTTAACCAAATAAATAGCCAACTACTTCGGTCAGCTTCGTGAACGTTTTAATTGTTATTTTATACTTATTTTTATCAACTCCTTTCATGCTATACTGTGAAACTAAAATTTCATCGAAGCCCAGTTTCTCAGCTTCGGCAATTCTATTTTCAACCCTGTTAACTGCTCTTATTTCACCACCTAAGCCAACTTCTGCCGCCATACAGGTTTTTGCAGAAACAGGAATTTCTTCCAGTGAAGAAACTACGGCCATACAAACTGCCAAATCAACTGCAGGATCTTCCACTCTGATTCCTCCAGCCATATTTAAAAATACATCTTGAACACCCAAACGAAAGCCTCCTCTTTTTTCAAGGACGGCCAATAACATGTTCATCCTTTTATTATCGAAACCTGTAGCGCTTCTCTGTGGTGTACCATAATTGGCAGTACTTACCAAGGCTTGAATTTCAATTAGTAAAGGTCTATTCCCTTCTAAAGTAGCGCCAATAGCTGTTCCGGAAACATCGGCCTCTTTTTGAGAGATCAATATTTCTGATGGATTAGTTACTTCGCGCAAGCCATAGTGCTGCATTTCATAAATACCTAATTCATTGGTGGAGCCAAAGCGGTTCTTTGTTGTTCTCAAAATCCGGTAGGTCAAATGCCTGTCCCCTTCAAATTGAAGTACGGCATCAACCATGTGTTCCAAAACCTTTGGCCCTGCAATAGCACCATCTTTTGTAATGTGGCCAATTAGCAATACAGGTGTTTTGTTTTCTTTGGCGAAACGCATCAGCTCGGCAGTACATTCTTTTACCTGACCCACGCTACCTGCAGCAGATTCTAATTTAGGGCTTGTAAGTGTTTGAATAGAATCAATAACTAAGAGTTCAGGCGCGAGCTCTTCAATTTGTTTAAATATCTCTGAGGTGATGGTTTCAGTGAGTATATAGCAGTTATCAGATTGGTTCTCCATACGATCTGCCCGCATTTTTATTTGCTGTGCACTTTCCTCGCCACTTACATAAAGCACTTTCACTTTTTGAAGCTTCAGAGCAATTTGAAGCATGAGAGTTGACTTGCCTATTCCAGGCTCACCGCCAATAAGTACTAACGAGCCAGGCACAATGCCGCCACCTAACACTCTGTTCAGCTCTTGATCGGGCACGATGATGCGTTCTTCCTTTGAAGAAACTACTTCCTTTATAGCAACAGGTTTATTTTGCTCTCTTCTGGACGATGTGTAGCCAGAAGGATTTTTCTCTTTTTGAATAGTTTCTTCTACATAAGTATTCCACTGTCCGCAAGAGGGACATTTACCTATCCACTTAGGAGATTCAGTGCCGCAGTTTTGACAGAAATAAACGGTTTTTGTTTTGGCCATTTTCGATTGATGGTATTTTCGAAAGTTACGGCAAAATGAACTTGAAAAAAACTTTAAAGGGTGATGAGTTCTACATCAAAATAGATTGAATATCTTCCTGACTTAAGCTTTTTATAAAACTCTCTTCTGTACTTATTAAGTCCTTTGCCAGGTTAACCTTCTTTTCCTGAAGTGCCAGAATCTTTTCTTCAACAGTATTCTTGGTAATGAATTTATAGGTGAATACCCGTTGTGTTTGACCAATTCGGTAGGCTCTATCCACAGCTTGCTGTTCAATAGCCGGATTCCACCACGGATCGAGTAAAAAGACATAATCAGCCGCTGTAAGGTTAAGCCCCAAACCACCAGCTTTTAGTGAAATAAGAAATACTTTTACCTCTTCAGAGTTTTGGAAACAGTCGACTTCCTTCTGCCTATTCTTAGTACTACCATCCAGATAAGAGAAATTGATATGATTAAGTTTCAAGTAATCTTTAATCAATGCCAGGTGCTTAACAAACTGGCTAAATACCAATATTTTGTGGCCCTTAGAAATAGCAGATACCAGCATGTGGGTAAAGTCTTCCATCTTGCCGGAATCACCTTTATATTCTTCATCCACCATTTTAGGGTGGTTAGCAATTTGGCGCAACTGTGTAAGACCTTGTAAAAGCAACATCTGCGATTTCCTTATACCATTCTTCTCGATGTGCTCAAGAATTTTATCTCGGTAATAAGCTTTAACCTCTTCATACTTATCCTCTTGCATAGTAGTCATGCTAGAGTAATGTATGTTCTCCACTTTATCAGGAAGCTCAGTAGCTACCTGAGATTTATGCCTTCTCAGAATAAACGGCTTGATCAAGGTTGCCAGCTTCTGCGACTTTTGCTCATCTTGCTTCTTCTCAATTGGCGTTACAAACTCATCTCTGAAAAAAGATTTATTGCCTAATAAACCAGGATTTACGAACGACATCTGCGACCATAAATCCATTGTACTGTTTTCGACAGGCGTACCTGTAAGCACCAATCTTCTGCGCGATTTTAGCTTTCTAACAGATTTTGCAATATTAGAATCGGGGTTTTTAATAGCTTGCGATTCGTCAAGTATTATGTAATTGAAATAGTAATCAGACAGTATATCAATATCGAGCCTGGTAATGCCATAAGATGTTAACACCAAATCATAGCCTTCAAACTGTTTGGCATCCTTTAAACGACTGGTACCTGTGTAATTAAATATCTTCAGCTTAGGTGTGAATTTCTTTGCTTCATTTTGCCAGTTGTAAATCAGTGAGGTTGGCATAATTAAGAGATTAGCATTTGTGCGGCCACTCTCTTTCTCCGATTGAAGCATGGCAAGCGTCTGTACCGTTTTTCCAAGACCCATGTCATCTGCCAAACATCCACCAAAATTATAGGTATTCAAGAATTGAAGCCAGTTGAAACCTGCTCGCTGGTATGGCCTTAATTCACCTTTGAAGTTTTCAGGCATTGGGTGATCATCTATCTCTTTAAAATCCTTGAGCTTGGCAAGTTTCCTATCCATTTGAACGGAAGCCAAATCATTGGTTTCCATTTCTTGCACTAATGATAAGTGATGTTTCTTGATTTTAAGCTGTTCATCCTGCTCTTCCATAAAACCAAAGAGCTCTGAATAATCTACAAACCAGTGCTGCGGTATTACAGCATATTCTCCATTAGGCAATTTAAACTCTGCCTGCTTTTTTAAGATATATTTCCTGAGTTGTACAAAAGGTATTTCGTATTCACCAAAAACAACTTTTGCATTAATGTCAAACCAATCTATCCCTTCTGAGATATCGATAGAAATAGACGAGTTTCCGAGGAAGTACTTCTTCTGTGCCTGATTTTCAGACTGCCTCAGATCAATGCCCTCCTCGGCCAGCCATTCCTTATTTTTACTGATCCAGCTAAAAGCCTCTGTTTTAGGTATGCTGAGCTTACCTTTTGTTATCTCAAGCCCTTGCTCAACCAGCTTATTTTTAATGCTTTTTTCTGTTTCCGTCTGTCTTACTAATCTTTTAAAGAGATAGGTATCACCTTGCTTTTCCATTTTCACAGAAACTTTCGTGTCTGCTGCTGTGGCAAAAGCATAGTTGCCGTACTGAAACTTTAATTCAATAAGCATTTTGCCATCAGAGACTTCTTTTTTCTGCTGCTCAAAAAGATCCATGCTTCCGTTAGTGCCAGATGCTAGTTCTGATAGCTTCAAGAAAGCGGAAGGTTCTTCTTTAAAAGTTCTGATATCAAAACCTCTGGCATAAACATCAAAGGAAGCAACTAAGGGTGCTACAAATTTTCTATAATAATCCTCTTCAACCTTTTTAGGGATGGCAATGAAGTGTTTATTTAAAAAGGGCTTTAACTTTTTACCTTCAGGATTTTTCTCAAAAGAATAGAGTTTATCTTCTACTACCAGCCAGGCAGGCTTATCACAAATTAAGTAAGCTCCTTTGTATTTAAATTCAAGCTTTTCCCCTGCATGTTTAATGGTAGGAAAGTAATGAGTATTGTCTTCGTTTTTAACAAAATGGAAAAGTATGGTGGCTTTCTCTTTTTGAATATGAATTTGGCGCCAGGCCGGTTCACCATCATTTCCCATCTCAAAAAGCATTTTATCGGTAATGAGTGATAAAATTTTTGCCCTGATCCGTTCTAAATAACGTGCTATTTCATCTTGAAGCAGCTTATTGCCTTTTTCCTTATCATAAACCTTATCAAAGAAATCGGCAGGCTTTATTTTGGTTTTATAGAATTTACGGACCACTGCATCTTGCTGCATATTGTCCATTAATTCAATAAGCTCGTAATCCGTTTCGTCTAAGCCTTTTGAAAACTCTTTGGCATTTTTTGAAGAAATATTCTGATGTGAAAAAGTTAGTTCTCCTCTGCTATTTTTTTGTACTACGAATGACTCGAATATGTAACCAAGATATTCGTGCTCAAAAAGAGAATAGATCAGTTGAAAAGGCTGTGTGGTAAAAACCTTCATGTGTTTTTATGCAAGCAAACTTCTAAAAATAGCTTCATTAAAATTTAACGAAGATTGAAATTTAATAAAATAGCTTGATATAATAAGCATTAAGCGTTGAAAAAGCCTATAAACGCTCTACTTTGCTAAATTTCATGGCTTTAATAGCCGGCTGAAGTGAGGCCAGAAAGGTGATCGTAATAATTGTTGCCATGGTGTAGATAAAATCCGTGGCCTGTATTTTAACAGGATAAGCATCGGTTACTGCGGAGGCCATCCCCATGGAAACTATTCCAAATTGTTGTTGCAATAGACAAATCCCTAAACCAATTAAAGCTCCAAACAAGGCTCCACTTAACGAAATAATCCCCCCCTCAAACAAAAAGATATTTCGAATCATTTTATCATGTATGCCCATGGCATGCATAATACTTATGTCTCTTTTCTTATCTAATGCCAGCATAGTAAGGGAGAAGAAAATATTAAATGAAGCTACCGCCAAAATAAAGCTGAAGGTGAGATACACGAAGAGTTTTTCTATTTTAATGGCACGTAAAAGACTCGCATGTTGCTCTTCAGAATTGAGTATTTTAAAGCGCTCTCCCAATTTGTTTTTAAGCTGCTGTTGAACTTGCTGTATTTGTGAATTATCAGCTACCATCAACTCTATGGCTGTAAGCTCATTCTGCCTACTTAGTAATTGTTTGGCAAAGCGTAAAGGGACAAAAATGTATTTCTCGTCATACTGCTTTTCTATTGCAAAAACACCGGCAGGTTTTAGAATGCCTGAGTTATACATGCGGGATGGATCAGTAATACCCGGTTTTATGTCTTTTGGATAATAGATTTGAAGTGCTAAAAATTCATTTCTTGGATTCACAGCCAACTCGTATCTGATACCTCTACCCAGTACCGCGAAATTTTGTTCCTGATCAGTAAGTTTGAAACTCCCTTCAGTAATATTTTGAGCTAAGCGGCTTTGGTATGTGGAGGCATTATCAACCCCTTTCATTCGCACTACCGTTTCACCATTGTTATATTTTACAAGAACATTGTCCTCCACCACCTGCATGAGTTCGGTTACTCCATCGATTTCGTTAATTTGAGACAATAGTGCTTCATCGGCTTCGAAAAACTTCCCTTCATTTAAAGTGATTTGAAGGTCAGCATCAAAGGAGTTATATAGAGATCGGATTAAATCTTCAAGGCCATTAAAAACGGAAAGAACTATAACCAAAGCCATAGTGCCCACAGCAACTCCAAGCATGGAAATGATGGAGAGTACATTAATAAAGCTCTTTTTCTTTTTAGAAAGAAAGTATCTGCGCGCTATGAAAAATGGTAAATTTCTCAAAGCTTGTTATTAATCATCCTTCTCTTGATCATCCTCATCAGCAGGTGGAATGTCAAGGCCGGAAAGCAAGTTTTCAATTCGACTTGCCTGCTCTAAAGTGTTATCCAAATAAAAAGCCAACTCAGGTACTATTCGCACTTGCTTTCCAATTCTGTTTCCCAGATGTTTCCTGATCTCACTTTTGTGGTCTTTAATTTTCTCTAATGTTGCATCTTTATCCTCACTAAGGATGAGGCTAAGGTAAATTTTGGCTAAGCCTAAATCTGGTGACATCTCAACATCAACCACCGTGATGAAGGTTTTTCCAAATGTATTTTGCATTTGTTTTTGGAAAATTTCCCCCAAATCCTTTTGAATTAGTTTTGCAAATTTCTTCTGTCTGGAGCCTGCAGCCATAATATTTTATTTTAGCATGCAAATATGCATGATGTTTTATACTTATTTCGCTTTATACGCTAATTTAGCAAATAATAGTCAGCTGCCAGATGACTCGCTAACTAATTACTGGCCACTCAGGAGATACTGAATGCCTGGTGATTTATAATTTAAAATTCTTAAGCTATTGCTTAGTTTCTTTAGGATAAACGACCCTTATCGCTTACTCATATTATTGCTTGCTATTTTAATAGTGAGGCTTCCTTACTTCATTAGCTCTACTCCATTGATTTACGAGCTGGATTGGATGATTATTGGAGACACCCTCAACCAGAGTGATGTTACACTTTATAAAGACTTACTCACACCAATGGCTCCTTTAGCCGCTTTAACTTATACTTTTTTTGACTTTCTTTTTGGTGGCGCTCGAATAGCTTATCAGCTAGCAGCAGTTTTATTAGTTGCCTATCAGTTTTCATTGTTTAACAACATCATGTATAAAAACAAGGCTTACAATGAAAACAGCTACATACCAGCATTTATCTATGCCTTATTGATGCAGGTTTTCTTTGATTTTTTCACGCTATCGCCAGTGCTCATCAGTTTAACCTTCATCTTATTAGTTCTTGATAATATTTATTTAAGAATTGAAAATAAGCTTGATGATGCTACCATTCTAAAAACAGGGTTCTTTATGGGATTGGCAGTACTTTTTTATCTGCCAAGTATTATATTCTTTATAGCTACTTTGATTTCTTTTGCCTTATTAACCAGTTTGATTTTCAGAAGGTATATGTTGTTTGTGTATGGCTTTTTGCTCCCAATTGCCGCGGTATCCATCTATTTTATCTGGTTCGATGGCTTTAGCGAAATGCTCAACAATTGGCTGGTATTTACAATAACTTATACCAATGAGAGCTTAATTAGCATTTGGTCCTTTTTAATGATAATTGCTGTGCCGGCTATCTTTTATCTTTTAGCACTTTACAGAACTTTCTCCACTTCTCGTTTCACAAACTATCAGGTACGCGTACAGCAAGTTATGTTTATTATGTTTTTGGCCGCATGGGGTAGTTGGCTATTGAGCAACGACAAGGCACCATATCAATTAGTTTTGTTTGTTCCCTTTGTAGCTTTTTTTATAACGCATTACGTTTTGCTTTTTAAACATAAAATGAAGGCAGAAATCTTTGCCCTTGTATTTGCCACATTGGTGATAGGCATCAATTATTACATTTACTTAAATGGTAGTGTGATTAATGGTTTAAACAATTACTACAAGCTAAATGTAGAAGAAAGTATTTTTAAGAATGAAGTGGTAGGGAAAAGCTTATTGGTTTTGGGTGATTCAAAATCACTTTATAAGGATAGTAAAGTGGGTACGCCTTATTATTATTGGCCGCTAGCCAAAGAGACCTGGTTAAACTTTGAAAACCCCCGAAATATAGCGGCAATATACAGTTCCTTCAAAAAAGAAATGCCAGAGGTTATTATTGACGAAAATGAAGTGCTAGAGCATGTTTTTAGTAAAATGCCCACAATAGCAAGCCAATATCAAAGAGTATCGGCCCGCTATTACAGGCTAAAAGTGAATGAGAATTAACAAGGAATTTTGTTCACTCTTCGCTCATGTCTTCCTCCTTCAAATTTAGCTTCTAAGAAGGCTTTAATGATGGACTCCGCTTTCTCATAACTCACAAAACGTGCTGGTAGGCATATTACATTAGCATTGTTATGTTCACGTGCCAAAGATGCTAACTCTTCTTCCCAGGCTATTGCGGCTCTAATTTTTTGATGTTTGTTTGCTGTTATCGCAACCCCATTTGCACTTCCGCAGATTAATATGCCTAAATCTTGTTCTTCATTACCAACTGCTGTGGCTAATGGGTGAACATGATCAGGGTAATCCACAGAATCGTCAGTTGAAGGACCGAAATCTTTTACCTGATGATCCGCCTTTAAAAAGTTAATCAGTTTTGCTTTGTACTCAAAACCTGCGTGATCTCCGCCTATTGCTATTTTCATTTTGTAAGTATTAAGTTATTTCTTTTCCCAAAAACGCTCTTCCTGATCATTTTCAAAGAGATGCGTTAAAATATCTTTTTCGTTTTGATCAAAGTCTACTTTTCTTCTTTCCATCACCTTTTCAGCTACTTCAAAAGCCTTTCTTAATTGGAAAGTTGTAAAGCCTGCTGCACCGCCCCATGCGAAGGAAGGGATATAATTTCTTGGAAAACCACTTCCGTAAATATTAGCGCTTATACCTACTACGGTACCTGTATTAAACATGGTGTTAATACCACATTTTGAATGGTCGCCCATCATTAATCCACAAAACTGAAGACCTGTATCTTTAAAACGCTTATCAGCATAGCTCCAGAGCTTTACATTCGCATAATTATTTTTCAGATTTGATGTGTTAGTGTCGGCTCCTAAGTTACACCACTCACCAACTACTGAATTCCCTATAAAGCCATCATGGCCTTTGTTGGAATAGCCAAAGAAAACCGTATTACTTATTTCACCACCCACTTTACAGTAAGGGCCTACTGTGCTATCGCCTTTAACCTTTGCGCCCATATTAACATGAGCTCCCTCACACAAAGCAAAAGCTCCTTTTATGATAGCTCCCTCATGCACGTGAGCATTTTTACCTATGTATACGGGCCCATCTTCTGCATTAATAATCGCTGCTTTTATAGAGGCCCCTTCTTCCACAAATAAATTGTCTTTACCATAAACTACAGTAGCATGATCATCAATCGTCTTACTTTTTCTACCTTTTGTAAGCAATTCAAAATCAGCTTTTATTTCTTTGGCATTGTACTGAAATATGTGCCATGTATCTGTGATAAAAGTTAGTTCACCATCATACTCGGCAGCTTCCTCTAATTTTTGCGAAGGTGAAAAAGCATCTATTTCATTTTCAGATGCTGAAAAGCAAATAAGAATATCTCCTTTTTTTAATGAAGCCCCCATCTTGATGGCCGCAACTAATTCAGGCGTAGGGCATACAGAGCTATTAATTAACATATTCTGGTCTGCTAATTTTTTAGGAAACTTAGCAGATAAATATGGTGATGTTATATAAGAAGTACTTTCTTCCAATAGCTTCTCCCACTTTTCTCTGATAGTTAATATACCAACCCTAACTTCAGCTATGGGTCTGGTGAAAGTAAATGGCTTCAGTCTTTCTCTAAAATCGGCTTGCTCAATTAATAGATAGTTCATAGGCGTAAAAATAAAAAAGTCTCTCGGATATGACTATCGGAGAGACTTTTAAAATATTGAGTTGAAGAATTCTTATTTCTTCTTTTTGTACTTCTGGTTGAATTTCTCCACTCGACCAGCTGTATCCAAAAATATTTTCTTTCCAGTATAAAATGGGTGAGAAGCAGAACTAACTTCTATCTTAACAACAGGATATTCTTTTCCATCTTCCATTTTAATAGTTTCGTCAGAAGTCATTGTTGACTTCGTTAAAAACTTTGTGTCTGCTTGAGTATCCCAGAAAACAATCTCTCTGTACTCAGGGTGAATTCCTTTTTTCATAATTATTTCTTAGCGTTTTTTTGATTTCCAACCAAAGGCCCAAATGCATTTTCCGCAAAGGGATTGCAAAAATAGCAGATGAGATCAATCTTTCCAAATATAAAGCTTAATTAAGCAAAAGGTTTAAGCCTCACAATTTCAAATACTTACATCATACGATGTAAATCATCTGCTAACCATTAGCGCAAACTTATTATCTTCGTATTTGAAACTCACAGAATGAAGTACATATTAAGCACATTTTTAGTTCTATACTCCTCTTTAGCACTTTCACAAGCTATAAACGCTCCACTTGATGATGATTACTACCATTTATTAGAAAGACTCGAAGTGAAAAGTGGCAAGTTTTCGGATGCCTTTCATGCAAGCCATAAACCTTATAATAGAAAGGAAATAGCCGCTTTCTTAGACAGCATTGATGCCAGTGGTTTCAACCCCAGAAATAGTTTTAATTACGACTACCTAAAATATGATAACTGGGAATGGCTTGATTCTGTAGACTATAAAAGGAATAAACCTTTTCTCAAACACATTTATAAAACCAAAACTGATTTCTTAAATGTAAACCAAGCAGAATTTGATTTACACATTAACCCTGTTCTGGGCCTTTCTTACGGACAGCAGTCAATCAATGAAAATAATTTATATACCAACACAAGAGGAGTAGAAGTAAGAGGACTTATAAATGAGAAATTAGGGTTTTATACTTACCTCACTGAGAATCAGATATACTTCCCCAGCTACATCAATGACTATACCCAACAATTCCGATCTGTACCGAATGTGGGTTTCTGGAAAGAATATGGCGATAACCAAACAGCACGTGATTTCTTTACAGCGAGGGGTTATATTTCATTTCAGGCCACTAAAAACATCAATTTGCAGTTTGGGCATGATAGGTTCTTTATAGGAAATGGCTATAGGTCAATGATGTTGAGTGACTTCTCCCCAGCTTATTTACATTTAAAGGCTGAGACTAAAATCTGGAAGCTGAATTATATGAACCTATTTGGCGTGCAAACCGCTGATGTTATTGCATCGGGCAATGCACTTTCCGGAATAAGAAGACAATACCCAAGAAAGTTTATGGCACTTCATCACCTCAGCTATAACATTACTAAGCATATAAATATTGGGCTATTTGAGGCTGTTATGCTAGGCGACTCAGCAAGTGCTTCTAACCCCGTAGATTTAAACTATTTGAATCCTATAATCTTCTACCGATCGTTAGAGCAACAAGATGGCAGTTCTGGTAATGCCATTGTTGGGGCAGATTTTAGAGCTGTTTTTCTCAAGCACTTCTCACTTTATGGACAACTAGTATTAGACGAATTCCTAATTGACAACATCCGACAAGGTGGCTGGTGGGCCAATAAATATGCGGTACAAGCAGGTTTAAAGTACATTGATGCTTTTGGTTTAGATAATCTTGACCTGCAAGGAGAATTTAATATGGCACGACCTTATACCTATGCACATGATAGCAACTTTACCAATTTCGCCAATTACAAACAATCACTTGCTCATCCTTTGGGTGCCAATTTTAAGGAGTTAATAGGTATACTCAGGTATCAAATAAGTCCAAAAATCACCCTAAAGGGAATTGCCATACTTAGTGAACAAGGTACTGATACAACAGGAGTTAACTTTGGTGCTGACATTTTTAAACCTAATGGCACTTATTTCAGGCATACAAATCCTGCTACCGGAAATACCTATGCTTTTGGGCATACCACCTTACAAGGTGAGAAGAACGAAACAAAATTGGTACAAGGCTCTATTACTTATCAGCCTTACTATAATCTTTTTGTATCAGCTTCTTATACCATTAGAAAGCAAAACAGTGAGTTCGGGAATAATAATTCTGACAACAGCTGGTTTTCCCTCAATTTAAGATGGAACTTACCTACTAGTAACAACCTCTTTTAAGGAGCCATCAATTAATTGTATCTTTGCTCACGCTTTGGCGTAGACTATTATTTTTCCTTTGCATTAATTGAATTTTCAAATTGAATGAAGACATACCTTCGCGTACTTTCATATGCTCGTCCTTTAGGACTACTTGCCCCTCAATACATATTGTATGTTATTTTACAATCAGTATTTAGCGTATTTACTTTAGCCATTCTGCAGCCTGTATTAACTGTATTGTTCCAGACAAAGGAAAAGGCTGTAGCACCAGTTGATATGCCTGCATTTGAATGGAAGCTTTCTTACGTAAAAGAAGTCTTCGATTATTACTTTCTTAACATGATGCAAGATGACCCAATGCGGGCCTTAACATTTGTATGTATTGTTCTGATCATCAGCATCTTTCTTTCCAACTTATTTAAATATTTGGTGGAAGTAATTGCAGCAATTGTAAAAGCTCAAGTTATCTCAAACCTTAGGAATACTCTTTTTGGTCGATTAATGACTTTACACATTGGGTATTACACAGAAGAAAGAAAAGGTAACATCATGTCAAAAGTGACAAGTGATGTTCAGGAAGTAGAAGCCAGTGTTGTAAGCAGTCTGAAAGCGGTGATAAAAGAACCAATTATGATAATAGGCTATTTTGCAATGCTTTTTTTCATTTCAGTTAAGCTTACCTTAATTACAATTTTAATAATCCCTGTTTCTGGTTTTATCATCTCCTTTATTGCCAAAAAGCTTAAAAGAAAAGCCCATCAAAGCCAAGAAACTTTAGGTAGGATTTCTGATATACTTGAAGAGACTTTAGGAGGTATGCGTATTGTTAAAGCATTTAATGCTATTGATTTCTCCAAGAGTCGTTTTGGAACTCAAGTAAACAATTATGCTCGTCTAAACATCAGCATGACAAAAAGATTTGCACTTGCAAGTCCTATTTCTGAGTTTATCGGGGTTGGCGTAGTTGCATTAATTTTATTGATTGGTGGTTCAGAAATTTTCGATGGAAATTCTAGCTTAGAACCAGAAAGCTTCATCACATTTATTGCAATCTTTTCTCAAGTTCTGGTTCCTGCAAAATCACTTTCTGGTGCACTGAGCAATGTGCAAAAAGGCTTAGCCTCAGCGGAAAGAATTTTCTCTATTATCGACACCAAACCAGCAATAGTAAACATTCCTAATGCCTTAGAATTTAAAAGTTTCAATGATAAAATTGAAGTTAAGAATCTCCGTTTTGGGTATCAGCAAACGCCTGTTTTAAAAGATATAAATATGACCATTAAAAAAGGTGAAATGGTTGCTCTAGTAGGTCCCTCGGGTGGAGGAAAATCTACTCTGGCTGATTTAATACCTCGCTTTTACGATGCTAACAGTGGTGATATTTTTATAGATGGCCAATCGATCAAAAATTATGAAATAACTTCTCTCCGTTCTAAAATGGGTATTGTTAGTCAAGAATCATTGCTATTCAATGACACAATATTTAATAACATAGCATTTGGCAAACCTGAAACTACCTATGAAGAAGTGATGACTGCCGCTAAAATTGCCAATGCTCATGAGTTCATTGATCAAATGGAAAATGGATATGATTCAACGGTGGGTGACCGCGGTGGAAAATTATCAGGTGGACAAAGACAGCGAATAAGCATTGCCCGTGCTATTTTAAAGAATCCGGAAATTCTAATCTTGGATGAGGCTACTTCAGCCCTTGATTCTGAATCAGAAAAATTAGTGCAAGAGGCTTTAGGTAATCTTATGAAAAATAGAACTTCAATCGTAATTGCACATAGGCTAAGTACTATACAGGAAGCAGATAGAATTTATGTATTACAGGATGGTGAAATCGTAGAACAAGGAACTCATCAAAGGTTGATGGAAAAAGATGGTGTTTACCAAAAACTGATTAAAATTCAGTCGGTGAGTTAATAATCAAATAATTTCTATATTTGTTAATACCCAAAATCAAAACCAGACAAGCTCACTATGCGCACCTTTAAAATAGTAGTATTTGCCGCTTTAACAATCTTCCATCTTACAACTATCATTGTCATATCGATTGGAAGAAATAATTTCGATTTTTTATTGAACCTGTTCAACAAGCTTGATCTTATGCTTTATGGTTCTTACTTGGGTTTATTTCTTTTTGCGACAGTCATGGTTTTTGATTGGCTAGGACAGAAGAAGGTTAACACACTGAATAAAAAACATCAAGAAGAGATTAACGAGCTAAAGGCTAAGCTCTACGATAAAAAGGAAAATGAGCATATATCTCCTGAAACTGAGCAAAAGGCAGAAAGCTCTACTGATGATTCATCTTCAAATAAAGAGGAAGAAGATAAAGTATGATTAACAGCATTAAGGATGAATTACTCGAAGCACAACAAGTGCTTGATAACTTCTTAAATAATGAGAAAAACTTAATAGCCATTTCTCAAGCTGCTGAAATTATAACTGCTTCTCTTCAGACAGGAAACAAAATTATCAGCTGTGGTAATGGCGGCTCACATTGTGATGCCATGCATTTTGCTGAAGAGTTAAGTGGACGATTTAGAGAAGACAGGCCTGCACTAGCCGCATTCTGCATTTCCGATGCAAGCCATATAAGCTGTGTTGGTAATGATTATGGCTTTGATTACATATTCAGCCGTGGGGTTGAGGCTTTAGGAAATAAAGATGACATCCTTCTTGCCATTAGCACCAGCGGTAATTCAAAGAATGTTGTTGAAGCAGTACATGCTGCCAGGAAAAAAGGGCTTAAAACCATAGCCTTAACTGGTAAAAATGGTGGTGCTCTGGCAGAATTAGCTGATCATGAAATCAGGGTGGCACATCACGGCTACGCTGATAGAATTCAGGAAATTCATATTAAAATTATTCATATTTTAATCCTTCAGATAGAAAAGCAACTAGGCTATGCTGGCTAAATCTTATGGAAGTTCTGTTTATGGCGTAAATGCAAGTATCATTACCATTGAGGTAAATGTAAGCATGGGTACCAAGTTTCATATGGTTGGTTTACCTGATAATGCTGTAAAAGAAAGTGAGCATAGAATTGATGCAGCCATAAAACACACTAACTATCGGATGCCCAGGCAAAAGGTTGTGGTGAATTTAGCTCCGGCTGATGTTAAAAAAGAAGGTTCTGCCTATGATCTGCCTATTGCCTTAGGCATTTTAAAAGGATCCGAACAGATTGAAGCACCTGAACTAGAGCAGTATTTAATTATGGGTGAGCTGGCGCTTGATGGTATGTTAAGGCCTATAAAAGGTGTGCTTCCCATAGCCATTGAGGCACGAAAGCAAGGCTTTAAAGGGTTTATTCTTCCTGAAGAAAATGCTTCAGAGGCGGCAATTGTCAATAACCTTGAAGTTGTTGGAGTAAAAAGTTTGAGAGACGCTATCGATTATCTGGAAGGTACCTCCACAATTAAGCCTGTTGAAATAGACACACGAGATGTTTTCTTTTATAACCTTAACACTTATGATGCCGATTTCGCAGATGTGCAAGGCCAGGAAAACATCAAAAGAGCTTTAGAGATAGCAGCAGCAGGTGGTCATAACGTTATAATGGTTGGTCCTCCGGGAGCCGGCAAAACCATGCTGGCAAAAAGACTTCCCTCAATTCTACCTCCTCTTAGTTTAGTAGAAGCACTAGACACCACTAAGATTCATTCTGTTGCAGGTAGGCTTGGTGCTAACGCTTCACTAATTGCTACTCGTCCTTATAGGGCGCCTCATCATACAATTTCTGATGTTGCATTAGTTGGAGGTGGTGGTATTCCACAGCCTGGTGAAATTTCGTTGGCACATAATGGCGTATTGTTTTTAGATGAACTTCCCGAGTTTAAGCGTACCGTTTTGGAGGTAATGAGGCAACCTTTGGAAGAACGCAGAGTAACCATATCACGCGCAAAAGTATCTGTGGATTTCCCAGCTAATTTTATGCTCATTGCCAGCATGAATCCATGCCCTTGTGGTTACTACAATCATCCAGAGAAAGAATGTGTTTGTCCACCAGGGGCAGTGCAGCGTTACCTTAATAAGGTAAGCGGCCCTCTGTTAGACCGAATTGACTTACACGTTGAAGTTACTCCTGTTTCTTTTGATCAGATGACTGCCGATAGAAAGGCCGAGAGCAGTGAAGAAATTAGAGCTAGAGTAATTGAGGCAAGAGAAATGCAAAAGAAAAGATTTGAGCAAACTCCAGAAATACACTCTAATGCCTTAATGCCTTCTCAAATGGTAAAAGAAATTTGTCAGATTAACACAGCAGGTAAAGCTTTGTTGAAAAATGCAATGGAAAAACTTGGCCTTTCAGCGAGAGCTTATGATCGTATACTTAAGGTTGCCAGAACTATTGCAGATCTTGCCGGATCGGAAGAAATCAAGATTGAGCATTTGGCAGAAGCCATTCAATACAGAAGCTTAGACCGAGAAGGCTGGGCAGGATAAATTCCCGATACATTCGATAATAAATTTTAAGTTGATTAGTTTAGTATCAAAACTATTTAAGCTTGAAATACTCATTTACAATCTTTCTCTACTTTTTCCTCCTTATTTCTCCTATTGCTCAGGAATTAATGTATGACATTTTGGTAAGTGGCAAACAAGTAGGAAGTATGCTTGTAACTAAGAAGGTTGTCAACGAGAAAGAAACTTACTATTCGGCAGTAACCGATGTAAAGTATACGCTTTTTAGAACTACCGAACTTGTCTATTTTTATGAGGCTATATTTAAGAACGACACCTTAGATAAAGCCTATTTTATTTATAAGAAGAATGATGAGGTTGAAGAAGAAGCTAAATTATTTTGGGCCAATAACTCCTATCAAAGTACAATTCCGGAAAAGCACCAAAAATATAAAAGCCCATTAGTTAATAGTATGCTCACCATGTATTTCAATCAACCTAAACATAGAGATGAAATATTTTCAGAGAGATTTCATGATTTTGTTAAAATTGGGGCAACAGAAGAAAAGGGGAAGTTTATTTTCTATATTCCAAATGGGGATAAGAGCATCTATTATTATAATGAAGAAGGTATTTGCTCTAAAATAAGTATCAGTTCAGGTATCTTTAGCTTTGATATGGTCTTAAACACCAGCAGGAAAGATTAGGTGAAAGTTAGTTCCTTTATTCAACTCACTCTGGACTTTTATTTTTCCCCCTAAAATTTCTAACTGACTTTTTACCAGAAAAAGGCCCAATCCCTTACCATCAACATGGGTGTGAAATCTTTTATACATTCCAAATAGGTCTGATTTAAACTTAGATAAATCAATGCCTATGCCATTATCAGAAACAGAAATAACCTTATGTCCTGCTTTATAAGATGTTTTAAGCGTAATGATAGGTTTAACTTCTGGGCGCTTATATTTTATGGCATTTGATATTAAATTATATAACATGCTTTCAATAAAAGTAGGGTTACTTTTCAACTCTACAAATTCTTGAAAATCACAGACGATTTGAACATTATTTTTCTCAATTGTATTCTTAAGAATCCTAAAAACCTGCTGGGTTTTCTTATTTAAATCAACTTTCTCAAGATCATCATCAGAGGCTTGTCTTAATTCAAGTATTGCATTCAAATCATTGATAACAGCATCTAGACTGTGTCCTTCTTCCTTAATCTTGGAAATGATGTGTAGCCACTCCTCTTCCAAGTCAGCAGTAGGATCCATCTCAATTAGTTGAGTTAATCCTAATAGACGAGCAACCGGAGCACGCAAATTATGTGCTGTCATATAAGCATATTGCTCAAGCTTTTGTACATTCTGAGCTAACTCTTGATTGGTAGACTTTAAGTCTTCGGTTCGTTTTGCTACCTTATTCTCAAGATCATCATTATAAGCCTGTAACTGTTTGTTTTGCTGCTGAATTAACTCCTGTGCTTCTCTCAGTTTAGCATTTTGCTCATTTAATTTCTCATTTTGCGTGATTACTTCCTCCTGTTTTTGGCTGAGTTCTGCCGTGCGCTCCTGAATTCGTTTCTCAAGCTGCTCATTTTGTTGCTGTATTATCTCCTGACTTCTGGTCATTAAGTCAAGCGAGTTTTGCTGGGCTCTTTTTTTGTCTAATTCGAGTAACCTATATTTAAAACCCAGTGAAACTGAAAGTAATACGACCTCACTTACTGCTCCTATTTCCAGCACGTGAGAAGTAACAATGTTAACTGGTAAAATACCTAAATTTCTTAAAGTATATAATAATACACCTATTAGGTACAATGCCCAGGCAAGTGTAAAAAAGCTAGCCACTTTTATCCCTCTTACCCAAAAAATTATTCCGCTAGCAAAAAGGAAAATGCAATTGAAGATCAATCCATAATTGGCATATATGAGACTGATTTTATAATCTAAAGTAAAGGCAGCCACAATTACGGCAATACCAAAAAACTGCATAATCTGAAAAGCCCTGAAATTCCAATTCCGACCATGTTTAGCATCCAGAAAGCTCGAGGCAAACAAATTACCAGACAAAATCCATAGACCTATTCCAAAAATGATTACATGATTGGCCCACCACGGATTATCATACCACAGGTATTGAAAGGCGTGTCCGTTTAATGCAGAAAGTGTAAATAAATTTCCTGCTATAATACCCACATAAAAAATGTATGTAATGCTTCTGGCAGTAAAGGCTAATAGCAAATTATAAAGAAACATAACGAGCATGATTCCATAAAAAATACCGAATGCCATTTCTGTAGCTATATCTGACGAGAATAGCTCACTTTGAGGCATAACATTGATAGGCAGAATGATAGACCCCTTATTCCTTACTCTTAGATAAATAGTGGTTTTTTGAGTGGCGTCAATGGCTAAAGGGAAAACAATATTTTTATGGTTAACTACTCTCTGATTAAATGGTACTCTGTCACTAGCAAAGAGTTTATTCCACCTGTTGCGTTCGTAATCCTTATAGAAATAAAATACGGAATCGAGGGTAGGAAAAGATATTTCTAGATAGTCATTGATTTGCTCCCGGCCTGTATTCTCAAGGTCAATTTTTACCCAAATGGTTACATCTTCAATACCAAACCCAGGAACCTGAGCTTTTGATCTTTTAAACTGTTGCTGTACTTCCTTTTTCAGCACATCCGCCAATTTCAAGTTATTAGACTCATCCTCATAGAACTGTATGAACTTTCCAATAGAGTGATAATTTTCATTTGGTTGAATAGATAAGATAGGTTTATCTGTCTGTTGGGCGCTGGCAAACTGTGTAAAGCTTAACCATAATAGAAGCAAATAACAAATTGGGGGGAGGCGCATGCTTTAATTTGAAAAATCCTATATAAGCTCGTGAAAGTATTAAAAAATTCAAAGCTAATTTTTGGATATGTATCAATAAAAAAGGCTATTCATTAAATGAATAGCCTTCTCGAACTTTCTTTACTACGAACTAATCTAGATTAGTTAACCATTTCTCTCTTAATGCAACTGCTTCTTCGCTAGCATCTTCATCAAGTTCAAAAATATGCTCTTTGGTTTCTTGTTTACCTACTATACGGCTTGCAATTTCAACCTCTTCTTCACCTCGTTTTACAGTAAGTGAATATTCATAGCCTATTGGTTGCTGGCTTAAGGTGCCAATTACCATCCTTGCATTTTGAAGTGATACTTCTGTGCCATTGATTTTATATAGCACATCATTTTCAACTGCACCTAAAGTGGCTAATGAATCAGTTGGGTTGGTAATAACGATTTGACCATTCGGCACTGCTAAACCATAACCTAATGAAGGAACCAAATTCTTGGTAACGATCTTCTCAGTATAATTAATACCAAGCTTAGCATAATACTCCTTCATAGGTAAAGGATTGGCATTCTTAACATATTTATCAAAGAAATCAGCAATTTCAGGATAAGTCATCTCTACAAAAACCTCAAAGAATTTATCTTCTGGAAATGCCTGATCAGCACCATATTTTTCTGACAACTGATTAACAACTTCGCGTAAGCCTCTTTCTCCATTTGATAATTCAAGAAGTCTAATATCAAGTAAACCAGCTACCAAAGCACCTCTCATATAAATATTGCCATATTGCTTCTGACCTTCTTCAGTATAAGATGTTAAACTTAATTTACTTAAGCTATAAGCTGAATCATATCTGGCATTGATATAAAGCTTCTCCTGTAATCTGGAGAACATTTCATCAAGATCGATCATCCCGTATCTCAGCTGCATCAAATCAGAAGCCCATTCAGTTACACCCTCATATAACCATAAATGCTCCGATGGAGTAGGCTCAACAAAGTTGAACTGCTCTATAATTTCACTATGAATATTTAGAGGAGTTATGATGTGAAAAAACTCATGAGCCGCTGTAGAAGTAATACTGGCGGCAAAATCTGGTGTCCAAGGCTGCTCAGCATAAATATATTCTGAGCTGTAAGAGTGCTCCCATGCACCCCATGATTCGTCCTCAAAATGGAATAAGAATGTGTATCTGTCAACAGGAAAATTAACCACAAAAGCTCTTGCTGCATCAAGCATTTCTTCCATTGCATCTAACAAATCGCTAGAGGCAATCATATCGGTTTTTGAGTAGGTGTAAATATCAATTGCCGCTCCACCCAAATCTGTAGATGCCTTAGTCAAACGACCTAATAAAATAGGAGAATCAACAATGTGGTCATAGCTTTCAGCAACATAAGCACCTTCTTCATTAAGCTTAAGGGCTGTTCCAACTTCCCACTCGTCAGGATATTGTAGTTTAATGGTCATTGGTGCTGCCTGCATGCCTGAGAAGTAACCAAAAACTGTTTGCCCATTAATTAAAACATTATCGTCTTCAATAGAAGAACCACACATTTTATAAATTACATTCTCCTCAACCTCCGTATCCCAGGTTTCAGCAATGTTATAAGTAATCTTTTTTACTTTCTTTATCTTTTTGCTATCACTGATTTTATACTGATTGGTGCCTATCTGCTCTGTTGCAATTTCACGATCCTTCTTATCGAAAGCTTTAAAATCACTAACAAATCTTCCCATATCCATAATTTGGTAAGTGCCTGGAGCTGTAGCAGCAAACTGGAATATTTCATTTTCTTCAGAAAGCTTAGTTTCAAGCATTAGTGTTACCTTGAAAGTGTCTTCTGATCTGTCATTTAAATCGACTGTATAATGTAAGTCCTGGGCATAAGCCAATGAAGCTGCCACCACAAAACCAATTATTAACTTGAGTTTTCTCATCTTCAATTAATTTTAGTTCTGTACAAATATAAAGGCTTTATTGGCTCCACACGATACCACTTAAATAATTTAGCAAAGGCTTTACAGGAATTTTACTGGTCTGTTAGCAGATTCTTTCATATATCTACTAATTTTGGTTTATGGAAAAAATGAACTGGCTTCAACTACTCAACCCTAACAGACTAGGTCAACAATCACCAGCAAAGCAAAGTAACTCACGCTCGCTTTTCGAGCAAGATTATGACAGGATCATATTTTCACATCCATTTAGAAGGTTGCAAGATAAAACGCAGGTAGTTCCTTTACCTGAAGATGACTTTGTTCATACCAGACTTACGCACAGTTTAGAAGTAAGTAGCGTTGGCCGTTCATTAGGTAAAAGAGTGGGAGAAACAGTAATTGAAAAGTATCCTGAGTTAAAAGAAAATGGTTTTACACCAAGTGATTTCGGAGCCATAGTGGCAGCAGCTTCCCTAGCGCATGATATAGGCAATCCCCCTTTTGGCCATTCAGGTGAAGATGCCATTTCAGAATTTTTCCTCTACAACAAATTAGGCAATCAAATTAAGGATTCTGTAACGGAAGGTGAATGGGCTGATCTGATTTCATTCGAGGGTAATGCCCAAGGGTTTCGCTTATTTAACATGCCTAATAATAAAGGGATCCAACTTACCTACAGCACCCTTGCCGCATTCAGTAAGTATCCGCATGAGTCAAGCCTGAAGCATAGAATTGAAGGGCGAAAAAGTCAAAAGAAGTATGGTTTCTTTCAAAGCGAAGCCTATTATTTTGATGAATTAGCCAAAGCATTAGGACTCAATCAGCTTGCCCAAGATGAGAAAAGTTGGGTTAGACATCCTCTGGCATTTTTGGTAGAAGCGGCCGATGACATCTGCTATCATATTATTGATTTAGAAGATGGCTGCCGATTAGGTTGGGTTCCATTTGAGCAGGCACGTGACTTAATGGCTGCTATTTTAGGTGATGCCTACATGCCTGAAAAGCTTGAAAATACTAAGGATGAAAATGATAAAATATCTTATTTAAGAGCACTTGCTATTAATACGCTTATCACACAATGTGTTGATGTTTTTCTTGAAAATGAAGATGAAATATTAAAGGGAGAATTCGATAAGGCTTTGATGGATCTTGTTCCTTGTAAAAAGGTACTCAGGGAAATTATTGATGTTTCAATTGATAAAATTTACAGATCGAACTTAGTGTTGGAAACTGAAGCGGTTGGCCATACAGTACTGGAAGGTTTAATGCAAGCTTTTATTAAAGCTGCTATCGGTCAAAAAGGTGCTGAAGAAAGCAGCAAAAAGAATTTGACCGTTTTCAGGTTGCTCCCTAACACTTATCAAGAGCAAATAGTTGCCACTGGAAGCTACTATGAGATTTCACGAATTTGTATTGATTACATAAGTGGGATGACAGATAGGTTTGCTATCAACCTTTACAGAAAGCTTACTGGAATAACCTTGCCAGGCACTAAATAAACACTAGTCGATTAGCTTAGATGAAATTGAGAAGTTAACAGGATCTTTCATGATCATTTTTTGCGAACCTTCAATAACATAGCTTTGGATCAACTGCTTATCAGTGTTAAAGGCCAAAGTTAAATTACGTTCAGAAGTATAAAGGGCATTATCTTCATTGTATTTTGCTTCAAGCTTTTCAAGCTGATTATTAGCATTGAAATAAACATGTAAATACTCTATTCCTAAGCTTTCCTTTTTAGCCACGTAGTGCCAAATACGCTGATCTTCCCCACTTTCTTCGGTTGCTTCGTATCTGCCTTTCAGATTAGGTTTATTGATATCCGCTATCCTGAAAACTGCTAATTCATTACTCCAACCTAATGAATCAAAGCTTACCGTGTCAAGCTCATGTTCACCATCAATAGCAATTTTCTTTTCTACATTGATATCGCTTTTGGTCAACAGCTTTAACTGAGCATTAAGTAAGCTATCTACACTATAATAAGTGTTGATAGGTTGTTCTTTTAAATTATTTGAGCAGCCATAAACCATAAAGGCTGCAAGGATAATCAGAAAAAATCTTGACATTTATTAACTAATTAAAGATTCACAAGTCATTTCATCAGGCTGGCTAATTCCCATTAATTGAAGAATCGTAGGCGCTATATTTCCTAATTTACCATCTTTTATTGATCCACTAAAGTCTTTATCAACCATTATACATGGTACTAAGTTGGTTGTGTGAGCAGTATTTGGAGATCCATCTTCATTAATCATAAAATCAGAATTTCCGTGATCTGCTATTACAATAGTTGTATAATCGTTTTCAAGAGCAGCTTTAATTACATTTTCTGCACATTTATCAACTGTTTCACAGGCTTTTACTGCCGCCTCAAAAACACCAGTATGGCCTACCATATCTGGATTAGCAAAGTTTAAACAAACAAAATCAGGCCATTTATTTTGTAGCTCAGGAATAATTTTATCCTGAATATCCTTCGCGCTCATTTCAGGCTGCAAGTCGTAGGTTGCCACTTTAGGAGAAGGACACAACAATCTCTTTTCTCCATCAAACTCTTTCTCCTGTCCGCCTGAGAAGAAGAATGTTACATGAGGATATTTCTCAGTTTCAGCTATTCTAATTTGTTTCTTGCCATTAGCCTCTAGTACCTCACCAATGGTGTTTTTTAAATTGTCTTTTTCAAATAATACCTCGACTCCCTTAAAGGTATCATCATACTTTGTCATGGTTATATAGGTAAGATTTAGCGGCTTCATATCCTGCTCAGGAAACTCTTTTTGCGTTAAAGCCTGCGTAATTTCTCTTCCTCTATCTGTACGGAAGTTAAAACAAACAACTATATCGTCATCTGCTATTTTGGCAATAGGATTGCCTTCAGCATCAGTATGAATTATTGGCTTGATAAACTCATCGGTTACTCCTTCAGAATAAGACTGCTGAATGGCCTCTTGTAAGTTTTGAGTTAGTTTACCTTTTCCCTTTACAAGTGCATCGTAAGCGAGCTTTACTCTTTCCCATCTGTTGTCTCGATCCATTGCATAATAACGACCTGTAATTGAGGCAATTTTTCCTGTAGTAGCATCACAATGACTTTGTAAATCTTTAAGATAATTTATTCCACCATTTGGGTCGGTATCTCTTCCATCAGTAAAGGCATGAATGTAAACATCCTTCAAACCTTCATCATTAGCTGCAGAGATGAGTCCCTTTAGATGGTTGATGTGAGAATGAACACCACCATCGGATACTAAACCAATAAAATGAAGTTTCTTATTTTCTTTCTTAGCTTTTTCAAAAGCTCCTTGCAGTACATCATTTTCTTTAATTGAGCCATCTTCAATTGCCAAATTAATTTTAACTAAATCCTGATAAACAACCCTACCAGCTCCTAAATTCATATGACCTACTTCGGAATTACCCATTTGACCATCTGGCAGTCCCACAGCCATCCCGGAAGCTTCTAACTTGCTATGCTTGTATTTTGTGTAGAGGCTATCAATAAATGGTGTGTTTGCCTTATCAATTGCTGAAACTTCTTTATTGGTAGCCAAGCCCCAGCCATCTAATATCATTAAGATTACTTTCTTTTGCATGTTAAGTTGAAGTCTTTGTTTTAAATTAAAACGCTGCTGTTAGTAGTAAATCAAGTTATCGTAAAGATGTTACAGATAAGTAGTAAAGATAATAATTAATGTTGGCTTTGTAAGTAACTGCTCTTTATGTTAATTTGATTACTGAAACAGTTTACTTTTTGTAAATGGCATAGTTTTAGCAGCTTATTGCCAATATCTCTATACTATGAAAAAAACATTAAAGAGGGTAATATTTACTTTAGGACTTCTTTTTACTATATCCCTAGGATTTTCGCAAGATGATGCCCTTTTCAAAAACGTGCGTTCTGCACTAAAGGTGGGTAGTTCGAGGGAATTGGCTAAATATTTTAATGAAACCATCGAGTTAAACATCAATGGCGAATCTGCTAATTACTCCAGTGTTCATGCTGAAATTTACCTAAAGGACTTCTTTAAGAAATATGAACCAGTGGATTTCGAATATGCGCATCAGGGAAGTTCCAGCGAGGGACAGAAATATGCAATAGGCAATTATTCATTTTCAGGAGGCTCCTTTAGAGTCCTCATCAGAGCTAAATCCTTTAATGGTACATACAGAATTTATATTGTTGACTTTTTGAAGGAATAAAAAAAGGAACTCTAAAAATAGAGTTCCTTTTTTTGACTGGGGCATGTTAATAAAGTTTGGACAGATTTGTTAATAAAGTCTGGACAAAACCGTCTTCGATATGTTAATAAAGTTTGGACAAAGGAATAAGTCAAAATTATAATAAACACTAATTTTTTTTGAATATTTTATTTATATGAGTTGAGGCTTAATAATATTATTCCATAATCCCATGATATATTGCTCTCATTCATAATGCTTTTAGGGATTAGCTTCGCCATATAACTCCTTAAATGATAAATTGAACTTTACTGGATTTATATAAAGATTTAACAGCGTTATAATTCTAGGCTTTTTTACAAAACTTTTTCTGGCATCACCCACATAATATATTGACTGAATGGAAAGATGGTTAAGAGGATGAAATTATAAATGAGATTATATTAAAACTTCACAAAAGAAAATAAGAAACAACAAAAATCGGATTAACCCTTCCTTATTTTCAGGAATGAAATTATTTCATTTATATCATGACCTTCAATTATTACGGTCGATTTTCCTTTTTCAGTTACAGTAAAATGAGATTGTTTTACAAAGGAAGTAGGCGTTAAATCATATTGATCAGAATAAATAGTGTATTCCCCTTTAAAGGTTTTATGAAATAAATATAAATCTCTTATTTCATTTTCAACGTTCACTAAACGATCTTCTGGAAGATTAAGTCTTTTCAATTGTCCTAAAGCTATGTTTTGAATATCAGACTCTTCCATTAACTCAAAAGGAGATATTTTTTCTTCAAATAGCTTTCTTTGCATGTCTAGTGAGTTTCTCACCATTGAAAGGTTCTCAGTATGAAAGTCTTGTTCTTGAAACTGTTCTAATATGACATTTATTTTATTCTTATCTATTGTACTTACAGGTGCCTTTTTGAGCCAATTTTCAGCTAATATGTATAATTCATTAATGTATACTATCGATCTATAAGCCATTGGAGCATGACTGTTTCCTATAAAATAATTATAACAGGATATTAAATCATTAATGGCATGATTAATTATCTCCTCGGCGCCCTTCTTATTATCCCAATTTATACGAGCATTGAAATAGGAATAACATGTTCCAAAATAATGCTTAGCTCTAAAGAATTTTAACAAGATGATTGCATAACTGTTGTCCCTGACTGTATCTCTATTAGCTATGAACTCAATCAATTTTATAATTCTTCCATTGGTGTTGGTTAATTCCTTATTTAATTTACTCCTAAGATCAAATGGGAGTTTAATCCCGGTTTCTTCACCTATTTTAGCATCTACTAAAGCCTCCATCAATTTCCTGGTGTATAAAGTACTTAATATTTCCGTTAGATATAGCAATTTAATATAATCTGCTATGAGTAAATTTTTAGAAAGTACTTTGTCAATTTGATCGTTTATTTCAACAAGTAAATCATCACTAAATACTGGAGAGCCTACTGCCTCAATCACCTTGATTGACAGTAAATTTATTTCTATAATATCCTTTATGGAACTTAAGCTCGCTTCACTTCTAAAGCTTTCCAAAACGCCTTTTAGTTCTTTTAATGAATATTTGCCCTCAAAGAATTTACACTTATAGTATTGAAGGTTATAAATATCTTTTTCTTCATCGGAAAGGGTTGTCTTATCCTTTTCTGCGTAATGGAAAAAATAGTTGGCTTCTATTATTTCGCCTAGTTCAACATAAGTTATTGCCGCAACAAAGGAAACTCTAGGTTTCTTTAGGTCTTTTTTCTCAAGATTCTCCAGATGATATTTAAGGATATTAATTTCACCCTTCTTAAACAGATCAAGACCAGTGTTCTCAATAATGCTAAGTGAATCTGCATTTGAAGATTCCATCCTAAAGAGTTTGTCTATGTTTTTATAACCGTCTTTTGCAAATAATAAACTTTGGTTAGTCCATAATTTTAATTGTCTAGAATGTATTGCTTTTATTGTTTTATCGTCTAAAATATTTTCCTTAGATATTTTAATCGTAACGGTTTTTTGTTCCTCCCAGGGTTTCTCATTTTCGATTCTTAATCGTTTTATTATTTCGAGAGCATAATCAAAATATAAAGTTTCTTCTTTTACGTCATAAAGAATAATCATTCCACTACCACAGGACCCTTCTATGAGCACTTGTAGACGATTAGTCTTAAACTGAAGAATTTTGCAATTATTACGCTCCTTAAAGGATTTGGAGCTTTTTATTTGAACTGGAAAAACAAATCCGGTTGCTTCATAATTCTTTATTATTTGAACTTGACAGTCTATCCCATAGTCATTTTTATCATCGGTATGGTGTGCAATAAAACTGTTTTCTAAACTAAAAAATGAGTTAAAAGCGTTTATAGACTTTTGGGAATACACCGCATTCAAATCAACTTTTCCTCTATCTTTTAGTGCCATAATAAAAACCTAATGCTATTCGATTGTCCACAAGGATGCTGCTATTTCTGCAAGTTGTTTCCCGCGATTTTCAATAGTTTCAAATTTAAAGTCTTGATATGAAGATATCTCCTTTGTCAATTCTATGTTAGAATTGGAATAAGGAACCTTCTTCTTTTCAAAGGGATTGTTTGAGGCAATAATATTCAGTCCTCCGGCAATCAATGTCATATTGCCAATCTTATTTACATAGTCACTATGCTTGGCTAAAGACTTTTCTCCTAAATACTCCTCCCAATTTCCAAACTCTGTTTTAGATTTTTTTGTTGAGATGTTCTGTGGTATGATATGTTCTAGTTGAACATCTCTACCAGAGTTAATGGTCACCTCACCTGTCTGACCGGTTTTTTTATAATTGATCTCTCTAAGGATATATTTTGCTCTGTCCCTCAAGCTATTTTTAAATTCGTGCTTAGGAAAATTGTTCTCAAATTCATCATCATTAGGCAAATACCTTAAAAACTCAGTTTTTAAGGTTTCTATAAAGTTACTATCATCTTTAATCCTTAATATTCTAGCAAAAATTATATCATTCTCACTTGTTCTTCTTCTACAGATATGTCTTCTTAACATTAATATGAGAATCAAATTTAGCACTAAGAGTTTTTCTTGAATAGGTTTATCTGTTTGTAAAAAGCGCATCAGAAAAATGTAGGTTGGAAAGGATTTAATGTCACGCAAATCCTTGAGCTTACTATTTAATTTATCCTCGGAAAATGACAGGTTCCAAACCCCAGCATATGTTTTTGCACAGTTTAAAATTTCTTTTAGATATATTGTAATATCAACCCTGGAATCATTCGACAGCTCTTTGGATTTGATATTGTCATCTAAGTCAACATCTTCATCATCATCATCCGTAATTTCTTCATTCGAATAGTAATCAGCATAATAGGCGTATTCTCCAATAAGCTCAACTTTATCTACTTTTGACAGATAATCTTTTTTAAAATATTCTATTAGTCTAGACTGAGTTATTCTAGTTGTATATACTCCGCATATATACTGCCTAAAGAAATCATCAGTCGGAATACCGTCTAGTGTCGTTATAATGTTGCTCCAAATTTCTTTTACATCATTAAGTTTGTGATCACTAATTTTCGCCGCGTGGCCTAAAATAAAGTTTTTAAGAATATCAGTAGCAGATAGTTTGAGCCCCCGATTATTAATTGTTTCAAATAACTTGTAGGCATCTCGTGCTTGCTGAACATCAAGCCTAATAATTTTTGCCGTGTGTACTAATTTATTATAAAAATCTTCTAGCCAACTTTCACCTTCCTCTTCAAGTCTTTCATTTATAAAAACATCAAAATTATTATATGCATTTAGAAGATTATGATTTTTTACTTCATCTAGTTCATCCCTTAGTAAATTTTTGAAGTCCTTATTATCTAATTCACCAAGAATAAGTTTTGGTATTGAGGAATCATTACCACAATAAATCAAGTTTTGAATTTGATTGGATATATGTGGTTTGTTAATATGTGAAAATTGTTTTCTAAGGGCATTAAGCAATAAAGTTATTGTCGTGATTCTTTGTTGTCCGTCTACAACATCAATGGTATTGATTCCACCATGATGTAGTCCAGTATGTAGAATAAGCATTCCAAATAAATGACTATCATTGTTCTGGAGCATATCAATATCTTCGAATAGAGCCCATGTTTGATTGTAACCCCAAGCATACCTTCTTTGGTATGAAGGGATTATAAGTTGTTCGGTTGGATTGTGAAGTAATCCATGGATTGATAGACTTTGGGGAAGAATATTCATTTTTTTGTTTATTTTGGTTGAAATTATTAATCGGTTTAACCGACTATTTAAGTTATATAAATTAAAGTAATTATTCTTAAAAGATTCTAAATAATACTATTCAACCATTGACTCTATTAATATTCTATGAAGATTCTCGAAAAATTCTACAATTCTGTATTGTCATATGATACCTACCTCCATTTAACAACTATGTATATTGTTTGCTACTCTAGGTTTGAATATGCCCTTAAGATGTCAGGGTTTAGGAAAAAAGGGAACTATAAGATCGCAATGGCAGATATTGATGGGTTTTTTCATTCATTACAATCAATTGATTTAGATGGAGAGGAGATAAAAAAGTCGGTAAAATATATTTTAGAAAACCCTCCAATGGAGTTGCAAATAATAAGAGGCGAACTAGAATTTAGACCTATAACTCTTTACCCAGATAACCCTCTAGAGTCCATTAAAGATAGTATGAGAACGATACGAAATAATTTCTTTCACGGCAATAAACAAATTGCAGGAAATAGTTTTAAAAGAAATGCTGAGCTTATAACTCATTCACTAAAGATTTTAGATAGGTTCGTCGAGGAGAATTCTAGCGTAAGGCAACATTATTGACAGGAGCTTTGACCCTAGAATGAATTGATTTTATTATATCTCTCTTTCACTTAAGAATATGTTTATTAATCCGAAAGGATATGGCAGTATTGGACTACCACTTGATCTAATGAAATCTACATTCATCAATGAAAAGAATTTCTCCTCGTCGAATACGCCTGAAAGTACATCTATTCTTCTTAGCTTATGAGATTTAGACTGTTTGATATTCATGGCATGCTTAAGACCACTAAAGTATTCCATGTTCTCTTTGTCAAACCAAATACCTTGATGAAGTCCAAGGCCCTTTTTCTTTCCTGGAATATTATAAATCTTTTGAAGGGATGTACTCTTTTTGATATTGAGTATTTCATAAATCTGAGTCTTATGTTTTAAAAGATCTTCGAAGGAGAAACTTTCCCCTAGATTATTATCTAAATACTGGTTAAATTCTTCTTTTCCTTCAATCTTCCACTCATTGATATTACGATCTTCCTCTCTAATCAAAAAATCATTCGTTTTGTCTGGATATAAAAATTTCTTTTTAAGAGGACTAATCATAATTAGTGTATTAGTATTCGTATTTATTAGGAAAGCTCTGTCTTTAGGAATTGACTTGACATTAAAACCAACAAAATCGACATAGGCGCCGAGGAGAATATCTAACTCATCACTTTCCAATAAAGGTTGGATTTCAATTTCATCATTTTTAAACTCTAAAATGACGTTTTTATATATATATTTGAAAGACCTGGCTTTTTCAAGTAACGGCAAATATGATGTACTTCTACTTCCAAATAATATTTCTTTTAAAAAGAGCTGGGTTTTAATTATCTCTATTTTTGGGACAAGATCATCAGCTGTAATATTATAGTTAAAATAGTCTGAAGAGTCAGAATTATTTGAATTTACATTGAGTACATGACTGATCTTAAAGTCTTTTTTATACTCTGGATATTTGTCTTTTTTTCCTATGTTCTCTATGCCATCTTTGGTGTAATCCAATAGAATTAATTTGGAATTAGCTTTGGAGGTATTGGTAATTAATTTAGCTGGAAAATCTTCAGCTTTATTCATTCTTTTATCTAAAATTTCAAACTCAAGAGTTGATAAGTCGACATTATAATTTTGAGTGTTTTTTTTATTAAAAATACCGTTGTATTGATATGCTTCGATTCCTATTGAATTAAAATAGTCAAGCATATTCCGAATAAAACTCCATAAAGGTTTGCTTCTTGTTGACTCATAGTTTTGAAATGATCTAGGATCAATGAAATCAATATGACTTCTATTTTTGTTGTTGGAATATTTTTGAAAAACTAAAGCATTTTCGTGAATCAACTTTTTGGATCTCAATTGCTCTAGTTGGAAAAAATTTTTTCTGTCTCGAGGAATATATATCTCCTCTCTGTAATAAGCATCTTTTGCTCTTACTCTTCTAAAGGTAACGGCATGATCCTCTATTAAAATTACGTTCCCCTTTTTGTAATCATGGGTTATATCTAATTCTAATGCTTGTATAAAATCCTGAGATGAAGATTTAACCAAGATATATGGTCGATAACTACTTTTGAAAAAGTTATTATCAATCGAATCATAAGAATATTTATTAAATAATAACTTAATGCAATCTGGAAAATTTTCTTCTAGCGACTTCTCTTCTCCTTCTTTACCTGTATGATATACTAAGTTTTGATAGCTATTAAAGTAATAAGGCCCTTCTATATTCTTCTTAATCCAATTATGAGCATCTAAGTATTTATTAGGACCATTGAACTTTGGTACTTTTACAGCTTTGATAATTGAATTAAAGTTAGACTTATTTAAATCGAATTTAATGGATGTTTGAAATACAATCTCACTCATTTGTAAAAGCTGGTTTTAAGTTCATCAAGTTTCTTTGAAATTATGTCGCCTGTAATAGGATTAGTGATTCCTGGACAAATAAATATCTCGGCAACATTTAAATTGACCTTCTTACCGTTTAGACTGAATCCAGTTGTTTCATAGGAAAATATATTTTCGTCATAGGTATAATTAACGATATAATAACGAGCGCTTGGACATACTTTTCTGATTGTTTTAAGCTTCTCAATAGCACTGGTAAGCAGGTCTTTACCTGAAAAAAACAGTTCATTTAATGAACCTTCCCCATAAAGCTTAGCATCAATAAAATTATCTTCAATTCTAAAATCTGCTAATTCTACAAGCTGTCTATCTTTGATATGTTCAACCTCAAAGCCTTCCGAGTACATTATTGCTTTAACGGCTTCCTCACCTATAGCTCCACAAACAATTGCTTGAAAGAACAAAGGGTTCCAAATCTTCTGCTCTTCGTATTGACTTGTCCTAAGTTCAACCTCATAGCCGTGATTATAAAAATAGTTTTTAACTACCTTGTTTTTGACAATTAACTCAAAGGGATATTTATAATTTATTCTTAAACAATCTTCAGTTTGTTCTGGTAGAATCTCTTTACCCTTCTTAAAGATCAATCCGTCCTTTAGCAGCCTTGTTTTAATAATAGCATTATCTAGCTTTACTGGCTTTTGTATCAAGGCATCTTCTCTCAATTGAATCCATTCATGCCAAGGGTTCTCCTCGGCGCCTTTGTCATCCTCGGAACTATTTCTATATATGGCAAGTCTTTTTAATAGTAGACCGATTTCACGTTTTAAGGCTTCCGTACTATTACCAATATCTTCCGAGCTTAGTGCTTTTTTTATTTTTGAAACTGTAGAGTTTTTAGCTATAATATTATCAAGTTTCTCAAAGTAGTCTGACTTAAATGAAGCTCTTTCTCGTAGAGAAGTGTGGTTTTGATACTTTTCGTCTGTTAGGAATGTTGAATAAACATCTCTTACATCATCCCATAGAATTACTTCACAATGAGGGGTGTACTTCCATTGTCTATCCTGCCGTCCTAGTACTTGAATAATAAGAGAAGCCATGTATAGCGTATACTCATCTGATTTCAGATACATAGAGTTAAGTCTATTCAAGCCTTGATTGAGGTTAGAGAAGTAGGTTTTGTAATCAATTTCTTTATTGAAAAGCATTTTTACCAACAAGTAAAAATTCTCCTTTTTAATTGAGCGTTCTTTAAATCTATCCTTACTATTACGTTCAATAGCACTAAATCCAAAATAGTCTTTCTCTAAAATCGCAATAGCCTCAAAATCAGTTTTCTTATTTCCATTCCAGCAGACAGGGTTGATTCCATTTGAAGCGCTTGCAAATTGCGTCAAAACTATTGTAGCGTGGTTTCCATTATTAAATATTGCCTGATAGTCTTTATTTTTAGCAGACATGAGGTGAGAGGTACTTTTATCGAAAAAGAATAGATTTAGCGTTTTATCCTCAACATCAATTTCTTGATGAATTTTAAAATGCTTTACATTCCACCTACTATGAATTTCAGTATACCTGGCTGCATTCTCCTCGGCGAATAGGTTTTTTATTTGTGAAAAGGTTGAAGCATAAACTAAATGCGTCTTTGAAATTGAATCTTTAACTACATATTGAAAATATTTTAAGAATCTAAGTGTCCTATCAAATCTATTTTCAATTGCATTAATGCTATCATATCCACCTTCTGAATTTAAAAAACCATCATGTTTGATAATTTTCATCTCATTTTGGAGGGTATCTGTTTTGTTATTTAGAAGAGATTTAAATGTTATTTGTGTTTGACGCTCTTCAGCCTTTTCTAATATTTTTGATTTAATAACTGATTTGTAATCAGGACTCCAATCGATGAAATAATTCTGTTTCATCAGGGCAGCGACATCATAGTGATTCACATTCCTTGGTATCTGTATAGTAGCACTTACACCAAAAACAAGGTTTTTCCTTGATAACTGATCAATTATGTTTTCAGGAGTGGATATTAATTGAGAATGGTTGATTGACACTTTATTTGATACAAGGAGATCTGTGCTGTTCTGCTCTATAAAATTTAGAGTTCCAGTATAAAATCGATTTAGATCTGTATCTTTTCTGCTTTTTTGTACCCTAAAAAGGTAAGGTGTAGTTGATGAAAGAAAATGATAAATCCTGCCTGGCGTATCGTCATTATGAGAGCTCCAGATATCGTTAATAAGAAAATTATAATAATTCTCCCCTTCTCTATCCAGTATGACCCTAAAAGCACTTTGTATATTCGTTAATACTCTTATAAATATTCTAAAAAAGACATTAGAGTAAATACCATCTTTGTTTTCACTGAGCAAAAAATAATCCGTATCCTTCGGTTGTTCAATAAAGAAACCCTTTTTTAAGAATTCCTTATTTGAATGAAACGCTGCCTGCAAATTATTTTTAGTTTTTGCTTTTATGAAATAATGGCGTTTAGGAAATTCGATTTTGTTGAAATCAAGATCCTTTTTGAAGGTGTCATATACTTTCTTTAGCCTTTCTATTCCATGATCTGTCTTTTTGTGCCAATTCATAAAATCTTCTAAAAAAACTAAAAGATTGTTCAGCTCTCTTTCATTGGTTATATGCTTTAATACTGTTCTGAATGTATAATCAAATTCGTCAATTACAATTATATGGTCTTTAAGAGTCATTAATGAATGCAGACTCTTACCATCATAAGTACTTTTCAAAAGCTTTTGTATCGAGGCTACCAGAACCTTATCCTCTCCCTCAGTAAATCGGCTAAGAGGAAATAGGTAGTTTCGACCTTCGGTGTCCAGTTTCACATAATCTCTTATATATCTAAATATCCAATTAGCATCTTCCGATAAGATTGATGAGTCTTCTAGGATGTTAAGTTGCTTGATTCTGAGTACCTTATTTACTTTAGCGTTTAAACGTGGATGACCTTGAAAGTATCTTTCTTTACATTGTTCTAATATATTTGAGTTAATTAAATCAAATAAATGATCAGCTTCACTTTTTAAGTGAACAGCTTTTTCACTTACTTCCTCAAAAAACTGATTAGCTAACTTGTTAAAGTATGTCGTATAGATTAGCTTTTTGCTACCTAGTTTATCTACTATTTCAGTTATCGCTTTAGTTTTTCCCATTCCAGTTGGGGCTGGGACAAAAAACAATCCCTTATTATTTTTTTTTATAACGTCGCGGTAGATATCAGAAATTCTTTCCATGAAAACTATATTTAAGAAAGGGCGCCGAGGAGAATCCTTAAGTTATATTTGTCAGTCAACATCAATCTATTTTGACTAATAAATTAAACTATTAGTGGGTTCTGGAGATAAGCCTTTTGGTTGAAAATTTTATAAGACTGTTAAAATAAATGATCAATAATCAAAATACAAAAGTATGATTCAATTTATCTTTTAAGATTGATTTTCGATGGAAAGATCAAATCATTTGAGTCGTATGGTATAACCTTTCCGGCGCATTCATCATAAATCAGTGTTTTGGTACTTGTCTTAGCTATGTAAAATTTATCTGTATCATTTTCCTCCATAAGTAAGACTTCTTTATCCTTAAACATAATTTCAAAAGTTTCTCTATTGGAAACAGCTCCTTCAAAATCTGCTAATGCTAAGAAGAATGCGTAAATCATCAATAAAACTATATTTAAATAGATTAAATTCTTGTTGTAAAAAATAACCAGGATTGATAGTGTAAATGAAACGCTAAAAAGTATTACCGTAAAAAAATAGGGGTGTAGGAACATAATATTTTTTAATAGGAAGGAACCTATTAGCGCAATCCATAACGACTTCAAAAAAAGCAAATTCAGTAAATCTCTTTTTGTTTCTGGCTTTGAAAGCTTTATTCTAAAAACCATTAACAGGGGTATCGACATAATAAAAACAGCGATGATTAATGGAATTATTTCCAACCCCTTGATAAACATTAAGAATGGAGGATCCTGAATGACGAAGATACGTTCAGCTGACAAATTTGTATAATTAAAAAAGGACAGGTAGTAACTTAATCCGATCAGTGATATCGTTACCCCATAGTAAATGTAATTATGTTTATAGCCGCCTTTGTAATTAAAATCAGATTCTAACCATTTTGCCAACTGACTGTTCAGTCTGCTTATTTTTAATAAAGAGGGCTTTATGCGGTTTAAATAAAGAATTACAGATGGGTTTTGCCGTTGACTCTGATTGTTGAAATATAGAAATAAAAAAAGCCTTCTACAAGAAGGCTATCTATATTAGTAGGCCATATTATTAAAAATAATGGCTCTTTGAATTCAACTCGGTGCCTTGCCACTTGGCTACTTGCACTTCTATATTTAATCCATTGAGTGCAAGGAGAGAATCGAACTCTCGATCTCCGAGGTTTATCTTAAATTCTCTAATACCCTATTTGCGTTTAGGTGGTTTTAGAGATGGAGTATTTCCAGGGGTATTTTTATTATCTCTTTGACGCCTATCAGGCTTTCCTGTGGAAATCGCAATTCTTTTTGGTCCAGTTTTTAATCCCATGTTCAGTAATTTAGGTTCATTCAATTAAACGTGCATTGAAATATTAAAGTTCATATATTAAACTATAATTTCAGCCAATATGAAAAAGCTATTAATCCTCCTAAGCATTGTTTTTATTTCTCAATCTTTAATTGCTCAGAAAAAGAGATTAAAGAATCCTCAATCAACCACTCTATTTCATTTAAATGATTCTTTATTTTCTCCAAGGTTTGGGGTTGTTGTTAAACAAGATTTAGCATCAACTTCTGATATTTACACCTGTTATTGGTCACCGTCCTTTCGCACACGTGATCTTTATCAATGCTGAAATAGCATAATTTAACTCAAAACTCCCACTAACCTATCCGCGAATCTCTCAATATATTTTTGAGCTGAATTTCCATCGAATTCAATGGTTTGTGTTAAGGACTTAGTTCTTCTAGGGTGTCTAATAAGTCTATAATCAGCATACAACTCCAAAGTATCTTGTGGCCAGGTTCCATGGTCTTGAGCGAGTTCTGAGAAGATAAGATCAAATAGCTCTTGCGTCTTCTTACTACGTAGATTAGTCATCAACAAAGTAGATATAAAACGATTATCTGAGCTATCCACTTCAATAATATAGATTGGATTTTTTAATTGAAGTTGCACCATAACCCCTTTTCGCTTATGGCTTCCTATAAATTGAAAGGCGTTTTCATCTTTAAATTCATGCACCTTATATTGAAAGTTAAGTGAAAGACGACTAGTTAAGAACTCAACAACTTTTGTGAAAAACACCAGGCCTGGTGCTATATCAGCCTGATCAAACTTATTAGATTCATAATCCCTGTTTAATGCTAAGAAGGAATCCCCTTGTTTATCATTATCTTGATTTAAGCTAAGTTCACCGTTTTCAAATCGCCTAATGGCAAAAGGATTAGATTTATCATCATTTGATTGTTCTTCATTTTTAGACCTGTTTTTTTGAATCTTTACTTCTTTGTCGAATTCATATTCTAAAAATAGTGCTTGCACTTCTTCATATTTGTCATTTGATTCCCTGTCGCTTTCTTTGTTATCTTTTGATATGGGCACCTTAAAGGATTGTTTTCCTTTTTCATCTTCTCCTTCTTCCTCTTTAGTATTAGTTCTCTTTTTTCTACTTCTTAAATCTGGATGATTAATAGTTACGTATTCAGCAGGAAAAGGAATCTTGTTTTGAATTGCGCCTATATAATGCACCAATTTAATGTTGCTCTCATTCAAATTTTTGCATGTAAATTTTAGATTGAGAGTATTAAAAAAGGGATTGCCATTCTCAAAATTTGAAGTACCACTTATTAATTGACTTTGAATGCTTTTCCAAAAACCTCTAATAGTCGGTTCATAAAGTACTAAAATAATCTTTTCAATCATTTTAAAAGGAAGAAGGCTTTTAGGGAAAGATCTATTTAGATCTAAGGTAAGCTCAGTACCTTTTCTAGTCTTCCTTACACCCCCATAGTCATTATCGATAAAGCTCTCTATGGCATCATATTGGAACAATAATTTCAATGATCTATTATCCAAGCCAAGAAAAGATCTAAAGAGCTCATAGCATGGAAATGCATAAGTAGAGCCCGCCTCAGTTAACAAATAATACTTTGCATTTTGTAGCGCCTCAGCAGTCGGACTGAAAAATTGACTAATGGAAGGTAAGTCTTCTAAGGAACAAAATGTACCATCATTAAAATTTTCAAAGATCTGAACCTCAGTACTCGCCTTGTCAGTGATCACCTTTATTGTATTATCTTCCTGGTATTCAGGACCAATGGCGAGTTTAGGTATTTGTGTTATCGGAAATATCTTTTCTCCAACCTCTTTTGTATTTGTGTCTACAATATGACACCTTACAAAGAAGTTGCCGTATTGATTAAAACATTCTGATACTGCATAAATTTGAAAAGCCATTCTAACCAGATATTGCCACTTTTTGATAAGTTAATCTTTGAAGAATCTCCTCTGCTAGTATCTCTATATCTTTTGAAATGTACTCCTTCCTGATTCCAGCTTCCCTGTATAAACGCCACTTTGGTGGCACATAATAACCTCTAGAGTATGAATCCGAAACCTGCAAAAGTCTTCTTTTTCTATATTCTAGGGGAGACTCAGCTTTCTTCTTGATAAAAGACATACAAGCAGGTAAGCGTGCTTTATTTTTTAAAAAGGTGGATTCATGGCCTGATAGTCGTATCAGCACGTTATCGCTAATTCTATTTTTAAACCCCTTTTTATTAAGCTTTCTCAATCCTTTTATGATGTTGAATAACCATTCTTGATCCCGTTTCTTCCAATCTATTGGCTTTCTATTATTTCTTTTGGATATAGGATATTTTTGGTTTATAATCCACTCTTTATTTACCTTATATAAATAAATGAATAGGGCAGGATTCAAAGACCTTAATTGTGAAATTGACATAGTCGGGTTGTCACCTTTAAGCTTACTCCATTTTTCCTTTTTTAGCCTCAGTGTATCATTTTGCTCAAGTGTATTATTATGAATGTTTTTTGCCTGACATAATATGGTCTTGGAATCGCAATTTAGTTTTCTTGCTATAGCTCTAATAGGCAATTTCTTATTCATTAGAATAATCAATTCATCTATCCATAATTGACCAAACTCTTTAACCCTTCTATTTATTTTGGCCTTTTCCTTATTATAGCTTTCTGTATAAATAAATCCACATTCACACTTTATGTAAGCAATCTCTCTTGCTGTCTTAGCGTCAATACCGTAATTAATTTTGGTCGTATTGCTTGTTCCATGATCAGGACATACCGGGTTTCTGCATGGCTTTCTTAATTCTGAAGCATAATGTGACTGTATAGTCCTCTTATGATGTATAAATTCAAGCAACAAAACATGTCTTATCGGGTGAATTGACTTTCTTACTTTCCGAACCACCTGTTTAAGCCAACAGGAATTACTATGTCTGCTCACTTCACTTTGAAGTGCCTTTAAAGTATTTGCTCCATAAAAGGTTGTAAAGTCAACATACAATTTTTCTAAATCAACACACTTTTTCCCTTTGATGTAGCCTACTTCTTTAATTGCTTTATTATAAAAATAAGGGTCATTGGTGAAGCTTCTTAATAGTTTGCTTTCGCCTTCACATAGGCTGACAACTTTTCTTGAAATGGCTAACAACCGTTTATTACTGTTACTAACTATCGTACCATTAATAGATAAAGAGTCAGGCTCTATAAACTTATGCTTATTGTATCTATAATCAAATTTATCATTTGAGGTTAAATAGATATTATGCTTTATGCATATATCAATTGCTGTAATTTGATGAAACCTTCGGAGAAAGGGTTCTCTCTTCAGATCATAATCTTCTCTGAGACATTTAACGCAATATCTTGGTCCTGTGATAGCCTTTATTTTTCCTGCATTTAAACCAAGCCTTGTATGTATATCTCCGGAGCTAGTTTTCATGGAGTCCAGAACCAGATTTTTCTTTCTCACAGATAAAAAAGGATGGTATAATGGATATAGGGTATGATTATTAATAATTCCCGGAAGATTCTCATTGTAGATAATCCTTGAATTAATTAGTTTATTCAGTCCACTTGGAAAATCAAGTGTTGAAGAAATTTTGTCCGTGTCGAAAATATTTAACAACAACTGTTTTGGTCCAGTTGTGCCATACCTTGAGATAAATCTAGCAATTATACTATAAAGAACTTCGTCCTTATATGGCCTAATAACGTTATACACTACTTCATTAATAGGTTTGAGTTTTTAAGATCAAATAGAACACCAATTTGATCTAAATTATGTTTTAGTTTAAGCTCATCAGAGTCATAACATAATCTTAGATCACCTTCCGTAAAGACAGGCTTTCCTTTAGCATCTAATTTTGAATTTTCAAGTATATCACGGCTATCAGGTTTTGACTCTGTTTCATTAAAAGATTTTAGGATTAAAACAGTGATTTCACTATCTGATTTTTCTGGATTGATTTCTAAAAAGGATTTAATTGTATCTCCTAGATGCGTAAGATCGGGATTTATTTTAAGCAACTCGTTTTGTATGTTTATACATCTGTCATCCAATGAAATATTTGAAACACCTCCATATTGAGTATCTATTAGATCAGTAAATTTATTCGCACCATACTTTCTTGGATTCCTAATTTCCTCAATTGCAGTATCTTCTAACCAGAACTTCGAACGTTTTACTTTATTAAGAATGGAGTAAGAAATACATGATTTATTAGTCTCGAATGCTTCTCGTTGCGCGCCTACAAACAGCCTAATTGCTATATCAATTAAGCCTTGACTAACAGCGTAAAAATAATTGCTAGCAGACTCATCATAGGGCATCAGCTCGTCTGTATACTGATATTTGAAAAGTGAATAAATAAATAACTCCCAATCTTCTCCTTTTGCTAACCGATTCCATTTTGTTGCTCCCTCTCCAGACCATCTTCGCATCAATGTGTAGTTCGACTCTATAAGTGTTGTAATTTCAGGAGTACCTGTAATAATTATAGGTATGTTTAGGGTATTGTTGAGCTTAGTAAAAAAAGTTAAAAGATCATCCTTATTAGCCCTGGGTGAATTAATTAAGTTTTGAATTTCATCCACAAAGATTATCCCTATTTGGTGTGAGATAGTTAACTTAGCCATTGCGTTGACCAGTTCATATATACCCGTTCTATTTCCTTTAAAATAAGTTTTTAAATAGTTCGTGTGAAGGTATTTGTCTAGATACTCTAAAAAATCTACGCAAAGTTCTTTAATAGAGGAGCCTTTGGGACATTCTAACTTAACAAAAGGAATCTGTACGAAGGGTTCAAGTCCTTTAAGATCATGTTTTATTCCAAAAGGGTATAAACCAATAATTTTATTAATAATCGTTGATTTTCCAATTCCAGAAGGACCAATGAACAGACTTCCCAATGAATTAGTCGTTAAGCTTAACTCTTCTTCAAAATTCAATAAATCCTTGTAACTTTTTTTGATACGCTGTGTCGGATTATTTGAAAAAGGATTTCTTTTCACATAGCCTGCAAGAAAACTATTTACTATACTTCTATAGAGGGCGTAATGGTTTTCATTAGGAACAAAAAACCTTTGTCTTAATCCTATTAATAAGGTCTCTCTTTCTTGTGCTGAAAGCTTCAAAGCATTTTTCCGAGATAGAGGTCTATTTTTTACTAGCGCCTGGTTAAAAATTTCAAAACTATATCCAACTCCAATAGCTTCAATTAAAGGGTTGCCTTTAAAATCAGGGTTTAACAATTCTTCATACTCAGCTTCTACAATATGTCTATTCATCTTCCATTAATCTTCTAAAAAAATCCGACTTACTATTATTTGGCTTTGGATCGATTTTTTCTTCGTGTCTTGAATTGATGGAAATTACCTTTGTTTCCTTTTTAGGCTTTGACTCATTCGTATATGAAGGATTTTCAATTTGTGATCTTTTCTCTGTTTTTAAAATCTCTTTTTCTTTAGCCTTGTTTTTTCTTATGCTTTTTGATTTTAGATTCTTAGACCTTTTCTTTTTAGGCTGTTGATTTTTGGCATTTTCAATTATATTTTTCGTGAATATGGCTGTATTGATGTTAGCTGTTCTATTTGTTTCCCTTTGCTCATAAGATCTATATTTTTCATCTTCAATATGTGCTTCTCTTTCCCATAAACTTAAAGAAACTAAAGAAGGGTTTTTTGAGACGCTTAATCTAGCTGTAATAATCTCGTTCTCTAATTTAATGTAAACCTCATCTAGTATATGAGGATTGTAATAAGCTTCAAAATAAATTCTTTTGTCTTGGGTACGAATCATTTCGTTCTCTAAAGAACAACCTCTTGGCAGGTTATACCAACCATTCTTAAATCTAAACCCATCCTTTGTTAAAGCCCCTTTCTCGATCGGAAGAAATCTAACCTTTAGCTGATCTAGATTAATCATTCTCATTATTCCTGATCTATTTTCAATACCCCAATTATATAAAGTTTTAGGTACTGCCTGTATCTTGGCTTTTATCATGTCTGCATCTTTGGGGTATTTATCTTGAAGTTTTGTATTGTTATAATCTATTATCGATCTAATTATTATAGCATAGTATTCCTTCAATGTTAAACATGCGTCAAGTCTAGCATCCCTGACACCTCTTTGCCTATGGTTAGTTGACTTTATACCGAAATGAGATTCAGCACCTCTTAACTTTGCATGTAGTTCATTAAAATGATTTTCAACTATACCTTTTAGATCCGCTCTATAGGACGGTGTATTTTCTATACTTATTCCTAAATCCCTAATTATGTTGTTAGACTTATTCTTTAGTAACTCTGCTCTATCTGCTACCACAGCATTTGGTAAACCGTACATATTCCATTCTTCCGGATAAAAGAAAAAGTTAGTTACATCTTCCAAACCCGCCTCCTTTATAACTAATTCCTTTTGAACAATTGAATTGTATAATGCCTGAGCTGCAGTGTAGAAGGAAGGCTCATCTAAAGTAACTAAAACACCTACAATCGCATGGCTAAATACATCTGAAACAAAATACAAAGTAGGTGATCCAATTGGAATACTTCTATCTATTTGACTTACTAATTCAATATCTGCTGTAGTAGAATCAATTTGCCATAATGAGCCTGGACCAATAGTATTTATTTTTGACGATTCGGAGGTTGTTCTCATATCCTTGTCAAAAATCTTATCACCTTTTTTCGCTCGAAGCCGGTTTTCTATCTTGAACTTTAGCTCTCCAGTACGTCTAAACTGCATAAGGCTTGGAACATTTTCAAAATTGCCCTTTAAAGATTCAGGATATATAACAGCTAAGAAGTTTTCGTAGGCTGTATTCAATGATGCCTGTTCAACATCTAAATAAAATTTTTTGTATCCATTCTCAATTACTCTTCGATTTCCTTCATTGATTGTGAAATTATTTTGTACTGAGTATTTATTTCTTCTACCTAATTTGTTTTTAGGATTATCAACTCTTTTACCTCTTGCTCCTGAGTTAATTAATTCTGGTAGCAACCCGAGTCTGTTTTTCCCCTTTTTGAAGTATTTTAATATTATTCGTCTTACCGATTGTCTTGAGAATTTCGTAGAATTAGAAATTTCAGAGCATTTTTGATTGAAGATCTTATTTACGAAAATTAATGGCTCACATCCTTCGATTAAATCTATAACTTCACAATATTTCTTCCATTTCTCTAAGCTTGCCGGTTTATAGTCTGATGGATCAGCGTAAATTAGATTATCCTCAATAATAGTGATTTGAGAATTACTAATTTCATCTAGAAGAGACTCATAACTGATGGCTTCAGGGAGTTTATTTTCATCATTAATATTAATCCAGAACACTTGATCAATATCTTTTGAAATATATAGAATTCTATAATGCGAATTACTATGCTGCCAAATCTGATTCACTAATAGAGGTTGCATAATCTACATTAAACTTAAGGTTTGTCAATAATTTATTTTCATCCGTAATGAGTATATTCAAATCAGTTGTAATAAGTCTTCTAGCTATTAAAATTTTGATTAACCTGAGCGAGGTCCCAGGAGAATACGCAAAGAATTTATCTGATTCTCTCAATAGATAATTCAAACATTCCATATTCTGATGCTCAGCTTTCTGATTGAGAAAAGCATATACATTCTGAAAATAGGTTAGTTCATAGTTATTATTTTGGCAGGAGGCATGCAAATCCTTGTATGCTAATCTTTCCTTCCGACTTGGTAGATTTTTATCAGTAATTATTTTAAATTCTATCCCTTTTCGCTTCCAATACCTTCTTTCTAACTCAAATAACTCTAGTTTTCTTGGTTTATCACTAAGTTCCTTCAGGTATTTAAAGGTGTAGGCTATTTGCGTTCCTGACTTATATATTACAAAAAAGTCAGTCGTTAAAATATGAGGATCACTATTTTTTGTTGATGGGTAACTAATACCCATCTCTTCTGCAATATTTCTTGCTAATTCATAGTCTAATAATGGAAATTGTTCTCGAATCTCTTCTACCTCAGGGCTTAAGTCAAATATATAAAATATCTCGGCCTCTTTATTACTATGAAAATGATGCTCCCTTTTATGCTTCAACCCTAAAGATCTAACACTATTCCCTCTCCCGGAAAACTCTCCAACTTTGATCCAAGGGATATATTCAACCCCCTGGCCATAGCCTCTTTTTTGTTTTATTTTTGATTTATATGAAGGACCTTTCATTTATTATAGCCTGAATCGGCAATATAAAGACGTTCATATAAATCTTCAATTCAGCTCTGTACAAATTCATTAAACTTTGTAATATTTTTGGTAGATTAGACCATTAAACTATATAATAATTCAACCAAGTTAAATTTGGAGCAGATCTTAAAACCTAGAAAAGCACTCAATAAGGCATTCTTAAAAGTTAAGCCCTATCGAGAATCTATAGAAATATTTAAGACCAACCTTATTCAGCTCATTGATAGAACCAATGACACTGAATCAGAGGAGTTTCATAAAAACCTGGTCATAGACTTCCTGAAGAAGACCTACTATGATCCTGACCATTTTATCAATACAAAAGGGAGAAATGACCTGGTGATCCATACTGGTAATCAAGCCAAAACAAATGTGGGGGTTATTATAGAGGCTAAAAAGCCTACTAATAAGGCAGAAATGCTCTCTACTAAGCAACTTAATACCAAGGCTCTACAAGAGCTCGTGCTTTATTACCTCCGTGAGCGTGTTAAACAAGAGAATAAAGAACTCAAACACCTGATTGCTACCAATATCAATGAATGGTTTATTTTCGATGCACAGCTGTTTGAAAAGCTATTCTATAACAATAAATCATTGCTCAAAGAATTCAATGATTTTGAAGCAGGCCGCCTAAGTGGCAAAACGACTGATTTCTTTTACAAAGAAATTGCACAACCGGTCATAGAAAAGAATTTAGATCAATTTAGCTATACCTATTTTGACCTCAGCCAATATGAAAAGCCATTAAGAAATGAAAATAAAAAGGATGATAATAAGCTTATTGTCCTTTTCAAACTTCTTTCACCGGAGCATTTACTAAAACTACCTTTCGCTAATGATAGTAATTCACTGGATAAGAAATTCTACGCAGAGCTTTTACATATAATAGGTCTATCTGAAGCTAAACAAGGTGGTAAAAAAGTAATAGAACGTAAAAAAGATGGTGAACGAGATGAAGGGTCTTTGCTTGAAAATGCCATTACACAATTAGAGGCTCACGACAAAATTTATCGATTAGAGAAGCCTAGTCGGTATGGAGCCACCAATGAAGAAAGACTTTTTAATGTTGGACTGGAGCTTGTCATTAGTTGGGTGAATAGAATTCTATTTCTCAAGCTTATGGAAGCACAACTGATTAACTATCATAAAGGAGATCAGGATTATGCCTTTCTTAACTTCAAGAAGATTAATAACTATGATGACCTCGATAGTTTATTCTTTCAGGTTCTAGCTAAGAAATTCGAAGACCGAAAAGCGTCTACTCAGGAGAAATTCAGTAAAGTCCCCTATTTGAACAGTTCACTATTTGAGGCAAGTGATTTGGAACACAATGCCCTATTCGTTAGTAACCTAAGAGATGAACTTACTTTACCCGTCCTTTCAAGTACCGTTTTAAAGGACCAACAAGGAAAGAAACTTAAAGGAGAACTCAATACATTACAATACTTATTCGCATTCCTTGAAGCCTATGATTTTAGCAGTGAAGGTGCTGAAGAAATTCAGGAGGAAAATAAAACCTTGATAAACGCTTCTGTACTCGGTTTGATCTTTGAAAAGATAAATGGCTATAAGGATGGATCGTTCTTTACACCTGGCTTCATTACTATGTACATGTGTCGCGAAACTATTAGGCGAGCCGTAGTACAAAAGTTTAATGAAGTAAAAGGCTGGGAATGCCAGGAATTTGACGAGCTCTATGACAAGATAGAAGACCGAAGCGAAGCAAATGAGATCATCAATAGTTTGAAGATTTGTGACCCTGCTGTAGGATCCGGACACTTCTTGGTTTCGGCATTAAATGAGATGATCGCCATTAAAAATGACTTGAAAATTCTTCAAGACAGAAATGGTAAAAGGCTTAAGGAATATCAATTTGAGATAGAGAATGACGAATTAGTCATCACCGATGATGATGGAGATTTGTTCGAATACAGTATCAATAACAAAGAAAGTCAGAGAGTTCAAGAGACATTATTTCATGAAAAGCAAAATATTATTGAGAACTGTCTATTTGGAGTAGATATCAACCCCAACTCAGTAAAGATCTGTCGACTGCGTCTTTGGATTGAGCTCCTAAAAAACGCCTATTACAAAAATGAAACTGAGCTTGAAACGCTACCCAATATTGATATCAATATCAAATGCGGGAATTCTTTGATCAGTAGATTTGATTTAGATGCTGATATTAAGAAGGCTTTAAAAAGTAGCAAATGGAGTATTGATAGTTATAAACTTGCCGTTGACAGTTATAGAAACGCTCAAAGCAAAGAAGAGAAGCGTGAAATGGAAAGGCTTATTTCGGATATCAAAAGTGACTTCAGGTCCGAAATAAGTAAAAATGACCCTAAGATTAAACGAAAAGCTAAGCTTGGTGGAGAGCTATATAATTTAACCCAGCAACAAGGACTTTTCGAAGTTTCAAAAGCTGAAGAAAAGAAGCGCAAAAAAGAAATAGCTAAAATTGAACAACAGCTAGATAAACTTGAAACTGAAATAGCAGAGATCAAGGACAACAAAATTTATGAAAATGCATTTGAGTGGCGTTTTGAGTTTCCTGAAGTGCTTGACAACAATGGCAATTTTAAAGGTTTTGATATAATTATTGGTAACCCTCCTTATATAAGGCAAGAAGAATTATCAGACATCAAGCAATATTTAGGCTCAAACTTCCTCACCTTCGCAGGAACAGCCGATCTGTATGTGTATTTTGTAGAATTGGGTTTAAATCTTTTAAAGGATGGGGGCGATTTTACTTACATCATTCCTAATAAATGGATGCGTGCAGGATATGGACAAAAGCTGAGATCATTTGTGAAATCATTTCAAATTGAAGAGTTACTTGACTTTGGAGATTTGCCTGTTTTCGAAGAAGCCACAACTTATCCGCTTATTATTTCATTAAAGAAATCCAAACCAAATTCAGAGTTTCAAGCTGTCAATTTCACCTCCTTAGATTTTGATGTGTCTATGAAATCCTATATCAATCAAAATAAAATAAACGTGTTAATCAAAGAGCTAGCAGATCAGGGATGGACTTTAACTGATAGTAAAGTCCAAAAGCTACTCATAAAACTCCGTACTAAGGGAAAACCATTAGGAAAGTATGTTGAGGGAAAGATATTCCGGGGAGTTTTAACAGGTCTTAATGAAGCCTTTGTCATCAATAAAGAAATAAAGGATCGACTTATTTCTGAAGACCCTTCCAGCAAGGATGTGATAAAGCCTTTTTTGTCGGGAAGGGACATAAAGCGGTATCGAAAGCCAGAAATTAAAAATTATATAATTCTATTTAAAAATGGCGATACCAAAAAGTGGTTTGGAGATCTTTCTGAAGCAGATGCAATTAAAAAAATGAATAGTAAATATCCCGCTATTATGAGTTGGCTTGATCAATTTAAAGAAAGAGCCATAGCCAGATATGATAAAGGTCAATATTGGTGGGAATTAAGAGCATGTGATTATTATGAAGAGTTCGAAAAGGAAAAGATCGCTTGGCCTGAAACTTCAATGGATAATCAATTTACCATTGTTGAACAGGGTAATTATTTAAACAAAACAGCATTTATTATACCACTAAGTGACAAATCGCTTTTGGGACAACTCAATTCCAGTGTAGCCAAATTCTTTTTTGATTCAATAGTGTCAAAAATGAGGGGTGGCTATTTCTCTATGTCAAAAGCATATGTTGAGACATTTCCAGTAATAGAAAAAGCCATTGAAGAGATAGATCAAAGAGTTGTTGAAATTCTCACTATAAAAAGAAATGATCCCAAAATCAACACTATTGATTTAGTGAGGGAAATAGACCAGCTAGTTTATAAGATGTATGAGTTGACAGAGGATGAAATAAAAATTGTGGAAGGCACTTTAATAAACTAATTATGGATGGTGGATATTATGCTATTAAAGGATTTGAATTTCAATTTGATAAAACATTAATTGAAGCGTTAGATTCTACTGACGAGAATGCAGTTTTATCACTTGAACAAATACAGGATATAAATAATAGCGATTTTGTAATGCAAATAAAATACAAAGAAGCTACGAAGTTTACTCCTTCAGTAATACGAAACCCAATCATTCAATTAATAGAAGAATATCAAAAGGATAAGTCAAAAAGATACATTTTATACTGCCATTTTTCCGATAAGAATAAGTATTCTGAAAAAATAGATTTAAAACATCTAAATACTATTCTAGGGAAAGAACAAGGAAGATTTACTAATAATGATAAGAATGACTTTTTGAGTGCTTTTGAGCTAAGATTTTCTGAAACATTTCAGGCTCAATTTGAGACGTCATTGAATAAACTTCAATTATTAAGCTTTGTAAATTCTAAAGATGATGCTATTTATTTTTATTCGATATTAATTGATTATCTAAGGAAAAAAGTTGTTAAAAATGCTCCCCAAAATCTAATAGGAAGGCAAGTAACAAAAAAAGAGCTGATAGATTACCTAAATAAGGGTCGAAAAATCATCTTCCTTAATTCCTACAAAGAGTATAGAGGAGAACAGGAATATTTTAGATTTTTGAAATCAAGGTTTAAAAAGCCAGTTAAAAATCAAAATACAATAGTTTATTTAGGCAAAATAGAAGAAACGGATATTTGCAATCTTCCCTCGTTTATATTTCAATTAATCGAAAAACATTATCATAAGGCAAATCACGATATTAAGCCTCTCACATTTGTAATACCTTTTTCAAAAGTAGAGAATGTTAAAAAATATTTGATACAACAAAATTGTCCATATAATGATGGTTATGAAACTATTTTATTTAATCAAAAACACTTTGAATCTTCAGCTATCATTAATAAAAAAATTTTAGGTAAGAAAACAACAAATAGTCTATCGAAAACATCATTTAAAGCACGAATTATATCAAATGAAACTTTTGATAATCTCAGTAAATTAGGTATACCAGTTTCATGGATTTTTATTGAAAGTAAAGTACATCACTTATTATGTGATTCTAATTATCAAGTAATCAGTAGATTAAATACAGAACAGATTTTAAAACTTTTTTAGAATGGATTCAGACAACTTCAAAATAATAAATGTTTCGTCTACTTCAATTAGCATTGAGATAGTTGATCCAAGTCTTTTTGACGGACAATTTAATTTAGGCAGTTACATTAAAATTCCTTACAAAAATAATGATACAAAGTTTGTTATTGGAATAATCGAAAATTATCGCATCAAGGATACGGATAACGGTGACGAAGAAACAGAATCTAACCAGCCATCATTTGTTTTAGAAGTAAAGCTTACTGGAACATTAGAAATTGATGGATCGGTAGGCACATTTGAACGCGGAGGACATGGAATTCCACTACCACCTAATAACGGAATTGCTCTTCTCTCAGATGAGGAATTGGATAGTATTTTCGCGACAAGAATTGAAGCCAACGAACAATTTTGTTTTTCCAAACTAACCACTAATGATCTGAAAGTACCTGTAAATGGAAATAAATTTTTCAATAAGCACTTTGCTATTGTAGGCTCTACTGGTTCAGGTAAATCGCATACAGTTGCAAAGGTTTTACAAGAAGCAATTCAATCGAAGAGTAGTGGTTATAAAGGGTTAAATAATTCACATATTATAATTTTTGATATTCATGGTGAATATGAACAAGCCTTTCCACAAGCAAATATTTTAAATGCTACAAACTTAACTTTACCCTATTGGATGTTAAATGGTGATGAATTGGAACAGTTATTTTTAGATACAGGAGATCGAAATAATTATAACCAATCCTCTGTTTTACGTAAAGTAATTACCGAAAATAAAAAGAAACATAATTCTGGTATTGATAAAATACACTTTGATTCACCTTTAAATTTTGATATCCAAGAAGTTTACAACTGTCTATTCAACATTCAAACCGAAACAGTTAACTCAAAAGCATCAAATCGTTATATGATTGTTGGCGAGTGCGGTACCTATAAAAATGGTGACTCAACTAAACCAGAAGATGGCATTGAACTTATGCCTCAACAAAGAATTGAGAAATACTTTTTACAGAAGTTGCAATTCTATTCTTCAAAATCTCAAAGCGTTACTAGTGGAACTTATGCAGATGGAACTTTAGATAAATTTATCGAAAGGATAGAAAATAAACTTCAGAATTCTCGATTGGAGTTTCTATTTGGTGAAAAATCCAGGGATATTTCATTTGAAGAAACAGTCAAGCAGTTTATAGGATACGAAAACTCAAAAGAGTCAAACATAACCATTATAAATCTTGGTGGAATACCCTTTGAAGTACTCAGTATTACCGTATCGCTTATCTCAAGAATTTTATTCGATTTTGGTTTCTTTTACAGCAAGCTTCTTTCAAAAGGTCAAAAAACTGAAACTCCTATTTTGTTGCTGTATGAAGAGGCACATATTTATGTTCCAAAAAGCGACCTTTTAAAATATAGATCATCAAAATTAGCAATTGAAAGAATAGCCAAAGAAGGTCGGAAATATGGTGTAACACTTGGTATTGTAAGTCAAAGACCATCTGAAATATCTGAAACAATTTTTTCTCAGTGCAACAATTTCATATCTATGAGGCTAACTAACCCAGAAGATCAGAATTATGTAAAGCGATTGCTACCTGATACTCTTGGTAATTTAACAGAAACTCTCCCAACCCTCCAATCAGGTGAAGCCTTACTTATTGGAGAATCAATTACACTGCCTTCTTTAGTTAAGATTGACAGATGCGATCCAGAGCCAAAGTCTTCTGATATAGAATATTTTGAAATCTGGAAAGAGCAGTGGAAAAACGTTGATTTCAATAAAATCATTTCCTTATGGAAAAAATAAAAAGATTATGAGTGACCCAACTGAAAAAATTAAGTGCCCTAATTGTGGGACTTCAATAGATGTTCAAGATATTCTGGCACATCAAGTGGAAGAAAAGTTCAAGCAAGAATTCCAACTAAAAGAGGCTGAGCTATCCAAACAACGACAGGAATTTGAAGAGAAGAAAAGTAAAGAGAATGAATTATTTCAGGAAAGGCTTGAAAAACAGCTAAAAGAGCGCACAAAAGAGGCTGAAGAGAGGTTAAAACTTAAAATATTAGATGAGAATCAAGAACAGTTTAAGTCTTTACAAGAAGAGTTGAATGCAAAATCTGAACAAATAAAGGAACTCAACCGCACAAAAGCTGAAATAGAAAAACTTAAAAGGGAGAAAGAAGAACTCAAAGAGGCAGCAGAGGCTGAAGCTCAGAAACGGCTCAATGAGCAGTTAAATAGTGAGAAAGATAAAATAAGGAAGGCAGAAGAAGAAAGAAATGAATTACGCTTCAAAGAACTTCAAAAACAGCTTGAAGATCAGAAGAAGCTCACTGAAGAAATGAAGCGAAAGCAAGAGCAAGGCTCTATGCAGCTACAAGGAGAGGTTCAAGAATTGGCAATAGAAGAATGGCTTATCACTCAGTTTCCCTTAGATAGTATCGAAGAAATTAAGAAGGGGGCCCGTGGTGGAGATTGCATTCAAATAGTTAATACCAGAACCAGACAAAACTGTGGTTCTATTTATTATGAAAGTAAACGAACCAAAGACTTTCAACCTGGATGGATAGAAAAGTTTAAAGCTGACATGAGAGACAAAGGAGCTGATGTTGGTATTTTAGTAACAGAGGCAATGCCTGCTGATATGGCTAGAATGGGAATTCGAGATGGGGTTTGGATTTGTAACTATGAGGAGTTTAAAGGCCTTTGTTCTGTAATAAGAGAATCAGTAATACAACTGAGTTCTGCCTTAGCTAGTCAAGAGGGTAAAGGTGATAAAATGCATATGTTATATGATTTCCTCACAAGTAATACATTCCGAATGCAAATTGAAGCAATAGTGGAAGGTTTTTCTCAGATGAAAAATGATTTAGAAAGTGAGAAAAGATCAATGCAGAGAATATGGAAACAAAGAGAAAAGCAAATTGATAAAGTCGTTACAAATACGATTGATATGTATGGATCTATTAAAGGTATTGCCGGTAGTGCTGTTCAATCTGTTAAGGCTTTAGAACTTGGAAACGATGAAAATGAAAATATAGCGGAATAAGATTTTTATATAAATCGTCTTATTTATATCTCTTTACTTTACCAATTATTGAGTTAAAGTAAATATGAATTACATAGTAAAGCCTCTTATTAAGGTAATTTTTCCGAGCTGTTTTTATTGGGCTTATCAATAAACTTTACACTTCTTAAATCATATAGTTCTAAGTCTCCTGAGTCCATTTCGATTAATGCCTTTGTGACTGTTTCATAATTGTTCTGCATGTAGACAAACCTATGAAAGTAACCCAAATTGTCTTTACGACTAGTGTATTTGACAATAACTCTTCTTAAATGCCCCATTAGTTAATACGATTTGCAAATTAAATATAATAATAATTCAATAATTCCGCACAAATAGTCTGTGTTATGGACTTTTCTGAGAATCTACTTTTACCATGTGGATTTAAGTAAAAAGATAGGTCAAAGAATAATAGAATTGAGGAAATCCAAAGGCCTCAGTCAAGAACAATTAGCTGCTCTGGCAGAGGTCCATGAAGATTATATAGGAAAGATAGAAAGAGGAGAGCGCACCCCCTCAATTAAAAAAATATTTACTTTAACAGTAGCTCTTGAGATCACTCTCGAAGAGTTTTTTAAACCATTTAATCAATAACACCTTATAAATAAAAAAGGATGATCTCTCATCCTTTATGTTATTAGTTTACATTTGTCCAAACTTTATTAACATTGTCCAAACTTTATTATTTTTGTCCAGACTTTATTAACAAGCCCCATGACTATTACCGACAGCTAATTTTTATTCTACTGTAACTGATTTAGCAAGATTCCTCGGCTGATCAACATTGGTTCCCCTCATAACAGCAATATGATATGATAATAATTGAAGCGGAATTGTTGCTACCATTGGCATAAGCGCCTCATGAGTTCCTGGTACCTCAATAGTATGGTCAACCATTCCCGGAATTAATGAATCCCCCTCAGAAACAATTGCAATTACTTTACCTTTTCTTGCTTTAACTTCCTGAATATTAGAAACGATTTTATCGTATGAACTATCTCTAGTTGCTATAAATACCACTGGCATTTCCTCATCGATTAAGGCTATTGGCCCATGCTTCATCTCTGCAGCCGGGTAACCCTCCGCATGGATATAAGAAATTTCTTTGAGTTTTAATGCACCCTCAAGTGCAACCGGGAAGTTATACCCTCTCCCTAGATATAGGAAATTTCGAGCATCCTTGAAAAGTGCAGCTATTTTTTCAACCTGCTTATCTGTTTCAAGAGCCTTGGCCACCTTGTTTGGAATATTCTCAAGATCAACTAATATTTCTCTATAGCGTTGCTCTGCAAGCGTTCCTTTGCGATGTGCAACTCTCAAAGCAATCATAGTCAACACAGTTAACTGAGCGGTGAAAGCTTTAGTACTTGCCACTCCTATTTCAGGTCCAGCGTGTGTATAAACTCCTTCATGAGATACTCTCGAAATTGATGACCCAACCACATTACAAACACCAAGCACAACTGCTCCTTTGGATTTTGCCAGCTCCATGGCTGCTAATGTATCAGCCGTTTCACCGGATTGAGATATTGCAAACATGATATCCCCCTCCTTAATTACTGGGTTTCGATATCTAAATTCAGAAGCGTATTCTACTTCAACAGGTATTCGGCAGAATTCTTCAAAAATATACTCAGCTACTAACCCTGCATGCCACGAGGTACCACAAGCAACAATGACAATACGTTCAGCATTTATCAAAGCATTAGAATATTCTCTAATACCTCCAAGCACTAATTTACCATCATTGGCTTTTAAACGTCCTCTGAAGCAATCTTTAATGGACTTAGGCTGCTCGTAAATTTCCTTCAACATAAAATGCTCAAATCCACCCTTTTCAATAGCCTCTAATTCAAGATCAACTTTTTGAATATAAGGAGTCATTTTAACATCCTTTGTGTCTCGTACCGACACTTTCCCGTCTTTAATTAAAGCTATTTCGTAATCATTAACATAGATTACTTCATTGGTATATTCTACTATAGGAGTAGCATCTGAAGCTAAAAAGAATTCATCTTTACCAACCCCGATTACTAAAGGACTGCCCTTTCTGGCAGCTATTAATTGTTCAGGGTTATCCTTTGACATGATAACTATGGCATAAGCTCCTACAACTTTTGTTAAAGCCAACCTTACAGCTTCTTCTAAGCTTACGTCTTTGCTGTTTTTATAGATATCCTCAATGAAATTGATAAAAACCTCTGAATCAGTCTCACTTTTAAAAGTATAGCCCTTATTAGTGAGCTCTTCCTTTAAAGAAGAATAATTCTCGATAATGCCATTGTGAATTATAGCAAGGTTACCGCTTTCTGAGAAATGAGGATGCGCATTAACATCATTAGGCTCGCCATGTGTTGCCCACCTTGTATGACCAATTCCTATAGTACTTGAAAGATTCTCACCTTCGAGGTGCTTTTCAAGCTCTGAAACCTTGCCCTGCTTCTTATAAATATTAAGATCACCATTCATAAGTGCTATTCCTGCACTGTCGTAACCTCTATATTCAAGTCTTTTTAGTCCTTTTATAATAACATCTGAGGCTTGTCTATGCCCGATGTATGCTACTATTCCACACATAATTTAATTTTCAAAAGTGGTGTAATATATTCTCAACTTAATATCGTCAGAATTGATTAAAAAGTTGTTATAATTTCCAATTGTAAAAGTTGCTCTCGGGTCAAAAGGTTCTGAGTTCCTATTTATAAATTGCCCATTTAAAAGAATCGACCTTTCTTCATCCCAAAAATCTCTGTTATCAAATACTTCTTGAAGAAAAAGACTCACATCTCCTGATATTATAGATTCATCTTCTCTGTAGTTTAGGGCTAATAAATTTGAAGCAGCCGACTGATTTGACACTCCCCCAGTTGATGAAAAATTTCTTTGTATACCCCAAAAGTCTTCTCCAACTTTTTCTATTCTATCTGAATTCAGAAAGTACGGAAAAATAATTGCAGGAGGATTGGTCTGTTCAGATAGATTATCTACAGCAGACAAGTCCTTACCCAAAACTATTTCAGCTTTATCGATAATCATATAATCTAGACTATCTATAAAACTTAAATAGCTATCAATTTTAATTTTAGGATATATACCCAAAAGACTGTTGAAATAAACCTGAGAATCGTCATTCAAAGCAAAAGACCTATTTGCCGAATAATTAGAAGGCATAATACCTTTTGGAGTAAAATCAGCATTAGTAAAACTTGAAGAAATAATGTTTAACCTTAAAGTATCACTAAGGGCTTCATCCGGGTCTTTAAAAGCTACTTCAATATAACTTTGTGCAGTTGAAATATCAAATCCCTCTATTGCATTCACACTATTCTCCAATTGAATTTTTATTCCATTCAGAGCATTTCTAAGCTCATCGCTGTCAAAAGATTCATCTGAAATATATTTAATCAACTCCAAGCCATAGGATCTTTTTAGAGGTATGGCTAAACTGTCCGGATCTTCATTTGCCAAAAAGTATTCAGGATCAATCACTTTACTATTAGGTAAGCTTACCAATTCAGAAGAGGCTATTGTGTCACTTAATTTATAATGAAGAGCACCAGCTAAGATATTATCACTAAGCTTGAACACATTGAATTCTTGAAGTTCAGTAAATTCTGTTCCATAGAGATAAGATGTGCGTAAAATTAACTTTATGTCTAATAATTCCGCATCAGGGGTTATGCTGTCCCGTGAAAACCCGGCCTGCAAACTTAGTCCCGCATACGCCTCTAAAGACGCATCCCCTATTTGATCATCAAAATTGTGACCAACATATATAATTCCATCAGCACCGTTTATATTATTGGAACTGACAATTGAAGTATCAAATGCCGCCTGACTAGCTTCTAAAGGAAGCTCAATATACTTTAGATTAGTATTATTATCATTCGGAACCAGCTTGCTTGATGGTGCTTCAAGGGGCTCCTCACATGATGCGAAAAATAGGGCCAGCAGAATAGCCAGCCCAGAAAATTTAAATGGCTTATCCAGCCAACTCGTTATATAAGTTGAAATAAGATTCAGTAAATCCGTCTCCCTTTTCAATAGTATCGATTTTTTTGTCTTTCTCAATTGTTGAGAATAGTTCATCCAAATTGTCTTTAAATTCATCCTCTGCTTTAATTACTGCATCTGCATATTCGGCTCCAATCTTTATGAAACCATTATAATCTGCCGATTCTAAGTTAGACAACATGCTATCTTCAATGTCCAGCATTTTTACCTTGTCTAGCAAATCGGTCCCAAATTTATGAGAGAATTCTGTATTATACACAGTAAATACAGATTTTGCATCTTTAAATATTGGATCGTTCTTATAAGTGGTTTTAAGGTACATTGGAATTAAGCTCGTCATCCAGTCGTTACAATGCACAACGTCAGGAGCCCAACCTAATTTTTTCACCGTTTCTAACGCACCTTTACAGAAGAAAATTGCTCTTTCATCATTGTCAGGGTAAAAATTATTTTCCTTATCATGGAAAACTGATTTACGCTGAAAATAATCTTCATTGTCGATAAAATAAACTTGAAGTTTAGCATTTGGTATAGAAGCCACTTTAATAATCAATGGTTTCTCTTCTTCACCAACTGCTATATTAATACCTGATAACCTAACTACTTCATGTAAGCGGTTTTTTCTTTCATTTATCAGGCCGAAACGTGGCACCAAGATTCTGATTTCCATTCCCTTTTCCTGCATAGCTTGAGGCAATTTTCTAACAAAGTCAGCTACTGCCGAAGTCTTTAAAAAAGGGTTAATTTCATTGGCTACGTAAAGAATTCGAAGGTTAGACATATAGTATTAAGATTTGATTAATTCACAAACGAAGCACAAAAATACAAAAAAAAATCCTATTTACATTAAAAAAGCTAGTAAAAAGCTAGTTTTGTTCTGATAATTTATAAATTAGCACATTTTTCATGTTGGTAAGCGATAATATTTCAAATATTCAAAAGGTTCTTTCTAAACACAAAAGAGCCAACAAAACAGTAGGTTTTGTACCTACAATGGGTGCATTACATCAGGGTCATTTAAGTTTAATAAAAGCAGCTAAAGAAAAATGTGACATTGTAGTAGTAAGCATTTATGTTAATCCAACCCAGTTTAACAATGCTGATGATTTGAGCGCCTACCCAAGAACGTTAAAAGAAGATATTGAAAAAATAACGCCTTTTGATGTAGATGTACTCTTTACTCCATCGGATGAAATCATGTATGCTTCTAAAAGTAGCATCAATATTAATTTTGGAGATTTAGAAAATGTAATGGAAGGCTCATTCAGGCCAGGGCATTTCAGCGGTGTTGGAATTATCGTCACCAAACTCTTTAATATAGTTAATCCTGATTTCGCCTTTTTTGGCCAGAAGGATTTTCAGCAGTTAACCATTATTCGAAAAATGGTTAATGAGTTTCTATTTCCTATAGAAATAATTGCCGTTCCAATAGAAAGGGAACCTCATGGTCTTGCGATGTCATCAAGAAATGAAAGGCTGAGCAAAGAAGATAGGCAAGAAGCGAGCATATTTTATAACACCCTCAACAGGGTTAAGGAATTGATTCTAAATAATGATAACGTCAGCAGCTCAACCATTTTAAAAGAAACAGAATCAATTTTTGAAAAATCTACGGCAAAATTAGAATATTTAGAAATTGTTTCTGATACAGATTTAAAGCCCAAATCATCGAACTACAAAGCAAAAGATACAGTTCTATGTATTGCAGGCTACATAGGAAATGTGAGATTAATAGATAACATGTATTTAATTTCATAACTTTGCAGCCGAATTGATGAGCACGTTATGTTAATTGAGGTTTGTAAGTCTAAAATACACAGAGTAAAGATCACACAGGCAGAGCTTCATTATGTGGGAAGTATCACCATAGATGAAGATTTAATGGATGCCGCCAACCTAATTGAAAATGAAAAAGTACAGGTTGTAAATGTGAATAATGGAGAGCGCCTGGAAACTTATGTTATTAAGGGTGAGCGAGGAAGCGGTATGATTTGTATGAACGGACCTGCCGCTAGAAGAGCCCAGGTGGGTGATGTTATTATAATTATTAGTTACGCTCAAATGGATTTTGAAGAGGCGAAGCAATTCAAACCATCTTTGATATTTCCTGATCAGCACAATAAACTTAACTAAGCTTGAGAAAGAGCATTCAATCCTTTCTGAAGTACACCATCTCATTAGCTGTGGCTGTACTTCTCTTTTGGTACCTATATAAAGATCTCGATTTTGCTGAGATGGTTGCGCGATTTAAGCAAGTTGATCTAACATGGGTTTATCTATCAATTGGTTTATCGTTCTTGAGTCATTTTGTTCGTGCTTACAGATGGAATTTGTTGCTTGAACCACTTGGATATGACTTAAAATCCGGCAGAACATTTTTAGCTGTTATGGTTGGTTACCTGGCCAATTTTATTGTACCAAGAATGGGCGAAATCAGTCGGTGTGGTATCTTACAAAAAACAGATAATGTGCCTATTAGCACTGGTATAGGAAGCGTTGTTACAGAACGAATAATTGATGTGTTATGCTTATTAGTAGTCATACTCATAACATTAAGCCTTGAGTTTGACATGCTAAGTGAGTTTTTCTTGAGTTTAATAAGCCAAAAAACAGAAGGCTTGAGCCCTAACAACACAATTTGGTTTGTACTCTTATTTATAATGATTGTTATTGGCGCTACCTATTTCCTTATTAAAAGGAATAGCGCAAAGCTCAAACAAAATGCCTTATTTAATAAAGTAGCTAATTTCTTAAGACAGTTGGTTGAAGGTGTTCTTTCAATCAGAAAATTGAAGAAAGGTCCACAGTTTATAGCGAGTACAATATTTATGTGGATACTCTATTATTTGATGACCTATGTAGTAATCTTTAGCCTTGAAGAAACTGCCAGACTAAGTATTACTGCCGGGTTTACAATGCTAGTTTTAGGCGGAATAGGTATGGCAACTCCAGTGCAAGGAGGTATTGGCGCATTCCATTATTTAATGAGTGCAGGCCTGCTACTCTATGGAATCCCTGAAAATGATGGGATATTTTTCGCACTGCTTCTTCATACTACCAATTCTGTGGCAATTATGGTTCTAGGGTTAATTTCCTTTTTTATTAGTATGGTTATTCCAAAGAGAAAATCAGGAGAGATATATGCCAACGCACACTAAAATTGTAAATCAGGAACAACTACTGAATGTCATTAAAGAGTGGAAAAATGCTGGCCATAAAGTGGTATTTACCAATGGCTGTTTCGACATACTTCATTTGGGCCATGTAGACTATCTCGAAAAGGCAGCTGAAAAAGGAGATAAGCTTATTATTGCAGTTAACACCGATCTATCAGTTAAAAAGCTAAAGGGCGAAAATAGGCCAGTAAACAATGAGATAGCTCGAGCCAGATTATTGGCCGCTCTGGAATTCGTTGATGCAGTTACATTTTTTTCTGATGATACACCCTATAATTTAATAAAAGCCTTACAACCAGATATTTTAGTAAAAGGCAGCGACTATAATATAAGCAACATTGTTGGTGCAGACATCGTAATGCAAAATGGCGGAAAAGTTGAAACTATTGACTTAGTGGAAGGCTATTCAACCACTCAAATTATTAATCAAATAAAAAAATAGATAAATGTTAATCATCATTTTTATTGGATTCGCTATTGCCAGTTTTGCAGTACAGTCCAGATTGAAAAGCAAGTTTAAGAAGTACTCTAAAGTTGCCCTTAACTCACAAATTTCAGGAAAAGAGGCCGCAGAAAAAATGTTGAAAGATAACGGTATTTATGATGTAGAAGTAATGTCTGTTCAGGGTCAATTAACTGATCATTACAATCCGTCAAACAAAACTGTTAATTTAAGCAGAGATGTATATGAAGGTAGATCAGCAGCCGCTGTTGCCGTTGCTGCACATGAGGTTGGCCACGCTGTACAACATGCTAAAGCTTATAGCTGGCTCGAAATGAGATCTGCCTTAGTTCCCTTGCAAAATGTTAGTGCAAGAATTATCAATATTGTTTTCATTGCTATGTTTGCAGGAGCCTTCTTGCTTCCACAATTAATTAATTTCCAATTGGCGTTGATGGTAATAATAGGCTGCTATACCATTTTCACTTTATTTGCTCTAATCACATTGCCGGTTGAATTTGACGCTAGCAAAAGAGGTCTTGCATGGATGACAACATCAGGCATTGCTACTAACCAAGAACACGACATGGCCAAAGATGCTTTAAAGTGGGCTGCCATGACATATGTTGTTGCTGCTTTGGCTTCATTAGTAACATTACTTTACTACGTTATGCTCTTTATGGGCGGTGATGATTAATGGATTTTTGCTATATTTGGCAAACATTTTATAAACCAAAAGAGGAACATCCTGTTGCTCTTTTAAAAATAAAAAACCTTTAAAAAGAATGAATTTTCAACTCACAGAAGAACAATTAGCTGTTCAGGCTGCCGCAAGAGATTTTGCTCAAAACGACTTGTTGCCTGGCGTTATAGAAAGAGACACTAAAGAAATATTCCCTGCCGAGCAAGTGAAAAAAATGGGCGAGTTAGGCTTTATGGGAATGATGGTTAATCCTAAATACAATGGCGGAGGCATGGATACTGTTTCTTATGTTTTAGCCATGGAAGAGATTTCTAAAATTGATGCCTCTGCTTCTGTTTGTATGTCGGTAAACAACTCTTTGGTATGCTGGGGACTTGATAAATATGGTTCCGAAGAGCAAAAAGAAAAATATCTTAAGCCTTTAGCAACAGGAGAAAAAATAGGAGCCTTCTGCCTTTCAGAGCCTGAGGCTGGTTCGGATGCTACTTCGCAAAGAACTACTGCTGAAGATAAAGGTGATCACTATCTTATTAATGGTACCAAAAATTGGATCACAAACGGAAATAGTGCTTCAGTTTACTTAGTAATTGCTCATACTGATAAAGACAAAGGCCATAAAGGTATTAATGCCTTCATTGTTGAAAAAGGTATGGAAGGTTTTGAAGTTGGTAAGAAAGAGGAGAAAATGGGAATCAGAGGTTCTGATACGCACTCTTTAATGTTTACTGATGTTAAAGTACCTAAAGAAAACAGAATTGGAGAAGATGGTTTCGGTTTTAATTTTGCTATGGCTACTTTAAACGGAGGTAGAATAGGGATCGCAGCGCAAGCTTTGGGTATTGCATCTGGAGCATATGAGCTTGCATTAAAATATTCAAAAGAGAGAAAAGCCTTTGGTAAAGAAATTAACAAACATCAAGCTATTGCATTCAAATTAGCTGATATGGCTACCAATATTGAAGCGGCAAGAATGCTTTGTTTAAAAGCTGCATGGTTGAAAGATCAAGGTCAAGATTTCTCTCAAGCCAGCGCAATGGCTAAGCTATATGCTTCCCAAGTTGCAATGGATGTTACGGTTGAAGCTGTTCAGGTTCATGGCGGTTATGGTTACGTTAAAGAGTACCATGTTGAAAGACTCATGCGCGATGCCAAAATAACACAAATATATGAAGGTACTTCTGAGATACAGAAAGTGGTAATCTCCCGAGGTATTCTAAAATAATCACTTTAAAAAGTTCGTTGAAACGCATAACCTTACATCAAACGTAGGGTTGTGCGTTTTTTATTTTGTTTGAAATTAAGCTATAACTTATTAGATTTGTACAATTCAAATTAAAATAATTTTTACTTTTTAAAGTTAATCCATTCATAAACTTAGAAAATGGAAGATTATAATAAAATCATTGAGTCTCTGGGCGTTAAGTTTGTTAAAGCCAAGAGCATAAAAATATTGAAGCCAGTAACAGTCACTAACCTTTATGAGGTAGAGAATAAGCTATTGCTGGTCAACAAGGGAGAAATACTAGTAGGGGAGGAAAAACTCTTAGTTAAAGAGGGTGAATTTGCTTTTATTCCTGGTGGAAAATCACATCAGATTACTTACGGAAGAGGTAGTCAAATTGAAAAGGTTACTAACGACAATTTCATCACCAACAAATCGGAATATTTCAACTCTATCAACTACGATGAGCTTTTGAGTGAAGGTGGTGATAGTTTTAGTTATATTTCTTTTGAAGCAAAGGTTTTCGATTCTGTTAACTTCTTTTCGTCATTAGACATCCCTCCATTCAACTTTACTAACAGTACTATTAAGTCTATACATGATGGTATTTTTAGAGAAACCAGAATGGACGAGCCAGGTGCCGATAGGATGATTAAGGTCTCTACTGAATTATTATTAATTGAGCTGTTCAGACACATAGTAAGAAACAAACTTTTTGTTGAACAGCTTGCTACTAATAGTACCTATTTTAAAGATCCTCGATTAATAGATATCTTCAATTATATAAATGAGCACCTTGGTGGCGATTTGTCTAATAAGAAGCTTGCTGAGGTTGCTAACGTTTCTGAAGATTATGTTGGTCAATATTTTAAGATGCTTACAGGCATTAATCCTCAGGATTATATTGAGTATCAGCGTATGGAAGAAGCTGTTACATTATTGAGAACCAGCAAGAAAAGCATTAGGGACATTGGTCAGGAAGTGGGTTATAAAGACACAGCTTATTTCTGTAGAAGATTCAAGATGATGTTCGGAATACCTGCCGGTAAAATGAGAAGAAGAGAGTCTTTAATGAATGTTTAATTGACTATTCAACTGACTTTTTGCTTCCGTTAATGCAATAAGCAAATCAGGAGATTTTTCAATTGCATTGCCAACAACAACTACATCAGCGCCTGCTTTCCAGGCGCTTTTTGCTTTTTGTACATTATCAATTCCTCCACCAACTATTAAGGGTATATCAATAGCTCGCTTTACAGAAGCAATCATTTTCTCTGAAATAGCTTGTTTTGCCCCACTTCCGGCATCCATGTAAATAAGCTTTTGCCCCAGCAACTCACTTGCAATGGCTGTACTCATGGCTATATCTACCTTATCATGCGGTATAGGAGTTGTATTGCTCATATAAGATACCGAAGTACTTCTGCCTCCATCAATTAGCATGTAACCCGTTGATAGCACTTCAATATTGCTCCTTTTGAGTATAGGAGCCGACAATACATGTTGGCCTATAAGTAAATCCGGGTTACGGCCTGAAACGAGGGAAAGATAGAGAATAGCATCGGCCTGCAAGTCTATGTATTGATTATTGCCAGGAAATAGAATAACAGGTATATCTGTTTGCGACTTTATAAAAGAAATACAAGCGCCAAGGGCATTACCAACAATAAGGCTACCCCCTACTAAAAAGAAATCGACTTTGTTTTCAATAGCAACATGTATAAGCTTCTTAAGATCCGGGATTTCGTCAACCTTATCAGGGTCAATCAATAAAGCAAAATATTTAGTCTGCTCGCTAAGTCCTTCCTTAAGCTGCTCCTGTATCTGACTCTTCTTCATGCTGATTGTTTTGGCTTAAGTTTCTAAGTAATTCATAAATTTTGGCTTTCGCAAGATCAATAAGAATGGTGCTCACCTCAGCTTTCAACTCATCTAACAAACTATTAGAATGCTTACTTTCCCTTATAATTATTTTATCAGAAAGATCGGATTTATGGTCATCGGACACATTTTCGTAGGCCTTCTTTTTCTTTCGTTTACCACCAGCCACTAGCTTTACCAATTGATAAGCTACAAAAACTCCTCCTGCCACTATCAGAGCTTGCTTACCAACATCAATTGCCTTTTCTGACAACTCAGCAAACTGCTCTGTAAGCTCATCCTCATAAACTTTGCTTCTCTCTCTAAGGCTACTATTATTATCCATAAATATAATTTTCTTCGATTGTTCTATTTCCTCTTTTTTACCTGATCGTAAAAATTCTTGTTATAAGCTTTATTATCCTTTATAAGAAAAAGGAAAATGGCCAGTAAAAAGTATACTCCGGTTAAAATACCGAAACCAGCTATATAACTATCCATTAGTTGCGATAAATAAATCCCTAATGTGATACTTCCAAAAAGCACGAAAAGAAAGACTGCAAAGAAAGCCAGTAACAACGGTATAGCCTTAGCCATAGTCAAGGCCACTTTTTCTTCAATTTCTTCTTTAATCAAAGCAACCCTGGTTTCAATTAAGCCTTGAACACTATTAATTATCTTTTCTATACCCAATATTTCTAGAAGTTTATTTTTCATCACGAAGGATAATATTTATCAAGTTCTAATTTATTGAAAAATTACCGTATGTTAAATTAACGCTTTAATATTTACAACTATGCAGATTATTGCCGACAGTGGCGGAACCAAAACAGACTGGCGTTTTATTTACCATAATGGTAAAATTGAACAGCAAACAACTTCAGGACTAAATCCTAATTACATATCAAACTCAGAAATGGGCCATATGTTAACAAAAGAACTTCAAATAGGAAATGATGAAACAATAGACAGGGTGCATTTTTATGGAGCTGGCTGCAGTAATCCAAAAAATGCCGAAAGAATTAAAAATGCCCTATCGGATAGACTAAACCTCAACACATCTTTGGTTGATGTCAATCATGATTTGTTAGCAGCTGCAAGAGCAAGCGCGGCAGATCAAGCCGGTATTATATGTATTTTGGGTACAGGATCTAATGCGTGCCGTTACGATGGTAATGGTATTGTAGAAGAAATGGTAAACCTCGGATATATTCTAGGAGATGAAGTAAGCGGAGCATATTTGGGCAAACAAATATTGAAGGCCTATTTAGAGCACGAACTACCCCATGACCTTCAAAACAGTTTTAAAGAAAAATTTCCAGAAATTAATCGGCATACGGTTGTAGAAATACTCTATACTAAAGCTAAACCTAATACTTTTTTGGCTTCATTCTTTAGTTTCATTTTCGAGCATCAGAGTCATCCATTTTGTTTAAACCTTTTGATTGATTCCTTCCAGCTGTTTTTGGAGAAATCGGTTTTCAAATTTGAAAAGCATAAAGAATTGCCGATCCACTTTATTGGTGGCGTGGCCTATAGTGTGAATAATATCTTAAGAAAGGTATTAGAAAAAAATAAGCTTAATACAGGATTAATTATGCAAAGCCCCATTGCCGGCTTAACTTTATACCATCAGAAGCATTTTTAACATGAGCATTACTGAGTCAGAATCATATCACAAAGATCTGGAAAAGCAAACCGTTGGAGATTTGCTTAAGGGCATTAACCAAGAAGATAAATCTGTTGCTGATGCTGTTGAAGCATCACTTCCCCAAATAGAACAGCTCACTATAGCAACAGTGAATAGAATGAAATTAGGCGGAAGGCTTTTTTATATTGGTGCCGGAACAAGTGGAAGGTTAGGCATTTTAGATGCTTCTGAGTGCCCTCCAACCTTCGGAGTTGATCATAACACTGTAATTGGTATCATTGCTGGTGGTGATAGCGCCATACGCAAAGCTGTGGAATTTGCTGAAGACAATGAGCAGCAAGCCTGGGAAGATTTGAAGGCTTTTGACATAACCTCCAAGGATGTACTTATTGGCATTGCCGCTTCCGGAACCACCCCATATGTAATTGGGGGCATCAAGAAAGCTAAAGAAGAAGGTATTTTAACAGGCTGTATCTGTTGTAATCCGGGTTCGCCATTAGCAAGTGCATGTGAGTGCCCTGTCGAAGTTGTAGTGGGGCCAGAGTTTGTTACAGGCAGTACAAGAATGAAAGCCGGTACGGCTCAAAAAATGGTGCTTAATATGATTAGCACCACTGTAATGATCCAGCTAGGGAAGGTAGAAGGAAATAGAATGGTTGACATGCAGCTTAGCAACGACAAATTAGTAGCTCGAGGTACAAAAATGATTCAAGATGCCTTAAATATTGAAACTTCTGAAGCTCATGAGCTGTTGCTGCAACATGGCTCCGTAAGACAAGCTATTACCAATTACAAAAAGAAATAAATGCATCACATTGAGCCTTATTACAGCTGGCTAAAATATTATGATTCATCGGACGATGAGCTTTCACCCTTTCACGGCAAGGACTACAATTACGAGTTATATACTGATACCATTTATGGTTACTATATCGATCCTGCCTGGGATGCAATAGGTTCCGAAACACTTTACATTAAAATCCTATACGCTCATTATGATGAAGGCTTTGCTATAATAGAGCTAATAGGCGAATGGAATGACGCCCTCCACAATGACATCATGCATCTCAAGAGAAATATTCTTGAACATATGATGCTACAAGGCATTGATAAATTTATATTACTGGGTGAAAATATTCTGAACTTTCATGGGTCAGACGACAGCTATTATGAAGAGTGGTTTGATGACGTTGAAGATGGATGGATTGTGGGGCTAAACTTCAGAGATTTTGTAACTGAAGAGATGCAACAATTCAATATTGATTCATACATAAACTTTGGCGGCCAGTTCGATACTATGGACTGGAGAACCTTTAAGCCAAAAACGCTATATGCCAAAGTTGCTACACAAATGCAAAGAAGGTTAGGCTTTTAATTAATACTCTAAAGGCTGAACTATGGCAAGTTTATGCACTAAATAGTGCTTTCCTGATTTAAGCTCTTTACATCTGACCCTTGTTCTTCTACTCTCAATACTTTGGAATTCCTTCTTTTCCAGACTGAAGCGAGCTCCTATAGTTAACTGATTTAATGGGACTCCTTTTTGATCAGACTTATCATATTTAGAAAGTGTCTGAGCCAGCGCAATATCACTTTGGGAAGAGGCTTTTGGGTTTCTCATATGCTTGGTTAATTGACCTCTTAATGGCTCAGGGAAAATACCAGCTTCTAAAAATGGTTTCATTAAGTGCTGAAACTCTTTTTTCCATTCAGGACCATGTGGCAACACTCTATTCTTGAATTTATCATAAACCCTATGATGTGCTACTTCATGAATAAAGGTGAGCAGAAACGAATAAGGATTAAGGTTGTTATTGACAGTAATTACAGGCAGTTCGTCATTTCCCTTAGCTCTAAAGTCACCCAATTTAGTTTGTCTTGAATTACTGATTATGAACCTAAAAGGCGCCTCTTCCCATAGCTCGTAACACATTGGCACTGCTTGTTCAGGTACAAAGCGAGCTATCCTTTCATAAATTTTGGTTTGATAATAATCCACTGGCTAAAAAAACTCCTTGTGAACGCAAATTGCGTATTAATCTTTAAAAAACTGGTCTTAATCGATACTTACAAAGACTAAAGCACTTGTAAAATTACAATTAAAGCCTTACATTCAATACCTTTTCGGGAAAAGGAAGTAGTATGTTTCCTGAAAATATAACAATAAAATAACAGCCTTTTTGCTGTTGTAAGATTTCACTATTTTAATATCAATCTTAAAAACAGGAGAAACCCATATGATACAGATCATTCCATCAATAGCCATTAAAGACGGAAAAATCATTCGTGTTGAAGGAGCAAAGATATCAGAAGCAAAGATTTATGATGAAAGCCCGATTGATGTAGCCACTAAACTGGAAGATCACGGAATTAAAGTGGTGCACCTTGTTGATTTAGATGGTGCTCATAAAGGCTCTCCCGTGAACTACCACATTCTGGAAGCCCTCAATGGTTATACTAATTTGGAGCTTGATTTTACAGGCGGAATTAATACTGATGGAGATATTAGCAAAGCTTTTGAATACGGTGCTGACTACATAACTGCGGCTTCAGTAGCTGTTGAAAATAAAGAGCTTTTTGCCTCCTGGATTATCTCTTACGGTAGAGAGAAAATGACTTTAGGAGCCGATGCATTAAATGGAAAAATTGCCTACAAAGGCTGGATGCAAAATACCGATATCGACATTTTGGAACATATCGGCTATTTCTATGACAGAGGCTTGAAATATGTAAAAACTACCGACATCAGTAAGGAAGGCTCATTGGCCGGACCTGCATTTGATCTGTATGAGTCAATATTGAAGAAATTCCCTGAAATAAAGGTATTGGCCAGTGGTGGCGTAAGAAGTGTTGATGACATTAAACGCCTTAATGATATGGGTGTATTTGCCGTAATCTTTGGTAAGGCTTATTATGAAGGAAATATCAGCTTGAAGGATCTGGAGCAGTTTATCGTGAAGCAATAAATCAACTTTTAGCATATCATAATAAAAAACCCCGACTGAAACAGTCGGGGTTTTTTATTATTTATAAGCTACTTTTATTAGGCTTCAACAGCGGGCTTCTTCTTTCCTTTAGCTAAATCCAACACAATTGGAGTAGCTATAAAGATTGATGAGTAAGTACCAACTACAATACCCACTAATAAAGCAAAAGAGAAGCCTCTTAATACCTCACCACCAAATATGAACAATACCAATATTACCAATAAAGTAGTTAATGAAGTCATTAAGGTTCTGCTAATGGTATTATTAATAGCGGTGTTAAATGTTTGCTCGTTAGTTTCTTTAGAGCTAATACCTAAAGTTTCCCTAACTCTATCAAACACAACCACGGTATCGTTAATTGAGTAACCAATTACCGTTAAAATAGCCGCAATAAATACCTGATCTATTTCAAATGCTATTCCGAAAGCTTTGGCAATCGCAAAAGCTGATAATACAATTAAAGTATCGTGGAATAAGGCAACAACTGCTCCCAGTCCAAACTGCCATCTTCTAAACCTGATTAAGATGTAGATAAAGATTGCAATCAATGAGAAGATTACTGACTCCTGAGATGAGTTCTTAATATCATCTGCAATAGTAGCTCCAACTTTCGATGATCCACTTATGGTAAATGAATTTTCTCCCATTCTTGATTCATCCTGAACGAAGCTCATTCCTGTTGCTCCATTAATGCCGGAAATCAATGACTCCTGAACTTTTGTATCAGCTTCTGCTGATTCATCCTCTACTAAGTAAGATGTAGTAATTTTTAGGATATTATCAGCACCATAGGTTTTCACCTCAACACCTTTTCCTTCGAATGAGTCACCTAATGCCACATCAAGTTTTGAAGGTGTAACAGGCTGATCAAATCTTACTACATATGATCTACCACCTGTAAAATCAACACCCATGTTCAAGCCATTCATAGTCATTAACACAACACCAATAACAATGATGATACCTGAGCCTATATAAGCCATCTTACGCTTCGTCATAAAGTTAGCGCTAATGTTGTTCAATAAGTTTCTTGAGAATGGAGTAGCAAAAGAAATCTTGCTGTCTTCACCTTTTTTGCTCATCCATGAAACAATTACTCTGGTTATAAATACCGCTGAGAAGAATGAACATGCAATACCGATCATTAAGGTAATGGCGAAACCTTTAACAGGACCCTGACCTAACCAATATAAAATGGCACCTGTTAAGAAGGTTGTAATGTTAGCATCTACAATTGAGCTATAAGCTTTTTCGTAACCTGCTGAAATTGCTCTTAGTAATGGAACACCGCCACGCATTTCCTCACGAATACGTTCAAATATTAGTACGTTGGCATCAATGGACATACCAATTGTTAACACAATACCTGCAATACCAGGAAGTGTTAATGCCGCATTCAGCTGAGCCAAGATTCCTAAAATAAAGAAGATATTGAATACCAAAGCAATGTTGGCCACTAAACCACCTTTGGCATAATATGCTACCATAAAGATTAGCACAATCGCTAAACCAGCTACAATTGAGATAATACCTTGAGCCTGCGCTTCTTTACCTAAAGTTGGGCCAATAATAGCTTCTTCAACAATTCTTGTTGGTGCTGGTAAAGAACCTGCCTTTAGTATGTTTGCTAAATCCTTAGCTTCTTCAATGGTGAAGTTACCCTGAATGATAGACTTACCATTAGGAATTTCACTATTTACCACTGGGGCAGAATAAACGTAGTTATCAAGTACAATGGCTATTCTGTTTCCAATATTCTCTCTTGTAATTTTAGCCCACTTTCTAGCGCCATTAGGATCCATGCTCATATCTACAGCCGGCTGCCCAACATCATCGTATGTTTGACGAGCGTCATTGATCACTTCACCAGTTAACATAGCCTTATCGCCTCTTTGAGTTTTTACAACGTAAAGTTCAAGGAACTCCTGACCACCTTCTTCATCTTGCTGTGGCTTAACATCCCATACCAATCTGGTATTTCTTGGGAATAAAGCACGGATATCTTCTCTTTTAATGATCTTGTTAATAGTAGCCGTATCTTCAAGCTCATATACAAGACCATATTGGCTTCTTAATAAGCTGAACAATGGAGAAACTTCATTATTAGCTAATGAATCCAGATTTGAATCTGTAGAATCACCTTCATTTAAAGTAGAATCTGCCTCGGCAGAATCATCTCCTAATAGGTCGGCAAGGTTGCCACTTTCTTCCTGTGTGTTCTCGCTAGCAGAAGTACCTTCTGCATCAACCTCATTAGCCGCAGCTTCTTTTTGCTCTTCAACTAAAATGTCATTCGCTTGAGAAAGTGCTCCGCTTACTTCGTTAATTGGCATTACCTGCATAAACTCTAGTTTGGCAACACCCTGTAATAGTTTTCTTACTCTTTCAGGATTGTCAACACCAGGAAGCTCGATTTGAATTCTACCTGTATTTTCTAAACGCTGAATGTTTGGTTGTGAAGTACCAAATCTATCGATACGTGTTCTTAAGATTTGGAAAGATCTATCCATCGCATCATCTACTTCGCTACGGATAACTCTTAATACTTCGGTATCATCAGTTTGGAAGCTGATTTTACCCCTGTTAGCTGAATTAGCAAAAACAGAGCTCAACTTAGTATCAGGATTTATCTCTTGGAAAGCCTCATAGAATAGTTCAACATATGGCTTCTGACTTGTCTTCTGCCTTTCCTGAGCAACCTTTAAAGCCTCTTGAAAGCCTGCATCTTCATTATTTCCACTTAGACCTTTAATAATATCTACCGGAGATACCTCTAAGGTAACGTGCATACCACCTTGTAAATCAAGACCAAGATTTAATTCTAAATCCTGAACTTCTTTGTAGGTAAATTCCGCTCCAAGCAGGTTATAAACCGGCTCATTATAAACAGAATCTAAATACTGCTGTCTCTCAGAATAGTTAACATTTCCGTTAGCATCTGTTGCGTATTCAGTTGCATCTTCTTTGATGCCGTTTGATACAAAAGTGAATGACAAGTAATAAACGCAAAGTAGCGTCACAATAACTGTCATAAACACTATAAAACCCTTGTTTTTCATGTCTGTATAATTGCTTTTTAGTTGTCACATGGAATCTTTGATTAAAAATTTATCCCCGGTTTATATAAAATTCGAGTCTAAATTTTTAATGCCGATTTCATGTGTTTGTAATTTGAATTTGTTATTTGCTCGGGATAAGCGATTGAAAAAGCTTTAGATATCCTCTGCGGTTGTCTTAATAAATTGTGTGTGGTTAAAAGTCAGCCGAAGGCTGCTAGAGAATCTAATTATTTTTTATAATTAGGGTGCATTAGGGGTTGTAATCCTACTAAAGAGTGTTTCCAGAAAGGTGTCGAAAACCCAGGTTGTGCTTTCAACAGTTTCTGAAGCTGTATCTTCTAAAAGTGGTAATTCGAGTAATAAGTCAAATGAATGAAAAAGATTAAATTGCATTACAGGAACCAGTACCTCATATGCCATAATTTGATATGAAGAAGTATCTTCAGGCTGTTTCTCTGATTGAGCAGTAGTTGTAGAATCAGCCTTTTCTGTTTCCTGTAAATAGTCAACAATAGGTTGCTGGATAAACAGCAATACTGCTGCTATCAGGCCTAAAACCACAAGCGCAATTTTCTTGATTTTCCCTATTTTGTTTGACTTTTTCATTCTTTGGACTGCAAATGTAGCATAATTAGTATATAGTACAAAGAATGATTTATGCAGTAGCTGTTTACTTATTCAAGCTTAGCTGCCAAATTCCTATTTTTTAAGGATGATTCGGAAAGTAGTACCTTTATCAATGGCCGACTCTTTCACAAAGATCTTCCCATTATGATAGTGTTCAATAATTCGTTTTGCCAGGGTAAGTCCAAGCCCCCAACCTCTTTTTTTGGTAGTAAAGCCCGGCCTAAAAACTTCCTTTAGTTTTCCAGAGGCTATGCCCTTGCCTGTATCTGTTACATCAATTAAAGCATCACCATATTTGCCTTCTTTTAGCATAATGGTCAACTTTCCTTCACCGCTCATAGCATCAATTGCATTTTTTGAGAGGTTTTCAATTACCCAGTCGAATAGTGGCTTGTTGATGTCTGCCGTAAGCAAATCATCCTTACAGTTGAAGTGAATTTCTATTTTTTTAGATACTCTTTTCTCCAGATATGAGAGCGTTTCTCTAATCAGTTTTGAGATGTTTTGGTCTGTAAGAACTGGAACTGAGCCAATGCTGGAAAAACGAGAGGTAATCATTTCAAGCTTGTCAACATCTTTTTCAAGCTCATGTACCACTTCTTTATCCTTTATATCATCATCACTTTTCATGATCTCAAGCCAGGCCATTAAAGAAGAAAGAGGAGTCCCTAATTGATGAGCAGTTTCCTTTGCGAGACCTGCCCAAACCTGGTTCTGCTCTGCTCTTCTGGAATAGCTAAAGGCAACATATCCGAAAAATACGAAAGCAGCAATAACAGAAAGCTGTACATAAGGATAGTATCTGAGTCTATAGATGAGGTCTGAATTTCTATAGTAGATGTAATAAATGTCTTCTACCTTATCAGAGATTTCAGAAGAGATTACAATAGGCTCATACTCCTGCTCCATAATTTTCAACTCTTTATTGAGCACCTGTTGTATTTCCTGTTGATCAAGCTTACTACTATCTAGCTTAACGTTCCTGTACATAGTAGGAACCCCTTCATAGTTGACTACTATCATAGGAATTGAATTATTAGGCGTTACAATTTCCTGATAGATAAAAGCCAGATTGTCACTCTCAGAATTTACCGTATACTCCAGAGTCTTTGCATATAAGGAAATGTAAAACTCCTCCCTTTCCTTCAGCTCTTCAACTACACTATTTGTGTATAAAACTGATGAGAAACCAATAATAATGGAAGAAGCCAGCGCTACCCATTTAAGTGCTGCTCTATTTTTATACATGCCAGAAGTGGCATTACCCATAAAGGGAGAGTCACTCACAGAACTTACCATACAACCCTATTCCTGATGATTTTAATCAACTGCATAACGCTAAGATATACAATTATTTTACTGCTTAATTGATGAATAATGTCAAGTTTTTTGAAACTACAAAGCCTTGAACAAAATCAAATCATTAAACCCGTCATTTAGATCAGCCCCTACCGTACTCATTTTTAAAGAGTTACCTATTCAATTCATCTTACCAGTTTGATGGATATTCGCATATGTTTTGTATATTTGAAAACATTGAACTCCCCATGATATGAAAAAGCTTGTAAACACACCTCTTAAGAAATCATTTGTACTAACGACAGCAATAATGTTCTTAGGTTTAGGTACGGCTTTTGCCAAATCTGAGACAGAAGATAAAAAACCTAAAAACACCTCTGCTAAGGCGATAGTTGAAAATGCATTGTTGCAGGTTTCAACTGATTCATTAAAAAGCACCCAGAAAGTTGAGTCTGTTGCCGATTCCGCTACGGTAAAAAGTAAACATAGCGCACCTGCTTCATACAATATCCTATTTCAGGTAATTTATAGAAATAGCTTTTCTGAAATTTTTGAGGAGAATAAGTAACCTTTAATCCATAATTAGCCTATTTCCAGTACCCTCATTTTTTTGTTCCGCTAAACACTGTATTTCTTCACAGGAATCATCCGTTTATGTAATAGGCGCTCCTCAAGGCGTTTTACTCACATAATTTTATTATTATTGCCTCTGTTGTTCTTTTATTGAATAATTATCTTAAAAATTAAACACAATCTTTTATGAAGAAACTACTCTTATGCTTGGTGGTATTTGTGCCATTTTTGGCCACTGCCCAAGAGGAAACTATCGAATACAAGGAGCGTTTTGAGCAGCTTGGTACTATGTTACCGTCTCCAAATGTTTACAGAACAGCTTCTGGTGCTCCAGGTGAAAAATATTGGCAACAAAAGGCTGATTATCAAATTAAGGTGAAACTTAATGAGGCTCAAAACCAAATTACCGGTAGTGAGACAATCACTTACTATAACCAATCTCCGCACCCACTAAACTACTTATGGTTGCAACTTGATCAGAACCTGAGAAAAGACGGTTCTGACATGGAGACTACTTCAACCTATTCATTTTTTAACGACACTATTCCTGCAAAATTTATCGAGCAATATGTTGATAATGGTGGAGACGCCTACAACTTTGATGGTGGTTTCAAAATTGATTATGTGAAGGATGCTTCAGGTAACCCGATGAATTACCTGATCAATAAAACCATGATGAAAATCAGGTTGAAAGAAACTTTAAACCCTGGTGATGAGATTTCTTTCTCACTGGCATGGTCTTACAACATCAATGATAGAATGAAAGGTGGCGGAAGATCTGGTTTCGAATATTTCGAAGAAGATGGCAACTCGCTTTATACCATCGCTCAGTTTTACCCTCGTATGGCTGTTTATAACGATGTTGAAGGATGGCAGAATAAGCAGTTCTTAGGTGCGGGAGAGTTCGCCTTAACTTTTGGTGATTTTGATGTAGAAATTTCTGTTCCTGATGATTTTATTGTTGGTGCAACAGGTATGGTGCAAAATGCCAAAGAGGTATTAACAAAAGATCAGTATAACCGATACGAGAAAGCCTTAAAATCAACTGAGCAAACTTTTATTGTTACTGAGGAAGAGGCTATCGAAAATGAAAAGGAGAAATCCACTAAATACGAAACTTGGAAGTTCTCAGCTGAAAACGTGAGAGATTTCGGTTTTGCTGCTTCAAGAAAATTCATTTGGGATGGTATGATGGTAGAGCTTGAATCAAGTAAGCCATTTGCTCAATCTTTCTACCCAAAAGAAGGTAATCCACTTTGGGAAGAGGAATCAACTAAAGCTGTAAAAAACACTTTAGTTCTTTACTCTGAAAGAACTTTCGATTATCCGTATCCACAAGCTACATCAGTTCATGCGGCTTCAATCGGTATGGAGTATCCTATGATTTGCTTCAACTTTGGCAGACCAAATCCTGATGGCACTTACTCTACAAGAACTCAGTTAGGAATGACTTACGTAATCGTTCACGAAGTAGGTCATAACTTCTTCCCAATGATTGTAAACTCTGATGAGCGTCAGTGGGCTTGGATGGATGAAGGCTTGAACTCTTTCTTAGAGTCTAATGTAATGTGGGAATATTACCCTGACTTACCTTATACTGATAACTCACCTCAGGCTATTACTGGTTATATGAAGAGTAGCAAGGACAAGCAAAGACCAATCATGACAAATCCTGAGCAGGTATTAAGATTAGGCCCTAACGCTTATACAAAACCTGCTGCAGCGCTTAACTTGTTAAGAAATACTATTCTAGGACCTGAATTATTCGATGAGTCATTCAAGGCTTATGCGCAAAGATGGAAGTTTAAGCATCCTACACCTGCTGATTTCTTCAGAACAATGGAAGATGCGTCTGCCGTTGATTTAGATTGGTTCTGGAGAGGATGGTTCTATACAACAGATCATGTTGATGTAGCTGTTGATGAAGTGAAATATTTCAGAATTGCTACCAAGGCAGAAGATATGGAGAAGAAAACCAAAGCACCTAAAGGTGACCTTGGTGGTAAAAAAGAAGGCGAAGAAGAAAAGAAAACTGACTTCAGTGATGGGCCTGAATATTTAACAGTTCAGGAAACACCGTCTTTCTGGTATGGCGAGTATAGAAGTAAAATGGATGATAAAGCCATTGAAGAGTATTACAAAGACAAGCATTTCTATGAAGTAACCTTTAAAAACGAAGGCGGTCTGGTGAGTCCTCTTTTAATGAAATTCAACTATACAGATGGTACCTCAGAAACTAAAATGATTCCTGCTGAGATATGGAGAAAAAATGAGGGTAAGACTCGCAAAGTATTCATTCTTGACAAGGAAGTTGAATCTCTTGTATTTGATCCGGAAAATGAATTAGCTGATACGGAAACAAGCAACAACGTATTCCCGAAAGCTGAGCCAGAAACGAAGGTTGATAAATTTAAAGAAGGAAAATAATCCTTAAGTTTAATAGATTTTAAAAGGGACTCAATTGAGTCCCTTTTTTTGTGCAATTGATATTAGGAAAATCATAATAAGTGCTATCTTCCTTCATAAGAAACTAAACCCTGCTGTCTTATGATGAAGTTTTCAAAAAGCATAATTATTCTATTTGCTGTATCTATTTTTTCGTGTGATAATAAGTCCTCAAGCAACGAATCAGAAGAAGAAGCCTCTTCAAATGACACTTTGAGTTCAGAAGAAACTACTGCAGCTACATCTGATGCTGAACCAATTGATTATGAAAAATTTCTCAAAGACTTTAGTGAATTTGATCAATACACGGCTGATGAACAGCCCAAAGATTTTTCAGGAAAATATTTTATTGCTTACTCCGCTGGTAATAGCTTCTCTTTAGATTTGGTTCAAAATGGCGCTCTAGTAACTGGAAGCTATTGCGGACTCAGCCAAAGTAGGGTTGACTGTGGAATGGAAAACCAAGGTTCTCCAGATTGTCCTGTAAAAGGAAAAGTTGTTGGTGACACGCTTCATTTAAGTTTCATAAGTTGCTATTCGCAGGCAAAGGGAAAGGCAAAAGCCTATAAAAAAGGATTTGATCTGTATTGGAAAACAACCGATTTTCCAGACAACAGCTATACCGCGGCACCAAGTGGTGATATTTTAAAGAATAGGTTAAGTACTGCTTATCTCCTTGTAGCAGGTGGCGGCAAAACAGAAAAAGCAGGTAAAGAAGCCTTACAGAAATGCAAGAATACCTTTTCCAGTGGAAAAGTAATTGGAAACAAGCCGTTTTTAATCAAGTCAGACACGGTTAATGGACTGAACCCTGGTTTTTATATAGCTGCCATCGGCATCTCTACTACCAAAGAGTTAGCCGATTTAACTGTAAATTATGCGAATGAGCAAACAGCAGGAGTTTATGCAAAAGAAGTATTGTTAAGACCTGAAATAGCCTCTGACCATATCATTTCTTTAAAAGCCAATACAGCTCCTTTTAGTGGTAAAACTGTTCGGCTAGATAATGGCTCTGCTGTTGTAAAAATCAAATCTCCTGCCTTTACTAAATACAAGGGTTCCTTCAAGGTTCATAATTACCTGGCATGGATTGAAAAGACAGGTGAAATCACTTATTTAAGTGACTTGGATTTTACAACAGTATTTGCATCAAACAAGGATACAACCAAAAGCTGTACCGTGAAAACAAAAACTTTTGAGAGCACAGATGAGTACATGAAAATGTTTAACGGTAAGAAAGAAAAACATATAACTTGTATATTTCCTAATGGAGTCGTTAGCACTGAAGATACTTATGTCACAGGCTATTCAAAGAGTGAAAAGTATCCGAAGAATACGTTTAATTATGATGAAGTTCTTTTCTATTATTTAAATAATGGTTATTTCTCGGAATTTTTGGAAAATGACTACTCATTAGGTAGTTATGAAGAAGATGGTATAAGCTACGAAATGTCAGAAAATTTTATAGAAATAGCTGAAGAGCCCGGCTATTCTGAATCCCTTTCAATAAAAGGTGATACCATAGTTTATAGCACTTATAGTGGGCATTAAGTCAATGCTAAATTTTCAAGCTTTTTATAATAAGGCATACACTCGTTTAATAAAGCCTCAAGGTGAGCAGGAAACTGTTCATCTTTAGCTTCATACTTCTTAAAACCAGTTGAGGCGTGTACATTAGCATACCAATATTTGGCCCAAACACCATCTTCAGGTCTGGCGCCAGCTGGCCAACTTAGCATAGCTTTATCAAAGGCTATTCCTGCTTTTTCGCATAATTTTTTAAGTACCCCCTCAGGATTAAGCAATACATTTTTTGCATCGAGCACAGCATATGGAATCTCATGCTTGTCAAAATATTCCATCAATTCCAGATGTTCGGCATAACCTATATCTTTCATGCTTAATTCAGGAATTACTTTAGCGAAAGAAGGAATCATCTCTTTCGGATTACGGGTAAGCAAAATATTGAAGCCTTGCCTTGTAAAGGCCTTATTCAAATTCATGAGGTGATGTGTCATATTCTTAAAAAATACTACCTCCTCCTCATGTGAGCCTGTCATCATATCCACCACCTGTTGTGCATCCGTTTCCATGCTGTTGAGAATTTCATCTGCCCCAGGATGATATGCCTTCGCTGCTGTTTCTTTCAGGTAAGCACCATAAAGTGGTTCATCATAAACTTTAGTGTCCGCTCGCTGGGCAAAGCTATACATCATGGTAGTAGATATATTCCTTGGTCCTGACCACATAAAAATTCTTTTGATTTTATCCATGAATGCTTTCTTCTATTAAGTCGTTATATAATTCACTCAACTTTTTGGTCATGGTTCCATATTTTCCATTCCCAATCTGTTTTCCATCAATCTTTATTACCGGAGTTAAGCCACCGAAAGTGCCCGTTACAAAAGCTTCATCTGCACCATAAGTATCATAAAGAGAGAAATCCTTTTGTCTGCATTTGATTCCATGCTTCTCGCACACCTCTATTACTTTAGCGCGGGTAATACCATTCATGCAATATTGCCCGGTTGAAGTCCAAACTTCATTGTTCTTTACAGTAAAAAAATTGGTAGCGTTGCAGGTACAAACAAAGCCGTTGATATCGAGCATCAAGGCTTCATCAGCTCCGGCTTCTATAGCTTGTATGAGTGCTTGTACTTCATGCAGTTTACTATGGCAATTGAGTTTGGGGTCAAGGTAATCCGGTGAACCTCTACGAATTGTACTAGTAAACAGTTTTACGCCCTTTTCTTTAGTTTCGTTAGAAGCCTTTTTATGTTCAGCAATAATCACAAGATTAGGACCTGATATAGTCAGCCTGGGATCTTGAGAAGGTGTTTTCTTAATGCCTCTAGTTATCATGGCTCGTACATGCACCTCATCATGCATGTCATTCTCCTTACAGGTTTTGTAAATCAACTCAATGAGTTCAGTTTTTGTCCACGGTAAATTTATCCCTGTTGACTTTGAAGCTTCCCATAAACGCTTCATATGGTCATCAATAAAAGCAAGCTTTCCTTTATGAAGCCTGATACCTTCCCAAATGCCATCACCGATCAGGTAACCACTATCAAATACAGATATTTTAGCTTCCGAACGAGGAAGAAATTCTCCGTTAACATAAATCTTTACCGTTTCATTGCGAGCATCATGCTCGGCATTGTGTGTACCGTGAACCATAAGCTTTTCTTTATTAGCTTTCAATTTAAAAAGATCAACCAAATCCTCGATGCTAAATGATTTCTTTTATTGAATACAACTTACCTTTTGCTTTAAGTTACGTTCTTAAGTATCTTGTATAGTCTTACTTATCGTATGGAAATATTTCTCACATATGGAAAAATAGTAGCCGTTTCTTTGATCCGCTATTTTATAGTGGCCGGCATTCCTTTTATTATCTTCTACAAGCTATTTTTTGAGAAATACTTAAAGTCAAAAATTCAGGAGCGAGATGCCAAATACAAAGATTTTCTGAGAGAAATAAAAAACTCCTTCTTTACCACCTTAATCATAGGCATTGTTGCCTTTGTTTTTACCAAAACACCGCTTCGCATCTATTCTCAAATCTATCTGGAAAAGACTGATTATCCTTTGTGGTGGATTCCTGCAAGCGTAGTGCTCGCCTTAGTTATTCATGATACTTATTTCTACTGGATGCATAGAGCAGTGCATGCACCTAAGCTTTACAAGCATATGCATAAAGTGCATCATCAATCAATAAATCCATCACCTTGGGCTTCTTATTCTTTTCATTTCTTTGAAGCAATAGCAGAAGCGCTTATCATTCCGATTGTAATTTTTATAATTCCTCTTCACCCAATAGCATTATTTCTGTTCGCTCTTAGTTCCTTTATAATCAATGTATATGGTCATTTAGGTTTCGAAATTGCTCCATTGTGGTTCAGAAGAACATGGCTATTTGAAGTCTTCAATACTTCGGTTCATCATAACCTGCATCATTCAAAGTTTAAAGGGAATTACGGATTATACTTTAGGGTATGGGACAGGTTGATGGGAACAGAAAATCCAAATTATGTGAAAGCCTATGACCAGATTCAAGAAAAAAGGCTTACAAAAACATATGCAACCAAAGTAAGTACTACATGATGGTTGATCATATTTTCATCTTTTCCGACAAGGCAGGAGAAGAGGCTGATGAATTAAAAGCACTTGGATTTAAAGAAGGTAGCAGCAGAATCCATCCTGATCAAGGTACCAGGAATCGAAAATTTTACTTTCAGAACTTTTTCTTAGAGATACTCTGGGTGCACAATGAGGAAGAGTTAAAAAATGGAAAAGCCTCAAAAATTGACCTGTTGGAACGGTCTAAATTTGCTACCAATAACTATTCTCGCTTTGGCTTAGGCTTAGTGAATGACCCATCGAATGACACGCTTTTTCTTGACGGTAAAAAATACTTTCCAGCCTATTTCCCTGAAGCTTTATCAATAGAATATATAAATGAAAAAGAATTACCATGGCTTTTTAGGTTACCATTTAAAGGCAAAACTTTTGATGCTGGCAATGAGCTAATAAATCATCCAAATAATATTAGCACATTAAGCAGGGCAGACTTTAGCATTAGAGAAAAGGAAATTAATCATGGCCTTGCACATCATTTAAAAAAGCTAGAATCTATTGAGTTTAAACCAGCCGATGACCCGTCATTGTTTTTAACTTTTGATGAGCATCAGCAAGAGAAGGAGTTTCACATTAATTCACTAAATTTAGTTATACGTTATTAATATTTTTCAAATGAAAGATCCTATTGAAGTTTCGACCACTGTTAAAGCTCCACTTAATAAAGTTTGGGAATACTGGACTTCCCCACAACATATTACTAAATGGAATTTTGCAAGTGATGATTGGCATTGTCCGAATGCTGAAAATGATCTCCAAATTGGTGCTAAGTTTTCTTACAGAATGGAGTCAACAGATGGTGAAATGGGCTTCAACTTTTCAGGTAAATACACAGAAATTAGTCCAAACAACTCCATTACCTATTTGATTGATGATGGGCGCAAAGTAAGCATAACATTTAATGAGGAGGGTGATAGCACAAAAATTGTCGAGCAGTTTGAAGCTGAGAATGAAAACGCAAGAGATATGCAACAGCAAGGCTGGCAAGCCATCCTAAATAATTTCAAGCGATATGCAGAACAAGAAGGCTGATTCAGTAGAAAGATACATTAAAGAGTTTCCTACTGAAATTCAGGAAATATTAAATCAGCTAAGAGCGCTGGTTAAATCTGTAGCTCCTCAAGCCATAGAAAGCATAAGCTATGGAATGCCTGCCTATAAGTATAATAAGAAGCCACTTGTGTACTTTGCCGCCTATGAGAAACACATTGGACTTTATGCTACTCCCTCAACACATGAGGCTTTTAGTAAAGAACTTAGTTCATATAAACAGGGCAAAGGATCAGTTCAGTTTCCGCTAAACAAAGACATCCCCTTTCCACTAATCAAGAAAATGATACAGTTTAAACTTCAGGAACTAGACCAAAAGTAATTTGAATTTTACTTTAGTTGTGCTTCTAGCTCAGCCACATCAAATTTGACATCATCCTCTCCTATCTGATCAAAAGGGTTTTCCAGGTGTTCCTGAATGTTATCAAGGCTAATAAGGATAAAGCTGAACATGATTGGCATCATATATTCAAGACCATGCGCATAGGTCTCGGCTGTATGCTCAAAATATGGCCCATAAATAACTGGAAAGCTATAAATAAAAACTTTAGAATAAGCCCTTAAAGTGAGAGGCGTTCTGTAAGTTCTTATCATTTTGATATTTTCCACATCGACTAAAATTTTGCTTACATATTGGTTCATCCTGGAAATCTCACCTGGATTTAATTCTTTATTTCTTACCTGTTGAATACTTTCGGAGAGCTTGCTTATTTGTTGGAAAAGCTTCTCTGCCTGCTCTTGTTTTGATTTTTTATCTTTTACACAAAAAGCTTTTAGAGACTTATAAATAGTGATTAAGTCCGATTTAAGTCGCCCCTGAAAAGCCTTATCTTCTTCTTTTAACCATTGGCCGGAAGCCAAATACAATGCCTGAACGTGCGCTTTAAAATCGCTGAGCAACATTAAAGTTCTTTCTCTTCTCTTATAAGCACTATCAATGGAGAAGACTACCGGAAATACGATGGCTATTCCAATAATGGTAAGTGGGAAATCTGCTGAAAAACCATATCGCCCACAAACCCAGGTAGAGGCAACAGCGAGCAGTGTAACTACAAAGGTTTTGTAGTTGATAATGAGAAAAACACTTTTAAGAATCTTCATTGCTTAACAATAAACTCATGTTAAGTAAATCATTTTTAGCCATTGTTCAAAGCAGGGCCTTACAGCAGCGCCAAATGTTAAATTTGTCTATTTATCAAAATAATATGATTTGTAAGAATTGCTTCATTATTTTAGATGAAGTAAATGACTCTTTATGACAAATCAACTTAAAGTGGCTTTGGCCCAAATTGCTCCTGTATGGCTAGATAAAACAGCAACCATCAATAAAATAAAAGCAAGCATTGAGGAAGCCGCCTCCAATAATGCTGAACTTATTGTTTTCGGAGAAGCTTTGCTGCCAGGTTATCCTTTTTGGTTGGCACTAACGGGAGGCGCAGAATGGGATGCACCCATTCAAAAAGAACTACATGCCCATTATGTAAATAATGCCATACAACCCGAAGAAGGCGAATTGGATGATATTTGTGAGCTGGCTGCAAAACATAAAATAGCTGTTTATTTGGGCTTTATAGAAAGGGCTAAAAATCGTGGCGGACATAGCCTTTATTGTTCTCTGGCTTACATAAATACTCAGGGTGAGATAAAATCTATCCATAGAAAGCTGCAGCCTACATATGATGAAAGGCTAACTTGGTCGCCAGGAGATGGTAACGGTTTACAGGTTCATCCGCTTAAAGCGTTTACAATAGGTGGTTTAAACTGCTGGGAAAACTGGATGCCGCTACCTAGAACTGCCCTTTACGGACAAGGAGAAGATTTGCATATAGCTGTTTGGCCAGGCTCTATTAGGAATACTGAGGATATTACTCGATTTATGGCAAAGGAAGGTCGTTCATTTGTGGTTTCAGTTGGATGCATCATGAGAAAAAGTGACTTCCCAAAAAATACGCCTCACTTAGATAAAATACTGGAAAATGCCCCTGAATGGCTTACCGATGGTGGCTCATGCATTGCTGCTCCTGATAGTAGCTGGGTTGTGGAGCCAATTACTCATAAGGAAGGGATATTTTATGGAGAAATTGACTTCAACCAAGTATTAGAAGAAAGGCAGAACTTTGATCCTGTAGGTCACTACTCCAGACCTGATGTTACCAAACTAATTGTTAACAGAGACAGGCAATCGACAGTTGAGTTTGAATAAAAAAGGCAGCGATAAAATCGCTGCCTCTAATTCACTTAAGTAATTATAGCTTATTTAATAACTAGTTTAGTTACATGCTTATTCCCCTCTTCTTTAAGAATTAGCATATACATTCCATTATCCAAGCCCTCTAAATTCATTGATATGGCTTCTCCATTTACGAAAGTAGCCTGTTTTACAAGCATTCCATTTAATGATACAATATTGACGTCAGCTCTTTTTCGAACTTCCATGTCAACAAATAATTTTCCTGAAGTTGGGTTAGGGTAAACTTTCAAATTATTGACTGGATCTGGCTTTACATTTTCAAGAATTAAAGCTTTTCTAGAAGAAAAACCTTCGCTAATGTTCACCGTGTAATCCTCAACCTCTCCATAAGTGAAAAATTCACATGAAGTGGCATTTCTATTGTACTTCATACTTACTCTCATTCTTGTTGATCCATTTTTTGCTGTTGTAGGTATAGTGATATATCCGCTTACAACAACATCTCTTGTTTTAGAAATGGTTGCCACATATTCACCCGCATCTGCAAAGTCACCATCTTGATTATAATCAATCCAGATATCGTAAGCTTCACTAAATGATCTTCCAGACCATTCGGGATGTACAGAAAAGCTGTAAGTCTGGCCAGCTTGCACAGAAGTTGATGAACTTGTAAAGTCTGCATAACCTCCATTGCTACCCGAGGTGTTATCAAGCGTGTTGAACACAACTCTTTGTATCCACTCTTCATTAGCATATTGACCACCACTCGTGCAATATGAGATTTGAGCTGACTGAGTGGTAAAAGTTTCGGGTGCTGAGTAGCTAGAATTAAGTGATCCACATTCACTACGAACTTCAAATTCATAAGCGGTATTGTCACTCAAGCCCGCCAGGCTGTAAGATGTACCTGAAACGCTAATATTGGTCCAGGTTGATGAACCACTTACTCTGTATCTCAAGCCATACCCTATAGCCGAACTATTACCACTCCAGCTTACATCTGCTGTGGTTGTTGTAATATTAGCTATAGAAAGGTTAGTCGGCACATCGCAACTAGTAGCTGTACCACCATCAAAAGAGTGTGCTCCTAAGAAGTTGAAATTATTAGTCGCAAACTGATGCCATTCTTGGGGTTGATAACTTGATGAAGGTCCTGTTACAGTTGACTTTCTAACAAGGGTTATATCCTGAGCAAAGTTTACTGCATCATTAGGGTTACCTAACAGATCGATAAGTGCTCCATTCTTAAAAAGTCCGATGGCATCATTTCCATTAAAAGTAACAATTCCGGATCCAGTACTAATATCAGCTTGAGCTTGCATAGCAGCATCTGCGCTCGAGTGAACAATCACAAAAACTTCTCCTGAACTTAAGTCACCAGACAATGAATATTCTGATCCCCATGATCCAGAACCATTGGTTGACTTCATCAAACTGTAAGATGAAAGGTTCACATCAGAACCCGTAAAATTGGCCAACTCAATTCCTTTATTGTAAGATGAGCCTTCGATATATTCTGAAATAAATAAATCTGAAGCATTTCCTCTCACGCTCTGAGCTTCCACAGTAATATCAAAAGTCTGTGTGGTATTATCTGTTCCGTCACTAGCCGTTAATGTAATGCTATGAATACCTACCTCGCTGGAGGAAGTAGCACCATTTAATAAAGCTGTGCCATCTCCATTATCGATAAAGCTTAACCATGATGGTAATGATGAGGCAGATATATTTATAGGATCGCCATCAGCATCTGTTGCGATTACACTGTAGTTATAAGTATCCCCTTCGGTAACTGATAAAATTGGAGCAGAAGCAAATGCAGGAGCATTATTTGATGGACTGCTCGTACAATATGTTGGGTAAATCTCACAAACGTATTCAGGATGGTCAATAAATGGATTTCTGTTATTCTGATAACCGTAAATCACCTCATTACGCTGTATTTCAAAATTATCTACAGGATCGTTTAAATGCCACTCAATAAGTGTTGAAAGCTTTGAATGGAGTGGTTCTTTGCTCGTATTACTTAAATAAGTGTCAGTAAGCTCTAAGTCAGGTTCTCCATTGGTGCCTTCATATCGTACCACCATGTAAAAAATCATTCTGGCAACATCTCCTTTTACAGCATCTCTCGGTTCCCAGATGTATTCTGAGTCACTAGTTTTTGATAGTGTTGAGCCGCTGTATTGCCCTGAGCCATCCACATAGTAATAGTCAGCATTATCGAAGTTTCTATTACTTCTTGCTGAATTGGTAGATACATCTTCTGCTCGTAAATGGTGGCAATCTGTTCCTGGTCCTTGGGAGGTTCCAAAATCTCCCCTCGACTTGGCCCACACATGTTCACGCGACCAACCATTGCCATTATCATATTCGGCTGGCCCATTCATAGAAAAACCCGAATAAATACCGATTACATTGTTCGGATTATTCGGGTCTTTGTCTGCATCTTTTAGAATGTCCCAGGTATCTGTGCTACTACTGCTATAGGGATATGTGGTGTGTCCGTCAATAATATTGTGAAGTGCTGCTTTTAGCTGACTACCGTTTAAGCCGTTAGCCTGATTATAATAGCCCGCTGGAATTTGACCGTAACTTAAAAAACAAGCCATGGACAAAACCCATAATAGGTAATGTTTTTTCATAGTTTAGGTTTTTGGATAAGTAAAACGGCCGAAAGCTATGAATTTAGCTCAACTGTGACGAAGCTATTTCAATTACTTAACAATTTGATAATGTGCGCTTTGTAGTATTTGTAGATTGAAAATAAAAAAAGCCTGATTACTCAGGCTTAAGGTTAAATATACATGCAAGTGTATCTTTTATTTCTTGCCGTTATTCAAAGATTGTTGTGCCATCATCATGGTTAAGATTTGTTGCAGCGCATCGGAGTTTCCTTTACCATTTCCATCTGAGCCACCCATATAAAACTGTGGTAATTTAACACCATTAGGCCCTGCGAATTTTTCTGCCACGCCAACAGAGGTTTTATACTCCCATTCTGCTTTTTCCTGAGGCGTAAGACCAGCCTGCACTAGTTTAGCGTTTTCGTACGACTGTGCATCCGCGGCTACCTTTTTAGCAGCTGATTTCAATCGTTCGGTTTCTAACTGAATTTGAGCAAGCTTTTTATTAGTTTCTTCCTGCTTTAACCTCGTTTCAATTTCAATTAACTTCTTAACTTGTTCTCTTTCCTGAGCAGCACGCTCTGCTGTTTTATCTCTTTCACCCTCTGCCAAAATTCTCTGTTGCTCGGCCTTGGCAGTTTCTATTTTTTCCATCTCAATACGCTTCTGAGCAGAAATATCACGTTGAGCCTCCAATCTCTTCTTAAAAGCGTCTTCTAAATCAACCTGATCCACAATAACCTGCGAAACAATTATGTTATTTTTCGTAATGTCATGGTCAACACGAATTGGCTTGCCGGTAGCGTTTAGTCTTTTGTTGACCTCATAGCGTGTTCTTATTTCCTTAATTACCCTATCCTTTTGTTGAATACTTGCATAAATAGTATCATAATGCTCTTTTTTCTCAACAGAATACCCTCCGTTTTTTAACTGTTCATCAAGCGTTTGTCTAAAATCGGCTGCTGAGCCTGAAATATAATCCTGTGCTGAAAACATATACCCTGTATTAATTACCTGCTCTTTAACAGTAGGCACCAAGGTATTATTAACCAAATTTTTAGGGTGTCTAAACTCTTCCGCTAATTTGATAAATGATGGTTCATCTTGTGGCATTTGCATCCTAACAGAAATGTTTACATCAGCTGTTACCTGATCTATAAACCTGATAGGAATACCATCAGGTATTACCCCCTCAATTCCCTCGGTAGGTTCATCTCCGCTGATCACCTTGATGTCAAAAAATTTCTGCCATTCTTGTACTTTAGACAATGGGGTAATAAACTTAATACCAGAGGAAAAAATAGCACTTTTTGTTCCTGCAGGAGAAACTATGAAGTACTGATGACCCGGACTGGCATAAAATAAAAATGAAGTGTTGAATATCAGCAATAAGCCTACACCTGCCACTATCAAACTCTTTTTGGGCGAAAACCACAGCAAAAATTTTTGTCCAATGCCTTTATAATTGCTGTTTTCATCTTCTTTTAGTTTTCTCCTAATCTGGATACTTGCGATAAGTAAAATTAGTGGTGCAAGTATCAAAACCACTCCGATAAAAGTAAATATTCCCATGTTCTATTGTATAATTTAAATCGGGCGGCAAATAAATCTAATTTGCCTCTACTTCAAATTTTTTCATTTAAAAAGTTTATTCCAACGGGATATTTATCGATAAAAGCCTCTTATTTACCTTTTAACTCTAGTTTGCTAGTCTTTTATAAGCATACTCATTTTGACTACCTTTGCCCCACCTTGAAAAATACTTTACTTATAACGCCCCCATTTACCCAGCTGAATACGCCTTATCCAGCAACGGCCTATTTAAAAGGCTTTCTGAATACTTTAGAAATTCCATCTTACCAAATGGATTTGGGCATTGAGGTGATCTTAAAGCTTTTCTCAAAAGATGGTTTAAGACAACTATTCGAAGCAAGTGAGAAAGCAGAAGTACGCTTTTCAGAAAATGCTGAGCGTATCTACGCCATGCAAAAGGAGTATCTGAACAGCATTGATCAGGTAATATCATTTCTTCAGGGTCGTAATGCTACTTTCGCAAGGCAAATCTGTACCGATAATTATCTCCCTCAGGCAAGCAGGTTCGAGGAATTACAGGAGCTGGATTATGCCTTTGGCCACATGGGTTTGCAAGATAAAGCCAAGCATTTAGCAACGCTTTATCTGGAAGATCTTTCAGACTTCATCATTGAAACAATTGATCCGCATTTTGGCTTCAGTCGTTATGCTGAAAGGTTAGGAAGAAGCGCTAATCATTTTGATGAATTATATGAGGAGCTAGCCAAGCCATTAAGCCTGATAGACCAGATAACACTGAACATTCTATCAGAAAGAATTGACCGAATTGATCCTGAATTAATTTGTTTCTCAGTGCCTTTCCCGGGTAATCTATTTAGTGCTTTTCGCTGTGGTCAATATATTAAAAAGCATTACCCGGGTATTAAAATCGCTATGGGAGGTGGATTTCCCAATACCGAGTTACGAACCCTAAGCGATAAAAGAGTCTTCGAGTTTGTTGATTTCATCACTTTAGATGATGGAGAAAAACCTATTGAGCAGGTCATTAAATATGTTAATACAGCCGATAAGGAAGTCCCTTTGAAAAGAACATTTTTGCTGGAAGGTGAAACGGTTGTTTTTAAAAATGACAAATCACTCAAAGATTATAAACAGAGTGAGGTTGGCACTCCTGATTATTCCGATCTGCTCCTGAATCAGTACATATCAGTTATTGAAGTAACCAACCCCATGCATAGCTTATGGAGTGATGGCCGATGGAACAAGCTGACCATGGCACATGGCTGTTATTGGGGGAAATGTACCTTCTGTGATATCTCGTTAGATTATATTCGCCTTTATGAACCAATTGCCGCGAAGCAACTGGTAGACAGAATGGAGCAAATAATAGCACAGACAGGTGAAACAGGTTTCCACTTTGTAGATGAAGCTGCACCTCCAGCTTTAATGCGTGAACTGGCATTGGAAATTATCAGGCGAGACTTGACAGTAAGTTGGTGGACTAATATTAGGTTTGAAAAGAGCTTCACTTTCGACTTATGTCAATTACTCAAAGCTTCTGGCTGCATTGCAGTTTCAGGTGGTCTGGAAGTAGCTACCGATAGATTATTAGATGTTATCAAAAAAGGAGTAACCGTTGCACAGGTGGCCAATGTTACGAGAAACCTAACTGCCTCCGGCATTATGGTGCATGCCTATTTAATGTATGGCTACCCAACTCAAACTGAGCAGGAAACTATTGACAGTTTGGAGATGGTAAGACAGCTTTTTGAATTAGGTGTTTTACAATCTGGCTTCTGGCATCAGTTCGCCCTCACGGCACACAGTCCGGTAGGTTTAAATCCTGATCATTATGGTATCCATCCTGTTTATCCTGAGCATACTTTCGCTAATAATGATTTAGCCTTTACAGATACCACAGGTATAAATCATGATAAATTTAGTTTCGGCTTAAAGAAATCCCTTTTCAATTTTATGCAGGGTATTGGCTTCGACTTTCCTCTACAGGACTGGTTTGATTTCAAAGTGCCAAAAACTACCATTTCACCCGATTATATTACTAACTGTTTAAATCAATCTGTTGATCCTTTTCCTAAAAGCAGAGCAAAAATGATATGGGTTGGGAATTTACCCATTCTGGCATTTCCTGATGAAATGACCGCATTACTCACTATTCATCAGAAAGCAGCCATTATAGAAGTAGCGCTGCCAAAACAAATGGGGATTTGGTTAGCGGAATGGTTGAAAACACTTAGTAACGGCACTCATAGTTTTGACGCCTTTCAGCAAGATTTTGAATCTCAATTTGATGACTTCCAGTCGTTCTGGCTATCAGAAGAAATAATGGATTTAAGGGAAAATGGATTGTTGATTTTGTAAATTCCACAATGGAAACTACCTATCAGGGCAAACCAGCTTTTTATCCTAAGTCTATAGCAGAATGGCGGCAATGGTTAGAAACAAATCATCAAACAACAGAAGCAGTTTGGCTAATTCTTTATAAAAAAGATAGTGGTGTACCCAGTATCAGTTATAGTGAGTCTGTTGATGAAGCGCTATGTTTCGGTTGGGTGGATAGCAAGCCTAATAGGCGGGATGAACAAAGTTTCTACAGGTACTTCTCCCAGCGTAATCCGAAAAGCAACTGGAGCAAGATCAACAAGCAGAAAATTGAAAAGCTTATTCAAGCTGGCAAAATGGCTCCTGCCGGTTTAAAAATGATTGAAGAAGCCAAAGCTAACGGCTCCTGGACTATATTGGATGAAATAGAAGAAGGTATTTTACCTGAAGATTTAAGGGCAGCTTTTGCTCAAAATAAAACTGCGTTTAAGTATTGGGAAGCATTTCCAAGATCCGTCAAAAGAAATATCATGGAATGGATAGTTTCAGCCAGGCGAGCAGAAACACGTCAAAAAAGAATTGAAGAAACCGTTTCGCTAGCTTCAGAAAATAAGAGAGCTAACCAATATAACGGCTAAAGTTAGCGCCCAAAGTCATCTTGAAGCCTAACAATATCATTTTCATCAGAAGGATTGCTGGCGTCTACATGTTGCCAAATTTCTGCTAAAACTGACCAGCCTGATAAGCCCACTAAGCGATGGCGCTCTCCCTGTTTTAATTTAATTTGATCTCCTTCGTGTAAGATCTGTACACTTCCTTCTTCATCCGTATTACTTTTCACCACACCAACATCACCATTTAAAACGGTCCATATCTCGGCTCTTCTGTGATGATACTGCCATGACAACCTTTTCTCCGGAGCAACTACTAAAAATTTCGGGCTAAGCTTCTCTGATATTTGAAGGCTCTTAAAATCTACATCAGGAAAAAACATTTTAGCAAAATCCTCTGCCTGAGATTCATCTATCACAAAGAATCCTCCCCATGGCCTATCAAAATCTTTTGATACTACCTGAAAACGATTGGCTTGTAGGTAACTCTCTACCTCACTAAAAACTTGCTCTCTTTTTTCAGAAACCAATTGAAGTTCCATGGATTTTTAAGATATGTCTATAAATAAAAGAAAAGCAACCATACCAAGAACAGTAATGGTAGCAAAATTGGAATTGAAAACCGGATTATATAGCCAAAGAAAGAAGGCATTTTTATACCCACTTGTTCCGCTATTGATTTCACCATAAAGTTAGGGCCATTGCCAATGTACGTCATAGCACCAAAGAATACAGCCGCGACCGAAATAGCTTTTAAGTCAAGAACTGAGTCATGATAAATACCACCTAATGCAAAATGGCTGACTTCGCTCAATACAGAAATACTAGCGCCTTGTGAGGCCATAGCTGCGGCAAGAAAGTTAAGGTACGTTGGTGCGTTATCTAAAAATCCAGAAAGAAGGCCCGTTCCCCAGTAAAGTGTATTATGTGTTATTAGCTCAGCTCCAGCCGGTGATTTCGCAAAATTTCCTACCAAGTCCAATGCAGGCATCATTGTACCAAAAATCCCTATGAAGATAAAGGCTACCTCCCTTATTGGTTCAAAGCTAAATTCATTCAGATCATGGACTCCTGTTTTGGCAAATCTATAAGATAAGTATGCTACGCTAAGCATAATAACCTCCCTGATATAGGAAAACTGCTGGCCGTCATATTCAATTCCAGGCACCCACGGGAAAACATTGGGATCAATAAATACTGAAATTATAACCACACCTAACCATAGGAAATTACGCTTACCACTAATGGTTACTTTATTATCGAAGGTAGCTTCAGCATCTTCCTCTTCTCCTTTTTTATTTCTCTTATCAAGAATAAAGAACACTACCGATAAGATGGCAAGTGCAAATAACCATGGTAGCAAATTGTGTTCTAGTGTCCAGAAAAAAGGTACCCCTTTTAAAAAGCCTAAGAATAATGGAGGATCGCCAATGGGTGTTAAAGAACCTCCAATATTACTCACCATGAAAATGAAAAATATAATGTGATATGCCTGAATACGATTTTTATTCATTCGTATAAATGGCCTAATAAGTAACATGGACGCTCCCGTGGTTCCAATTAAATTTGCTACTACAGCCCCCACCAACAGCAAGATGACATTCACCTTAGGAGTTGATCGCTTATTAACATTGATAACAATTCCTCCTGAAGCAATAAATAATGAGGCCAATAATGCTATGAACTGAATATACTCGAAAGCGGCATGTATAGGACTATGCATGTTTTTCAGTACAAAAAGGTAATAGCTTACCACCAAAACAGCTAATATTATAGCTATTTTAGGATAATTCTTGTGCCAAAAATGCTCGTAGAACAGCGGGCCTGTAGCAATCATTAATAAAAGCAGTACGAACGGAATAACCGTCCAGCCAGGAGCACTATGATGGCTGCCCTCTTCGGCATGCTCAGCATCTTCAGCATGACTTTCATTGTTATGCTCGTATTGCTTATCACTACCATGCTCCTCTTGTATAGCATGATCATCCTGGTTTGCCGTATCTACATTAATCGCTAGCGTATTGCCTGCTTCAGGTGCTGCCTGAGAGCTTGGAAATTGAACAGTGCAAAAAATAAATAGTGATACAGCAAATAGAAATGCGTTTCTCATGCAAAAACTGGAGATTTAAGTCGCAAAAATAGATTTATAAATTAACCCAATTAAGGCGATCTGGTTATTTATTTGTTAAATTAGTTGACTAAGTGCGATTTCAAAAGAAGTTTTAGAAATATTCACTTTAGAAGCACTCGCCTCGAAAGTCTTACGCAAAGCTCTTTCAATTGTTCGCGAAGTATCTTCAAAAATCGCTTCATCAGTCATTTCAGCATCAGAAGTCATCAGGTAAGCAAAAACTCTTGCCATACCACAGTTAGCGATAAAATCAGGAATTACTGCCACTTGTTGATCGGCAAAATCAGCTATAGGCCCAAAGAATATTTCTGGATCAGCAAAAGGAACATTAGCTCCTGCAGCAATCACTTCCAGTTTTGAAGCAACCATGGCATCAACTTGTTCTTTGTTAATTAACCTTGATGCCGCAGCCGGAATAAAGATTTCTGATTCTAAATCCCAAATTTTATCATTGATTTCGTTAAAAGACAGTAGATCCGGAGAGATCAACTCGTTACCTCTTCTATTCAAAAACAAGTCCGTAACTTCCTCAATAGAGAGCCCTTCTTGTTTAATAATGCCTCCATTTCTATCAATGATTCCAACAATTGAAACACCTGCCTTGGCAAGATAATAAGCCGCTGAAGCGCCAACATTGCCCCAACCTTGAATAACTGCTCGCTTCTTGCCTAAGCTGCCGCCCCAAATATTATAGTAATGCTCAACAGATTTGGCGACACCATAACCGGTTATCATATCAGCAACCGTATATTTTCTTTTTAGATCAGGGGTGTAATTTGAAGCTTCTATCACTTTGATTACACCTTGTCTTAACTGACCAAGTTTCTTGATTTTTTCAGGTTCTGTAGCGTTATAATGCCCTTGTACCACACCTTCCTGGGGGTGCCACAAACCATATTCTTCGGTAATCGGGATTACTTCGTGAATTTCATCAACGTTAAGATCACCCCCTGTACCGTAATAATTTTTTAGCAATGGAATAACTGCCTTATACCATCTTTCAAGCACTCCTTTTTTTCTAGGGTCTGAAGGATCGAAATTAATTCCTGACTTTGCCCCACCAATTGAAGGGCCTGAAACAGTAAATTTAACTTCCATTGTCTTGGCTAGAGACTCAACTTCACGTTTGTCCAAGCCTTGACGCATTCTTGTTCCTCCACCGGCTGCACCGCCCCTTAATGAATTTATAACTACCCAGCCTTCTGCTTCAGTTTCCGGATCGCTCCATTCAAAGACAACTTCTGGCTTTTTGTTTTCAAATTTCTCTAAGAGTTCCTTCATGTAAATTTTGTTTTCAGATGGTTAGTAGGTTGATTTTAAATTTGCCCAAAACTACAAAATTATAGACTAATTTTTCCTACAATATCTCCAGCTACACTATCCTCCTGAGCGCCAGTAACTGAGCTCAATATGTTGGTTTCACTTCTGAGTCGCAAAGTTCCTAGAAAGGCAAAAACCAACGCTTCTTTAAAATCTATTAATTCTGGAGAAGCCTCCCGAATATTGTAAAATGAGCTTAGTTGGTTCTGAAGCTTTTTTATCAAAAAAGAATTGTAAGCTCCGCCTCCCGTAATGAGTAAGCACCCTTCGTCTTTAGTTCGTTTAATAAATTGAGCTATCTGAAAAGCAATGTGATCAACAAGTGTGTACATTTTATCCTCAATGCTACAATTAGTTTCTTCTATTAAGGGGAAAACATCCGCTTCAATATCTTCAAGGCCTAAGCTTTTAGGAAGAGGCTTTTGATAATATGAAATGGCATCAAGCCTTTCTTTTAACTGGTTATTCAACTTTCCTGATTGAGCTATTTTACCTCCCTCATCATAAGATTTGCCTAACTTATTGGAGAGAAAGTTTAAGGCGATATTGCAAACTGAAATGTCACATGCTCTTCTTACTCCCTGCTTATCATCAAAAGAAATATTACTTATTCCTCCTAAATTCAGACAAAAATCAAAGTCGCTAAACAATAACCTATCGCCAATAGGTACCAGAGGCGCGCCCTGTCCTCCTTTTAAAACATCTAATATTCTAAAATTGCCAATAACCGGTATAGCTGAAGCAGAGTGAATTGCATTGAGATTACCAATTTGTAAGGTTAACCTTTTTTGTGGCTGATGAAAAACCGTATGACCGTGAGAAGCAATAATTGTAGGTTTTGCTGTCATATCAGTTACAAAATCCTTAACGCGCTCACCTATCCATTTGCCGTATGCAATATCAAGTTTGGCCAGCTCTAATCCGCTTAATTTTTTCGCATCACTTAACTGCTCTTGCCAATAGTCATCATAAGCAATGGTTAAAGCTTTTTTAATTTGATAGTTCCATTTACCCTTACCAAACAAAAAACTAGACAAGGCTATGTCCATCCCATCTAAGGAAGTGCCAGACATTAATCCTATTACGTTTATCTCTTTTCTTTCCACTATTCTGATTAGATTTACCTCTTTAAAGCTAGAATATGTTTGCCACAATTGATATAGGAAACACTTTGGCTAAGTTAGGCCTTTTTAAAGATGATGAATTGATAGCGCAATTTTCTTTTCAAAATCTAGCTGAAATGAAAGAAACGCTCACGTCATACAGCATTGATAAATACATAATTGCTAGTGTAAATCAACCTTATGAGGAAATCAGCCTGCAGCTTTCTTTAAACTCTGATCAGGCTATGTTTTTAGATCAGCAAACAAATATCCCATTTATCAATAAATATAAGTCCTCTACTTTAGGGATTGATAGAATTGCCTTGGTTGCTGGCGCTCAAAGCAAGTTTCCACAAAAAAATGTGCTTGTTATTGATGCTGGCTCCTGCATTACTTACGACTTCATTACGGATAAGTCAGCTTATTTAGGAGGTGCCATTTCTCCCGGTGCCCAAATGCGTTTTAAAAGCATGCATAATTTTACTGCCCGTTTACCGTTACTTCAACTTAAAAATCAACCTGCAGACGAATGGCTTGGCAACACTACGGAAGCCTCCATGAGCAGCGGTGTGATTAATGGGATTGTTGGAGAAATGGAAGCGTTTATTCGAAAGTATCAGGAAAGCTTTGGTCCAACACATGTATTAATAAGCGGAGGAGATGCTAAATTCTTTGAAAGTAGAATAAAAGCTACCATCTTTGCAATCCCAGAATTGTTACTAGTGGGTTTAAATGCAATTTTAAGACATAATGCGTCATATTAAATTAGGCTTTTTAGCCATAATAATCACAATACTTTCTTATTCATCCCTATCTGCTCAAGGCACTGTTTCTCCCTATTCAGCTTATGGGGTAGGTATTATGGCAGATAGAGGTTATGCTGCCAACTTAGGAATGGGCAATGCAGGCATCGCTTACGGAAGCCCTTGGTACATTCCTTCATTAAATCCGGCATTATTAGGAAGTCAAACCTTCTCTTCTTTCGAGGCGGGTATTAACATGAGGAGAACAGCCATCCGTGATGAAATTAACAGATTCGATCAGGTTAATGGCGGTCTTTCCTATATCGGATTGGCTGTGCCCATTGTGCCTGGAAGAGTTGGCGCTTCATTAACATTAAATCCTTATTCCAGCAAAAATTATAATTTAGTTGAGTCATTTGATGAATCTGAAACAGTAAGGCCTGTTAATAAAAGCTATACAGGAGAAGGAAATATTTCTCAATTTAGATTGTCAGGTGGTTGGAATATTACAGAAAACATCTCCTTTGGTGCCGAAGCCAATTATAACTTTGGCGTAATTACTGAAAGAAACAGTACCAGAAACATTATTAACGGACAGGACACCATTGCTCTTCCTTATTTGGTTGCTGCTGAAAATGTGAACAACTATGCCGATTTGAGCTTTTTATTAGGCTTACGAGTTAGAAAGCAAATCAAGAAAAATACGCTAGCATTTGGTGCAACATATGCATTTGAAAATAACTTAAACACCACCAGAAGCAATTCACTAAAACTTTTAAGTACAAGTGGTGATCCTCTTGACCCTTTCGATACGGACTCAAGTAATGCTAAAGTTATTAATGAAGAAGGTATTACTTCTATTCCTGCCAAAATCAGCTTTGGCTTGAGCTATTATAGATTGAACAACTGGGCCGTTTCATTAGATTACAGCTACCAAGACTGGAGGAATTATACTTACTACGGCTCTGGTGATGAGGATTTACAAGCTGCCGCTACCATTAACGTGGGTGGCGAATTTACACCTGATATTCAATCTGGAGACAAGTACTATGAGCGTATTACCTATAGAGCTGGGCTTTACATAAAAAATGGACCAATTGTCATAGACAATACAGAAATTAATGGATTTGGCATTACTTTTGGAACTACTTTGCCAATTAGTAAAGCTTCTAGTATTAATTTAGGCTTTGAAGTAGGCCAAAGAGGAACATTAGAAAACAGCTTAGTAAGAGAAAACTTCTTCGGAATAAACTTAAGTTTCACTTACAATGACAGATGGTTTATTAGAAGAAGGTTTGATTAAACTGAATTTTCAATGAAAATGAAACTTTTCGATGCATTCTCGATTAATGTTTCAAAAAGTTTTAACAGTTTTGGCAAACTAATTGATTACAGATATATAAAATGAGAGGGGGAGTGACTTTTTCCCTCATTTGAATGTTTAACAACAGGTGGTTGCAATGAAATGTGACCTTCATTAAATTTTAGAAAAATGAAAAAGATTCTTTTTACACTAACACTGTTATTTGCTTCAGGTTTGGCTACTATGGCTCAAGATGGCTGGAACTGGCCGGAAGATGAAGCAAAAAAGGCAAAAGCGATGGAAAAGAACGCTTTATATTCAGATATGCTTACAGCTGAAAATTATGAAGCTGCCAAGCCGCCTTTAGACTGGTTATTGAAGGAAACACCAGATTTAAATCCTTCTATTTACATCCAAGGTGTTAAGGTTTACGAAAACCTTTACGAAAGCGCTACTGGCCAATCCAAGAAAAACTTACAGGATTCAACTGTATTACTTTATGATTTAAGAATGAAGTATTTCAACGATGTTGAAAATGTAACTAATAGAAAGGCATATGATGCTTACCAAGCTTGGAAGGATAGAAAAGATAAGTATGCTGAACTTTATCAAATAGAGAAGGATGCTTTTGAAATGCTGGGTAACAAGTCTAGCATTGCTAATAGCGTAGCATACATGGATGCCGCCAGAAGACATAAATTAGCTGGGGGTGATTTAACTGATTTAGATATAATCAACATTTATTCTGAAATCACAGATTTCCTTGATGCTCAGGAAGCTGCTGGAGAAAGCAAATCAAAGATTGACAAATACAGAGATTATGTTGATAAACTTTTCAATGCAACAGTAACTGTAAATTGCTCAATTATTGATGAGCAGCTTTATCCTAAATATGTTGAAAATGGCAAACAATTAAAGGATGCTGAAAGAATAGTTAAATTTGCTTTAGCTGGAAGTTGTACAAGTAGCCAGGCTTTCTTGGAAGCTGCAAAGCAAATGGTAGAAAATAGTCCTGAATATGGATTGATCAGACTAATAGCTTTAAGAAGCAAAGCCAACAGCAATTATGATGCTGCCACTAAGTACTTCAAAAAAGCACTAGAGCTTACTGAGGACAATATCAAACAGGGTGAAATTTACCTTGAGCTGTCTGATATTGCTGCAAAAAGCGGTAGCAAATCAGAAGCAAGAAGCAATGCTTATAAAGCACTGGAGGCTGACCCCTCTAAGAAAGAGGCTTATATAATAATTGGTGACCTTTACTTAAAAAGCTTCCAGGATTGTAAAGGTGGTGAAGACATGGTAAAAGATAGAGCCGTTTATATTGCTGCTTATGAAATGTATCAAAAAGGTGGTAATGCTGAAAGAATGGCCGTTGCTCAAGAGCAGTTTCCATCAAAAGAAGATTTATTCAATTACGGTTACGATGTTGGAGGTACCTTAACAGTTGGATGTTGGGTAGGTGAAACAGTTACTCTAAGAACGAGAGATTAATCAAACTAAATTGAGAAAAAGCGGTTTCGGAATCTTCCAGACCGCTTTTTTTGTTCTAACGCCATGAGAAAAATTCTATTCGCATCATTTTTTATAACGTTAAGCTGGGCTTGTTCTGAAGAAGAGAAGAAGGCCAAAGAATTCCCTGAATATGAAGGCCCCACTATGGAGGTAGATAGCTCGACTATTCTTTATTCCGATTCTGCAGTAGTTCGTGTAAAAATAATGGCACCAAAACAACTTGAGTTTGAAAATGGCGACAAAGAATTCCCGAATACGATTTTTATAGAATTTTTTGAACCTAGTGGAGAACTTTCTTCCACTTTAGAAGCTGATAAAGCTTTCTATACCAAAGAGACTGATCTTTACAAAGCTACTGGTGATGTAGAAGTAATTGGCTATTTAGAACCACAAAAGCTTAATACGGAAGAACTCTTTTGGAGTCCTAAAAAAGAGGAAATATATACTGAAACTTTTGTACGGATAGAAACTGACGATCAAATTTCAACTGGAACAGGATTAACCGCTAAGCAAGACTTTTCTTCATACAGAATTTTAGAGCCTAAAGGAACGATTTATCTTGAAAACGATAGCTCAGAGTCTAATAGCTCACCTCAACCAGAGCCAATACAAGAGAAAAAAGATGAACCAAAAAGGTTAAAAGCTCCAGACAAAAAGTTATTAAAAAGTCAAGCTGAAAATGACTAAGGAAAAGAAAAAAGAAGAAAACAAACCAGTCACAAAAAACTTCATCTGGCTGGCTTTGGCTTTTGCCTTGTTCGTTATTGGCATCCATCAATCATTAACTGTTGGCTTTGAATACAGCTATTGGATTTTTATGTTGTCAATAAGTCTCTTACTTTTACATAGGTACAAGAGTAAGCCAAATGATGGCAATACCAAATAATGCAAAGCGATTACATACTTTATACAGCAATATCACTTCTATTTTCAGCCTTTTTTTCAGGTATTGAGATAGCCTTTATCTCCAGCAATAAGCTGCATATAGAGCTGCAAAGACAGCAGGGAGTTATTTCTGGCAGAATACTTAGTGGTTTCTTAAAAAAGCCTTCTTCTTTTATTGGCACTACATTGGTTGGGAATACTATTTCCTTAGTTGTTTATGGTATTTATATGGCTAAGTTAGTAGAGCCAATGCTACTTGATTATTTGCCTTATTATCTGCAAAGCGATATTTTTATTTTAGTAGCACAGACCATTGTTGCCACCATAGTGGTGTTATTATTAGCCGAGTTTACTCCTAAAAGTGTATTTCTTATTAATCCTAATGGCTTATTATCATTCTTTGCCCTTCCGCTATGGTTGATTTATTATGTTACTTACCCCATAGTTTTTGCTATAGTCAATCTATCGAAGTTATTTATCAGATATGTGCTAAGATTAGAATATGCGGAAGACCGCCCAGTTTTTGGATTAACGGATCTTGACCATTTCATTAAAAACACGACTCAAGTTGACCATCAGGAAAATAAAGTAGAGCTAGATAAGAGGATATTTAATAACGCACTGGAGTTTAAAACTATCAAGGTACGTGAATGTATGATTCCGCGCACAGAGGTTGTAGCTGTTGATGTTGAAGATGAAATAGATGAGCTAAGAAAAGCTTTCACAGATAGTGGACATTCTAAAGTATTGGTCTACAAAGAAACCATTGATGACGTAATCGGCTATTGTCATTCATTAGCCTTATTCAAAAAACCGGCCTCCATTGAGGAAATATTAACGCCCATCATCATTGTGCCAGAAACCATGGCAGTGAACGAGCTTATGATCCAGTTTATACAAGAGCATAAGAGTTTAGCGCTAGTAGTGGATGAGTTTGGAGGCACTTCAGGTATCGTGAGCCTTGAAGATATTATTGAAGAGATTTTTGGTGAAATTCAGGATGAACATGATGATGAAGATTTAGTGGAAGTTCAAATTAACGAAAACACCTACTCTTTTAGTGCGAGGTTGGAAATTGACTACCTAAACGAAAAATATAATCTTGAACTTCCTGAAGGTGATTACGACACTTTAGGAGGCTTTATCCTTTCTGTAACAGAGAACTTTCCTAGCCTAAATGATGTGGTAGAGCGGCCTCCTTTTACTTTTGTGATTGAGAGTATGGAAGAGAATAGAATTGATATGGTTAGGCTTATTGTTAACGATCAACCCTATAGTTAAATTAATGGGTAAAAGTAAAGGTGTAAATCATTTTGATATTACGCCACAATGCTATTATTTTGCGATTCTTTGAAAAAACATAACATGGGAATATTCAATACATTACGAGTAAAAATGGGCTCGGTGCTCATCGTATTAATTGGTCTGTCAATCTTGGCTTTCTTAATTGGCGATTTGCTAGGTCCTAATTCAATTCTTTTTGGCGGTGGTCAAAATACTGTTGGAGAAATAGCCGGTGAAACTATTAGCCTGGAAAGATACCAGCAGAAAGTTGAAGAATTTAAATTTAACTTCCAGCAAAATCAGGGAAGAACACCTTCAGATGCTGAAATGAATTCAATCAGACAGCAAGCCTGGGATTTCCTTATCATTGAAGTTGCTTTCCAAGAGCAGTATGAAGAACTAGGTGTTGAAGTAACAGACGCTGAATTGGTTGACATGGTTCAAGGTGATAATATCAGCCCAATTATTAAACAAGCATTTACTGATCCTGAAACAGGAGAGTTTAATAAGGAGCGCGTTATTCAAACAATCAGAAATATTTCTCAGGCTCCAGCTCAGCAGCAAAACCAGTGGTACTCATTTGAGGCATCATTATTACCTGCAAGGGAAAGAACTAAGTTTGATGAGCTGCTTGTATCTACCACTTACGTAACAGCTGCGGAGGCACAAAGAGCTTACGAAAAAGAAAACGAGACGTTAGAAGTTGAATATTTATATGTTCCTTTTAGTTCAGTAGCCGATTCTTTAGCTCAACCTACCGAGTCGCAGTTAAAGAGTTATTTCAACGAGCATAAGGATAAATATAAGTCTGATGCATCAAGAACTTTAAGCTATATCGCTTTTGATATTCTTCCTTCAGGTGAAGATTCTCTTTATTTAAGAAGAGACATGGAAGAGCTTAAAGAGGAATTCACTAATACGGATGAGGACTCTGCTTTCGCAAGAGCAAACAGCGACAGATCGAATGTTTACAGAACTTATGCTATTTCTGATTTACCAAAAATTTTGGCAAGTAATACTAACATCCTGAAAGAGGGTGATGTGATAGGGCCTTACATAGAAAATGGTTCATATGCACTTTACAAGGTTTCTAAAATCTATGATGCTGATAAGCAATCTGTAAAAGCATCTCATATCCTAATTAAAACTGGCGAAGGAATTGATGAGGCTGAAGCTAGACAAAAAGCGAATGAAGCTTTAGCAAAGGCAAGAGCCGGTGAAGATTTTGCTGAATTGGCAAAAGAATACAGTGAAGGTCCAACTGCTATCAAAGGCGGTGATTTAGGCTGGTTTAAAGAAGGTCAAATGGTTGATGAATTTAATGAGGCTGTATTTGCAAAGAATGGTACAGGTTTAGTGAACCAGCTTGTAAAGAGTCAATACGGATTCCACGTAATTAATGTGACTGAGCCAAAAACATCAAAAACATATGACATAGCTGTCATCGAAAGAGAGATTATTCCTAGTGAAGAATCAAGAGATCAGGCCTTTAGAAAAGCTGATTACTTTGCAGCCTCAAATACCAACTATGCTGAATTTACTGCTTCGGCTGAACAAGAAGGTTACAGAGTTCAGAGTTCAGGTAAACTTAGCAAAAACCAAAGAAGCATTGGAGTGCTAGGTAGCGCAAGAGAAATTGTAAGATGGTCATTTACAGATGCTTCATTAAAAGAAGTTTCTGAGGTATTTGAAACACCAGACGCTTATGTTGTGGCTGTTTTAACTGACCAAACTGAAGATGACGCAGCTGATTTTGAATCATCTAAAATTGCTGTAACAAGAGAAGTTAAAAAAGAACTTAAGGCTGAAATAATTAACAAAAAATTAGCAGGCTTAAGTGGCTCTCTTAATGAAATAGCTTCTTCTTATGGCTCTGATGCAAGAGTAAGTACTAAGAGTGATTTAAAAATTACTGATAGTTCTTTACCATCAGTTGGTCAGGCTCCAGAGGCGATAGGAACTGCTTTTGGTCTAGCTGCTGATCAAGTTTCAAAACCTTTGAAAGGAAATAATGGTATAGTAATGGTAAAAGTTCTTAATAGAACGCCAGCACCTGAAATTGCTGATTACGCGAGCTATAAAGATCAAATTGCCCAAAGAAGAAAGAACAGTGTTTCATTCGCCATTAAAACTGCTATTGAAGAAAATGCAGGTATTGTTGATGAACGTTACAAATTCTTTTAATCATTAATAAAATTAAATGTGGAAGGGGCTTAAAGCCCCTTTTTTTGTTATGGACGTAAATAAAGATATACAATCGTTTAAAGAAAAATTAGAAGCCGTTTCAGAATGGCCTCTTTTGTACATGTTTAAATTCATTGTTGCTGCAGAGCAGGAAGATGAGGTGCGTGAAATATTTCAGACACATGAAATCAAAACAAAACCATCTAGCAATGGGAAGTATGTGAGCTTAACCATCAAAATGCTGGCTAATGATGCAGACCAGATTATTGAGAAGTATATTGAGACCAACAAGATTAAAGGAATTATTGCCCTTTAATTAATCAGGCATGACTGGTCTAAACAATTGTCTTTAAAATTAATTGATAATTGGTAACCGATAACTATTAATTTACTATGTGGAAAGAAGAAGACAATAAATTAAAAAAGACTTTCGAATTTGATGATTTCATAACGGCTTTTGGCTTTATGAGTAAGGTGGCTATTGTTGCTGAAAAAATGAATCATCACCCTAATTGGTCAAATGTTTACAACTCTGTGAGCTTTGAACTCAACACGCACGATGCTGGCGATAAAGTGACAGACAAGGATAGAAAGCTTGCCGAAGAAATAGATAAACTAGCTTAATTTTTTCTAGCTTTGTAGGATGAATCAAGCTAGCACGCAGCTTTATTTAATCCCTACGCCTATAGGTAATCTAGAAGATATCACGCTAAGAGCCATCAACACCTTAAAATCGGTTGATCTGATTTTAGCTGAGGATACGCGGACTTCTGGCAAGCTCTTGAAACATTATGAAATTGATAAGCCATTAAGAAGCTTTCACATTCATAATGAACATCATAAAGTAAATTCTATAATAGAAGAGCTCAAAGGTGGGAAAATCATTGCATTAGTATCTGATGCCGGTACACCTGGGATTTCAGATCCAGGCTTCCTTTTAGCCAGAGCAGCATTAGAAAATGATATCAAGCTCGAATGTTTACCTGGTGCTACTGCTTTAATTCCTGCATTGGTAAAATCAGGCTTCCCTAATGATCGTTTCGTCTTCGAAGGGTTTCTTCCTCATAAAAAAGGAAGGAAAACACGTATAGAGAAGTTAATTGACGAAGATCGAACCATTATATTTTATGAATCACCTCATAGGTTGTTAAAGACACTTACCCAGCTGGCTGAGGTTTTAGGTAATGAAAGAGAGGCATCAGTTTCTCGTGAGCTAACTAAACTTTATGAGGAAACCATAACTGATACGCTTGAAAACCTTGTTGAACATTTCACCAATACTGCTCCAAAAGGAGAAATTGTGTTGGTTATTAAAGCTAAATAAATGCGATTAAAACTCTTACTTGTTCTTTGCATCTGCTCTTTTTTGGTTAATGTAAGCCTTGCACAAAGTCGTACGCAGCTATCCGATCAGGCAAAAATAAGTTTACTTACCATGGCTCCTGGTGATCAACTGCACTCTGGTTTCGGGCATACTGCTCTTTGGATTAAAGATCCTCTCAGGCGAATTGATGTCGTTTTTAATTATGGCGTATTCGACTTTGACACCCCTAATTTTTACCTAAAATTTATGAGAGGTAAGTTAGACTATAAGCTTGGAGCTGGAAGAGTTGGCTATCTAATTGCCGAAGCGAGACATGATGAAAGATCATTAATAGAACAGGAATTAGATTTTACGCTAGCAGAGAAGAATGCTATTTACGATTTCTTACTTGAAAATATAAAGCCAGAAAATAGATATTATAAATATGATTTCTTCTATGATAATTGCGCTACTCGATTTCGGGATTTATTTGAAGATGTACTTGGAGACCAACTAGAATGGAGAAGAGAGGCAGAGGGAATTACGATGCGTGATTATCTGGATATTTATTTAGATGACAAACCATGGCAAGATTTCGGAATTGATTTGGTGCTTGGTGCGCCAACAGATAAAATGGCCACAAAATCGGATGAAATGTTCTTACCGGATTTGCTCATGTATCATACAGATTCCGCTTTTGTAGGTAATAGAAAGCTCGTTAAACAAAAGAAGTTTCTTTATGAAGCTCCTGCTGAAGTAGAAACTTCAGGCTTTCAAATTCTACCAAAACACATCACCTGGATGCTCTGTCTACTAGGTATATTTCTAAGTGTAAGGCACTTTAAAAGCAAATTAAATGATGTGCTGTTTAATAGAATACTGTTTGTAATAACAGGTTTGGTAGGTTGGATTATTTTCTTTCTATGGTTTCTTTCGGATCATGGAGCTACCATCAATAACTGGAATATTATCTGGGCTATGCCACTCAATGTGTTTTTCGCCTTTATGCTATTTAAAAAACCAGCCAAAAATTGGCATACGCTGTATTATGGAATATTTGGGGTAAGTTGTTTTATGCTATTGGGCTTCTTCTATGTGCTTCCGCAGAGTTTTCATCCTGCGGTTTTTCCTATAATTTTATACTTCACCTTTAAGTCTTTTAACTTATTGTATCGTACTAAAAAAATGAATGTCTAATGATCCTGAAACTAGCAGAAAAAGCCACCATTAAAGTAATAAAAGAAGTTGCAGGCTTCATTAGAGATGAAGCTCGCGATTTCAATAAGAAAAAAGTGGAACACAAAGGCTTTAATGATTTAGTGAGCTATGTTGATAAACAGGCCGAGAAGCTTTTGGTAGAAGGCTTAACTGAAGTAATGCCTGATGCTGGCTTTATAACTGAAGAAGGTACCAGCTCCAAAGAAGGGGAAGAATATAATTGGATTATCGATCCACTTGATGGCACTACCAACTTTGTACACGGAATACCCACCTACTCGGTAAGTGTAGCATTACAAAAAAATGATGAAATCATATTGGGCATTGTGTACGAAATAAATCATGATGAGTGCTTTCATGCTGTAGCAGGTGGCCCTGCTTATGTTAATGAGCAAAAAATAGAAGTGTCTCAAGATGTGAATCTTTCAGCTAGCCTAATTGCTACTGGTTTTCCCTATAACAACTTTGATAAGGTAGATGGTTACCTGGCTATTCTAAAAAATATTATGCAAAAAAGCCATGGCTTAAGAAGAATAGGATCTGCCGCTGTAGATTTGGCATACGTTGCCTGTGGTAGATTCGAAGGATTCTTTGAATATAATCTGAATGCCTGGGATGTAGCAGCCGGAGCTTTTATAGTACAACAGGCTGGAGGAACTGTTAGCACATTCAATAACGAAAAAAACTATATATTCGGTAGAGAAATACTTGCCGCTGCACCCAAGGTACACGCTGAATTATTAGAAGCTATAAGTAAGAATTGGAAGAGTGAGTAGTCATATATATTAATTATATATGTCATCAAGAGCATTATCGAGCTCTGCAAACTGAAACTTATAGCCTGTTTGTTCTAGCTTTTCACTACTCACTTTATTACCACCCAAAACTATCCCTGCCATTTCACCTAATGCCAACTTCATTACAAAGCCCGGCACATTGGGTAGCCAAAGTGGTTTATTAAGTTTGTTGGCTACTGCTTTTGTCATGGCTTTGTTGGTAACAGGCCTTGGTGCCACCCCATTATAAACACCTACAGCTTCCGTTTCTAAAAGGTGTAGAAACATATGACAAATATCATCAATATGAACCCAGCTCATATATTGTTGTCCTGAACCTAGAGCTGCCCCCACACCAAACTTTATTGGTTTAGCTAACTGCGGTAGTGCACCTCCCTCTTTAGCCAGCACAACACCAACTCTTAATTTACTGACAGGTATTTGTAAATCCGTAAACTGATCTGCAGCTGCCTCCCACTTTTGAACTACTTCTGCCAAGAAATCTTCGCCAGGCTTATGATCTTCAGGCAAAAGCTCATCACCCGTATACATGCCATAATAACCTATGGCGCTTGCACTAATAAATCTTTTTAGGCGATGGTTTGAACTCTCCTTTAACTTATTGTAAAGCAATTCAGCTGTCTTAGTTCTACTTTCAATAATGACCTTTTTACGGTTCTCAGTCCACCTTTTATCTGCAACTCCAGCTCCTGCTAAATGAATGATTATATCTGCAAACTCTAAAGCTCCTTCTTCCAAATAGGCCTTATCAATATCCCATTCAAATTGTTGATAAGGACTATCATTATTTTTGCTTCTGGCTAAGTGAGCAACACTATATCCCTTTTCCATTAACAAGCCAGAAAGCTTCATACCTATCATTCCACTTCCACCTGTTATTAAAATATGCTTTGACATGTAATCGTTATTGAGTTTACTTCATAACTGAAGTATCGATTTTATGTTATTAAGTGCAGTTAATAACCTTATATTTGGTACATCTTTTGTACAAATGGTGCTAAAACTAATACGATGCAAAAATTTCTTTACTTATTCTCCTTATTACTTTTCTCATCATCATTATTTGCTCAGAATGAGCTAAGTGAAACCTCACATAAACTTTTAGGTGCTAATGTAGCAGGCTATCAGGTAAATATTCCTTTTGGTAAAGAAGTGGTTAGTGCTGCATGGGAATCTTATGCTAAAGACTTTGGCCGAAGTGAGCCTACTCAAGATCACAAAACCTATCAGACTACATTTAAACCTAGCATCTATAATAAAGAAGTGCTTGTTTTTGCTCAAATAACGGGAGACAAAACCAGCAGCAAATTGTGGGCCGCAATTGATCCACAAGGTATACCTAAAGACACGCTTAAGCTTTTACAAGATGAAATGCGTGATTTCGTTTATGGCTTTAACATTAAAGTGAGAAAAGATGCTGCTCAAAAGAAAATTGATGAGTCTGAACAAGCTGCTACTTATTTGAGCAAGGAATATGAAGAGCTAAAACGTGATGAGCGTAAGAACCAAAGAAACTATGAAAAAACTAATGAGCGTATTGTAAAATATGAGCAGGAGTTAGTAGAGTTAAGACAGGATTCCAACCAGTATAATCAAAACCTGCAGCAACTATCTGTAAAGCTAGACTCTGTTTATAGTGAGCTAGAGAAAATCAAAAGTATGGTGGAGTTGTACAAGCAAAAAATGGAAGGAATTGAGTAAATCAGTCGCATGTTAGTTTAAAGCCAACTCCATGGTGGTTTTTTATTGATACTGATTTATCTGCTTCCAGATACTTCCTAATTTTAGAAATAAATACGTCTAAACTACGTCCCATGAAGTAGTCATCATCACCCCAAACTGCTTTAAGTATTTCTTCACGCTTTAACAACTGGTTTTTATGTTGGCAGAAATACTTAAGCAAAGCAGCTTCCCTCTGTGTTAGTTTTATTTCAAGTTCATCTTTGCTCAATGTCAAAGTCTCTTCACTAAAGATAAAAGCACCAATTTTATCCTGAGTTTGTCGCCCGCTTCTATTAATGATTACATTTAAGCGAGCCAACAACTCTTTTACAGAGAAAGGCTTTGTGAGGTAATCGTCAGCCCCAATTTTGAAACCATTTATTTTATCCTCTTCGGCAGATCGTGCTGTTAAGAATATGATGGGTAAATCTTTATCAATTTGCTTAAGTTGTTTTGCCAGATTAAAACCATCTAAAATAGGTAGCATCACATCTATAATAGCTACATGATAATATTGGGGTTTAAAGTCATCTAAGGCCGATTGTCCATCAAAGAAACTGTCGATGGAGTAATCCGCGTGTTGCAAAGCATCTTTCAATACAAAGTTTAGCGAGTTGTCATCTTCAACCAATAGTACCCTACTTTTCATAATCATTTATTTCCAGTACAAATGTGCTTCCTGAATCATCGGATCTTTCTAAATGGATGTCCCCCCCTAATAACTTCGTCATCATTTTGACATAGTACAACCCAAGACCAAAGCCTTTCACATCATGAATATCTCCAGTAGAAATCCGATAAAACTTATCGAAAATAAAGTTTCTATCTGCCTTCAAAATGCCCTTTCCATTGTCCTTTATACTGATCTTACAATTACCTTCTTGTCTTAATTCGATTAAGACCCTTGGTGGCATGCCTCCGTATTTAATGGCATTATCAATTAAGTTATGCACACAATAACTTAGGTGGCTTTTGTCAGTGGAGATATAAATCTCCTCTTTCGGAAGCTCAATATCGATCGTTCCATTTTGCTTTTTTATCAGCCAACTAAATTGATCGGCACATGCTGTTATAAGTTCCTGCAGATTTATAGAAGTTATGTTTAATTCCGGAGAGGCCTTATCAAGCTTTGAAATTTGTAAGAACTGATCTACCTGATGAGTTAGCCTTACTGTTTCCTTATTAATTAAACAGATGTGCTGTTTGCGCCTATTGCTTTCCATTTCTTCATGAAGCATCATTTCCGAAGAAGCACCAATAGCCGCTAGTGGCGTTTTAAATTCATGTGCCATGTTGTTGATGAAATCACGCTGAAAATCAGCAAGTTTTTTCTGCCTAAAAAGAGCTACTACTGTATAGACAAATACTGACACGATAAGTAGTAGTATAAAAGAAGAGCTCAACCAAATACTCATTTCATTGATTAACTGAAATGAAATATTTGGAAAAAGCACACTGAAATAGTAGTCGTCCTTTGTAATATCAGGAAATTCAGAGTTAATCAAAGCCTGGTCATTTTGAGAAATATAGCTTCCGAATACAATCTTTTCATTTGAGCAATCATAAATGCTAAACTCAAAAGTTTCTCTAATATTCCTTCTATTAAACTCTGATAGCAGTACTGACTTTAGCAAAGATGGCTGTATAGCATCATTTATTGGCACTACAAAATAATTGCTGGAGAGTTGCTCAATGGGCTGCAGGGTGGTAATATCTCCCTCATTATATTTTATAATAGAAGTAGATGCCGCCTGTAAAGCAGCTTGCACGTTTTGAGAGAATTGTCTTTTCCTGCTATCCAGACTATTCGCCAACCAAACGCCCTGAACGAATAACATTCCCACTAATGCGATTGCCCCGAGAATAATGATTTTTGAAATTGCCCTACTTTGCATGATTTAAATATAACATAAGTCAGCCTGCCATAAAGCACTTTAACATTTCATTAACAATTATTAAGAAGTCATTAACAGCCATTTACAATTGATGAGGATAGCTTTATGGAAACAAAATTTAAAAAATATGAAAAATTTAATGAGAAGTTCAATTGCAGCGATTTGTGTAATAGTGCTGCTTTCAGCATTTGTGATGCCCTCTGCCATTGTAGAATGGGAAAGAACAACGGCAGATTTTGGAACCATTAAAAAAGGTGAGCCTGTTAGCGAAAAGTTTTTTTTCACTAACAAAAGTGATCAGCCCATAACCATTATTAAAACCAAAACTAGTTGTGGTTGTACAGTGACTGAACACACAAAAAGTGAAATAGCACCGGGTGAAAAAGGATATGTAAAAGCTCAATACAATGCTGCAAAGGTAGGAGCTTTCACCAAAACGGTACAGGTTTTCACCTCTGCCGATGAAAACCCCTTTACTTTAACCATTAAGGGTGTTGTAGAATAGACATTGTCTATAAATAAGCGACCAACTATGAGCTGGATAGATAAAAATCTGGGCGTAGTTGGTTGTTTATAATATCACCACCTCCTTAATCAGCACTTTACCTAATTCAGTAGCATAAAGCTCTATAATCTGGGCTTTATTCATATTAAGCTCCTGTTTTAATACGCTAGACTCAACCGTCACAAATAACTTCTGATCTTTTACAAAAACACTTTTGGTTCTGTTGGCAATAGCTTTACCCATAAGCTTGGGCCATAAGTTTACAATATTGGTTTGATCAAACTTTTTATTGAGGTTGTAGGCTTCTACCATGTCTTGGATAACATCTTTAAGAGGTGATGCATCAGATTTTCTTACACTGGCAGGATGTGGCGTTTTCTTTTTACCGTAGTAGCTCATTCAGTTTAATCTAGTTCAAAGTATTTCTTTTCAGATGATAAGCTATCCAAATACATTTTAGTTCGCTCCGGTCGGGCGTCAGTTAAAAAGATTTGTCCAAACCGACCGTCAGAGACCATCTTCAATAGATAAGCTATTCGCCTATCGTCTAATTTATCAAAAATATCATCCAAAAGCATAATCGGTCTTTTGCCCATCACTTTTTCAATGGTAACAAATTGGCTCAACTTCATAGCAATCAAGAAAGATTTCTGCTGACCTTGTGAGCCAAATTTCTTCAAGCTATGCTCATCAATCAGAAACTTGAAATCATCGCGATGAATTCCTAAAGTAGTTCTTCCCTGAAAAAAATCCTTTTTATGTCTGGCTTTTAGTTCCTCTTTATAGTTTTCTGTTACGGCAGTATCGTAAACTATGCTTACTGATTCACTGTCATCACTAATTTCTTTATAAAAAATCTCAAAGTCATCAGAAAATTGCTGAATCAATTCACTTCTCTTTTGAGCAATTGATAAAGCAAGCGGTACCATGAGCTCATCAAAAGGCTCTAGCTGACTGCTATCAAACCTATTATTTTCAAGTAGTTGTTTGAGCAGGGTGTTACGCTGTTTCAACAAATGATTATAGCGCATTAAGTTGTTTAAATACTCATGATCAATTTGGCATAACAAGCTGTCGAAGAACTTTCTTCTCGTTTCGCTACTATCACGAACCAAATCGGTATCCTGTGGTGCAATCATTACCAATGGCATTTTCCCGATATGGTCACTTAGCTTATCATAGGCTTTACCAGACCACTTGAGCATCTTTTTTTCACCTTGCTGCACAGCACATAAAATGTTGATATCTTGCTCATCAATTTTAAGCTTCCCTTTTAAAGAGAAGAAAGTAGCCTCATGCAAAATATTGTCCTTGTCTACTGCATTAAATGCACTCTTAGTAAAAGCGAGATAATAGATGGCATCAAGTAAGTTTGTTTTACCAATGCCATTTCTGCCTAAAAGGCAATTTATCCCTTCTACAAACTCAAAGCTGGCTTGCTCATAATTTTTGAACTGTGTAAGCTGTAGTTTTTGAAGGTGCATTTTTTAATAGTTGAAGGTTTTTCGCTATTTTCGCAAACCCGAACGTGGCTGCAAAGTTATACTTTATCCAAACACGAGTCGGATAATTCATATAAAAGAAAACACATATGGCTACTAGTAAATCAAAATCTTCAAACAAAAAAAGTTTCAGCAAAGAGACCTACATGACTTGGTTTGAGTCGATGTTGATGATGAGAAGGTTTGAAGAAAAAGCAGGCCAGCTTTACGGTCAGCAAAAAATCAAAGGTTTTTGCCATTTATATATTGGACAAGAAGCTTGTGCTGCAGGAGCTGTAAGTGCTTTAAAAGAAGGAGATAAATACATTACTGCCTATAGAGACCACGCTCACCCTATTGCACTAGGAACTGATCCTAATAAAATTATGGCTGAGCTTTTCGGTAAAGAAACTGGCGTTTCAAAAGGTAAAGGTGGTTCCATGCACATGTTTGATAAGGAACATCATTTCTATGGTGGCCATGGTATCGTTGGTGGGCAAATTCCTTTAGGCGCTGGTATCGGTTTTGCCGAGAAGTATAAGGGTACTGATAACCTTTGTATTACTTATATGGGTGATGGAGCAGTAAGACAGGGGGCTTTCCACGAAGCTCTAAATATGGCGATGCATTATAAAATTCCTGTGATTTTCGTAATTGAAAACAACGGATATGCCATGGGTACATCTGTTAAACGTACCTCCAATGTAACAGAGCTTTATACATTAGGCGAATCTTACGATATGCCATCTAAAGCAGTTGATGCTATGAATGTGGAAGAAGTTCATAATGCTGTTGAAGAAGCTGCTAAAAGAGCAAGAAAAGGTGATGGTCCAAGCCTGTTAGAATTCAGAACTTATCGATACAAAGGCCACTCAATGTCCGATCCTGCTAAATACAGAACTAAGGAAGAGCTTGAAGAATACAAAGCTAAAGACCCTATTGAGCAGGTGCGAGCTACTATTCTTGAAAAGAAACATGCTACAGAAGAAGAGCTTGATGAAATGGATAAGAAAATCAAAGACAGGGTGAAAGAAGCCGTTGACTTTGCCGAGAAGTCTGATTGGCCTTCAGTTGATGAAGTATACAAAGATGTGTACGCTCAGGAAGACTATCCTTTCGTAGTTGACTGATAGGTAATTAAATCTACCTTGATTTAACTGTCTTTTTATAATTAAGACTATATATCTAATCATTTTTTATTAGCTTTGCGCTCTTGATTAAGAGCAAATTATGCTTCGGCATTAATTGAAAGGTTTGAAACGGCACGAAGCCGCAAAAACTATAAGTTTATTACAATGGCAAAAACGAAAGAAAAAGGAGCAGGTACTGAGTTTTACGAAAACCCGGAAGTACTTGCATCACAACTCACCAAAACGGAGGAGTTTATTGAGCAGAACAAGAAAATTGTTTTTGGATTAGGTGGATTAATCGCCTTGGTGATAGTTGGTTTTTTTGGCTATCGCTATTATATGAACAACCAAAACGAAGAGGCTCAAAAAGAAATGTTTCAAGCTATTTATTGGTTTGAAAATGGTGAGCTTGATAAAGCAATAGATGGAGACGGTAACAATTACGGTTTCCTTAATATAGTTGAAGATTACGGTAGCACTAAAGCTGGTAATCTTGCGAATTATTATTTAGGTGCTGTTTATCTTCAAAAAGGTGAATTTGAAACCTCTATAGATTATTTAGAGTCCTTCGGCGCTGATGATTTATTAGTACAATCCAGAGCTTACGCTTTAATGGGTGATGCTTATATGGAATTAGGTAATTATACTTTAGCTGCTGATCAATATGGTAAGGCTGCTGATTATAAGAGTACTGAAGAGTTTACTCCAGAGTATTTAATGAAACAAGCATTGGCCTATGAGAAGGCAAATGAATCTTCAAAAGCGATGGAGAGCTATAAACAGGTGGTAGAAAAGTATAAGGACTCAAAGGAATACAATGAGGCTCGCAAGTACCTATCCATGCTAGAAGCTAAAAACTAAAAAGAAGTTCAAATAAGTAATTAAAAAAGGGATAGGTTCACACTTATCCCTTTTTTGTTTTTAATTCAATAATATGGCAACGAATCTTAAGAATCTATCCGATCATTCAGAGAAAAACATCATCAACGTGGCTAATAATAAATTTGCCATCATAGTTTCTGAGTGGAATGATGAAGTTACAGAATCACTCTTTAATGGCGCTTATGAAACACTGATAGAAAATGGTGTTAAAAAGGAGAACATCATCAAGCACTATGTTCCTGGTAGTTATGAGCTGTCGTTAGGCGCTCAGTGGCTAGCACAGAAAAGTGATATAGATGCAGTAATTTGCCTGGGTTGTGTAATTCAGGGAGAAACCAAGCACTTTGACTTTATTTGTGATGCAGTAGCTCAGGGCATTACTAACGTAAGCCTAAAGTACAATAAGCCGGTAATTTTCGGAGTACTCACACCTAACAACCAACAGCAAGCATTAGATAGAGCAGGTGGTAAACATGGGAACAAGGGTGATGAAGCAGCTATCACCGCAATTAAAATGCTGGGATTAGTTCAACAATTATAGTTCTCATAAAATCTTTATTCCTTAATAAGTATTAATAAGCTATTCTTTTTATGAAGGTATTGAAGTTTGGTGGTACCTCTGTAGGCACACCAGAAGGCATGAATCAAATTCGGCAGATTATTACTGCTGATAGTCAAAAAAAAGTTGTTGTACTTTCTGCTTTAAGTGGTGTTACCAATAGCTTGGTGGAAATTGGTGAACACTTAAGAAGGAAGGATATTGAAGCAGCTAAAAAAGTGGTTGAAAAATTAGACCATAAATACCGCGGTTTTATCGAAGAGCTTTATTCAGCCGATAATTTCAAGAAAAAAGCTATTGAAGCACTTGAAAAAAGTGAGCAGTTCATCAATTCTTGCCTATCAGAACCCTTTACTAATAGAAGAGACAAAGAATTACTTGCACAAGGTGAGTTAATGTCTACCAAGCTATTTAACCTTCACCTGCAAGAGCATGAGCTGAAAAGTGCTCTTATAAGCGCATTGGATTTTGTGAGAACAGACTTACAATCCGAGCCAGATGAAGCATACATCAACAAAGAGCTATCAGATGTTTTAGTGAAGTTGCCTGCAGAAACTAAATTGATCATCACCCAGGGATATATTTGTAGAAATGCTGAAGGGCATATTGATAACCTACAAAGAGGCGGAAGCGACTATACAGCATCATTAATAGGAGCTGCTCTTTTTGCGGATGAAATCCAAATATGGACTGACATTGATGGCATGCACAATAATGACCCAAGAGTTGTTAAAAACACCTTTAGCATTCCTGAGCTTTCATTCGAAGAAGCTGCTGAGTTGGCCTACTTTGGTGCTAAAATTTTGCATCCGTCATGCATAAGACCTGCACAAAGAAAGAGTATTCCTGTTAGGTTGAAAAACACAATGAAGCCTGATGCACCTGGTACTTTAATTGACAGCACTAATAAAACGAAAGAAGGCATTACAGCTATTGCTGCTAAGGATTCAATTATAGCGATTAAGGTTAAGTCATTGCGCATGTTGATGGCTTATGGCTTTTTAAGAAGAGTTTTTGAAATATTCGAGAAGTATAAAACACCCATAGATGTAATCACCACTTCTGAGGTGGCTATTTCTGTCACCATTGACAACCCTTATTATTTGGACAGTATTTTAAGCGAACTACGCCCTTTCGGTGAGGTAGAGGTTGATGCTGAGCAAAGTATTATTTGTATAGTAGGCAATCTGGTGGCTGAAAAACCAGGACTGGTTGGGAAAATATTTGCCGCTTTAGGTGATATTCCGGTGAGGATGATTTCTTACGGTGGTAGCCGACACAACATATCAATAGTTGTTGACACTAAGTTCAAACAAGAAGCCTTGAAGAAGTTGAATGATGGGGTGTTTTAAGCGCCTAGCCAGTTTTTAAAATCAGTTGCTTTTTCTGTACTGATAGTAATTTTTTCCTGATGTTCTACAATAGGTTCGATTAAGAGTTTGCCTTTGTGCCATTTGTGCACAGCCTTTATAGCCTTAAACTGAATAAGTGTTTGTCGGTTTGCTCTGTAAAAAGTATTCGGATCCAACTGATCACTGAGTTCATCTAAAGTAAAGTCAACTATATAGCTCTTTTCCTGAAGTGTTTTAAGGTAAACCAAACCATTATGAGTATAAAAGAAGGCCACATTATCTACTTCCACGGAAATAAGTTTTTCGCCTAGCTTAATAAGAAATCTTGATTTGTACTTTTTATCATCAAGCTTGATGTGACTAATAAGCTCATTTAAATTAATTCCTGAATTATTCGACTGATGAATTTGTCGGTACTTTAGTAAGCTCGCTTCCAGATCTTCTTTTTTGATGGGCTTCAATAAATAGTCAATGCTATTAACTTTAAAAGCCCGAAGCATATATTCATCAAATGCTGTAGTGAAAATTACCGGCTTGGTAATATTTATCTTATCAAAAATTTCAAAGCTGATGCCATCACTTAATTGAATATCCATAAAGATTAAATCGGGCGCCTGATGGTTCTTGAGCCAGTTGATAGAATCCTCCACGCTGTCTATAACCTCTACAATTTCATGATCAGGATTAATTTCAGTAAGGAGCTTTTGCAACCTTCGGAAAGCTGGAGCTTCATCTTCGATGATTAGTAACTTCATTAATTTATGCTTCTATAAGTTCTTCTGATTCTTTCCAAACCTTTATCAGTGGTACAGCAACCATAAAATTATTAGCAGTGTTAATAATGTCAATTTTATAGTTACCCAAATAAGCATATCGCTTTTTAATATTATCCAAGCCTGTTTTGGTAGATTTCTCAATCACCTTTTTCTTCTGAAGGTTGTTTTTAACCACAATAGATTTACCATTTTCAACATAAATGTTAATGTACAGAGGGTTCATCTTAGAAACTACATTATGCTTAATGGCATTTTCTACTAAAATTTGAATGGTCAGTGGAGCTATATGGCAGTTTTCTAATTCATCTGCAACTTTAAAGTCAACACTCAAGTTTTCAGGGTAACGAATTTGCAACAGATATACATAGTTTCTCACAAACTCCAGTTCATCACCTAATTTTACAATTTCCCTTTCTTTATTCTGAAGAATATAGCGGTAAACCTCTGAGAGTTTTTCTGTAAACTGAACTGCTACAGTCGCATCTTCTGCAATCAATGTAGTTAGAGTATTTAAACTATTAAAAAGAAAATGCGGACTCATCTGGTTTTGTAAAACCTCAAACTGTGTGCGCACCTGTTGATTTTTTAAAGCTTCATTTTGTTGAATACTTATTTTCCACTTCTCAAAGAAATAGACATTTTCATATAATGAGCCAACGATAAATGATGCTATCACATTAATGTTAGTGTACTCAAAAAACACGGCAGGGTCTGAGAATTCATTGAGGGTATGAATATTCATGGCCCAACACATGACCGGGCTGAAAAATATTAAAAGCACCATAATAGACATTATCGTATAAATAAGCCTTTTTGCTGTACTGGATAGTTCAGGGTATTTGGTTCTGAAATGTTTGATAATGAGGTAGCAGCCGTTCCAAAAAATAGCCGTAAACAGTAAACTGTACCCAAACTCTATAAGCCACGGATCATTATCTTCAGGCTTGGCTAAAGTGATCACTAAAGCCAATAATGGTATTCCGATCCACCGAACGTATATTTCCTTTATTCCAATTTTTTTTAGCCACAACTGCATAGAACAAAATACGCAATTATCCTTATAAGTCAGAATGCTTACTGCGGTATAGCCGTAAAAACAATGACTGAAGCAGAAAATATTACAGTTGAAGTTAGATAGGGACTTTTACAGGACCACAAATACGTTTCATCACAGTAAAAAGCATGTTCAGGTTCTTGTTGAAGTGTTCCAGTATGATTTTGATTCCCTTGTGGGGAGGGCTCATCTAATTTAGCCTCAAACAAAATCAATCTGTCATGAAAAAATTAATCTTTTTAAGTACTCTATTATTGGTTATGACAAATGCATTCGGGCAAAGTCAAACCGTAAAAGGTAGAGTAGCTGATGCCGTTTCCGAATCTCCAATAATAGGAGCGGCCGTAGTACTGGTAGGTTCAAACCCTTTAAAGGGAGCTGTTACAGATGTTAATGGAAACTTTACTATTAGTGAAGTTCCTGTTGGCAGACAAACTTTTGCAGTTCAGTTTATAGGCTATAAAACCATTAGTATACCCAACACCTTGGTTACTGCCGGCAAAGAGGTAGTACTCAATATTATGCTGGAAGAGTCTGTTGAGCAAATGAAGCAGGTAGTGGTTACAGCCAAAGCTGACAAAGACCTCCCGCTTAATGATTTGGCAAAAGTAAGCGCCAGAACTTTCAGCCTTGAAGAGGTTACTCGTTTTTCTGGAGGTAGAAATGATGTTGCCCGATTGGCAACCTCCTTTGCAGGTGTAAGTGCACCAGATGATTCCAGAAACGATATTGTAGTGAGAGGTAATTCACCAGTTGGTTTACTATGGCGAATTGAAGGTATACCTATTGCTACTACTAATCACTTTTCTACGCTTGGAACAACGGGCGGACCGGTAAATGCGCTAAACACTAATTTACTGCGTACCTCAGATTTTCTAACAGGAGCTTTCCCAGCAGAATATGGAAATGCTAACGCTGCAGTATTTGATGTTAATTTTAGAAATGGTAATGCAGATAAGTACGAGTTTACCGGACAAATGAGTGCCTACAGCGGATTAGAGTTTTTAGCCGAAGGACCAATCAGCAAAAAGAACAATAGCTCATTTGTGGCATCTTACCGCTATGGTATTGCCAGTCTGGCAGCAACTGGAACAAATGGAACACCGTACTATCAGGATTTCTCTTTCAAAGTAAATTTAGGAGAAAGCAAGCTTGGTAAGTTTGAACTTTTTGGCCTTGGCGGCTTAAGTAACATAGACTTCTTTGGAGAAGAAACGGATGAAACCGACTTGTTCGCAGAAACAGATCAAAACGCATATGTGGATAATCAACTAGGCATTAGCGGGCTTTCTCACACCTTGCGATTAAGTAAGTCTGCCTATATAAAAAGTACATTAGCCGCTTCCACTAACTATAGCGCATACCTTCAGGATAACTTCATTCTTAATAACAATGACGAGGTGAGTGATACTTACAGAGCTGTTAACGTGAGCAATAGAGAAAATAGAGTCTCTTTTACATCAAACCTCAACAAAAAATACAATGCGCAATGGAGCTTAAGGCTTGGCCTGTTAAGTGAACATTTTATTGTTGATTTCAATGTGGAAGACAGAGATAACAACCCTGATATACCTGATGAGAATAATGATGGTATTCCTGACTATTTTATTTCGGCAACTGACATAAACGACACCTATCAAATTCATCAATTATACGGGCAAACCGAATATAAATTAACTGATGATTTCAGTGTTACTGCAGGCTTACATAGTCAGTATCATTCCTACACCGAAGCATTTGCTTTAGAGCCAAGAGCAGCGGCCAGCTGGCAATCCAACAATGTAAGCAGATGGAGTTTGGCATACGGATTACACGCTCAGGCTGTGCCTTCTCCCATTCTTTTTTATGAAGAAAGGCTTTCTGATGGTAGCTACGAGAGAACCAATAGTGATTTGGGATTTATGAAAAGTCATCACTTTGTACTTGGCTATGACAGAACTTTGGGAAGCAACTGGCGCCTGAAAGCTGAGGCTTATTATCAAAGCTTGTTTGACATTCCTGTTGAAGGCACGGCCTCAAGCTATTCAGTTTTAAATGAAGGCGCTGGTTTCGTTTTTGAAAACAAAGGGTCATTAGTAAATGAAGGTACTGGCACTAATTATGGTTTGGAACTAACACTTGAGAAATTCTTCAGCAAAGGATACTACTTACTACTAACAAATTCATTGTTTGAATCAACCTATAAGGGTAGCGATGGCATTGAAAGAAATACTGCTTTTAACAACAACTATGTTGGCAATATGCTTTTCGGAAAAGAATGGAAGTTCGGAGACGATAGTAGGCATGCACTTACTTTTGATACCAAGTTCACTACATCGGGTGGAAAATGGTTTACCCCTATAGATTTGGAAGCGACACGTGCTAATGGTGGTAATGAAGTTTTAATGAATGAAAGAGCTTTCTCACAACAATATGATGATTACTTAAGGCTAGATGTAAAATTTGGGGTTAGACTCAATAGTAAAAAGCGAAATGTTTCTCATCAGTTCTTCGTGGACTTACAAAATGTGACCAATCGAAAGAATGAGTTTGTAAGAAGATACAGTGAAAATGCTGATGAAATCAATAGTGTTTACCAAATAGGTTTCTTCCCTGATGTATTATATCGAATTCAATTCTAATGCTTTAAAAAATGATAGAAGTATTTACAACAAGTTTAAGAGAAAGCATGAATATTACAATGCTTGAAAGTTGGCTAATGATACTGTTTCCAAATCTGGAATTCAACTCGGACTTAGCAGACCAGGAACATGTCTTAAGAGTTCATTCCTCAAATGAGCCGATCAATAATGATGAGATAATGGCTTTCACGAAAAGTCTGGGATATGATATTCAAATACTAGAATAGCTAGGGTAGTTTTGATTTGTTTGAATGATGGCCCGGCATTAGTCGGGCTTTTTTTCTGAACAACAACGGCTCTACTAAAAGAATAACACAACATTCTTGCTGCTGATTTAAACCAATTTTTATCTTTGTGGAAAAAGAAAACACATGACCATCGGGATATTATCTGCTGAAAGCAAACTAGCTAACAAACTCATTAACACCTTGGCCACTCAAGATGCCCTTGAAATAATTGCAATTACTGATGAGGTTAAGGATGACGCCAAAAAACTTGAAGCGGCTTTCACGGATATCGATACACTAGCTTTCATCCCCGATTATGACCAACTGGATGCAAAGTTAGTGCAACACATGGCTGTAATAGATGCCGCTAAAAAAGCAGGTGTTAAAAAAGTGGTTTATGTGAGCATGATTGGTGAAGAGAATAAAACAGCTATTGCTCCTGTTGTGGCTATTCATAGAAAAACCGAGGAACTACTGGCTCAATCAGGTTTAGCTTATGTTATTTTAAGAAGTGGTTTATACATAGGGGCAGAATTAGATTACATTCCTGAATATAGGAAAATAGCCAAGATTGAAAACTGTGCCGGAACGGGTCTATGCAGCTATACCAGCAGAACAGAAGTAGCAGAAGCGCTATTACACACCATTACCAAAAGCGATTTTGATGGGCAAACACTCAATGTGGCTGGTGAAGGTATCACTCAAACGCAGTTAGCTGATTTTATCAATGATGTTTATGGGCTCGATTTGGCTTTTGAGAATATTAGTGTTGAAAAATATTCTCATTTAAGAGCAGAGGCACTAGGCGAAAAATTTGGCAGACTGTTGGCCGGCATTCATGAAAGCATCAAAGTAGGTGATTTTAATGTCACTTCGGATTTCGAGAAGATTACAGGACACCCTCACAAAAACGTACTTCAGTTGATTACAGAGTATAAGTATGAAAATAGTGAGCACTAAAAATAAGTGCTCACTAAATAGAATAGTTTAATTTTTAATCATTAATCGGTGAACCATTGGCTCAGCATTAGTACTGCTGATATGAATAAAGTAAGTTCCTGTTGTAACCGAGTTTATTGGTAAGGCTAATGGTTGACGTAAATCATTCGAATCTCCTTTTGCCAAGGTAGTAATTAAGTTACCTGCCCCATCATACAAACTAACAGAGTAAACTGTTTCTTTATTTAGTAAAGAAGTATCAATATATATGTATTCACTTGCCGGGTTCGGATATATATCAATTCCTCCAATTGAGCTTCTTTGCGTTGCTAAGCATTCTTCTTCTACCTGCTCAGTTATTACACATTGAGCAGCTTTATAAGCAACTAGTGGCGACCAGCAATTAATATTGCATGAACCATCAGAAGTAAAGCTGATACTAAACTGAAATTGATCTCCTGCCTCCTTGAAGTTAGGTATATCATCAATTTTGATTCCTGTTAATCCAGTTGTAGGATCATTTTTCACATACTCCATTTTCCAACCTTCGGAATTAGAATAGTTTGTTAAAGTCACACATTCAGGTAGCTGCAATGTCAAGTGACTAAGGTCAAAACTGCATACTTCATAAATGTCAACTGCGAAATTATAATTGTAAATTTCATCGTCTACAGAAGCCTCAGTTATGATGGTAGTAAAGCAGTCTGTGCATTCTTTATCTTCATCAGAACCACCATTATTTCCGTCATCTTCCTCATCATCAGCGTCTCCGTCTTCTGAATCGCTATCGCCATCATCTTCATCATTGTCATCTTCGCTATCATCTCCATCTTCACTATCACTATCGCCATCATCGTCTCCTGAGTCGTCACCCGATCCATCATCGTCTGAGTTATCGTCACTATCATCTCCTCCGTTATCGTCAGAGTCATCCGAGTCATCATCACTGTCACTATCATCGGAATCATCATCACTCGAATCATCATTATTTGGAACGCAAGCCTGCGTTTGATAGCTGCAGCTACTAGTACAGCCGTTAGCATTGGTAATGATTAAAGTAAAAGTAGCCATACTGCTATCTGAACCTGCTGTAAAGTAAATTCCTTCACCATTAGTCGCAGATGTTATTGTCCAGGTTGTATCCTGCGAGCTCACTGTCCACTCATAGCTTACAACATCACCCGTATAGGTAGTGTAAAGAAAATTGTTGGTTGAATTACAATCAAATGTAGCTGAGTCGGCTACGATGCTACAGGAAATTTGCTCAGGCTCTTCAATGGTTAAATTATAAGTTTGCTCAGCGGAACATCCATTGGCATCAGTTACTAGGACAGTATAAGTTTCCTCCTCCAGGTTATCAATTAACTGGGTAGAGTCTCCAGTATTCCAAAAATAAGTATATGGTGAAGTTCCTCCATTTGCAGTTGCTGAAAGTGAATAGTTGATGCTATCACCGCAACCTGTTGAGCTTTCCTGAATATTAACTGAAAAGCTTTCTTGCTCGTCTATAACAAAAGTTCGACTAGCCGTACATCCGCTGGCATCAGTAATATCTAGCGTATAAGTACCTGCTGATAAGCTATCTATATTTTGCGTTGTGTCACCAGTATTCCAAACATAACTGATAGGTTCTTGTGCATAATAGATTCTTGTTGTAATACTACCAAGATTATTACAAACTACTGGGTCGGTGCTTCCAACTATGTAGGGGCTTCTTTGTCTCACATAAGTACTAGCACTTGCTGTACATCCGCTTGCATCAGTAACAGTTACTGAATAAGTGCCCTCAGGTATATTTTGAAGGTTTTGGGTAGTATCTCCTGTATTCCAACTATATGTAAATGGTGCTGTGCCTCCATCAACGTAAAGCCTTACCTCTGCTATTGAATCATTATTACAATTGGTATAAGAACCGTAAGCTCTGGCGCTTAAGGTGTTATTTGCACTTAACGTATAGGTCTCGGAAACATAACAACCGGCACTATCTGTAACGGTAACCTCATATTGACCCGAAGAAAGATCCGTAATTTCACTTGCTGTAGATCCGTTTGACCAAAGGTACGAGTAAGGAGCAGAATCTCCGGCAACACTCACAGATATACTTCCACCATTACCAGAACAACCTGGTTGGCTAATTTCTTCAACTATGTTTAGGTTTAATGTATTACTTAATGTGAAACTTTTAGAGGCTGTACATCCATTAGCATCCATCACAGAAAGAATATAAGTTCCTTCATTTAGATCCGCTATTGCATTTGTACTATCGCCTGTGTTCCAGCTGTATTCATAAGGAGCAACACCACCTGTCACATCTGCATTAATCGCACCATTTGAAGAGATGTTGCAATAAGGGTTTACAACGGTTTCACTAATATTTATAGCTTCTGGAGCGGTAATCTCTACCGTTCCTTCAATTTCCTGACTATCTGCTGAAATAACATGATAGGTGTAAATACCTTTACTCAATTGTGTAATTATAGAATCTGATTCACCGTTTGACCAGGTGATATTGTAAGGTGTTTCTCCTCCAGAAATACTTAAATAAGCTTCCCCATCTTGATCATTAGCACAGGATAATTCTCTTCCTTGAGCAGTTACTTCAAGTGGCTTTATACAGTTGGCATCTATGGTGTCTCTAAATACACATGTACCAGCTTTATAGGCAATAGCAGGGCTAATACAAGTAACATCACCACAACCGGAAGGACAAAAAGTAAAGTTTACTGTAAACGATTCTAATGAACTTTCATCACCAAACTCTTGAATTTCATCAACCTTTAAACCGCCTAAGCCTGTTGTTGGATCAACTGTATTAAGTGACATAGGCCAGTTCTCAGAATTAGAAGCATTCGAAACTATACCGCAACCTAAATCTAGTGAGTAATGACTTAGCGCTGGTGAGCATACTCCTTTAAAACTTACTTCTATCTCATATTCAATGCATCCCCCCTCTAACTCTGTCAAGCTTATGATCTCGCTTGTGAAGCAGTTATCATCGCAGCTTGGGGGAGTTGATGTTGAAGCAAAACTTTTCGAAGTCAGAAAAATTAACGCTGCGATAACAAGTATGTAATAGATTAAAGATCTCCAATTAACTGAAATGTGCTGCATGTCCCCTTTTAAGTTTGGTGAACAACAAACATACTGAAGCCTTTACTCATCTTTAAATCAGACGTGTTTATCGAGCGTAATGCTTTGTTAGTAGATCATTAAATTAATCAGATTGTAACCGCTTGTTGGTATGTTCTTACATGGATTTCCTAAATAATACGTTTTTAACAAAACCTATTTTGTCGGTTAGCAGTGTTATTTCAATGATTAAGCCCCGAAATCTTTCGACAAAACTTACTTCTGGTGGTTTTGTACTGCATATTAAACACAATAACCTCTCAGTTGACGCTGAAACCGCTGAACACCTTAAATGCACAGTTATCGCAATTTCTTTTGAAATGCTGTTTTAAACGCTGATATTAAATAGTTATAGCGATAATAAAGTACATAATTAGTAACTGTCCTTTTATCGCTCTTGTTACTTGTTATTAATACCCCTTAACAAGAATTGAAGAATGCATAACCTAAAACCCATAATATAGAATGAATAGATTTTATCGTTTTTTTAATAAGCTTCTTGCGATAAGCTTCTTCGTAGCATTTCAAACCGCCTCTGCTCAGCAGGTCGACATCGATAAATTAAAAGGAATTGATGTCCGCAGCATTGGCCCAGCTGGAATGAGCGGCAGAATTACCGCTATTGATGTTGTTACAGATCAGCCTGATATAATTTATGCTGGCTCGGCTTCAGGCGGTGTATGGAAGTCAAAGAGTGGTGGCATCGATTGGAAACCTATTTTTGATGACCAACAAAGTATGTCCGTGGGTGCTATTGCTATCCAGCAAAATAATCCTGACGTTGTTTGGGTAGGCACCGGTGAAGGTAATCCCAGAAATAGTCTAAACGGAGGCTATGGTATTTATAAATCATTAGATGCCGGCAAAACCTGGCAATTGATGGGGCTTGAAAAAACGAGAAACATCTACAGAATAAAGATTGACCCTCAAAACCCGAATACTGTGTATGTAGCGGCCATTGGCTCTCCGTGGGGTGAGCATCCGGAAAGGGGTGTTTTCAAAACTACAGATGGTGGTAAAAGCTGGAAAAAAATATTGTATGTAGATGAGAAAACCGGAGCCGCTGAAATGGTGATGGATCCATCTAACCCGAACAAGCTAATCGTTTCTATGTGGGAACACAGAAGGTATCCGTACTTTTTTAAATCTGGCGGAGAAGGTTCTGGCCTTTACATGACTGTAGATGGCGGAGAAAACTGGAAAGAACTTAATAAAGAAGAAGATAGCGGACTGCCAAAAGGTGAGTTGGGTAGAATAGGTCTTGCTATTGCCCCAAGCGATCCGGATAGGGTGTATGCTTTAATAGAATCAAAAGATAATGCATTATACCGATCTGATGATGGTGGCTATAAGTGGAAAAAAATGAATTCTGATGGTCAGGAAATTGGCAACCGACCATTTTACTACTCTGAGCTCTATGTTGATCCGGTAAATGAAAACAGGCTTTATACTATTTTCACCTATGTAAATGTAAGTGAAGATGGCGGTAAATCATTTAGTGAACTGATGCCTGCCTATGGCACCAGTGTAGGTGTACACCCCGATCATCATGCCTGGTACATTCACCCAAATGATCCAAGCTTTATGATTGATGGAAATGATGGCGGCTTGAATATTTCACATGATAGAGGTAAAACATGGCGATTCGTTGAAAACCTTCCGGTGGCGCAGTATTATCATATAAATGTAGATAATGAATATCCTTATAATGTATACGGTGGTATGCAAGATAACGGAAGCTGGGGCGGCCCAGCCTACGTTTGGAAATCACAAGGAATCAGAAATTCTTACTGGCAGGAGTTAGCCTTCGGTGATGGCTTTGATGTTATTCCTGACCCAGATAATTCACGTTTCGGTTTTGCACAATCTCAGCAAGGCTTTGTAGTGAGGTATGATAAGGAAACAGGACATCAGCGCATTGTGCGTCCAACACATCCTGACCCTGATATGCGCTTACGATTTAACTGGAATGCCGCTATAGCAATCGATCCATTTGATAATAGCACTTATTATTTCGGTAGCCAGTTTTTGCATAAAAGTACAGATAAGGGAAGCACGTGGGAAATCATCTCTCCTGACTTAACAACCAACAATCCTGAAAAGCAAAAGCAGGAAGAAAGTGGCGGTTTAACGATCGATGCCACAGGTGCTGAAAATAATACTACAATTGTTTCCATTGCTCCTTCTCCTTTAGAAAAGGATGTAATTTGGGTAGGTTCCGATGATGGCTTGATTCACATCACAAAAGATGGCGGTCAAAACTGGACTAAAGTAAGCAGCAATATTAAAGGCTTCCCTGCTGAGTCATGGGTGGCGCAAATAACTGCATCCAGTCATAACAGAGGTGAAGCTTTTGCTATAGTGAATAACTACAGAAACTTTGACTTCAAACCTTATTTATTCCACACTACCGATTATGGTAAAAGCTGGGAAAATATAGTATCTCCTGATCAGGTATGGACTTATACTTTATCATTTGTTCAGGATCCTGTGGAGCCAAATCTTATGTTTTTAGGCTCTGATGGTGGCCTGTACTTTAGTATAGATGGAGGCAAAAACTGGACACAGTGGACCAATGACTATCCTAAAGTATCGACAAGAGATTTAGTCATTCATCCGCGTGAGCATGATTTAGTGATAGGTACTTTTGGCAGAGCCGCTTATGTAATGGATGATATCAGACCATTAAGGGTATTAGCAAAGGAAGGCAAGCAAATACTGGATAAACCTTTGAAGCTGTTCACACCACCTACTGCTTATCAGGTAATTAATCAGGAACCTACAGGTACTCGTTTTGGTGCCAATGCCATGTTTAATGGAGAAAACAGAAGCGATAATGCCATGATCTCATATTTGGTGAACCTTCCTGAGAAAAAAGAAAAAGATGAAGAAGAAAAGGACAAGGAAGAGGATGAGCCCGAAGATAAAGAAGAAAAAATCAGCTATGACTCCCTTACTTTCCAGGTTTACAATAGAGATGAACTCATAAGAACCATCAAGCAAAAAGCTCCTGAGAAAAGTGGATTGCACAGAATGTATTGGCGCATGGATGAAGCTGGAGTTCGCGGACCAAGCAGAAGAAAAATAAAAGATGACGCACCTGAAGTAGGTGGCGTAAGCGTATTGCCGGGAACTTACAAAATCAAAATTACTTTTGGCGAGCATATGGATTCTAGCATGATTGATGTGAAGTATGACCCAAGAGTGGAAATAGATAGAGGTGTTTTAGAGGATCAATATAAATTTCAAAAGCAATTAGAAAAAGAGAGAGCTTTAGCCGCTGCAGCCACACAACGCATAGTGGAAGCCAAAGAAATTGTTGATTTCTACACCAAGCAGATGAAAGAAAAAGACAAGGAGCAGTTTAAGGAAGAAATCAAAAATAGCAAAGCCATGAAAGACTCGCTTGAAGCCCTAATTGTTCCTTTTGTTGGGGAAGATAACAGCAAAAAGCAAGGTATTATCCGATCACCAAAGCCAGATATTGGTGACAGAATCGGAAATGCATCTTATTATGCTGGCTCGTCCTTAGAAGCTCCCGGTAAAACGGAAGAAAGACTTCAAAAGCAGGCAAGCGAGGCGTTAGCTGCTCAAATTGCTGAAGTCAATAAATTCTTTGATAACGAATGGAAGTCCTATCGCGAAAAAATGGAGCAGCTGGATTTATCACCTTTTAAGGATTACGAAAAGCTAGGTGAGTAAGATAATTGAAAAACTAATCATAGTATGACTTGAAGTCATGCTATGATTAAATTTTTATCAGGCATATTGAAATTAGAGTTAGAAACTTTCAAGTAGTGTATAAAATAGATCGATGCCTATAAAGATTTATGTTAAGAATTCCGCTAAGGAATTAGATTGGTTATGTAATGATATTTGGGACTTAGCTACACAACTTGATGTATTAGAAAGGTGGCTTACAAATAAAGGACAACGTCTCTCTCATGATGAATACGTAGCTGATATTGGTTTTAATAGCAGAAGTCTTAGTTCTGGCGGTGGAGGCGTACTCAGTACAAACTCTATGAGCATCATGAGTAAAATAGGTATGTGCATTTATTTTTCAGAGTATTAAGTAAAGGATTACCTCACTCCTTTCACATTCATCTTCAACTTATACAAGCCTTTACTTGCGGTAATAAATATCTCATCATTATTAGCTCCTCCAAAGCAGATGTTGGCAGTCCATTTTTCTGGAACATCAAGATGTTGAATGTGCTCGCCCTCTGTATTATAAATGTCTACTCCATCTCCGGTTAAATATAAATTTCCTTCCTCATCAAGGGTCATACCGTCAGAACCTTGCTCTACAAATTGCATTTTATTTGTTAGTGCTCCGTCAGGGTCAATAGCATAACTATAGGTTTTTCCATCACCTATATCCGCCACATAAAGTAAATTATTTTTGCTATCTCCGACTATCCCATTCGGTTGAATAAGCAAGCTATCTACCAAAATAGGAGAAGCGTTTTCATCAGGCATAAAGTATAATCCTTGATATTTTAAGGTGTCATGTGGCTCACCCCAGTAAGGTCGTTGGTAAAGTGGGTCAGTAAAATAGATATATCCTTTTTGATGCACCCAAACATCATTAGGGCCATTGAAAGTTTGTGAACTATCAGCATTTAAAACTACATCAACCTTTTTATCTAAGTCTATTTTCCAAAGCTGATTATATGCATCTGCACAAGCCCATATAAATCCATTGTCATAATACAAACCATTTGATCTGCCTGCATTATCCATAAAAACACTGAGCTCACCATCAATGCTGTATTTGTAAATTTTATTATTAGGCTGATCGGTGAAATAAATGTTCCCCTCTTTATCAGCCGTTGGCCCTTCGGTGAAACTAAAGTCTTCAGCAATTACTTCCAGGCTGGCACCTTCAGCTAAAAGCGTCTTCTGTCGTTCAGAATTACAGCTGAGCAGCATGCCTAAAAAAGTAAAACTCAATATAATTTTTACCACTGATGGAATAGATAGATACTTCATTTGATGTCTGATTGATTAAACCTCTTTTTTGAACTAAATTAAACACTTACATTTCAAACTAACCATTATGACCAAAATATTCTACAGTATGCTGGTGCTTTTACTAATTACGGTAGCAGCACAAGCACAAGAAGAAAGCAATTATGTAAAAGAGCATTTCAATAAAGAGGAAGTCTACATTCCTATGAGAGATGGCATCAAGCTTTACACAGCCATTTATACACCAAAAGAAGCAGGCGAGTACCCAATAATGATGAAAAGAACCTGCTATAGTATCCGTCCTTATGGGGAAGATCAATTTCCATCTCAATTAGGGCCTTCAAAGTATTTGATGGAAGATGGCTTTATCTTCGTCTATCAGGATGTGCGCGGCCGTTGGATGTCAGAAGGTGATTTCACAAACATGACGCCTAATATCCCCGGTAACAAACACAAAAAAGAAACGGATGAAAGTTCTGATACTTTCGATACCATTGAGTGGCTGCTTAAACACTTAAAGGGAAAAACCAATGGCAAGGTGGGTCAGTGGGGAATTTCTTACCCCGGCTTTTATACCGCAGCTGCTTTACCTGATGCACACCCTGCATTAAAAGCAAGCTCTCCACAAGCGCCAATAGGTGATTTCTTCTTTGACGATTTCCACCATAATGGTGCCTATTTACAAAGCTATACTGCTGCCTATCCGGTTTTTGGTTACCAGACTGAGCCTACAAAAGAATCATGGTATACGGAAGAAATTCAACGCATGAGAAAGCCTAATGCTACGGATGGTTATGATTATCATTTAGAAATGGGTCCACTTAAAAATATCACCAAGGATATTCATTATGACAATGAGTTCTGGCAACAAACCGTTGAACACCCTAATTATGACGAATTCTGGCAAAAGAGAAGTTTGATTCCACATTTGGATGATGTTGAGCATGCGGTGATGGTTGTAGGCGGCTGGTTCGATGCCGAAGACCTTTACGGGCCATTAAATATTTATAAAACGGTAGAGAAAACAAGTCCTAAAGCATACAATACTATCGTAATGGGCCCATGGAGCCACGGTGACTGGGCAAGAGAAAAAGGCTTTCAGGCGGTAAACCATATCTATTTTGGAGATAGCATTTCTACCTTCTACCAGAAAGAGATAGAGAGAACTTTTTTCAATCATTTCCTTAGAGATAATAAAGGCAAACCGGCCTTGCCTGAGGCTTATATGTTTGATACGGGTTTAAAAGAGTGGCAGAAATTCGAAGTTTGGCCTCCACAAATTGGCACTACTACTTTAGCATTTAAGCAAAATGGCAAGCTGGTCATTAATGAGGAAGGCGATACTGATGCATCATTTAGCTATACTTCTGATCCAGAAAAGCCTGTGCCTTATACCAGTTTCACAGAGCCGGTAACTTTTACCCCTCGTGCCTACATGACAGACGACCAACGACATGCCAGCAGAAGACCTGATGTATTAACTTTTGAGACTGATCCTCTTGATGAAAACTTTGTGTTGGCGGGAGAAATAATGGCTAAGTTGAAGGTTGCTTTATCGTCTACGGATGCCGACTTCATTGTAAAAATTATTGATGTTTATCCACCAGATCATGAAAGCTATGAGCATAATCCTGAAAACATTGTGATGGGCAATTACCAGCAATTAGTCCGTGCTGAGGTTTTTAGAGGCAGGTTTAGAAATAGCTTTGCGGAACCAGAACCATTTACTCCTGGTGAAGCAACTGATGTGGCTTTCAGGCTGCAGGATATTTTACACACTTTCAAAAAAGGGCATAAAGTGATGGTGCAAATACAAAGCACCTGGTTTCCTTATATTGACCGAAACCCACAGAAATATGTGGAAAACATTTATGAAGCTAATGAAGAAGATTTCATAAAAGCGGAAATTACGGTGATGGGAGATTCAAAAATTGAGATTGGCGAATTGAAAACGATTCCTGCCTCGCTAGACTTTGAAATTAAATAAAACTCTTCGAATCGAATTCATAGTATGACTTAGAGTCATGCTATGATTTGTTACAAATAGGGTTAAACAGAAAAGGGGAGCAATGCTCCCCTTTTCGCCTACAACCATAAAACTATGAACGGTAACCAGCCACTCACAGAAAAGATTTCAACCAAAATCTCTTGACTAAGAGACACTTGTTGGTTTGGAAAGGTTGGAAAGGGTTAAAAATATTTTTAAAAATTTCCTCCAACTGCTACTCTTTCCTTTAAAATTTCTGTGTTGCCGTTTGAGTTAAAAAGCTCAAAATAGATGAAATAGTAACCTACGCCTACTTTTCTGCCTGTGTTATCATCACCATCCCAACGGAAAAAGCCAGTACTACTTAAGGTCTCATTATTCGCTAAAGTTTTAATCAGCTGGCCACGGCTATTGAAAATTTTCACGGTTGCCAGGTTTCCGGCATTGCTTAATTCATAGTTGATTAAGGTATAGCTTCTTCCTGGTCTATTGGGTGAAAAGCTTGGCGGATTTACCGTTAAAGTGCCCCGATTTATTCCTGATTCGTTTAATTGTGAGTTAGGTGCTCCAGGCGTTGCATAGCCTACGCTTGAAGCTGCCGACTTCCATGATTCAGGGGAGTCTATCGGTGCTTCAGGAGAAATTCTTTCCAGGGAAACACCATCTTCAGATCTTAAGAAACTGAGATGGAAATCACTGGAGTAATTAAAGGCTTCTTCAAAAGTGGAATCAGCCGACTGAACAAGTACAAGACCCTCATCATTGGGAAATGATGGCAAATCTGTTTCGTAGATATTTTCTACTACCGCTGATGTGGCATATTGGTTAATAAGCACTTCCTTATTCTCTGTAAGGACAAAGTATTGCTCAGGGTTTATGATTATATCTTCCCCTTCAAAAATCGTTTCTTCCTGAGAACTCCCTTTAATATGCCAGCCTCTAAGGTTGATATACTTTGGAGAAAGATTGATTAACTCAATAAAATCAACTCCTCCACTTGCAGGATTGTAAAGGACTTCATTTAGAATTACATCTCCGGCAACAGCCTCTTCTGGTAAAGCAAAAGCAATACTGCTTCCATCATCAGCAACTGCGTTTCCTGCGCAGTCGAAAACATTGGAAATACTAAGTTGATAGGCCGTTCTAAAAGCCATTTCTTCTGTAAAAAGCCTAAGCTCATTGGTACTAATTCTATAAATACTATCTACTTGAATGGCGGGAGTTATCTGGAAATTAGATATATTAAGTCGTTCAATATCCAAAGATTCATTAAAAGTTACTTCAATGCTATTAACAGATATTGCAAAAGCCTTTTCAATGCTCGGCCCAAAAGAGTCTGGCTTGGGTTCTGCTACCGAGTTTTCAATACCCGGTGTTCCTCTGGCACTCGCCTGAGAAGCGGTCCAGTTTGATGCTCCACCACAAGGATTGGTAATATCAATCATTTCAAGCGACCAGCCTCCTTCTTCTGCTTTAAACTCTTCGTTATACCAGTCTTCTTCATAGTTCAACTCAAAAACTAGTGCATTGTGATGATTTAAAACTTTTAATGAATCACCTGCATTGTTTAAACTTGGCCAGGGACTTAGGCCAATGGCTCTTCCAAATTCACTAAGTTCATTTGCTGCTGATGTTGGACATATAATTAAATATTCATTAGGCTCAATAAATGAAACTGGGAAAATGGTAGTGTCTCTGGAATCGGACAATTGAAGCCCAACCAGAGATTTCTTTAAATCAGTGGGGTTATAAATTTCCAGATATTCTCTATTGGGTAAAAGCTGATCTGGAATTGGCTTGGCCATTACCTCTGTAATCAGCAAATCATTATAGCCAAAGTCAGGTGCATTGGTATATTCAAATTCAAAAACTTCATTGACAGCTACGTTTCCAAACATATCCTGAATGCTATCGGCTCTTAATGAGTAGTTATTACCAGCTGTGATATCATTTTGAAGCGTCAGTAAAACAGTTACTGAATCGTACTGGCTTGCTCTTTTAACAGTGTCCGATGGAAGAAGTATATAGTTGCTCGTATCTTCTGCCATAGATTCAAGAATCATCTCATCAAAGCTTACCAATAAGAGACTATCGGCTAAAACAAAAACATCCGTTATTTCAGGTGCTAATTCATCGTAAATAAAAGTATAGCTAAGATTGGTCGCTACATTTCCATTGCAATCGGCCACCTCTTCTACAGAAATGGTGTACGACTGACCATTGACAAATTCATCATCAAATGTCAATAAAACTTGACTGTTGGCAGGGCTCATAATGGCAACAAGGTTAACCGGCTCCCCATTTAGCAGGTAATTGGCACCGAGCAAAGAGGTCCTGTTCATGAGCTTATCGAAATTAATTATGACTGCTATCGGAGAGCTGACTTCGACAAAATCAATCTCTGGAGAATTACCTGTAAAGCTTTCGTCATTGATGCTATTTATTGCGCCTGGTGTGCCTCCCAGATCGCTAACTGATGCGGCCCAGTTCGCCTTATCAAAGCAGCTTAATTGCGTATTTATTATTTCAAGAGAGTAGCCGCCACTTTCTTTCTCCTCATCCTGATACCAACTTAAATCATAGCCTAAACTATCTAGGGTTAACCCTTCTGCGGATTTAATCACAACGCTATCAGAGCTGTTGTTTAATGAAGGCCATGTAGTGGGCGAAATAGCTTCGTTTATTTCCTGATATGCTTCAAGAACACTTGATGGACATAAGATGATCCTACTATTTGGTCTTAAAATGTAAGGCGGAACGATTGCTTCATTATCTGTATTATCAGAAATGGTAAAGCCGTCCAAATCAATAAACTTATCTGATCTGTTTAAAATTTCTATGAACTCTCCTTCCGGCAAACCAACCGAAGGAGTGGGGTCAGGCAGGAATTCTGTAATGATAATGTCTCCGAAAGCGGCTGGCTCAGGATCAATGTACTCAAATTCAAAGCTAAACGGCTCCATCACATTTCCAATATCATCAGTTATGCCATTGATTTGTAGGATATAAGATTGACCATTCTGAAATTCATTATTAAAAGTAATTAAAACCGTATCCTCATTAAGTATCGCAGATTCAGGAATGATATCCCCAGCTTGCAATGTATAATTGTTTATGTCTTCTGCCGTGCTTGCATTAAGGGATTCAGAAAATATAAGTCTTATCTGAAGACTATTTAAAACTAAGGCATCTGTAATAATTGGAGGTGTAGTGTCGACTACAAAGTCTCCGAAATAGATATTGTCGAAATAAAACAAATCGCTTCTAGTTGCTGTAAAAAAGCAAAGCACCCCAAGAATAGTAGTTTCAGAAAGCGAATTATCCTGAGCAGTAGCAGTAACTATAAAGTTTTCAGCACCAACATCAGAAACTGCAATTTCCCAATTGGAACCGGCATCTCTGCGCACTCGAATAGTTTTTTCAAAAGCATCGGCAAACTGGCCATTAGCTCCTCGAGTGACTAAGGTGCTGGTTTCGCCATCTCTATAAAACAAGGAAATGGCATCATCGGAACCAGTCTCTCCTATTTCCAGATAATAGCCTTGCTGCACACTGGCTGTATTCTGGTAGTCGAGCAAATCACTGGTTGAACTAGCCAAATAAATAACTAATTTATTTGAGCCAGATGGAGAAAAAGCTAACTGAACATCAAACCGCCATTCTTTATCATCCAAACTTGTAGAAGTAAAATTGGTAGCTAAATAACTCGGCTCTGGAGTTGTGCTTGTAAAATTAAGTTGTAGCTGATTTTCAGCATTTACAATAAAAGCATCTGCATTGCCTTGCCATGAAGGACTATTGGTAAAATCACCATCGGAAAAATCATCATTTACCACCTGCGCATGAATAGTGCCAGCGGCAAACAAAAAAAACCATAAACAAATAATGCGGTTCATAGTAGCTAACTTAGGCTTTAGTCTAAGCTAAATATATTAATTTTGTGTTTATTAATTATAAGACAAGTTCATGAATGTGAGCTAAATAATTGTAAAATAATACCCGTATGAAGTTAGCAGTAGTGGGCGCCACTGGTTTAGTGGGCAATGAAATGCTGAAAGTTTTAGAAGAAAGAAACTTTCAATTTGATGAGCTATTATTAGTAGCCTCTGAGCGATCAGCAGGCAAAAAGATGTCTTTTAAAGGGGAGGAATATACCGTCATCACCCTTGCTCAAGCTCTTGAGCAAAAACCTGATCTGGCTATTTTTTCAGCTGGCGGAAGTACTTCTCTAGAATGGGCTCCAAAATTTGAAGAAGCTGGTACCATAGTGATTGACAATAGCTCTGCCTGGAGAATGAATGAGCGCATCAAATTGATTGTGCCCGAAATAAATGCCAAAGAGCTCAAAATAGACCATAGAATTATTGCTAACCCCAATTGCAGCACCATTCAGATGGTATTGGCATTAGCTCCTTTGCACAAAAAATATAAGATCAAGCGTATTGTTGTTTCAACTTATCAATCAGTTACCGGAACAGGTAAAGCAGCTGTAGACCAAATGACTGCTGAGCGCAAAGGTGAAAAGGCGGCAATGGTTTATCCTCATCAGATCGATATGAATGCGCTGCCTCATATTGATGTATTTCAGGAAAATGACTACACCAAAGAAGAAATGAAGATGGTGAATGAGACCAGAAAAATCTTCAGCGATCCTTCTATTGGGGTTTCCGCAACTTGCGTGAGGCTTCCTGTTGTTGGTGGCCACTCAGAATCAGTAAATGTTACTTTCGAGAAGGACTTTGAAATTAATGAAGTGAAGTCTCTATTAAGTAATACCGATGGCGTAGTAGTACAGGACGATCCTAAAAACAACCTTTACCCAATGCCGATAAATGCGCATGGTAAAGATGATGTTTTCGTTGGAAGAATCAGAAGAGATGATTCAGCTCCAAATACGCTCAACATGTGGATAGTAGCCGACAACCTGAGAAAGGGTGCTGCCACAAATGCCGTGCAAATAGCTGAATACATGGTAAAGCATAGTTTAGTACATCCTCATGGATTTGATAGATAATCCGAAGCTGGATGAAATATTAAAATTTATTAACCAACATGAGCAGGATGATCCTGCTCAATTGGTTTTAAAGCATGGCAGCAATGCTGATCTTCCTATACAAGAGATAGCTTCGCAAATTGCTGCCAGACAAAAGGCCAAAAATAAGCTCCCCTCTCTCTATAAGAACAAAAACCTACTATTTCCTCCTCCACTTTCTATGGAGCAATGTAGCTCAGAAGCTACTGCTAAGTATAAGGCAAGTTTAATAAAGGGAGACTCATTAATCGACTTAACAGGTGGTTTTGGTATAGACTCCTTTTATCTAAGTAGTAGTTTTAAGCAGACAAATTATGTTGAGCAGCAAACACAGCTTTATAAAATTGCTCAATATAATTTTGAGCAGCTGGATGTTAATATTGTTGTTTTCAATAAAACGGCCGAAGTATATTTAGAGAATCAGACCGATGCAGTAAACTGTATTTTTCTGGATCCGGCAAGAAGGGACCAAAAGATGCAGCGTGTTTTCCAATGGGAAGATTGTCAGCCCAACTTAATACAATTGCTACCACAGCTGTTAAAAAAAGCTGATCTGGTAATGGTGAAGGCAGCGCCTATGCTCGATATAGAAAAAGCATGTCAAGAATTGAATCAACACGTATCAGCTGTTCATATTGTTGAATGGCAGAACGAAGTAAAAGAGTTGCTCTTCCTAATTGATGACAAAATTTATGAAAACCCATTAATCAAAGTGGTTCAGCTTGATGATGAAGGAAATGTCTATCAATCATTTGAGGGAAATAAAATCAAAGAGCAGCAAAATAGCATCCGAATAGAGCAACCAAAGCATTATTTATATGAGCCTTCTCCTGCATTGATGAAGTCAGGGTTGTTTAATAGTTTAGCCGATTCATTTGATTTGATAAAACTACACCAGAACACCAACCTCTTTACTTCTAACACATTAGCAACTGATTTTCCCGGAAGGATTTATCAAATAAATCATAAGCTTGCTCCACAGAAAAAAGCACTTAGCAAAGTTTTGAAAGGTGGAAAGGCCAATTTAAAAACGAGAAATTTTCCAGTGGCTGTTGAAGCTTTAAAGAAAAAATTAGGCATTAAAGATGGGGGAAATCAATACCTTTTTGCCTGCACACTATCAGATAATACCAAGGCCCTGTTACTTTGTGACAAAATAGATAGCTAGAACTACCAGCAGAGGAATTCCATAATACTTCAAAACCTTCAGCCGATTGGGAGAATCATTCCACCACAATACCCACCAAGGCCTTATATATCCAAAAAAAATGGTGGTTAGTAGAATTATCAAAACAAACTGTAAAATAGGCATGTTGCTTTCGTGATAGTAATTTTTAAATATAAAGATACTTTTATGCAGACTATTGCCAACAATTCTCAATATGAACTTTCAGCAGACCCAATAAGAAACAGGGCTTTTCTTACTATAAAAGGTTTTTGGCGAGCCGAAGAGGTACAAGACTATCTATCGGATTGGGAAAAAACTTTAAATAAACTCAAACCTGGTTTTACGCTATTAACTGATGCTCGTGAAATGGCCATACATCCTGCCGAGGTGCGAGACTTACATAAAAAAGCTCAGGAAAAGATTAGGCAAGCTGGTGTTAAAAAGGTAGCAGAGTTACAAAAGGAAAAAGTTTCTCAAATGCAGCTAGATGGTGTTTCAAGAGAATCGGCTATGCCTAAGAAAAATTTTAATGAGCAAGAAGAAGCTTTAAAATGGCTTGATGAATAAGCTATTTATTAAATAACTTCGGTAAAATAAAAGGTGTCCTTTTTCTGTAATCCTTATATTGGCTTCCATAGGTTTTTAACAGCTTCTTTTCTTCAAAATAAGCTCCTATGAAAATGTAAACCGTTACACAAATGGCATGAATAGCATTAGTATAGGAAGGACTAAAAACTACAAAACCAAACACAATTAAAAGTGTAGCCGTATAAAGCGGATGTCTTACCCTAGCATAAATTCCCGTTGTAATCAGCTCTGTCTGCTTCTCTTCTCTAAAGCCCAGAAAGCTCTTGAGGCTAATTTGCTTAAAGGCTAACTTAATAATAAGATACCCAAAAGTAGCCAGCATTAAGCCAATCGCTTTATTTGCCTTGTTATCAGCTAAAAAATATTGGCTATCAATTGTGGCTCCATATATAAGAAGCAAAAGCAGGAATAGTAAAGACTGTACATTATAAAGCCTACGATAGTTCAAATCCGACAGACCAATGGACTTTCTAACTGATGTGGTAGCCATGGCAGAATGAGCAAACCCAAACATAAGCCAGCCAATGATGAGAATTATATATGGTACTAACTGATTCAAATTGATCTATTTTTCATGGCTATATTCCTTTTCTACTTTGGCAATTCTTACGGTGTAAGATGCATACCATTTTTCACGTCCTAATTTCTGTGCAGCCTGATGATCAATATGCGCTTTCCACAGCTTAATTGCTTCAAGGCTTTTCCAGTAAGAAACAGTAATCCCTATTTCATTTCTTGCGGATTCAATTCCTAAAAAGCCTTTTTGTTCTGAAGCTAAGCGCTCCATTAAATCAGCCATTTGTTGATAGCCCTTGTCATCATTCGTTTTTACCGATGTGAATATAACAGCATAATATGGCAGCTCTGAATTAATCATTACAAAAAAGGCGTACTTAAAAGTACGCCATTCAATTTATTTTCTACTATAGTTCGGTGCTTCCCGCGTGATATGTATATCATGCGGATGACTTTCAGCAACACCGGCAGCGGTTATTTTCACAAATTTAGCCCGCTTTAATTCCTCAATAGAGCCTGTTCCACAATAGCCCATACCTGCTTTCAATCCACCAATGAGTTGGTGTAAAACTTCTGAAACTAAGCCTTTGAATGGAACTCGGCCTGTAATCCCTTCAGGCACTAATTTTTTGATATCATCTTCAGCATCCTGGAAGTAACGATCTTTTGAACCGTCATTCATAGCCTCTAATGAGCCCATTCCTCTATATGATTTGAATTTTCTTCCTTCGAAAAGAATCATTTCACCAGGGGCTTCTTCTGTTCCTGCTAAAAGAGAGCCTATCATCACGCTGTCAGCACCACCAGCCAATGCCTTAACAACATCACCTGAAAAGCGAATACCGCCATCAGCAATAATTGGTACGCCTGTGTCTTTAATGGCTTTATAAGTTTCATAAACTGCTGAAAGCTGCGGTGCTCCTACGCCTGCAACAATTCTGGTAGTACAAATACTACCCGGACCAACACCTACTTTTACGGCATCTGCACCCGCGTCAATTAAAGCTTTGGCTGCTTCTGGCGTAGCAATGTTACCCACTATCATTTCCAAATCAGGGAATAATTTCTTGATACGTCTTGCAGTATCTATCACTCCTTTACTATGTCCGTGAGCTGTATCAATAGTTACTACATCAACACCAGCATTTTTTAAGGCCGTTATTCTTTCTTCAATATCAGGCGTAACTCCTACAGCTGCGCCCACTCTCAATCTACCGAACTCATCTTTACAGGCATTAGGCTTATCCTTCTTTTTAAGGATATCCTTATAAGTGATAAGTCCCATTAAAGTACCTGACTTATTAATAATTGGGAGCTTTTCTATTTTATGTTGTTGTAGTACTTCTTCGGCACCTTCAAGGTTAATACCTTCTTCAGCAGTAATCAGATTATCTTTGGTCATTACCTCACTCACCGCCTTGCTGGCGTCCTTCTGAAAACGAAGGTCACGGTTGGTAACAATGCCAATAAGTTTCTTCTCAGAATCTACCACCGGAATGCCTCCAATCTTATTTTCACGCATGATTTTGAGCGCATCACCTACTGTGCTATCAATGTGCAAAGTAATAGGATCAAGAATCATCCCGCTTTGAGAACGCTTCACTTTACGCACTTCAAGTGCCTGCTTCTCAATGCTCATGTTTTTATGGATGAAACCTAAACCACCCTCAAGCGCCATAGCAATTGCCAGGTCGTTTTCTGTTACAGTATCCATTGCGGCTGATACCAATGGTATATTGAGCTGGATATTTCGTGTAAGCTTAGTGGTAGTATGTGTATCTCTGGGAAGAACTTCAGAGTAACCTGGAAGCAACAATACGTCATCGTATGTTAAAGCTTCGTAAATGAATTTGGATGTGTCGAGACTCATATGCAAATAATTACTGGTGATTATTTGCAGGGCAAAAGTACGAACATACTTTCATTTAATAAAATTTGTACATATTATTATTTTGTTAACGGCCTAAGAGAAGAGCTATTTATGAGTTTAATTGTATTACTTGTCATTTCTGGTGTTTTCCTGATAATCGCTTATAAATATTATGGGCGCTTTGTACTTAAAAGCCTTGGTTATAAGGAAGACCAAATCACGCCCGCTCATAGCTTGAAGGATGGTGTTGATTATGTGCCTACCAATAAGTTTGTTGTGTTAGGTCATCACTTTGCCTCCATTGCAGGTGCTGGGCCTATCATTGGCCCAATCATCGCTGTTACTTTTGGGTGGATTCCAGCAGTAATCTGGATATTGCTAGGCGGAGTATTTTTTGGCGCAGTACATGACACCACAAGTCTGGTAGCCTCATTATCGCATAAAGGAAAATCAATAGGGACTGTAATTCAATCATATATTGGCGAAAGAGGAAAGCAACTGTTTCTTATTTTTAGCTTTTCCACATTGATTTTAGTGATAGCCGTTTTTGCTGATATTATTGCTAAAACATTTGTCAAGAATCCGGAAGTGGGTTCCTCTTCACTTTTATTCATTATTCTAGCCATCATCTTTGGGCAAGCTTCAAAACTTATAAAAGAGAATAGAATTGCTTTTGTTATTTTATCAGCAATCGGGGTTGGTTTAACCTATTACTTCATCTTCTTAGGTAATGCATTTCCTATTGATGCAAGCTATCAAATATGGGTATTTGCACTTTTGGCTTATTCCTTTATTGCCTCAGTAGCACCAATGCCTTTCTTGCTACAGCCAAGAGATTACCTGAGTAGCTTTTTATTGTACGGACTCATTTTGGCTGCCATTGTAGGTGTGGCCTTTTCCAATCCTACCATTGAGATGGACAGTGCGGTCAATTTCAAAAGTGACGACCTTGGGTATATCTTTCCCGTGCTTTTTGTTACTGTTGCTTGCGGGGCTATAAGTGGATTTCACTCCTTAGTTGCTTCTGGCACTACAGCTAAGCAGGTCGACAAAATGAAAGATGTTAAGATGATCAGCTTTGGTGGTATGCTCATTGAATCTTTTCTCGCCATTATTTCCGTTGGTGCTGTTTTGGTAATTGACAGAGGAGCTTATACAAGCAGGCTAGCAGCAGAGGGTCCAGTAAATTTATTTGCTGATGGATTAGGAGTAGTCATTTCCACTTTAGGCATTTCAGAAAACTTGGCCGTAACTTTTGTAGCCCTTACTGTTTCAACGTTTGCCCTAACCAGTTTGGATACCTGTACCAGACTAGCACGCTTTACTTTTCAGGAATATTTCGAGGGCCGAAAAAGCAAACAGTCTCAGCAGATTGGAACCAACAGATATGTTGCCACCTCAATAGTAATTATTTGCGCTGTACTACTTCTCCTTTCAGGTGAATTTATGGCAGTATGGCCAATATTTGGTTCCGCTAACCAATTATTAGCAGCCATTGCATTATTAACAGTTGCCGTTTGGTTGATCAAACAAAAGAAGCCCTCACTTTATGTAGTGCTTCCTATGTTTTTCATGTTTACAGTTACTTTAAGTTCTTTGCTTCTTTTTACTGTAGAGAATTTCAGAAACGGCCTATTCGTACTAGCTGGTATTGCATTGGCCTTAATGCTATTGAGTATTGTCTTGATAAGACTAGCTTATAAAAGTTTACAAAAAGAGCAAAATGAAGTAATAGCTTAATTACAAGTCCAGTAAACATTACCATGATTAGCTTGTAAACTATCTATTTTTGCTTGATCACAGCTTTCAATAGTTTCGTATTCCTCGCAAGAGGCAATTCCGCATATTGTCTGAACACATTTTTTGCATTCTTCTTTCTGACAGGCGCATAAACCCACAATAATGAGAAAAAATGCAGACAGGATAATTTTTCGACTATTTTTCATGCCTTAAAGACACACTAACCACCCTGCCAGTTGGAATTATTTGCTAGAATGTTCCTTCACCACATTAATAAAATGCTTCACCTTATCAGGATTAATATCCGGATATAAGCCATGACCTAAATTGGCTATATACTTATCTCTACCGAAGGCATCAAGCATGTTTTTTGTGTTTTTTGTGATGCTATCATAATCCCCATAAAGAGCGCAAGGATCCAGATTACCCTGAAGTGTCTTATCTCCTACTCTTTTTCTTGATTGCACAGGATCAAGCGTCCAATCTAGTCCAATGGTATTGTAAGATAATTCAGCGAGGCTTTCAAGCACATAATGTGCATCCTTGGCAAAAATAGTTTTAGGCACTTCTTCTATAGCCTCTCCGATTTGCTTAATGTATGGGATGGCAAACTCATTGTATTGCTGTGGCGATAAAATGCCTGCCCAGCTATCAAAAACCTGTAGCATATCAGCACCGGCCATTACCTGAGCTTTCAAATAATTGATAGTACTATCCGTAATCATTTGAAGAAGCTTATGCGAAAGCTGTGGATTAGTATACAGCATAGCCTTGGCTTTAGAGAAAGTTTTACTTCCTCCTCCTTCAATCATGTAAGCAAAAATGGTCCAGGGTGCACCAGCAAAACCAATTAAAGGAACTCTGCCGTTTAAATCGTTCTTTACTATTTTAATGGCCTCAGTAACATAGCTCAAGCTTTCTTCTACATTAGCCACTCTAAGGTTGGCAAGGTCACTCTCCGTTTCAACAGTTTTAGGAAAATGTGGCCCTCGTTTTTCTACCATCTCATAGGGTAACCCCATAGCTTCCGGTATTACCAATATGTCAGAAAATATAATGGCTGCATCTACTCCTAATAAATCAACGGGCTGAATAGTCACCTCTGCTGCTAATTCAGGCGTTTGAGCCAGCTCTATAAAGCCGCTCAATTTATTCCTCACAGCTCTATATTCAGGAAGAATTCTTCCTGCTTGTCTCATCAACCAAACCGGTGTGCGTTCAACTTTCTCTCCCCTTGCTGCGCGTAATACTAAGTCGTTTTGAAATACCATGCTGCAAATATAAAAGCATATTATCAGAGACTTTATTCAAATCATAAACTTTTATGTTTATTTGCCGATTAATAAGTAGAAGAAAAGATAAACATCATGGCAATATTATTTAATGACTTCAAAGAGTGGAAAGCATATTGTGAGGAGAAGAAACTCAAACTATATGAGCCTGTGCTTGAATACGAAGCTGACCAGAAAGGAAATGAGGAAGAAGCTGTTTGGAAAGGTCTTCAGCAAGCCTATGATGTAATGCGCGATGCTGTAAAAACAGGCCTTGAAGAGGACATGACTTCCCGCTCTGGCATGGTTAATAATGGTGCAAAAAAAGTTTATCAAAACCCTTTGACCGTGCTGGACCCGCATTTTCAGAAGCTGATTGCAAGAGCCTTGGCTGCAAAGGAAGTAAACTCATGTATGGGTAGAGTTGTGGCCGCACCTACAGCTGGTGCCAGCGGCATCCTTCCTGGAACTATGTATACGCTCCAGGAAATCCATGACTTGTCGGATAGAAAAATATTGGAAGGTCTTTTAGTCGGAGCAGGAATTGCACTGATAATTGAGCAAAAAGCATCATTGGCAGGTGCAGTGGGTGGTTGCCAGGCAGAAACAGGAAGTGCTGCAGCAATGGCAGCTGGTGCAATAGTTTATTGCCTTGGAGGTGATGTTGACCAAATATTTAATGCTGTTGCTATTACCATTCAGTGTATGCTTGGTTTGGTATGCGACCCTGTAGCTGGCCTGGTAGAAGTGCCGTGTGTAGTAAGAAATGCTAGTGCTGCTGCCATAGCCAACTCTTCTGCTCAAATTGCCCTTTCTAATGTGAGTGGTGTTATTCCTGTAGATGAATGTGTAGATGCATTAGGTGAAGTTGGCAATAGCATGGAATCTCGCTACAAAGAAACCGCTATGGGTGGATTGGCCGCCACACTTACTGGACAGCAAATATCTAAAAGGGTATTAATTCAGGATATTGAAATGCTTGAAGATGAGGATAGCGAGGAGCAACAATAATTACATAATTACATTTATAGTGTAGTAGACGTAGACCGCTAAAAGAATTAAACCTTCATAGCGGTCTATTTTTTTGTTAAAGGCCATAAATGGAAACAACACCAAGGTAATGGCTAGCATCCAAATCATATCTGAATTAAGAATTACTGAGCTCACTACTATTTCTTCAATGATACTGGTAATACCTAGAATGGACAGTATGTTGAAAATATTAGACCCCATCAAATTACCCAGCGCTAAATCTGTCTCTTTTTTGAAGGCCGCCACGATAGAGGTAACTAATTCAGGTAAGCTAGTTCCAAGTGCAACAACGGTTATACCAACAATTCTTTCACTTACACCAAGGTAGATTGCCAAATCTTTCGCACTATTTACAAACCAATCGGAGCCATAATAAAGCCCTGCTCCTCCTATTGCTATCAGGCCTAGTTCTTTCCAAATTTTTGAAGACTTGTTTATGCTATCTTCACTAACTTCAATCCCCAAACTCTCAATAGCAATATTGTTTTTTCTTGACCTTCTGATAATAAAGATGACATATAATACCAGAATTACTAGAAAGACAACGCCTTCATAATTATCGACCAATCCTTCTCTAACAACAAAATAAAGTAATAGAGAAGAGCCCATTGTCATAGGCCAGTCAATCTTAATACTATCGGAATTTACTGGTATTGGTGCTATCAGCGAGGTAATACCTAATACCAGGGCAAGATTGCAAATGTTTGACCCTATAACATTGCCCATGGTAATGTCCGGACTGCCTGTTAAAGCTGCCTGAACACTTATGAGTAACTCAGGTGCAGATGTACCAAAAGCCACTATGGTAACTCCTACTACAAGTGGAGAAATTTTAAACCTTAATGCTATTCTGGAGGCTCCACGAACTAATAAATCACCTCCTATAATAAGGGTAACCAGACCAACTAAGAGCAATATGGTATTACTTAACGGCATTAATTTGTGTGCTTGGCACCATAGCTTAAATCCCCTGCATCTCCCAATCCTGGTAGAATGTACGATTTTTCGTTGAGCCCTCTATCTAAGGCGCCTAGAAATATTTGATAATTTACTTGTAAAGACTCTTCTAAATAACTGGCTGCTTCTGGGGTACCTATAGCACTTGCTATAAAAAAGCGTTCAGGTTTAGCAATTTTTTGAATATGGTTAACAGCCTCCACTAATGATTTGCCTGTTGCCAACATCGGGTCAACCAAAAGTACCGTTTTCCCTTCCATTGGCGGTAGTGCTTCATATCCCATTGCAATTTCAAACTCCGTTTCGGATTGGTGTTTACGATAAGCGCCAATAAAGCCTGAGTCAGCATGGTCAAAAACATTGAGAAAGCCCTGGTGAAATGGCAAGCCTGCTCTTAACACGCTTATAATTACCGGAAACTCATGCAACAGCTGCACCTGAGTAGTTTCTAACGGAGTGTTTATTTGTTTTGTCTGATAATAAAGAGATTTTGAAATTTCGTAAGCCAGCAATTCGGCTATTCTTTCAAGGTTCCTACGAAATCTTAAACGATCCTTTTGTATGGCCTCTTCTCTAAGTTCAGCCAAAAAATGGTTAGCAATGCTATTTTCTTTGTTTAAAATAAACATTCAATGTGGTGGTTCTCGTAAGGTTGAATTCACTAAACCTAAAGATAAATTTATTTTTTATGAAATTAATTGAAAGAAATAATTATCCGCCTGCATAAAAGCCTTTACCTTTGCAGCCTATGGATTATTCATTGCTCAAAACGCTATGTGAAACTCATGCTCCTTCGGGTGAAGAACATACCATGAAGGCATTTCTTCTGGATTATATTAACAATCACCAGAGGAACTGGAAGGTACAACCCAAGTTAATATATGGCTCAGAATTGCAAGATTGCCTGGTATTAGTTTTTGGAGAACCCAGAACGGCAGTATATGCACATATGGATTCTATTGGGTTTACAGTTAGGTATGAAAATCAACTGGTACCCATTGGAGGACCTGAGGCAAAAAGCGGTTATAAATTAAGCGGTAAAGACTCTTTAGGACCAATTGCCTGCGAACTGGATGTTAACGATGAAGGTCAGGTTTTCTATAAATTCGGCAGAGGTATTGATACTGGTACCAGTTTAACATTTGAGTGCGACTTTAGAGAAACAGGCGAATACATCCAATCTTGTTATTTAGACAACAGACTAGGTATTTTTAATTGTCTCAAATTAGCTGAAACACTTGAAAACGGAATGATCATTTTCTCCTGTTGGGAAGAACATGGAGGTGGAACTGTTCCGTTTCTGGCCAAACTCATGTATGAGCAATACAAGGTTAAACAAGCTCTAATTGCTGACATTACATGGGTAACTGAAGGTGTTCAGCATGGAAAAGGTGTAGCTATTTCTATGCGAGATAGAAATGTGCCTCGCCAAACATTCATCAGAAAAATAATTGATATAGCTACTGATAGCAATATTCCTTTTCAGCTTGAGGTTGAAGCTTCTGGTTCAAGTGATGGCCGAGAGTTACAACAATCACCTTACCCTATTGATTGGTGCTTTGTTGGTGCACCAGAAGACAATGTACACTCACCGGATGAAAAGGTTCATAAAAAGGACATAGAGGCTATGATATCTCTCTATCGTAAGCTTATGTCTGCCTTATAATTTGATAGTATTCTATGATTACATTAAAAGATAAAAGCTTTGTACCCTACTTAAGTGATGTACAAATTCAGAATCGCATTAAGGAAATGGGAGAAACGCTCAGAAAAGATTACGAAGGTAAGAACCCTCTTTTCATATGTGTGCTAAACGGTGCATTTGTATTTTCTGCAGATTTAATCCGTGCGCTAAAAATGGATGTCGAAATCACTTTTATTAGGGTTTCATCATATGATGAAATGCAATCCACAGGAAATGTAAAAGAGCTGCTTGGTTTAAAAGAAAACATTTTTGGGCGTGACATTGTGCTTATTGAAGATATAGTAGATAGCGGAATTACCTTATCACATCTCGAAGAGGTATTTAATGATTTAGGCCCTAAGTCTGTAAAGGTTGTTTCGCTACTTCACAAACCCGAGTCACAAACAAAGGCGAAAACTCCTGATTATATCGGCTTCTCTATTCCTTCAAAGTTTGTTGTGGGTTATGGCCTTGATTATGATGGTTTAGGACGTGGTTTGCCTGAAATTTATCAATTGCATCAAGATGCTTAATATTCTATAGAAATCTCTTATCTTTGATGTTTCAATAATAAAAATATGCTAAATATTATTTTATTTGGCCCTCCAGGGGCGGGAAAAGGCACGCAGAGCGAGAAGATAATCAACAAATATAATCTTACACATATTGCTACCGGAGACTTGTTCCGTAAGCATTTAGGAGAGGGAACCGAGTTGGGTAAGCTTGCTCAAAAATACATGGATGAAGGTAACCTTGTTCCTGATCAGGTTGTGATAGGCATGGTGGATGAAAAGCTTAAAGAAGGAGCCAATAGTAATGGCTTTATTTTCGATGGCTTTCCAAGAACAGTTCCTCAAGCTCAAGCCCTTGAAACTTTGCTTGAAGAAAAAGGTGAATCTATAAATGGCATGATTGCCCTTGATGTTCCTGAAGAAGAATTAAAGAAGAGAATAAAAGAAAGAGGTAAAACCTCTGGTCGTGCTGATGATCAGGACGAGAATAAAATAGAAAACAGAATTAAAGTTTATCTAGACGAAACATTGCCTGTTGCTAACTACTTCGATCAAAAAGATAAGTTTGTAAAAATTAATGGCGTTGGTAGTATTGATGAAATTTTTAATAACATTTGTGACCAGGTAGATAGACTGAAATAGTATTATTCTACTTTTAAATTATTATTTAAGCCTCAGTTATTGGGGCTTTTTTTATGCTCTTACTGTTAAACTCATCTTTATAATGATGTATGTTTGATGTAATAAACACGCTCCTCTTCAACAAATACTCTATTTTTCATCTTAATGAATACTTCTGATTTTAAATGCTGATGTATTTATGTTGTAGTACTATATTTTGATGCCACATGTGGTCTTTTGAATTTTAAAAACGCAAACGTTTGCGAAATTTCTAACCAAAAACCACACAAATGAAAACGTTAAATTTTTATGAAAAGGCACTGCAGATCAGACTTTCAGTTATCTGTATTTGTGCTTCTATCTTTTTCGCTAACACCACCAATGCTCAGGTTGGTAATGTTATATGGGAAGACAACTTCAACAGTTTAAACACCAATATATGGCAGCCTGATATAGGAGATGGCTGTGACATCGGTCTTTGCGGCTGGGGAAACCAAGAATTACAATCCTATCAATCTGACAATGTATACATAGCCGATGTACCAGGCGAACCAGGTAATAAGGCCCTAGTTTTGGAGGCAAGACAGGAAAACGCTGGAAGCCGAGCCTTCACTTCAGGTAAAGTAACCACCGATAAGCGCCTGTCTATTCATTACGGACTTGTAGAAGTAAGAGTCCGGGTACCCAACTTGCAACAAGGCCTCTGGCCTGCCGCCTGGTTGTTAGGTACTGCTAACATCACCTGGCCCGGAAAAGGCGAAATCGATATGATGGAAATGGGCTTTAGCCAGGCAGCAAGAAATCAGCAGCAAGAACCAAGTTCAACAGTGAACAACTATGTGGGTGCTAACGCATTTTTCTCTACACCTGATGGCGGAGTTGGTAACATAGCCTATGATGTTGACTACAACCAGCCTTATGTGGCAGCCACTCCATTAAACGATAGATTTGTAACCTACAGAATATATTGGGAACCTACGCAGCTAAGATTTACGGTTGTAGATAATGGAAATGAATACGACTTATACACCAACCCTTTACCAATTAACCCTGATGGTGTTACCTCTGCTTTTTCTAAACCTTTTTATATGTTGCTCAACCTGGCTGTTGGCGGTACGCTACCAGGTGTAACTTCAAACGGTGGAATCACAGCACCTCTTCCTGGTAAAATGTATGTTGATTATGTGAGAGTTTCCGAATGGAATGGCCATGGCAGCGTTGAGTTTGATTATGGACAGCTTACACCAGAAAATGGTCGTTTTGGAGTATTTACAGATGACACCTCTATTAATAACCAGCTCAACTTAGGTGTTGATGGAGAGGTATACGCATGGGGTGGCACAGTACAGGAAGGAAATATTCCGCCTTATGAAGGAAACAACGTAATCGCTTGGAATACAGTTAACGCCAACAGCTGGTTTGGTGGTGGAGTTGTTTCACTCAATGGTAAAGATATGTCCAATTATGTAGAAAACGGTAGCCTGAAATTCAGGATTAAAATCCCTGCTGATGTTTCTTTTAGAATTGGTATTACAGACAACTATACGAACGAGGAATACATTGAATTTCCTGCAGGACAAACAAAATATGGCCTGGTAAGAAATGGTGAGTGGGGACAGGTTGAAATACCACTAGAGGATTATACAGGCCTTTTGGCATTTCAAAATATTAATTACCTCTTCACAATAGTAAGTGTTGATGGTGCATTACCATCAAACACATTTCAGTTTGCTATTGACGATATTGTTTGGGATGATGGCAATGCAACAACACCTGTAGTGAGTAGCATTACGGTAAGTCCTTCAAATAACACCATCACCGATGGTGAATCGTTACAATTCAGTGCAAGCGCGTTGGATCAATTCGGAAACCCAATAAACACGAGCTTTAGTTGGTCTGCTTCATCAGGAAGCATTACTTCGAATGGATTGTTTACTGCTAATGGAGATGGCAATATTACTATCACCGCAAGTAGCAATGGTATAAATGGCACTACCTCAATTAATGTATTACCACTTCCAACAGGAACAGCCATTCCTGCCATAATTGAAGCAGAAGATTACAATGAAGGTGGAGAAGGAGTTGGTTATCACGATTTAACAGCAGGAAATACTGGAGGCGCTTATAGAAACGAAGATGTAGACATAGAAAACACCGGTGACGCTAGCGGAGCATATAATGTGGGATGGATTGATGCTACAGAATGGCTCGAATACACCGTTAACGCTACGGCTAATACCGGCCTCTATGATTTCGCTTTTAGAGTGGCTTCTCCTAACGGAAACGGTCGTTTTCACATGGAGCTTGATGGTACGGATGTAACGGGCACATTAGTAGTTCCTAACACAGGAAGCTGGCAGAACTATATTGATGTAACCGCAGAAGACATTAACGTTACTCAAGGTACTCACTCAATAAGATTGGTATTTGAAGCGAGCGGATTAAACATCAATTATTTTGAAGCAGTTGAAGCAAGTAATACATCAACTGGATCATGCACACAAACAGCAGCCAATGGAGATTATAGCGTTCAAATATCCACAGACTCTTCAAACCCGACACTAACTTTTATTCCGGAAAGAAGTGGGGTTGGTTCTCCAACTGCCATTTTGTATTACAGCACTAATCCTAATGCTACCTTTCCTGGTTATATGGTTACACCAAATACGCCTTTTAGTATAAATGCCTCACAGGGTGAAACAGTATATTTATATTATACTTATTCAGTACCTGAGGGTGGTGAAAGAAACACCTCTAACGATAGGCAAAGCTTTGTTGTTGGTAACTGTGGTAATAATAGCTCAAGAATGGTGCTTTCAAGTGATAAGGCAGTAAGACAATCCATAAAAGTTTATCCAAATCCCATTAAGAGTAAGTTAGTGGTGAATTTCACTAAGCTTGACTCATATCATAGCTTGAGTATTTATGATGTTCATGGCAAAATGGTAGATAGCTTTAATGTTGACGGTATGCAATCGCTCACCATTGACACGAATCAATATCCTAAAGGATTCTACTTTATTGATGTTAAAGGCCCCGCTGGCCATGAGGTGGTTAAAGTTGTAAAGTAAAATGATTGATTTGGTGGGCTCCAATCTTAAGGAGCTCACCATTTTTATTCATAGAAATACCCCTTGAAAAGCTGGTATATCTGCTTTTTCACAACCTCTTCATCAAATGGCGATTTATCCTGAATGTAGCTTCTTCTGTAGAAAGCCAGGTTTTTATTTTTAGCGTCTAATATTAAAAAATATATTCTAGAAGAAGATTTAATAGGAATAGGGTAATACATACCTAAAGTAAGAATGCCTATCCCAATACTTTTGAAAATTTGCCCCGTGTAATTACCCTTCCTCCTTACATGGCCATAAACAACTGTTCCCAATAAATACTCAGTCTCGTTATCGTGCATAAAGTCTAACATCATGTCCGAAAGTTCAAGAAAATAGAAGTCTGCTCTACCATCCTCTAAAAACTCCACCATAGCAGTCATTTCTTCTTCAATAAACGCCCTATCGTCACTTGCTATAGTTTTTACCTTATAGTCCAGCGGAATGGACAACTCCTTGGATTGATCTTTTAATACAGATTCTATAAAAAGCTCTGACTTTAAAGAAAGCGTATCATTAATGACTCCCTTATTTCCTTTTTCAACATAAATAATATTTGAAACTGGTTGTAAATAATCAAGTTGATTAATACTGCTACCAGAAACCGTTGACTGATAAAGCTTTCCTGTGGTACAGCTAGTAAAAAGTACAAGAGCAACACAACAGCAATTCAAAAATCTTGTTTTCATAATTATTCAATTAAACATTCAAAAATAGTCTTTCCACTAGCCATTTCAAGCCTTTGATAGGGATGCTTTTCATCGAGCAATAAAATAGCTAAATTTGCATGTTCAAAACAAAGCAGATGTCCAATCCAAACTTTATAGATTACGTAAAATTTTGCTCCCGTTCTGGAAATGGTGGAGCCGGCTCCATACACATGAGGCGTGAAAAGCATGTGCCCAAAGGTGGTCCTGATGGTGGAAATGGTGGTCGTGGTGGACATATCATCCTAAAAGGCAATAAGCAGCTATGGACCTTGCTTCATCTAAAGTATAAAAAGCATGTTATTGCTGAAGATGGAAAGCCCGGTGAAGGGGGTAACAGAAGTGGCGCTGAAGGGCAAGATGTTATTTTGGAAGTACCTTTAGGTACTGTTGCTAAAGATGCGGATACTGGTGAAATCCGCCATGAAATTACTGAGGATGGACAAGAGGTAATTCTTACCCGGGGTGGCCGTGGTGGCTTAGGAAACAGCAATTTTAAAACACCAACCAACCAAACGCCTCGTTATGCGCAGCCCGGTGAAGACAACATTGAGGAATGGATCATTCTTGAATTAAAGTTATTAGCTGATGTTGGCCTGGTAGGTTTTCCTAATGCAGGAAAAAGTACTTTGCTTTCTGTGGTTTCCGCTGCTAAGCCAGAAATTGCCGATTATGCGTTTACTACCCTAACACCTAATTTAGGTGTGATTCCTTACAGAGATCATCGCTCATTTGTAATGGCTGACATTCCGGGGATTATTGAAGGTGCTGCTGAAGGTAAAGGCTTAGGTATTCGCTTTTTGCGACACATTGAAAGAAACTCCATTCTTTTATTCATTATTCCTGCCGATGCCAAAGACATTAGAAAGGAATATGAAATACTACTGAATGAGCTTAAAAAATACAATCCTGAATTGCTGGATAAAAACAGGCTTTTAGCAATCACCAAAGCCGATTTGCTTGATGAGGAACTCATGGCCGAAATGAAAAAGGAGGTGCCTGCTGAATTACCTTCGATTTTTATCTCCTCATTAACGCAGTTCAATACCGACAAATTGAAAGACATGATTTGGCAAAGCCTTCATGCATAATGTCATCTTGTCATAATAATATCACTTGGCAAAATCATTGATACTAACAGCAAGAATTTAAAGCGTAATTAATAGCAATGGCTACTAAAGAAACTGAAGAAAAAGACATAAAAAATCAGCAAGAAGAAGCTGAAAACAATAACTCATCTGAAGAGACTCAAGCAGAGAATGTACAGGATGAGCAAGTTGATGAACAAAATGAAGTTGAAGAAGAGGAAGAGCTTTCTGCTGAAGAGAAACTTCAGATTGAAGTTGCTGAAGCCAAAGATAAATATTTAAGGCTCTATTCTGAGTTCGAAAACTTTAGAAGAAGAAATGCCAAGGAGCGTTTAGAGTTAGTGAAAACTGCATCGGCTGACTTAATTTCAGAATTACTGCCAGTGGTTGATGATTTTGAAAGAGCTACAAAATCATTTGCTGAAAATGAGGCAAATGCTGAAATGCTGGAAGGCGTTAACTTAATCAAAAATAAATTCATCAAGGTTTTAGAAAGCAAAGGACTACAAGCAATGGATAGTGATGCCGGTATCGAATTCGATCCGGAGTTTCATGAAGCCATTACTAAAATCCCTGCCCCTGATGAAAAACTGAAAGGCAAAGTGGTTGATGTTGTTGAAAAGGGATATTTGTTGAATGACAAAGTTATCCGTTTCGCAAAAGTTGTAATTGGAGAATAAGATAGTTTATGGCTAAAAGAGATTATTACGATATACTTGGAGTTAGTAAAGGAGCTACGGATGAGGAGATAAAAAAGGCCTATCGTAAGGTAGCCATAAAATATCACCCAGATAAAAACCCTGATAACCCCGAGGCTGAAGATAAATTCAAAGAAGCTGCTGAAGCTTACGAAGTACTAAAGGACAAAGAAAAACGTCAGCGTTATGACCAGTTTGGTCACGATGGTGTAAAAGGCGGTCCTGGAGGCTTCGGTGGTGGCGGTATGAATATGGATGACATATTCAGCCAGTTTGGTGACATCTTCGGTGGCGGAGGTGGCGGTTTCGAAAGCTTCTTTGGTGGCGGTGGCGGCCGTGGTCGTAGTAGAGGCCGTAGAGGTTCTAACCTACGCATCAAATTAAAACTCAGCCTTGATGAAATTGCCCACGGCACTGAAAAGAAGATTAAGGTAAACAGGCTGGTAGCGGCTGATGGTGTAACTTATAAATCATGTGATACTTGTGGCGGTACAGGTCAGGTAAGACGAGTTACCAATACCATGTTGGGTCAAATGGTATCATCCAGCACGTGTCCAACTTGTCATGGTTCTGGTAAGTTTATTGATAAGAAACCACCTCATGTTGACAATACAGGTCTTCAATCAAAAGAAGAAGTAATTTCTGTTAAGATACCTGCTGGTGTTACTGATGGGATGCAGCTTTCTATGCAGGGCAAAGGTAATGAAGCCCCAATGGGAGGCGGTGCCGGAGATCTAATCATCCTTATTGAAGAAAAGGAACATGATGTATTAAAACGTGATGGACAGAACATCATCTATGATTTATACATCAATTTCGTAGATGCCGTATTGGGTACTTCTGTGGAAGTGCCAACCATTGATGGAAAGGTGAAGATTAAGATTGATACAGGTACACAGTCTGGTAAAATTTTAAGATTACGTGGCAAAGGTGTAGGTGATGTAAATGGCTATGGCAGAGGTGATCAGTTGATCCACGTGAATGTTTGGACTCCTAAAAAGGTATCTGATGAAGAAAAAAGTATGCTTGAAAGCATGAGAGCATCAGAAAACTTTAAGCCTAACCCAACCAAAGCTGATAAAGGCTTTTTCGACAGAGTGAAGGAGTTTTTTAACTAAGCAATTCAACTATATATATAAACTCACCCCTACGCAAATCCTCGATTTGGTAGGGGTTTTTTATTATTCATCCCATTTTTAGCCACTTATATCTAACAAAGCATAACCTCTTTGTTAAACATTCCGTAATAGGGGCATGATTCAGAAGTACGCATACCTTTTTCTTTCTCTTGGCATATCAACATCGGGGATTTGTCAGGAACTCCACAAACACTTTGAAGCAAGCAAGTCCTCAGCCGATAAGGTAAGTTTAAATATTACTACTAAAGCAGGGAAGTCATTTATCAATGCGGTTGAGTCTGATAAACCAGTGGTTGTTTTTGGGGGAAATGAAAATGATTTTGCCAGCAGTACATTTAAAATAGAATCAGAGGGAAAAACTCAAAGTATACAAGCTAAGCTTGCTTGTAAAGAACATGCCGGAGACAATTTTACAGAGGCTATAGCGTCAAATATTTTTGGTGGTTCAAAGGCTGATAATGATTTATGGCAGGTAAATCTTTCGGAAGATATTTCATTTAACCTTGACCTCAACTATTTGGTGGGCTCTTCGCAAATCGACCTATCTAACCTTTCAATTGAAAGGCTAAAAATTAAATCAGGCAGTGCTGACGTATTTGTGAAATATTCTAATCAGCAGGCAAATGCGGTTGCCATGGATACCTTTTTTATAAAAGTTAATATGGGAACAATCGATGTAGAAGATTTAGACTTAGCTTCAGCAAAAGAAATAATTGCAGAAGTTGGTTTCGGCTCTATTAATTTAGACTGTGGCAATCACTGGAAGATGAACAGCCATATTAATGCTTCTGTTGGTGCTGGTTCTATGGTCATCACTTTACCAAAAAATGATGTGCCTGTTTTGGTGAAATTGAATGATTCTCCCCTTTGTCATGTAAAAATGGGTAAAAGCTTTCAAAAGGTTGGCCACAACGCTTATGGCAATGATGCATATAGAAACGACAAAACTAACAGCATTGAGTTCTCACTAGATGTAGGCATGGGTAGCATTTCCTTCGTGGATAAATAGATAATTAAAGTTTCTAATTCTCAGATTGCTCCACTAATTCATCATTCTTCCAAATACCCTTTGTCATTACTTTACCATCTTCATCATAAAAGGTACCTTTTCCGTTTCTCTTGTCATTGCTCCATTCGCCTATATACTTTTCTCCATTAGGCCAATTATACTCACCGAAGCCTTCACGTTTATCATCCTTATAGCTCCCGATATAGTATTCTCCATCTTGCCAGTAAAAAGCCCCTTGTCCGTGCCTCAGGTTGTTCTTCCATTCTCCTTCATATCGGCTGCCTGTCCCGAATAACGCTATGCCTTTACCATTTGCCATGTCATTCTTGATTTCACCAACATAGTAAACCGTATTCCCCTTACCTGATTTAAAGCTCAAATAATCACCTGTTGTCTGTTGCTTAACCTGGCGCTGAAGGTTTTGAATTTTCATGCTTGCCTTTTTTAAAGCAAATTGCATCGAGTCGAGCTTACGTGAATTCACAGTTTCATATGCCTTAATAACGTTTTCCTGATTAGGTGTTTGGCTAGCTGTATCTGATACTAAATCATTTATGGTTAGATTTTTAGCTGTTACACTATTTACAAAAGCTATTCGCTGTTTAACTGTTTGCTTCAAAGAGTCAGGAACATTGTCGAGCATTGCACTATAATTCTTTAAAGCATCTTTCAAGTTGTTGGCGTATAATAATGAATCCGCAAACTGAAACTCATTGAAGGTTTGAAGTTGCCTTTCATTCTTTTCAATTTCTGCGGCCCTATTTTTCAACAAGCTATTTGCCTCCTTTCTGCCCTTGTAAAGGTACAGGCTTAACACTCCAAATAATACAACCAGTACGAGCAGTATAATACTTTTATAGTTTTTCATTTGTGTTAATCATCAAGGTGAATTATTGGAAGCTTATCTTTAACCTTCCTCCAATCAGGTGCAAAATATATGTGTGCTCTTAGTGTTAATTTTTGATTATAAATATAACCGGCTGGTAATTCCTGACCCATGCTATACATCAAGCCGGTGGCAACAGTAAGTCGTGGGTTTATAATATAACCTAATGAGGTATGAAGCCTTAAATCTTCCATCGGGCTATCAATAACTGCCCTCCCACTTTGCATAATTAATTCTGCCTCGGGAGAAAGGTAAAGTGTTTTTGTGCCTAGCTTTGGCTTATTAAGCGGTATTTTTAGCTTAAACATATAACGCCATCTGTTTCTAAAGATATACTCGCTATCAGGCTGATACCCTTTAGTCCAACGATGTTCAATTCTTAAACGATGGTACATCATCATATGAGGAAAAGGTGTAGCAAATTGATATTGGTGCCAGATCCTCCATTCAGGAACCGCAGACTTTTCGTTTTGTATTTCGTCTTTGGTATTAAAATTTACACGCAATACGCCACCAAGGCTCATGACAAACTTCTTTGAAAAAAGATAACTAATGGCATGCCTGTTATAAATCTGCGCTGGTTTTCCTAGAAATGGTGTGGTGGCTGATTCCTGAAAGCGAAAGTGTGTTTGAGCAATCCAGAAAAGTCTATCTGTTAAGCGGATATTGCCATAAGTGTTAATCCATAATCGAGTTACTGGCTCCTTGAATTTGGAGTTTGCCGGCCTTTCCCCTTCCTCATTTTGCGCAAAGCTTACAGTTGTCACACTAAGCAACATGAGCACAAGCAATGTGATGTAGAGTTGTTTATGCTGCTTCATGGATTTAATAATTTGTTAGATAATTCGACCCCAAACATTTCAAATATTTTTTCTGCATCATCAACGCCTTTTAAATTCCGCTCCAACCTATCGGTATCTTCGTTTCGCAATGCCATCATTCTTTGATGTAGTAAATCATACAAATCATTGAGCTCTTTAACAGTATTACACTTTATATGCTGCTGAACATAATTGATCATGTAAGGAATCAGTATTTCCTGATAAGCTTCAACTATTCTTCTTTTTTCTAATTCACTCATTACTGTTGAAGTAAAAGGATTCCATTTGTCATCAGTATAATGCTCTACTATTTCCTTTTCTTTATTGGGCAGAATTGCTATACGCTTAGTCAGGGAATCTAAACTTTCGAAGCATGAAATAAGGCTCTTTGCCAAGACTATTTTTTCATTGCCATCAGGTAAGCTTGAATAATTACCTATCTCCTTTCTGGCAAATGCTCTAACTTCTAATAAAATATCTTGCTCATGCTGTGGAGCTATTTGCTTAGATGAGTCAACAGATTCATTCAAGGAGCTCATTGCTGTCATCAATTTTTTTTCTAACTCCTTTATTAATTGTAGGCGTTCTTCTTTTTTAATCCTTTTAAATAAAGATGTCTCTAATTGTTCCATCCGCAACAACACATGATCCGCATACAGTTTTAAAGTATCTAAGCCTGTTTGAACATCTTCAAAATTTGCCTTTGATAGCCGTTCTAGCTTTATGTTTTTAGTAGTGTCATTCCATTGATAGCTTATAACCTCAGAATCCTGAAACTGCTCTATTGAAGGAAGTGCACGATAAAGCTTATTTATAGGCAAAAATTGCAATAGCTCATTTTGATGATAGGACAGAAGTAATCTAAATGGTTGATGGTACCTTTCTTCATAAAAGCTCAAAGCATTCAGGTTAGCAAATACTTCTTCATCCGCTAGTTTTAGAATATTTAATTGAGAACTTTCAGAAAGTCTTTTGTACTCTGTTACTATTTTTGAAGACCTTTCTTGATAATCCTTAAATAGATCCGTCAAGCTTCTTTTGTAATCATATTGCTCAACTAACACCTTAATTCCAGGACGAATCTGAGCGTTGGATAAGGAACTAATCAATTTGTTCGTTTGCTCATACAAATCTGCATTTTGAAAGAGCAATTTGTGAAGTTTACTTTCCGGCAAAGCGGTTGTATCCATTTCTATCTGCTGCAACATATCAATGATGGAGAGGTACGTTTTATCCAAGTTGATAAGCTTAGCGCTTTTTTGCTCTGTCGGAAAAATTGAAATTGAGTAACTATTACCCTCTATCCTTCTGTCTATTGATAATAGCCGACCTTCACTAAAGGTCCATACTTCTTCAGTTTCAATCTCCGTGGGCGTATAAAGCTCCCATCTGTCATGTGCTACTCCTTCAGCTAATAGTCGACCAACTAGTGTTCCTTTGCTGCTTCTTAGATCAAAGCTTTTTATTGGAACCCCTTCATCAAAGTCAAAGTGGCTTATAAAAAGGGTATCCTCTATTTCTCCATTCTTAATCTCTTTAATAATTTGCTGCCAATCGCCTTGTGGTTTATTTGCTTTTATTTTACCCTTAGCGGAGTGCTCTGTTCCATTTAGTTTTAATTTAAAAGTATAACCTTCTTTTACGATGTTATTATTTGCTTGAAAATCACCTAATAGAAATTTCCACTCACCATTTGGTGTGTCATCAATAAACTGCCCACTTACTTTTATGAACGGATTAGACTTTGTGATAAGATCATTTGAAGAGTTGTGCTGAAATAAGAAAGAGCCATCGTAAATAGTATCCTCCTTTTGCAGTTTATAGTTAAATGCTGCAAAGCCTTTGATATCATTCATTTCAAATGCTCCCTCGTACTTAAAGTTTTGCTGGGCTTGGGCATTGAAAAAGATGATCGGATTAATTAGTAGCAAGACTAAAAGTTTTGCTACAGGGAGTTTGAATGTTAGCATTTTAATTCAGTCAGATAATGCGAAGATTTAAAGTTAAAAAAGAAATAAGGATTTAACACTCTAGATAAATGCTATTATTAAAGCTTTTTAACTAATCCTGCTCCAGTTGATTTTGTTTTTCTTTTGGGCCTCCACCTGAATTTTTATTAATCTGTTTTGCTCGAGCTGTAAGTCTGGGTCTTCTTTAATGATGGCTTGAGCCGATTGGCGGGCAGCACTTAATATGGGTTCGTCTTCTCTTAAATCACCTAAAAGCAAATCGACCTGACCGCTTTGCTGCGTACCCATCATATCACCGGGGCCACGCAATTGCATATCTACCTGAGCTATTTCAAAACCATCGGTAGTGCGCGTCATAGTTTGCACGCGGGTTTTAGCATCCTTGCTTAGCTTATAGTTTGTCACCAAAATGCAATATGATTGTTCTGCACCCCGGCCCACTCTACCTCTTAACTGATGTAATTGAGCTAAACCGAAACGCTCAGCATTTTCAATGACCATTACAGATGCATTAGGCACATTTACACCTACTTCTATCACCGTAGTGGCAACCATTATTTTAGTTTCACCTTTTACAAAGCGAGCCATTTCCCAGTCTTTATCATCGGCTTTCATTTGGCCGTGGACGATGCTGATTGGGTACTCCGGAAAAGCCCGTGCTATGCTCTCATAACCATCCATAAGATCCTTCAGGTCCAGTTTGGCAGACTCTTCAATAAGCGGATAAACCACATAAACCTGCCTGCCTTTTTCTATTTCCTTTTTAAGAAAGCCATTAAGCTTTAACCTATTAGCATCATACTGATGAATAGTTTTGATGGGTTTTCTTCCTTTAGGTAATTCGTCAATTACGGAAATATCCAAATCACCATAAACCGACATAGATAATGTTCTGGGAATTGGGGTAGCCGTCATGATTAAGACGTGAGGGATAGTGTTTTTATTTTTCTTCCAAAGTTTTGCCCTTTGTGCTACTCCATATCGATGTTGCTCATCAACAATGGCTAACCCTAAATTCTGAAACTCCACCACATCCTCCAGGAGTGCATGCGTGCCTACCAAAATATTGAGCGATCCATTTTTTAAATCTTCATGGATTACTCTTCTTTGTTTGGTTTTAGTTGAGCCTGTCAACAATTCTATTCTGATATCCATTAAATCGGCAAACTCCTTTAAGCCTTCATAATGTTGATTAGCCAAAATCTGTGTTGGTGCCATTAAAGCAACTTGTGCTCCGCTGTCAATAGCTACTAAAGCCGTAAGAAAAGCAACAATCGTTTTACCACTACCCACATCGCCTTGTAATAAGCGGCTCATTTGTTTTCCACTCTTCAGGTCGGCAAATATTTCTTTAATTACTTTCTTTTGAGCATTGGTTAAATCAAAAGGCAAATGCTCCTGATAGAACCTTGTGAGCAAATCCGTTTTGTTGAACAGCTGACCTTTGAATTTTTCAAGCCTGATCTGCTTCTGCATTAACAACCTCAGTTGCATGAAGAAAAACTCTTCAAACTTCAACCTGAACTTAGCCTTTTGCAAATGCTGAGCAGAGTTGGGTACATGAATTTGGGCTATGGCATCTTTCTTCTCAAAAAGGGCATATTCTCTTCTTATATCTTCAGGAAGGGTTTCAGGAATACGGCCGTATGCTTCTTGCAGTAATGTTTTTTGCAGTTTAAAAATTGCCTTACTGTCAAGGTATTTCTTCCTTAGTGTTTCTGTGGTGGAATATACTGGCTGCAAAAACTTATTATTTTCCAGCGCAGGTGTAAGCACATTCATTTCAGGATGAGCCATGGAGAGCTTACTTCCAAATCGGTTTACCTGCCCATACGCAACATAAGTAATTCCAGGTTTCAGCTTTGGCTCTACCCACTTTATTCCGGCAAACCAAACAAGCTCTATGCTTCCTGTATCATCATAAAGTTGCACAACCAACCTTTGCTTTCTACCAGCTCCCGCCAGTTGTTTGGAGCGTATTTGACCTTTTATTTGAACATTAGGAAGATGCTCATTCAAGCTTCTTATTGGATAAAACTTGGTGCGGTCTTCATGCCTGAACGGATAATGCTGCAACAAATCAGCATAGGTATGAATGTTCAGCTCCTTCTTAAGTAAATCTGCTTTTTGTGGGCCAACACCCTTAAGGAATTCTATAGATGTGCTAAAAAATGAAGCCATCTTATTTCCACTCCAATGTATTTATGGCATGGAGAATATCCATTTTCACATACTCAATTACTGGTGCTAAAGAATCGTTTTCCGTAGCCGTTCTAAAATAAAGTGCTCCTCTTAAAAAGTGCTTTGTCGAGTCCGTAGTATAAAACTGGAACTGGCTGGGCACATCTCCCTGCAGTTCTGCCACCGAAGCTACTATACCTGATGGTGTTTGTATAATGCTTTCCTCGATAGAAGATGCCTTCACCTGATGTTTGGCTGTTAGTTTATAAGCATCGTCAATATTAGTTCGCAAGCTGTCTCTGTTTCCATACAAAGGTTTATAGGTAACATGTACTTCAGCCACTAATTCAGGATAAAAAAGGGCAAACCAATAGCGCTCCCTGATATAGGAAGAGTCTGGTAAAATTTTAGCGTGTTTAGAATACTCGAAAGAGTAAGGAAAAGAATCTGGTAGCTGGGCATACTCATGTGGTGGTAAGTCAATACGATTAAACCCGACAGGTTTAGGATAGTAATTTTGCTCACAGCTTAACAGTGTCACAAATAGAAGAACGCACACTAAAACAGAAAAATATTTCATACAGTAAAGATAGGTGCTAGCTCCAAAAACTCATAGTTTTTAACAGAAGTCTACTTTACTAAATCAAAGACGAACCGCCTTGGCTTTAATAACATTAAAAGCAAATATTCATTCCTTGAATACACTGGTCTGACCTCTTCGAGGTACTGACCATAGCTTGATTTTATAAAGAATTTTAAAGCGTTAATACAGTCTATTCCATTTCCATTCGGGAATAATTTTGTAAGATTCTTTGTAAACTATTTCATCATCTATTCCTATTAACTCGCGAGCCATTTGTTTATTTACCAGGGTTCCTTTTCTCTGATTGATATAATCTCTAAAAGATGAAAACTCCCAATCTTCCATTTTTTGGCAGAGTTGAGCGCTCATTGGGTTTTGATGAATATAATTAAAACAGATAAAAGCATATTCCTCTGATTCAATCATTTTGTACTTAGTGTTTTGTCTAAATAAGGATCCCGATCTATCATATTTTTCATTATATATTTTTGCATATGAAGTCAACAAAAGTCTCACTCCGTTTTGCAACTCCGTTGATTCTAAGCTACCTATCTTTTTAGTTGCAACAGACTCCATTGTGGTGTTGAGCAAAAAATGAAAGTGATTAGGCATTAATGCATAAGCTAGAATATCCACCTTCTCTGAAATAAACTTTCTGACATATTTTAAAAAAGCTAAATAATCGGCCCTTTGTCGAAAAAGTACCTCTTTATTATTTCCTTGATTGTAAACATGATAAAGTTTAAAGGGCTCAAGTTTCATTTTTATCAGATGATTTCGGTCAGTACCTCAGGGAGGTCAGACCTGTTGCATTTTAATATCTGTACCAATTGATGCCTGACTTTATTTATTGATCACTAAGTTGAAAACCTTTGACCTATTTTAAAATAACAAATTGAAGTCTAGCCTCTACGAGGTACTGGCTTTTCATTATTTCATCAACCATTTAGCTAGTTTCATGATGAACTTATCATAAGGGGGGTATTTCTTTTTTAGGTCGAACCATGTGGCTGTTTTCATAATTGATTTTTCGTGAGAGAAGGTCATGAAGCCTGCTTTACCATGGTAGTTACCTTGACCACTCGTGCCAATGCCGCCAAAAGGTAGTTCCGGATTACCTAAATGGATTAAACCATTGTTCACGCAGCCTCCACCAAACGGCACTTCTTCTATATAGCGTTTACTAACCTTTTTATTGTTGGCATAAATATATAAAGCTAATGGATTGGGGTTTTTGTTGATTAGCTCAATGGCTTCATCATGTGTTTTGAAAAGGTAAACAGGCATAATAGGACCAAAGATTTCTTCTTTAAACAGCTTATCGTCTTCCTTTACATCTTTAATTAAGGTTGGAGCAATTTTTCTTCTAGGCTCGTCAACTACACCTCCGAAAGTTCGCTTGCCTTCGCTCAAATATGCCTTAAGGGTTTCAAAACGACTTTCATTTACTATCTGAGCCAGGTTTTTGCTTTCTGTTGGAGAGAGACTTCCATAAAAAGTCATAATCGCTGCACGTAATTCATCTAAAAACTCGTCCTCCACATCCTCATGCACAAGAAGATAGTCGGGAGCCACACAGGTTTGGCCAGCGTTTACGAATTTTGAAAATGCTATCCGTTTAGCAGCAGTTTCTAAACTGGCCGACTTATCCACAATGCAGGGTGATTTTCCTCCTAGCTCAAGTGTTACAGGAACAAGTTTTTCCGCAGCCGCCTTAGCAATTATCTTCCCAACAGGCACACTACCAGTGAAAAACACATGATTGAAAGTTAAGTTCTCTATCATTTGTGGAACCACCGTTTTACCTTCACCCATAATCACCGCTAAGTATTCCTCCTCAAAGTTTTTAGATATGAGTTCGTTTATAAGGTTTGATACATGAGGTGTTTCTTCAGGCGGTTTAATCATGCAGGTATTACCTGCGGCCATGGCTGCAACCACAGGTGCAAAAATTAAATTAAAAGGATAGTTCCATGGGCCAATAATCAGACAAACACCTTTCGGCTGGTAATATATAGTGCTTGAAGAAGGAAAGTGTAAAAGCGGTGTGCCTACTTTTTTTGGTCGCATCCAGGCGGACAAATGCCTAAGCGCATAGTTTATTTCTTCATATACCTGGCCTATCTCTGTGACGAAAGTTTCAAAAGACGGCTTCCCAAAGTCTTTGTGCAAAGCCTGTGTAATTGCTTGTTCGTTTTCCTTTACAACCTGTTTTAACTTTTTGAGCTGGGCCTTTCTAAACTTGTAAGGTTTAGTTGCTTGTGAATTGAAAAACGCCTTTTGCTTATTAAATACTTCCTGTTGTTTTTCAATAGAAGTATTTTCAATTTGTGCTGTGCTCATACTTGTAGTTTCTCTGAGGTTGATAAAACAAGGGTCCGCAAATTGCCGACAATTATAAATTTAACACAATTCGGCTTTTTAAAAATATTTGTAGCTTTAAAGAAAATATTGTCATGCAAAAGCTCCTCTTCATAATCTTTATTTCCTGCCTGTCTGCATCGTTTTCATCAGCTCAGGACGTATCTAAAAAATATAATAAAGCACTGGCTGATTCTTTAGGAGCGGATGATTACGGAATGAAAATGTATTCTTTCGTGATTTTAAAAACAGGAACCAACGACATGGAAGCCGGAGCAGAAAGAGACAGCATTTTCAGAGGACACATGAACAATATTGGCCGATTAGTAGAAGAAGATAAATTAATTGTTGCTGGGCCCTTTGGTGCTAACGATGATCAGTTCAGAGGCTTATTTATTTTTACCGAACCAGATATAGAAAAGACAAAAGCACTGCTTGCCACCGACCCAGCTATAGCCTCAGAAATATTAGCTTATGATATTTATCCTTGGTATGGTTCCGCAGCTTTAGGAATGTACTTACCTTTCAGCGAAGAAATCGCCAAAAAGAATCCGTAGGTATTAAATGAGTTTACAATATATATTAGAGCTTCTAGGTACTTATACCTTTGCTATTTCCGGTGTTCTGGCCGTAAAAGGGAAATCTGAAGATTGGTTCGGTGCCAGCTTCACGGCTTTTGTAACCGCTATTGGTGGCGGTACACTGCGGGATTTGTTTCTCGGCAGTTATCCTTTGGTTTGGGTAGAAGACATTACCTTTGTTTACATAGTATTACTGGGCATAGCAACGGCCAGTATTTTTAGTGGTGTGCTCCAAAAACTAAGACGAACATTGAGCTTGTTCGATACTTTGGGTATAGCATTATTCACTGTTGGCGGAGTAGAAAAAGCTCTCTCTTTTGATGTGCGCTGGGAAATAGCTGCTATTATGGGTATGTTTTCTGCAGTATTTGGTGGTGTTATAAGGGACACATTGATTAATGAAACTCCTGTTTTATTCCGAAGAGAAATTTATGCCAGCGCTTGTTTGGCTGGTGGCTTAGTTTATGTTTTGTTGAATTATCTGGAAGTACCGAGAGATTACAACTTTATACTGTCTGCCTCTTTTATAGTAAGCTTGAGAATATTAGCGATTAAGCTTCATATTAATTTTCCGAAGTTGTAGCTAACCTATTTTGGTTCCGTTAGGCAATTGATGATCAACGGATAAAAGAGAGACCCCTTCTTGGTTTAAGCCACCTAGTATTAAGCACTCACTCATGAGATTAGCTATTTGTTTTGGTGGAAAGTTAATTACAGCAACAACTTGCTTCCCAATTAAATCTTTGATTGTATATCTATCTGTAATTTGGGCTGAGCTTTTTTTGATGCCTAACTCGCCAAAATCTATGCTCAGCTTATAGGCTGGTTTTCTAGCTTCTTCAAATATTTCTGCGGATAGTACAGTGCCTATTCGCATGTCTACTTTTTCAAAGTCGTACCAATTTATAGTATTCATATTTTCTGTTCCACTATAGTTCTAAAAGTCAGGTTAACCCTGGGTGAGTTTACTTTTTTGGTGGGTGGTAGCCTATGAAGCCAGTAACTTTGGCAAGTGCCTGCCATTATTAACAAGCTTCCGTGCTCCAGCCAAACTTCTACCTTTTCTTTGGACTCTTTATGCTTGAAAGCAAATTTGCGCTCTGCGCCAAAACTCACTGAGGCAATTGCTCCATCTTTCTTTAAATCTTTTTCACCATCACTATGCCAGGCCATTCCTTCATCACCTGAATGATAAAGGTTTAAGAGGCAAGAATTGTATGTCTCACCAGAAGTCTCTTCTATCTGTTCTTTTATAGCTTTCAAAGCCGGGGTCCAGGGCTTAGCACGTTTAGTCACTTTAGAATAGGTGTAAGAAAATGGCTTTTGCCCATACCAAGCTACTTTTCTTTTAGTGATGATCTCTTTACCGAAAATGATGGCCTTATCATTTTCCCATTCTATTTCCTTTAAAAGCACCCCATAAAATTCATTCGCAGTATCAGCATCGAAAACCCTTCCATAATAGTTCACTATTCCACCGTAGGGTAGAAGGTTCTTGTTAGGATCGAATGGCTCGTCAAATAACTTCATATGTCATTCTCAAACTCAGCAGGTGTCTCAAATGTTAGTTCTTCCTTGGTAACAGGATGCACAAAAGTAATACTTGCAGCATGCAGCATCAGTCGTTCATCTTTTATGCCATAAAGTGTGTCTCCTACTATAGGTGCATCTAGCCCTTCTGGGTGCGCAGCATGTACCCTCAATTGATGGGTTCTGCCTGTAATGGGAGTAAACTTTACTAGAGTCCGCTTTTCAGATTGTTTTAAAACCTCATATAAGGTTTCCGCCTTTTTACCTTTTTCATAGTTCACCATCTGCATGGGTCTGTTAAATTCATCAACGGACAATGGCAGGATGATTTTACCTTCCTGCTGATCGACCTTACCTTCCAATAAGGCTTTGTATGATTTGCTGATGGTTTTATGCACAAACTGCTGCTGAACCTCTCGGTAAACATCTAAAGATTTGGTGATGATCATTAAGCCTGAAGTAAGTTTATCTAACCGATGTGCTACCATAGGGCCCGTTGCATCAGGGTATTTTTTTTGCATCCTTACAGCGACAGCATCTTTGATGGTTTTAGAAGGAATGCTCAAAAGCCCTGCTGGTTTGTTGATAACGAGCAAATGCTCATCTTCAAAAATGATATCAATGGCTTTGTCCTGCGCAGTGTATTTGGTCAATGGATCATCTTCCAGCGGTAACCCTTCTAACATATGTCCTAAAATGGGTTTGCACTTACCAGCACAAGCCGGGTAAAACCTGCCTTCTTTTCTTAATTGTGTGGCTGGTGGATTTCCCCACCAAAACTCCCCCATAGCCAGCGGCTGATAGTTATGAGCAAAAGCATATTGCAATAATTTTGGTCCGGCACAGTCGCCTGCTCCAGCCGGAGGCGCTCCTAACTCCTCAAAAACTGATTGGAGACTTGCTGTTTCGCCTTTTGCATTTAAAAACTGATATTGATCAAATAGCTTTTGTTGTAAGGCTGCCGATTTCTTTTTTCTCAGCTTTTTTAATTTATTGATCTCCTTTTCAAAAACAGATATTTGCGATTGCAAAGGACCTACTTTGCTGGTCCATTCTTCATTTAACCTTTTTAACTGATAATGATGGTCTATACTTTCATTGTCTAACTTTTTCAGTTTAGAGGCTTGTTGCTTGTCTGCTTGCTCTTCTTTTACTTTTGCTCTTCTGTAAGCCCTGTCTTCCTTAGCTTTTTCATTTAATGCTTTTTGCTTGGCGATTGATGCCGCAGCCTCCTTTCTTACTTTATCAAGTTCATTTTGCAACTGCTTGTAGTCTTTATTATTTTCAACCTTATTAATGCGCTTGGTTAAATCTGAAATAGTTTTTTCTTCTTGTTTGAAAAAGCCTTCGTTGTGGAGCCTGTCAAAAATGGCAGGAACAAAATTGATGTCATGTTCAAAGTCTACCACCTGGCCTGAAAAAGCAGCCAAATAGCCTAATTGGTCTTTTGAGTTCTTAACAACCAATACGCCAAACATCTTTCCACTTTTCTCCTGACCACTGTATATATTTTTCAACTTACTCTTAAGCTCATCAGCTGCTATCATGGTTAAGACATGTGGTTCATAAGCAAAAGGGAAGGTGAATTTTTCCGGAATTGTAATAGTTGAGATATCAGCTTTGTAAGAATAGAAGTGTTTATCTGACATAGGGTTTGCTGTAGCTTGATGCAAAAGTACAGTGCTTTTTTTAGAATTAATATGCAACAGCCTGTTTCATCTGCTAATAATATTTACATATTATTACAATTAGTTATAACCTTAAGCATGCAAAAAACAAGTACAATACACCCGGAAAATGTATCCTGGGAACCGCTAACTCAGTATTCGGCCAACTATAAAACTGCAACGATTACGCAGCCCTCCACACATTTACTGATCATCAAAAACAGCACAACCAACAAACTATTTGTTTCTGTTATGATCATTTTTGCGCTTCTAACGGTTGGGTTCCGGTTAGACTTCTTCTCTTTTGAAAACCTACAGTCTGTAAATGCTATAGCAGTAGCTATACCAATATTAGTAACAGTTTTTGCGGTTTTTTTATTGGTAAAATCTGTTAATGCTCCAAGCAAGTTTGATAAGCTCAACAATAGATTTTCAAAGGGAGGCTACTCAAAAGTAAGCCGAAGTTTAGATGATATTGTCGCTGTTCAACTGATTGAAAAATATACGAGTAGAAGTGTAGGTCGGGGTCCCGGGAAGCTACCAATGTCTGGTGGCTACGGCTCACAAGAACTTAATGTGGTTCTCAAAAACACAGAAAGAATCAACATTTCAACCTCAAGCAATAAAAACGATGCCTTACAATTAGCGCAGTTTTTACAAATCCCTTTGTGGGAAATTTAAGTAAGACCGACCAGTTTATAAATCCCCTTTATTAAAACACCTTTTGAGTAGTGTCATCCATTTTTTTCACACTTAAAGTCTCCTCACTTTTTAGAAAGCTACCAATGTTCATGATGTAATCACAATGGTCATTAAAAAGCTGACCTGGAATTTTACCATTAACTAACTTTAGTGTATCACCAAGCTGTAAAGGGCTTTTGATATTTACCCTGTCTACCACCCAAAGTGAATCATTCAGAATACCGGGAACGAAAGCATTTGATTGGGCTGTTTCAACATTTGACTGTTGTTGAAGTGTGATGATATCGTCATCATTATTAATGGCAACCACAAAATGTTCGAGAATTTCATTTCCTAATAAGCCTTTACCTCTGGCTGAAAAATCAACAACGGCTTCTATATTGGCTCCTCCAATATTTAAGTTGAGTTTTTTGCTAATCAATGTGTCAATTGCTGATCCGTAGATCCCTCGAATAGATTGGTCTAAAAACACTTCTGTTTCTGCCGATTCAAAATTTTCATGAATGGCTGATGGCACATATAAGCTTCCGTTATAGCCGACATCAAACATAATGCTGCTTGCCGTTTTTTCATTGATGCCTATTTCTATCATAGGAGTTGCTGATAGTAAAGGTCTATCAAACTTCAATTCATAAGTACGCTCCGATTCTGGCAGTTCAAAAGGTTCATCAGAAAAATAGAGCATCTTATTATCGTAGTCAATTTTCCAATTGGCCAGTTTTATCAGATTAGCTCCTATAATGCCTCCAGAAGCTATACACTTGCTCGCTGAATTATCATCATAAACTACCTTACCCGCTCCAATTTTATAAAAACTGGTTTTCCCGAATTTGATAGAGTCGATACGAGTAACTTCAATGGTGCGCTCATTACCATTGGTATCAGCATTAGTTTTTGTGGTTATGGTTTTTAGTCCCAAGGACTGCGCTAATTCATTTTCAATTTTTGAATTGAATGCTCCTGTATCAAAAATGAATTCGCGTAAAGTGGTGTCACTATTAATTTGAGCTTTTACCACTACCAAGCCTTTTCGGTATTCAAAAGGAATACCTTCTACAAAGTTTTCTCGCTTGAGCTTACCACTTATTAAGAGGTTTACATTTTTCAAATAACTGCAGCTTGATAAAAAAACAAGTGCGAGTACCAGGCTTAAGGTTTTAATATAATTATGCATGTCTATTCTTCTTCAATGATGTTTTTTCTGAAATCCGTTTCTGATAATAAAGTAAAAGTGGTATGCCTATAATTGACGGAAGTGCAAAAGCCAAAAAAGGATTCATCAATTCATAGCGTGCTACCATCGTGGATAGAAAAGCTGTGAAAGTTGCAATATAAGCTCCCATCATATTACCAATATGTGCAAGATACCAATGATTGGCTTTTTTCGGCTGAACAATAAAAGGTTTTAAGTTGGTATAAGAAATTGATAAGCCTCCTATTCCAAAACCTACACACATGATAAAACCTATAATATTTGATTTCACAACTAATAAGTATATTCCTAAAACCGTAAAAGCTACATTGACTATGGCATTGAGCAGACCAGCAAACCAATCATACCACTTTGGTTTTTGATGATTGTGCAACTGTTTGAGCTTGAGGGAACGTACGCCCGCAAAAGCACTGTAATAACTCAAAAAAGCAATAGCGAATAAAAACTTATTATTGCGCACTCCGGCTACATACACTCCTGTAATGAACACAACCGTCATGGCCATAAAATAGAGCTTTCCCGATTTTCGGTGCCATTTCTTCCCTTTTTGAACTATAATACTCACCAGCCCTGCTACCAGAGCGGTAAAGCCTGCCAGGATGTGAAGGTAAAGCATGTAGTTTTCAATCAACTTAGCCATTATCTTCTTCCTTTAAAGTTGATCATCCTGTTAGGATAAATAACTAACTGAATAAAGTTGAACTCAAACTGATCTACTCTGGCAATATTACCTTCGGCATCTTTAACTTTCTGAAATGGATAGTAACGCAAGTTTGTTCTTAGCAACCAGGTTTCCAGCGGTGAGGCCAGTATGTCCCAGCCGAATAAAATGCCTGGAGATACTATATTGGTTCTTTGAGTTGCCCCTATTTGTTCATCTCCTTCAAACTGAGCAGAAGCCCATTTTTCCAAACCTATGCTTGGGCCAATATATGGGGCAAAACCATGGAAGTTCCAAACATATTTGAAAGCCTCCACTGCCAGCGATCTTCTTCGAATTAAATCGACTCTGTTGTAGCTCTCCACACCTGAGGTATAATCCCGATAGCTTAAGCCCACATGAATATTGGCATTATGAAAAAGATAGCCTAGTCCGAAATCCCAATTAAACGTTCCCTTATGTCTGGGAAGAGAAACTCTTGCTGCATTTGAATATTCAGGAGCAGCTAAAAAATAAGATCCGCTTGGTGCAATGGCTAAAGAAAAGCTGTTCAGAATTCCTTCTTCATCAAATTGCTTTTCTAGCTTTTCAGTTTTGCCGGATAGTTTATCTCTTTCATTTTTCAAGGTGCCCTCAAAATATTTAATCAGGCCTAAAGAGAAGTATGCTTTAGGTAATTCGAAAGTATGCCCAGCCGTTCTTGAAGAATAGAAGTCGCGCTGGTTATTCGGCATCCACATTATTTCGGTGTTTACCTGCCAACCATTGAATGCATATGAAAAACCACCAATCAAGGAAGAGGTAATGAACAAGTCGGCCCTTTCGCCAGCTGTCTCATTTTCAAGGTCAAGAATCATTTCATTTATTGAGATGCCTGCATAAGGGCGCAGCTTGCCATAAAGCATTCTGAAAGGATAATAACGTGCGCTTAAATCGCCTCCTGTTTCTAATATGACATCTGTTTCGGGAGCTATCCTTCTATCACTGAAATAAGTTAGTGGAAAATTGATGTTGAAATCCCATTTGCCCCAGAAGTGCAAACCACCAATGGTAAAACGGGGAGCTACCTGGCTAGGGAATTTATAGGATTGGTCATTCCAAAACAGTTTACCGCTGGACGGTACAATCTGGGTATTAAGACCAATATAGGTTTGTGCAAATCTGTGTTGGCTTTTGTTATCCACGTAAACCTGTGCTTTTACAGTTGTAAAAAGCATAGCTAAAAAGCCAATTAGTAAAGTTTTCCTTCTCATTGCTTTGTTGCGTTTCAATTATTTGATGACGCAAGATTGAGCAATCAATTAGCATTTATATCCTTATTTATAGGCTTTGGTGTAAGTTGACCTTATTCGGTACAAATGGGATTGAGTGTTTTTATTCGCTTAAGAATTTCTGAAAATCCTTTGTTTTGGAACGCGATACAGGAATGGCAAAATCAAGATGGCTCATGGTTACATTTAAGTTGCGGGCATTGCCTTCCACGCTTTCAATATGTGCCTTGTTGAGCACATAGCTTTTGTGGCTATTAAAAAACTGCTCTGCCGGAAGTATCTCCGAAAGGGCTTTCAACCTATTTCTTATTAACTTCTTTTTTACCTCCACCTGATCATTGAGGTAAAAAATTTCTACGTAATTACCTTCTGATTTCAAGGTCAGTATTTTCTCAGGCAGCAGACTAATTTCAAACTTTTCATTTTCTGCATAAAAGTTGAGCTTATCGGCACCAGAGTTTTCAATAGTTGTCTTTTGATGAAGTCTTTCAGTAATTTCAAGAGCTTCCTGGAGGCTTTTTCTTTTGTGCATAAACTGCTCAAAAAGCACTAAGATGACCACAGGAAAAACACTTATAGCTGTTGTTTTTAAAGTGACCTGAATAAATAAATCGGCTGGCCTCTGATCGGCTAAGCCGGCAAAGCTGAAAAAGCCAAAGTTGATCAGGCAGATCACAAATACCACCAAAATGATCAAGAGCATTTCTTTACCGACAGTCCATTGATCTTCCAAAGCAGATTTTGAAACTATCATTTTCAAACCACCTACGGTAATGATAACTGCAAGCGCACCATTTAAGCCAAAGAGTGCTGCGAGCAACAAGCGGTATGACCAGTCCATATCCGCCACCCCAAAAGGACCAATAAATAGAAATAAAAAAAAGGTTACTACTGCGGGCAGCAGTACACTGGATTTATTGAATATAAAAGGATGTGGTTTTTTAAGTAGCCATGACATGAGACAAGCACTAAAAATTAATAATCATAAAATTCCTTCAGTACAATGTTTTTGTTTTTCTTGAGTCGCTTTAACTCACTCAAAATATAGTATCTGTGCATAAAGCCACAAAGTACCACTATTCTTTTTGCACCTGTTTTATCAGTCATGTTCATGATGTTTTTAGCCATGGTCTGATTTCTTAAATCCCAAAAATTAGCATAGCGCTGATAGCCTTCTCTGTAACTAATAGGTTCACCATCAGGTTTGGTGTGGAATCTATTGGCGAACTCTTCTCTAGAGTTCGTGATTTTTGTGAGCATTTGGTATTGATAATATTGGCGATAAGCGCAAAGACTATCGGAAGTAGTATTGTTCCAGCCTTTAGGATCGCCCGCAGCTATTTCCAACAAAGGCTCCAATGCTCTATTATATTCTTTTACAATGGCCTCCTCCTGTTCACTAAGCATGCCAGCCTCATATAAGCTATCCAGTAAATCATGCGTGAACGATTCTGTCGGCCTCATGCCCTGATCAATTCTGTACTGGTTTCTATTTTCAAATTCGTAAGGCCTAAGTAATGCCCCTTCGTGATTATCCACATATTTAGTAGAAGCGATACTTTCATTTGAGTTAGGTGCTATTTTATACTTCCAATCTGCTGTAAAGCGACCAGTATCTGCTTCGTTTAATAAAAGATCTGGCTGAACACTTTCAAGAATATCATAAAGTGTATTTTCATCAAAGTTAGGAACCGGCTTATGCTGTGTTCCTATTACTATTATTTCTGTGGGCTTTTCATTTGTGCACGATTGAATAGTAAAAGCTATTAGAAGCAGTAAACATAGTTTTTGCATTTTAGGGCAGATAGTTTGGTTCGTTTTCTAAGATAATAGAAGCTTTTGTTTTTTGTATGTCTTTATAAGTAAAAGCAAAAAGCCTCGGCAAATTTGTCGAGGCTTCTCTTTATGTGATGTCTAAATTAATACGTTTACTTATTCTATTTTTTCACAAACCATTTCCCTGGCGTTCCAATATTCATCCTCCTCAGGAATGCCCTTCACGTTAAAATCATGAAGCCAGTAGCCTTTCAGCTTTTTGTCATTTCTCGTTAGATACACATCGAAAGACATAGGACTTACTCCTACCAGGTGAATGGTGTCATTTGCTATATCTGCTAAAACGATAGGAAAGCTTTTCTTTTTGCGGCTTCTTTTAAAAGTGAGTTCTCCGGTAAAAAGTCCTTCCTTAGTTCTACTTAATGAAAGGCTTCCTTTTGATTTTTTATTTCTTAGAGAAGTAGTGTTTACTTTCCATGTGCCCGAGAGATCAAAAGACTCTGTCTGTTGTGATTTCCTTTTTTCATTAACGAATAATTCTGCAATGCTTTGTGCTTCCCGATCATTGAAGAAAACACGATCCCCCGTATTACTCAAATAGGCAAAAACAATATTTTCTTCAGGGTATAAAACCAAATGACTTCTGGCAGAACTCATGCTTCCTCCATGATAAACAACTGGTGTGGATAACCTACTTTCTCCTGTTTCCCAACCCAATCCATAAAAGGTTTTGGAACCATCCTTCAGCTGTTGAGATTTAAACAAGGTGCTTACTGTTTCTTGCTTTAGGTAGTTTCCATTTATAAGTGCATTACCCATTTTTGCCAGGTCTTCTGCAGTAGATAGATAACCTCCACCGGCATACATATAAGAGCGATTATCTTTTGGTGCTTCAATCCTTCCCTCCTTATTGTCATAAATGTAAAAGACGCTCTTGAAATCCGTTTGCTTATTGGGTTCATCAAATGTGGTATGCGTCATGCCTAGCTCATCCCAGGTTTTTTGCATGATTTGATTAAAAAGCTGCGCTTTCGCCTTTTCCATTACAGCACTTAATAATACCCAGCCATAGCTTGAATAGTGGTATGCCATTCCCGGCTCAAAGAGCAATGGATCATCCTTAAACTTTTCTAATGAAGCAATAACTGAGGAATAGTTAGTTGTATTGTAGCGTGGGTCTTGCTCCTGATAATGTCGAATGCCTGATGTGGAAGCCGCTAATTGTCTCGCTGTTATGGGAAATTCCTTTTCAGGAAATTCAGGTAAATAATAACGGATAGCTTTATCAATATCTATTTCACCTTGCTCCATCATTTTGGCTAATGCCACAGCAGTAACAGGCTTTGACACGCTGGCTATTCTAAATTGGGTGTTTTTAGTAAGCGGTTCTTGCTCGTTCAAATTACTGTAGCCAAAAGTTTCTGACCAAATGAGCGAGTCATCGGCATAAACAGCTACCTGAATCCCGGGGATATTCGTTTGCTGCTGGTGATTTGTAATAAGGAAGCGTGCTTTTTCAATGACTTGTGAATAATCTTGCGCACAAACAATTGCGCACTGGAGTAATAAGGTGAATAAGAGATAAATACTTTTCATACCGCAAAAGTATTTGAAAATGATTTTGTTGATGAAGATGGTCTATGTTTTGGTAGGAAATGTACTTTATTTGGTGTGATTGGGACAGTCAATGTTTAATGGTTTATGCCTCTATTCATCCTCTTGTGTACCAATAGCCCAGTAGTTTCCTGCGGAATCATAGAACGATCCTCTTATATCCGGATCATCTTCTTTCTTGATAGGTTTTTCAATGATTTCACAGCCCGCGGCCACAGCCTTTTCAAAAGTTTTAAAAACATCAGGCACATACATGTGCAAAATACTTTTATTGGCTTTGTACTCACTGGTGCTGTTACTAATCATTATTATTGAGTCGTCAAGTTTTAACTCTATGTGCGCTATGGTACCATCTTCATGATCAAAACTTCTGAGCGTTTTGGCATCAAAAATATTTGTTAATAAGTCAACCAGCTTCCGGGCGTCATCAACAATCAGATAAGGCGAGAGTGAATTATAGTCTCTTGGTTTGTAAGCTTTCATGATGATGAATTATTTAGGTTGGCGTAAAATCTTCTCCATTTTTCTTCCTTTGGCCAGTTCGTCCACCAGTTTATCTAGGTATCTTGTTTGTTTGGTTAAGGGCGTTTCAATGTCTTCAATGCGATAACCACAGATAACTCCTGTGATCAAATCTGCATTTGGGTTTAGGCTGGCTCTTTCAAAGAAGGTTTTGAAAGTGACTTTCTCAGCAATTAGATTTTCTAAGTCTTTTTCGGTGAAAGCTGTTAACCATTCTATCACCTGATGGAGCTCATCTTTTGTTCTTCCTTTCTTCTCCACTTTATTCACATAATGTGGATAAACTGAGGCGAAAGTCATCTTGGCTATTTTGGCATCATGTTCTGGAGAGGTGGTCATGGTTTTAAATTAGGCAGCGTTTATTTTAGCTGGTTGAATATTATTGAGCTCATCCTGCTTATCATTACGCTCTTCTTCAATGTCAAAATCATCTTGCAAACCCAACCAAAACTTAGCTGAGGTACCGAAATACTTTGCTAGCCTTAAGGCAGTATCAGCAGTGATTTTTCTTCGTCCTTTAATGATTTCGCTGATTCTTGTTTGAGGTATAAATGTATCCTTAGCCAATCGGTATGCTGATATTTCCATAGGAATTAAGAATTCCTCATGAAGTACCTCGCCTGGATGTATATTTTCTAATCTTTCCATATTCTTAATTAATGATAATCAGTTATTTCAATATCAAAACTATTTCCATTTTCCCATATAAAGATAATTCTCCATTGCTTATTGATACGAATGCTATAATATTCTTTAAGGTTACCGCTTAATTTCTCCAACCTGTTTGATGGAGGTATTCGCAAGTCTTGAATATCTTGCGAATTATTTATCATTCTTAATTTTCTTCTGGCTATTTGTTGAATTTCATTTGGAAGTTTCTTGGATCTATTTCCATTCCAGATTTTCTCGGTTTCTTTACTTCCAAAGCTTTTAATCATGGTTACTTGTTGCGTTAGTAACGACTAACATAAGCATAAAGTTCTTGGATTGAAAATTAATACTCACAAACAGGTTCATAGTAACCTATAAAACCCCTACAGCCATAAACTCAGTTCTGTTGAATAACTATAAAATTAACTTAAAGCCAAATTCCGTAAACTAACCATTTTGACTTTGGCCTAAGATCTCTATTTCGGTTCTTCTATTGATTTCCCTTCCGCCAATTTCATCATCATTTGATACCAGGGGCTGCTCTTCTCCAAAACCTTTAGCCTCTAAGCGGTCAGTATTAATACCATTTGCAATGAGGTAATTCACCACAGATTGCGCTCTTTTTTTAGAGAGCAACTTATTGTAAACTGAGTTTCCGATATCATCAGTATGACCATTGATCTGCACTCTTAAGTCAGGTGAATTCATTAAAAGGTCTTTGATCACTTCAAGTTCACCTAAGGACTCTGTTCTTAAATCAGAGCTACCACTATCGAAGAAAATATTCTTAAGTACCATTTTAGTACCAACCTCGGCCTTATCCAGCAATATGGAAACATCTATTTCCTGGTACTCCGAAAATTGAGGTAGATCAAAATTGATTGAATTAAAGAGATACCCCTTTTTACTGGTTGAAACACCATAATTACCTCCTTCCGGAACAATCAATTCGAATTCACCCGTTTGCGAATCAGCAAAGGCTTTGGCAGTAACAGTATTGTTCTGGTTATCAATCATCTTAACTTCAGCGCCTACTGGTAAGCCTGTTTTAGCATCAAGTACTTTGCCTTTAAATACAGTAACCACAGCTTTAACTTCAGGCTCCGGCAGCTCTAACTCAACTTCCAGGTCACTTTCAGAAGGTATTTCAGTGTTTTCTACTAATACAGGTTGCGGCTCGGGCTGTACGATTTCTTTAACTTCTATTTTTGGTTCCATATCTACATGGTAGATATCTGCCATGCCCAAACCTTCTGGTTTTCTGGATGCATAATAGGCATGCTTTAGGTCAGCAGTGATTACAAAAAAGTTGTCATCATAAACCGTATTGATGGGATACCCTATATTAACAGGTTCCTGAAACTCCTGACCTTCCAATTTACTGTAGAAGATATCATATCCGCCCATTCCCTGGTGGCCGGTAGAACTAAAATATAAGGTATGTCCGTCCGGGTGTATCATCGGTGAGTCTTCAGAAGCTTCTGTGTTTACAGTTGGCCCAAGGTTTTGGGCAGTACCCCATTCGCCATCTGCCCCTTTGGTAGATTTGTAAATATCCAGGCCACCGAAACCATCCGGGCGGTCGCTGGCAAAATATAAGGTTTGGCCGTCAGCAGTTATGGAAACTGATGTTTCCCAAAAAATGGAGTTGATTTTACTGCTTAGCGGTTGAGGATAAGTCCATCCTGAATCTTCATGCGTTGAAAAATAAATATCCCCGTTGCCATTCTCAGAATAGACAAAAAGTGTTTTGCCATCGGGAGAGATTGAAGCCACCGCATCGTGATAATCTCCATTTAAGTTTTTGCCAAGCTTTTCAGGCTTGCTCCATTGGCCTTCTTCCAGAGTAGCGCTATAGATGTCTTCATAAAAACTGCCATCCCTTAATTTTCTGCCACCAGTAGAGCCTGCTCTGTTGGATGTGAAATAAAGTGTTTTGCCGTCAGCCATTAAGGCAGGCGAGTAATCATGGTATTTTGAATTGACCAATGGACCCAAGCTTTCAACAACCACAGATTGAGGATTACTGAATAGAGAATCAGCCGTTAGGCATTCTGCAATCTGTAAGTCGGCCTGATAACGGTTTTTCCTTTTCTTGTCTCCGTAAAGCTCGAAATATTTGACGGCCTCCTCAAAATTATAATCGTATTGATGCGCCAGCCCTAAATAATAATCTATGTTATTACCAATTTTAGGATTGAGTTTTCTTACTAAAGTGAGTTCTTTGAGTGCCTCATCAATTCTAAAATCAAATAAGTAGGCTAGCCCCAGTCCGTAAGTGGCATCCGCGTTGCCGGGCTTCAACTTTAAGGCCTTTTTATAGTAAGTGATGGCTTTGCTAAAGTCATTAACGTTAAGGTATTGATCTCCCTTTTTAAGACTTTTTTTAAAATTTTGCGCATGAAGGGCCGAGCTACAAATGATAATTAACAAGAAAACTTTTACCCGTAGCATAATTTGGTTACCTCTTTGATCTTTTTATGTGATTGATAGTATGAGCTTTAAGTGTCGAATTTAATGAAAATTACGATTTTAAAGGTAAAACAGTGGGGTTAAAAATTAATTGGCCTATTGTGTTAGGCCAAACAAGTTTAAAAGTAGATGCTAGTTACTGATGGCTTTGCGATATTTTGTTGAGCAAATGAGTTTTGTTTATTGTTCTTAAAGCTTTTAGTAGAAGTGTATAAGATCTTTCTCAAATAAAAGCGAGTCTAAAGTAATTGACTGTCCTAGTTGTAGCTTCAGGTTTGGCTTGATTTGTACTGTGAATATTGTATCTGTTGATTCTAGATCTTTTGAACCATTTTTATGTTCAATTAATCTCGTCTTAGTACTCTGAATAATTGCTATTTTGGAATCAATATTTAGAGAGTAATTCCAACTGTCTGTCTCTTGACTACCTGACGAGTTAGATTTTGTTCTTATTTTAAAATTAGCTTTCTGTAAAATGTAATTATCATTCTTAAGAGCATAACTCAAATTGTTTTCTTGAGAGGATAATCCTGATGGCATGAATTTTTGATTTATGATCAGGTTTGAAATGGTGTCTGTCTTGATAAGAGTGTTAGCTGCATTTGAAAGAAAAATAGTTTCTCTAATTTTCCTTTTCTTTCGTATTTGCTCATAAATTGAAATTTCCAAATAATGGCAGTTTGAATCGAATAAAGATAAGCATGGCGATTTATCTTTTGTCTCTTTTACTATTACAATATGACTTATTGTGTCACTTAATGAGTCTAATTGTAAGAAATTGCGAAATGGCTTATGATTAGCTAAAAATTCATTTAGGTTTCCAATGTCTGACTTTGATTCTAAAGTTTCAGGCTTGTTTAAGTTATCAGCTTTTTTTGTACTCTCATTGTTTGAGCAAGATGTCATTAAGCCAATAAGAAAAAGTGCTGTAAGTCTATTCATTCAAATTTAGAGTAGTATCAACTTTATATCAACCAGCTATGATGAGTGGGGATTAGAATGCACTAACCTCTCGTCTCACATATAGCCCTACCGGCCGACAAGCAGGAACACCTTGATTTAAATTTAAAACTTGTGAAGGACTTTTCAATCCCCACGAAAATATCCTTCCAGATGAAACCCCATTCATTCATAGCGACTGTTATGTGGATTTAGTAATTTTTGGTTTCAATAAGTGTTGCAAATGAATCAATCAGATTATCATAATGCATCAGTTTGATGTTTGAAGATTTTAACGTCTTCCGCTTTATCCGATATGTCTTATCCTTAAAATTTGCCCTTCTTCCCGCCAAAACAATATAGTTCAATCGACTTTTGTCTAACTCGTAAAATTCTTTGGGCAACTCTTTTCTAGGGTTCTTGTACTTCTGAAAAATAAGTCTGAGTGTATTGAAATTACCTTCGATCCAGTCGTCCCAATTTTTGACTTGTTTAACTCCCTTCCTAAAAGTCTCACCAAGTTCACCGTCATTAAGCGTAATATTAGAATAGGGGTTTTCCAACTCAACAAATATAAAGTTGAAACCTCCGGAGTTCTTACCAACCAATAGGTAGTCAGCTTTATAGGTTGATGTTAACTCGAACTCCTTAAATAGGAAAGCAATGTGGTGTCCAAAATCATACCCTGCATGATAAAGAGATCCTATTATGTAATAGTGTTCATTTCGATTAATAAAGTTGAGAATATCACGCTCTGAAATATCTGAGTCAAGTAAATCTGTAAATTGTTGTCGGATGTTCTCCAGCGAATTCGCATTCTTTAACAAACCTATGTCTAGGTAATTGTTGGGAAACAGGGATTCGTAATAATAAGCGGATCTTGGAAGCATCTCATAATACTTCATTAAATGATGCCCCTTCATTCCACCGAAATTATCTTTCTTCTTACTATAGAATTCTTTCGCCTTATTGAATCGGTTTAGTTCTTCAGGAGTTAATATATTGTAGTCTCTTTCGAATAGCATATATTCCACATAACAGCCAGATATAGCAACCAAAGTTGTTATATCCGTATTATACTTTAATCCTGATAAATACCTTCTATTTCCTGCTCGTAGTGGTTTTCAATAATTTTACGTTTTAAGCTTAGCTTGGCAGTGAGTTCACCTGCTTCAACAGTCCACTCATTCGGTAAAATTTTGATCTTTTTAATTTTTTCCCATTGCGCAAAGTTATTATTGGCTTGCTCTACTTCCCTATTGAGTTTATCCACAATTTTGTCGTTTACAACCATTTCAGCATCGGTAGTATATTTTATGCCTTTGTGTTGGCAATAATCACGAAGGGCATCAAAATTTGGAACTATCAAAGCAGAAGGGAATTTACGGCTATGGCCAATTACCATGGCCTGTTCTATCAATACAGATTCTTTTAATTTATTTTCAATCAGCTGAGGCGCTACATATTTACCGCCCGAAGTTTTAAACATTTCCTTTTTACGATCTGTAATTTTCAGGAACCTGCCTTCCACCATTTCACCAATATCACCGGTATGGAACCAGCCGTCAGCATCAAGCACTTCAGCGGTTTTTTCAGGTTGGTTGTAATAACCTTTCATTACGTTAGGTCCTTTGCAAAGTACTTCTCCATCTTCAGCAATTTTTATTTCCACGCCCGGTAGAGCCGGTCCAACTGTTCCAATTCTGATATCTTCTTTATGGTACCTGTTGAAAGAAATTCCCGGAGAGGTTTCGGTTAATCCGTAGGCTTCTAAAACGGGAATTTGTGCACTCCAGAAAATAGTGGCCAGTCGTGGTTGCAATGCTGCTCCTCCGGAAGCAATGAGGGTAATGTTTCCGCCAACAGCTTCGCGCCATTTACTAAAAATAATTTTGTTGGCCATTTTCAGCTGGAAGTTATACCACCAGCCCTGATCTTTTTGCAGGTCAAATTTATGTCCCAACTCCAGTGCCCAGAAGAAAAGTGACTTTTTAATGCCTTTTAACTCCAGCCCTTTGGCTACAATTTTATCGTAGATTTTTTCAAGCAGTCGCGGTACAGTGGTAAACATATCCGGTTTTACCTCTTTTAAATTATCGGCAATCGTTTCCAGGCTTTCGGCATAATAAACAGCAACACCTCTGTACATATAGAAGTAGCTGCTCGTTCTTTCAAAAATATGGCAAAGCGGCAAAAAGCTTAAGCTTCTTTTCAATTTTGTATCCGGCTGTAAATTATCAGAAACCGCTATAGAGTTTGACAACACATTGTTGTGGGTTAACATTACCCCTTTAGGGTTTCCTGTAGTACCCGATGTATAAATCAATGTTACTAAATCTTCCGGATCAACTGCTTTTCTGTAAGCGTCAAGATCTGCTTCAAAACCTTCTCCTTTATTTAATACTTGCGTCCAGTGCGGAGTACCTTCCATTTGATCGAAAGAGAAAACACCTTTGAAGAAGTCTAAATCTTTTCCAGCTTCCGTTACTTTGCCCACCAATTTTGCATCGCCCGCGAAAACATATTTTAATAGCGAATCCTGAAAAATGTATTTGTAATCTTTTTCCGTAATGGTAGGATACATAGGAACACTAACTGCACCAATCTGCTGAAGTGCGAGGTCTACAAAGTTCCATTCGGGTCTGTTAAGTGAGACAATACCCACTTTATCGTTTTTCTCAACACCTAAAGAAAGTAATCCTTTAGATAGCTTATTAACGATATCGATTACTTCATCGGTACTATAGTTTTTCCATTTACCATCAACTTTATAGTTCAATGCATCGGGTAAAGGATTATTTTTTTGTTGAAGAAATAATAGGTCGAATAAACGAGTAGGCGTCATAGTTTTAGATTAAAGGCTGTAAAAAAGACAGCGCATGAATTCAAAAAATCGTCAACTAATATATGTAAAATTAATTTACAAAGTCGCCTCGAAGCTGCCTAAATCGTTTGCGCGATTCAGCTACATAGATACTGCCAGGGAAATCCACCAGAAGTCTTTGGTAAAAGTCCATGGCAAGCTGATTCTCATTAAGCTGCTTTTCATAAATACTGGCCATTTCGAAAAGGGCATCATCCGTTAGAATATCATACGGAAGTTCGTCCACAATTTTTTGTAGATAAGTAATCGCTTCTTCATACTTACCTTCTTCCTTTTTAAGTTTCGCATACAACCACAGTAATTCATCTACAATTGGGTGCTCTTCATATTGAGCCAACATTTGTTCAATTTCCATTTCTGCAGAATCAATTTTATTCTGATAAAGCAATAATTCTATTTCCGCATATTGCTGAAGGGTGGCTTGAGTGGAATCAAGTATAGAATTGTTTTTAATCAATATGCTCAAATCCATCGCATTATTGGCAATTTCTCTTCTTGTAGCTTTTTTGAGTATATCGAGATGTTCCTGAGCGAGCTTAAAATCTCCTTTATAATAAGAAACCTTTGCATTTTTTAATTTTGCGAGCTCACCTAGTTCGTCATTTTTGTGTGACTTTTCCACTTGGTAATACAATAAGGTCGATTCCCAAGGTTGCTCCAGGATGATGTAAATATCGCCTAAATCTAATTTTGCCTGTGCTTGCAAATCAGGCTTTACTTGTGGATAACTTATGATTTGCTGCAAGATATCGACAGCTATTTCAGGCTCATTCAGGTAAAAGGCGTGGAGCAATGCTTTTTCTCGATAGGCATTGAGGGTATAAGTATTTAAACCTAGTTGGTCAATCAACAGCTGATAATCTTTAACCAATTCTCGGATGGCTGTGGTATCAACCGGGAAATTTTGTTTCACCATTTCCTGTCTTGTCAGGATGAGCATTTCTCTGGCAGTGAGGTAATTTTTAGAATCAGGAAATTTATCAATGATGTAGGAAAATATTTCTTCAGCATTTTGGTAGTCTTCATTTTCAAAAGCTACCCTACCTATCTCCAGTGAATTCACACCATCGAGCTTATTTCGTTTATCCAGTGCACGTGCCTGAATAAATGCACCATAAAAATTTTTCAGTTGTAAATTGGCCCATATTAACAGTTCGCTGTACAAATCATTATTCGGATTTTTTTGAATATCAGCCATTAATTTTTGGATGAGGTTTTCCAAATCTTCTTTCTCCTTTAGAGAAAGTTGCAGCATGTTTTTTACATACCTTATTCTGGCCGGTTCGTCATTGGCATATTTAATATACTCTTCCACCATTTTATCTTTTTGATTGGCAAATCGGTAAAGAGTAGCCAGTTGTACGGCATAAGCATTAGGATCTCTTTGATTTTTCCTGGCGGCTAGGTAAAGTTCCTGAGCATAAGCTGTATGCTGGTCATTTATTAGATATTGTGCGCCTGCTCGCAACATATTATAGTTTTCAAGCACTATGTCTTTTAATGACTCAAATTGTTGGTTGGCTTTCGCACTGTCATTAATGGAGATGTAATAATCAATAATATCCACATTATAGCGAATATTAGTGGGCGCTTGCGCCCGAATTTTTTTGAGATAATTTTCTGCTTCTTTATAAAGCTGCTTCAGTTCAAGTAATTCAAGAAAGTTATTGTGGATAAAGGGCAAATTACGATCATCTTCCGCCAGTTGGCGATAAAGTTTCAGCGCCTTGTCATTTTCACCTTTTTGGTAATAAGCATTAGCCAGCTCAATCTTTGCATTTTGTGCAAAAGCATTTAAGCTGAAAAGCGCGCAACAAATTGTTATGATGAAAATATTCTTCATTTAAAACTTAAGGAGTTTATCCACACAATCCACAGGGTAGTATAATATAAATGAATTAAAATTAAATCTGTTATTTATTATTAGGGATGTTAATATGTTGAAAACTAAAAAATTTAGTGCTTGACTTATTTAAATGTTTATTAGATCTGGTTAGCCAAATCTTTATTCACTTCTAAATAATTGAAATTAAATTAATTAACATTTTAACCATCTTTTGTTAATAACTCTGCACTCATTCCATTCTTGCCTCTGTATTGTTAGTAACCAAAAATGAAGTATGAATTATTAACGTTTTACTCCTAATTTTAATCTGTTCTTCCTAACCGACCAACATTTTGTGAATGAGTGTAGATAGTTATTCGTTGTTATCCACTTTATCCACATCTTTATCCTCACTTTCCTCAGCTGTGTTGCCACTATTTTCTTGAGGATTAAGGTCAATATTCTTATCAATTAATTCCCAGTTTGCCTTAACTGTTAATAACTCTTCCAGAAAAATAATCTGTTCTGGCTGTTTAAAGGTTAATGGATTTCCTGAATCCCATTTGGCATTACCATTTTCATCAATAATTACTCTGATTTTATATTTGCCCGGTTTAACATAACGGAAGGTATACTCTGAGTGATTGTATATGGTGTCAATTACCTTATACTTTTCATCTGTTAATTCAATGATAAAGTTGGAATTGGCATTCAGTATTTTTCCTTGAATGATACCGTGTTTAGTAAGATCAAGGAATGTTATGTTATATGATTGCTGTGCTAGGGAATCAGATTCAATACCAACTATAGCAGCCTTTCCAAAATATAAGTTAGGAGTGAAATTCTGCTGCTTGGATTGTGACTGTGAAGAACTTGAACTTCTATTGCCTGATGTTAAGTTAGCACCTGCTTTATTGGTTGTTTGCAAAGCTTTACCCTGGTTGTTTGATTTAGATTTGGTTTTTCCTTTGTTAATGAGCTTATCTTTCTTGTTGGTATCAATACTGTCTCGCTCGATATTTAATGAGTCTGATGTTGATTTAATATTTGCTATAGAATCTGAGGAAACGGAGGAGCTATCGGCATTTAATGAATCTTTTTGAGCATTGGCCTTTTGCTTCTGCTCTGCAGCAATGGCTTTAGTACGTGCTACAATGGTATCGATTTGTGCTTGTAAAATCTCTGTTTTAATTTCTAGCAGATGTCTGTTATCAGAAAGTGAAACCTGGCTGCTATCAATATCGATGACCAATGAATCGTCAAGCGCTATATATATTGAATCATAATTGATTTGATGTACAGGTTTGTTGAAGCGTATTTTGAATTTTTGTTGGCCACTGACTAGGTCTGTCTTTGGTTTGTCTAGCACTTTAATTGCTTCATTTGTCACTTTGCTTTCTCTAAACTTGGCATGGACTGTATCAATTCTTGACATGCCTAGTGAATCTGTGGCTACAACTTGAAGTGATACTGAATCAGTATTGAATGCGATAGATGGAAAATTTTCCTTGAATATTCTTAAATCTTTGGCCTCACTTTCTAGCATAGCATATATAGGAAGCTTAACAGTATCTGATAATGGAATTATTTGATAGGAAGATAAACCCTTATTAAAGTTGAGTTTGAAATCTTTTCCAGTCGGTGAGGACTTTGAAAGTTTAAGTGTGTCTTCATTAATCTTGTAACTGTGTAAAGTTATGGGTGCAATAGAATCCGTGAGATGAAGTGTATCCGCATAAAAGGTATATGGCTCTGATGCTGGGTTATTAATTAGGTTATTATTGGCATCTTTAAATCCAAACAAAAGATAATTTCCACGTTTGATGTTTCTGATATTGAAGTAGCCGTTTTCGTCAGTGGTCGTAAAATATAGAGGTTCACCTTGTCTGAGGTTCGATGTATCATAAGCCGGATTATACAATCCGATAGTGTAATCTTTAAGATTGACCCTTGTAAAGATGTCTTGAACATTTCCTGAAACTTCCATGGAGTCCAGATATGGTCCAGTGGAAAATGATATTCTTGGATTTTCCCACAGATTGCCTTCAGTAATATCTTTAAGTGCTTTTCTAAAGTTTAAAGTATAAGTGGTAGAATCATCTAATGGCTCATCAAAAGTTAAGGTGAACTCCTGTTTCTTTAAGTTATGCTTATACTCAATATTGGTACGAGGCGTGATGATGAGTTCCTGATTAAGTTGTTCAACCTTCATCCATTCACTAAAGAATAATGTTATTTCTTTCCCTTTAAAATTAACACTTTGATCTTTCGGTTTAGCACTAAGTAATTCAGGTGGAATTTCATCTTTGATACCGCCTGTAGGTGAACTTACTGATGCACAGCCAACTATGATGGCTATAAGGATTGCAGCTAAAAAATTATGCCTCATTTTTTTACTTCGTAGATAATGCTGGAGAAATTATTTTTGTGTGATTCTCCGTAACTATTTGATTTATAGCCGTTTATAAATGATTTTAAGTAATTTGTCTTACCTGACTTATATTTTTCGCTCAGCATGCTGATATAGTAAGAATCAAATCGCATAGGATAAGTTCGTTTGATTCGCATACCATGCTTCATGATAAAAGTCTTCATTGATTCCTGGTTGAAATGATATAAATGACGAGGAACATCATATGCTGCCCACTCTTCATTGTATATGGAGTTATCCAAACTGGCTATGTTCGGAACAGCAATAATCATTTTACCTTTCTCTTTCAATAATGATTTGAGTTGAATGAATACTTGGTTGATATCGTGGATGTGTTCAAGTACATGCCACATAGTAATAACATCCAGTTTTTTATTCTTCGTTTTCAAATCATCAAGTGATGAAGCAATTTTTGTGCCTGTAGTTTCTTCTGCTATTTTACGTGCAGAGTTATCTGGTTCAACACCATAAATACTCCATCCGGATTTCTTTACCGCTTTTAGGAAATAACCAGTTCCGGCACCATAATCAAGAACTCTACCTTTGTCTTTTTTAGCAATAGTCTTTAGCAGCTGAACTTTATTTCTGGTGCTGTATTTTCTTACTAATTTATAGATGAGGTTAATGGGAGTATTGGCTTTATTTGTATGAGATATATACTCATCAGAATCATAAAATTTACCAATGCTTTCCTGCGTAGGTCTTGGGTTTGTAAATTGAAAACTGCAGTTATCACAAATCATGATCACAAAGCTTTCCTTGCTGATAGAATGATCTATGACAACCTTATGATTCTTTATATTATCACTAGCGCAGACTGGGCACTCAGTTAGTTTTTCGTACATGTTAATTTATCTTCCTAAGTAAACCATTAAGATTGAAATATCAGCAGGACTAACACCGCTGATCCTTGATGCCTGACCTAAAGTTTTAGGTTTAATTTTCTTAAACTTCTCTTTTGCTTCAGCAGATAATGCAGGGATTTCTGAATAATTGATATTATCGTTTATTGTTAAATTTTCCAGGTTCTGCATTTTTTCTACTAGTTGGTACTCTTTTTCAATATAGCTTTCATACTTGATATTGATTTGAGAATACTCCAGTAAATCTTCGCTATACTGAGATATGTACTTACCTAGTTCAGTTTCTATTTCTTTTAATTCCTTAAATGAAATTTCAGGACGTTTTAAGATGTTATATGCTGGAGTAGTCTCTTTTAATGGAGCAGAGCTAATAGCTACTAGCGCATCGTTTACTTGATTAGGCTTAACCTTAAACTCGCGCAAATCGGCCATAATGGTATCTATCTTTTCTTTCTTAGCTTCTGTTGCTTTAAGTCGCTCATCTTTTGCTAATCCTATAGAATGGCCTAATGGTGTTAACCTGATATCGGCATTATCCTGACGCAGTAAAATTCGGTGCTCGGCTCTAGAAGTGAACATACGGTAGGGTTCTTCAGTACCTTTATTAATCAGATCATCAATAAGCACTCCGATATAGGCCTCTGACCTATTGAGAATAAAGGCTTCTTGATCATTGATATTTCTGTGTGCATTAATTCCTGCAATTAATCCCTGACATGCTGCTTCCTCATAACCAGTAGTACCATTAATTTGACCTGCAAAGAAAAGGTTTTCAACCAGTTTTGTTTCGAGCGTATGCTTTAATTGTGTAGGTGGAAAGAAATCATATTCAATGGCGTAACCAGGACGGAACATTTTAGCATTCTCAAATCCTTTAATTTCTCTTAATGCTTTAAACTGAATATGTTCTGGCAATGATGTAGAGAAACCATTTACATAGATTTCTACCGTATTCCAGCCTTCAGGTTCAACAAATATTTGATGCCTATCTCTTTCCGCAAATCTGTTAATCTTATCTTCTATGGAAGGACAATACCTCGGTCCTAAACCTTTAATTCTTCCATTAAACATCGGAGAATACTCAAATCCGGATTCTAATATTTCATGAACTGTCGGATTTGTATAGGTAATATGACAGCTTCTTTGGTGCTCTAAAGGTTTGGTTTGATCCGAAAAGGAGAATTTTTCTGGTTGTTCATCTCCTTTCTGTTCTTCCATTTTAGAATAGTCGAGTGATCTACCATCTATTCTTGGAGGTGTTCCGGTTTTCATGCGGCCTGATTCAAAGCCTAAACTGACAAGCTGCTCAGTGATTCCTTTACTTGCTCGTTCACCTGAACGGCCACCACCAAATTGTTTTTCACCAATATGGATGAGTCCGTTTAAGAAAGTACCATTGGTAAGTACTACAGATTTAGCCTTAATCTTTAGACCCATTCCTGTTTCAACACCAACGACTCTATTATTCTCTACTAGTATTCCTGTAACCATTTCTTGCCAGAAATCCACATTAGGCGTTTGTTCTAGCAGAATTCTCCATTCTTCCGCAAATCGCATTCGGTCATTCTGTGTCCTGGGGCTCCACATGGCAGGCCCTTTGGATTTATTGAGCATGCGAAACTGAATCATACTTCGATCGGCTACTATACCGGAATAACCACCAAGCGCATCAATTTCACGAACTATCTGCCCTTTTGCCACTCCACCCATTGCAGGATTACAAGACATTTGAGCAATGGTATTCATATTCATGGTAGCGAGTAATACTTTCGAACCCATATTGGCCGCAGCTGCTGCAGCTTCACAACCGGCATGCCCCGCCCCTACTACTATTACATCGTAATTATTGAACATACTTTTTAATATTTATAATGTTCCACGTGAAACGGCTGGAATTATTCATAGCAAGTGTTCCACGTGAAACAGTTAAATTCTGATTTTATGATTATTATAATGTTCCACGTGAAACAGTTGATTCTTGCAAAAAATTCAGTGCATTATCTTCTTGTTCACGCATAGTTTGTTTTTCCTTGTCTGTTTTGTCTTTAAAGCCAATTAAATGAAGAAGTCCGTGAGCCATAACACGGGCTAATTCAATATCTACTGTAACTTTATTAATTACGGCATTTTCCTTAACCCTTTCAAAACTTATAAAGATATCTCCTTCTATAGGTTGATCCGTATCGTCACGATTGTCAAATGTTATAATATCAGTATATGTGTCGTGATTTAGATAATCTTGATTGATTTGAAGCAAGTATTCATCTGAGCAAAGTATATAGTTTAAGGTTTCTATCTTATGCTGGTGATGTTCAGAAACGCTAATCAGCCATTTCTTGAAAGGTGATAGTTTTCTCAAATCAATAGAAACATCTTCTTTGAAATAGTTGATCGGATAAGCCATCAGTCTAGGTAAAAGCTTAGTTTTATTGTTTTACCTTCGTTTTGAAACTCTAATTCATCTGATAAAGCTTTCATTAAGAAAATTCCTCTACCACCAGGTTTGTCTATATTTTCCGGTGCAGTAGGATCTGGTAATGAGTTATAGTCAAAACCATTTCCTTGATCCTCTACAAAGAAAACAAGTACATTGTTTTCAACCGATAGAGATAGTTCAACATTCTTATTTTTATCGCCTTGGTTGCCATGTATAATAGCGTTGTTGACAGATTCTGTTATGGCAATCATGATGTTGCCATATATATCATCATTGAGGGAAAGTTCTTCTTTGGCATTGTCTATAAAACTTTCCACTATTCTGATATTCTCTGCAAGTGAAGGGATATTAATACTGATATCGTTCATTATGTAATTGTTTATGGCTATTATTTTATGTTTTGGTTATTAGTTTTAATTCTATCAAAATACTTATTGACCTCATTTTTGTAATAAGGCGATAGGGTTGGTGGAATAGACTTTAACTGTTCCACTTCTTGTCTTTTCTCTTTTAAATATTTTTCAAAGGCTCCAGGAATCCTGTTTTTTTCATAATCTGATGCGGTTTCACCTTTTCTTTCATCATCTTCCTCCTGTTGTTGTTGAGCATTTTCAGCTTCAAGTAATTTGGTGACAAGTCTTTGTTGTCTCTCTATTAATTGAGAGTTAATGTTTTTGTTTACTAAGTCTTCTTCTATTTCTTCCATCTGCTCCATTAAGGAAGATAAATCACCTCCAGCTTTTTGTCCTTTTCCATCGCGCTCCTGCTGCATTTCCTCTAATTGCTTGCGGATTCTTGCCTGCTCAGCGGCTAATTCAGCCAATTGCTCGGAGAATTGCCTTCCCTTTTTCTGTCCTTGTGATAATTCCTGAGTCTTCTGATTAAGTGCTTTTTGTCTTTCTGACGGACTGGCTTGTTGTTGATTTTTGGATTGTTGCCCTGCGCCTTGGTTAGACTTCATCTGCATTTGCATCTGTTCTAATATATCATCGAGCAATAAAGCAAGGTTATTCATACTGGTCATGCTAAACTGCTGATAACCTACAGACTTGTTGACGTCTCTCACTTGTAGCGACTCAATACTTTGATCTATAGTCGTGTTCATTTCGGTCATTTCTTTGGTGATAAAGCTTTTTAACTGAAATACACGATTGGCTAATGATGTAAGGCTATCTTCTATAATAACGGCATCATCCTTTATTGTGAGTTGTTCTTCAGAAAGGGTGATAAAACGAGGGTCGCTTGCGTCAACTTCTCTAAAAGCCTTCATTAGCTCCTCCTGTCTGTAGGATAACTTTAAGAGATTGTCTACAATATCACGAATATTGTCCATGTCTTCCTGCATCTGCTCTCCCCCACCAGACATGCTATTCTGCATTTGTGCCATCTGCTGGACCATTTCCTTCATTTTATCTGATGCTTTTTTTTGCGATTGCTGTGCTTTTTGGTTCTGGCCATCATTAAGCTGCTCTAGACTTTCTTGCTGAGCTTGATCAATATCATTCTCCGCGTCCTTTGTGTCTTCTATTTGATTTGGCTGTTTAAGTTCTTGATTTTTCTTTTTTAGCTCATCAAGCTCTTTTTTGATATCCTCAAATGATTCGTTCAATTCTTTTTGCTCATCAAGAAGTTCCTCATCTGATTTATCTTGACTATTATTATCCTGATCAGCTTTGTTGTTGGTTTTGTCAGACAATTGCTCTTGCTTTTTGGCAGTATCTTCCAAATCATTTTTTATCTCGTTTAAATCGTATTCAATTTCAAGTCTTTTGAATAACTCCATTAAACGAGCCATTTCTTTTAGTCGGTTTTTCTCTCTTTTCTGCAATTCTGAAGCAGATTCTCGAAAATCATCAGATTCTGATTGCTTTTGCTGCATCAGTTCTTCAATCTTTTTAAGCAAGTCTTCATCTTTATCTTGCAACATTTCTTCCATCAACTCCTGCAGTTGCTCACTTTTTTGATCTAAAGATTCAGTAGTTTCGTCAAACTGTTTTCTCTTTTGAGCATTTTCTGCAAGTTTCTCTTTAATTGCCTGCATCTTCTCTTCAACCTGCTGACTTTCCTTTAAAATATCTTCTAAAAGCTTTCTATCTTCAAAAGACAATTGCTTTTTAGTCTTAAGTATTTTGTCAAGCTCTTCAAGTTTTTTATTAATATCTTCTGTCGAAGAGATAGATAAGTCTATCTCATTTTCAGTTTCTTGAGTGGTTTTAGCAATTGATTCTTTAACCTCCTTAGAGCTTGGTAATTTGAATGTTTTTAAGTCTGATGTAGCACTTTTGCTACCATTAATGGCATCATTATCCCATACTTTGGTGTAGTATTCTATATATTGATTGTTATTCGTTAAAAGTGAATCTAGCGTCCATTGTAAAAAATACTTTTGATTGAGTGCTCCACGTGAAACATTGATTGTTCGATTACCACTTTTAACAAGCTCGTTGTTTTCTTTTACTTCATAAAATAGCTTTAATGCGCTGATACCATAATCATCGGAAATACCACCTGATACTAATATGGTATTATAAAAAGTGCTGTCGTTAAAGCTTTCAAGGGAAATCTCAGGATAGTCATCCTTTATAATTTCAACAGCATAGGTTTTAGATGTTTGATTGGATGTAAATTCATTTTTCAATCCCAGCGCATAATTAAAATTATTCAAAGCTGTAGATGAATAACTGAAATAATCATCACCTTCCTTTTTAAAGGCTTTGGTAGTATCCTTCGCTTGAAACAGTATTTGGTCAGTTCCGGATGAATTAACCAGCCATTTTACTTTTGTACCTTCCGGAACGATTATATCCCCGTTATTATAAACCCTTTGATTATCGAGCTGTGTGTAATTAGGATAATCTAACTCAACAGTAAGGTTTGTAATAATAGGCTTCTCAACTACATTTACCTGGTAAGGCTGAGAATAAAAGCCCGCGGCTTGGAAACGGAAATCAAGATCACTTCTTAATTTGTTAAAACTGAAGCTGAAGTGATTACCGTCCTCAGGCTTCATTTTATACTTCACATCGTTCTTATAAATGAAAACCTCCTGCGGAATTTGATTTCCTTCAAGAGACAGTTTTACGGTAAAGTTTTCATTTTCAAATACTTGAAGCTCTTTATTCTCTAAAATAAAATCGAAAGGTGCCTTAGGAATAAACTCTTCGTTAAACTTTATTATCCGGTAACTACCTTCTGTTACCATATAAGGAGCAAACAATAAAACGATAAATAATAGTAAACAACTGGCGGCTACATAAGGAAAAAACCGCTTATTACTCTTCTTTATAGATATACTTTGACTGAAATTATAAAAACTAAGATTAGCCGATTTTTGATTAATGCTTGCTTCAATTAATGAGTTTTCTTTGTCTGAAACCTTATTTAACTGTATGATATTCAGAAGTTTATCCTGAATTTCTGGGAAGAATTTACCAATAAGTTCAGCCGCTTTTTCATCGCTAATTTGCTGCCTCTTTATTGTTAAATGAAAAATTGGCAAGGCAATATATTTAATGGCTATGTAGCCACCGATAATTACAAAAATGCCTAAAAGAAGAAGCCTAATACCAGAATTTAGCCTTAGCTGGTATTCAGTAAAACTGAATAAAAGAAAGCAAGCAACTAGAATTGAAATGGCGAGCAATAACCCTTTTACCAGTTGGTTTAGGTAATACTTATTCTTAAACTTTTTAAGTTTCTCGAATAATAAGGTTATATCGTTGTTTTTACTCACGCTTTTATTAACGAAATAAACACTTTAATGATTTGAGATAAGCTAATCATTTCCATTAGCTTAAGGTTATTTCAATAGGACAATGATCAGAATGCTTAACATGCTGAAGAATATTTGCTTTGTTCAGGCGATCCTGTAGACTTTCGGAAATCATGTGATAATCAATACGCCATCCCTTATTATTATTTCGGGCATTTGCTCTATAGCTCCACCAGCTGTATTCATCTTTCGCATCCGGGTTTAAATTTCTGAAACTGTCGATAAATCCCTTATCCAAAAACTGACTCATCCACTCACGTTCTTCAGGTAAAAAACCAGAACTGTTTTTATTCCTTACAGGATCGTGAATATCTATGGCTTGATGACAAATGTTATAATCTCCGCTAATAACAAGGTTTGGAATTTCCTTTTTCAGTTTTTGTATGTAATCATCAAAATCTGCGAGCCATTCCATTTTAAAATCCTGACGAACATCACCACTAGATCCACTTGGCATGTAAACACTCATTACTGAAAAATTCTCATAATCAGCTCTGATTACCCGACCTTCTCTATCATACTTTTCAATTCCACAACCTATCTCAACATGTTTTGGTTGTTCTTTAGAAAATATGGCTACACCACTATAGCCTTTTTTCTCAGCCGAGTGCCAGAAAATATGATAGCCCAAATCTTCATAAACCGTTAAATCCACTTGATCGTCATTGGCTTTAACTTCCTGAAAACAAGCAATATCAGGTTGAGCTTCACGCAGCCATTCACTTAAGCCTTTTCTTTCAGCAGCTCGTATCCCATTGATATTATATGAAATTATGTTTACGGCCATAAATGGTTTAGTTAATCATATTTTCTTGCTCAAAATACTCAAGAATATGCATTTTGAGTAATTTTTCTTGTTCAATCAAATCAAAATGGGGCAGATCCTTTGCTTTTTTCCAGTGAGGCCAGCCTTGCTCATCAGTACCTTCTAATTCGTAAAAGCCAGAATAACTCAACACTTTGCAAATAGCAATGTGCATCAGGTCTTGCTTTTCTTCCTTGCTAAAGTTTTTTGGTCCGTGCCCAAGCTCCTGAACCCCAATAAGAAAAAGAATTGAGTTTAAGTCTTTCGGCTTTCTGCCAATTACATCTTTCAATTGTAAACGGAGTGCCTGCCACTTTCTCTCAAGCTCAAGATCTTTCTTATACATGTTAGGCTTGTTGTTCGTCTTCTCTTAAAGCTTCCCAATATTCAACGGCTCTTCTTAAATGAGGAATTACAATGGTTCCACCAATTAAGTTAGCTATCGAGAAAACTTCATATACCTGTTCATCGGTAACGCCAAGCTCAAAGCATTTACTTAAATGATATTTTACGCAGTCATCGCATCTTAACACCATAGAAGTGGAAAGGCCTATCATTTCCTTTGTTACTTTATCCACCGCGCCTTCTGTAAAAGCGTTGGTATCTAAATTGAATATCCGCTTGATGATTTTATTATTGGAACCAATAATCTTATCATTCATTTTAGAGCGGTATTCGTTAAACTCCTGAACTTTGTTCATATATATCCTTATAAAATTCTTTTGCTATATCACTATAGCGAAAAAGTTGTAAATTAACCTGCAAAGGTAGTTCCTGTTATGTTTCAAAACCAATCCTTAGGTCTAATTCTCAATGATTTTGTATCATTATTTTACCCAAATTACTGTGCTTGTTGTAACATCACACTTAGTCCTTCGGAAAATACAGTTTGTACACATTGTCTTAATCAATTGCAGGAGACCAAACTACACGAAAGACAACCAAATGAGTTGCACCAACGGTTCTATGAAATGCCTGAACTAAGATATGCTTTTACGTATTGTTGGTTTCAAAATGAAGGGATTATTCAAAAACTATTACACCAATTAAAATATAAAGGACATTCAGAAATAGGCTTATTCTTAGGTGAAAGGTATGGTCAATTGCTCTCAGATAAGAATTATGACAAAACTATTGATATAATCTGCAGTGTACCCCTGCACTTCAAGAAATACAAAAAAAGAGGATATAATCAGGCAGATTTAATTGCTGAAGGACTTGCCAAAACATTTAATAAGCCATTTAAGCGCTTACTCAAAAAGGAATATAATTTGGGCAGCCAAACCAAGAAACATAGAATTGAAAGATTCCAAAATGTTGAGGATTCCTTCAGCTTACTCAGTAAGCAAAAGATAAAAAATAAGCACATCCTCGTAGTAGATGATGTGCTTACAACTGGCGCCACTATGCAAGCGGCTTGTCAGCCTCTTTTAAAAGCTGGAGCAACAATTTCTATTTTAACAATTGCGGCAGTGCGTTAATTATTTTTCATTGATGCTATTCAGCATAGCTACCACATGTGTACCCAGACTATTGGCAACCATTTTTTTATATTCCGTAGAATTCACAAAGCCACCATCCTTTTGGAAAAACTCAGCTATTATTGGGCTCCAGTCACTTCCTTTTGGCATAATGAAACCAAAGTTTTCACCTGTTTGGTCCCCAGCCTGATGCCTTTTAATGTTTGAAGTGTTTTTTAATGCAGTCAAGTAAGATGAAAAATCAAGGTATGTGAAATATTCGGCACTATTATTCACTTTTTGGTAGCATTCTTCAAAAGAATTAACCACCTCTATTTTTAAACCTGGAAACGAAGAGTTTTTCATCTTTCTGGCTCTACCTTCATGCGTTGTACCTTTTTGCACAACTATAGTTTTGCCAGCAAAAGCAGTTGAAATATCAGACATGCTACCTAAATCTGGGACGCTTGAGTTGGTAAGTAAAATTGAAACATTAGAGAAAAATGAAGGACTAAAGCTTACTTCATTTTTTCTTGCATTAGTAATGGTTACATCCGCTAAACCAAAAACACCACCCTTTCCATTTTTTACTGAATTATAGAATTCTTCAAAATCTACGGGATCGTTAGGATAATGTACATTTACTTTTACTGCCACACCATGTGTGTTCTCTACATACTTGATGAATTCCTGCCAAATTTGGTAGCATAGTCCTTCAAGTCCGTTAGGTCCCTTGTTCATAAATTCTCCGGAGAAATTGTAAGTCATGGTAACCTCACCACCCCCATTACTTTTCACTTTCTGCCAGCTATCACCTGTTAATTGCTGAGCAAAACCAGAGAAACTAAAACATATACATATAATAAAAAGACTACTTCTTAGATTTTTCATATCACGAGCTTTTTTGATAAGTATATAATGTACACAATATCATCTGCTAAATCAATCTGTTCATCGAAATAGCGAATATTTAGAGATATTATACCAGATAATATAAAATAGATGCTATTCTAGTAAGGCTTAGGGTATAATTGAAAAGTACAATTAAAGGTTATTTTAGCTTATCCGTAATAAGGTCATGATGTTTCAAAAACAGAATTGTATTTGATAGCATAATGTCACTTCCGCTTTTATCAGGCTCATTTTCAATAACGGCCTCGCATATATTATAAAGCACTTGTCTTGGCGCTACATTTGCTGCGTCAGCAATTTTTTTGATGAGTTTTACGAGCTCATTCTCTAATACACTACCGGCTGGTAGTTCACTCAATTTTTCAACCTCATCTTTCATTTTTTCCACAGCGGCCAAGTTAGTAGGCTTTTTCTTCATAAAATCCTGATTTTCATCGTCCTGCTGCGGTTGGTTCTTCATGAAATCACTTAAGTCTTTAAGGGTGTCTTTTTTCTTGGACATTGTTCAAAATTTATAGGTACGATAAAATAGCTTTAGCAATAGGTAAAAACTCCTTTTCCGGTAAAATGGTGCTGAAGTTGGCAAACAGATTTTTAGCTGGGATTTTTACTTCTATTACTTCTGCATCCAATTCCGATAGTGCATCTTTTACAGTGTCAATTTTAGTGGCAGTATGTACTCTATTTGGAAGCACTAAAATCTTAAGCTCGCTATTATGCTCTTTAGCTGGTTTTAAATCTTCCACAGTTTGATAAGTAACCAATAAATCATTAGGTGTTAAACTAGTAGGCACAACTACTAGTGTGCTGGCAATACTCAACTTTTTTATATGTTCGTCAGTAGTCTTTCCGGCAGAGTCAACAATTACATAGTCTAGCTGCTGCTTACTTAATTCTGCGATGTCGGCTAATACATTCTCATCAGAAGATCCTATAATTTTAAAAACAGCATTTTCTTTGGCACCCGTTTTATACATTTCCATTTTTCGGAGTGTATTCAAGGTATAGTTGCTGTCAGTTTCTAAAATACTTAGTGAGTGGCCCAGGCTATGTAACATGGTAGCCAAATGGATGGCACTTGTTGTTTTTCCTGTTCCTCCTTTTCGGGAAATAAAAGAGATTATTTTAGTCATAGGGCTAATGATTCTGAATAAAAATACTTATCCGATGGACTATTTCCAAATGCTGCTTAATTTAGCCAAAAAAGAATATGCCACAGCCATTCAATGCATCAGAAATTAACCGCTTGATAAGAGAAAGAAGATCTGTTTACCCTGCCCAATATAGTGGAGAAAAAGTTGATGACAGCATTATTGAGCAAATGTTGGAAAATGCGAATTGGGCACCCAATCATAAAAAAACAGAACCTTGGCGTTTCACCGTTTTTTCAGGTGAAGGCCTAAAGCAGTTGGCAAAATTCCAGTCGGAATTGTACAAGCAAAAAACATCAGCAGCCAATAACTTTGATCAGGCTAAATTTGATAAACTGGCAGCAAAGCCATTAATGGCGAGTCATGTAATAGCTATTGCCATGAAAAGAAATACAGCCGTACCCGAAATAGAAGAAGTTGAAGCCACCGCCTGTGCAGTACAAAACATGTATTTAACCGCAACAGCTTATGGAGTTGGTTGTTACTGGGGTTCAGGTGGAATAACCTATATGGAAGAGGCAAAAAAGAATTTTGGCCTTGAGTCTGATGATAAACTTCTTGGATTTATGTATGTTGGGATACCCAAAGCGGATTTTTGGCCTGAAGCTAAGGAGAGAAACCTATCGGATAAGGTGCACTGGGTGAAATAACATTGGAAATATTAGCTTACATATTAAGAATATTGAATGGCTTATTTATAATAAGCCTGATACTACCTCATATCAATAATGACCATTGGACGTTCAGGGTATTTGAGTTTCCACGTCTGCAAAAGCTGGTAATAGCTATTATCTTAATTATAGGTACGGCTTTTATTTTATTAAACAAGTTTAATTACTGGGATGCTGCTTTCATTTTAGCAAATCTGATTGGAGTCGGTTACCTAATAGGGCAAATATTTCCTTTTTTACCCATTGCTTCAAAGCAAGTGATGGATGTGAATGAAAAGCACATGCAAGCGGACCTTAGCCTACTTGTTAATAATGTATACCAGTACAATGAGGATTTTGACAAACTCATTGCATTGGTAATTGAAAATAAACCTGACATGGTCATGTTAGTTGAAACGGACAAAAAATGGAAGGATAAATGTGTAGAGGGATTTGGAGATGCCTATCCATATCAGGTTCTGGAGGATTTAGATAATACCTACGGAATGCTTCTGTTTTCTAAGTTAAAGCTAGAAAACACTAATGTTCGATATATTATTAAAGAGGGTATCCCGTCCATAAAAACGGATGTAGTTTTTAAAGATGGTAGAAGGATTCGTTTCTATGGATTACATCCGGAACCCCCAGTTCCAAGTGAAAATCCAAAATCAACAGCCCGTGATGCAGAAATATTAAAAGTGGCAAAGGAAGTCTGTGAAGATGAATTGCCCTGCCTAATAGCTGGCGACCTAAATGATGTAGCCTGGAGTTTTACCACGGAATTGTTTTTAAAAACCAGCGGTGCCTTAGATCCAAGAAGAGGAAGAGGCTTCTTTAATACCTTCCATGCGAGCTATAGTTTGTTGCGCTGGCCATTAGATCATATTTTTTGCACAAAAGAATTCTGTGTGAACTTTATAGACCGCCTTTCTTATACTGGTTCAGATCATTTCCCGATGTTTGTTGGGCTCAGCATTGAGAATGGAAGAAATAATGATCAGGAGCTAGAACAAACTGAAGAGGATGAAAAACTCACGGATGAAAAAATAGAAAAAGCGGAATAAAGATTCTAATGGAGCTTATTCATTCATAGGCTCCCACAGTTCCACCTTATTTCCTTCTACATCCAGAATGTGAACAAACTTGCCATAATCATAGCTTTCAATTTCATCAAGTATAGTTACGCCTTCTTCCTTTAATACTTTTACAAGCTGCTCCAGGTTTTCGACACAGTAGTTCATCATGAATTCCTTTTCTGACGGAGCAAAATATTTGGTGTCTTTTGGAAAAGGACTCCATTGTGTGCGACCTTTTACTTCAGGCTTTTCATTATCGCGCCACTCAAAAGTGGCTCCGTAATCATCTGTATTAAGGCCGAGGTGTTTCTGATACCAATCTTTTACAGTTTTTGGGTCTTCGCACTTAAAGAAAACACCACCAATTCCAGTTACTCTTTTCATATTATCTATCTTTAATTCTATACATAAATTTTAAACCTGACCAGGTTTCGTCAACGGCACATACTTTAGTATCAACTAAACTACCTTCCAATCCGAAATTCCGAACAAAACTTCCATCAATGTCTGTTTCAATTTTAGCGCTTTTCTTGGGCCAGGAAATCCATAGGATGCCATTTTTTGCCAGCGCTTTTTTAGCCGCAGCAAAATACTTCTTGAGCTCAATTTGATTTTTAGTGAATAGATGGATAAAATCAACATCGCGCGATTGAAGGTTTGCCTCTGTAACATTTGGGAATTCATCAAAGAGCGATAGGTAATAATCCGGTTGATTGATTAGCAATATGAATTGACCGTTTTTTAACCCAAGCTTTTTATCTAAAGGAGTTTTTGAATAACCAGCTGGCATACGCTTAAATTAAATATGATATAATTTAAGAAAAGAAAAGCTAAAAATTGGTTTATCCAATCACAACTTGCCAACGAAAGGCCCATCGCCATTTAAGGCTGTAGCTCTTAATACCTGCATCTTTCAGAATGGAATTCAGATCACTTTTTTTGAAAGCACGCCAAACGGAAAGACAGGCATCATTTTTAACCATTGTTGATTTACTGAAAAATAGAGTTATCCATTTGATGCTATAGTAGGCAAACCAATGTCGATGCAGATCATTTATGATGATGTATTTTGATTGCCTCTGAAATTCTTTAAGCATGTCAGTCAGAGTTGCTTCATTAAAGTGGTGAAGAAACAAAGTGGTTAAAATGACATCGAACTTTCGGTTTTTAAAACTTGGCGCCTGTATATTCTCGCTGATCAATTCTATTTCAGGATAAGCTTTACAATGCTTTCGAGCATAATCAATTACATTGGGGTTTGCATCAAAACCTATCAATTCAACATGAACATCATGTTTTCTTGCTTTTTCTGCTATTCTGCAAAGTATATTTCCACTGCCGCAACCGACATCGGCAATACGCCATTTTTTATCTGGCTCTGCTAGAAGTATTTTGAAAAGTGCATTTTCTGTTATTTCATTACCGCCAAGCCATTTATTGATAACATCCAGTTCATACAGGGCTTGGTACAAGCTTTCACTCCCATCACTAAGATCGTCCATTATTTCATCCTGATACGAGCGCTTGCTTAAATCAATCATGTGCTTTCAGTAACATACTTTCCATACTCAAACCAGGACCAAATGCGAAACCGAGAGTTCTTTCTCCCTTTTGTGATTTCTTTGCTAATTCTTCCAAAACAAATAAAATAGTAGGTGATGACATATTTCCATACTTTCGAAATACATCAAAGGCAATTTCATTTGCCTCCTTATTGAGGGAAAGGCCTTTTTCGACAGCTTCTAATATGCGTTTTCCCCCAGGGTGAATTGCGAAGTGCTTGATATCATCAAAAGTTAGCTGATAGTTGTGGATAAGCTTTTCCGCCAACTCCTTAATTTTGGATTCAATTACATCAGGCACATAGGCGCTTAATTTCATTTGAAAGCCATAATTACTGATATGCCAGGCCATTTCATCTTCGGAGTTTCCATCAACCAAACTTTTAAAGCCCTCAATTGATAATTTCAGTCCTTTCGAATCATTACCTACGACAACAGCCGCTGCGCCATCACCAAAAATAGTGTTTGCTAATAAGTTATCTTCGCTGTAGTTTGATTGAAAATGTATGGTGCAAAGCTCCACACAAACTATAAGCACTTTGGCATTTTTTTCAGATTTACAAATGTGATTGGCGGTTTTTAGTGCATTAATCGCAGCAAAGCACCCCATAAATTGAATGGCCGTTCGCTCTATAGTAGGATTAAGCTTATACTTTTTTATGAGTTGAATATCTAAGCCCGGAGCAAACATACCTGTACAGCTGACAGTAATCAAATGAGTAAAATCTTCCTTCTTTTGTTTCTCAAAAACAGCTTGCAGCGTTTTCTCCATTAGAGGAAAGGCAGCTTGTTCAAACAGCTTCATTCTTTCTTCGGTAGACACTTGTTTAGCTGAAGCTACAGTAGGGTAAAATGTCCACTTGGAATCATCATCGTATTCATAATCCGAAATGACCGAATGCCTACTTTGAATACCTGATAACCTGAATACTGCACGTAGTTTTCTTTCTTCCTCAGCACCTAAGCTCATACCTTTAACCATGAAGTTAGCGATATCTTTTTGGTCGATTGGATGATTAGGAACAGCTGTGGAAATTTGTTGTATATAGGGCATAAATCAGGTTCAAATACCTATATTAAGCAAAAATTGATCAAGTTGTTTGTATGAAGAAGATTATTCATATTATTAAACATTTAAGAATACCGTTTTCCTTTTTTCTGCTTCCTGTTTATCTCTTCGCTCTGGGTATAAGCCCAAATATTTCAGAACAAGGAATTCTTTTTACTTTCATTATTTTGCACTTGTTCATTTATCCTGCCAGCAATGCCTACAATAGCTATTTTGATAAGGATGAAGAAAGTATTGGTTTATTGAGAAAACCACCACCAGTTACTATAGGTCTTTATTATACCAGTTTGATTTTCGATTTTATAGGGATTGCCTGGGCGTGGCTCATAAGTGCAGATTTTGCAATCTTGGTTTTTATTTATGGCTTAGCCTCCAAAGCTTATAGCCATCCGGGTATTCGCCTAAAAAAATATCCCTTTATTGGCTGGCTTGTTGCGGGTTTCTTTCAGGGAATATTCACATTTTATATGGCCTATGTGGGCATCAATAATTTTGGCTGGGAAATGTCACTTTCCTGGAACGTGCTTTTTCCGGGTCTGCTAACTTCTTTCTTCTTGTGGGGCTCCTACCCTATGACTCAGATTTATCAACATAAAGAAGATAGCAAAAGAGGAGACAAAACACTTTCTATAATCCTGGGAATAAGAGGCACATTTGTTTTTACCTTGATTATGTTCTTGGTGGCAACCGCAGGATTTGAATACTACTTTCTCACCTATTATTCTCAAAAATTTGCCATAGCCTTTCTTCTATTCATGCTTCCAACAGTTATTTACTTTCTTCTTTGGTTCGCTTTAACGCTTAAGAACGAACAAAAAGCTAGTTTTGGGTGGACAATGGGCTTAAACTTTATTTCAGCAATTTGCCTGAATGCTTTTTTCATTTACTTCTTTCTGCAAACGAGCCATTTAGGTCAGCTAGACCTGTAAATAATAAACAATACGCGAGTTAATGGCTTATTTATATGTGAACCAAAACATATAGATAATGAATATTTTAGTAATAGGTGCCAATGGACAAATTGGTAAAAAACTAGTAGATAAAATACACAGTAATTCTCCTCACGATGCCATAGCCATGGTGAGAGATGAATCTCAAAAAGATCAATTCGAGAGAAGAGGCATTAAAACCGTTTTAGGGGATTTAGAGAAAGACTTTGAACACGCATATGAAGGCAACAACGCAGTAATTTTTACTGCTGGTAGTGGTGGTCATACCGGAGAGGATAAAACAAAATTAATTGATAGACAAGGAGCTATACAGGCAATAGATTATGCGGTTAAGCATAAATTTGATCGTTTTATCATGGTGAGTGCTTTTGGTGCAGACTTCAACCCCAGCGATTGGCCCGAAGGTATGGGTCATTATTATAGTGCCAAATCTGCTGCTGATGATTATTTGCAACAGACTAATTTAAATTATACCATCGTTAAGCCAGGCAGACTTACCGATGAGGCCCCCACCAATAAAGTTGATTACGGTGAACGAACTGATGAAAGATCAGGCTCTATTCCACGAGCGGATGTGGCAGAGGTAATTGTGAAAAGCTTGGATGCTGAAAACACTTACAGAAAATCTCTTGAGGTGCTTTCTGGTCCTAACAATATTGAGGAAGCAATAGAGAAGATTTAATCGAGTGTATTTTGCAGAATCGAAATAGTTTGGGCCAGAATTGTATCTGGCCTTTTTTATTCTAATCAATTCTATCACCATGTGTTTGCTCTATTAGCTTTTTGGCAATTGCAGGAAAACTTCTAATTAGTCTGATTGCTAAGTTGGATCTGCTTTGGTTGCCGAATAAATTCTGAGTGCTTCGGCCAATAAACAACCTGCGGTCAAAGTTTATGCTCCACTCCTTTTTATACCGATACTCTACAGCTTTTCTGGTTTTTAGTTTCCCATCATAAAACTGTGAAATACAATCAGCGGCTATTTTTCCTGCATGAATGGCCATGGCCATGCCGTTTCCGCATAATGGAGTTATGAGTCCGGCAGTGTCTCCGGCCATAAGTATGTGATCTTTTACCGCTTCCTTTTTTTCGAAGGATATTTCATTAATTACTTCAGGCTTTTCTCTTAACCAGGCAGATTGCTCAAAATATTGCTTCAACAATGGGTTTTTGTAGAGCACCTCTTCCTCCATGCTTTTAATATTGCCATATTTTTTCAGGTTATCCCTTTTACTCAAATAGCAGATATTTACCAAACCTCCTTCTACCTGACTTATGCCACAATAGCCACCATCAAAGTTGTAAAGACCTATCTGATCGGCTGGGAAATCCAGATAGGCATGATACTTCACACCGATAAACGGGGAGCTTTTTTTAATAAAGCTTCTATCTAAAGCTTTGTCCAGCTTCGAGCGTTTACCAAATGCGCCAATCACAAATTCGGAATGTAAACTTTCTCCGCCTTTAATAGCCACCTCAAACAAATCATCGTAAAAGTTAATCTCGGCAACCTCAGTTTTGGTTTTTACGGAAACACCTTCTAACAATGCTTTTTCGTAAAGAAAGTTATCAAGTTGGTAACGGCTAACACCAAATCCACCAAGAGGGAGATCGATGGAAGCAGTATTTCCGTGGATATCCGAAAGCTCAAAACGCTCTAACGAACTAGTTTTTAAATGATTGGGATAAAGTCCTTCCCTTTCCAAAAACGGCCTTACCTCATTACTAATGTATTCACCACAAACCCTATTAAAGGGATATTGCTTTTTCTCTATCAATAAAACAGATAGGCCTGCACGCTTAAGCAGTATGGAAGAGATCAGTCCTGCTAAACCGCCTCCAACCACAATAACCTGATACTTTGAATCTAACAAAAGCTTTGATTTTTAATTGGTTAAACACATCACCAAGACAGTAGTTTGTAAACTAAATCATAAAAATTTGAAAAACACTACATCTCTTGCTAAAAGCTGCTGTTTAGGGTCTTGTGGACAAAAAATATCATTACCTTTGTGGCTTGTTTAAAAATATGTGGACACAGCTAGCACACAACGTAATTAAGTATCGGCTACCGCTCATTATAGTTTTGGCTATAGTGACGGCTTATATGGGCTATAGAGCCAAGGACATTGAGATGGATTATGACCTGGCACAGATGGTACCTGAAACTGATGAAGACTTTATAGCGCTTAATAAATTTAAGGAATTATTTGGTGACGATGGTAATATATTAGCTATTGGCATTGAGGATAGTGCTTTATACACACCAGAAAAATTTGAAAAATTTAGCTACCTAACAAAGGCAGTAGCGGATATAAAAGGAGTTAATAATGTGCTTTCAATAGCCAGCCTCAAAAAACTACAAAAAAATGTCGATAGCCAAAGGTTTGATTTAGTTCCTGTTTCTGAAATACTTCCTACATCGCAAGCGGAGCTTGATAGTTTATTAAATACCATACAAGACCAACGGTTTTTTGCAGAACAACTTTTAAATACTGAAAATGGAGCAACAGCGCTCATCATTTCTGTAGATGAAGAAGTGCTAAACTCAAAAGACCGCCTCCAATTAATGGATGACATTTTACAGGTGGGTGATGCTTTTGAAGAAAAAGCAGGCATTGAATTGCATTATGCAGGCCTTCCTTTTGTGCGCTCTGTTATGATGGGCAAAGTGCGTCAGGAAATCATCAAGCTACTTGCATTATCAGTCATAGTTACCGCATTAATTTTACTTGCATTTTTCCGCTCATGGGATGCGGTGCTTTTTCCATTACTGGTTATTTTTTCAGTAGTGATCTGGTCATTAGGAACGCTGGATATTTTAGGATACAAAATCACTATACTTACCGGTCTCATTCCTACAATAATAGTCGTCATCGGAATCCCCAATAGTATTTATCTGCTCAATAAATACCATCAAGAATTTGAAAAGCATGGTAATAAGATAAAGGCTATTAGTACAATTACGCGAAAAATAGGCATTGTAACGCTGATCACTAACTTCACTACTGCTGTAGGCTTTTTAGTATTGGCAGTTACGGACATCAAGCTTTTAAGAGAATTCGGTATAGTGGCGGGCATCAACATCTTTGCCACCTTTATTGTCAGCATTATCTTAATTCCAGCGGTTTTTTCTTACTTACCAAGCCCTGGCAGAAAACAGCTAAAGCATCTTAATTTCAAGATGACTGATTTTGCCATTTCCTGGATTACCAAAATAGTATTTAATCATCGAACTAAGACTTATATAGTAGCAGCTATAATTGTGGGAGTGTCATTTATAGGTGTTTTCAAATTGAACTCTGTTAGTTATATGATTGATGACTTACCAGAAGATGGTAAGACAAAAACAGATTTAAGATTCTTCGAAAGAAATTTCAGCGGAATTATGCCGCTGGAGGTGCTCATAGACACTGAAAGAAAAAGAGGAATTGTTCAACTTAATACTTTGCGTAAGGTGGAGAGGTTTGAACAGTTTTTAGATAGTATTCCAGCCATTAGCCAACCTGTTTCCATTGTTAGTATGGTGAAGGCGGCACGCCAGGCTTATTATAATGGTAGTCCTGCTTTTTATAGTCTACCTAATCAGAGAGATTATAATTTCATTCTGCGCTACCTAAAAAATGAAGAAGGGCAACAGGATATGTTGACCAATTTCACAGATGAGAATCTTTCAAAAATGCGGATTTCGCTTAAGGTAGCAGATATAGGATCTGATAAAATGGATGTGCTACTAGAAGATGTGATAAAGCCTCGCATGAATGAGATTTTTGATGGTACCGACTTTCAAATAACGGTAACAGGTACCACACCAATATTTATTAAGGGCAATCGCTATTTGGTTGAAAATTTAAGATTAAGCTTAATTGTTGCCTTCATAGTTATTGCCTGTGTGATGGGCGTGTTGTTCTTCAACTTAAGAATGATTATTATTTCTTTAGTGCCCAACATGATTCCATTGATAATTACAGCAGGTGTAATGGGCTTTTTAGGAGTGCCACTTAAACCAAGTACAGCCTTGATTTTCTCCATAGCCTTTGGTATATCTGTAGATGACACTATTCACTTTTTAGCAAAATACAGGCAAGAGCTTTTTGCAAACAACTTTTTTGTGCCAATTGCGCTGAACAAGACTATAAAAGAAACCGGGAAAAGTATGATCTATACCTCCATAGTGTTATTTGCCGGCTTTATTGTGTTTATAGCCTCTGATTTTGGAGGCACAGTGGCATTGGGTTCACTTACATCTGCCACACTTTTGGTAGCCATGCTTACAAACCTGCTGGTTTTACCTGCATTGTTACTTACTTTTGATGATGGCAAGCGTAGAAAAGATGCCCATCCACTTATTGAGCAGTATGGAGAAAACTTCTACATGGAAGAAGAAGATGAGGAGATAAACCTCAAAAGAATAGAAAAAGAAAATTTAAAAGAGCAATCAACCGCTGAAAAAAATAATAACTAATGAGTCAGTATAAGGAATACAAAAACCTCAACTATGCCGAATTGGCTGACAACATATTAGCATACTGGAAAGAAAATAATATTTTCCAGCAATCAGTTGATACCCGAACAGGCAAACCTACATTTACTTTTTATGAAGGGCCTCCTTCAGCCAACGGAACTCCCGGCATTCACCATGTGATGGCCAGAACGGTGAAAGATATTTTCTGTCGTTACAAAACATTAAAAGGTTTTCAGGTTAAGAGAAAAGGTGGCTGGGACACCCATGGGCTTCCTGTTGAACTTCAGGTAGAAAAGCAACTGGGCATCACTAAAGAAGATATTGGCAAAAAAATTTCTGTAGAAGAGTACAATCAGAAATGCCGTGAAGCGGTGATGAAATACAAAAGTGAGTGGGATGACCTTACTGTAAAGATGGGTTATTGGGTTGATTTGGATAATCCTTATGTTACTTTTGAAAGAGACTACATGGAAACGCTTTGGCACTTGCTAAAGAAGTTCTATGATAAAGGCTTATTGTATAAAGGCTATACAGTTCAACCATTCTCACCAGCTGCAGGTACTGGCTTGAGCTCTCACGAGCTGAACCAACCGGGCACTTACCGAGATGTAAAAGATACGTCCATCACCTCGCAGTTCACAGTTATCAAAAATGAAAAATCATCATTTTTATTTGATTCAGATGATGAAGACGTGAGAATGTTAGCATGGACCACCACTCCATGGACATTGCCATCAAACTGTGCCCTCGCCATTGGTGAAAAAATTGATTATGTAAAAGTAAAAACATACAACCCCTATACTTATAAGCCTGTATCAGTGGTGCTGGCTAAGGCTCTGGTAAGTAAACATTTTTCAGAAAAAGCTAAAGACATACCATTAGAAAGCTATAAAGAAGGTGATAAGCTTATTCCTTTTGAAGTGGAGCACACCTTTAAAGGCAGCAAGCTTGTGGAAATCAGGTATGAGCAATTAATGCCATATGTTACTAATGATGAGCTTAAACAAAATGCTTTTAGAGTAATACCGGGAGATTTTGTTACCACCGAAGATGGTACAGGTATAGTACATACGGCTTCTGTATTTGGTGCTGATGACTTTAGAGTAGCGCAGCAAAATGGCGTACCTGCAGTTATGGTTACCGATGAAACAGGTAAAAAAGTGCCCCTGGTTGATAAGCAAGGTAAATTTGTTGAGGAGGTAACGGATTTTGCTGGCATGTATGTAAAGGAAGAATATTATTCCGATGAAGAAAGAAATGCCTCAGGCTTTAAACCAACGGATGTTTTAATAGCCATCAAGCTGAAAGAGGATAACAAGGCCTTCAAGGTTGAAAAATACGAACACTCCTACCCACATTGTTGGAGAACAGATAAACCAGTGCTTTATTATCCGCTTGATTCATGGTTTATAAAAACAACAGCCATGAAAGATAGGCTGGTTGAACTTAATAAAACCATCAATTGGAAACCTGCATCAACAGGTGAAGGTAGGTTTGGCAACTGGCTAGAAAATTTGGTTGACTGGAACCTAAGTCGCTCACGTTACTGGGGAACCCCTTTACCAATATGGGTAACAGAAGATAGAACAGAGCAAAAATGTATCGGCTCGCTTAAAGAGTTAAGAGATGAAGTTGACAAAGCAGTAGATGCTCGCTTTATGCAGGAAGAGCTTCCTGAAGATTTTGACTTGCACCGACCGTATGTTGATGATGTGTATTTGGTGAGTGATTCAGGGCAGAAAATGTTCCGTGAACCAGACTTAATTGATGTTTGGTTTGATTCAGGTGCTATGCCTTATGCACAATGGCATTATCCATTTGAGAATGATGAGATTTTTAATAAAAATTATCCGGCCGATTTTATAGCAGAGGGTGTAGACCAAACAAGAGGATGGTTCTTCACTTTGCATGCTATTGCGGGAATGCTATTCGATAAAGTAGCCTTTAAAAATGTTATCGCTAATGGTTTGGTGTTGGATAAGGATGGAAATAAAATGTCCAAGCGTTTGGGCAATGCTATCAATCCGTTTGAAACATTAAGTAAATATGGTCCTGATGCTACCCGTTGGTATATGATCAGTAATGCCAACCCTTGGGACAACCTTAAGTTCAATATTGAAGGTGTAGGAGAAGTACAGCGTAAGTTCTTCGGCACATTGCAAAACACCTATAATTTCTTTGCACTATATGCTAACCTGGATGGGTTCACTTTTGAAGGTGATTATATTGATCTTAAAAAGAGAACGGAAAGCGACAGGTGGATATTATCGAAGCTTAATTCTCTAATTGGAGCAGTAAATGAGGCTTATGATCAGTATGAGCCAACAAGAGCAGCTCGCTTAATTCAGGATTTCGTTTCAGATGATTTGAGTAACTGGTATGTTCGTTTGAACAGGAAGCGTTTCTGGAAAGGCGAATATAATGAAGATAAAAAAGCAGCTTATCAGACGCTTTATGAATGTCTTGAAAACATTGCAGTTATTTCTGCTCCTATAGCTCCATTTTATATGGACCAGCTATTTCAGGATTTAAATGCTGTAAGTAAAAAGTCTGATGCTAAATCTGTTCATTTAATAGATTTCCCTGAGGTGAATAATGCTATTGTTGATGCTTCTCTTGAAGAAAGAATGTATTTGGCACAGCATATTAGTTCTTTAACACACTCTATCAGAAAATCACAAAAAATTAAAGTGCGTCAACCACTGCATAAAATTTTAGTACCTGTATTAAACGACCATATTAAGCAGCAAATAGAGGCAGTAGAGGATTTAATCCTTTCAGAAGTGAATGTAAAATCGGTTGAATACATTGATGATGCTTCAGGAGTGCTAGTGAAAAGCGTGAAACCTAACTTTAGAAAATTAGGCCAACATTTCGGTCCAAAAATGAAAAGTGTTTCTGCTATCATTAATGGCTGGGGTCAAGAGGAAATAGCTACTATCGAAAGATTAGGCTCTATCAATATTGATTTAGATGGTGAACAAGTTACATTAGATCTTGAAGATGTTGAGATTACTTCTTCCGATATACCGGGATGGTCAGTAGCTACTGAAGATGGTATAACTGTTGCTCTGGATATTACTATTGATGATGAATTAAAGAAGGAAGGCTTGGCAAGAGATATTGTTAACAGAATCCAAAATTTAAGAAAGGACCAGGGACTTGAAGTTCAGGATAAAATTGATGTGAAAATAGAGGAGAATGAAAAGTGGGTGAATGAGGCGATTAATCAAAACAAGGCATATATTTGTGCAGAAACTCAGGCCATTTCATTATCAATCGAACCATCAGTTGCAGATGCAATTGAACTGCAGATTGATGATGTCAGCCTAAATATTACTATTTCTACCAAGAGTTAAACCGACTAAAGTCGCTGAAAATAGATCGATGAAGTATACTAAATATTACCTACTAACAATCGCCATTATAGTTCTAGATCAGGCCATTAAATTATGGGTACATTATACTATGGAGCTTGGTTCAGCCGGTCAGATTCCTGTTTTTGGCGATTGGTTCAAAATCTATTATACCCTAAACCCAGGCATGGCTTTTGGCATGCAGTTCGGTTCCGAATACGGAAAACTAGGATTGTCTCTTTTTAGATTAGTAGCTGTAGGAGCTATAGCTTATTACCTTTATAAACTAGCTAAAGAAGGTACCTCAAAAGGTGTGTTATGGGGAATGGCACTCGTGCTTGGAGGGGCTATAGGCAATTTAGTAGACTCCACATTTTATGGTGTGTTATTAGACAACGCCCCATATAATGCCATTTCTCCTTGGTTTCATGGCCAGGTGGTAGATATGTTTTACCTCGACATCTGGGAAGGCCGGGTAGCTGACTGGGTACCATTTTGGGGAGGTGATTATATCTCGTTATGGCCAATTTTTAATCTGGCAGATGCCTCTATTTTCTGTGGACTTCCAATAGCACTTATTGCTCAGCAAAAGGCATTAAAGTCATCACCAAAAGAGGAATAAACCACTAATCAACTTTTAATACCTCAGATTATCTTTTATCTGGTCAGGCTAGAACTATTAGCTGAACTTTGCCGTCATATTTAGAAAAACAAGAAATTGGTCACTTGCACGAAATAACCACTAGTGTAATTGCCATATAATGGGGGATAAAATATTGACCGGTATGCAACTTATTGTGGGGCATCCAGTCCTTTAATGCGCATGAAAAAATTAAGATTCATCACTACCATCTTACTGTCATTGACACTTCAGGTGCAAGCTCAGGAAGAAGAGAAAAAGGAGTATTTGACAAAGAAGTCCATGTCGGCTAACTCTGTTGAGTCAACCCCTAAAATTGATGGTTACTTTGATGATGATTTTTGGAAAGAACAAACATTTGAAAGCTATCAGTTTGTTCGTTTCCTGCCGAACAACGGCACGCTATCAAATCAACAAACAGCGGTTAAAATAGCTTATAACGATTTCGGAATTTACATTGCAGCCAAGCTTTATGATGATTCTAAAGAAGGTGTAAAAAAGGAACTGGGAATAAGAGATGACGATTCTCGAAATACAGATCAATTCGGTATACTCTTCGACACCTACCAGAAAGGCCAAAATGCCTTTTATTTTAAGGTGAGCGCAGCCGGGGTGCAAACAGATATTTTAACAAGTCGAAACAGCCAAGATTATAACTGGGATGCAGTTTGGCGCAGTGCTGTACAAATTACAACAGAAGGCTGGCAGGTAGAAATTGAAATTCCATATGCTGCAATTAGGTTTGCACAGGCAGATGAGCAAGAGTGGAATATTAACATCATGCGTAAGATTCAGCGACTCAATGAAACTGCTTATTGGAGCTATGTTGATAACTCCATTGATGGATTGATCAACCAATCGGGTACACTTACAGGATTGTATAATTTAAAACCACCACTTAGGTTATCACTTTCTCCCTATATCACAGGATACATCAATAAGGCTGGTGATGAAAGTAATTTAACAGGAACAATTGGTGCCGACTTAAAATATGGAATCAATGAAAGCTTTACTTTAGACATGACTTTAATACCTGATTTTGGTCAGGTAGTTTCTGATAATCTTATATATAATTTGGGTCCATTCGAAGTTTATTATTCAGAGAACAGACCATTTTTCACAGAAGGTATTGAGTTGTTTAACCGAGGTAATGTTTTCTATTCCAGACGTGTAGGGCAAAGTTTTGGAGAGCTAAATATCGAAGATCAAGACACGGTAGTATCAGCACCAAATAGCGCACCACTGATTAATGCAACTAAACTTACGGGAAGAACAAAAAATGGAACTGGTCTTGGTCTTTTTAATGCTGTTACCAATAGAACTTTTGCAGAAGTAAGAGATACTGTTACTGGCGAAATAAGAAAAGTTCAAGTGGATGACCTAACAAATTTTAACGCAGTAGTGATTGATCAAAACTTGAAAAATAACAGTAGTGTAAGTTTGATTAATACCAATGTGCAAAGACTCGATGGTGGCCGAGATGCTAACGTAATAGCAGGTGATTTTAATTTGCGGGATAAAACCAACACTTATCAATTGAGCGGTGGTGGCGCATATAATTATATATCTTCTGATACAGGAAAAATCTCAGATGGACATACTTATAATGCCAGCCTTGCCAAAATAAGTGGAAATTATCAGTTCGATATAGGCTTTAATGTTGAGAACGATACCTATAACCCGAATGATTTTGGATTCCTGAGTAGTCCGAATGAGGTTTTTTATTACGCTTGGGGAGGTTATAGGCAGTTTCAACCAACGGGAATTTTTAATGAATATAGTTATTGGTTAGGAGTAGATTACAGCCAGCTTTATGCGCCAAGGTCTTACCAAAGGTTAGGCACAAGTACAGAGTTTTGGGGCCAGTTAAAGAACTTTCATGAGGTTTATGTAAACTTTAACTACAGACCCTTAAGAAGTTTCGATTATTTTGAGCCAAGAGTGGATGGTAAAAAATACTTCCGAACATGGAATTATAACACCAACTTTAACTATTCCACAGATGGAAGAAAAAGGCTACAGCTCAACTTCAACTTTGGAGTATGGCAAGCACCAGACCGAAACCAATTTGATTATTGGTACGGTTTATCACCAAGGTTTAGGGTGAACAACAAACTATCCACTTCTTACTCTGTCAGCTATAACAAGCAAAACAGTTCTATTGGTTATGCAATAGCCTCCAACGATGAGCTAGGCTCTGATGACATGATTTATTTTGGCGAAAGAGACATTTCGGTATTAAGCAACTTATGGCAAGTAAATTATACCATTAATAATAAAATGGGCTTCAATTTTAGACTGAGACATTATTGGAGTAAGGTAGACTATTTCAACTACTTTCAGTTGATGAATGATGGTGACATTAGAGATATTGCCTATAACGGCAGGCCAACAGCAGAGCACGAACAAGAGATAGATGATACAAACTATAATGCCTTTAGTATTGATGCAGTTTACAGTTGGCAAATTGCCCCCGGTAGTTTTGTAAATATTGTCTATAAAGATAACCTGCAGGAAAGCAACGAGTTGGTAAACCTTAACTATGGTGAAAACCTAAACAGTATATTTTCCACCACACATTATCAGAGTCTAAGTTGTAGGTTAATTTTCTATCTGGACTACGCGACAATAGCCAGGAACTTGAGGAATAAGAAAGGTTAAAGAATTAGCTTATATCCGTAACCTCTCACATTTACAATTTGAATATTAGGGTCTTTATCTAACTTCTTGCGCAATTTACTGATGAATACATCCATGCTTCGCGCATTAAAGAAATCATCTGAACCCCAGAGTTTTTTAAGAATAAGTGAACGATCAGTTAAATCGTTTTTATGTTGAATTAGCTCATGCAGAAGCTGCGCTTCTCTATGAGTGAGGCATTCCTCTTCCTCATTAAATTGTAAAAGCTGCTTTTGTAAATGGAAACGATATTTTCCAAGACTAATCCATTCGTTCAATTGTGGTTTTTCAGCTCTGTTGACCAATGCCTTTATTCGAACAATCAGCTCCTCCATACTAAAGGGTTTCTTAATGTAGTCATTGGCACCATAACCAAAACCTTCTACTACATCTTCTGTGCGGGATTTAGCTGTTAGAAAAATTATTGGAATAAATGGATCTTGCTTGCGAACAGCTTGCGCCACCATAAAACCATCTTTTTTAGGCATCATAATATCTAGTACTAAAGCATCTGGTTTTTCTTTTTCGTAAGCCATTAAGGCTTCCTCACCATTTTTACAAAGTGTTACCTGAAAATTTCGGCTCTCAAGACTTTCCTTCACAATCATGCCTAATGAGGGTTCATCTTCTGCCAGTATAATAGAAACCGTACTCATGGCAGAGTGATTTTAAAAATGGTTTTTTTGAGATTACTCTCAACTTCAATAGTACCACCATGCTTTTCAATAATGGTTTTTGTATAATATAGGCCAATACCGAAGCCCTTTACATCGTGTACATTCCCCTTAGGAATACGATAAAACTTTTCAAAAATTCGTTGCTGTTGCCCTTTCGGGATATTGCCACCATCATCTGTTATAGTTAAGTTAATTTTTTGTGCTTTCTTAAGCCCTACTTCAATATGCTTTCCCCCATATTTAGCAGCATTGTCTATCAGGTTAGAAAGCACATTTTCAAAATGAAATTCATCTACATAAACAGCAGTTTTATCCTCTAAATCTAAGGAGAAGACTTTTTCAGGGTGTATGGTTTCATACTTTTCTATAAGCTGCTTCAACAGCAGAGGCAGATTAACAGCTTCTTTATGCAACTCTAGCTGTTCACTATCCATTGTGGCAGTTTCAAGAAGCTTTTCAACCATTTGGTTAAGCTTGATGAGTTGCTGATCTGAGATTTGAAGGTACTTGCTTGTTTTTTCTGCATCGTTCGCGTCATTAAAGTTTTTAATACCTTCAATGGCCGTGGACACAGTAGCAATAGGCGTCTTAAATTCATGCGTAATATTGCTGATCAAATCGTTCTTGATTTCTGAGAGCGCTTTTTGGGATTTAATAATCCTGTAGAGAAAAATTAGAACGGCACTTACTAAAAGAGTGAAAAATATAGAAAGCAAAATATTCCATAAACCTTTTCTCAAAATGATCAATGAAGCATTTTCAAAATTCATGCTGAGAGATTGCCTCTTGGGTAGATATATAGAATTTGAAGTCGTTTTGAAAGGAAGAAGCTTTTGGCTTTCAGCATTAAACTGTCCACGGACTGAATCTTTTACGAAATGGCTTAATGAATAAACAATTGAATAACCGTCTCTCTCAAGCTCTTTTTGAAGAATTTGATTTAGCTTTTCAAAGTCCAGCGTATCCCTTGTAATGGAGATAATGATTTTATTGGCCAGGTTTTTAAGCTGTGAAATACTATCGAGTTTATGATCACCTTTTAGCATCATTATTTCATTTTGCTCATCGAGCATGATATGATTTGTATCACTTTCAATCGTTTCTACAGAAATGTAAGAGATATTTAAACTATCAATTTGTTTGGCTGAATACTTATTAAATCCTGTCAGTGAATCAAGCTTTTTAATATGTTCTCCGGCAAGCTTACTGTTACTAAACCTCTGAAAGAAGCTTTTAATGATAATGGAATCATTTCCTTGTTCTAAAGAGTCTGAAACACCAAACTCAATATCGAAATCTCGGGTATCAGTAAAAGTTAATACATCGGTTTTAGCTAATTCAGCATAGTACACCTCAACACTTCTGTCAAGTGCTTGCTGTACTTCAAGTTTGTATGCCTTTTTATTATCTAAATAATCGCTGTATAGATAAATACCTTGAACAACAGTTGTTAGTCCTATTAAAAGCACAACTGTCACTCCTACCCATTTGAATTTCCGAGCATTCATAAATCAAATATAAGGAATGCTTTTGCCTTAAATATGGAATTTAACACTCGTTAACACTTCTTAACGCATTGTTAAGACTAGATCAGCTTTGTTTGTAGCAAAACAAAAACAAACAACGATGAAAAATTTTAACTACATTTTAGCGATTCTACTCTTTAGCTTTTTTTTCAATGAAAGTCTTTATGCCCAAAATTTCAGCGGTATAGCTACTTATAAAACAAGCTCACAGCTAAAAATTGAATTGGATAGCACGGCTATGTCCCCAGCACAAATGAAGGCTATACAGGACAAGCTACAAAAGCAATTGCAGAAGGAATATACCTTGGCATTCACAACATCAGAATCTGTATGGAAACAAGTGGAGTCTTTAAATTCCGGACCAGCAAGTGTTTCATCCAACGGCATGGAAGTGATGGTTGCTGATGGAAGTGGCAACAGTGTACTTTATAAAAACATAGCCAAAAAGCAATTTGAGGAGGGCTCAGACCTGATGGGCAAAAGATTTATAGTAAAAGGAGAGTTAACCGAATATGAATGGAAGTTGACAGGAGAAACTAAAAAAATTGGAAATTATAACTGCCAAAAGGCTGTCAATTCCCGCATAGTAGATGCCAAGAAGTTTTCTACTGGCATGAAGGAAATGGAAGTTACTAAAGACACAATAGTCACAACTGCCTGGTTCACAATGGACATTCCAGTAAGTAATGGGCCTGAAAAATATTATGGTTTACCAGGACTGATTCTGGAAGTGCAGCGAGGAAATAAAACTATAATTTGTACCAAAATAGAATTGAACCCATCCGAGAAAATTAAAATAGAGAAGCCTAAAAAGGGTAAAGTGGTGACTCCAGAGGAGTATGTAGAAATCTCCGAGAAAAAGATGGAGGAAATGATGAAAAGATATAGTGGAGGAAATGATGGTGAGCAGATCGAAATCAGAATAGGCGGATAAGCAAAAGCCTTTAGCAACCATCAATATTTCTTGAATCATGAAAAAGCTGTATTTCCTATTTGTTTTCTTTTTAGCTGCAATTACTTCAAAAGCTCAAACAATCTATTTTGAAGGGAAAGTGGTTGACTCTGTGTCAACGCCCATTGAGTTTGCCAATGTTATTGCTCAGGATACAACGACTAAAGCCATTACAGGCTTTGCTGTGACTGATACAGAAGGACGCTTCAAACTTGCTTTAAAGTCGAACAGTGTTTATTTGTTAAAAGTGTCTTTTGTTGGTTACGTTACCTTTGAAAAGGAATTCAACACCCAAACAGAAGATTTCAAAAATGTAATCATAGAATTAGAGGTGGCAAACGACTTACTAAATGAAGTGCAGGTGGTTCATGAAATGCCTGTAACAATGTCTGGTGATACCTTGATATATAAATCAGAAGCGTTTACAAATGGTAGCGAACGAAAGCTGGAAGATGTGCTGGCTAAATTGCCAGGGATGGAAGTGGATGAGAATGGTGAAGTGAAGGTACAAGGCAAGAAGGTAAATAAAGTGCTGGTAGACGGGAAACAGTTTTTTGATGGAGACACTAAAATGGCCACAAAGAACCTTCCCGCCAATGCCGTTGATAGAGTTCAGGTACTCAAAAACTATAATGAAATAGGACCTATGGATGGCTTAGGAGGAGAAGACAATCTGGCTTTAAATATCCAATTGAAAGAAGGTAAAAAGAATTTATTATTCGGTGATGTTACCCTTGGAGCGGGACCACAAAGTCGCTATCTGGGCCATGCAAACCTTTTTTACTATTCTCCTAAAACCAATGTGAACCTGATTGCTGATGCCAACAATATTGGGGAACAGGCTTTCACGATGCAAGACTATTTCCGCTTTAGTGGAGGTCTTTCATCAATTGCTGCTAATGCCGGTACGGATATGAATATTTCTAATGAAGATTTAGGTTTTCCTATGGCCAACAGAGAAACGGCACAAGACTTATCCACTAAATTGACGGCTGCAAACTTTAATTTTAATCCGAATAAAAAATGGTACCATTCTGGCTTTTTTATTGGATCAGCAGCCCAAAATACTTTTGGTAGTTTAAGTCAACGGAGGTATTTAAGAGAAGGAGCGGGATCAGAGGAGCTTTTAGCAACAGAGCTAACTACGCAACAGAGGTCAGGCTTATTGAAATATGCTGCCACTTATACGCCAAAGAAAGAGACCTTTTTGCGTTATAGTTTATTTGGTAAGCTTTCCTCACAAAACAACCTTAACAACAGGCTTTCCATAGTTTCTGGAGCCCAAAACAGCATTAGACAGACTCAGGAGCAGAAGCCCTACAGCCTGGAACAGCAATTGGAATGGTACCATACACCTTCTGAGAAAAATGTTTTTTCTTTGGAGTCCAACTATACTTATAAGCGTTTCGACCCATCAATAGAATTGGAGAGTGACCAACCGCTTTTTGATAGCTTTTTGCCTATTACTTCTACACAAGAGCATAGGCTGAAACAATCAAGAAATATTGAAAGCCAGCAATCAACAACAGCCTTCAATTATTATAGAATTCTCAATAAAACTAATCATGTGAATTTATCATCAGGCTATCATTTACAGCGTCAAAATTACAGTTCTTCCATAGAACAAGTTTTGGATGAAACCACCATTATGTTTGATTCTTCAGCTTTCAATAATGAGAATCAATATAATTTCTTGGATATGTTTGCAGGCCTCACTTACAAAACTAAAATGGGTCCTGTTATAATCAGTCCATCCATGTATTTACACAGTTATCAGGTAAAAGATAAGCAGCAAGAAAGCCTGAAAAAAAGAAATCCAAGCTTGTTACTACCTGCTGTTTATGCCAAGTGGACTATCAGAAGCACCCAGAGTTTATCATTCAGGTATGCCATGGAAGCTAAGTTTGCCGATGTTAGACAACGCGCTTTAGGTATAACCATTGCAGATTATAATGCTCTGTGGAGAGGAAATAGATTACTCACAAATGGACTTACCCATAGCTATAATCTGTATTACAATTATTTTGATTTGTTCAGCGGTATGAATTTGTTTGGAAATATGAGCTATCAATATAAAATAAAAGATTTCTCCAATAGTACTGCATTTGAAGCCTTTAACAGGCTAAATGGGGTTTTTAACAGTATTGAACCTAATGAGCATCTTAACGCAATGTTTAGGGTGGACAAGCGCTTTAACCTATTTAAGATTAAGGCTGGAGCCGAATTGATAGCTTTTAGAAACAACAATAATATTAATGGTGTAGCTACAAACAATAGATCTGTAACGCAACAATATAATGCCGGAATTAATACAACCTTTTTTAAAAAGTTGGACTTTGAGCTTGGGTATAAGCAGAACATCAATCAATATACTTCTTCAGCTATCAAAAACAGCTTTATTACCTATAATCCTTATGCACGTTTAGATTGCGACTTTGGTAAAAGAATTCACTTCCAAACCAGCTATAATTTTAATGCTTTTGAGAACAAAGAAACCAAGAGCGCGAGTGAGTTTTCAATATGGAATGCTTTTATCAGGTATCGAAAAAGTTCCACTCCATGGGAGTTTAAGTTAGCAGCCTATAACCTGTTAAACACTCAAGGTGTAAGGCGAGACAGTTTTAATGAAAACCTAATCAGTTCTTACGAATATTATATTCAACAGCGCTATTTCACTTTTTCTATACGCTATGAGATTTAATGCATCAACATTAAAGCAAACTGTACCAAGAAGCAAAAGCCCATATAAATTATTAGGTTAAGCTGTCGTTCAGGATTTTTTGCGCTGAAGAAAAGCAAGAGAAACAGTGCTTGTAAAAATATGATGAAGGCAAAAGTTTTAAATACGTTTACTCCGTTGAAATATTCATATCCGTTGCGGTTGTCTTGTAAGGATAGTTGATAACCGAAAAGTAATGACTTTTTGATTCTGAATAATTCAGCCTGTCCGAGATAACGTGTTGATTCTTTACCCAGGTAGAAGATGTTTCCATTTGCGAATTTTAACTTATACGTGCTGCCTTTAGTACCATCAGCATTAACTACAGGTTGAACTGTATCTAGTTTCGAGACACTCTCTTCTGTAGGCATTAAATAATCGAAGAGTAAAAAGGAGTTTAATACCAGCACCACGTATACAAACAGCTTGGATTTCTTGACGATCTTTAAAATTAAAGCCTTTCTGGCTTCCTGCTCTTTTCTTTTTCGCTCTCGGTATTTTCTTCTTTTTTCTTTTCTCTCTTCACTATAATAATCCCTCCGCCTGCTGTGAGTACCCTTCTCTGTTTCCTGATAATGGGTAGTGGTACTTTCCTGATAAGTATATGAAATCGGTTGTGAATAATTATTGCGCTTTAAGTATTGATAAGCCTGATTGATGCGCTTAAAGCTTTCTCCATTATCTCCTTTATAAAGGTCTGGGTGATATTTTTTTGATAACGACCGAAAGGCTGCGCGCACCTCATCCTTGCTTGCTCCTTCAGCCAAACCAAGCGTTGCAATTGCATCATAATAATTATTTATCATCGAAAACGGAATAGATAAAACCTAAGCCTACAACAAAACCGATTCCCATTCCTATCTCTATACTTCCTATAAGGTAACCTAGCAGAGAACCTATCAGGAATGAGATGACAAAACTAATGACTTTCCGTTTCATGGAGCCATTAGCCTGTATATTGGGTATTGCAAGTGAGCTTTTTCGTAATGTTCTGATCTTTTGTAAATCCAGTCTAGCTGTGCATAATTACTGTTAGCAAAAGCAGTATCTGTTTTTTGCAATTTGGAAAATTCAGCCTGTTCAGCTTCAGGCATATTGGCTAAAATTTCTTTTGCTTTAGGTTCAAACACATAATCAGAAAAGCCTTCTTTTTGCTGAAGAATCGTGTCAAAGAAATTCCAATTAAAGAATGAGTCTTGAGCTTCAGGTTCTAATACTTCTACAATATATTTTTTTGCTAATTGATTAGTAGGAACCAGATAATCACCTTTTCTGAAGCTCAAATTTTTCATATCTGCACTAACAGAAGTGTTATAGTGTAAATAATGACCTTCATATGCCATGCCTGCAGTTTTATAATCGCTGATGTGGTAGGCTTCCACATTAAATACAGTATCTTTTTTCAGCTTATTCATTTTTACATCGTTGGCTCTAAGCCTGTCTATTAGGCCTTGCCAAGCTTGCGGAATTATATAATAATCAGGAACAGCTACTTTCTTAGTGCTGGTATAACTATTATAAAAAGGCACTTCTTTTTCAATAGGTTTATCTCTATTGTAATGTAGTAATGGATTTCCCGTGAGCTCACTTTCAGGATAGCTGGTTTCGTAGCCTTTTAAAGTAATCATCCTAAAGCTTTCTTTATCGTTTTTCCACTGAACAGTTAGTGAGTCAGCATTAAGTAAAGCCTGTCGGTCAGCTTCACGCTTTGCTTTAATTGTTTCACCTTCTTTTGCTGTAAGCGCCACCATGGCTTCCAGAAAATCGTAGGTGTTTTCCACTCTTTGCTGATAAGGTTTCCACATGTGGCTTTCGCTAATGAAACCTAAAGTTTGGTATAGGCTTGTGTAACCACTTGAGTAACGTGCGGCATCCCAAAATTGAGTCCAACCATTGTTTGGAGTATCACCATGTACATTCACATATACTATCGGCTCGCGGTCTTTTTGACGAAGCCTTTCAAATAAGGCGTTTTCAAAGTTGTTTTCGAGATAGTTTCCCAGCTCCCCATCTAATTTATTCCACTGCGTACTAATCAACGTTAATACATGTTGATGATCCGTACCATTAGTTACATGAGTATCCACAAAAACTTCAGGGTCTAATGTTTTGAATATTTGAACAAAGGAGAAAGCATTCTTAGAGTCCATTTTAATGAAGTCTCTGTTAAGGTCGAAATTTCTTGCATTGCCTCTGAAGCCGTAAGCTTTTGGTCCATTTTGATTTACTCGGGTGGTGCTATTTCTATTTAAAACACCACCAATATTGTAAAAGGGAATAAGAGCAATATTTACCGAATCAAGAAAGGAATAAATGCCACTATTTTGAGCAAAATTTCTGAGCAGCATCATGCTGGCATCTACCCCATCAGTTTCTCCGGCATGTATACCATTATTGATAAAAATGGTTGGCTTCTCACTTTTAGCTAATGCCGATAAATCAAAAACTTTGTCTTTACTGAAAATAATAAGATGCAAAGGCTCTCCACTATCAGTGTCCCCCATCTTCTGCATATGAATTTCAGAAAACTTATCTGAAAGCTTTTTCCAATAAGCTATCCCTTCCTGATAAGTAACCGTTTCTTTTCCATTTGATTGCTCAAACTTGGTTTGTAAATTCTGAGCATTAACTTTTAATGATATGGAAAGAATAATAATGAAGCCTAATAACCTTAGCATAACAAAACGTTTTTTCAAATTCCAAAATACAAAATAAAGCCTGAACAGTTAAGTAATAAATTGATTAGCATTATAGAAAGATATTAATGGACTGATAATCAATTTTTAAGAGGTGAGCTTGATTATTCTTCATTCTAAGTGTAAATTGTACACTAAGCTTTACTTTTTAGGCTACAAAAACCCTTGAACTCATTCTATGCAAACACATAAAGGCTTATATCAACCTGACTTTGAACATGATGCCTGCGGAATAGGTGCTATCGTTAATATTGATGGTCAACAAGAACATCAGCTCATTCAAGATGCGCTGGACATGCTCGAGAATATGGAGCATCGTGGAGGTACTGGAGCAGATCCTTCTACTGGTGATGGTGCTGGTATTATGCTTCAAATAACTCCGGCACTAGTAGCATCTTTTGCGAAGGAAGCAGCACTGGAATTAGACCCAGATCTACCCGTTGGGATAGGAATGTTTTTCTTTCCTACTATTTCTTCAGTAGTAGCACAATGCAAGGATGTAATTGAAGACTATGCTAAAAAGCTCAACTTAGCCATTGTTGGTTATAGGGAAGTGCCCGTTGATAAAACCGTTCCTGGTGCTGGGGCTAAAAAAGTGGAGCCACTTACAGAGCAAATTTTTGTTCAGCCACAAAAGCCTATGAATAACGATGAATTGGAGCGCAAGTTATTTGTAATGCGAATGGCTGCTACCCATCATATTGGTCATAATGTGGAAGGAAATAATAAAGCATTTTACGCTTGTAGTCTTTCTACAAAATCAATTATTTATAAAGGTCAATTGAGAACAAACCAGCTCAGACCTTATTATAAAGACCTCACTAATGCTAAAATTGCCAGCACTTTTGCTATTATCCATTCACGTTTTTCTACCAACACCTTTCCTAATTGGAAGCTTGCACAGCCATTCCGTTTTATAGCCCATAATGGTGAAATAAACACAATTCGTGGGAATGTAACAAAGATGAAATCTAAGGAAGCAAACTTTAAATCTAAAGTTTTCTCTGACGATGAATTGCAAATGTTGCTTCCAGTAACAAACCCGGAACATTCTGACTCTGCCAATTTAGACGCCTTGGTAGAAATGCTTGTGCTCGATGGCCGACCTCTTGAACAGGTAATGATGATGATGGTGCCCGAAGCCTGGCAGAATAATGATTATATGGACAAGGAGCGCAAAGCTTTTTATAAATATTTTGCCTCACTGATGGAGCCCTGGGATGGACCGGCAGCTCTTATATTCACAGATGGCCATAAAGTGGGCGCTACCTTAGACAGAAATGGACTTCGTCCAGCTCGCTTTGCAGTAACAAAAAATAATAGGTTTATTTTAGCCTCAGAAGCAGGAGCCCTCATTATACCCGAAGAAGATATTATTCAAAAAGGACGACTACAGCCGGGTAAAATGATAGTAGCAGATTTTTCTAATAATCTACTCAAGTTTGATGATGAAATAAAACAGAAAATTGTAAAGAAAAACCCCTACAGCGAGTGGATCAATGCACATAGAATGAAGTTGCGCTTGCTGCCAGAACCCGAAGAAGGCCCCCAGGCTATACCCACAAAGGATTTATTTACTTATCAAAAAGCATTTGGTTACACCTCAGAGGAGCTCAAGGTAATACTGCAGGATATGGCCGAAAGAGCCACAGAACCGATAGGTTCAATGGGTGCAGATACCCCTTTAGCCATTTTAAGTAAGCAAAGTCAACATATTGCTAATTACTTTAAGCAACTATTTGCCCAGGTAAGTAACCCACCGATTGATCCCATCAGGGAGCGCATGGTGATGTCTCTTTTCACCAGAGTAGGAAAAAGTCATAATATTTTAAAGGAAACAGCTGATCACGCACATCAGATTCATATTTCGCAACCAGTACTGTTGGCCGCTGATCTTGCTAAATTTAAGTACCTGTCTGATATAGGTTTTGGCTATCAAACAATCAACTGTGTATTTGAGGCTGACGGTAAAAATGGAAGATTAGAAGAAGCCTTAGATAGAATCTGTCTGGAGGCGGAACAAGCTGCTATTGCTGGCAAAGTGGTGTTGATTTTATCTGATAAAAAGATTGATGAAAATCATGCACCTATTCCTTCACTATTATCAACTGGTGCTGTACATCAACACTTGGTAAAGAAAAACCTTAGAACTGAAACAGGCTTAGTTGTTGAAGCTGGTGATGTACGCGAAACGCATCACTTTGCTACTATTATTGGCTATGGTGCCAGTGCTGTAAATCCTTATTTAGCACTTCAAACCATTGAAGAGCTTTATGAAAAAGGCAAAATTGATATTGAGGGTGACTCCAGAAAAGCACTTGAAAATTACCAACAAGCTATTGGTTATGGCTTATTGAAAATCCTTTCCAAAATGGGAATCAGCACTTTGCAATCTTATCAGGCAGCGCAAATTTTTGAGGCGCTAGGTTTAAGTCGTAAAGTGGTGGATAGATGCTTTACTGGAACCATCAGCAGAATTGAAGGTCTTGATTTTGATGGATTGGCAAAAGAAGTACTTGTTAAGCATCAGCAGGCATATAAAAATGCTGAGCTTTTCAATCGACTTGAAGTAGGTGGTGTTTATCAATGGAAATATAGGGGTGAAAAACATCTCTTCAATCCTGAAACTATTCATCTATTACAGCAGTCAACCAAGACCAATAACTTTGATTTATTCAAAGAGTATACTACCAAGATAAATAACCAATCTAAAGAAGCGATTACACTGCGCTCTTTACTTGAGTTTAAAAAGCGCACACCAATTGATATTTCTGAAGTTGAGCCGGCTGAGAAAATTATGAGGCGCTTTGCAACAGGTGCTATGTCATTTGGTTCTATTTCACATGAAGCGCATTCCACTTTGGCTATAGCCATGAACCGTATTGGCGCCAAAAGCAATAGTGGTGAAGGAGGAGAAGACGAAGTACGTTTTGAAATGAAGCCTAATGGAGACTTAGAAAGGTCAGCCATCAAACAAGTGGCATCAGGCCGCTTTGGTGTAACAAGTTATTACCTCACTAATGCCGATGAGTTACAAATTAAAATGGCTCAAGGTGCTAAGCCAGGTGAAGGTGGTCAGCTGCCCGGCCATAAGGTAGATGATTGGATTGGTAGAGTAAGACATTCCACTCCCGGAGTTGGTTTAATTTCGCCACCACCACATCATGACATTTATTCTATTGAAGACTTAGCCCAGCTCATTTACGATTTAAAAAATGCCAATCGCCAGGCACGGATTAATGTGAAGCTGGTATCACAGGCAGGTGTTGGTACAGTGGCTGCAGGTGTTTCTAAAGCAAATGCAGATGTTGTACTTATCTCTGGTGCCGATGGCGGAACAGGGGCTTCTCCTTTAAGTTCTATTCGCCATGCAGGTTTGCCTTGGGAACTAGGTTTGGCTGAAGCCCATCAAACACTTGTAAAAAATGATTTGAGGAGTAGGATTACCGTTCAGACTGATGGCCAAATAAGAACTGGACGAGATTTAGCTATTGCCACCTTACTAGGAGCAGAAGAATGGGGAATTTCAACTGCGGCACTAGTTGTTGAAGGCTGTATAATGATGCGCAAGTGTCATACCAATACTTGCCCGGTTGGCGTTGCCACGCAAAATCCAGAGTTAAGAAAGCTGTTTACTGGTAAGCCGGAACATGTGGTGAACTTCTTTAACTTCTTGGCGGAAGACTTAAGAGAAATCATGGCTTCTCTCGGGTTTAGAACAGTTAACGAAATGGTAGGCCATTCTGAAATTCTGAGGATGCGTCATGATGTGAACCACTGGAAACTTGAGGACATTGATTTAAATGCTGTGCTTTATCGAGAGCATGTGCCTGAACATGTAGGTATTTACAAACAGATAGAGCAAGAGCACGAACTGGAAGAAGTGCTTGATCACCAATTACTCGAAAAAGCACAACCAGCTATTAAAGAAGGTAAAAAGGTAAAACATGAATTTGCCATTAGGAATATCAATAGAGCTGTAGGAGCCATCTTATCAAATGAAATCAGCAAAGTGCATAAAGGCGATGGTTTAGCTGAAGATAGCATCCATTATAAGTTTACAGGTTCAGCTGGTCAAAGTTTTGGAGCCTTTTTGGCCAAAGGTGTTCACTTTGAAGTGGAAGGTGAGTCGAACGATTACTTCGGTAAAGGTTTATCAGGAGGCTTCATCACCATTTATCCATCAAAAAAATCATCTATTAAGGCAGATAACAACATCATTATTGGCAATGTAGCTTTTTATGGAGCCACATCAGGTAGCAGCTTTATTAATGGAATGGCCGGAGAGAGATTCTGTGTAAGAAACTCAGGTGTAACAACGGTAGTAGAAGGCGTGGGCGATCATGCTTGTGAATACATGACAGGCGGTCGTGTAGTGGTGCTAGGAGAAACAGGACAAAACTTTGCAGCAGGAATGAGTGGTGGAATCGCTTATGTATTTGATGAGGAAAGTATTTTCGAAAGCAGATGTAACAAAGCAATGGTAAGTTTGGAAGATGTGGTCGACAAAAAGGAAGAGGAATACCTGAAAGGGTTAATTGAAAAGCATCTTGAACTAACCAATAGTATCAAAGCTAAAAAGGTGTTAGATAACTGGGAGTTTAACCTTTCAAAATTCATCAAAGTAATACCTTTCGACTATAAGCGTGTATTGGAAGAAAGAGAGAATAAAGAAAAAGCAAAAAATAAAATAGTAGCATAATGGGACAGCTAGATGGTTTTTTAAAGTATGACAGAGAATTGCCTGACAGCAGGCCGCCAGAGAACAGAGTTGGTGATTTTAAAGAAATCTACCAGCCATTTCCTGAAGAGAAAACCAAGAAGCAAGCCGCGCGCTGCATGGATTGCGGTATTCCTTTTTGTCATTCAGGCTGCCCCTTAGGAAATATAATTCCTGAATTTAATGATGCAGTTTATCAGGAAGATTGGGAAGAGGCAGCATCTATTTTACATAGCACTAATAACTTTCCTGAGTTTACAGGAAGGATTTGTCCTGCTCCATGCGAGGCGAGTTGTGTTTTAGGAATTAACAAGCCTCCTGTTGCCATTGAGCATATCGAGAAAACCATTGCTGAAAAAGCTTTTGAACTGGGTTACATTAAACCCAAACCGCCCAAAAATAGAACAGGAAAAAAAGTAGCTGTCATAGGTTCGGGCCCTGCAGGCTTAGCCGCAGCAGATCAGTTGAATAAAGCAGGCCATTGGGTGACGGTTTTTGAAAGAGAAAATAGAATTGGCGGTTTACTGCGTTATGGTATCCCTGACTTCAAACTTGAAAAGCCAATCATTGACAGAAGGCTTGACATTATGAACGAAGAAGGTGTAATCTTTAAAATGAATGCTGAAGTCGGTAAAAACATTAATCCTGAAGGTTTAAAAAATGACTTTGATTCTATTGTGATCTGCACGGGCTCAACTAAAGCGAGAGATTTAAACATACCCGGCCGTGATTTAGAGGGCGTACACTTTGCAATGGATTTTCTAAGCAGACAAAACAAAGAAGTTGCCGGAGATAATATACAAGATCCTATTTCTGCCAAGGATAAAAATGTTGTAGTAATAGGTGGAGGAGATACCGGTTCTGACTGTATTGGAACTTCACACAGACAAGGAGCTAAATCTGTTTTACAATTAGAGTTAATGCCAAAACCTCCGAAGGAAAGAGGTGAAAAGGATCCGTGGCCCTTATGGCCTATGACGCTCAGAACTTCTTCATCTCATGAAGAAGGTGGAGAAAGAAAATGGAGTATTCTCACTAAAACCTTTCAGGGAGAGGAGGGCAAGCTCACACACATAGAGTTGGTTGATATTGAGTGGGTGGAAAAAGATGGACGCAAAGAAATGAAAGAAATAGAAGGTTCTTCCAGATTGGTGCCTTGTGAATTAGCCTTGTTAGCTATTGGCTTTGTAAGCCCAGAGCAATCTCTTTTGAAAAGCTTTGGTGTAAATGCCACTAAAACCGGCTTAGTAAAAGCAGATAAATATAAAACTAACCAGGAAGAAATTTTCACTGCCGGAGATGCCAGAAGAGGCCAGTCACTAGTAGTTTGGGCTATTATGGAAGGTAGAGAAGCAGCCAGATCGGTTGATAAATTCTTAACCAACAAAAGCATTTTGCCTGCTAAGAAAAAGTCTGTTTATCAGGTGGGATAATTTAAAAGTCAGACGACAGTCGGACGGATACGTGCTATTAGCATTATCCGACTACCGTCTGATTAATTACATCTCCCAAAACCTAACTCCCAATCCCCAACTCCTAATAGTTATTCACAAAACTTACTTCGTAGTCGAACCTTCCATAGGTAACCTCTATGTTTTCACCGGGTATGGTAAAGCTGAAGGTTCCAGAAATGATAACTGATCCTTCTTCAAATAGGCTTACGGAAACGTCTGCCCTTTTAACACTTTTAAAATAAATTTGACCTACCCCGCCTGCATAAGTTTCATCAAATAAAAGAGATTCCATGATGGCTGTATTTTGTGCACCATCAAGCTGAATTTTTTGTTCATCCAGCTTTACCAATTCACGAGCTTCATCAATGCCGAAGTCTTTCAGACTAAAATGTAGTAAAAGATCTTCACGCTCATCAAGTAGGCCATAAAATGTGATAATAAGACTATCAGCATCATCATAGCTTACCACGTCAATATCTGATTCATAAAAGTTGTAATCATAATTGTAGTAGTCATCTGTAGACCATATATCACCATTGATTAGTGCTGCACTGGCATTGTTACCATCTTCAGTATATTTCACTAATCTAGGATCAAGCGGATCAGGAATAAAAACACTATCCTGACAGCCAGCTAGAATAGCAATGCAGAACAAAGCGGAGATTTTAATAAGTTTAGTCATTTCCTGAAAGTTTGAATTTTATTCCTAATGAAACCATGGTATTATGTATGTCTTCAATCTTACCATTAAAATTGCCTATTTCATCAATCCTTTGGTAGCTTACCATGGGTAAAATTCCGTAAGAAGCATTGACATATATGCTTAACATATTGCCTTCGAATAGATTGAAACCGAATACCGCAGCTATATCCTCTCTACGGTAGTTGTATTTATATTCCTCCTCTCTAAGTACCATCATTCTAAATTGCGCACCCGCCTCCACAGAAATAGCGTCTGAGAGCTGCAATTTATAGAGTAAAGGTAGCGCAAGGTATTTAAACCTTTTGGAGTAAGTAGTTTCGTCAAAATCTTGGTTATACCCAGCTACCATAAATAGAATTCCTGTTTTTAGGTGATGAATAGAGCTGTCTTTTAACTGAAAGCTTGTTAAAAGGCCAATCGTTGGCGTGACTATCGCTTTTTGATTTGGCAAAACGCCATCATTCATCGCGTATGAATAATTTAAACCTGCTACGGCTTCTACTTGTGAGAAGGCCTTTTGATGACCCAAAAACCATAATGCGACAAGCAAAATGAGAAGTTGGCAGTTTTTGATTTTTAAGGGCATTGTGAAATGATCGTTAAGTCCGGAATAGTGACACAGTTTAAGGCAAAAAGGTTTGAAGTTGAAGAATAGCAGTAATCTTTTGCAAGAAAGAAAGAACTTGATGCTATTCTAAAACCAATGAACTATACTAGCTGTTTAAGCGCGTAATAAATGCGATACGCTACATTTCAAAAAATAGGGGATAATTGTTTTAAGGTAGTATTTACTGGAGAAAAGGCTACTAAAAGAAACTTTCAGGAATACCTGGATGATCTGCAATACTGTCATCTGGATAGAAAGCCTGTGACCATATTGTTTGATGCTACAAAGGCCAAGGTGCCAGCCTTGAATTTACAAAGAAAGCAGGCAGATTGGATGAGTATCAATAGGATAATGATTGAAAAGTACTGTTTAGGAACAGCCTATGTGATAGATAAGCCTGCTATCAGATTAGTGCTTGAACTTATTTTTTCTTTTTACAACCAACCTGCTCCATTTAAAATCTTTAAATGTGAGGAGGAAGCCCTGGAGTGGCTTCAAAGTTTAGAGTTAGAACAGGAAAGACTTCAGGCATAATCCATTCTATAAGCGAAGTAAGAATTATTAAGCGCTAATGGATTAAGAAATTACGCGAGGGTATTTTAACTTACTCCCAATTTTGACAATAAGTAACGCTTAATAGTCTTTAATAAAAAAGGACTGTATCAACAGTCCTTTTTTTGTAAATGAAAAACCTACTCTTCTTCGTCTTTATTTAAGTTAAGATCATCTCGATCTTTCAGTTTTTTATCTTCAACCTCTTTATTTAAAAAGCTGTTAATTTTATCGATATCAAAACTGGTTTTTATTTCGCCAAATCTGTTAATCTTTACATCGAAACCTTCAAGTTTCGGATTAACCTTTGGCTTTTTATCTGATTCATCTTTCTCTTTGCTCATGTTAACTTACTCTTGGTCCTTCAGAGTAGTTAACGCCAAACGGATGCGTTCTGTTATTTCTTCTTTTCCTAAAATCTCAATTATATCCATCAAATCCGGCCCTCCGCCTTCTCCGGTTATAGACACACGCAGAGATTGCATCAATTTACCCATGCCCATACCCTCCTGCTCCAAAACATCTGTTAGAGTAGATTTAGCAATATTTGCATCTAAATGATTAACTTTTTCAAGTGCATCGGCATATTTACCCAATACACTTGCCACTTCGGCATTCCATTTTTTTCTGATTACTTTTTCATCATATGAGGCTGGTTTCTGGAAGAAGTACTGTCCTGTCGTCCAGAATTCAGAAAGAAAAGTAACACGCTCTTTCATGGCATGCACTATTCGCTCTAATTTTTGCTCATCAAAAACCACATTATTTTCGGTTAGTAGCACTTTAAGTTGGCTAGCTAAGGCTTCATCAGACTTGTTTTTCAAATATTGTTGATTAAACCAGTTCGCTTTTTGGATGTCAAACTTGGCACCTGATTTACCAATTCGTTCAATTGAAAATGCTTCAATCAGCTCGTCAATACTAAATAATTCCTGTTCACTGCCAGGGTTCCATCCCAGAAATGCAAGGAAGTTTAAAAAGGCATCAGGCAGATAGCCTTGTTCTTTAAAACCTTCGAGCTGCTCGCCTGACTTAGGATCGTTCCACTGAAGTGGGAAAATAGGGAAACCATGTTTTTCTGCATCACGCTTACTTAGCTTTCCATTACCATCAGGCTTTAACAGCAATGGTAAGTGAGCAAACTGCGGCATGCTGTCTGCCCAGCCTAAAAATTGATATAATAAAACATGTAGCGGAGCAGAAGGCAACCATTCTTCGCCTCTAATAACATGGGTTATTCCCATCAAATGATCATCAACCACATTGGCTAAATGGTAAGTTGGCATGCCGTCAGACTTCATAATGATTTTATCATCCATCTGTGAAGAATGAACCATCACCCAGCCCCTAACCATATCATTCATGCGAACCTCTTCTTTGGTAGGTATTTTTAGTCTGATCACATAAGGCTCTCCCGCATCAAGTTTCTGCTTCACTTCTTCTTCTGAAAGAGTTAAAGAGTTTTTCATCTGCATACGCGTAATGGCGTTATACTGTGGCGTATTTACCTTGGCAGCTTTAAGCCTTTCGCGCATGGCTTCTATTTCTTCAGCAGTATCAAAAGCGTAGTAAGCATGACCACTATCAATTAATTGTTGGGTGTATTTTTGATAATGCTCTTTTCTTTCACTTTGTCTGTAAGGGCCAACTTCTCCTTTATCATTCCAAGGACTTTCATCAGGAGTAATACCTAACCATTCTAAAGATTCTTTGATATAATTTTCAGCGCTCTCAACATAACGCGTTTGGTCGGTATCTTCAATTCTTAAAATGAATGTACCGCCTTCTTTCTTTGCGAAAAGATAGTTGTAAAGTGCAGTTCTAACTCCACCAATATGTAACGCACCTGTTGGGCTTGGTGCAAATCGAACGCGAACTTTATTGCTCATACTTACAGTGTTTTATTTTAGGCTGCAAAATTAATAATTAAAGTGGGTAAAAAGAGCATCTGTATGAATTCTTCGAAAGAATCAGCCACAGCCTAGCAGATTAACTTGATCAATTCTTTACGGCTATCAACAATACCTTTTTTAAAGCGGGCAACAACCAGAATATAGCTACACACCTGAACAATTACAGGTACTACCAACCAATAGATAGCCTGCTTTTCTATGTAAGCAATAAGAGTTAAGGCCAATAGCAGAAAAAACCAAAAGCCGAAAAACCAATTAACACTTTTAAACAACGAATACTGAACAAGAACTCTGCTCCCTTGCTCAAATGGTAATACCTTACCGTTTATTAATGGAAGAAAGTTATCAGGTTTATCCACTACTTTAGAAATAGAAAAACCTTTTTCTGAAATTAGGCCATTAAAAAGGAATAATTCCTGTTCCTCTCCATCAAGTTTTTGGTTATGAAAGGATTGCTTCTTAACCGGCTTTACTGTGATTTCCAGCCTTCGGAGTACTTCCGTAGGTGGATATTTGCTGATGAGTTGTTCCTTATATTTTGGCCAATAACCCACTACTTCACAGCAATACAGCTAATTTCCACATTAACATCTTTTGGTAAACGCGCCACCTCAACGGTTTCTCTTGCGGGAGCATTTTCTTTGAAATACTGACCGTATGCCTCGTTTATTGTGGAGAAGTCATTCATGTCTTTTACAAAAATACTGCACTTAACCACATTAGCGAAACTCATAGCTGCCTCTTCAAGTATTGCTCCCATGTTTTTCATTACCTGATGAGTCTCCTCAGTAATGTTTTCATTAATCATTTCACCACTGTGTGCATCTAATGCAATTTGACCACTCACGTAAAGGGTGTCGTTTGCTAAAACTGCTTGATTATAGGGGCCAATTGGAGCTGGAGCTTCCTTTGTTTCAATGATTCTTTTTGTCATGTCTGTTTTTGTAAATAGTTAATTAACTTTGATTCAAAAGTAATAAAATATGAACATTCTGATTGTAGGCTCAGCCGAAAACTATAATGAAGCATCAAACCGATTGAAGGACCATAAACTTCACCATGTAGAAGACTTATCTGCAATTGATGAAGACCTTTTTTTTAGTATTGAACTAGTTTTCGATTTTATTTCACATGAAACGCCAGAGAGCCTTTCATTCTATGAACAAAACCCTGAACTGATAGTTTTTCTCAACTCAGTTATGAGTACTTTCTCAGAGATCATGCTTTACGCTGATCCTGTAAAAAATCAAGTATATGGTTTCAATGGCTTGCCAACATTCTTTGATAGGCCAATTTTGGAATGCACTGTTCCGACTGGTGGAAAAAAGCAATCACTAAAAGAAGTGATGAATAAACTAGGCTGGGATTTTGAAGTAGTAGAGGATAGAGTTGCTATGGCAACACCTCGAATCATTTGTATGATTATCAATGAAGCCTTTTATACAGTTCAAGAAGGCACGGCTTCTAAAGAGGACATCGACCAAGGAATGAAACTCGGAACGAACTATCCGTTTGGACCTTTTGAGTGGGCCGATAAAATAGGTATTGAAAATGTGTTTGAGATACTCAACAACATTTACGAAGATACCAGAGAAGAGCGTTATAAAATATGTCCTCTTCTAAAGAAAGAGTATCTGCAATCTTTAAATTAGAACTTTAACATCAACACAATTATATGTCACAGGAAAAAGAATATAGCTTATTTGAAGAGGTTAGTAGTTTCATAGACGAAGCAGCAGCCCACATGGATTTACATCCAGGATTGGTTGATCAAATCAAGCAATGTAATAGTATTTATAAGTTTAACTTTCCTGTGCGAAAGCAGGATGGCTCTTATGAAGTAATTAAGGGTTATCGCGTGCAGCATTCACATCATAAATTACCTGTAAAAGGTGGTATCAGATATAGCGAGTTGGTAAATGAGCAAGAGGTAATGGGGTTGGCTGCGCTTATGACTTTTAAGTGTGCTATGGTTAACATTCCTTTCGGAGGAGCCAAGGGCGGTGTAAACATTAATCCAAAAGATTATAGTGTTGATCAGCTGGAGAGAATAACCAGGCGTTATACTTCTGAACTTATTAAGAAAAAGTTTATTGGTCCTGCTATTGATGTTCCAGCTCCAGATTATGGAACAGGTGCCAGGGAAATGGCGTGGATCGTTGATACCTACGAAGCGTTTAACCCAGAAACTATTAATGCAAAGGGTGCTGTAACGGGTAAGCCGCTTTCTCAACATGGTATTGAAGGAAGAACAGAGGCAACGGGCTTAGGCGTTTTCTTTGGTATTAGAGAGGCCTTAAGTGTTGAAGAAGATATGAAAGAGTTGGGTTTAACCACAGGAACGAAAGGTAAAAGAATTATCGTTCAGGGCTTTGGTAATGTAGGGTATTATTCAGCGCTTTATTTGCATCAGTCAGGGGCAAAAGTTGTGGGTGTAGCTGAGTACAATGGTGGTATATTCGATGAAAACGGCTTAGATATTGAGGCGCTTAAGAAACATCAAAATGAACACGGTACTTTAAAGGACTTCAAAAATGGGAAGTTTGTGGAAAACTCATTAGAACTTTTAGCTTACGAATGTGATGTACTTGTACCTGCTGCTTTAGAAAATCAGATAACTATTGATAATGTAGCTGGTATAAAGGCTAAAATAGTTGCCGAAGCTGCAAACGGCCCTGTTACTAAAGATGCTGAAAAGGAATTACTTAAAAAGAATGTGATGATTATCCCTGATATGTATTTGAATGCAGGGGGTGTTACTGTTTCTTACTTTGAGTGGCTGAAAAACCTATCAAGAGTCTCTTTCGGTAAATTGGAGAAACGGTATGAGATGGAAAAATATAAGCTGTTACTGGATAGTATAGAGAATGCTACTGGTGATACTTTCAGTGATGAAGAGCATCAAAAAATTGTTAAAGGAGCGAGTGAGCGAGACCTTGTAAATTCAGGTTTGGAGGAAACTATGGTAAACGCCTATCATGAGCTAAATGCCAAACGAAAAGAAAAAGGCATTAAAAGCTTAAGAACCGCTGCCTTTATTTTGGCAATGGATAGAATTGCTATTAGCTATATGGATTTGGGTATATTCCCTTAATCTGTTAAAAGGGCAATTTTTCCAGATCAACATTTCCACCACATAAAACTAAGCCAACTTTCTTTTTCTGGAAGTTGGCTTTTTCTTTTATTAGAGCGGCCAAAGGAACAGCAGCTGAGGGCTCTATTACTTGCTTTAAATAAGTGAAAATTAACTTCATAGCATCAACAATCTCTTGCTCTGAAACGGTAATAATATCATTAACCCCCTTCATTATAATAGGATAAGTTAGGTCACCTAATGATGTTTTTAAACCATCTGCAATTGTATCAGGATTCTTAGATGGAATAAACGAACCAGCTTTTAGAGACTGGTAAGCATCATCAGCTTGCTCTGGCTCTGCTCCGATCACAGTTGTGTTAGGGCTAAAATATTCAGCACTGAGAATGGAGCCTGAAATTAAACCACCACCACCAATAGGAATGAAGGCGGCATCTAGTTTGTCTATTTCCTCTACCAATTCTTTCATCATGGTTGCCTGGCCGGCAATGATGTCATAACTGTTATAAGGCAGGATAAACATGGCACCAGTCTTATTTACAATATTTTTTAAGGTTGTTTCTCGAGCTTCCAATGTAGGTTGGCAGAAAGTAATGTGGGCACCATAACCCTCAACTGCTTGTACTTTTACCTTTGGAGCATTTTCAGGCATAACTATGTGAGCTGTTAACCCTTGATTTTTAGCGGCAAGTGCGAGAGCCTGAGCATGATTCCCCGATGAGTGAGTCGCAACACCATTTTTTAATGATTCCTTATTTAACAGTATAGCATTCGTGGCCCCCCTGATTTTAAAACTTCCGCCTTTCTGCAGGTTTTCAGCTTTAAAAAACATCTTTACACCAAAAAGCTTGTTGAGTTTTTGAGAGGTCAGTACAGGTGTAAAGTGAACAAAATTTCTAATTCTTTGATGAGCGGCAATAATTTCTGACTTACTGGGGACCTCTTGTAGGTGCATAATATTAATTTTATGTTAAATTGATTTTTTAAATTCTAACTATGAACCAACTAATTCCGTTTTCTAAACAAACTATAAGAATGAATACTTCAAATTATAAATTAATTTTAGGCTTATTTTTAAGTCTACTCCTTTTTTCATGTGATCAAGAAGATGTAAACAATGAACCTTCATTTGATTATGTTGTAAGTTACGAATTTGTTGAAACTGTAACTGAAGAGGAAATCGAAGCAAGATTCGGTAACGATCCTTTAGTGGTTGATATAATAAACTTTGATGTTGATGCCTACACATTGACCTATAATACTATGAACTATGACAATAGTATGGTGGAGGCTTCTGGTTTAGTGCTTATTCCGAAGGTATCGGGGAAAGTAAAACTTACGAGTTTTCAGCATAGTACTTTAGCAAAAGATCCTGATCCTCAAATTGATCAGGAAAATAGAGCACCATCATACCTATCACCAGACAATGCAGAAGTATATCTTTCAGCTTTTCTTTACGCCTCAAACGGATACCTCATTTCAGCTGCAGATTATATTGGCTATGGAAGTACTAAGGAACTTTTTCACCCATATGAGCATGCACAAACAGCAGCTACTACCTCTTTCGACATGTTGAGAGCAGCAAAGGAACTAGGAACTTTTTTAGAAGTAGAAATGGTTTCTAAAACTTATTTAATGGGATATAGTCAGGGAGGAAACTCGACTATGGCTCTACATAAGTACATGGAAGAAAACAATTTAACAGAAGAGTTTCCTATAGCTAAAAGCGCTATGGGTGCTGGAGCCTATCATAAATCAGCAGTAGGTAATTATATTTTTAACTTTGAAGGAGATTTAGGCTTTCCTATTAGCTTATACCTATGGGTAATGGACAGTTATGATAAGGTTTACCCAGAGCTTCAAAATGGATTATCATATTATTTAAAAGAGCCCTATGCAACTGAGGTAATTGAAAATGGTTATTTTGCCATTAGTAGCTCTAATCCTCAAACTGTTTTCACGGATCAATTCATAAACGACATCAATAACCCATCAAGCGCATTCAGTCAGGCATTGGCTGATAATAACATTCATAATTGGCGAGCTGAAGCACCTATAAAGCTATATCATCACATTGATGATGAGTTGGTTCCATACTTTAACTCTGAGGACGCATTAGCAGCTATGAATGCTATGGGAAGCACAGATGTTACTTTGGAGACTTACAACTTCACAACAATTGACGGGAATGTACATGGTACTGCCGGAGCCCGTTATTTCCAAGATGTCTTATTAGGCTTTTTTAGATAAAATTATTGTAAATCATATCAATGGGCATAGATACTCTAATTGTAGATGATGATGAAATGACAGTATTTCTTCATCAGGTTTTTGTTAAAGAAAATAACTTTAATGACAATTCTAAAACCTTTTATAACGGAAAAGAGGCCTTAGAATATCTTGATGAAAACCATCATGAAAAGCAAAATGAGTATTGTATTTTGCTTGATCTTAATATGCCCGTATTTGATGGTTGGGACTTCCTGAAAGGTATACAAGAAAAGGGTTATAAGGATAAGGTCAAGGTGGTAATATTAACCTCATCGGTTAACGAGCTTGACAGACAAAAAGCTAATGGTTATCCGCAGGTTGTGGCCTTTCTGGAAAAACCTCTAAATGATGAAAAGATCAATAACTTAAAGGTTTTGGAGCCATTCAAAGCATATTTTGACAATAAAGAGGAGGTATAAATTACCTCTCTCTTTCTACTTCTTCTAATTTGATAGCAACAGCATTACTGTTGGGTAAAATAGTTCTCCCCATATGTTTGGCATGAACATAAGTAATTTGTGCTCCGAGTAATAAGATAATTATAGAATAGTACACCCAGGTTAACAACAGTACTAGAGAACCAGCTGCTCCATAGGTGTCGTTTAAATTAGAGGTTCCTAAATAATAACCGATACCAAACTTACCGGCTACAAATAATAATGTAGTTATAAAGGCTCCTATCCATACATCTCGCCACTTTAGTGTAGCATCAGGAAGCACTTTATAAATGACCGCAAATATCAACAGAATTAAAGAAATAGAGATAAGTAGATTAATAGATTGAGCTAGAAAATATATGGAGTCAGGCAGAACTGTAAATACCTTGTCGTGCAGAACGGTAATCAGTGTGTCTGCCAACAATGAAACTAAAATTAAAAAGCCTAATGACACTACCATAGCCAGTGACAACAACCGATTAAGTATAAATTTTATAGCTTCTTTTTTTGGCTTAGGTTTAATCCGCCAAATATAATTTAAGCTATCCTGCAAAGAAACAAATACTGTAGTAGCACTAAATATTAAGGTACCAATACCCACAGCCTTTAAAAATATCCCAGCATCCGAAATATAAGCTTGCCCCATCAGATCTTCTATTTGTTTTGCACTGGCATCACCCATCAATAATTTAATTTGGGTGATTAGCTGTTCGCGCACAACAGTGTCTTCGTAAAAGTAACTGGCTACTGTTATGGATATGATAGCCATACCCGGAAGAGAAAAGATGGTGAAAAACGCAGTGGCTGCACCATGTTTCCAAGGGTTATCCTGAAAAAATCTGGAAACGGCTCCTTTAAAAATTTGAAACCATTTTTTGAAAAAGTATTTCATTTATTTGTCGCTAATGCTTGGTAGTTAACTTCTTAAAATTGTAAGAGGGTTTTGCTGAAGTAAAATAGTTAAAGCCTCATACAATGCCTTATTGTAATCATATAAAGCCTTTGATTGTTCAAAAAACAACTCTATTACAACAGCGAAAAACTCATATTCATCAACTGCTGCATAATTTCTGAAAAAGGTGTTTGTGCCAAGTTCTATAGTTATTCGCTCTTTATTTGATTCGTGAACATAAACTTTCCATGCTTCATAGTTAAAAAAACCATACTCTTCATTTTTGATTCTGTTTTCTAAATGAAGTGCATGCGCTAGTTCATGCAAACCTAAGCTTAAACCATCGGTGGGTTTACTCATACCGCTGACAAAAGCATCCCAAGATAGCACGATGATGCCGAACCTTGGGTTAACCTCTCCTTTATGATACTGATTGTTAATTGTAGAATAATACTTAGAAGGATATACTAATATTTTATTGAAATGAGCTAGATAAATTCGCTGTAAACCAAAAGTTAATTGAATAGCTACTGACGAAATCAACACTTTCATTTCGTCAGTAACATGAGACATTTGCCTGGGAATAAAGGTTTTGCTGTTCATGAACAGCAAAACACGTTTTTCAAATTCTCTCTTGTATTTGGGTTTTAGCCTTCTGTAAAAGTCTGAATACTTGTTAAGGGAATCGAGATGAGCAGGTTTAAGCTGGCCTGATAGAAAAAAAGGTATGTTCCATGTATTGAATCTGCTAAAGCCGTTAGACTTGATAATTTGAACAAAGGCCCATACCACTAAAACAATTAGAAAACCTATTATTTCCATAAGCTCTATGGAAGAAAATCTGGTTTATCTAATTTATTGTTAATTCTGTAAGCGGCATTTACCAAGCCGACATGACTGTATGCCTGCGGAAAATTACCCCACATGCTTCCATCCGATGATTTAACATCCTCACTTAGTAATCCCACATGGTTGGCATAGCTTATGACTTCTTCAAAAGCTTCCATGGCGTCATCTGTTCTGTTTACACAAGCAAGCGCCTCTACATACCAAAAAGCACAAATTAAGAAGGTGGTTTCTGGCTCACCAAAGTCGTCAGCATGTTTATATCGGTAGAATAATCCTTTCCCAACTTTTAAGTCTTCTTCTAATGCTTTTAAATGATCTTTCGCTTTTTGACTGTCATGCGGAATATAATTCATCATAATTAATTGCAGCGTGCTGGCATCCATTCTGTTAACACCTTCTGCCTGGGCATATGCTTTTCTATCTTTCAAATAACAATTATCCAGATGCTGTTTAGCCTTTTTACGAAGCTTTTCAGCTCTTTTACCCAAATCATCTGCACCAATTTCCTTAGCAATTTTACAGGCGGCATGGCTTCCTGCCCATTGAAATAAATGGGTATAGGCATGCTTTTGCTTAAGGTTTCGGAATTCCCAAAGTCCTGCATCAGCTTCATCAATAGTGAATTCTATCTTTTCCAAAATAGTGCTTAATAAAGGCACAGACTCACTCCTTTCCATTTTGGCAAAACGCTTATCAGTATACAGTGGAAGAATTGCTAATAGGATTTGGCCATAAACATCATTTTGAATATGCGTATAGGCATCGTTACCTAGTCTTACAGGTTTGTTGCCCAAGTATCCTGGAAGATCTAATTCTGTTTCAACAATTTTATTTTGACCTACTATGTCATAAAGAGGCTGAATTCTTTCCTTTCCGCTCATAGGTAAATTGGTGAGATAGAGGAAATACTTTTCCATTTCTTCGAAGTGACCAATGTTATTAAAAGCAGTTAAAGTATAATACGTATCTCTCATCCAGCAATACCTATAATCCCAGTTTCGGGTACTGCCGGGTGATTCTGGTAGAGACATAGTGGGTGAGGCAATAATGCCCCCGGTGTCCTCATACTGATGAATCTTTAAAGCTAGTGCAGAACGAATTACCTGTTGTTGGTAATGCATGCCTATGCTGGTTGATTTTACCCAATTTTGCCAGTAGTATGTTGTTTTTCTTATAAAACTTTCTGCTGTTTCCTGAAGCTCGGCCTCTAAGGGTGCGCCATAAGTCATTATTAAATATCGAGGCTTTGTTAATACGAAACAGGTACTATCCATGACCATGTTGATGGGGATATCCGTTGTTACCCTTAAAGTTTCTGGCAAACCAAAATATCTGATATGGCTACTACCTCTTTCTCTTCTTAATCTTTTCTCACCGTAATCACCTACCGGATCGCAAACCACTTTGAGTTGAGGTGTTCCACTTAATGGTTCAATTTTTCTTATCAACATTTGAGGCCGGTAGTACCTATCAAACTGCCTGAAACGTGGTGCACAGTCCGTTACCTTGTAGGAATATTCATCAGTAGTGATGATGGTTTCAAGCACATTGGTGTTTTGAATATATCGTTGTTCCGATTTGAAGCTTTCCTGATTGGGCTTTACAGAAAACTCACCGCCTTTCTCGCCACCAATGAGGCTGCCAAATATAAAGGAGCTGTCAAAGCGAGGCATGCACATCCATGAAATGTTTGTATCTAAGCCAACAAGCGCAAGATATGCGCAGTTTCCGATTAGTCCGAAATCATAGGTATGTCTATTAGCCATGCTGAAAAATTTAGGTTATAAGCAGATAAGTTAACCAATTTTGTATGTATTGGTTAAAATAAAAAGAAAAAGGGATGAAATTTCATCCCTTTTTTAATGCAAACGTTTACCAGCTTCCGCTAGAACCTCCCCCGCCAAAGGAGCCACCACCGAAGCCGCCAAAACCACCTCCGCCTCCACCGAAGCCACCACCTCCAGAGTTGAAGTCATTCCAGCTACCGCCATGTCTATTACCACTACCCATTAGCATGAGTATGGTAAGTATATCCATGCTACCACCACCCATATGGTGATTTCTCACACGCCTGATTCTGGAAATGATGGTTATGATTATAAAGAATATGATGAGAAAGGCTCCGAGTCCTATACCTTTGGTATTATTGCCGTTGGCTATTTTATCAGCTTTATATTTACCTGCTGCCAAGTCAAAAATGATAGTAATGGCATCATCCAAACCCTTATAATAATTTCCATTTCTAAAGGCCGGCTTCATATATTCTTCTCTTATGGTAGAAGTTGCTGCATCAGTCACTCTATCTTCCATACCATAACCAGTAGAAATGGCCATTTTTCTTTCATCCATGGCCACCGAAATCAAGATTCCGTTATCCTTACCTTTTTGGCCGATGCCCCAATTCTCCGCAACCCTTGTTGTGTAATCCATCGCGGCATAACCGTTATAATCCGGCACCATTAGGATAACAACTTGCGTGGATGTTGAATCATTATAAGCTAGCAGCTTTCTTGTTAAAGCTGCTTTTTCCTGAGTACTTAAAGTATTAGTAAAATCATTTACTAGCTTATTTGTGTTTTTAGGCAACTCTTGGGCGCTAAGGTTTAGGCTGTAAAGAGCCATAAAACCACCTATTATAGTAATTAGTAATCTCCTCATGTTTTAATCTTTTCCGAATGAAATTTCATCTGACAACTCATTTTCATCATCATCTTGATATGGGAAGTGAGAGGAAAGCTTTTCTCCGGCTTTTAAGATACCCTCACTTAGGCCTTCGCCAAATTTATTTTCTCTGAACTTGGCTATCACGTGATCTTTAATGCTATCCCAAAAGCCTTCTTCAACTTTTTGGTTAATACCCATGTCGCCAAGTATTGCGAATTTATGGTCTTTAATAGCCAGGTAGAAGAGCACTCCATTGCGCTCTTTCGTTTCGTGCATCTTCAACGTTTTAAAAACGTGTGCGGCACGATCAAGTACATCTTCCTTGCAATGCTTGTCAACGTGTACTTGTATTTCTCCTGAGGTTTTCTTTTCAGCAGACTTAATAGCTTTTACTATTTCTGCCTTATCTAGAGCACTTAGTTTGTCAGATGTATTTGCCATAATTAAAATTTAACTTCTGGTGCTTTTTCTGCCCCTGCATCAGCTTCGAAATATCCTTTTTGTTCAAAGCCATACATGCCGGCTAAAGTTACTTGAGGAAACTTTTTGATGTATGCATTATATTCTTTCACTTGCTCATTAAAGCGTCTTCTTTCAACGGCAATTCTGTTTTCAGTCCCTTCCAACTGACTTTGCAACTGAAGGAAGTTTTGGTTGGCCTTTAAGTCAGGATATCTTTCAACCACTACCATTAACCTGGAAAGCGCGGAGGTAAGGCCTTGTTGCGCCTGCTGGAATTGCTGAATATTTTGTTCGTTTAAATTAGAAGCATCAACATTCACGCTGGTAGCTTTTGCTCTAGCCTCAATAACGCCCTGAAGTGTTTCTTTTTCAAAATCAGCATAGCCCTTTACAGTATTAACAAGATTAGGAATAAGATCAGATCTTCTTTGATAAACGTTTTCAACCTGACTCCAGGCCTCAGAAACTGTTTCTTGTTTCTCAACCATGTTGTTATAGGTGCCAGCAAATAATCTGTAAAGTATGATGACTACAAGCAGAATAATTCCGCCAATTATTAATCCTCTTTTCATTTTGTGTTCAATTAATAGTTATTTTGATTTTTAGCTTTACTAAGCTAATACATACGTCACTCACAAAGAAATGTTAATTATATGCTCAACAATCAATCCTTTAAAGAAGAAGCCTTAAAACTGGTAAACTGGATGACGCAATACCTGGAGGAGGTTGAGCATTATCCTGTTTTGTCAAATGTTAAACCTGGAGAAATAGCTTCAGAAATTCCCGATACTTATCCTGAAGAGGCGGAAAAATTCCAGAAGCTGTTTTTAGATTTTGAGGAGAAGATAATGCCGGGCTTAACCCATTGGGAAAGCCCTAACTTCTTTGCTTATTTTCCGGCATCAAAAAGTAAGGCCTCAATACTGGCAGAAATGTTAACAGCTACATTAGGGGTGCAGGGCATGGTTTGGGCAACTTCACCTGCAGCAACAGAATTAGAGGACAAGCTGATGATTTGGATGCAACAACTTTTAGGTTTGCCTCAGGCCTGGTCTGGTTCTATTCAGGACACCGCAAGTAATGGGACTTTAAATGCCTTACTAACCGCAAGAGAAAAAGCTACCAATTATCAGATAAATCAAAATGGATTCAGAGAACAACCTGTTTTCAGAATTTACTGTTCGGAGCAGGCCCATAGCTCAATTGATAAGAATGTTAAAATCGCAGGCTTCGGGATAAACAACCTTGTTAAGATTGAAGTAGACGAGAGTTTTGCGCTTATACCTGAGAAACTTGAAGAAGCCATTAAATCAGACATTGAAGCAGGCTATCAACCACTGTTTGTGATGAATGCTTTGGGAACAACTGGCTCTACGGCTGTAGATCCGTTAGAAAAAGTAGGAGCAATATGTCAGAAATATAACTTGTGGTTGCATGTGGATGCCGCTTATTCTGGAGCTGCACTAATAATTCCAGAGTTTAGGTGGATGAGCAAAGGCATTGAAAAGGCAGATTCATTCGTTTTTAATCCGCATAAGTGGCTTTTCACCAACTTTGATTGCAGTCTCTACTATGTGAAAGATAAGCAAGCTTTAATTAATACATTTTCCATTACGCCTGAGTATCTCAAAACAGAAAATGACGATATAGTTAACAACTATAGAGATTGGCACATCCAGTTAGGAAGAAGGTTTAGGTCGTTAAAACTTTGGTTCGTAATAAGAAGCTTTGGCGCTAAAAAGCTCAGAACCATCATTCAACAACATTGTGATTGGGCTTTGTGGTTAAAGCAACAAATTGATGAACATAATGATTTTGAAATGCTGGCGCCTGTTTCCGTTAATCTTGTTTGTTTCAGGTTTAATAATAGAAAGATTAGTGAAGAAGCGCTTAACAGCTTCAACGAAAAGCTGTTAAAAAACATAAATGAAGCTGGTAAAATTTACATGACGCACACCAAGCTTAATGGGAAGTATACCATTAGGTGGGTTGGTGGACATCCGGAACTTACCAAAACACATGTAGAGAAGGCCTGGCAGATAGTTTTAGATCATGCTTGTAAATTGAATTAACGAATGAAAAAGACCATATTCTTTTTGATGATGGCTCTAATTTTTGCCTGCGCAACGGGTACATCAAGGTTAATTGAAGAAGAAAAGCTCAACTTCAATTATACGGATGACGCCTATTTATTCTTTAGGAACATGCGCCAGACAAACTATTCACTTGAGAACATGGAAAAAGAAGGCCTCAGGTTATATACGCATGATGATTATGCTGAAGAAACTCCTTTAAAGACAACTTTAGTGGTAAGTTGGAAGGCCAATAATGCATATTCCATTATGCAGCTTAAAGATTCCGTTTCAAATCAGGATGCGAAGTTCTATTTTCAAAAGAAAGGTGAGAAGAAGGAAATTAAATTTCCAAACTTAAGAAGACAGGGTGAGTTAGTGGTTTTAACTAAACTCTATAATCACTTATTACAGGAAGACACACTATTTATAAAAAGAAAAGGCCAAAAGCTTGAGCCACTTTTTATTGATCAAGATAGCCGAGAAGCTTTTCGCGTAAGTATGTATGATTTTTACCGTTTAACAGGAGTGCTTTAAAATTGGCATGTTGCTTGTATTTACCATCATAAATAATTGACTATGAAAAAGTATCTTATCATTCCAGTATTGCTTGTATTAAGCTTTAGCCTGGAAGCACAGCATCAAAAATTATCAGAGACACTCAGAACCATTGCCGTAAAAGGTAAAGCTGAAAAGGAAGTTTCACCTGATATTATCTACTTCAGTATTACATTGAGAGAGTACAGCTATAAGGAAGACGGTAAAATTGGTATAGCTGAATTGGAAAAACAATTGACATCTGCGGTTAAAAAGGCAGGTATACCTAGTGAGGATCTAGTTGTTGAAAATGTATATGGCTATAATTACAACTGGAGAGAAGAGAATAAAAACTTCATGGCCCGAAAGCAATTTGAGCTGAAGGTAAGTTCACCTGATGTAATCAATAATATTTTAAGCAAAATTGATCCTAAAGGGATTGAGAATGCCAGAATATCAAAATACACTCATTCAAAAATTGAAGAGATGAACGAAGCGCTTCAAATTGAAGCTATAAAAAATGCAAAAGCTAAAGCACAGGCCTTATTAGAGCCTCTAGGAGAAGAACTAGGAAGAGTAATTGAGATTCAGGAAAATGCCAGAGGTTATCAACCTGTTTACTACTATCAAAACAATAATAGAATGATGGCTATGGATATGGCCTCAAGCACGGAGAGCTCTGCACCTTTTAAAAACATTAAGATTGAAGCTGAAATACAAATAGTGTTTTCCATTAAATAATAAGTATTTGGTAACTTAATTAGAAAGGTCATTTGCTTTTGCTTTTGACCTTTTATAATGTATTTTTCCTGCTTAATTTATTAAAATGGTTAAATACAACCCACGTACCTGGCTAGCACTCATATTTCATCCTTACAGTCGTCAGGTTGTTAAAACACTATTTCCTGCGCTAGCAGCTATGGGTGTTTATACGGCACTAATTATTTTTTTAATAGATGATTACTTCGGACTTGAGTTTGAAAGCACAACTGTTGTTCATTCCTTATTAGGAATTGTATTGGGTTTATTCCTAGTATTTCGAATTAACTCAGCCTATGATCGCTGGTGGGAAGGGCGTAAGTTTTGGGGTAGCCTGCTCAATAACTCTCGAAATTTGGCTACAAGAATTAGTGTAATGTTGCCTCAGTCGGACAAAGAAATAAAAAATGAAATAGGCAGTTTAATTGCCGCATTCGCCGCATCTCTTAGGTTGCACCTAAAAGACAAATTAAATAAGGAGAGTAGAATCTTTAATGAATTTCCAATTATAGCAGATTTGGTTGATAAGGAACATATTCCCAATGCTATCATCTGGACATTGACAGACAGAATTAATCGACTTTATCTTTCAGGAAAGCTTTCAGGAAAGCAATTATTTTTAATCGATAAAGACTTAAAGGAGCTTTCGGATATACTTGGTGGTTGTGAAAGAATAAAAAACACACCTATTCCCTATTCATATAGCATGTATATCAAGAAATTTATTTTTACCTATACTATTACCTTGCCTTTTGCCTTTATTACTGAGTTTGGTTATGTAAGCATCCCAATAGTACTTTTGATCTTCTTCATTTTGGTTAGCGTAGAACTGGTTGCAGAAGAAATAGAAGATCCTTTTGGGAATGATGCAAATGACTTACCGACTAAAGAACTTAGCGAAAAAATAAAAAGAAATGTTTACGAGCTAATGGCAGATTAATATAAGTTTGTATATAGGAAATTCTTATAAATAAACATTAACTATGAACCCTGTAAAAATTACCAGCTTTGAAGAATTTAAGGCTTTTGAAGGAAAAGAAATTGGTGTATCAGATTGGCACGTAATTGATCAGAAGCAAGTTCAACAATTTGCTGATGCTACTTTAGATCATCAATGGATTCATCTGGATGAAGAAAGAGCTAAGGAGACGCAGTTTGGAGGTACTATTGCGCATGGCTATTTAACATTAAGCTTGGCGCCTTATTTATGGGAACAAATTGCTGAGGTAAGTAACCTTAAAATGATGATCAACTATGGAATTGAAAAACTCAAGTTTAATCAGCCAGTAAGAACAGGTTCAGCAGTAAGGCTAGTAGCCAAACTGAATTCAATAGTTGACTTAAGAGGAGTGAGTAAAGCGCAGTTGGACATTACGCTAGAAATAAAAGACGAAAAGAAGCCAGCATATACAGCTTCTCTGGTCTTTTTATATCATTTTCAGAAATAGATTATACTGTAGCCTCTATTTCCTGATTGTTTTCTACTGGGGTATTAGCATAAGTTGGGCATGTACGTTGTGCACAAGCAGAAGCTAATAAGATTACACCTGCTACTATTGCGAATAATTTAGTCGTTCTTTTCATAATTGATGCTGTTATATTAACACCTTACAAAGGTACCCTAAAAGTAATGCCTCTAAAAATGGCTAACGACCAAAACATTACGCTCATTGCTAAAAAGGGCTGTTTTTTAAGAATTATCGACAAATACATATAATATAACTACTGAATTCTGTTTATATCTCGATAAATTTGTGATGTTAACAATGAATTAATACTTACACAAGTACATTATTTGTTAATAAATTGAAAAACTTTCAAAAAACGAGTTAAACAATACATTAAGCTGAGGCTTTCGGACACATAAACAATTTCCATGATCAATAAAAAGTCAATTCTCAATATTTTCTGTTGCTTGTTGCTTGTTTCTCTTTATAGCTGTGGCGATAAAAAGTCGGAGAAAGAAACCAAAACAGTAGAGGCAAAAGTTGTTAAGGCCCCTGCTTTTTCGGCAGCTAAGGCTTATCAATATGTTGAAGAGCAAGTGGCCTTTGGTCCAAGAGTACCCAATACGGAAGCACATCAGTTGACGGAAGCATATCTAATAGCTCAGCTTGATAGCGTTGGTGCTAAGGTTCAAACCCAGAAGTTTCAGATGGATACTTATGACAATGAAAGCTGGAACTTAACTAATATTATTGGTAGCATACAACCAGAAAAGAAAAAGCGAATACTGTTGGCAGCCCATTGGGATAGCCGAAAAATGGCTGATAAAGATACAGAAAGACAAAATGAACCTATCGATGGAGCAAATGATGGCGCTAGCGGTGTTGCGGTAATTTTGGAAATATTAAGAACCATTCAACAGTCTGAGCAAAAGCCTAATGTTGGTATAGATGTGATTTTCTTTGATGGAGAAGATAACGGAGAGCCTAATAATGGACCGAACGTACGAACAGCAGATCCTGATGGTTCATGGTGGTGTCTTGGCTCACAATATTGGTCCAAAAATAAACATGTTTCAGGTTACTCAGCCTATTATGGAATATTGTTTGATATGGTTGGAGCTGAAAATGCTACTTTTCATTTAGAAGGCTGGACTATGAAGTTTGCGCCTTCTATTGCCAATAAAATTTGGAATATTGCTGAATCAATAGGCTATGGACAGTATTTTGTGCCTAATGAAGTACCACCAATCACAGATGATCATTATTATGTGAATAAATATGGCAAGATTCCAATGGTTGATATTTTAGCGTATGATCCGCTTTCTGGGCAGTTCTTCCCGGATTATCATCATACCCATAAAGACAATATGAATATTATTTCGCAAGAGACCTTAAAAGCAGTTGGTCAAACAGTTCTACAAGTTATTTACCAGGAGAAATAGATTTGCTATAAAACAAAAAAGCTCAGTATTTAAACTGAGCCTTTTTTAGCAGAATAAAAGCTTACTTCTTAATAAGTTCTTTTCTCTTAAGTATAGTCTCTAAAAACTTTCTCTCATTCTGTGTATTAAATATTTTATAAGGCAGGTAAATAAACTGAGCCTTTGAAATCACTAATGTAAAGGCGTTCTTTCCTACTTTAGCAGCTTTTATCTGATCCCACTTAATAGGCATTCCTTGCTTAGTATTTAGCTTAATCAGAATTTGCTGAGAAGTAATTTCGTAGCTTAACTTTTCGAACAACATCTTGTATTGCTCTAGCTGAGTAACTCCTGCAAATTGAATTAGCCAAAACAGAAAATAAAGTACCAATGCTATTCCCGTACCAATAAACCACCAGGCACTAGGAGCCAGAAAATAGCCACAGCAAAGAGCAATTACGATTAATGAAACCCACCACTGCTCTTTAATGATATTCAATAAACCTGTTTTTATGTAAGTACCGTTTTCTAATTTGTATTTCTTTGTTTTTACAAGCATTGCTGTAATATTTTTATATAAAAGTAAAGCCACTGATTAGTGGCTGATCATTTCGGACTGCAAATATATTTGATTTCTTGGTATCAGGAAACAGCTTTAAGGCTGATGTCCAAACTTTTGTAAGAATGAGTTAGGGCTCCTACGGAAATATAGTCAACTCCAGTTTCGGCTATGGGCACAATTGTTTCTTCAGTTATTCCTCCTGAGGCTTCAGTTTCACACCTTCCATTGATAAGCGTAACAGCTTCTTTCATCATATCAACGGACATATTATCAAGCATAATAACATCAACTGCATTCGTATCCAGTGTTTCCTTAACTTCTTCTAAGTTTCTTGTTTCTACTTCAATCTTTAAATCTAGCTTTTTGTCTTTCAAGTAGGCCTGTGTAGCTTCAACGGCTTTCGTAATACCTCCGGCAAAGTCATTATGGTTATCTTTTAGCATGATCATATCAAAAAGGCCAAATCTATGATTTTTACCACCACCAATTTGAACAGCCCATTTTTCTGCTAAGCGGAAATTTGGAGTGGTCTTTCTGGTGTCAAGGAGTTTTGTATTAGTATGGCTTATCAATGCAGCCATGTTATGGGTATAAGTAGCGATGCCGCTCATACGCTGCATGCAGTTAAGTACTAATCTTTCAGCCGTAAGTATTGAGACCGCACTTCCAGAAACTTCTAAACCAATGTCTCCATTACTTACTTTATCGCCATCTGTTTTAAAGTATTCAACATAAAGCTTAGGATCAACATAATTGAAGATGTGATTCGCCAACTTCACCCCTGCCAATATGCCATTCCCTTTAATAAGGAGTTGGGCTTTGCTTTCTTTCCCTTCAGGAATTGATGCTAACGAAGAATGATCTCCAGTATTAACATCTTCCTTTATAGCTTCTTCAATAAAGTGATTAATGTACTCTTCTTTTAAATAGTTATATGCCACTAGATTAGTCTTTTATAATCACAAAATTAACAATGTTTTTATGCCTTTTAAGGAAAGATCAAATATTCTATTGCTGTAAATTTTCTTCTTTGACTTGAGCATGAAAATCAATTAAGAATAAGGCGATAAGAAAGAAAGGGATCATTACAATTCGATAGCGTGATAGTGTACCAAAATTATAAGTAGATATACCCACCCCAAAGGCAAAAAGTAAGGAAAAAATAAGGCAGAAAAGAATGATGGGTGATTTTAAGCTTTGAATCACAAGCTTGAATCGGTTTTTCCATAAGATGTAAACAACAAGCAGCAAGAGCGCCAATGCCTCAAGCGCGGATAATAACATTAATGGATTATTCACCTCCCATAAATAGGGCCTGAATAATGAAACGTTTACAGCGCTTGGTGCTAGTTTTATCATGCTCCAGTAAGTACCATCAAGCTCGCCAAGCGAATAGCCTGAACCTGCATCTTTCCCTGTCCAATAGCGAATATCATAAGCGGTTACTTGTGCGGTTTCTGCTATTTTATCAAGCCTATAACGATCACTTGTTTCACCTACTTCACGCGCTAATAAGAAGGCGATTAGCAAACCCAAGCCTATGAATACCGGAGCAAGTAAAATCCGTAACGCTACCTGGCTAATACGACCAACCCTATATACGAAAAACCATACAATTAATGCTGGCGCTATACTCAGTAATATGTAGAGCTTAATGTTAAAGATTACATAGGCCATTATGAGAGCCAGAAGAATATTGAGAACAATACGTCTTCTTTCAAAGAAAATCTGAATAAAGGCATAAACTAAAAACCCTGTTGCTCCTAGTGTTAAGGTGTCTTTTAGAATTCCACTTCCCCAAAAAAATACAGTGGGGATGAAAAAGATAGCTATGGCAAACTGCTTATTTAGTTCAGGATATATTCTATAAAATGCCTGGTACATTAGCCAGAGTCCCCAGAACGAAAGAAACGCAAACCACAAGGCCACGGAACTATAAGCATTGAAAGAGATCAGGCTAAGAATGGAGGCTATCCGAACCACAAAAAATGAGCTTGCATCACGATAGGTCCAAATTTTGGAGCTGTACTTATAGGTTTCAGGATCAAATTCACCATTTGATGTGAGCAACTTGAATCCCGTGCCAATATCATCTACAAAGGCATCGAAAACATGAGAGGCACCATGGGTAAAAAAGGTAAAAGTATCACCCCCGCCATAATAGAACTGATAAATAAAGCCTACTCCTAAGGCGCCAACAATTTTGAGTAAAAGAGCAGGGTAGAAATATCGCTTGGTTTCATTAGATGCGGTAGTTTTTCTTAATAAATAGGCTAGGGCCATAATTAAGAAAAAGGCTAAAGGAGTTACTATGAGGTCAAGCGGCTTCATTTAGCCTAAAACTACAAATCTTTAAGCTTTTCTTTTGCTTTTTTTCTAACAGACTGGTCTCTGTCGGCATTCTTCTTTACTTTTTTGTAGTAATCTTTTGCTTGGTCTTCATTCCCGTTTTTCTCGGCAATCATTCCTAGGTGTAATAAACTATACAAATAATAGCCGGCTTCTTCTTCTTCTGCCTGCTCTGAAAAACTTACAGCTCTTTTGTAATAATGCTCTGCCTCATCAGTTTTTCCTTGTCGTTCATAAATTTGACCTAGGAAAAAGCCGGCATACCTTCCTGATGTTGGTCCGTAGCCTGTTTGAGCGCTATCAATAGCTTGCATTATATCTAGACACTCTCGCTCAGCATCGGTTATTTTACCGGTTGAATATAATAGACGGGCATAGAAGCGATGGAAATATGCGTTTTGTGGGAATGTTTCATGTAAATATTCACTCACTTGAAGCCCTTCATATATTTTGTCTTCTTCAATTGAAAGAATTCTCATGAGAAAATACTGTGCCTCAGTTCTGGTGTAGAAGGCTGTTCTTGAAACTGTGGTGAGCTGTTTTAGCCCTAATTCCTTATCACCGTCATCAAACAAACGCATTACCGGTTTCAGGATCGGATAGTTTTCCGGGATCCATTCTGCATAGTAGTTATAAAGCCCATCACCAAATAAAAACTCGGGACTCAGGTCTTTCTTTCCCTTGCTTAGCTCAAGATAATTTAATGCTGATTTGGCCTGAAAGGCACCCTTGGTCCAACTACCAGTTTCAGCGTAAAGCCTACCTTTAAAAGCATGTCCTGCTGCCAAAAAGAAGGCGGCTTCAATGTTACTTTCATCTTCCTCAAAAATTTTCTCGGCATAGTAGATCGCACTGTCCATATAAGCAATAAACCTATCATCGTATTCTCTATTCTGTGGCTCAGGAAGAATTTTCCACCACTCATTTAGGCCGTATAAAAAGTAAGGAAGTGGATGATTAGGAAATCTATATCTGATCCATCTAAAATCTTTTTCAGCCTTCTCGTGCTCCGCGTTGTAAATAGCATTAACCGTAGCAGTAACCTCCATTTGTATGTACATATTGTTAATTAATATGTTACTGTCCTGCTCCATTAAATACTGTGCACTTAGGGTATTTAACTTTACAATGAGAATGAATACTAAAATTAGAATCCTGTTAATCATAATAATTTAAAAAGGTACTTATTCTAAATATCAAATAGCATACCGATTTTGAAGGCTTAATGTTCATTAAAAAAGCCCGAAATACTTCGGGCTCTAAATAGGTGAATTAAGATAATTGGCTTCTAATGAACCATTTGCTTTTCTTTTCTCTTTTTTACCTGCCTTCTAAGAGCTTCGCAAGAAGCATCGGCTGCTGCTTCGAACGAGTCCTTACGTTCTTTAGCGAATATTTGTGCTCCTGGCAGGTTCAGTTTAATTTCTACAATTTTATTAGAGTTTTGATCGTCTTTATCAAGCCTTAAAAAAACCTCACCGTCAATAAACCTGTCGTAAAAGGTCTCTAGTTTGTCTACTCTTTTCTGAATAAAATCTAACAATTTCTCATCTGCGTCAAAGTGAATAGAGTGCATTTGTAGCTTCATGGTCTTTTCTTTTTAAGGGTTAAACTTATGCTTTAGGATGTGCCTGATCAAAAACGGATTTGAGTTTGTCAAGCGAATTATGGGTGTAAACCTGAGTGGCAGCAAGACTATTGTGACCAAGTAGGTCTTTAACCGCGTTAAGGTCTGCACCTTTATTTAATAAATGTGTAGCGAACGAATGTCTTAATACATGTGGGCTTCTTTTATCTATGGTTGTAAATAAATCTAAGTATTTTCTTACCACTCTGTAAATCATTACTGGATATGCTGGTTTTCCAGTATTTGTAACGAGTAAAATATCGTGGTCGTTGTAGCCAAAGAGTTCTTTTTTATGAAAATTATATTGTGTTATCCTATCAATTAATTTTTTATGGAGCGGAATAATTCTCTCCTTGTTGCCTTTCCCTAAAACTTTTAACTGTGCTTGATAGGTATTAATGCTTGAATGTCTGGTACTTATTAATTCGGATAGCCTGATACCTGTGCCATATAGCATTTCAAGGATTAAAGCGTCTCGACTATCTTCGAAGCAATCTTCGAAATCAAAATTATTTAACAGATTGTCAAGGCTTGCTTCCTGTACAAATTGGGGGATTTTTTTAGCAGTCTTTAAAGTTTGAATCTTTAAGGTTGGATTCTGCTTGATAACATCACGTGATAAACAGAATTTATAAAATGTTCGTAGCGCTGCTATTTTCCGGTTAGTAGAAGTAGCACTAACTTTCTGATTCATTAACTTAACTATCCAAGCCCTGATATGCCGATGCTCGGCTTTTGTAGGATCATTTAGTTGATATGCTTCGGATATAAAGTCTTGAAATTGCTCTAGATCAGTTTCATAAGAAATAAGCGTATGCTTACTGTAGCGTTTTTCAAACTGAAGGTATTTGAGGAAAGTATTGAGCATAAAAAAAGTTAGTACCCTTTCCATAATCGGAAGAATACTAACTTAGTAAATAGTATTGAAAAAAGCTAAGATATCTTAGCTCTCCATATCTCTCATTTTTTGCCTATAAGAGGCACGGATAACTTCTTTTCTTCTTTTAACAGAAGGTTTTACGAAGTGCTGACGAGAACGCAATTCTTTCAATGCACCAGTCTTCTCAAATTTCTTCTTAAAGCGTTTAAGCGCTTTGTCGATAGATTCATTTTCTTTTACGTTTACTACGATCATATTTTACACCTCCTTCCGTTGTAATAGCATTTAAAGAAAAGCATTTATGAGTCTTTTCTTTAAGGACTGCAAAGGTAGATTTATTATTCGTATATTCCAATTATCTTTTATAAATCAAATAGTTATGTCTAAATTTTTACTAAACGTTATCTTAATAGTTATTACTCTACTTAACTCATCAGATTTAAATCTTGAACAAGGGCAGTTATCGGGTAAATGGTTACACTACAGAGAAAAAGATGAGCACAATGTGAAGCTATTTGTAAAAAGTGGAAGTGCTGATTTACCTCCTGCTCGCTTTAGACAGTATTTTTACTTTAGGCCAGATGGTAGCTGTGAATATAATACTATTGCCCCAACTGACGGTAAACTCACCGTAGATGGCAGCTTTGAATTGACGGATGATAAACTAATTGTTAAGGATGGTAGGGACAATGACGTATTTGTATATCAGATAATAGAACGTAGTAGTACCGAGCTAAAACTTAAATAAAATACACTAACTTTTCTTCGGTTGATATAATACGACAACTTGAATAATAATAGCTAATAAGACAAGCACATATACTTCGATATGTGTAAAAAGCTCAACCATGTCTAACTCACGCTGGCTTATTAACATTTGTCTCTGACCTTCCTTCAGCTGTATTTCAGAAAGGCTGATAAGTACATCTTTAATCGCATGTGTTTTTTTCTGAAGCGATTCAGATTTTGAATATAAAAGAGCTTTCGGTTCATTATTGGCCTCATCACTCATTAGCGCTTCTATTTTTGACTTTAAGCTGCTAAAAGCGTCTTGTTCTTCTTTGGTGAGACTTGTTTGCTGATATGAATTCAGGAGAAGTTTTATTTCAGCATTTACTGTTGTGTTGCGTTCATTAAAGAAGGAGGAGTCTTTCTTAGCGAGCGCTAATTCTTTTTCATGAATTAGAGCAGATAATTTAAGAATGAGGTTTTTAGCAATTAAACGATCCTCATAGATAGATACTACGGAATCTTTAACTTTTGAAAAGCTATTTCTATCAATAAGATTGGTAGTGAGTATCAGGAAAAACACCATTAAAATTCCTAATACCCACTTTACTTTGTTGTATACAGTCATAATAGAGTTGATAAAACCTGGTTACTCGCTTAAGTATAACGCTACAATAAATACCAAGGTTTTACGAGCGGAAGTGTTCTACTTCAAGATTGCTCTGCTAATGACAAGTTTCTGAATTTCAGATGTTCCCTCTCCTATGGTACAAAGTTTAGAGTCTCTATAGAATTTCTCAACAGGATAATCCTTAGTATAGCCATAGCCACCAAAAATTTGAACAGCCTCAGTTGAGTTTCTTACTGCCACTTCAGATGCGTAGTACTTTGCCATGGCTGATTCTTTGTTGACATTCACCCCTCTGTTTTTCATGTCAGCAGCCTGGAAGGTAAGTAATTTCGCAGCTTCTAATTCAGTGGCCATATCAGCAAGTTTAAACGCTATTCCCTGGAAGTTAGCAATTGGCTGATTGAATTGCTCTCGTTCTTTACTATATGCCAAAGCGGCCTCATAGGCGCCTTCTGCGATACCTAATGATAATGCGGCAATTGAGATACGGCCACCATCTAAAACTTTCATGGCTTGAATAAAACCTTCACCAACATTACCTAACATATTATCTTGATGCACACGGCAATCTTCAAAAATCATTTCGGCAGTTTCTGAAAGGCGCATGCCTAATTTATTTTCCTTCTTTCCACCTTTAAAGCCTTCTGTTCCACGTTCCACTACGAAAGCCGTCATTCCATGTGAGTCACCTTTTTCTCCTGTTCTAACGATTACAACTGCTACATCACCTGATTTACCATGGGTAATCCAGTTCTTGGCACCATTTATTACCCAATAGTCACCGTCTTGCTCTGCCGTAGTTCTCATATTTCCTGCGTCAGAACCTGTATTAGGTTCGGTAAGGCCCCAGGCACCTATCCATTCACCACTTGCCAGTTTAGGTAACCACTTTTTTTTCTGTTCATCTTTGGCGAACTGTAATATATGTCCTGTGCATAAGGAGTTATGGGCAGCCATTGATAAACCTATGGAAGGATCAACTTTAGCGAGCTCCATGATGGCTGTAACATACTCTTCATAACCGAAGCCAGAACCGCCATATTCTTGAGGCACTAAAACCCCAAGAAGGCCAAGTTCTCCAAGTCCTTTCATTACTTCTACTGGAAAATATTGTTCTTCATCCCACTGATCGCGCTTAGGAGTAATTTCTTTGCCACCAAAGTCGCGTATCATTTGTGCAATCATTTTCTGATTCTCGTTCAAGCCAAAATCCATAGGTAAATATTTTTATTTTTCGGATGTCAAAGATACTAAAGTTTCGACATCTAACTAACATTCGTTAGTTAAATTGGTTTGGCTCTTTCGGCATTTAAATTGTTAAAAAGATCAAAAAGTAAGTTTTAATTCTACTCGTCTATTGGCTGAACGCCCATTTTCAGTAGAATTTGATTTTAGTGGTTGGGTTTCGCCTTTGCTAATTAGATTTATTTGATTGGCATCAACTTTATTTTTTAACAAGTATTTTTGCACAATACGGCCTCTTTCTAAGCCTAGCTTATAGTTGTAATTAGAGCTTCCGACATCATCGGTATGGCCGATTATATCGATTTTAACCTGTTTATTGTCTTTTAGTATTTCAACAATTGTTGACAAATAGCTAATGTCAGTTTTCGATAATTGAGTTTCATCAAAACCAAAATTGAATGTATAAGATGGAGATTCTACTACATGTGAAAGAAATGAAAATTTACCGGTTTTTGCCTCTTTTATTATTGAGTCGTCTGCCGGTTGAATAGTTACTTTATTAATTTTACCATTACTCTGAAGTCCCTTTGATTCTAGTGGTTTCAGAGGGTCTAATCTTTCAATCATAAAGTGCGGTATATTATTATCTTGTTCTTCTTGGACTTTAGCTTTCTTTAAATTTTTCTTATTTCTGAAGCCTATGGCTATTTCAAATGCACTAGAATTCACAACATTTTTGTTGAATATGGCTACATCATAATTAAAACCAAATGAGAGGTTTTTCATTTGATATTGAACTGCGCAAATTAGTTCACTATTTGTGCTGAATTTCGTTACCAGATCTAAATGTCTTTCTTCATTTGTTATGTTATCTGGAAAGTACTGAAACCTTGCTCCAGCTAGTAATAGGTTACCGTTCTTGTTTAGGTTGATCAACGCTTCAGGCAAAATCTTTAAGCGAAGCTCTTGATATATCACTCTTTTGTAAGTTGCAAGTAAGACTGGTTCTACTGATTCAGAAAGTGCTCCATTAGTAATAGTTGGGTTATTAATATTATAAACAGATAGACCTATTTCCTGCTCTAAGTATTTGCGTCTAGTTAGCTTTCTAATAATAATGCCTGCATCGAGGCCAAGATAGCCATCTGTTTGATTAAGAACACCAAAGGTTTCACCAGACGGCAGTCCGGTATCGAACCCTCGGTATTCAATAAATTGAGCACCAGTTGATAGATCCAAAGAGTTAAATGATCGCCTGCTATAGCTGGTTTGTATTCCAAAACTAATTGAAAGTAGTCTTCTTAACGGAACATTAATAGAGTAGCCTACTCTCAAACTATTTAGTTTGTAAATTGAATTACCGCTAGTTTGATCATTTAGAAAGCCGGCATTGAACCCTGACCAAGCTCTCTTTGAATTTAAAAATGGAACTGAGACCTCTATGTTATTTGTTTCGAATCCATATTCTGTCCCAGTATTTTGTCTTCGGTGTATGAGATCTGCTTTCCAGTATGAATCAACAGAGGAGTATGCAGGGTTTACTCTTGAATCCGAAAAGTCATACATTTTAAAATTAAAGTATTGAGCCTTCGAACTAATACAATAAAATAATACAAAAATTAGGAGAATCTTTGCTTTCATCGCGTAAGGTGAACTTTACCTTCCTTCGAATTATTGAGTTTTAGTTCCTGATTGCTGTCTGTGAAACTTCCTGAAACTCTCCAATAGTATATCCCTGATTGAGCTGGACCACTACTACTTTCACCGTTCCAGCCACTTGAGCGCATAAATTCAGCATCTGTTGTTTCAAAGACGAGATTTCCTTTTCTATTGTAAATTTGAAAATGAAATCCTTCTACTTGGTTTAAGCCATAGATCAGTAACTTGTCATTAGTCCCATCATTATTTGGGGTGAATAATTCTGGTATAAAAGCCTCTTTTTTAACGTTTATTCTAATACTGTCTATTGTTTGACAAGTTCCATTTTTATAGCCCTCAACATAGTAAACGGTGTTTTCTAAAGGAGATACCATAGGCTGAGGCGATTCAACATCATTAATATTCGCATTTGGTGACCAATAATAGTTATCGGCATTAGTCGCTTGTAATTGTAATTCCTCACCTTCCGTAATTTCTATAAGGTCACCGTTTGTTATTGTTACGGATGTTGTATCGTATTTAATAGTAAGCGAATCTGCTATTAGGCATGAATTTGCATATTGATATGCTATTAAAGTATCTGAGGAAATAACATTGAATAGCTCCGAGTGTAGCGTATCTTTTTCAAAACCATTTAATTTTACCCATAAAGCACTATCTAAAATAGTATAAGTATTTAAACTAATGTATGTAGGTTGACAAAACTCAATAGTTTCATTAGCAAATAACTCATCTCCCAGAGGTGTAATTATGATAGCATTATTATCTGAACAGTCTGCCTTATCAATACTATTATAGTAAACAGTATCCAGCTCATTAGTATTATAAATTATGCCATTGCTTATTCCTAAGAAGCCTTGATTGCTCGAATACCAAGCAGTGCGTAGTGTGTCGTTTTCTAAAATTAATGATTCGCCCTCACATGCGAACATGCTCTTATATTGTATTGAATCTGGTGAACATATTTGAAATTTTCCGCAAGCTATTCCTGGAGGGCAATCTGACGATCCTGAACCACCATTACCACTTCCATCAGTAGGGATAACAGAAAGAGAATTGTCAATTGCTTGTATTCCATAATAGAGAGTTTTACCTATATCACCAGAAACACCAATCTCATTGGCGAATAAGAGGTTACCTCTTTGTGCTAAAATCCTATATAGCGGATAATCAACGCTATAATTAGGGGCAATTATTTCGGTTCCTCTTTCTTCAGAGCTTAATTGGATATCATAGGTATGATTTTGTTCAGGGCTGTGATCGTCAAAGGAATTCGACCAAACTAAAATGGTTCCGTTAGATGTTGTAATATCAGTATGGTAAGAGGGTCTAGATGGTCCGTAATTTTTATCTTCTTCTTTATTTTCATATTGATGAATAATATTGATACTGCTGTCTTTCGAAAGTTCCAGAATGTCCAAGTCACCATCCTCATCATTATCAAAAAACGCATTATAAATACCAGAGGAACTTAGTTGCAGTGTATCTATATAGAAGTTTAACAGACTATCGGATTCAATTAGATATGAGTTAACCACAGAATCAGCATTATTAGTTTTTATAATTAAATCCAGATAACCATCAGAGTTGAAATCAGCCATAAAACTAAAATCAATTCTTCCTTTTATATTTGCGGCTATGGAATCAAAATTAATACTCTTTAGTTTTGACGAGTCTTCATAAATGATTCTAATCGAATTTGACGAAGCAATGAATAGGTCTAGCTTTCCATCTAAATTAATATCACCGAATGAGATATTGTGCACTGTGTCTACAGATATGACAGAGTCTTTGATAATTGCGCCTTTTTCATTGAAAAATATGTGCGACCCTGGGCCATGAATAGCATTTACTATTATATCAGGATATCCATTATTTGAGATGTCAGCAAACAATAGACTCTTTTGGTTTTCGAAAGTTTCAATTTCTATGATGTCTGTAGAAAATCCGCTTTTACTATTCTCAATCAATTGCAGTCTTGGAGAATTTAAAAGGATATCTTTATACCCGTCATTATTCCAATCAGCTATGTGAAAAGACGTTACCTTATTCACACTTTTATTATAAATACTGTTGAGCGTATTACCGTCCAATTGAAAGACGTTCATGGATAACCTATCTCCTACATCTAACAATCCTATTATCTCTAAGCTGTTGTCATTATTCACATCTTCAAACTGTAATGGATGGGCGATAAGGCCCGGAATTATTAGTGTATCCGAGCTCAAACCCTGAACGGAATCGTACACAATAATAAATCCTAAGGAGTCATCATTAATTTGTACAATTGGATTTGGTTGCCCATCCTTATCAATATCTATCCAGTTGAGACTGTGAACATTTTTTTTATTCACAATAATCGAATCTTGGCTTTCAAATTGTTGGGAAGTTGCCAAAAGGGGAATGAATACTAGTAGTGATATTATAATTTGTTTCATTTTACCTCATTCAGATTTACTAAAAGTTAACGGCAGACTCATTTTAGTTTCAATCGCATTACCGTTCATTCTGGCAGGTTCCCATAACGGCATGCTTAATAGGAGCCTTTTGGCTTCCTCATCAAATGCTTCACCTAATGAGTTTTCTATAACTATGTTCTTTGCTTTTCCTGCAGTATCAATGGTAAACAACACATTTACAGTTCCGCTAACCGTGTCCGGTTGATTTGTGCTTTCGGGATACCTTATTGAGTTGTTGAGATATGCGTACAATGAGTCGAAACCTACAATTGGATAAGCTTGCTGAAATCTTTCTTCTACTGTTTTGATTTTTTCAGGGCTCGACTCTTTTTGTGGTTGCTCATTTCTTTCATTGTTATTTAGCCTATCATCATTTTCATTCTGTCCTGTCTTACTTTTATGCTGATTTTCTTGAGTATCAGTTGCAGGTTTCATTTTCACTTTAATAGGTGTTGGTTCCTCTAACAGTATTGAGTCCTGCTCTAAAGCTGATATAGGGGCGAGGAAAACCTTTTTCTTCTCTTGTTTATGTCTGTTTAGTACAAATATGGAAGTGGAAAGAATAGCAAGTGCTAATATGCTCCAACTTAAGTTTTTAATAAGCCTAATTTTCTTATTTCGCTTAATGATAAATTGATTCCTTCTATGAAGTAAGCCATCGAAGTCCTTTTTACTCCGAATTTCAGCATTGCTTATGGCAGGTAATTTATGTTTTAGATTAATTTTCATGACTCTTCAATGGCTATTCTTATTTTATCTAATATTCTGTAACACCTTACCTTTGCATTATTTTCTGTTATGGCCAGTATTTGACCTATTTCTTTGAAAGATAGGGACTCGTAAAACCGTAGTTGTAGTAGTTCTAGCTCATGCTTCTTTATCTTTTTAAAAGCATGCTCAACGGGTTTAAAATCATCTACGTGCTCTGTAAGCTTTATTTCTTCCGATAAACTTTGAACTACATCCTCATTGAGCAAAAGCGTTTGCTTTTTCTTCTGCTTTCGGAAATACATGTTTGATTCATTGAGGGCAATCCGGTACAACCATGCACTAAATGGAGCGCCTTTTTGCTTGAACTTCTTTAGCTTTGTTATGGCTTTAAAAAAGGTGTCTGATGTTAATGATTCTGCAATATCCAGATTGGTGTGCCTCTTCAATAAGAACTTGTAAATTCGCTCATAATACTTCTCGTATAATGGCTTAAATCTTTGAGGATTATTTTTCGCCTCCTCAATGAGTGATTTCTCTTGTTCCTGATTCACTAAGTGTTCTGTATATGAGATTAAATCTTCCAACTTTTTTAACGGTTTTCAACTTTATAATGCTAAAGCCCGAAAAAGATACAGACAAATTGAAAAATTCCTTAAAACAAAAAAAGCATCCTGCTATTAACAGGATGCTTTTCGAATTCTTTTGATTTATTGTTAACCTTATAAGGTTCTTTTAACTTCTCTTTCTTCAAAGCCTTCAATTACGTCTCCAACTTTAATATCATTGTATCCCTTGATACTGATACCACACTCGTAACCTTTTTTCACTTCAGCTACATCATCTTTGAAACGTTTCAATTGATCAATTTCACCGGTGTACTTCACAATACCGTCTCTAATTAAACGGATTTGATTGTTTCTCTTCACATAACCATCGGTTACCATACAACCAGCAACTGTACCAATTTTAGAGATTTTGAAGATTTCTCTTACTTCAATGTTACCCGTGATAACTTCCTCTGTAGTAGGAGCCAACATGCCTTCCATTGCGTCTTTAATTTCGTCAATGGCATCATAAATGATTGAGTACAGTCTAATTTCAATCTCCTCTTTATCGGCAATGTTTCTTGCATTAGCAGAAGGTCTTACCTGGAAACCTAAAATAATCGCATCAGAGGCAGAAGCCAGTAGCACATCACTTTCTGAAATCTGACCTACTGCTTTATGAATGATGTTAACTTGAACCTCATCGGTAGAAAGCTTCAATAATGAATCTGATAAGGCTTCAATAGAACCGTCCACATCACCTTTGATAATTACATTAAGCTCTTTAAAAGAACCAATCGCCAATCTACGACCAATTTCGTCAAGTGTAATGTGCTTCTTAGTTCGCATAGATTGCTCACGCTGAATCTGCTCACGTTTATTGGCAATTTCTCTTGCTTCACGGTCAGAATCCATTACGTTAAACTTATCTCCTGCCTGAGGTGCTCCATCCAAACCTAAAACTAATACCGGTGTTGATGGCCCGGCCTGATCAAGCTTTTTACCTCTGTGATCGAACATAGCCTTTACTTTACCATAGTGAGCTCCGGCCAACATTACATCACCAATTTTCAAAGTACCCGATTGTACCATGATTGTGGTAACGTAACCTCTACCTTTATCTAGCTCTGCCTCAACAACCGATCCTGTTGCTTTTCTATCAGGGTTAGCCTTTAACTCAAGTACTTCAGCCTCGAGTAATACTTTCTCAAGCAAGTCTTCAATACCTGCACCTGTTTTGGCTGAAACTTCCTGACACTGGTATTTACCACCCCAGTCTTCAACTAAGATATTTATATTAGCCAATTCTTCTTTTATCTTATCAGGGTTGGCATTTGGCTTATCAACCTTGTTAATGGCAATTACCATTGGTACACCAGCTACTTGTGCGTGATTGATAGCCTCTTTAGTTTGAGGCATCACTGCGTCATCAGCAGCCACTACAATTACGGCAACATCCGTAATTTTAGCACCTCTGGCACGCATTGCTGTAAATGCTTCGTGACCAGGTGTATCTAGAAATGCTACTTTCTTACCAGAATCTGTCATTACATCGTAAGCACCAATGTGCTGTGTAATACCACCAGCTTCACCTGCAGTAACTTTTGATTCACGGATAAAATCTAGTAATGATGTTTTACCGTGGTCAACGTGACCCATTATTGTAACGATTGGCGCTCTCTCTAAAAGATCTTCCGCCTTATCTTCTTCAACAATAACTTCAGTTTCATCATCTGTTTCAGTGAACTTCACATCATAACCAAATTCATCGGCAATAATTGTGATAGTTTCAGCATCAAGTCTTTGATTAATGGAAGCAAATATGCCTAAGGCCATACATTTAGCGATAACATCGTTTACGCTTACATCCATCATAGAGGCTAAATCATTGGCTGAAACAAATTCTGTTGTTTTCAACACCTTAGATTCTTGCTCCTGCGCTTGCAGATCGCCCTCCCTTTTATCGGCCTGTGTTTGCCTTTTTTCTCTTCTGTATTTTGATCTATTACCACCGCCTGAGCTGCCTTTGCCGCTTAATCGGGCCATGGTTTGTTTGATCTGTTCTTGAATTTCCTTTTCAGTTGGTTCTGCCTTCTGGTTTCTTCCAGTATTTCTACCGCCACCGCCTTTTTGGTTTTTAGCACGCGGATCGTGCTGAGGTCTGTTACCGGCAGTGCTACCAGGCTGTATTCTTTTACGAGGACGTTTACCTTTGCCTTCTTTTTTATCATCGGAAGAGGCAACTGGCTTAACACCTTTCTTCCCTCTTCTTTCTTTTTCCTTAGGCAATTCAATTTTACCTAATACTGTAAGTCCTTTTAAAGAATCAGCTTTGGCAGAAATGGTTTTATCTGCTGGTTTTTCTTCTTCAGCTTCTTTCTTTTCAGGTTTTTCTTCAGTCTTTTCCTTTGGAGCCTCTTTCTTAACTTCAGGCTTCTTCTCTTCAGCCTTTTCTTTAGGTGCTTCTTCTTTAGGTTCTTCTTTCTTCTCCTCCTTCTTACTTTCTACCTTTTGTTTAGGCTCCTCTTTTTTCTCTTCCTTCTTAGGTTCTTCTTTTTTAGGCTCCTCTTTCTTTTCTTCTTTGGCTTCAGGCTGAGGCTTTTTCTTGTCCTCAAGATCAATCTTACCTAAAACTTTTATACCCTGAAGCTTAGGCGCTTCAGATTTGTGAACATCCTCTTCGGGTTTCTTTTCTTCTTTTTCAGAAGTCTTTTTATCAGAAGTTTCAGCCGATGATGATCCTGAGTTTTTGATAAGGATTTTTTCTTCTTCGTCCTCTTTGCTCTCTTTTGTTTCTCCTTCAGAATCAATTACAACATTGCCAGCATGCTTTTTACCTATGGTAAGGCCAGAGGCCTCCTCTTTTTCCATAGCAGAGCTGGCAAATTCTTTCGCGAGCATGTTAAACTGCTCTTCTGAGATTTTAGAATTTGGTTTGCTGTCAACCTCAAAACCTTTATTGCTCAGAAAATCTGTGATTGTAGATAATCCTACATTCAATTTTCTGGCCGCAAGGCTGAGACGCATCATTTTTTCTTCTGACATAAATGCTTTTGTGTTCTTCTAAAAAATTTTGATTTAAACAGGGAGGTCTTTATTACCTATTACTCCTGCTCAAATTCTTGACTAAATATTTTAAATATTTCGTCAATAGTTTCTTCTTCTAAGTCGGTTCTTCTGATTAGCTCTTCTCTGCCTAATTCAAGCACACGCTTTGCTGTATCTAAACCTATCTTTTTAAGTTCTTCTATTACCCAGTCCTCCAACACATCGCTGAACTCATCAATCAATACATCTTCTTCTTCTGATTCAGAAAGCTCTCTGAATACATCGATTTCAAGACCTACTAATTTACTGGCTAATTTAATATTTTGTCCGCCTTTACCGATGGCTAATGACACCTGATCAGGCTTTAAGTAAACTGATACCCTTTTATTTTCTTCATCAATTTTGATTGAAGATATTTTTGCAGGACTTAAAGCACGCTGAATATAAAGCTCCAGGTTATCAGTATAGTTAATTACATCGATATTCTCATTCTGTAATTCTCTTACAATACTGTGAATTCTTGAGCCCTTCATACCTACACAAGCACCCACAGGGTCAATTCTGTCATCGTAAGATTCAACTGCTACTTTAGCTCTTTCGCCCGGCTCTCTCACTATTTTTTTCATAGTGATAAGCTCATCGTATACTTCTGGCACTTCTTGCTCGAATAGTCTTTCAAGGAATACCGGAGAAGTTCTGGATAGAATGATCTTTGGATTACCATTGATCATTTCTACTCTGTGTACTACTGCACGAACGTTATCCCCTTTTCTAAATCGATCTTTAGGGATCATTTCAGATTTAAGCAATACTAATTCGTTACCATCAGCATCTGTCAATAGAATTTCTCTGCTTAGTATTTGATAAACTTCACCAGCAATGATTTCACCTACCAACTCTTTGTACTTAGCAAAAAGAATATCCTTCTCAAGGTCTTTAACCTTTTGAATCAAGGTTTGACGCGCAGTAGTTACAGCTCTTCTTCCGAAGTCGATTAGCTTAACTTCTTCTGCTACTTCTTCACCAATTTCAAAATCTGGTTCAATCTTTTTAGCATCAGACAAGCTTATTTTGTCATGCTCCCAGATGTCTTCAGAATTATCATCAACAATTTCACGGAAACGCCAGATTTCCAAATCGCCTTTATCCGCGTTGATGATGATGTCAAAATTATCATCCGTTTCGTACTTTTTACGGATCATAGTTCTGAACACATCTTCCAGGATGCGGATCATTGTTGGTCTGTCAATGTTTTTCTGCCGAGCAAAGTCAGCGAACGATTCTATTAAATTTAAAGTGTCCATGTTACTTAAATGAAACTAAGACTTTAGTCTTTTGTATATCGCTAAAGGGAATGTTTGTTTCCTCTTCAACTGTTTTATTTTTACCTTTTTCCTTTACAAGCTGATTAACGATGATGTAATCATTTTCAACCTTAAGAAGTTCACCTTTAATGGTTTTTTCACTAGTTTCTACCTTTACATCACGACCTATATTTTTAATATACTGTCGTGTATTCATTAAAGGATGATCTAAACCTGGCGATGAAACTTCCAAAATGTAGGCGTTTGTTAACACCTCATCTTCTTCCATTCGGTGGCCCAATTGCCTACTAACACTGGCGCAATAGTCTATATCTACACCATTATCACCATCTAATAACACAACAATTTTTTTTCTGTCGTTTCCGGAAATTACAATCTCAACCACAAAATACTGCGGATCAGTTATGATTTCCTTAAGGTATCCTTCAATAATTGAATTCAATTCCATGCCGCTACGATAAAAAAGAGGGGACTTTAAAGTCCCCTCACAATTGTTAAATGCTAACTTTGTGCAAATTTAGAAGAAATATCTGAGCAAAACAAATAGGCTTATTTTAATAATAAATTAAGTCTGTGTGAGTTGAGGGTTGTTTTTAAGTATTTACTAAACATCTTACAATGTTCTCAAAATTTATAATTAAGAATCTTTTGGTATAACCTGCTCGATTCGAACGGAAATCTTCAAACCTTTCAAAGAATAAACGTTTATCAATGTTTATCAAATGCATTTTTATAATTTTACGGCATGATTAAAGACCTCAAAATTCAGAACTCGCTTACGCGCAAGAAGGAATTGTTTGAACCTATCAATCCGCCATTTGTGGGCATGTATGTTTGCGGACCTACTGTTTATAGTGATGTGCATATGGGTAACGTGCGTACTTTTATGAGTTTTGATGTGATTAATCGCTATCTGCGCCATTTAGGTTATAAAGTGCGATACGTGCGCAACATAACTGATGTAGGCCACTTGGTTGGTGATGCTGATGAAGGAGAAGATAAAATTGGGAAGAAGGCAAAGCTTGAAAATTTAGAGCCTATGCAAATTGTGCAGCGTTATGCCAATGGCTTCCACCAGGTGATGGATATGTTCAATACCTTACCACCTGATATTGAGCCAACAGCCACAGGTCATATAGTGGAGCAAATTGAAATTGTTAAAGTACTTTTAGAAAAAGGCTGGGCTTATGAAGTAAATGGATCCGTATATTTCGATGTAAATAAGTTTGATGAGGCACATGAATACGGCATTTTAAGTGGTCGAAAAATTGAAGACCTATTGAGCAATACAAGAGAATTAGATGGGCAAACGGATAAGAATAACCCCTTAGATTTTGCTATATGGAAAAATGCTTCAGAAGACCATATCATGCGTTGGCCGTCACCTTGGGGAGATGGTTTTCCCGGCTGGCATTTAGAGTGTACAGTAATGAGCACCAAGTATTTGGGTGAAACATTTGACATACACGGTGGAGGAATGGATTTGAAATTTCCGCATCATGAATGTGAAATTGCTCAATCAGTTGGAGCTACTGGAAAGAAGCCTGTAAACTATTGGATTCACACCAATATGCTTACTGTAAACGGTCAGAAAATGAGCAAGTCGTTAGGCAATTCTTTCTTACCAACAGAACTGGTAACTGGAGATCATAAAATGCTTGATCAGGGTTATACGCCAATGACAGTGCGCTTCTTCATGTTGCAAACTCATTATAGCAGTACCTTAGATTTTAGTAATGAAGCCTTAAAAGCATCACAGAAAGGCTATAAAAAATTAGCCAATGGATTAAAGGTTGTAAAATCATTAAACTATATAGCTGATGATGGAGCAAAGAATGACAAGCAGATAGAGCAGATTAATAAAATATGTGATAACTGCTACCATTCTATGAATGATGATTTCAATACCGCTAAAACAATAGCAGAATTGTTTAATCTGGTTAAGAAAATCAACTCACTGCAAACGGGTCAGCTAAAGTTTACAGAAATAGGTGAAGATACTTTTAACCGACTTAAAGAAACATATATCTCTTTTATGGAAGAGGTACTAGGCCTTAAAGAAGAAATGCCAACGGCTGCCGGTCCTCTGGTTGATGCTATGCTTGAGTTTTATAAAAAGGCAAAAGCAGAGAAGAATTACGAGCAGGTAGATGAAATCAGAAATATCCTCAAAACCAACAAGCTAATCATTAAAGACATGAAAAGCAGCGTAGAGTGGGGATATGAAGAGTAGTAGTTAGGCCTCGGGTTTTGGGAGAAAGGCATTACTCATTTTAAAGTAACATTGAGTAATGCCTTTCTTTAATTAAAGTCAAAAACCAATACCCAATTGCTTTTAACTTACTTGCAAATTAGAAGGGATAACCAATTGCAAAGTTCCAAACTATGTTTTGTTGCCTCCAGCTTTTGTTACCAAACTGATAGTTATCTTGCCAGGTGAAAGTACCGTTTGCATCGGCTTTTCTTAGAGGCGTAGCTACATCTAGCCGAACTACCACAAATTGAATATCCAGCCGCAAACCTATACCGGCACCAACGGCTATCTGATTGGACCAATCTTTAGTAAACTCTCCTTCAAAATTATTTTCAGGGTCTCCATTTTGCAGCCAAACGTTTCCTGCATCTGCAAAAACGGCACCTTTAAAGTAAGAGAAAATTGGAAAACGATATTCGAGGTTGCCCTCTACTTTAATATCTCCTGTCTGGTCGAAAAATGAGCTGGTCGATGTTTCATCTGTAGTAGAGTAGTTTCCTGGTCCTACAGATCGAATTCGGAAAGCACGCAAACTATTTGGCCCACCTGAAAAATACTGTTTGGAATATGGCAAGCTTTGAGAATTGCCGTAAGGAAATCCCCAGCCGGTAAATAAGCGAGTCACAAATTGCGAGTTTTGAGTGACTTCAAAATAGTTTCTGACATCAATATCGAACTTATTGTACTGCGCATATTCTACACCAAATAAAGATTTATTGGTACCAGAATTGCCACCGATATTTTGAATGAGCCCAAACATATTTCCTGCCAATTCAGCATTAAACAAAACAAGAAAACGGCTTCTCTGCTCTGTAAGCAACAACTTATTGTATTGATAGCTGTAGCTTAAAGCGGGAATAAATTGTTGCTCAAAACTTCTTCTTAAAAAGGAGTTATCGTTGAGTAGCTCCTCAAAGGCTGCGGTTTTTTTGGCAATGTTAATAAGGTTAACTGAGATTGGGTTCAGGTTGTGGGTAACATACGCATTTACATTCCATTCATAGCCAACTAAACCAAGAAACGAGTTCAACGAATAATATTGCACTCTGCGAAGCACATCATAAGACAGCCTAAACTTGGTTTTAGGGATGGAGTATCTGAATTTTTCGTGCAAATGAAAAGGTGAAACCAAACGAGGTACTCGGTACTCTGCTGCAATACCGGTTTCCAAACTATTTAAACCTGATAGTTCACCTCCTGCTAATTGAGCCTCATAACCAACTTTTCCTTTTAAACTGAAGGTTTCCGCTCCATGAAAAATGTTTCTGTTCAAGTACTCTAGTGTTAGGGCTGTGCCCACAAAGTTGTTTGATTTTGAGGTGCCCTGAAATTCAGCTACGAACGAACGCTTTTTTAATGGAGAAAGATAAATTGAGGTATTAAGTGTTCCATACCCACTTGCAAGTGTAGAATCACGTTGGAAGCGGATGCTTACATATCTATAGTTTTGCAAGGAATTTAAACGCCTGCTAGTAAATCGCTCCTCCTCTTCATCGTATAAATCCCCCTCCTTAAATAAGAGATAGGGATGCAATTTGGCAGGGTAGAAATAAATACCATCTTGAATATATTCCACACCTTTATAGATTGCCGTGTCATTACCAGTTTTGGTGCTGTCATTCAATAAAGTGTAATGAGGGAAAACAGTTATGTCACCAATTTTATACTGAGCAAGTGCGGCCTGCGGAGTATTTTCTTTCACCATTAAGGTTAATTTGACCCTATTTGGTTCAGTGGTATTAACAGAATCAGCATCAAAAATTAGATAATCGGCATTGAAATAATAGTAACCTTGCTCTTTGAGATAGTGAGAGATATTAGATCTTGCTTGTTTTAGCATGTAAAGGTCAAAAGGGGCTTTAGGCTTAATGGTTTTTTCTCTGCTCGTATACTCAGTTAATAAGCTATCCATTAAGGGAATACCTACAGAATCATATTCATATTCACTGATTAACAACCTTGTGCCAGGGCGGATTGTAAACTTGGTAACTCCAGTTAGTCTGCCAGGAGATTTTTTAGAACTAATTTGGCTGTAGAAATATCCCTTGTTTTCTAACCTATTACGCATAAGTTTATTTGTGCTGTTAAGGTCTATTTCGCTTAACAACACAGCTTCTTCACCTATTCTTTTGTTTATCCATCTGGAATAAAAAGTAGATACGCCTCTATTTACTCGTTGTCTTGCCCAAAGACCCAAGCGTATACCAAGAATTTTTTCATTGGGTTTTGGCCGAGTTACTAAATTAAGCTCTTCTTTTAATTCTCCTTTTTCATAGCGGCTTAGTTTACCCTTTATTGAAATATCCGCACCTGTGTATAGCTTTTCGTCTTCAGGAATATACTTTAATGTATTGCAGCTGCTTGCTAGAAAAAGCATGCTTAAAAGGCATATGATATGGTAATTGAGCCTATTCTTCATCTCTATTATTCCATAAGTCTTTAAATTGCTCAAACTCTTTATTAAACTGAACTGATAAGCCTGTTACAGTTACCTGACCCTCAATTAGGCCTTCAAACTCATTTTTTCTGTAACCAGTTAGTTTATAAGTACCATCTTCAGTAAGTAGATATTCGATTAATACATTGCCAAGAATGTCTGTTGCACTTTGGTCTTGGCGTTGCTGACCTTCCAAATCTACCTGGCTACCAATTTGCACTCTAAACCTGTTATTGAATAAACTTTTACTCAGACTCAATCCTAATTGGGTTCTATCCTTAGCGGTGCCACTTTCATAATCTTTATAGCTGTCTAAATCTAAGCTCAGATCAATTCCTTTAATGTATTGATCACTAATTTTATTCAATTGATTAGTTAGAATCTGGCTGGCAGAATTTCGAGCTATTACTTCTGAATCGGGGCCAGTGCCTGATGAACCACGAGGGAAAAATTGATTAAGCACAAGCAAAGAAAAAACCTGCTTGTTCAATTCGGCTTCATTGTTATTAATGGATTGAATTTGCTGATAAACTTGTCCACCGAAGGTGCCTCTTACATCCTGCGGCATGTTTAAACCAAAAGTAATTTCAGGACTTGAAAGGCTACCATTTATAAAAAGGTTTACTATAAAGGGTACTTTTTGTCTGTATTGTGATTTTGTTTGAGAGCTACTTGAAGGATCAGCCATTAATGTGGATGGAGAAGTTTCCACCTGGTAGTTAGCTGTAATATCCAGACCTGCCTCATAAGGATCACCATACCATTTTACCTGGCTGCCCGATTGTATTTCAAATTTACGTTTTACTAAATCATAAAGGCTGAGTTGATAGTAGCCTTCGTTTACCAAATAGTTTCCTGTGAGGTTAATTGTTCCGGCTTCATTTAACCCTAAGTTTAAGTCACTTTCACCTGAAATAATTAGGTAATCACCTCTACGCTCATCTACCACTACTTTAAATTGAGCATTTTTATCTGTTTTAATGAGGGCATCTAACTCAATTCCACTTATATCGACATTCTTTGAGGTACTATCGCCCTTTACCTTTAAGCTATCGAGCGCTTCATAAGGGCTGCGAAAACGAACAATTCCTTCCCGTTCAATAATATCAACTGTTGAAGGAGGTACTACATAAGTGAAGCTGGTATTATCATTTATGGTTAATTCTGAATTAATTTTTGGCCTGTTTAGAGTGCCTTTCCAGCTTATATTGGCATCCACATAAACTTTCCCATAATAAGTCTCATTATTACTTTTATCGGTATTCATTAGCTGGAAATTATTGGCTTTTAACTCAAGCTGAATATCAGGATTAAGTAGTTCATTTGTGTAGATATCTCCAGTTAGCTGCATTTTATTATTCTGTTCATCTAAAACAGTAAAGTTGTCTAAATGGATAGTTTGGTTTTTTAGCAATAGCTTCTCATTAGGGAGCTTAAATTGTGTATTTAAATCGGTTGAAAATACGCTGGCATCTTTAAATCGGATATCACCTGAATAATCGAAATTGTCAATGTTACCTTTGATTTTGAAGTTTCCTGCAATCGTGCCTGAGGCTTCTTTAATAAACCCTTCAGAAAAAGCTGTTACAAATGGTAATGAAAGCTTGAGCATTTCCAGGTCAATGTCAAATGTTGGGCTTTCCGTATTAGTGTCTATCCAACCACCACCTTCTAAATCAAGCGGTCCTTTGGCATCTATCTTTAAATCATATTTATGATTTTCAATTTGTTTTGCTGATAAGCTCAAGTTGCCACCGTCTTTATCGAAAACAGAAATGTTCTTTAAGTTTATATCAGCAGTGAAATCCAAGGGGTTATTATAATCTGCCAGACGAAACTTTCCATCTAACATGCCTTTAAGTATTATTTCTTCAGGGTTTAGAAGCGAAATAAAATTCTCGATCCGGAACTGACTAAAATCTATAGCTAAACCATTTGAGTTTTCATTTTCTATGGTTTCAATTGCCAAAGACTGCTCCCCTTGTTTTAAGCGGAGACTTTCAATACGCAATTTATTATCTGTAAACTTGAAAGTATTATCGTCATTTACCTCCCATCTTGAACCATTTAACAGCAACCTATCAGGGTTAATTTTCCAGTTTAAGGAATCATTATACTCTTTTGCAGTCGCATTAATAAAGAACAAACTATCAGAAAGTTCATCAAGCATGAATAGCTTAAAATTAGCTTGTTCCTGGTTTACATCTGCCAGTAGCGAAGTTTCATAAATATTGATGAAGCCGGATTCAATTTTCTTTATAGTATTTTCAAGTTTTAAGGAGTTGGTATCGGCTTTAATATCCATTGCTAAACTATCGATGCTAATATCTTGATAAGTAAGCTGAGGGAGGTTTAATTGGAAATCAAGCATTTTCTTTTTCGACAGATACTCACCGTGAAACCTTAATGGATCAAAAGTGAGAGATTCATTAAGCAGGGCATTTACATTTTCGCTTAGGGCGGCCTTAATGTCTACCTTAACATCTACCGGTTTGTATGTGGAATCCACATTGAAAAGCTCTAAAGCCAGAATATTTTCCGCATTATATTGAATTCTGCTAAGCGCATTTAGTGGCTGATTGAGTTTTACCTCACCCGAAATTTGCTCCCACTCTAAAGAAATGTAGCTGCTGTCTGCATCGTTACCCACTTTAAGTTTGAGAGGATCAAAAGTGAAAAAATTTGTCTGATCGGCATAAGACATTCGCTCGATTTTCAGGTCAATATATTGAGAGCTATCGATCAGTAAAATATCTGAGTTTAAATGAAGCTGGGCATAAGCCAATGAATCTGCGATGCCAAAAGTCTGAAGGTTAAGTTTATCAAGATTCAGGTCTAAAGTGATTTTTTGCTGAGTAGAATCGAGTTTTCCATTTGCAGTAAGCTGATAGGCTAGTTTATTATCTTTGTATTTACTGTTTAAGTTTAGCGAGTCCTTTATCACTTGCAAATCGAGAAAAAGGGAGTCGAAGTCCATTTGTTGATAACTAAACTTAGGAATAATGATGCTGGCATCAGTTGTTAAATTAGGCCATTTAAATCCTGAGCCTTCGGCATTTACAAAAACATCGGTTGGTTCAAAACTAATAGAGTCTTGCAACCACTTGTCTAAAGCCAATTTACTTGCTTTTAGGTCAAGCTTATAATCTTGTTTTTTGGTCAGGTTTAGGAATCCTTTTACATCTAGTTGAGAATAGTTATCAATAACAGCATTAGCATCTGCCGATACTTTTTGGGGAGAATAAAATCCCTTTCCAGTTAACTCAACTTTTTGAGGGTAATGATTGGGGTAGTCGGATGGCATGAAAAAAGAGAAATCATTGGTACTCGCATTCAAGGTTAAATCATTAAGAGTTACTTGAATGCTGTCAGCATTCATCCATCTCTCTACTGAACCTTTGGTATTGATGCTTGATTTCTCACCGTAAAAAACAACGAGCTTTTCGATATCAGTTTTTAGAGCATTACCTTTTAGCTGGCCATATAAAGCAATTGGGTGTTTGGCCAGAGAATCATAGGGAGCAACTTTTTTCAGGCTTGGAGAGAAATAATATGCATCATTAAGAGCAACCTTTGTTCCCGCTTTAAATTGAATGTTAGCATTGATTTTATTCAGGTCAGCTTCTATCAGTTCATCAAAGGAATTATACTGTAAAATGATATCACCATCAATATTTGTTTGATTGGCTTGTAGCTTTAAACCAATTAATGAAATTCCTTTGTCGTTAAAGTCAAGATCTGTTTTAAGTTGTTTGAGGTTAAAGTTGTTTTTGTCCTGAGCGGAAAAACGAAGCTCATCGGCCTTAATCTGCTTAGAAGAAAAAGAAAGTGATTCAGAAGAAAGATTTATGTGGCTATAATTGAGGTGATTTGCATCAAAGCTTTTAGTCTTGACAGGTTTGCCCATGTTAATAGCCAGCTGCCGCAAGTTGAAGTCGATTTCACCAACATCAATAGTCCAGTCAGGTAAAGTAAAGGGTTCGTCAGAGTTGTTGTTGACAGAATCACTTTGAGCACTTGTGGTATCTGTAGTGGGTAACAGTAAAGAGAATGATTGCTGCTGGTTCAAAAGCCTTTCAACCTTAATCTGTTGTTTATTGAGGTTTAAAGAAGCAGTAGTAATTTCAAGTTTGTTCCAATCACCACCTACAAATAAACTATCGTAAACAGCATCATAATTAAATTTGATATCACTTAATTTAATTGACCCTACTTTTATGTGGGGTAGGCTAACGTCACTTTCTTCTTCTGAGGGCGGAGACCCTTGCTCTTGTCGGTATTGAAAATTAACGCCATTTAAATTAAGGTGAGCTACATCAAAATTTAAACTGTCAAAATCTAAAGAGTTAACTTCAGTTTCAAGTTCAGTTAGTGATAGGGAAGTTTTTAAGGTGGTGGTTATATCTTTAAATGATGCATTTATGTCTGCCAGATAGATTTTATCAATACTAAAAGGAATAGAGCTTTTTTCTTTAGTACTATCAGGAGTTGCAGGCTTTTTATTGCTGGTGGAATCTGAGAAAGCATCAATTAAGAATTGGTAGTTAAAAGTGCTGTCTTTTGAGTTATGGATGTTGGCATTAACGCCTTCAAGTGCTACTCTCTTTACATGATAAAAACCATCCAAAAGGGGTTTCCATTCAACATCAACCAAAATTGACTTAGCATAAAGCAGCGTATCTTTTTGCTTGTCTTCCAGATAAATCCCTTCTATTTGAGCGGCACCTAAAAAGGTGACATAGAGCCTGTCGATAGAAACTTCAGTCTCGGTTTTATCGCTCACATAAGAGGTAGCATAGTTGGTTATTTTCTGCTGCACATAAGGAAGCCTTAAAGAAAGGATGAGGCCAACTAACAACAAAAGAATTACCCCAATAGAGATTAAAAAGTATTTAAGTATTCTGTTCAAATTCAGGTTTAATAAAACGGCCGCAATTTATCCATTATTAAGGCCATAACCGCTATATTGTTTGAATAGTATTTACAGAATGTGATTAATTGAGGTCTTCGTAATAATCTCTTTCCCTATAAGGGTGCTCAATTTTAAGAAGTTTAATGAACAAAAGTTCGAACAGAGGGCCGAGCCAAATAAGGATTAGGCCAACAACTCCCATGATCATGGATTCATATTTGAGTGTTTCCATGTTATCCAGCCAGAAGAGGGTATGAAGAATAGAGGTAATGATTCTTAACAAAATCGTCCACTTTTTTCGCCAGGTAATAATAATGAGGAGGTTTTGAAGTAAAATGAGCATTGCAAAAACCAGCACGTAGTCATTTATAAACCAATCGAGAAAGATCGATTCAAAAACAGTTTTGCTCAAATCCATTCCGAATAAGCCATCAAAAATTAAAATGTATTTGTAAGTAGCGTAAAAAACAGCGATTTGAATGATGCTAACTAAGGCACCAACAAAAATTCTTTTTCTGAGCATAGTTCTGTATTAAGCTCAAAATATACAAAATAGGTTTAAAAATACATAGGTAAATTATATTGTCGTAAAGTGCTTTGTTTCCTTTTGAAGAACTTTAATAACCAATAACATAAGTGGAATGCCTTTAAATTTTTGTGAACAATGGCCTTAACAGTATGATTAATAAGTACAAAGCCTTAAATTGACTAAATAAAATCCGCGAGAAATTAATATCCTACCATGTCAAAAACCATAATTGTATCTAACCGCTTACCAATTAGAATTGAAAAAGAAGATGGAAAAAATCTTTACAAAACCAGTGAAGGTGGACTAGCAACAGGCTTAGGCTCCATCTACAAAGATGGAGATAATATTTGGGTAGGATGGCCAGGGATTTCTTTACCGGAAGAAGAGGAGAAGGAAGTTGAAGGGGAGCTGATACAGCGCAATATGCGCCCTGTATTTTTAAGTGAGGCGGAAGTTCAGGAATTTTATTTAGGCTTTAGTAACCAAACCTTATGGCCTGCTTTTCACTATTTCATTCACCATATGCGCTTTAAGGATGAGGAGTGGAAAGCTTACACAGATGCCAACCAAAAATTTGCTGATGCAGTAAGTAAATGGCTTGAACCAGATGATGTGGTTTGGATTCACGATTACCAGCTCATGTTAGTTCCCAATATGCTAAGGCAAAAATTCCCAAATATAACAATCGGGTTTTTTCAGCACATTCCTTTCCCTTCTTATGAAGTATTTAGAATGATACCCTGGAGAAGAAAGTTGCTGAATGGAGTTTTAGGTGCAGATTATATTGGTTTCCATACTTATGATGACATGCGCCACTTTTTAAGTAGTTGCCATAGGTTAGCAGGCTACAGCTACAATAGAAATCAAATATTAGTTAAAAACAGATTGGTTGAGGTAGATTCTCTGCCGATGGGAATTGATTATGACAAATATGCCCAATCTGCTAAAAGCGAATTAGCTAAGGCTAAGGAAATGGCCTTTAGAAATTCTCTTGGTTCTCAAGATTTAATCTTGTCAATGGATAGGCTGGATTACTCAAAAGGCATTCCGGGTCGATTAAAAGCATTCGATAGATTTCTAGATGAAAATCCGGAATACATAGGCAAGGTTTCACTATTTCTTATTGTAGTTCCTTCCAGAGATAGGGTGCCAAGCTATAAAGCCTTGAAAGAAAAGGTTGAGTTTTTGGTTGGTCATATCAACGGAAAATATGCTACCATTAATTATGTGCCTATTCGGTTCTATTACAGAAGTTATCCGCTGGATGAGTTATCCGCTTTTTACCGAATGTGCAGAATTGCCATGATTACACCTAAGCGAGATGGTATGAACCTGGTTTGTAAAGAGTATATCGCCTCTCGCGAAAACCAAGATGGTGTGCTTATCCTTAGTGAGATGGCCGGTGCGGCTAAAGAGTTATCAGATGCTATTTTGGTAAATCCTAACGATGAAGCTGAAATGGTTGAATCGATTAAACGCGCCCTTGAAATGCCTATTAAAGAACAGCAGAGGCGCATGCAGATTATGCAGCAAACCGTAAGCAAGTACACCATTTTCCAATGGGTCGATTTATTCATTGGCAACCTAAGAGGCTTAAAAGCACGACAGGAAGCCATGGCTACCAAGAAACTTACGGAAGAACTAAAAGAAGAACTTGTTGCCAAATTTAAGAAATCAAAAGACCCTATTATATTTCTGGATTATGATGGTACTCTTGTACCTTTCTTTGAAGATCCTGAAGATAGCGCACCAGATGAAGAACTTGAAAAGTTATTAACAGTACTCTCTAAAAAAGCCAAACTTGTGGTAATCAGTGGTAGAAAAGCCGCCACCCTCGATAAGTGGCTTACTAAATTTCATATTGACTTAATTGCCGAACATGGCATTAAAATTAATATCGATGGCAAGGGCTGGATTAAGAACCCTGAAATTATTTCCAGCGAATGGAAGGATGAGGCCAGAAATATCATGGAGTTTTACATTCAGCGAACTCCAGGATCCTTCCTTGAAGAAAAGGAACATACTTTAGTTTGGCACTATAGAAAAGTAGAAAAAGGACTCGGGGGGTTAAGATCTAGAGAGCTATCATCTCACCTCAAACATTTCTTATCAAATAAAGGGCTTGATATAATTGATGGCGACCATGTGGTAGAAGTTAAACCGTCAGCTATTAATAAAGGTAAAGCAGCCAAAGAAAGGCTGAAGGATATGAATTCTGATTTTGTAATGGCTTTTGGTGATGATAGAACAGATGAAGATACATTCGAAGCACTATCGGATACAGCTGAAACCATTAAAGTAGGCAATGGATTTTCATATGCTAAGTTTGCTGTAGAAAATCATGAGGAGGTAAGAAGTTTACTCTGGAATATGGTTGGCGAGCGCTAAAAGGGAGCATTTTTAGGAACACAAAGGTTTTTCCTGCTCAATTCTGCAAGAATATCTCTTATATTTACGGGCTGTAATTTCAGCTTATGAAGAAATTAGTAAGAGGCCTTATATTTTTAGTGATTTTGCTCTTCGTAGTTTATCTATTGTTGCCAACGCATGCGCAAAGAGCTTTTCTGTATCTTCATGCTAATATTGACGACTACGAAATTTTTGAAAATAGAAAAGTAGTTGCCAGCAATCCGCTCCCGTGGAAGTTGTCAGAAAATTACAATCAATATGAGTTAGGTGGTGTTTTTCAGGATACGCTAGCTCATTATGAAACAACGGCCTTTCTAGTAATAAAGGATACAGCAATAGTTTATGAGCACTATTATGAAGGCTATGATCAAAAAAGTATTTCCAATTCTTTTTCTGCCGCTAAAAGCATAGTGAGTTTGCTTATTGGTATTGCCATATCAGAGAATCAGATCAAAAGTGTGTTTCAGCCTGTAAGTGATTTCCTACCAGAGTTTGCTGAAGGTGAAAAAGCTAATATGATTATTAGAGACTTACTTACCATGAGCTCTGGTTTAGATTGGAGCGAAGGCTATGCCAATCCATTTTCAGTTACTACCAGAGCTTATTATGGCACTGATTTGAGGGGCTTGGTCGCTGGTCTATCTACTGAAAGCGCTCCTGGATTAGAATTCGATTATAAAAGTATTGACACACAAGTTTTAGCAGAAATATTGGAGGTAGCTACAGGTCAATCATTAAGCGAATATGCAACCAACAGATTATGGAGAAGAATTGGTGCCGAGCAAGATGCATTATGGAGTTTAGATAAGGCGGGAGGCATGGAAAAAGCCTTTTGCTGCTTTAACAGCACAGCTCGTGACTTTGCCAGAATTGGCCAATTGGTTTTAAATGAAGGCCAATCAATTGACGGAAAGCCAATTATTCATCCTGACTATATTCATATGATGACAACACCTGCTGATTATAGCATGAGGGAATCTGAGTCTGGATTTTATGGCTACCAATGGTGGATTGTCAATTATAAAGGAAAGCAAATTCCATATGCCCGCGGTATTTTGGGGCAATACATATTTGTGTTGCAAGATAAAAATGCTGTTGTTGTGAGGTTAGGAAAACAAAGAAGTAAAAAATACATTGATCACCACCCGGCTGAAATTTATACCTACCTGAATGCCGCATACGAGTTATTAAAATGAGTAAAATTCAATTTTTAAGAATTATATATTGGGTACTTTTCGCAAGTACTATCATACTTTTTTATTACAGCCTTCGCTATAGTCCGGAGTTTCGAGTGTACACCACATCTGGTGCCCTGATATTATGGGGCGTGGCTTTCCTGATTAATAGGTACATCAAAAAGAATGAAAACTAACTTTTTAAAGCGGTGTACACTAAATGTATACTAATTCTTCATACCATTAATTTGAGAACTGATCGAAAAAGGCGCATTTTTGTTTGGTTAGAATATTAATTGTTAAATAAGTATCTTACATTGAGTAAGTTATAACCAAATGAACCATTGAAAAAACTTCTTCTTAAAATATTTAATGCGGAGGAAGCCGAGTCAAAAAGAGTATTCCTACTAATCCTATTAGGAGCCTTCATGGGTTTTTTCGTTTCCAGTTTAGCGGTTGGGGCTGAAGCCTTATTTCTTAATAACTTTAGTGAGGAAACAGATTTACCCTTGGCAATTTTGGCTTCTGGTATCATTGGGGTAACGGTTACAGCCATCTTCAATTACTTTCAATCAAAAATTAGCTTTCAGGCGTTATCATCATTTACCTTACTGTTTATTTTCCTGGTGCTTGGTGCAGTTGAGCTTGCATACTCTACTATGGAGGATGCTTCACCCTTATACTTCTTCACCTTTACTATTGTAGTTCCTTTCACTTATTTAATACTGCTTATTTTTTGGGGAGCCTTTGGTCGATTATTCGATTTAAGACAGTCAAAAAGAATTATCGGAGGAATTGATACGGGTCAATTAACAGCATCCATCATAGCCTTATTAGTAGTAATCCCCTTGATGTTGAATGAAAAAAGAGGAGCTTTTGAGGAGCAGGACTTATTAACCCTCAGCCTCATTAGTGTTGGAGGGATGTTGTTTGCCTTTACCTGGTTAATGAACAGTAGCAAAGAGCACCTTAGGGGAGCCAGAAAAAATACTTTTGTTCCTTATAAAAGGCTCATGTCAGAAAAGTATGTGATGCTGATGGTGGGCTTTGTGATCATTTCAATGATTGCCGTTAACTTCATTGACTATACTTTCTTTAGCGTTGCCTCGGCAAGATTTAATGAAGGCAACCTGGCATTATTTCTTACTTACTTTAATGGGGCAGTAATCATTTTCAGCTTTCTGTTCCAAACATTTGCAACAGATAAAATTATTGCGCTTTACGGACTAAAAGTGTCTTTATTAATAAACCCCATTGTAACTATCTTAATTACAACCGTAGCTTGTTTGGTGGGTGCGGCTTTAGGCTATACCCCCGAAAGCCCTACATTTTTTGCCTTTTTCGTGATGATAGCTGTAAGTAGACTGCTTGTCTCGTCATTGAAAGATGCACTCGATGAACCAGCTTTTAAACTTTACTTCTTACCATTAGATTCCTCCACACGCTTCGATATTCAAACTAAAATTCAGGGAGTTGTTAACGCATTTGCAGCTTTAATTGCCGGTTCTGTCATTTTGCTTCTAAGCCAAATTGAAAGATTTAATTTGTTAACAATTTCAGTATCGGCCTTACCTCTTTTGGCAATCTGGTACTTTGTGACCCGCTATATGCACAATGGCTACAGATTAACACTGCAAAAAACATTAGTTAAAAATAAGGAAAGGGCCACTGGCAATATTTTTAATGAGTACTCACTAACCAGATTATTAAGAAGACAGGTTAATAGTCAGGAAGAAAACAAAAAGCTATTTGGATTAAAGTTGATGGAGAAACTTGAGCCTGATGAATTTGAAGCTATGAAAGCTAATCTGAGCGATTCAGATTCAAATAAGGTGAAAGCTTATTTGGAAGGTGCTCAGGAAGTTGACTTCTCATCGTCCAAACTAACGCTTAAGAAGTTGGCGGAAAAAGCCTTGAAGGAAAACCAATCGCAAGATGTAGTGCCTGTTACATTTGAGCAATTAAGTGCTTTGTCCCGTTCTTTAGAAGTAAAGAACAGGCTATATGCCGCAAAAATCTTTCTTCAATATGCCGATGCTAAGAATATCTTTCTGTTGATCGATTTGCTAAAAGATGCCAATCAATCGGTGCGCATGGAGGCCATCCAAACTGCCCGTCAGCTAAAAAGACACGAAACCTGGAATGTGTTAATTGACATGCTTGATTCTGTCAAATATGGCTATGCAGCTTCAGCAGCCCTTATTTCTGCCGGGGATGCAGTGCTCCACCATTTAGAATCAGCCTTTCATAAGTCCGGACAATCTGATAAAATAATGCTGGCGATTGTTAGAATTATGGCCAAGATTGGTGGCGATGAGGCGCGCGCGCTATTGTTCAAAAAAATCGACTATCCTGATAAGAGAATAGTTTACCAAATGCTTAATGGTTTTGGCTATACTGATTTCAATGCTAGCGGTAACCACATTCAAATTATTCAACAACTTATTGATGAAGAAATAGGCAAAACGGTATGGAACCTGGCTGCTATAAATGAATTACCAAAAGAGGAAACTTATACCTTATTAAGAGATGCAATAAAGGAGGAAGTCAATCAAAATTATGAGCAAATTTTTATGTTGCTATCACTTCTTTATGATGCAGAAAGTGTAAGCCTGGTAAAAGAGAATATACTATCGGAAACAGCTGAGGGTATTGCATACGGTATGGAATTGCTTGATATGTTCTTATCCAATGACTTAAAGCCAAAACTCTTTCCTCTGGTAGATGATATTTCAGTAAATGAGAAGGTAAATACATTAGTTATCTATTATCCAAGAGAGCACTTCGAGCTACTTAGGCTACTTAACAACATTATCAATAGAGATTACAATCAGCTTTCAAGATGGGTAAAAGCTTGTGCGCTATATATACTAGCCTTTCACGATCAGTTCGAAGCTAATTATGCAGTTATATCTCATATTTTTAATAAAGATAGATTACTTAAAGAAGTTGCTGCCTGGTTAATTTACCACAGGAGCCCCAACGAATTCGAGAAAGTTATTGATAGAATTCCGGAAGAAGAAAAGGACAAACTCGTTGAAATTATTGCCTATAATCAATTGCATGATGGCTTAAATGATGGCTATTATCTGCTGGTTGAAATAGTAATGTTCTTAAAAAAGTTAGATGTATTTCAACATATCAGCGGTGTACAGTTGTGCGAATTAGCTGATAATACAGAAATTGTAAGACTCAAGACAAATGAATCAATCGATCTTACTCAAATTGAGAATAATGCGATTTATGTGTTGGCCGAAGGTAATGCTAGCCTTATGAATGAAGATGGAACGGAGAATTTGCTTAAAGTTCAACAGGTTTTCGGTGAGTTATTTCAACCCGATCGCAAACTGTCGCAAACGGAATTAAGAGCTGATCGGGATAGCATATTATTTAAGCTTAACACCAATAATTTTTACACCCAAATGTCAAAAAGCAGGGAGTTTACGAGCGAGTTTTTCTCAGCTATTACAACTCAAATGACTAAAACACATGAATAGGATTCAGATAAATATTCTCTACGCTTCGGAAGATGACAAGAGCATTCTTGATGGAAAAGGCTGGGTGACTTATTTCAAGAAGTTTTTGTTTATGATGTTGCGCCAAACATCAGGCAAATCTTTCGAGCTTAATTTACTATCTGATACTGATACTCATGAGCTCAAAGAAGAAGGCATACTCATAGCGTTGCTAAGTCCGGATTTTATTTTATCAGGCAACTCGCTCGATAGGTTGGAGTCTTTTATAAGCAACTCAGATAGAAACTTGGAGAAAACGGTTTTTAAGGTTTTTAAAGCACCGCTTGACTATGTAGATGTGCCGGATTCTATTAAGCATTTGCCAGCCTATAAACTTTATCATACCGAGGAAGACGAGAATCAAAGAGAGCTTCATGATTTTTTCAGTAAGGAAGCAGAGAAAAACTATTGGATGAAAATGATAGATCTTTGCTTTGATATCTACGAAGCCATTCTTGAAAAAGTAAATAAACCCATTACCGAAAAAGATATAGCTCATAAAAGAAAGGCAGTATACTTAGCCGAAACGGGTCAGGATTTAGTAGGAGCGAGAAATATTATCAAAAGAGAATTGATAAGACATGGTTTTGAAGTGTACCCAAAATCCCATGCCACCTTGACAGCGGGTGAATGGAAGGCATCGATTGCCAAAGATTTGGAAGAATGTACTTTTTCTATCCATATGATTGGAGCCTCATACGGGAATATCCCCAAAGGCTCTGAAATTTCAATTGTAGATTTACAAAATGAGATGGCCGCCTCTAAATCAGAAGAAAAAAATAAGCTTGAAAGACTTATTTGGATATCGCCTTCCTTAAAATATGCCAGCGAAAAACAAAAGTCATTCATTCATAACATAAAAAGAGATGCGCATGCATCTGCCGGGGCCGAAGTGCTCCAAACGTCTTTAGAAGACTTTAAAAATACACTTTGGGAAGAATTATTAGCAGGAGGTATTAATAGTAAATTAAAAAGCATTGACTTAACCAATTCACCTAACCAGCTTAGCGTATATTTACTTGCTGATTCTCAGGATAAAGAAGTTTCAAAAAAGGTGATGGACATTTTGAAAAAAAGAAATGTAAATGTTTTGCAAATGCCGGATTTGGGAGGTCTTATGGAGTTAAGAAACCATCATATAGATTGCTTAAAGCAAATGGATGTGGCCTTTGTAGTTCAAGATAATGTAAATGAACAATGGGTACACATGAAGCTGCTCGATTTACTAAAAGCACCAGGTTTTGGCCGAAACAAACCAATTTTAGGTAAACTTTTGCTTTCTTCACAGCCAAAAGAAGAGCTGTCTGTTCTTGGTAAAAAATATCAGATCAAGGTGGCAGGTGTAAATGATTTAGAAACTGTAGAAAACTTTCTTATTCAACTTGAAAAGGAATTTAAAAAACCGGAAGTCATTAATTGAGGATGAAACTGCCTGAAACTAAAAATATCGACCCTCAAGTAAACTATGGTAAGGCTCATAATCCTTTTCCGGGCTTAAGACCTTTCAAAATAGAAGAAAGTCACCTCTTTTTTGGTCGCGAAGGCCAGAGCGATGAAGTGCTATTAAAACTATCTCAACACAGGTTTGTAGGCGTTATAGGCCCTTCAGGTAGTGGTAAGTCATCTTTTATTTACTGTGGTGTGTTGCCTATTCTTTATGGAGGCTTTCTTACGGGTACAAGTACAGAATGGGAAGTGGTAGTAACCAGACCAGGAGCTTCACCTATAGATAATCTGGCTCAGGCATTAATGGAGGCAGATCTTACTGAAGAGATTAATGGAGAAGAGGATTTAAAAATCAAAAAAACAATCATCAGCTCAATGCTTAAGAGTTCCTCTTTGGGTTTGGTGGAAACCATTTTACAGTTCAGAAGAGACTCCGATAAAAATTACCTCATACTTGTTGATCAGTTCGAAGAATTATTTCGCTTTAAGGATTCTTCAAGTGCCAATTCCGTCAATGAGACTTTAGCCTTTATTAACTTGTTGATGGAGGCTATTAATCATCAAGGTGCCCCTATTTATGTGGCTATTACCATGCGTTCTGATTTTATAGGGGAGTGTTCACAGTTTCCTGAACTCACTAAAAAAATTAATGATAGCCAATACCTGATTCCGCAAATGACGCGAGATCAAAAAAGAAGAGCTATTACAGGTCCGGTTGCTGTAGGCAACGCTGCTATTGCACCAAGGCTAGTTCAACAGTTACTCAATGATTTAGGAGACAACCCCGATCAACTGCCTATTCTGCAGCATGCGTTAATGCGTACCTGGGATTACTGGACGCACTTTAAAGATTTTGAGGAAGAACCTCTCGACATAAAGCATTATGAAGCCATTGGTACTATGGCTGAAGCGTTATCGATGCACGCCAATGAGGCATACGATGAATTAAATGAAGAGCAAAAGCGCATATGCGAGTCATTATTTAAAGCCATCACTGAAAAAAGAGGTGGCAGCTTTGGCATCAGAAGGCCTACTAAGCTTTCTGAAATAGCATCAATAGCCAGTACTTCCGAACATAAGCTGATTGATATAATTGATAAATTCAGAGATCCCAGCAGATCTTTGTTAACTCCCCAGTATGGAATTAGACTTGACGAAGATTCTATAATTGATATATCGCATGAGAGTTTGATGCGTATTTGGAGTAGGCTCAAAAACTGGGTGAATGATGAAGAAGATGCTGTGGCTATGTATAAAAGGTTAGCTGAGGCTGCTGAGATGTATCAGGAGGGTAAAACCAGTTTATGGAGACCACCGGATTTACAACTAGCCTTAAACTGGAAGGAAAAACATAATCCGACTTTGATTTGGGGCCAGCGCTATCATCCGGCTTATGAGCGCACCTTGTCTTTTCTGGAGCATTCCGAAGAGGAATATGTAATTGAGCAGAAAGCAAAAGAGCTGCAGCAAAAAAGAAGGCTAAGAACTGCTCGAATGACAGCTTTGGTAATGGGAGCAGCAACAGTTATCAGTATTTTATTTTTAGTGTATGCATTTGTTCAAAAAACCGAGGCAGATGCACAAAAGGATAAGGCAGAAGTACAAGCGGACATTGCCAAACAAAATGAATTATTAGCTGAGAAGGAGAAAAAGGAAGCTGAGAGACAAACAGAAATTGCCAATCAGCAAAGAGATAGAGCTGCAGAACAAGAAAAACTAGCTACAAAAGCTTCAATTAGAGCTACTGAACAAGCCAAAATTGCTGAGCAAAGAAGAATTGCAGCTGTTGCAGCCGAAGGTAGAGCAAGTGAAGCTGCTATTAAAGCACAGAAGGCATCTTTAGAAGCACAACGACAAGAGAAAATTGCTAAGCAGAATGAAGAAGCTGCAACAAGGTTAAGGTACTTAGCTATCGCCAATGCCATGGCTGTAAAATCCACCCAGTTGAATGATCCGCAACTTAAAGGATTATTAGCGCAACAAGCGTATATTTTTGATGAGGAATACAGTACTTATGATTATAGCCCTGAAATTTATGACGGGCTGTATTATGCCCTGAAGGAGTTTAACCACCCGCTTACCAATACACTTCAAGGACATGAGAAAGCTGCAAAAGAAGTAGTGGCTGGCGCTGCAGATAATGAATTTTTCTCAGGAGGCTCTCAAGGTAGCATCATCAGGTGGAAGAAGAGTGGAGAAAAATGGATAGCAGACTCAATTGCTGGTAAACGGCCGAGAAGGGTAGTGAAATCACTAGTTTTCGATGCTTCAAATAACACGCTTTACGCAGCAGGGCAATTTATTACCGAAACGGGCGAAACTATAATAGAAAAATATAATCTAAGTAAACCGGGTAGTGAACCTACAAAGATAAAAGGTGTAAATGGTTCATTTGTAAAAATGAGAATATCATCTAATGGGCTTTATGTACTTGATGAAGCTGGTCGATCCATCAAAAAAGTAAGCGATAATCAGGTTACTGAGGTATATGCATCAAAAGATAAAATCAACGATTTCGATTTTTCAGACGATGAACTTTGGCTAGGAAAGGATTCAGGAGCTTTGGTTCGCTATAACCTCGATAGCCGAAAAGACAGTGTTTTATTTAACAATGGGACTGCTATAAGCGCTATAGATAGACTGGTAACCTTTACCGCAATTGGTGATCTAGAGGGAGGAGTAAAATTATTTAGTGATAACAACTTTACCGATTTCACAGATTTAACAGGTCATTCTGGTGCTATTGATGACATCAAGTTTAGTGACGATGCAGCCTTTATGCTGTCTTCTTCTAAGGATAGAAGTGTAAGAGTTTGGAATTTGGCAGAAATTACTGAACAGCCAATCGTCCTTTCAGACCATAATAACTGGGTTTGGTCAGCTGACTTTAGCACAAACAAAGAATTTATTTTTTCTGCTTCTGAAGATGGAGATATTCACATCTGGCCATTTTCGGTTGATGTACTTGGCAACCAGCTTTGTGATGAATTAGAAAGAAATATGACCTCTATTGAATGGGCTACCTTTGTAGCTCCTGATATTACCTATGAATTAACATGCCCCGAACTGGAAAAACCATAACCTCTTCTATTGCCTACTTGATATTACTTTTGGGCATCATGCTACCTCAAAAAGGGAAGGCGCAAGAAAGTTGCACCCAAAAATTGAGGAATGCCAGAAATGCCTATCAAGAGGGAAAGTTAAGTTCATTACCAACTACCTTGCAGTCATGTATTGATAATGGCTTTAATAAAGAGGAAAAGATTGAAGCTTTAAGGTTGGTAACTTTGGCCTTTTTATATGAAGAAAATGAAGCAAGTGCAAAAAAATCTTATTTACAACTGCTCAACTTAAACCCTGAATATAGGCCTAACCCACAGGCAGATCCTACAGAACTTATTTTGCTTGCTGAAAAATTTGATACAGACCCTAAGTTCTTTTACGGAATAAAAACTGGATTAGCGTATAGCCTGGTGGAGGTAATAGAACCAACATCTGATGTAGTAGTAGGCTTGCAGAGAGGTAACTACTCTTTCTCTTACTCCATGAGTTTTGGCGTATTTTTTCAATATCCTATAAATAACAAGTTGTCAGCAAATGCTGAATTTTATTATATGCTGAGGTCTTTGTCAATGAACAAAAACCCTATGGAAGGTAGTGATGTTCAGCAACAAACCATTAGTGAAGACCAGCGATGGATTGAAATGCCCATCTTGCTTAACTACAAATTGCCTGTAAATGCTTTTTTATTAGAATTAACTGGAGGTCCTTCCTTTCATTATTTATTACTTTCTGAAGTTACTTCTGAAGGCGGAAATGAGCCATTCAGTGATGTAGATTTTTATGCACAAAGAAACCAATTTAATTTAAGTGGAATACTTGGCATCAGAGCAAACTTTAAAGTCTTTGGTAGAAATTTTTTAACTACTTCAATACTTTATCAGCACCGCTTTATGAATGAAGTCAATCAGACTTCAAATGTGTTAAATCAAGATGAAAATGACAGACTGTTAAATTCTGCTTATAAAGAGGGCCAATATAAAGGACATAGTATCTGGCTTAGAATAGGCTTAAAGTTACCGTATTATAATCCACAGCTTAAATGAGCTTATCAAAAACATATATTACTATTTGGTGCCTGTTAATTGCAGTTTTTTACAGCTGCAATACAGAAGAAGGAATAGCACCCGCTGACAATTCTACTTTTTTCAAAATTATTCCAGGGGATGGAGATAATGTTCCTTCTCAATTGATAGAATTATCGAATGGAGATTTACTGATTATTGCCAATAGCAACATATTTGGTGAAGTTACCATTTCAAAAATCAGACTTATCAGAATGACGCCCGAAGGCGAATTGATTTATGATAAAAGATATCCATCCACAAATGAAAGCTGGTCTGCAATAGAAACGGTTTATCTCGATGATGATAACATTATTATTGGAGGAAGCAGCAATAATAGCATGCTTCTTTTTAAAGTAAATGCAAATGGGGATTCACTACTTTATAAGAATGACTATGTAAATAATCCTCAGTTCGGAAGCCTTACAAAAAACGAAAGTAATGAAGTTGTGGCACTTGGCGTGATTGATAATGTAGAAGACAGCATTGTGGCAAATGTTAGCCAGGTTGAAAGTACTAATTTGATGATGACTTCAATTCAGAAGAATCAGGAGGTGGCACAAATACCGAGTTCAAACTTATTGGTAAGTGAAAATATTTATGGATTTGCTATTAATGAAATTGTCAATTATTCCTATCTGAATAGTGAGGCGGACTTAGATGAAGATGCTGCACTAAGCACAGCTGATGTTCCTGAAAATGTAAACTTAAGTGTCCAGTTCTTGGCTAATATTGTTCAAACAGGAAGAACAATAGCATTTGGAACAGCACTTGTTGAAGATGGTAATGGCGATATTAGTAATGTCAATCTATTTTCTTCCAGAACGGAGCCTGCTTTTGATAAGAACACCTATTTGGCCTTCGATCAGCCAGCAAATACCGAGAGATCAATTAACAGCATTAGCGTTACCGATGATGCTATCTACCTAAGTGGCGCCACCACTTTAGTAGGTGCCGGTGATAATTTTAGTAATTATTTGCTTATTAAAACAGATTTGTCTGGAAGGCCTGATCCTAATTTTAATCAATCATTTGGAAGTAGTACACAAAATAATCAGATGTATCATGCCATTAAAGTGAACAATAGTATTTACGCTGTAGGCACAACAGATTTTAATGATAGTCAGGTGGCTTTTATGAAACTAGATAATAGAGGGAGGTTGCTTAAATGAGATTCTTAAAATTACATATCATCATAATTTCCTTGCTAGGCACAAGCTTGGCGGTGGCTCAACCAACGGCTACTACTGGTGGCGCAACAAATATTTCCGACAATTCGGTAACCTTTAACGGAACGGTGGATGCTGTTTCCTTAACCTCTACTGACTATTTCTTCGAATATGGAACGGCTTCTGATTTAACCGGAGCAAGTAATACAGCTACAAGCAATTTCACGGGTTCATTATTTCCTTCACCTCAGGCTATATCAATCACTCAAAGTGGATTGAGTGCTGAAACACAATATTATTATAGATTAAATGTAAGCGGGGGTGGAACTGATCAAGGATCGATTCAAAATTTCTTTACATACTCCTCTGTTTATGCCAGTGCAATAAGCAATTTTAAGGTGAGGAACAATTCCGAAAGTTCTATTCATCTCGAGTGGACGGCTGAAACAACGAATAATGACGGTTATTTGATTTTATATTCAACAGGTGCGAGTGCTCCTGATGCCGCAGCTGAAATATCGAATGCCGTAGCACCGGCAGGTCAAACCTATTCCGGACCAGGCGTGCAAAGTGAAATTGTTACAGGACCATCCACCAACAATGTTGATATAACGGGCTTAACGGGTGCCACACAATATTCATTTGCTATCATACCTTTTAATTCAGATGAGTCTAATGACGAAACCTATAATTATAACACAAGCACTTACAGTGCACTTTCTGCATTTACCCAATATCCTGAGCCTGCAAATCATGTAACAGCTATCAGCCATTCCAGCACAGCTTCAAGCATTGAGTTATCATTTACAAAACCTAGTGGAACTCCTGAAGCAGATGGTTATTATATTTCTTATAGAATAGGAAGTTCAGCTCCGGGTAATTTAGGAGGCTTTTTAGATGGTACAGCTGGTACAGCAGAAGCCTTTGAGTCTGATGTGGATGGTATATTCTCGCTTTTCAGTTCAGCTGCAACTGTTGACGCAAACATTACCGGTTTAAGTGCAAATACTTCCTATAGTTTTAGAATAGTACCTTTTTCAAGTGAGCCTGGTCAAGACTCAACCAGCTTCAATTACAAGACAGATGGTGAACCTACTTATTTAGATGTTTACACACTTGCACCAGAACCATCGGCTTCAATCTCTAACTTTCTGAAAACCGGAGCTACAACAACTCAGATAGACTTTTCATTTGATCAATACGATATTTCTCCCGGCTTTGCTAATAATGGAGGTTTTGTAATGTATTATCAGGCAGGAGCTACTCCTCCCGGCTTAAGTGGTGTTGAGGATGGTTTAGATCCAGATGGTCAAACGACAGCACCTGCATTATTTTCATGGATTACAGATGACGATGCAACAACCATAAGTACAGATGGTGGGATCACTGCAGGAACTGAATATAGTTTTGTGATTATACCTTACAATGTACTAGGATCAACAGAACCAACCTTTAATTACAGAACAACTAGTCCAACAACTTTATCTGCCTGGTCCTTATCTTCTCCTCCAAGTGGAGAAGTGCCTGATAACGCTAACTTTATTGTTGATAATCCTACTGCGAACAGTTTCGATGTAGCCTATGATGCTGTAACAGCCGATGGTTATGTAGCTATTTATGGAACATCAGCATTTGATGAAACGGATTTGGTAGATGGCACAGCGCCTGCAGGGCAAACGGTAACTAATGGAACAGTCATTGATTTGGGAAATGTTACTTCTGCAACAATCAGCAGTCTTGTTGCCAATACAAACTATGATGTAGTTATCATTCCATATAACGTAGCAACAGATGGTGGCCCGGTAGCAGAAACCTATAATTATTTTACTGCGAATGCTGCTACAAAATCAATTGCTACTACATGTAGTGCGCCAAGTAATCAGGCCACCTTTTCAGGAAGTTCTCAAACCGCCACCACCATCGATTTGCAATGGAATACAGTGGCTGGAGCCGATAGATATTTGATTCTTGCAAAAGAAGCAGCAGATGTTGACTTTACGCCCGTTAATGGTGATGCCTATTCTGGTAATGCAGATTTTACCTTAGCAAATACTGTAGGCTCCGCTAACAAAGTAATATTCTCAGGTGCTTACCCATCTCAGCCTTTTACCGTTACGGGCCTTACACCGACTGCGGAATATCGTTTTGCCATTTTTGCTTTCAACAATACTGATAATTGCTACAACACAGTTGCTCCTGGTACTTTGTCAGCCACAACAGATGCTCCTTCTGCTAACAATATTTTATCAATAGTAAGTACTGCAGCTACAATCAACTCAGTGACTAATGATGTAAATAACAACTTTGTTACAGTATTAACTTTTGATATGATTGATGGTGGAGTCGATAATGCCAATACCTTTTTATCAGGTTTTGACATTGTAGCAGGTGCATCCGACTTTTTTGAGAGCAATACTATCGACTGGAGTGAAATAATTGCCGAGGCCAGGCTTGTCAATACAACACCGACAACTGATGTTATCAAAACACTTTCTATTGCTGGTACAGGAAACACACTTTCAGTGACAATTGCGGGAAGTGAAAATAATAATGCCAGTGACTTTGGATTTATTGCAGATGGTAGCTCAATAAGAATGGAATTACAGATTAAATTAAATGATGCCATTTCGGTTACTGATATTGACAACAAGAATTTTTCTTTCGAGATAAACCCTGCCTCTATAACAGTTGAAGGTCTATCTAGTGGGTTTGATACAAGCGGAGGTACAACTATAACTTCTGACCCAGCACAAAATCAAATTCAGGTAGCTGCGTCTAAATTTACTTTTACAACACAGCCTCCAGCCAATATAAATGCTACTGAAAACATGTCTCCTCAGCCTGTTGTTGAGGCTAGAGATGCTAATAACAACATCGATCTTGATTTTGCATCGGCATTTGTAGTTACTAATACTGATGGTATCTCAATGAATAATGCGCCTACATCAGGCTTTAGTGTGGGAGAGTTTACATTTCCATCAAACTTCAGCTATCAGGGAAGTGGCGATGGTACACTAACGTTAACTGCTGGGGCAGTAACAGGTATTTCTAGCGCTGTTAATGTTACCCCAACAATAAACTTCGCAGAACTTACTACTGGACTTAATGCAGGAACCTTACAAAGTGGAACTGTGGATCAAGCAGTGATAGGAGCATCTATTCAGGCTGTTGGTGATGCCACTTTAAACGAGCTTATATTTCATATTGATGCTACAATTGCCGCTAAGCTTACTAATGTGCGAATTTATGAATCTGCTAATGCTCAATTTGATGGCGTAGGATCAGAAACCTTGTTGTCTCCAACTATAACAGTAGATAACCCTGGAGGTACAATCACTTTAACAGGTCTGGCATCAGCATTTTCTTCTGAGACTAAGAATTTCTTTTTAGTGGTAGATGTGGCAACCACTGTAAATGCATTCGATACGCCTGATCTAACTTTCAGCGTTGATAATGCGGATGTAGATTTCAATGAAACAGTTAATACTAATGCCTTTAGCTTCAATAAAGTGTATAGCTTTGAAGATATTACCAGTCCTACAGTAAACAACATAAATCCTGAGTTTGCAGTAATATCGGATAGTGAAATAGCAAGCACATTTAGTTTAACTATTACTTACAATGAAGAAATGGACGCTGCTTCTACGCCAACCATTACTTTCCCAACTGAAAATCCTGGGACTTCCTTATCATTTCAAGCAGGCAGTAGTTCATGGTCATCTGGCAACACGGTTTATACAGCAGTTTTTAATTTAACAGATCAAAACCTTGATTTGGAAAATATTGATGTGCGGATTACAGGTGCGAACGATAAGTCTAGTAATGTACAAACTGTTTATAATGAAGCTAATGTTTTCAGCATAGATACCAGAAACCCAACCGTTTCAATCGGACTTGATAACACCCTAGTTACTGTGGTTGATAATACAATAACACTTACAGCAACCTTTGTGGAGGAAATGAATGCAGGAGTTACACCAGTTTTTAATGTGAGTGGCACCTCCAATTTGTATGAGCAAGGAGCAGGAACATGGTCTGTAGGGAATACTGTTTATACTCAGGTTTTTGAACACAACCTTAGCGAAGAAGAAATAACAACAAACAGTATTCAGGTTACAACTGCGGAAGATGTTTATGGTAATGTGATGGTATCGAATAGTTCAGCCAACTTTCAGGTGGATACAGAGCCTGCCAAAATCACCTCTATTTCATCTCCTACTTCAGATGGACTAAAGAAGCCGGGCGATGTAATCACCATAACAGTTAATTTTGATGATAATGTAAGTGTTAGTGGAGATCCTTTTTTAGAGCTTAATGCTGGTGCCGCTACAGCAACTTTTAGCACAGTATCAGGTAGCACCATAAACTTTACCTATACGGTAGGAGCTGTTAATTCTGGAGAAAATACACCTGAACTTGATGTTGAAACTATTGTACTAAATGGAGGGACCATTGAAGATACCAATGCAAATGACGCTAACCTCACGCTTCCAGTTGCTCCTAATAGATTAATAGATAACAAGGATATTGAGGTTGATACCAAACCAGCACAGATTTTAAATGTAGCATCATCAACTTCTAATGGTTATTATAATGAACCAGATGTAATTGTGATTGAGATCACTTTTGATGAAATAGTAAATGTGCAGGGAACACCGACTTTAAACCTGAATAGTGGAGGTCAGGCGCTTTACAATACAGGATCTGGTTCAACGGTTTTGAGTTTTAACTATACTGTTGCTGCTGGTGAAAATGCTGAGCCGCTGGAATATGTAAATATAAATAGCCTGTCAGCTGGTACAAGTATAAAAGACAATGCTTTAATTGATGTGGATAGAACTCTGCCGGCTCTAAGCGGAGGCAATTCATTAAGTGATAATAGCAATATTATTATTGATACCGAAGCTCCAATTCTATCTGGGGACCCATTCAAGCCAGCAAATGACAGTTTAAATGTGTCGCATACCGAGTCTTTTAAAACAGAGTTCGAAGAAGAAGTTAGTGGTGCGGGAACCAATAATATTAGACTCATTCGTTTTTCCGATGACCAGGTAATTGCTAATTATGATGGCACTTCATTCTTTAAGAACAATGATGCAATAACACTACTTTCGGAATCTTTAGTATCAGATATTGCCGATACTACTAAATATTATTTTGAATTTGATGCAGGCTCAGTTGTAGATAGAGCAGGAAATGCTTTTGCTGGGTTTACTGGAAATTCAAACTGGAGTTTTACAAGTGCAGGCCCTTCCAGAATAGATGCTTTCTCAGTTGCCGCCTGTGTTGGTGAACTTTTCACGATTGAGGGAGAATATTTTACTGGTGTAACGCAGTTAATTATGGGAGCAGGCCCGACAACTACCTATAATCAAGCGGAATTCGATGTTAATGCTGATGGCACTGAAATTACTTTTATTGTAAAAGCAAATACCAATTCAGGTATTATAGAACTTGTTAAACAGACAGGTGAAAGTAACAATACAGAAGATTTTTCAACTACCTCTTCCACGGGAATTTTAGTGGGGCCAAGCGCTGCAGAATTATTTGTTGTTGAAGCTAGTGGAAATCCTTTAGATGATATTTGTAATGAAAGTGAGGGGGGTGTTTTAAATAGAGCGCCTATACAAATAAATGTAACTGGTGGGTCGGGTGTTTTTAATATTATACTTAATAATGGGGTTTCTGATACTTTAATTTCAGGATACGATAATCAAGACACCTTATATCTTAATCCACCGAGTTTTGGTGCAAACACCTACACACTTGTTTCAGTGGTGGATGATGATAGTGATTTGTCATCTTGCGGAGCACCAGATTTGGGTAGTCCAGTTAATATTATCAAATACGAACGCTCAAAAGTTGAAGCGGGTGGAGCAAGTGAAGATTCTGAAACAGGTTTCGGTTTGGTAACCATATGTACAGCGGAAACCGACTTTCTTGATTTATCTGATGTGGTAGACATGGGTACATTGCCTAACATCTCAGGAGATGTAACTACAGGAGAATGGACAGTTATTGGAGCAAGCTCGAGCTCAGGGGGCTTCAATGTGAGCAAAAGTCAAAAGTCTACAACTAATTTACAACCAACCTATTATATAAGCTTGGATGATGTGGCTAGAGGAGAAGTTGTGTTAGAATTGACTTCAACTGATCCGGCAGATCCCAATCCTTGTTCTCCAGCTTTCGACAGGTTAATAATCAGATTTATTAGTTCTTCAAGAGCCACTCCTCAAAGCCCCTCATTATCTACTTGCCAGACTATATTAAATGATGAGGTGGTTGCCATTACTCAGCTAAATGCAGCATTAAGTGGAGGAGCAACAGATATTAGATGGTCTCGTGCGGATGATGCTGAGGCAGACGCTCATGATGGCACATGGGGCTTTGCAGATTCAGAAAATGCTACGGTATTTGAACTGACCACTTCAACACAAAACCCATTTTATAAGGCAAGCCCTAATGAAATGAATACTAATTTTGCTCAGGTTTTTGTTAAAGCAACACTCGGTAGTTGTGAAGTCCAAACTGACTCCTCTAGAGTTGAAATAAATATTACAGAATTACCAACACCAACTAAATCAGGCACGGCTGGCCTCAACCGACTTGAAGTATGTTCAGGTGAAACAGACGTTCGTTTTAGTTTAAATCCATCAAGTACCAATTCCAGGTTTAGCTGGTCTATTACAAACTCTGGAGTTGATACACCAGGCACAAATGATAAAAATGAAATTACAACTTCAGTTGTAAACGGTTTTTATGGAAATACGATTGATATTGATTTTCGCGAAGTCACACAAGACACGCAAGAAACACTTACTGTCTATGAAGTTAATAATGGCTGTACCAGTGAGGCATTGACTTTTGATATCACCATCAGAGAGCCAACAGTTGCCGAGATTTTAAATGCCCCATCCAGCACCATTAATAATAGTACTACTGACTTAGAATTAATTGGCCAGGGTGGCTATCCGGGTAATTTACAAATAGGCGGATACTTTACTGGAAAAGGAGTAGTAGAAACCAGTGATGGTCGATATTTACTTAATACAACCGATCTGGAGCCAACTGATTTAAATGATCCTTCTGATGATTATATCATCACTTATACTTATCCAACGGTTTTATTAAATAACGTTAACACCTGTTCTGCAACAGCAACAACACGCTTTGATGTTTTTGATGAAGAAAACTCATTTCCTGATTTAGGCTTGGTATACTGCGAGTCAGACCAAGGCTTCATAATCAATCTGGACAATGCCGTTTTGGGTGATAATCTTGTTGTAACGGATATATACATAACTAATGACGGTAGTGAAAAAGGCGTGGTGTTTATCACTCCTGATAGCACAAATTATTCAGCTTATTTTGACCCTGGTTTGGCTTTAAAGGAAAATGGAAATAACTCGAATATTACCGTAAAATATGCTACTGTAAATACTGTTACAGGAGATGTTAATCCTGAAACCGGCCAACAAACAGTAATTGTGAACCCAACACCAATTCCGAGTCCTGATCCTATTAACGCAAGCTATTGTGATACTGAAGCTAATCAGCCGCTAACGAGAGATATAACTATAAACCCGAATAATAGCTTTACTTTTAGTATTCTTAACCAGGATTTACCAAGTAATTTAGGCTTACTTGATTCTACCTCTTCACCTCGTTCTTTTCAGTTAGATTTCAGTGTAATGGCCGATTATTTTGAGGCTACAAATACAGATTCAATTGCGCTTAAGCTGCTTTATGAGTACACCAGTGATGCCGGTTGTTTGGCTTCGGATACACTTGAAACAATTATCTATAAAATACCTGATGCTCCTAATTTCGAAGAAAACAGGGATAATTACGCTTTCATAGTGGAAAACAACCAAATCCAATCTGTTGATACCACCAGGATAGCACAAGATGCCAGTCCTTTTCCTGTTGATTGGTTTGTTGATGAAAGCAGCATAGGGGTAAATCAACAAATTGATCAAGGTGACACTTTCCGTCCGAATATTGATATTAATAGAGCAGTTGAAGATTATTATGCTGTTCGTTTTGATGAGGTGAACTGCCGAAGTGAGGTAAGAAGAGTTAATTATTATAGACTGGAGAAGCCTGCTATTTCCTGGAACAGTTCAGTTTTTGCCGCAGGCCGAAGTATTGAATTTACAGGAGATGATAGAAACACCAATAATCAAATTGACTTGAATAACTTAACAAGGGTTTGGGAGATAAGTGATGAAATTGGAAATACATTAAGTATTCCTGCTGAAGATCAAGGAGCTAACACCTTGAACTATCAATTTACTCAGGCAGGAATTTATTCCATTACTTATACCATTACCGATGAAGCACTAGGGTTGTCTGTAAGCACTACTGAGCAGATGGTGGCAATTTCTGCACAAGAAGAGCTTACTTATGATTTTAATAATAACGAGCAAGGATGGCTACATTTGGCAGAATCAGGTTCTGAAAGTTCATGGGAAAGAGCTACACCACAAGTTGGTTTTAACAGTAACGATGCAAGTTGGGTAACCAATGCCTCGGGAGATTACAACGCAAGAGAGAAATCATTTTTATATTCACCGGCTTTTGATATTTCGAATATAGATCAGCCTGTGTTAAGCTTCGATCTGTGGCTCGACTTAACAGGTAGTGATGGTTTAATAATTGAATACTCAACAGATGACTTAATTGTAGAAGATCCTAACAAGGAGTGGACTACTCTGGGTAGATTAGCATCTGGCCTTAACTGGTATAATTCTGACGAGCTCGATCTGGAAGATTTAGGATTTGGCATTGGTTGGTCAGATAATTTAGGAGATACAGCTATATCCTTCAATGCCAAGCATGTATTAGACGAAATTTTAAATGCTGAAAATGGTGGTAGTCAGGTGCTTTTCCGCTTCTATCTATCAAGTAATAGCTCTAGCACTACCAATGGAGTAGCCATAGATAACTTTTCTATTGAGAGCCGAAACAGAAATATTTTAGTTGAGTATTTTGGTAATGACGATTCAGTTGATGAAAGTCAAATGAATGCTATTAACAGCAATACACAGGCTGATTTTAGTTGGATCAATTATCGCATTAATCAGGATGATCCTTTCTATGATTTGGCAGTTTCTGATGTGGTAACCAGAACATATTTCTACAATGCCTTTAATGGTGATAATGATTTTGTACTTGATGGGAATTATAATGAAGGGCAACGCTTTATTCAGAGAGTTGCTGATCTGACTCAAAGAGCATTGGTGTCTTCCATATTTGAATTAAACCTTGAAGCTACTCCTGATGCCAATAACTCAAGTTTGAATATTACAGTAGATGTTGGTCTAATAGGTGATGCTCAAATACCTGCGAACACGCATTTGATTGTTGCAGTAGTCAGTAAGGAGTTGTCGAATAATGGCAAAACGTATTATAATGTATTACAAGATTTCTTACCTAGCGCACAAGGCACTGTCTTATCAGATGAAGGTAGTTTTGAGTTTAGTTACAATCCGAGCTCAACAGCTAAATCAGAAAATTTAATTGCTGTAGCCTTTCTTCAAAAATTTGGTGATGAAGCAAACAAGACAGTTTATCAATCAGCTATGACTTCAGAACCTATAAACTTGGATAATATAGTTACTGCCACAAATAAGCAGTTATTCGAGGAGTTAAAAGTCTACCCTAACCCTGCTGCCGATAAAGCGGTGATTGCTGTGAAGGGGCATCAAAATGATTTGTCTATTAGACTTATGGATATTCAAGGCAGGTTGGTGAAAGAAGATAAGTTAAACCGAGGAGCAACTACTCTTGAAATCAATACCTCTCCTTTCAGCGCAGGTTTATATACACTAATTGTAGCTGATGATGAAGGAAACAGTCAACAACTGAAGCTTGCCATTAAGCATTAATTATCTTCAGGAATAAAGTATTCGTAAGCGCCAATATCAGGCGTATTATCACGCTGATTGCCAGTAATGTCATTGGTTACAAAAGTAGTAAGGGCCTTATTGATGGCTGGCGAATCCTCAGTTAAGGAAAAATCATCTTCAAAAACATTTGAAAAAAGTGGATCCTGATTAAGGGAGCTGTTATTGTTTGATAGAAATTCTTGACTTCCTTTAAACAGATTGTTACTAAAGGATAAAGAGATATTTCCTTCAGCAGATTCAGCAAATATAATTTCTTCATCATTTCTACCGTAGAAAATGCTATTGACTAAGTGTGCTTCTAGCGGGGCTATAATTTCGTTTTCATTATTGTCAACTGCGAAATCCGAGAAATAAGCGGCTGGGGCATCTCGCTGTGTAGGAAAATAATTGGCTATAGTGCAATGTAAATAATTGGCAGTTCCTCCTCCTACATGTGCTACTGTACCACCTACCGTATTATAAAAGAGAGAGTTCACTGCCTCGAAATCTGCATTAAGACACAAAACTGCTGAAGAAGCCGTATTACCAACCTTAGAGTTTTCCACGAATAAATCAGTTTTTCCATCTGCTGAATAGGTGGCGAGGTTTATGCCTACTATTGAATTCTTAATATCGGCAAACTTGATGCTGTTATTTGTGCTAGACTCAAGAAACACAATTCCTCCCCATTGACCTACTGCACTCGAGAATGGCTCATCTAACCTATCGTTGGTAAATAACACGGTTGAATCGGCTTTGCCCTCAATACTTAATCGGCCTTGGATATATATGAATGATTCTGCACCGCTGTAAACTTTAACACCTTCATGAATAGTTAAGCTGCTTGCCGAGTCTATCAAAATGCTGTTTGAGATTACATAAGGTTTGTCAGCCGTCCAGCTTACATCATCCGTAATAATGGAATCATTAAGGAAATGTGCGTTTTGCCCCCAGGCTTCTACTACTATAGTTTGGGAGGTTTCTTTATTTCGTATTTCTAATAAATCCCTGATCACAAAAGGATTATTTAAATCGGATTGGTCAACTTCAGCTTCAATAAGAAGTAATAGGCTATCATTTCCGAGCAAAAGTTGGTCTGAAAAATTAGCTCTCTTCTGCCCATTAAGAATTAGGTTAAACTGATTGCTTTGTTGCTGAAGCCCGATGTGATCGAGCATTATGGCTTTGTTTCCGGGGTTGTAAATCTTCAACCGCCTGGTAATACTCTGTCTTCCGGTAAAAAGGGTATCAAATTGGATGGTATCAGTAGAAAAGTTAAGCTTAACAGCTTTATCGCTTATTTCAGGTTCATATGAACACTGACTAAAAGCAAAAAGCAGCACTAATGCTAATGCCGCTTTTAAGATTATATTTGGAAAAGCTTTTTTAGGCTTCCTCATTCAGTTTGGTTTGATTCTCTGCCATCTGAAGGTTTTCTATCACATCTTCAATTTCTCCATTCATAATGGCAGGTAAATTATGTACTGTATAGCCTATTCTATGATCGGTAACTCTACCTTGAGGGTAGTTGTAGGTTCTAATCTTTTCTGATCTATCACCACTTCTTACCATAGTTTTTCTTTGAGCTCCTACTTCATCCTGCTGCTTGGCTAATTCTATTTCATACAAACGTGAGCGCAATACTTTTAGTGCTTTCTCAAAGTTTTTGATTTGCGATTTCTGATCTTGACAAGTTACTACTAAACCGGTAGGCTCATGGGTAAGTCGTACGGCTGAGTAAGTCGTGTTTACTGACTGACCTCCAGGACCGGAAGAGCAGTAGGTGTCTTTCCTCACATCATTCATGTCAATTTCTACTTCTACATCGTCAATTTCTGGAAGTACGGCAACTGTAGCAGCAGAAGTATGTACTCTTCCTTGAGTTTCCGTAGCAGGCACACGTTGCACGCGGTGTACACCTGATTCGTATTTCAAGGTACCGTATGCCTCTTTTCCAGTAACAGTACTAATGATTTCTTTGTAACCGCCAGCTGTACCTTCAGTTAAATCAAGCACATTCAGCTTGAGCCCTGCTTTTTCACAAAAGCGCTGATACATCTTGAATAAATCACCCGCAAAAATAGCGGCCTCATCACCTCCTGTACCTGCTCTTATTTCAAGCACTGCATTTTTATCGTCATTAGGATCTTTTGGGATAAGCAGCTTTTTGAGTTTTTCTTCTAGCTCTTCCTTCTGCGGGTTGAGCTCGTCAAGCTCCATTTTAGCCATTTCTCTTAGCTCAGGTTCCTTCTCAGCTTCAAGTATCTCTTTAGCTTGCTGGATATCGTCTAAAACCTTTTTGTATGCATTAAACTCAACAACAACTTTTTCTAAATCTGCATACTCTTTACTAAGCTCGGTATATTTTTTCATGTCAGCCATCGCATCTGGCTGAACCATCAGCTGCCCGACTTCCTCAAATCTATCTTTAATGGCCTCTAACCTATCAATCATATAAATTATTCAATTTCGAAAAGTAAAATTAATAAATATTTAGCTATTCATATCATAGAGCTGTCTCAATACCTTATTTCTTCAAACTTTGAGCTTTTATAGCTTCAATTCTTAGAGTTAGGCCGGCAAAACTTCTTTTTTTCAGCAAAATTGGCTACTTTTTGCCTTCAATTTCACAGAATTCAAATGAGGAATACCAAAAGTATTTTAGCACTTGCCTTTATATTTCTTTTCTCCTTTCAGTTAGGGCTTTCTCAGGGTGATCCTGATAACAAATACAGGTTTCATAAAGTGTTTTTCTACAGTTTCACAAAATATGTACAATGGCCGCCAAGTAATACAAAGGGCGATTTTGTTATTGCTGTTTTAGGTGATTCAGAAATTACTCCATTACTGGAGGAGATGGCTGAAATTAAGAAAGTCGGAAATAACAACATTGTAGTGAGGCAGGTGAGTGAGGAAAATCTTAATCAACGCATGAACATACTTTTTGTACCTGCTTCCGAACAACAGCAGTTCGATAAAGTTAAAACCTCATTAAAAGACAAACCTGTGTTATTGATTACAGAAGGAAAAGATTTAGCTCGAAATGGTTCAATGATCAATTTCAAAGATGTTGATGGCAAGCTTCGCTTTGAAGTTAATACAGCCAACATTGAACAGGCAGGGCTAAAAGTATCGCAAGAATTGGTGCGTTTTGGAGAAGAAATAAGGTAAATAATCCAGATATTCGCTAATGCTTTTTGTAAGCATACTTTATTCGATTAAATTCATTAAGTTTATAAACGACAGCATAATTACCGCAGAATGAAAAACTTTCGATTTACCATTGGTAATAAAATACTTTTTGGTTTCATAACCCTGATACTCATCTTCGTCATCTATTCAGGTATTACCATTTTTACAGTAAGTAGCAATAGTAGTATTATTGAGGAAAACGCTACTGTTATCAAACCATCACTTACGAGCATAAAGGATTTTAACGTATTAATTATTCGTTCAAAAATGCTTGTAACTAACTGGGTATATTTACAGAGCAATGAAACTGATAAAGAATCTCTAAGAAAAATTCATGAAGAGGAATATCCTGCGCTGAAAGAGCAAATAAACGATTTGAAAGAGGAATGGGAAGATGAGGCCCAAGCTGCTGAAATGGATACTATCTTCACTGAATATGAGGACTTGCTAGCTGTACAACAGGAAATTATGGGCAGTCTTGTAACCTTTGAAGACTATGAGGACCCTATTGTTAAGTTCATGGCTTCAGAATCAATTGAGCGTGAGGTAATTCCAAGAACAGATAGTATTATCGTTAATCTTAATGCTGTATTAGTTGAAAAGCAGAAGGAATCAGAGCTTATAGAAGCTGAGGTGCTTGATAGTTCAACTAATTTGAGAAACACCTCTATAATATTGGCAATTATTTTTGTTGCTCTTGGTATGGTTGGAGCAATCTTGCTGGCCAGATCAATAACCAAGCCGGTTAATTACATTAAAGATGTGGTTGTTAAACTAGGAAAAGGTGTGCTGCCAGAAAGCAAAGATAGGCGTTTCAGCAATGACGAAATTGGTGAAATGGCAGAAGCTGTTGATAACTTGGTAGAAGGATTAAAAGACACCTCTTACTTTGCTGAGAACATTGGTAATGGTAAATATGACACTGATTATGATCCGTTGAGTGAAGAAGACGTACTGGGAAATGCGCTTATTGATATGAGAGCTAACTTGAAAAGAGTTGCTGAAGAAGATAAAAAGCGTAATTGGACGACAGAAGGTCTGGCTATGTTTGGAGACATCTTGAGAAGGAATAATGATAATATAGGAAAGCTGTCTGATGAGATTATTTCTAATTTGGTTAAGTATACCAAATCTAATCAGGGCGGGCTCTTTATTATTAATGAGGAGGATGAAGATGATAAATATCTAGAACTAGCGGCTTGCTATGCCTGGGATAAGAAGAAATATCTTGAGCAGAAGATCTATGAAGGTGAGGGATTAACAGGTCAGGTATGGCTTGAAGGAGAAAGCATTTATATGATTGATGTTCCTCAGGATTATGTAATGATCACATCCGGTTTAGGAGAGGCTAATCCTAACAGCTTACTCATAGTTCCACTTAAGGTGAATGATGAAATTTATGGTGTAATTGAGCTGGCTTCTTTTAATGAATTTGAAGAGCACGAAAGAGACTTTGTAGAAAAGATAGCTGAAAATATAGCTTCCACCATTTCATCTGTTAAGATCAATGAAAGAACTTCTAAACTGTTGAATGAGTCACGTGAAATGACGGAGCAGATGCGTTCGCAGGAAGAGGAAATGCGTCAGAATATGGAGGAGCTTCAAGCTACTCAGGAGGAAATGGAGCGCTCTCAAAGAGATAGAGAAGATAAGGAAAAAATCATCAATTATACCAATATGATGATTGAACTCAACGAAAACCTAAAAATCTCTAGCATAAACGATATTACTACTCAACACTTACAATATTCCTTTACAGATTTAAGTGGTTCAGCACTTGATAAAATAGTAGAATCAAAGGATCAATTAAAAACTTTGACCTCGGCATTAAAAGCTGGAAAGATTTGGTCAGGTATGCTGAAGATGAGTACTAAAGATGGAGAATCTGTAAGTGCTACTTTCTCTGCTGGTGTGCTATCTAACCAGTCTGGAGAAGAAGATAAATATTTATTAATAGGCTCTATTATTACCAAAGAGCAAATGATTTGATGTATCCTATTAAGTGTTTTATATTCTGCAGCCTGGCACTTTCATTATTGCTGGGCTGTGGTTTTTCTACGGAAAAACGAAGACCCGCTGCTATTGAAAAACGGATGAAAGAGCGCAGCATAAAAGTCATCTCAGAAGCTGACATTCTGGAAGAAGTGAGAAAAAAAGGGGATTCAATTACTCAGGAGGCACAGACGGCTTTATTAGAAAAATTATCGACTAAAATCGCTGAAGGAAGTTACAAAGCAGCTGTTTCATATTGTGCTAAAAATGCACAAGAACTAACAGATAGTTTAGCGAATAAATATCAGGTTCATTTGAAAAGAGTAAGCCTTAAAAACAGAAATGCCCTTAATAAACCTTCTAAGCTAGAGCAGGGCTTATTGGAGGCCTATCAATACACATTTGAACAGGGAGGAAGTTTGAATAACAATGTTCAATTTTATAGTAATGAAGACAGCATACTATACAATAAACCTATTTTCATAGGTTCTGAATTATGTCTTAACTGTCATGGAGATAAGTCCAATCAGGCATTAGAAGTTAAAGAAATTCTTAAAGACTATTACCCCGCTGATAGTGCTCATGGTTACAAAGTGGGCGACTTAAGAGGTATGTGGTCAGTTGCTTTTTCTAAAAAGCAATTAGTAAAATCAATGTGATTAATGCTGAAGATAGTCTTTAACGAGACCTTCACTTTCTTCCCATAATCGATCTCTTGTGGCCTTATTATTTGCTTCTTTTGAGCAGGAAACCACTTTTCTATCTTTAAAATAAGCTCCATTCTTGGAGGCATCAAGTGTATTGGATGCCAAATAAATGGATGTTGAAGCGCCTTGTCTGGTATTTTTCATGAAGGGTTTGCCAAGAAACCAAAACATTTTCAGTAGCGGATTTAAATTATCCCCAAAACCAGAATCTATCACTCCTGGGTGTAAGGCATAACTCGTCAAGCCTATATCTACTAATGATTTAGTGAAAAGAATATTGTACAACTTGGCATTTGCGTATGCCTTAATTGTACTATAATTATTTTTAAGGTTAAGATCTTTAAAATCTAACTTAGCCGCCCTGTGAGCTTCTGAACTAACATTTATCACCTTAGTGCTTTGTTTTTTAAGATAGTCCAGACAATTGTTTACTAAAAGAAAATGGCCCAGATGATTAACGGCTAAATGTAGCTCATAGCCATCTTTGCTTTCCATTCTTTCTTTGAATGTACCTCCAGCATTATTGATGAGAACATCTAGCTGATCGGTACTTTCCTGAAGTGCTTCTGCTGCTTCTTTAACCGATGATAAATCGGCCAGATCGCATGCAATTACGGTAACATTGCCAGATTGTGGAATATCTTTCAGAACATCATCGGCTTTCTTCATATCTCTTACAAGAAATATGATTTTGTGGCCTTTTTCTAATAGTGTCTTTGCGGTTTCTAATCCTATCCCTGAAGTGGCTCCTGTAATAGCTATAGTCATAAATTTATTTAGTCTATAAAAGGGAAAGATTTAATTGTTGAAATTGTTTTTATATCCCCTGCTAATTTTTAACCAATCTTTCCCGACCTGTACTTTTTCATTTGTGTAGGCATTTACCTTATTTCTGTTAACAATGAATGACCTATGTATTTGTGAAAATATTGATGAAGGAACTAGAGTAAGACAGTTTTTGAGAGTCATTTTGCTGATGATGGGTTTTTCATTCTCCAGAAAGAATTTCAAATAATCACCTTTTGCTTCAATATATAGGATGTCGTTAAAGTTCACCCTAACCATTTTGCGATCTGATAATATGAATAGATTATCTGTTTCAGCTTTGTTATGAGATTCTTCATTATCTATAATGTTTTGAGGTTTAAGCTTGTTTAGTGCCTTAAGAAACCGATCGAATGAAACAGGCTTTAAGAGATAATCTACTGCATTCACTTCAAATGCTTCAACGGCAAACTTTCTATGAGCAGTAATAAAGATAACTGAAGGGACTTCTTTTAAGCTCTTAAGGAAAGTAATGCTATCCAGGCCAGGCATTTCAATATCTAGCAACAGTAGGTCTACTTTATTATCCTCCAGATATTCACCAAGATCCCAGGCATTATTGAAACTAGCTTTGCGACTGAGATAGGGTACTCTATCAACAAAATTTTCTACAAGCTCTAAAGCAAGTGGTTCGTCATCGGCAATAACACATCGGATACTATTCAAAACAACATATTAAGTTCAAGTGTAAAAATATTTTCTCTTTGGCTAATTGTTAACTCATGTTTGTCTTTAAACAGATAATTCATTTGCCTTCGAAGGTTATCTAACCCTCTACCCTTACTAGTTCCATCACCACTGGGGTGATAGTTGTTTTTGGTTGCTACGTTTAAAGTATTATTGGAGCCTATAATTTTAATGTTAATGGCTAATTTTTTCATTTTGCCCTCACCACCGTGTTTAAAACAGTTTTCTATAATCGTAATTAAGCTTAGTGGGGGAATCTTAAACTCACAACCTTCAGGAACCTCTATTTCTTTTTTAATATTTAGTCTGTCCCCAAATCGTAATGATTCCAGGTAGATAAAATCTTCCATTACCTTTAGTTCCTGATCAATAGGAATTAGTAAATTGTCTGAAGCGCTGAGCACATTATCTAACAAATTGCTGAGTTTAAGAATCGCATCGGGTGCTTCATCTGATTTTTTAACAGCGAGGCTATAAAGGTTATTTAAAGTATTAAATAAGAAATGGGGATTTAGCTGCGACTTTAAAAACTTTAGCTCAGTTTCTGCCATGCGCTTCAATGCCGCTTCTTTCTCTGAGCGAGCATCAGCATATTTTTTCACACTTTGGGTGCTTACAAAAAGAAACACGATTAGATAGAGTGTTGTAAACAGTACAACGATGTCCTTTGTAGGTGCAGGCATCAAATTAAACTGATAATTGGCAATATTAATGAATACCACGGTATTGAGAACCATTACTAAAAACAGGGAGACAGTTATTGTGTAAATGAGGTAGATGATAAACTTTAAATAGGACCCTTTATAAAGATAACGCTCCATTAAAACATGGGTAATGAAATAAGCACTACTTACGGATACAGGAGAATAGATGGCTGTTAGCAAATAGGCTTGTTGCCAGTCACTTTTGTAGCCTATTATAAACGCACATAAGTTCAGCGAGATAAGCCAAAATATAATATGGAAAGGAAGCTTATTGAGCATGTTTAAAATTAGTAATTCTGATAAATATAAAGTGATTTAGTCGATGAGTAACCAAAATGTGAAGGTATAATGCAGAAATGCATTTCATCCGCTAAATTTGGTAGTATAACCACAGTTGGTAATAATCAAACTATTAATGCGACACACCAATTTTAGTTTGCCTAAAATTGAGTCAAACTAAAAACAAAAAGTTATGAGTATTTACGAATTACATGTTCAGGGCGGGATGCTTTTTATGAGCCTTCTTACCATATTGTTTATAGCTACTATAGCTACAGGTGTGTTAGGCTTAATAAAAAGAGAGGACGCTAAATGGTTAAAAATATCCAAAGAAACGGCTTTGTTAGCTCTGGTCTGGGGAATTTTAGGTCAAGTATTAGGCTTATTTGCAGCTTTTCAAGGAATTGAGCAGATGGGTGAGGTTTCACAGGCTATGTTGGCAGGTGGTCTGAAAGTTTCTTCCTATACAACCATCTATGGGTTAATCATCTTTATCGTAGGTAAAGTACTGCAACTTGTGGCTGGTGCAATTACTAAATAAGTATTGATTCCGTTTCTGCTGAAAAGAAAAAGAGACCGAATTTCGGTCTCTTTTTAGTTAAGCTTTATCGATATTTTTAGGCGTAAGGTAATTTCTTATCTATAAAGGTATATTCCATTAAAGTTTGACTTACTCATATTGCAAGTCTTTACTCCCTGGGCGATGAAGTGAAACATAATTTCTGTTGCTTCATCAATAGGCGATTTCTGGTAAACTATCTCATCTCCAACATTCAAAAGAGAAGCTCTCTGCAACGATCCTATTCCTATTCTCCAATTATTAGGTTCAGCATCACTTATTGATATAAGCTTTTCAAACTTCTGAATAATTGATTCTTTGTTAGTAGTTAACGCCTGCATGTTTTTTACCTTTTGTTACCATACAAAGGTGCATATATTTAGTAGTATAATAAAATATTCTAATATAATATCGGTTAAATGCAAAATGAGCGCTATAAGTCTTATTAATTGTAAGATGAATAATTCAATTTATTAGTGTAAGAAATCAGTAATTACCAACAAAAAAGGGAGCCAAACAGCTCCCTTTCCGTAAAGTTATAATTATATACCCTGAAATTATTTTTCTTTGTTCTCAGGATTCTCGTCTTTCTTTTTACCTTTTTTCTGTTTTATAAAAAGTTTTTCACTTTTACCATCATGATCAGCAATAATGGAGTCACCAACTTTAATGTTTTCACTCAAGATTTCTTCGGCAACCAAGTCTTCAAGATACTTTTGAATGGCTCTATTTAGCGGACGAGCACCATATTGTTGATCATATCCTTTTTCAGATAAGAAATCTTTAGCTTTTTCAGTTAGCTCAATATCATAACCCAATGATAGCATTCTATCGAACACTTTTTTCAGGCTAATATCAATGATTTTATGCAAGTGTTCTCTTTCTAATGAGTTGAAAACAATCACATCATCTAACCTATTCAAAAACTCAGGACTGAATGCTTTCTTCAGTGCGTTTTGGATAGTAGACTTCATTATTTCATTGCTATTATCTTTCTTGGCCTGACTGGAGAAACCAATGCCTGCACCGAAATCTTTTAAGTCTCTAACACCAATGTTTGAAGTCATGATGATTATCGTATTGCGAAAATCGACTCTTCTCCCTAAACCATCAGTTAGAATACCATCGTCAAGTACTTGAAGTAGTAAGTTGAAAACATCCGGATGGGCTTTTTCAATTTCATCAAGCAACACAACTGAGTAGGGCTTTCTTCTTACTTTCTCGGTAAGCTGCCCACCTTCTTCATAACCTACATAGCCCGGAGGCGCTCCCACGAGTCTGGAAACCGAGAATTTCTCCATGTACTCACTCATATCAATTCTGATAAGAGATTCCTCTTTATCGAATAAATAGGTAGCAAGCACTTTGGCTAACTCAGTTTTACCAACACCAGTTGGTCCTAAAAACACAAATGAACCGATTGGTTTTTTTGGATCTTTTAAGCCTATTCTTGTTCTCTGGATAGCTTTTGAGAGCTTTGATATTGCCTCTTCCTGTCCAATTACCTGACCCTTAAGATCATCTGCCATACCTTTAAGCTTTGCACTCTCATTTTGAGCCACACGCTTAGTAGGTACGCCAGTCATCATGGCAATAACCTCGGCAACGCTATCTTCATCAACGGTGTAACGTTTCGATTTTGTTTCTTCTTCCCAGTCAGCTTTTGCTTTGTCAAGCTCTTCAAGCAGTTTCTTCTCTGAATCTCTTAAGCGAGCGGCTTCTTCATATTTTTGTGAGCGAACTACTTTATTTTTCTCCTTCTTAACTTCTTCTATATCAGCTTCCAGCTTAACAATTGTATCAGGCACATGAATATTATTGATGTGCACTCTTGCACCAGCCTCATCCATTACATCAATGGCCTTGTCTGGAAGAAATCTGTCGGAAATGTACCTATCACTTAGTTTTACACAGGCTTCAATCGCCTCTTTAGTGAAATTCACATTATGGTGATCTTCATATTTATCCTTAATGTTCTCAAGAATTTCCATTGTTTCTTCTGGTGTGGTTGCGTCTACCATTACCATTTGGAATCTTCTTGCTAAAGCGCCATCTTTTTCAATGTATTGTCTGTACTCATCTAAAGTAGTTGCACCGATACATTGTATTTCACCTCGTGCAAGTGCAGGTTTAAACATATTGCTGGCATCTAATGAGCCAGAAGCGCCACCAGCACCAACAATAGTATGTAGCTCGTCAATGAACAAGATTACATTCGGAGATTTCTCCAATTCGTTCATAACCGCCTTCATACGCTCTTCGAACTGACCTCTATATTTGGTGCCAGCTACTAAAGAAGCTAAATCGAGTGTTACAACTCTTTTGTTGAAAAGTACTCTTGATACTTTTCTTTGAGTAATTCTTAGTGCTAAACCCTCAGCGATAGCCGTTTTACCTACACCAGGTTCACCAATTAAAATTGGATTGTTTTTCTTTCTTCTTGAAAGAATTTGAGCAACTCTTTCAATTTCTTTTTCTCTACCTACAATTGGGTCTAATTTATCTTCTTCGGCAAGTTTTGTTAAATCACGTCCGAAGTTATCTAATACAGGAGTTTTTGATTTCTCTCCACTTTTAGATGAAGATGATTTTGATCCTCCGCCACTGAATAATTTACTTCCTTCTTCATCTCCATCTTCTGTATCTGACGAAGCGATAGGATTTTGTGTTTGATATTCTAATAATTCTTTGATTACATCATAGGTAACATCAAATTTATCCATTACCTGCGAAGCGATGTTGTCTTCATCTCTTAAAATAGACAACAACAAATGCTCAGTGCCAATTAATTGGCTTTTGAAGATTTTTGCTTCTAAGTAAGTAATTTTCAACACCTTTTCAGATTGCTTGGTTAAAGGGATGTTCGCCAAATTCTTCACATTATTAGTAGCTGTACCTCTTGTGCTTCGCTCCAGCTCATTTCTTAATTCATCTAAAGAAACGCCTAGTTTTTTAAGCAGGCTAATGGCTACACCTTCACCTTCTCGAACCATTCCTAATAAAAGATGCTCTGTACCTATATAATCATGGCCAAGTCTCAAAGCCTCTTCACGACTTAAAGAAATGACTTCTTTGACTCTATTTGAAAATTTTGCTTCCATAATTCTGTCTCCTCAATGTTGTATTAACATGCTGCTACTGCATAATTAAATGTAATGCAATAAAAACTAAATAAAAATAGTAAAGTTTAATTTATGCTCTCGATTTCCTAATAATCTGTAAGGAATTGGGACCTTCATTCATAAACAAATCGACAACGCTTAAATTAGCTTCAAAAGTGTTGCCAAAACTTTGTTGGTATGGATGAGGTTTGTAAACCTGCCTCAGTAAATCGGGCTTCTTAGGGTTTAATAACGATCTATAGTCCACAACGTTTTCATTTACGTTCTTTTTATAGCTGTCAGATTCGGTGAGCTTGGTTTTTATTTGTGTGATTTTCAGACACTTTGTCAGAAGCTCAAAATTTAAGTCCCATAAAAACTCAAACTTTTTATGATACACCTGATACAATTCATCGGCAAAAAATTCAAAATATGGAGCTTTTCCATAGCAGGTTTTGATGCTTCGCCAATGTTTATTAGCCCATAGTTGGCTATTGTCAATCTTAATGTCTTTAGAATAGATCTTTTTATTGGCTCCAATTAAAGGTACTGTAAGTGCCTCAATTTTTTGAGATGATAATAAATATGCTCTGTTTCTATAGCTTTGTTTAACAAAATTTTCATGCGACTCCAGCTGAATCTCCTTAAAAGGTTCAATAGCAGCAAAAAATGCAAGAGAGGGCAAATACTGAATATCAATTAATGCAGTTGCTTTATTAAAATCCATACGGCAAGTTTAAAAATTCTAAAGTGAACTAATAAACGATTTCTCCCAGTCCTTGCCTTACAAGCTCAAAAGGTTGTGTGGTACAGTCCACAACAGTTGATGGAATATTCTTACCGTAATCGCCATCAATTACTACATCTACTAAATTTTTAAAGCTTTCGTAAATCTCTTCGGGATCTGTGGGGTACTCTACATATTCATCTTCATCTTTTATTGATGTAGAAATTAAGGGGTTACCTAAAGCTCTTACTATTTCAATAGGAATTTTGTTATCCGGAATTCTAATACCCACAGTCTTCTTATTAGCATTTACAATTTTAGGAACATTGCTGTTGGCAGGTAAAATGAAGGTGAAAGCTCCAGGCAGGTTCTTCTTCATTAGCTTAAAAGTAGGCGTAGGGAGATTCTTTACATAGTCAGAGATATGACTCATATCCTCACAAATGAAGGAAAGATTTATTTTGCCCGGTTTGATGCCTTTAACCCAACAAAGCTTGTCGATGGCTTTTCTATTAGTTAAATCACAGCCTAAACCATAGATAGTATCTGTTGGATAGATAATTACTCCTCCATCTTTAAGAATTTGCACTATTTCTTTGATTCTTCGCGGGTCTGGATTTTCTTCGTAAAGCTTAATGAATTCGGCTGCCATACACAATGATAATAAAATTGCTTGATTAAAGCATGCGGTGTCAAATCCAAAATACCTAAATTTGGCTCTTTGTATTTTTTTCGTGGAGGGCTAATAGCTTTTGAGTGCAAAACTTATTAGCTCAAAACTCCGATTAATTATTGAATAGCAATTGTACATATGAAAAATAAGTTTCTTATAGGCTTTATTATAGTCTTTTCAATTCTTCTTACATCCTTCGTGTTTTATTTCTACCAAGTGTTTTTTACTGAAAATATTTTAGTAGAAAAGGGAGATGAAACGATCTTAATTGAAAAAGGAGCCTCATTTTCGGATGTTCAGGATATTGTTTATGACAGAGGCATAGTGAATGATATGCTTTCTTTCAGCTTTGTTGCTAAGGTTTTGGATTATCAGGAAAACATTAAGCCTGGCATTTACCAGCTAAGAAAAGATATGACTAACCTCGAAGCTATCAGGTTGTTAAGATCGGGAGCCCAGGTACCCACACATGTCACTTTTAACAACGTTAGAGTAAAAGCTGATTTAGCTGGTAAAATTACGAACAACATCAGTGTGGACTCCACTGAATTTCTTCAGCTTCTTAATAATGACTCTCTCATAAATTCTTACGGGTTTAACCAAGAGAATATTATGTGTATGTTTTTACCAAACACTTATGAGGTATATTATACAATTACAGGTGAAGAACTTTTTGAACGAATGCACAAGGAATATGAGCGCTTCTGGAATGATCAAAGAAAGGCTAAAGCTGAAGAGCTTGGTTTGTCACCAGTAGAAGTAAGTACCCTTGCGTCAATAGTGCAGGCAGAAACAATCAAGCCTGATGAGCGCCCAAAAGTAGCTGAGGTTTACCTCAATAGACTAGAAAGAAACATGGCGTTACAGGCAGATCCGGCCCTTGTATTTGCTGTAGGTGATTTCAGTATTAAGCGTGTACTTAATATCCATAAAGAGATCGATTCGCCATATAATCTTTATAAAAACAGAGGTCTGCCTCCAGGGCCAATTAACTTGCCAGAACTTGAAAGTATTGATGCAGTATTAAATCATGATAACCATAACTACCTTTATTTTTGTGCTAAGCCTGATTTTTCGGGTTATCACGCATTTGCTACTAACTTAATAGCACATAATAGAAATGCTGCAGCCTATCAGGCAGCGCTAAACAAAGCCAGAATTTATAAGTAAGATGTATCAGTTCGAACATAAGTTACGTGTTAGGTATGCCGAAACTGACCAAATGGGTTATGTATATTATGGTAATTACGCTACTTACTATGAGGTAGCCAGAGCTGAATCCATCAGAAGTATTGGTTTGAGTTACAAAGAGATAGAGGAAGCGGGAGTAATTATGCCGGTGTTGGAGAATAATTCAAAATATATTAGGCCCGCCAGATATGACGATGAGCTAACTATTAAGTTAAGAATCCCGGAAAAGCCAGGTGTAAAAATCAGATATGAATATGATATATATAAAGCTGATACTTTAATCCATAAAGGATTTACAGTTTTAGTTTTTGTTGATAAAAGTAGCGGAAAGCCCTGCCAAATACCTAAATTGTTAGCAGACGTATTAAATCCCATTTTTGATGCGGTATAAGTACCTCCGTTTTATACTATCTATTGGCTTTGTAAGAGCAATCATCGATTTTCTTAAGCGTAAGAAATTAAAAAGAAGTGGTGTCTCTTATTTTAATCTTTTCCGAATATTTATTGAAGAACTGAGTGATCATAGCCTTATTGAAAGGGCTAACAATGTAGCCTTTCATTTTACATTGGCTATTTTTCCTACTATCATATTTCTTTTTACCCTTATTCCTGTATTACCCATCGATAACCTCACCAATGAAGTAATGCAGCTTTTGAGAGAAACAATGCCGGTATCGGTATTTCAGGAAGCAGAGTCTACTATTCAGGATATTTTATCAAAATCGAGAGGGGGCTTATTATCATTTGGTTTTTTAACCGCATTGTATTTTGCAACAAACGGAACAACTGCTTTAATGAATGCCTTTAATAGAACTTATAAAACCAGCGATAGTCGAGGGTTTTTTAAGTCTAAATTTATTGCGCTCTCATTAACCTTTCTACTGGCATTTGTCCTTTTCGTCTCTATCGCATTGCTTATTGTCGCTCAACAATTAGTACTCTGGCTTGAAGATTTTGGTATTGTTAACGACAACTATGAATACTTCCTGTTTGCGGGAATTAGGCTCTTAGTTATTTTCTTCCTTTTCCAGATGGCTACCTCCGTTATTTACTATGTTGCTCCAGCTGTACATAAAAAATGGCATTTCTTTAATCCGGGCTCTATACTTTCAACCATGCTGAGTTTGGCTGTGTCCTTTGGCTTTTCGTATTACATCAATAATTTCGGAACTTACAATAAACTTTATGGGTCAATAGGAGCCCTGATAGCTTTAATGATATGGTTTTCCTTCTTATCGTTATTTCTAATTGTAGGGCTTGAACTTAATGTGAGTCTAGAAAGGGCTAAAGAGGAGAAATTAAATAAGGTTTAATTTTTTGCAAATTCCTTTTGCAAGGAAAAGAAAATACAATACATTTGCATTCCAATTCGGCAAAAGGATTGCCAAAATGAATTGATAGAGGAGTGGCAGAGTGGTCGATTGCGTTGGTCTTGAAAACCAATGTACCGCGAGGTACCGGGGGTTCGAATCCCTCCTCCTCTGCACCGAAATCCTGATTAGATAACTAGTCAGGATTTTTTGTTTATGAGTGTTTTTTCTGTTGGAACTGAAGCCAAGTTTTTTCAACTGGGTAGATCGACATTAAACCTTATCCGGAGTATTTTTCGTATACTTAGATATTATGGATCAATCTAGCGAAAAAAAGAAAGAAGAAAGCCTAAATAAGCAAGAGGAGGACAAAGACAACTCAACGGAGAATATTAACTCTGAAGAGCAAGAAGGGAACCAACACGGAGTGATACCTGATGGGATGGACTTTAAGAAATTTATTGGCTGCGGTGGCTAAAACAAAAAGGCCTGATTACGAAAGTAATCAGGCCTTTTTATGTCCGTGTTTCTTAATTATTTATTTCCACCAGCTCTGATCATTGCACATCTAAAGCCAATAGTAGAAGTGGCAGAATCCTGCTCTATAAATCTTCTTGTACCTGGTGATAACCAATAAGCAACATCTGCCCAAGAACCACCTTTGTATACTCTAATTTCATCGTTAATCAATGAGTTGATTACGTTAGGGTCTCTGGCACCATTATCATAGTTACTTTGGGGATCTAAAGTACCATCTCTTCTTACAGGGTTTAAATCTTCAAAATCCTGGAAAGAAAGCGGACGGTATAAATCCCATACCCACTCATTTACATTACCAGCCATATTATAAAGACCATAATCGTTTGGCGGATAGTTGTAAATATAATCTGTAACGAAAGCACCATCATTTAATTTACCAGCAATACCACCGTAATCACCTCTACCTCTTTTAAAGTTAGCAAGGAAGTAACCCATTTCTTTTCCATATGGGTTTCTTAAAGAGTGACCATCCCAAGGGTAAATTCTTTTGTAAAGCTGAACTTCGTCAACCCATTGGGTACCGATTAATGCTGTTGCGGCATATTCCCACTCAGCTTCAGTTGGTAGTCTGTAATCTGGTAAAACAACACCTGTTTCTAACGGAATTCTTCCTCCTGTTTCAGCAGGTACTTCAATTCCAGCTTCTTCGGCTAATTTGTAGTTTACCATGATTGATCTCCACTTAGCATACTCATTAGCTTGATTCCAGCTAACACCAACAACTGGGTGGTATCTAAAACCAGGGTATCTTAAGTAATGATCAACATAAGGATCGTTGTAAGCTAATTTTCTAGCCCAAACTGTTGTATCCGGTAAAACTGAGTTATAGTAATCTCTTGATGAATCAAGTTTTACATAATGTAAAAACTCTAACCAGTGAATGTTAGCAACCTCTGTTTCATCCATGTAGAATGAAGAAACTGTTACTGTTCTTTCAATATTATCTCTGGTTTGAAGGATGTCTTCTTCGAATGAACCTAGTACAGTTCTACCTCCTTCAATGTAAACAAGGTTAGGGCCATCTGGTTGACCACGGAATTCAGCTACCTGAAAACCTTCTTCGCTGTTGTACTCTAAGCCCGTAGCCGTACTCAACACACCTGGGCTACTTGCTGTAGGGTTACTGCTTCCGCATGAAAACAGAAAAGCAGCACTACCAATTAAGCAGGCTTGTAAAAATGGAAACACAAACTTTTTCATATCCTGTTATTGTATTTGTTTAATATACACTGTTTAATCACTTCTATATCAATGCAATATAGACAATTACTGGTAAATATACCTTTACCAACCACTAAATTCAAATATTAAAATCAAATTTTAAAGTTATTTACCGCAAATTCGATCAATATGTAAGAATTTTAAATTAGTTGCATTAAAACGGCTTTGAGTAGTACGATATTGCCTTATGCTTCGGCCCAAACCTTTGTGCCCTCTGTACAATTTGTACAAATATCTACCTCATTCCTAGCCTTTAATATATCACTTCTAAATTTATTGTAGGCATCACCATGCCAAATATTATTAAAGCTTTCTGTATTTAAATTGCCTAATTGATGCGTTGCATCTTTATCAAAACAGCAAGGAACTACTCTGCCATCCCATGTTAAAACACAGCTGTGCCACATTTTCCAACATTGATTCAGCAACTTATTTTTTATTGTATAGAGTCCGTTGGCTAATTTTCTATACCTGCTGTATTTAGGATTATTAGGAATGAGCGGAGAGCCGTTTTGATAATCGTAAATCTGAGCGGTTTTAAGTTTCACCTCGTCTACTTCTAATTCTTTAGCTAATTCATAGATTTTGGGAATATCCTTCTCGTTTGGTTTTACTACTAAAAATTGAAAAATCACATGTGGCGTGCTGCTCTTCAATTCTTTTTTCCATTTGATAATGTTTTTGGTGCCCTCAATTACCTTCTCGATTTTACCGCCTACCCTGTAAGACTCATAAGTCTCTTGGCTAGCACCATCAATTGAAATGATTAAACGGTCTAGACCACTTTCTACAGTTTTTTTGGCAGTTTCATCATCCAGATAATGCGCATTTGTTGAAGTAGCTGTATAAATGTTGGCTTGGCTGGCAAGCTTTACTAAATCAAGAAACTCCCTGTTGAGATAGGGCTCTCCCTGAAAATAAAACAACATAGAAACAACATGCTTCTTTATTTGAGAGAGCATGTCATTAAAAGTTTCTGGCTTTAACATCCCTATTGGTCGGCTAAACGAGCGTAAACCACTGGGGCATTCTGGGCAGCGTAAATTGCATGAGGTTGTTGGCTCAACGGCTATGGAAAGTGGCATCCCTTTGATCGAAGGATTCCTGGTGTAGCGTGAATAATAATAGCTAGTTAGGATTTTTCCGGCATTCCAGAGCTTGTAGAAGCTGAGTTTACTCAGTATGTTAATGCTATCTTTCCAGTGCATAAAACAAAGTAAATTGAATTATTTGTATCTTCCCATCTTTAACCAAGATCATCTAACGAATTCATTTTATCATGGGCTTTAAAGCTATTTTACGTATTCTTCCTTGGGCAATAGTTTTAGTACTTCTTGCTTTTTTGTGGCTAAGAAGGTTGAGCAATTATTCAACCCCAGAGAAATTCAGTATTGAAAATACAACTGTACTGCAGGAAATAGAAGCTCTAGGTAAATTAGAATTGGTTAAATATAGATTTAAAGAAGTAATTGAAGCTGAAGAACTAGCAAAGAGATATTTGGACCTAGGCATATTTTATTTTCCTGCTGGGCAAGATCAGAAGGCTATTTTAATTGCAAAAGGAGAAGCTGTTGCTTGTGTGGACTTAACTAAACTTGAAGCCAAGGATTTTCAGATTGAGAAGGATACTATTTTTGTTCAATTGCCAGCTCCGGAATTATGTTACTATAAAATTGACTTAGATAAAAGCACCTTTTACGATTTAAAAACGAGCAAGGACGAAAAGAAGGCGGCAGAGTTCATTGATAAAGTATATGCCAAAGCTGAAGTCCAAATAAAAGATGCTGCTCAAGAGTCTGGTATTTTAGCTGATGCAGAACGTATGGCTGGCTTAGTGTTGAATCCGATGTTTGAAGGACTTACTAATAAGAAGGTAATTATTACTTATAAATTAAAGCCTGTTAAGTTGGCCCCAGAAGGTAAAGATTTACTTGAAAAGTGAATTAGCTATTTCCCAAATTAAGTTGGGTTCAAAACCTTTTTGCATTACATACCTTACACTTTTGTTCTTCTTTACGTAAAGATCCTCTCCTGAAAGTTGATTATATTTCTTTTTAAGCAAGCTTTCAATGGCTTCTTCGTAGGCTGTATTATTAATTTCAGCTAGTCCCTTTTTAATACAATAAGGAGAAATATCTTTTTGTTGTAGTCCCATCTTAATCTTTAGCCTTCCCCATTTTTTCTGATTAAAATGGCCTCTTACATAAGCAATTGCATAGCGTTCTTCATTTACAAAGCCTTCAGAAATTAAAAAAGCAATTACTTCTTCCACATCATCACCGTAATACCCCCATTTGTACAATTTGTCCCTCACTTCCTGCTGGGTTCTTTCCTGGTAGGCGCAATATTTAGCGGCTTTGTTCTTAGCGCTTTTTAATAACTGAGTGTCACCCATAATTTTTTTTCAACCTGATTAAACCTTTGGCTTTTTGCTGCATCAAAGTGGCAAACGAGCTCAAAGAGAATATTATTTAAAACTAATAACAAAGGAAAAATGAAAACTAATTTAAAATTAATCACCACTTTACTGTTAACCATAGCAGTTTCATTCGCTTGTAACAGAGATGACGAAGAAGCAACAATGGAATTAACTACAGAACAGGAAGTAGAAGTTGTAGAAAATAATACCACTACAGAAAGTTTTGCTGATGAAGATGTGGATATCACCTCAACAGTGGAGGCTGAAATTAATAGTCAGCAGAGAAGCGCCTCAGCTGTTTGTGCTGAAGTAACCTGGAATGCGGAAGCCAAAATTTTAACAATTGATTTTGGTGATGGATGTGTAGGGCCTTATGGACGAGAAAGAAGCGGAATTATTTATGTGGCATATAGCAATGAACCAGATGGTTTACGATCTGATAAAGAAATCACCTTTGAAAACTACTTTGTGAATAACCGTCAAATAACTGGAGCCATAAGTGTACGTAAGTTAAACATGAACAATGAAGGCAACTATGAAAGTGTTTATACACTTATTGACTATACTGTTACTTTCCCTAATGAACAATCATTCACTTTAAATGGTGGCAGAACAAGAGAAATAATTCAAGGTATAGATGATGGAAAAGGTCTTATGATCGAAATTACAGGTTCTCTGACAGGTGAAGATACAAGAGGAAGGACTTTTAGTTCAGAAGTTACAGACCCAATAATAGCAGATTTTGCTTGTGCAGCCAACGGAGGATTTGTTAGAACTCAAGGTAGAAAAGAGATAATTTATACAGGTCTTAGAAATAATAGAGAAAGAATTGTGGAATACGGTGATGGTACCTGTGATAATACTATAAGAGTGACTATCAATGGAAACACCTACACAATTACAGGTTCATAAAATTGCTTAAATTTAGTATAAAACAGATTAAGCACAGTTCGAATAGATGAGTACAGAAGAAAGCCTGCTAATTCAACAGCTGAAAAACGAAGCCACTGAGCGCAAGGCTTTCTCTGTTTTAGTTAATAAATACCAAGAGGGTGTTTATCATACCATTAGGAGAATTTTGGTAGATCATGATGATACTAATGATGCACTGCAAACTACTTTTATTAAAGCATGGAAAAACAGACATCAGTTCGATGAAAATGCATCTTATTTTTCCTGGTTGTATAGAATAGCTACCAACGAAGCTTTGCAACTTTTGAGAAAAAAGAAGCATGCTAAGACGGTGGGTAGTGAGCATATGGAACTGCTTCTTGAAACTGCAGTAAGCTATGGAGGGCTTGATGCATCGGAAGTGGAAATGAAACTAGAAAAAGCACTTTTACGGTTGCCAGATAAACAGCGGCTTGTTTTTAATTTGAAGTATTTTGATGATTTAAAATACGAACAAATTGCTGAAATTACGAACACAAGTGTAGGAGCATTAAAGGCAAGCTATCATTTGGCAGTTAAGAAAATAGAGGATTACCTGAATAAACATGAGTAAGGAAAATTCAAATAGCGATAAGAAAATCAGACTTGATGACATCAAGACTAAAAGTCAATACAAGGCACCGGATGGGTACTTTGAAAATTTGACAGCTAGTATCGATAAGCTAATTGATGAAGAGGAGTCTAAGGTAGAAGAAAGTAAATTTGCCAAGGTAGTTTCTTTAAGAAAAGGTTGGTACTACATAGCCGCCAGTTTAGCCGCAGCGTGTGTTGTTATTGCATTTTGGGTTTTTCCTTTAAACACTGATAATAATCCTGAGCTACTCCTGAGTAAAGTGTCGAATGATGAAATAATTGCTTATCTGGCTTATTCTGAACTGAACACCGAAGACATTGTAAATGAGTTGGTGTCAAATGATATTAGTGTTGAAGAGCCGATGCCTGAGTTTGAGTTATCAAATGAAGATGCTGATGCACTTCTTGATTATTATGCTTTATAAAAGTTTTAGTAGGCGTGTGCCATAAAAGAGATTGTGATTAGAATTTAACATTACAAAGATGAAATTAAAGATTATTGGTTTCCTGTTTTTTGTGCTTTTGAGCAACCTGGCTTATTCCCAAAGCCAGTCGGCCCAAGACAAAATTGAAGCGGCAAGGATAGCCCTTATAAACCAAAGACTTGACCTTAGCCCCGAGGAGGCTGAGAAATTTTGGCCTCTTTACAGAGAATATTCCAAACAAAGGGAGTCATTAAAAAGAGAATACCTTGATGCAAGAAAGGAGTTCCGAGCAGAGGGCATGTCAGAAGAAGAAAGCAAAAGATTGCTTGAAATAGGTTTGGCATTGAAGGAAAGAGAACTTGACCTTGATAAAAAATATACCCAAAGGCTGAACACAGTTATTAGTAGCAGACAATTGATTGCTTTACGAAAAGCAGAAGATGATTTCAGAAAAATGCTTCTGGAAAGGCTAAAGGAGCAAAGCGAGCAAAGACAAAAACTCTACAACAGAAGACAAAGAAGAAACGATAATTGATGTTGTATTTTTTCCATTTTTTATAAAGAAAGGTGTACGGCAGTAGTAAGAGAATGCTATACTTCTTTAAAAGCTGGGCTGTTATTACAGTTCAGCTGTTTTTCTTTTGTGCTTTTTTCAATCCTTTTCCGTTGCAAGCACAGAATGATTCAATACAAATTGATTCTGCACAAAGTGTGGAGGCCCTCTATGCTGAGCTGGATGCTATTTTTGCAGATGAGACGGACTCTACATTGGCCCTATTCAAATTAGTAGATAGTTTGTTGATGCTTGAAAAACCGAAATATCATAGTGTAATATTCCGATCATCCTATATGAGCCAGGTATCCACAGCTGGCCGAGCTCAGGATTTTCAGGAAAACGGTTATTCAACAGGTATCTCCTATTTTCATCCTAGCAATGCCTTTGTAGATATCTCATCTTTCTGGAATAGTGGATATGATCCATCTTATTACTTAACCGCTCTTGCTGTTGGCTACAGTAATAAATATGCTAAAAACTGGAGTACTAACTTAAGCCACGATTTCTATTTTTATAATGATACTATCCAGAATCAGTTTAATAAGGCGGCTCAAGTAGGTAATTATTTTGATTACAAATGGTTAAACCTAGGCCTTGATTACAGCTTTTTATACGGAAACTCTACTGCTCACCGTCTAATGTTTAATGGAAGTTTTAGCAAAAGCTGGCAATTTAAAGGATGGTTGAAAAGTATAAGCTTAAACCCGGGGTTTAGTGTGATTGCAGGAAATTCTGACATTATTTATGTGCGGCAATCTGATACACCTTTTCATGACTTGCTACAAATTTTAAGAAATGAGCCTTATCCACAGCTTGAAAGAAAGGAGTATCTTACCTTGGCCAGTTTGCTATATCAGGAGAGAAATGCAGCAGCAGCTATATTTCTGAACAGGCGAGGTTTCAACGGCCAGCAGATAACCGAGGTGATAGATACTTATTATGAGCAACAAATTAAGGAAGACAATGTATTCGGGCTCATGAATTACGGCTTCAACATGCCTGTTTTTATGCAAGTGGGCAAGTTCAGCTTAATGCTTAATTACACCTATAATATTCCTATGGCTTTACCTAATGAGCCTTATGAATATGAACCTAATGGTTTTCTGAGCGTGGCGGTATCTTACATGCTCTACTGGAAATAACTACTGAATTATGGCTTTCGATTCTTCAAGTCCGTACTCAAACTGAAGCGTTGTGTGGCCTATTGCAAAGCGGGTATGTAAAAGATTTTCAATTTTCTTGTTTATAACAGCGGTTTCGCTCACATGCAGGTTATTTTCTAGGTCAACATGAGCTTCTAAATGAACAACTTCATCGTCCAATTGCCAGATATGTAAATGATGAATGTTCTTTACTTCCGGCAGTTTACTAACCTCGTCCACCAGTTTTGGAATATCTATTTCAGCAGGTACAAATTGTAGTAGTATTCTGGTACTGCTTTTTAAAAGCTTTATGCTATTAACTATCAAATAAATGCCAATGCCTACGGATAAAAGCGGATCTGTCCAGTAAAAGCTATAGTATTTCATTAGCAACCCACTAATTAATACAGCAACTGAAAATAACATATCAGATAACAGGTGTAAAAATGCTGATCGCATATTCATGCTTCTATCAGCTTTGCTATAGAGAAAGAAGGCACTTAGTCCATTACCAATAACTGCAAAAAGTGCCAGGTATATAATTAGGTTAAAATTTTCAGAGATGATGTTTCCGGTAATTAGTCTTTCTATACTTTCATACATGATGAAAATGGCCACCACTATAATGGCTGCGGAGTTAATAAAAGCAGCCAAAATTTCAGCGCGCTTATACCCGAAAGATTTACTATAAGTTGGTTTCTTTTTAGCGAGTAAAATGGCAATAAGACTGATGGTTAATGCGGCTACATCACTAAAATTATGGGTAGCGTCAGAAATGAGGGCTAAACTATGAGCGTAAATACCACCTATAATTTGTAAAACGGTAATAACAATGTTTATTAAAATAACCCAGAAAAGTCTTTTTTCTTTAACCATACAAGTATATTTTTAAAAAAGTGGTGACAATAGAAACAAAACTTAAAGCTAACCAAGCTTCCGTGATAAATTACAAAATATATGCTTCAGTATGATAAGGCTGTTTACGAATTAGTTTGTGAGAATGAAAAGCTTTACAAATTCATTTCAGAGTATGCTGTAGATGGCGGTTGGTTAGTAAAATGTGATGATTATGCTAATGCCCTGATAAGCAACAAGCTTGGGAATCTTTTGGGTCTTAACTCGGATGCTTATCCTCTTGAAAAGTTATTAAACAGAACAATTGTTGAAGAGGAACTTCTCTCAAAGAAAGAATTATACAACTATTCATCTCCTTTTATAAAGAAGCTTAAAGTTTTTGATGCTAATGGCAATGGTATTCAGCAAACAGTAAAAGTGGCTTTTTTTACAGCAAGTGGTGAGGAGTGGTTAGTTGGCTGCCACAAAAATATTTATCAGGAATATCAATCTGCAGAGATAATAGACAAGTATAAAAAAATAATTCAAGGCACTAATCTAGGCACTTGGGAGTGGAATGTTCAAACGGGAGAAACAGTTTTTAACGAAAGGTGGGCTGAAATTGTAGGGTATTCACTAAAGGAATTGGAGCCTGTTTCTTTAAAAACCTGGACCACTTTATGCCATCCTGAAGATTTGAAAAAATCAGAGGAGGAGTTACAAAAACATTTTAATGGAGAGTCCTCCTATTATGAGATTGAGTGCAGAATGAAGCACAAGAAAGGTCATTGGGTATGGATACTGGACAGAGGAAGGGTTTTTACCTGGACAGATGCCGGAGAGCCTGAATGGATGATTGGCTCACATCAGGAAATTACAGCCAGAAAAGAACAGGAGTTAGAAACCAAAAAATTTAAAGAATTATTTGAGGCAACTACAAAAGCCGCATCAATTGGTTTCTGGGAGGTAAAGTTTAATCCCATTGAACCTTATTGGGATGCAGTAACAAACAGAATCTACGAAGCTCCGGATGATTATAGGATAAAGCTTGAAGAAGGCATAAGTCGTTATCCAGAAGGGCACAACCGTGATTTGATAGAAAAATGCTTCAGCGAAGCTATTGAAAAAGGTAAAGCGTACGATGTGGAGTTACAAATCAATACCTTTAAAAACAACCTAAAATGGGTAAGAACAATTGGAATTCCGGAGTTTGAGAATGGAGATTGCAAACGGGTTTATGGACTTTTTCTGGATATCGATAAGGTTAAGCAAGAGCAATACCTTAAAGACAAATTAATGGAAAATACCAAAGATGAGAATAACCGCTTAGTGAATTTTGCTCACATAGTAAGTCATAACTTAAGGTCTCATTCCAATAATTTTTCAATGCTAACACAAATGCTTTCTACCGACCTATCTGATGATAAAAAGCAAAAAGTATTTGAAATGTTAGCTAATGCTGCCTCAAAACTGAAAGAAACGACAAAGCACCTAGATGAAATTGTTGATATTAATTTAACCCTTGATGATAATTTCTCTGACCTAAATCTTAAGAAGTATATTGATGATGCCATTCAGTCACAAAATACATTTGCTGACTCAAGAGGAGTTGAGTTGATAAATAATGTGCCTGATAGTCTGACAATTAAGGGTATACCTGCTTATTTGGAAAGCATAGCGCTCAACTTTTTAAGCAATGCCATTAAATATGCTGATCCTGAAAAGAAAGAAAGGCATGTAGAAATTACAGCCACGGAAACACTTCATGAAATCAAATTGATCTATTCAGATAATGGTCTAGGCATCAATTTAGAAAAACATGGCGCCAAATTATTCGGAATGTATAAAACTTTCCATAGAAATAAAGATGCTCGCGGAATTGGTTTATTTATCACCAAAAATCAGATAGAAGCTATGGGAGGAAGAGTAGAAGTAGAAAGCACACCAGGAGAGGGTACCAGGTTTACTATCTACTTCCAAAAGCCGTAACGAAAACTACCAGTTAAGAGGTACTTCCATTAATAAAAAATGGGCGTTTTGAGTAGCCTCAATTTGCACTTTTTGGGTGTCCGTAATGCTTAGTCCATCTCTTTTAGAAAGTAAATGACCTTCCACATTTAGCTCACCTTCTAATAAGAAAATGAATAAACCGTTCTCAGCTTTTTTAAACTCGTATGTTGAGGAATAACCTTCTTCAAAATTAGATAAGTGAAACCAGGTATCTTGATGCACCCAGGTGGGTACATCCTCTTTGTTAGGAGAAACAACTAGTTGAAACTTATTTATTCTGTCCTCTGGTTTAAATGAATGTTGTCCATATCTGGGTTCTACATTCTCTTTTTTAGGAAATATCCAAATCTGTAGAAATTCAGTTCTTTTACCTTCATTATGATTAAACTCGGAGTGTACAACACCTGTACCGGCTGACATCACCTGAACATCATTTTCTTTAATAACTGATTTATTACCCATACTATCCTCATGTGCTAAGTCACCATATAGCGGGATAGAGATAATCTCCATATTCTCATGAGGGTGCTTAGGGAAACCTGTTCCGCCATCAATTTTGTCATCATTCAGCACGCGTAATGCACCAAAATGTATTCTATCAGGATCATAATAAGAGGCAAAACTAAATGTATGATGTGTATCTAACCAGCCATGATTTGCATGACCGCGACTATCGGCTTTATATAAAGTAGTATTCATATCTTTAAATTGTATGTATATACATGTATTACGAGCGAAGTGCAAAAAGGTGTCACTGAAAGTTGTCATTTCCTCAAAATTGTGAAAGAAGTAGTGTATTTTAGGTATACAACTTACTTAGAGAATTTATATTTAATATTTAAATTATTAACTTCCACACTCAAAACATAAAACTCTACTCTCATGAAAATGAATTTCAAACTTGCCATACTAGCATTAATAGTTTTCGGCTTTGCTTGTAGCCCTCAAAAAAAGGAGGAAAAATCTAAAGAAGAAGCTTTTGATAAAGCTGAAGCTGAAGTAAATGAGCAAATCAAAGAAGTGATTGCTGAAATGCCTGCACCTTCTGAGATACCATTCTTGTTAATGGAAACCGGAGCTGAATTTAGCCCTAGCTTATTGCATGATATTAAAATGGCTAGCAAGTACACTACAAAAAATGAGAAAGCATTAAACTTAGGTGCGTATGCCACTGATGTAGCCTATTTAAGTGCTTACAGCAAGTCTCAAAAAGCTTTGACCTACGTTGCTGAGCTAAAGCCAATAGCTGATCAATTGGCTCTTTCAAACGCCTTTAACCCTAAAATGATTGAACGATTCGAAAAGAATTTGTCAAGCACAGATTCATTAGCTGCCATTATCAATGAGGCTGTTGAGAATGCTGATGACCATTTAAAGAAAACGGACAGACCGAAGGTTTCAGCTATGCTTTTAGCAGGTTCATTTATTGAAGGCCTGTACATTGCTACGGCTCTTATTGAGAATTATCCGGATGATGTTTTACCTGATGATGCCAAAACACTTATTTTAATTCCTTTGGTTGATGTAGTGCTGAAGCAAGAAGAGCCTGTTATTGATTTGATTGCCTTATTAAAAAGTGTTCCTTCTGATGAGAAAACAAAAGCTCTTATTGCAGACTTGGAGCAGCTCAAAGAAGAATACAAAAAGCTTGATGTGAAAAAACTGATGGAAGAAGGAAGAGGAGATCTTTTATTAAAGGATGAAGCCCTTGATGCCTTAACTAATACAACAGGTAAAATTAGAGATCATATCACAGGTTAATTTAAACCTGATACGTTATTAGAGCCCGGCTAAAACTGGGCTCTCTTTATATTTAAGCCAGCCAACCTAAAGATCAATGAGTGAGAAATTATTAAGTGCTTTACTGGAGTTGTTTGCCATAATTGCCAAAAAAGGTTCTGTAACAGAAGATGAACGTGCAGCTATTCAGAAATTTCTTGAAGATACACTTAGTGATGAAGCTGCTGCTAAGCACTTAAAGGCATTTGATGATTTTGCCCGAAATATCGGGCATCAAGAGGATGAAGACCCTGAGCGTATTGCAAAAATTTGTCATACCATTAATGCCGAATTCACTTACGGACAAAAAATCATATTAACCCTTCAGTTATTGGAGCTCATTTTGGCTGATGGGGAAATTGCCGATGAAGAAACTGCAATACTTATTAATGTAGTTGAAAAAATCAGGATTCCGGAACAACTAGTTGCTGATATTAAGTCATTTGCCCTTGCTAAAGAACTGAGCGCTTTCAATAATGCTAAGTATTTAATAATAGCTTCGGACGAAGCGCGTATTCCTGAAGCTGCACATTCCTTAATTGAGCCTAATTTAGATGGATTTTTGGCTGTGCTAAGACTGGTGGATTCCGAGATGTATTTTATCAAATATATCGGAGACAATCAGCTGCAGGTAAACGGTGTGCCGTTAAGAAGAGATGCCATCACCTTATTTCCGGCAGGTAGCACAGTAAAAGGTGAAAAATCGCAAAGTGTATTTTACAGCGATGTGGTTAGTAGGTTTAAGCAGGCTACAGACATTCCTGATATATCATTCGAAGCCCGCAATATCAGCTTTACTTTCCCAAATGGACATACCGGCTTACATGATGTAAAAATTGCTGAAGAAACAGGTAAGCTGGTTGGTTTAATGGGCGCTTCTGGCTCAGGTAAGTCTACCTTGCTCAATGTACTTAACGGAAATGAAAGCCCAACAAACGGGCAAGTACTCATTAATGGAATTGACATCAATCAAAACCCTGAAGCCATCCGTGGCTTAATTGGCTATGTACCTCAGGATGATTTATTAATTGAAGAACTGACAGTTTATCAGAATTTGTACTTCGCTTCAAAACTTTGCTTTAGTAACAAAACGGAAGCAGAAATTGAGCAACTGGTTTCTGTTACACTTTCATCTCTCGGTCTCTCGGATACAAAAAATTTAAAGGTGGGCTCTCCATTGGATAAAACCATTAGTGGAGGCCAACGCAAGCGATTAAATATTGGACTGGAGCTGCTTAGAGAACCATCTGTATTATTCGTAGACGAGCCTACTTCGGGTCTTTCTTCAAGAGATTCAGAAAATATAATGGACTTGCTTAAGGAGCTTAGTCTGAAAGGCAAAATGGTTTTTGTGGTCATTCATCAGCCCTCATCAGATATTTTTAGAATGTTTGATAAGCTGGTCATACTTGATGTTGGTGGCCATCAGATTTACTATGGTAACCCTGTGGAGGCGGTAAGGTATTTTAAACATCAGACGAATGCCATTGACAAGGACCAGGGAGCCTGTATTGAATGCGGCAACGTAAATCCTGAGCAGATTTTTAACATCATTGAAACCAAGGTGGTTGATGAATATGGTCGTGTTACAGATGAGCGAAAGGTGTCTCCTAAAAAATGGGAAAAGCTTTTCAAGGAGGAAATAAGCATTAAGGAAATAGAAAAAACTGATGAGCTGCCAGATCCTGAACTACATATTCCTAATTGGGTAACCCAGATAAAACTTTTCTTCCAGCGTGATTTTAAGTCGAAGCTGGCTAATAGACAATATTTGCTTATCAACTTGTTGGAAGCGCCAATTTTAGCCCTTTTATTAGCATATATTATTCGTTTTTATCCTGAAAATGAGACTTCGGAATATCTTTTTTCCGAAAATGCCAATATCCCGGCCTTCTTCTTTATGAGTATAATAGTTGCCCTGTTTATGGGCTTAACGGTTAGTGCTGAGGAGATTATTAAAGACCGTAAAATCCTTAAAAGAGAATCCTTTTTGCATTTAAGCCGAAGTAGTTACCTACTCTCAAAAATTGGTATTCTGTTTATGTTTTCGGCTATACAAACGCTCACCTATGTACTGATTGGTGATATAATTTTAGAGATAGATGGTCTCAATATGGTTTACTGGGGCATTTTATTTTCTACTGCCTGCTTTGCCAATTTATTAGGTTTAAATATTTCTTCAGCCTTCAACTCGGCCATAACCATTTATATTCTTATTCCTATTTTGCTGATTCCACAATTAATTCTCAGTGGTGTGGTAGTAAAGTTTGATCGTTTAAACCCACATATTACGGTTCCTGATCAAGTGCCATTAGTTGGTGAGTTAATGGCTTCACGTTGGGCTTTTGAGGCCTCAATGGTGGCACAATATCAGATGAACGACTACAATAAGCCGTTCTATCCGCTTGATAAACAAATGGCGGAGTCTGAGTATAAAACGGTATACTACATCCCTATGCTTGAGACTAAGTTGAACTATTTAGAGACACACTTAAATGAAAAGGATACTGAGGAATTTAAAGAAACAGTTGATTTGTTGAGTAGAGAGATTGGCCTGGAACTGGAAATTGTTGGCAAGAACCAATTTGACGCTTACCATAAACTGACCGCAGATAATTTCGATAAATGGACAGCCGATAAAACCAAAAAATTCCTTTCTGCACTCAGACGCTTTTATAATAACCTATACAATGAAGCAAGTGCTAAAAAAGAGAAGGGGATTTATATTCTTACCAGTACAAAAGAAAAAAAGGAGCAGTTTGAATATCTAAAATCTAACTACTTTAATCAGGCTGTAGCAACAATGGTTCGAAACACTAATGACCCTGATAGGTTAGTGGAATATGATGGCAAGTTGGTTCAAAAAATATATCCTATTTACATGGATCCACAGCCAGAGCATTTATTAGATTTTAGAACGCAGTTTTATACAGGTAAGAAGTATTTTGGAGGATATTATTTTCATACCCTGGGCTTCAATATGATGATGATTTGGGCTATGATTATCTTGCTGTATGCAACCCTCTATTATGATATACTACGTAAAATAGTAAACTACAAGAAATGAAATTAACCAGACTTACTTATTTAATATTAGCACTGTTAGTAACTGTTGGATGTGCTCAAAAAGAAAAGCAAGAAGCAGAAGAAACTGTTGAAGAACCAGCATCGGAAAACACATTTGATGCTTCATTATCTGATGCGAAGGCTGTGGAATTGGCCGATAAAGTAATAGCAGCTCATGGTGGTGAAGAAACATGGAATGAGACACGCTATATTGGTTGGAATTTTCTCGGCAGTAGAGATTTAATTTGGGATAAACATACTGGTTTAGTCAGAATAGATTACCCAAAGGAAGAGAGCACTTACATTGTTAATGTTAAGCAAGATACAGGAAGTGTTAGCATAAAGGGTAGGCTGATTCAAGATGAAGATTCTCTCAAAAATTACATTTCAAGAGCTAAGCAGATTTGGGTAAATGATGCCTACTGGTTGGTTTTTCCTTTTAAGCTAAAAGATCCAGGGGTACACCTCACATATATAGGTAAAGATACCACCAACAATGGCGAAGCGGCAGAAGTTATTCAGCTCACATTTAATGAAGTTGGTTTCACGCCAGATAATAAATATTACGCTTACATAAATCCTGAAAATCATTTGATCAGTCAGTGGGATTATTTTAGCAAAGCTTCCGATTCAGTTCCAGCTATTTCAGGTGTGTGGTCTGATTATGATAATTATAATGGCCTTATGTTATCATCAGGAAGAGGAGACAGGAGCCTTGGAAACATTGCAGTCTCAAATAAGTTGGACAGCGCTGCTTTTACCTTTTAAGTTAGCGCCTCATATCGGCTTTTAAATTAGTGATGTGATTAAGGAGTGCCTCCTGCCAACTTATGCCGGCATCCCATATGTTGCCTAAATAAATGTCTTTGGTGTAAAGCTGCTGCACATAGTACTTATGTGCATTCTGGTTAGCGAAAATTTTGGTTATGGTATCAGGTTGACCTTTTCTAGTAGAAATGTGAATGGTTTCATTTTCCTTTAATTCATAGCCAAGCATACGCTTTAAGCTTTCCACATTATTTTCAAGTTTTCTCAGCACCATTAAGTAGCCATTACTAATAAGTTCTTCATCTGTTATATTAGGGTCAACAAGGCCGTACCTAAAAGGGTAATTATCTTTTAACAAACTATCTAGTTCAGCATTCATAGCATCAATATCACCATCAAGCAATACACTATTTTCAAACTTAGGAACAGCCAGTTTATCAATTCTTAAATCAGGGTTAAAGTCAGCCACTCTTCTTGTTTTGATCACATTAGTACGCTGAAATATTTCAGGAACATCAATAATCAGGAAATTACCTCTTTCCAAATCGGCTTGTTCTGCCTTCATAACAATTTTGGCACCCAAAGCTTCAAGGTCGGCTGCTCTTAAATCGTACACTTCCATATCAGGAACAAAAAAACTACCGCCTTCAGGTATATCAGCCATATAGGCAGCATATTCATCAGACTCTTTATTGATGATGATCATACTTGAAATGCTTCTTTCAGTAATATCACGATAGAAGGCATTAGTAGCATCATGGCCGGAAAGAATATCAGACAGGGCATAGTAGGCTACAGCATCTATTCCTACTTCTCGAAAGCTCTTATGAATTTTAGCGGCTTCCTTCTCCCAATCAAGGCTATTTACATTCATAAAAACCACAGACCGGGTTTTTAGCAGGTCTTTGGGAATATCAGCTTTCTCAGTAAAAAACTTAAAAGTGCCTTGCGCAACGGATAGTTGGTTGAACAAACAAAAAGTAATTGATGTTAAAAGAAGCTTTAAACGCATTTAAAAATAATTTTGAGCGGAAATTAAATGTTTTAAAGGAAACGTCTCAATCTTTCTGGCATTATATATAATTTTATTGTCTAGATTATAACCACTTATGAAGACCTACTCACTACTGCCATTTATTTTTATCCTGCTTTTTGTTCATAATATCTTCGGTCAGGAAGTGGAACAGGTGAGTGACACCGCCACTACAAATTTTCCAGATTCTGCTTATGTGATGAGCAAGCTTTATGCTTTTTCAGCTGACTCTATGCAAGGCCGTTCTACAAAGCAAAAGGCTATTAGTAAATCGAGAAAGTTTCTGATTGATGAGTTGGTAGACATAGGAGTAGCAGCCTATGTTCCTGATTACTTACAAGCCTTTGAGATTCCTCAGAAGAAAGGTGATACGCTGACAGGAAAGAATATTTTGGCTTATGTAGAAGGATTTAGCAGTGAACAAATAATAGTTATTTCTGCACATTATGACCATGTCGGAATGAAGGATTCGCTCAATATATTTAACGGTGCAGATGATAATGCAAGTGGTACCATAGCACTTCTGGAGATGGTTAAATATTTTACTGCCAATCAACCCGAACACAGCATGATTTTCGCTTTTTTCGATGCAGAAGAAATGGGACTTTTGGGTGCTAAGTATTTTGTTAACTCAAGTGTGGTGGATAGTAGCTTACTCAAACTTAATGTCAATATGGACATGGTAGCCAGAGGCGATAAGAATGAGCTTTATGCTGTAGGAACTTACTTTTATCCTCAGATTAAAACCTATATCGAACAGGCCGCAAAAGACAAATCGATCAAAATGATTTACGGAGCTGATAAGCCAACGGACAAACCAAATTGGACTTATGCCTCAGATCACGGTGCTTTTCATAAGCAGTCGGTACCATTTGTTTATTTTGGTGTTGACGACCACAAAGACTACCATAAAATTACTGATACAGCAGAAAAAGTTAACCCTGATTTTTATCTTGAAGCCATCGAGCTCATCAGAGATGCTGTCTTAATTTTCGATGCCAACCTTGATGTGATTACGGCCAATAGCAGGAAGAAGTAGTTTCTAGCAAGGGGAATTATAGAAATTAGGGCGAAGCTCCACCAACTAATATTTATTTATTACAATAAATATTACTATTTTCATATTGGGAATGATGTGTTTGCTCCATGATGTATTCAAAATTTCATATAGAAGATATTGAAAAGTACTTTCTGAATACATTAATAATTATTTCTATTGCTTGCCTTTTAGTCATTTTAGCAGCCAACCTTGTTTTCTATCCTAATGATATTTTATCTATACAGATTTCAGTTGCCTTATTAATAGCGACTTCGTTTGCTTATTTTTTAAGGAATAAGAAACCAATTATTTCAGTGTTAATAATCTGTTTGACTGTATTAGTTTCTGTTTCATTCCAAAAAATTTTAGAACCTTCAGTCACAACTTCCTTATCATTGGTTTTAATAGTCGGGTTTATAGCCTCCGTTCTTTTGAAAAAAGCAGCCATGCTTATCATACATTTTATTTCAGTAATATTACTGAGTACAGTCTTTATATTCCATGTTAATGATCCTATTACGGCTGCCATAACATACTCTTTAATGTATTTCCTTATTGCTTTTGCCACATTTAAATTAAAGAAGTCTTATGATGATGTTCACAATAAGCTGAATACCGCTCTTTTTGAAATTAATGAGAAATCTAATGAAATACATACCCAGAATGAGCAGCTTGTATTAGCACAAGAGAAACTAATTTGGTTGAATAACAACTTGGGAAAAATAGTTGAGGAAAGAACAGCTAAAATCAAAGCGCAAAATGAAATACTCATAAAGTATAGTCATACTAATGCCCATCAACTGAGAGGTCCTGTAGCAAGACTTTTAGGCCTTGTTAATTTGTACAAAATAGAACAGAATCCTAACCCTGACATTTTCATTGAGAAGATTGCAAAACAGGTCATTGAAATTGACGAGGTGGTTAAACAAATAAATGATGACTTAGGGAAAGCCTAATTGTTAGATCAAACTATCTCAATACCCATTTTTCTCATCAGCGGTACGGCATTAAAGGTATGGCAAGGGCCTTGGTGTAATTTGTAATCAAACAGGATTTCATCTTCCTTCACTTCACTATTAAAACTGAAATTGGCGAACTCCTCCAATTCATTTTCAAGGCTGGCTAATGATAAATCGTGTGTGCTGATCAAACCCATGCTATAGGTTTTATTCAGTTGCCTGATCAAACTTTCTGCACCTTTATTCCTGTCTTCAGAATTGGTGCCTTTTAATATTTCATCGAGCAGATAAAAAATGGGTTTAATGCTAAAGTTTTGAGTGAGATCAACTAATTGCTTAAGCCTCTTAAGCTCCGCATAAAATGAGGAGGTATTCTCTGAAAGATCATCTTGCGTGCGCATACTGGTAAACAGCTGAAGCGGACTCAATGTGAACTGAGCAGCACAGCAAACCGCTCCCATTTGAGCTAAAATAATATTAATACCTAATGAGCGCTCAAAAGTACTTTTCCCACTCATATTAGCACCAGTAATCAGTGTAAGGCTTCCCTTACCCTGCATGCTAAAGTTATTACTAACTCGCTCATTATGCTTTATAAGTGGATGGCCAATAGCTTCTCCATTTAACACAAGCTTATTATTTTCAAAAACAGCTGTGCTGTAGCTTTCGTGCACAAAAGCAAAGCCTGCCAGACTTAGAAGCGCTTCAAAATTACCGATGGTATTAAACCAACCTCTTATGTTTTTACCATATTTATAACGCCAGTTTTGACTACTGCTAAGCACCCAATAATCAGTCATCACAAAAGGATCAATCAGCCAGTACATCATACCATTTCGGGAGTGCATCCAGGTAAGGCTTCTGTTTAAGATTTTAATTTTCTGTGCTGCATCAGGATTAGTCAATAAGGACTTTAGCTCGTTCAGATAGTCATTGCTAAAATCCCTTTCTGATACCATTTGAAACAAGCTGGTGTGTTGATTCAACAAATTTGAAAGATGCTCGGTATGTTTCTGGGTTTTGATGAATTCATTCTGAATGGGAGCCAACAAAAGGAAATTCAAAAACATAGAGGCTCCAATAAATGCAGGAGGAACAATACCTGCTATAACCAGAATAACAACACACCAGAATTGCGTGAGACCTAACACCCCCACAGCTTTTAACCAGGGTTTTGGCTTCGCATTAGCCTGCTCAAACCAATCAAATATTTTTGATAAGTCAGTTCTCTCGTTTTTATCATTTTGATGCAAACTATTTTCTGCCCACCAATCAAGCTGCCAGTCAAAATCATCTTTTAACTCGCTGATGGCTGCTTGCCTATTTTTAATCTCATCTTGTTCAGCATGATTTTGAAACCATTTGGCAATGGTTGTTCTTCCGAAAGAGAGTTTACTTCTGTTGATCAAAGAGAACAGTGAATGTTTGCCAAAAACATCCATATCTGTAGTATATGGATGACTATGGTCTTCAAATTCTTCTCCACCATCGAGCTTGTTAAGGTCGAGCTTTAACCTGAGTATCTCATCAGCTAAAAAGTTTAACTTATTACTGACAAGGTTAAGCTGCTTTTTATAGTAATTGTGTTTTTGAACAAGCCATCCGAAGATAAAAGGACTTATAAGTAAAATAGCTGCTGATGCAGATCCATTGCGTTCATTGATGAAATAAACGGCTGCAATAATGGCTGCCAGAAAAAATAACACCCTTACAGTGCCAAATTTATTAGTCTGCTTTTTAAGGATTTTCTTTTCTTCCTGAAACTGAGCAATCTTCTCTTCAAAAAGGGCTCTTCTTGCTTCCCAAAAGGGAGTTTGAGTTGTCATAAATATTAATTCTGAAGCTGGCTGTGTCTGAAACAGCTTGTAATATGGTCATTTACTAAACCACATGCCTGCATATGTGCATACATAATGGTGCTGCCTGCAAACTTAAAACCTCTTTTCTTTAAATCTTTGCTTAGTGCATCGGATTCTTTAGTGGTAGCAGGTACTTCTTTCATACTTTTCCATTCGTTCTGAATGGTTTTTCCGTCAACGAAAGACCATATGTATTGGTTGAAGCTTCCGAACTCTTTTTGAATATTAATAAAAAGCTGAGCGTTGGTTATAGCACCTCTTACTTTTAATTTATTTCTAATGATACCTTCATCTTTGATGAGTCGTTCATAATCCGCGTCTGTAAACCTGGCTACTTTCTCTACATCAAAGCTGGCAAAGGCTTTTCGGTAGCCTTCTCTTCTTTTCAAAATGGTTAACCAGTTGAGCCCTGCCTGGGCACTTTCCAGAATAAGAAACTCAAAGTGTTTTTTATCATCATGTACAGGCACTCCCCATTCTTCATCATGATACTTTTCATATAGCTCACTTCCTCTACACCAATCACAACGAACTTTCTCATTAGTGGACATAACTTCCTGCATTAATGTCAATAGTTGTACCAGTAGCATGATCCATATGTCCGCTCAAAAGAAAAGCAATGGTGGGTGCTACATCTTCTGGTTGCGTTAATTCTTTCAAGGCGATATCACTTTTCGCAAAGTCTTCTCCATATTGATCAATGAATTTCTGAGCCATATCAGTTTTAGTGAAGCCAGGAGCAACAACAAAAGCTTTAATCTCATGCTTTCCATAAGCACGCGCAATAGATTTTGTGAGAGAAACTACTGCCGCTTTTGAGGTAGCGTATGCTAAATAGTCTTCGGTATCTCCTCTGAAGGCCGCTCTTGAGCTTAAAGTAATAATTCTCCCTCCGGTTTCCTGTTTCATGAATTGCTTAACAGAGCGCATACTTAATAGTCCTACAGCATTCACATTTACATCCATGGTGCGGAGCCAGTCATCTGTCCAGTCAATTACGCTTTTTTCAATTGATGAGGGAATAGCAATGCCAGCATTATTTACCAGTCCATCTAACCTGCCATTAAAGTAATCCATGGTTTCAGTAAAAAGTCGCGTAACTTCCATGGCACCACCCAGATCGGCTTTAATTAGGTGAAGTTGTGAGCCTAATTCTTTTTTCAGCCGCTCGGCTGCTTCTTCCTGACTATGATAATTAGCCACCACGCTTGCACCACATTTGACTAGCAATCGGGAAATAGCAGCACCAATGCCGCGCGTGCCACCTGTTACAAGTATATGCTGATGCGATAAATCTATCTTCATAATAATAAAAGGTTGATTGTAGAGCTGTTTATAAATGTAAATTAATTATCACTTTTTAGCTATTTATTGCGCTAATTCTGCATGTAAATTAAGCACCTCACCCTCTTCAATATGTACATTAATCTGAAGTGGACGGCAACAAACTTCACAATCTTCTATGTAGGATTGCTCTTTGATGCTAGGATCAATCAGTACACTTACTTCTTGTAAACAGCTTGGACAAATGAAGAAATGTTCTATCATAAAATATTAACTTGAGTTATCAATAACAGTTAAGCAAAACGATCGTTTTAAAAAAAGCATAACAGACACTATATGAAAAAGCTATTCTTTTTACCAATCTTATTTATTTCCACTTTTACTTTCGCTCAAATGGGAGAGCAATTTCCTGATATGGAAGGCAATAGTTTAACCGATGAATTGATCAGTATACCTGATGCTACAAAAGGAAAGTACACTTTGGTAGGTGTGGCTTTTAGTAAAAAAGCCGAAGATGATTTAAAAAGCTGGTTTCAACCAATTTATGAAGCCTACGTGATGGAGGCCGATCCTAATGCACTAATTCCTGAAATGAAGCCTGATGTAAATGTGGTGTTCATTCCTATGTTTACTGGCTTAAAAAGAGGAGCCTCGAAAGCAGCAACCAAAAAGATGCAGGAAGGTATTGATGAGAAACTTCACCCTAATGTCATGGTTTACAGCGGCAGCATGAGCGACTATGATGATATCCTTGGTTTAGAGGACAAAGAGTTGCCTTACTTTTTCGTGTTGGATAAAGCAGGAAAAATCATCTATGCCACCGATGGCAAAGCCAGCAATAAAAAACTAAATGACATAGATGAGCTGGTGAATGAGTTTTAATCATACGGCAACATATTGCATCTGCAAATAGATAATCATGCCTGCATTGTAGACCCCATGGGCAAAAATTGAGGATGTTAGCCTTCCGGTAATTAAATAAAGAGCAGTATAAACTGAAGTGGGTACTAAAATATCTATCCATTCCAGCGTATTGCCTGGCAAATGACCTATGGCAAATACGAGTATGGAAAAGGAAGTAGCTATTATTAAGCCAAGCTTTTTATTCTCAAATAAGTCTTTCATGCCAGTAATGGTATACCCTCTATTGAAGATTTCTTCCGTTATGCCGCCACCTATTACACCTAAGCATAGGAAAAATATAGCACCAGACCAGCTGCCATCAAAGTGCGAAAGGGTGTAAGTAAAATCTGCCTCAGTTATAGGGAAAATGTATAAGACCTGTAAGGCCCACCAAACCATGCCAAATAGTGTGCCCAATAGGATGTGCTTCCATTGAGGTTTTGTGAGCCCAATGTGTTGTAAACTTTTTCCCTTCTTCTTCAATGACCATCTCACAAGCAAAGTCACAGAGATGAACTGAAAAAGTGCCATCCACAAAAGGTTGATGCCTTGTTTGCCTCCTAAAGATTTAAATACTCCAAAAATAATGTCAGGGAGTACGAAAAATGCATATCCTAAAATAAAAGTGAATATGTAGAGTAAGGTGCTTTTTAGTTTATTCATTTGATGATGATTTAGGTTCAAAGTCGATAATATCTCCGGGCTTACATTCCAACACCTCACAGATAGCTTCAAGTGTATTAAAGCGGATACCTTTTACATGTCCTTTCTTAAGTAATGAAAGGTTGGTCATGGAAACCCCTACTTTTTCTGATAATTCGGTCAGGGACATTTTTCTCTTGGCCATGACTACGTCTAAGTTGATGATAATAGGCATGGCTATATAAATGCTTTATTTTCAGTTTCTAAATAATGTCCTTTTCTGAATACCTCAGAAATCACCCATAATATCAGACTGATGATGAGGATGCTAAAGTTTAGGTCAGGAATTAAATAGCCTAAGACCTGTTTGTCAGCATCTTTCCATAAGTAAGGTTGGATCACTTGGGTGTCGTTAGCTGAATGCGCTTTTATGTAGAGGGCATAAACAGCATACTCAATTATTTCATACAGGAAAACGAAGAATACTAGTAAGGACAACTGTTGAAGCTTTTTCACATTTCTGGCAGAAAATATTTCTCCTGCTTCAACTCTTTTAAATAATCTGTGAGCAATTAATGTAGCCCAAAATATCAGGCCTATTTTGAGTATGCTATCGATGATCTTCAGGAGATAGTAGCTCCAGTGTTCACTTGAAAACTTAATGTATCCTTTGCTACGGATGAAATCATAAGAGGTATAATGCTTCAATTCAGCATTCTCAAAAGTAATGTCTACAGGGTATGTGGAAATAAGCTCACCTTCACCACTGATAGCAAATATAAAAGAGCCAATAACGTAAAGGATGACAATGCCTAAAAGGATCAGTGTGAGCTTACTTAAAAAGACAAGGCTTTTTAAAACTAGAGGATGTTTCTTCATTTTATGCAAGTAATTACTTTAGCAAATCTCGCATAAAATTTATGTATTGCAAATAATATTTTATGTTTTACATAAAATAATTTACGAAAATGAAGAGTTTGATATCAAGTTTTCCCTATCAATTGGCCATCTCATAAGCATCTTTTAACCACTCAATCAGCTGATTATCAAGCTGATTTATATCAGTAATTTGTACCCTGTGCGTACACATAGTACCAAAAGGACCAGAATTTTCTAATCTGTCAGTGGTTTCAACACCTGGAAGTTTTAATCCTAAATCAATTCTTGCTTTGGTTGCGGGTTTTATTAACGCAAACTGTCTTTTTCTAATAATACTAACTGTTGTTTTTTTAGGAGTGATTGTAACGTCTTTGCCAAAACCAGACATTACCTCAATCAGCTTTTTATAGATAGGTTTTAAGTCTTCTTTCCCTTTATATTGACTTTCTACTAAATCCTCTGCAGAATCGTCATTATCCTTTGAAAGTGATACAATAGTATTAGCGAAGCCATGTGTTACACCGTGTTCTTCTTTCAGGAATTTTACGGCTTGCCCATGTTTCTCAAAGGCCTTTTCTTTTAGTATTTTCTTCCATTGTTCAAGTGACTTGCCAGTCTTCTCAGGCATATTGTCAATCATGGTTTGTAGTTGTGGTTCCATACTGTTTTGGTTTAAGCTTATTTAAAGATAAAACTTTTACCAAAATCAGAAATAAAAGATGGAACTATAAAAACACCCAAAAACTAATAATCAAGATCATCCATAGCACGCCTAAAAAGTGCCAGACTTTTGTGAGTAGCTCATACTTTAAATGCCAGTACGGATTGGTTTCTGCCATTAGGTATTTAATAGGGTCACGCATGATGCCTTTTGTCTGAAAAATAAGCACACCCAAATAAGTATGAGCAGCAATAAAGTGCAAAGCATGCAATCCTGTAAGAATATATAGAAATGAAGAAGCTATTCCTGAATTGAATAGATTTCCTGATTCAATCAGCTCTCTATATCCCATTAACTGGCAAAAAGCGAAGCCTACCCCCAGCAGAAAAGTATAGCGCATAGTAGTTACCAGAGCCTTATGGGCATTGGCTTTAAACAATTTTCTAATGGGATTAATAAAGTAACTCGAGGAAATAATCAGTATGGTACTGATAATGAATATGGATGGCACTTCCACATTAACCTCCTCCACATTGCTCAAGCTTACGAAAAATGAAATAAGCAGAAACAGGAAAATCAGGCTACTACCAAACAAACCCAAAATGAGAATCATTTTATAAGGATGCATGCGTTCAACGCGCTCAAAAAAACTTAAATCCTGTTTTGTACGCTTTTCCATTAGCTGAAGTAATTGTTAAGCTTTTGCAATGTTATATGAACCATGTACCATTGATAATAGTTTGTTTTACCTTTGCGTTGCGTCTGAAAAATTTTCGCAGCTTATTTCATTAAATCTACAGATTTTGAAGATTAAAGATTTCATCAAATTATATAAGGACGATCCTTTTTTACAAACCATCGCATTAGCCCTAAAACCTAACGAGGATAAGTGGGTACATCTAAAAGGATTGGTGGGCAGTTTAGATGCTCTTACGCTTGCCGCTGCCCAAAGCATTAATAAGCAGAATCATTTGGTGGTGCTTCACGATAAAGAGGAGGCTGCCTATTTTCAGAATGATCTTCAGAGTCTGCTGGGTGTAAAAGAACCTTTACTGTTTCCAACATCTTATAAGCGTGCTTACGAATTTGAGGAAACAGAGAATGCCAATGTTTTAATGCGTGCTGAGATCTTAAACCGCATCAATAACAAATCGAGCACAGGGGAAATTATTGTCACCTATCCTGAAGCGCTTACAGAAAAGGTAATCAATAAGAAATCATTGGTGAGCAATACTTTTTCAGCGAAAGTTGGTGAAAACCTTGATGTGGAGTTTATTGCAGAGCTGCTACAAACCTATGATTTTGAACCAACAGACTTTGTCTACGAGCCAGGTCAGTATGCCATCCGTGGTGGAATCATTGATATCTTCTCCTATGCCGCTGATGAGCCCTACAGAATTGAGCTTTTCGGTAATGAAATAGATAGCATCAGAACTTTTGATGTGGTTTCACAGCTTTCTATTGATGAGGTGAAGCAGATAAATATCATCCCAAATGTGCAAACCCGCTTGCTGCAGGAAGTAAGAGAATCGCTACTGGATTTTATACCGAAGAACACAAAAATATGGTTTAAAGATTATGCCCAAACCTTAGATATTCTCGATAAGTATTACGAAAAGGCCTCTCAATCTTTTGAAAAAATAGTATCTGACACAGCAGACACTAAAGTGGTTTTAAAACCAGAAATGCTTTTTGATGATGCTAAAAGCTTTCAGGAACATTTACACAAATTTGTTAAGATAGAGTTTGGCAATCGCTTCTATCAAAAAACAGAAGAAGTTTTCGAATTTGATGCTAAGCCGCAACCATCTTTCAATAAAAACTTTGATCTACTAGGAGAAAACCTCTATAAAAATCAAGAGGAAGGATTGGTAAATATTATCACCTCCGAGTCAGTTTCTCAATCCGATAGGCTGACTAATATTTTTCAGGAGATAGATTCATTCATTAAGTTTCAGGCATTACCAGTAAGCATAAGAGGAGGCTTTGTTGACTATCAAAGAAACATTGCTTGCTACACCGATCACCAGATATTTGAGCGTTTTCACCGCTATAAAACTAAAGACAAGCAGAGCAAGTCCAAAGCAATCACTTTAAGGGAATTAAAGAACCTGCAACCTGGTGATTTTGTAACACATATCGACCATGGTGTGGGTCGCTTCGCTGGTATGGATACGGTTGATAATAATGGTAAAAAGCAGGAAGTTGTACGCCTGATCTATCGCGATAATGATTTGCTTTATGTAAGTGTACACTCTTTACACAAAATTAGTAAGTACAGTGGCAAAGAAGGCACAGCACCTTCTATCAGTAAATTGGGTTCTCAGGAATGGGAAAACAAAAAGAAGAAGGTCAAACGTCAGGTTAAGGACATTGCCAAAGACCTGATTGAGCTTTACGCTAAAAGAAAGTCTGCTCCGGGGATGGAGTTTGGTCAGGATTCTGTGATGCAGGCTGAGTTGGAATCATCATTTTTATATGAAGACACCCCTGATCAGGCCAAAGCCACAGTTGATGTAAAAGGTGATATGGAGCAGCCACACCCTATGGACAGATTGGTTTGTGGAGATGTTGGTTTCGGGAAAACCGAAATAGCTATTAGAGCAGCGTTCAAAGCTGTGGATAATAATAAACAGGTGGCTGTTTTAGTGCCAACAACTATATTGGCCATGCAGCATTACAGAACCTTCGCTGATAGGCTACAAAATTTACCTGTTACGGTTGAGTACATCAATCGCTTTAAAACTACAAAACAAATAAAGGAAATAGCCCAAAGATTAAAGGAGGGTAAAATTGATATCCTGATTGGTACACACCGCATAGTCAATAAAGACATGGTCTTTAAAGATTTAGGGCTCTTAGTTATTGATGAGGAGCAGAAATTTGGTGTAAAAGTAAAAGATAAGCTGAAAGAGATGCGTGTGAATGTAGATGTGCTTACGCTTACTGCCACGCCAATCCCCAGAACGCTTCACTTTAGTCTGATGGGTGCCAGAGATTTAAGTGTAATTGCAACTCCGCCACCAAACAGGCAGCCGGTCACTACTGAACTGCATACTTTCAATGAGGAGCTATTGCGTGATGCCATTAGTTTTGAACTTCAAAGAGGTGGTCAGGTATTCTTTGTGCATAACAGAGTGGGCGATATTGAGCAAGTTGGTAATATTATTCTTAAGCTAGTTCCTGATGCGAGAATCGGTGTAGCCCATGGGCAGATGGATGGCCCTAAGCTTGAGAAAGTGATGATGCGTTTTATTGAGGGTGAGTATGATATTTTGGTTTCTACCAATATCATCGAGTCGGGATTGGATATTCCGAATGCCAACACCATCATCATTAACCACGCACATATGTTTGGTATGTCTGATTTGCACCAAATGCGTGGCCGTGTCGGCAGAAGCAACAAAAAAGCATTCTGTTATTTACTAACACCTCCCACTATAGGTCTTACAGCAGACGCTCGCAAGAGGTTAACTACATTGGAAGAGTTCTCAGATTTAGGTGATGGCTTTAAAGTAGCGATGCGTGATTTGGATATTCGTGGTGCAGGTAATTTATTAGGTGCTGAACAAAGTGGGTTTATCTCCGATCTTGGTTTCGATATGTATCATAAAATTCTGGATGATGCAGTTTCAGAATTGAAGGAGACTACTTTCGCTGATTTATTTAAAGATGAGCTTGCCAAAAAAGCTGAAATCATAGCGCAGGATTGCAACATAGAAACTGATTTGGAGATACTTATACCTGAAGATTATGTAGGAAATATTTCTGAAAGGTTGAGCCTTTATTCCCAGCTTGATAATATCAAGAATGAGGAAGAGCTTAAGCAGTTTCAGAAATCAATTGCTGATAGGTTTGGCCCTATTCCGGAACCTGTTTATGATTTAATTGAAACAGTGAGAATCAGGTGGAAGGCTGAACGCTTAGGTTTTGAAAAGCTACTAATCAAGAATGGTGGTATGAAGGCCTATTTTGTTAATGCTGACAATGAGAAGTATTTCAATTCAGAGGTATTCGGTAGAATATTGGCTTTTGTGCAAACCCATCCTAAACGCTGCAATATGAAAGAATATAAAGGCAGACCAATCCTGAGAATAGATGATATAAACTCTATAAATGAAGCAAAAGCTCTTATTTTCGAGATGGCTGGCGAGAAGGAGCTGGTTGAGTAGGTATTGGGAGTTGGGTTTAAGGTATTAGGTTTTGGGAAATGGTAATTTGAGATTGAGTTTAGTTTGGCTCCATTTATTTGCTCTTGTCATTGGAATTGTCACCCGACCCTATTGTTGCTGTTATCACCAACAAGCCACTAACTCAAATCGTCATTCCGAAAATTTTCTAGCTTTTGAAGAAAAAGAATTATCAGGAATCTAAAAAGGACTAATGTTTCTTCACATGAAAAGAAAAGTACTTCCACCATATCATGTTAAAACCAGTACTAGTGAGAAGAAGCTCATTAGTACTGTAAAAGAACAATTCATTCAGCTCAAAAAAGAGGAAGTAACCATTATACCTTACGGCTTTACAATCTTAGGTGACAAGACTTCAAAGCTAATCCCTCAAGTAGAGTTGGCTAATCATCAAATTTCACTTATTAAAAGATTGAAACTTAAGGCAGTTGAACTGCTGAAATCTTCGGTGATCGAAGCTGCGGCAATAGCATATGATGCTCATGTTATAGATGAAGAAGGTATTGATAAAGAAGCACTATCAGTTATTTTAGTTAGAACTGAAAAGGATGTTGTTCAAATAAACTTCCCTTATGTAGTTGCTGATAATGAATTAGTTTTTGGCGAATGGTGGGTGCAATAAACTTTTAATCATTCTTAGTAAACACCCTTACCCTTTTTATTCTTTTTTGGTCTACAGAGACAGCAGTGAATACAAACTTATTGAAGTTAATTTTTTCGCCTGCTCTAGGCAACTTATTGTTAAGTTCTAATAACAAACCACCTATTGATTCACTGTCTCCTTTTACATCATCAAAGTAAGAAGGATCTTCACCTATTATTTTACTGAAGTCGTTAAGTGAAGTTTTACCTTCAAAAATGAAAGTATTGTCATCAAGCTTATTGTAGGCTATATCTTCATTTTCATCAAACTCATCACTTATTTCACCAACAATTTCTTCGATCACATCTTCCAGAGTAATGAGCCCGGAAGTACCACCGTATTCATCAACAACAATGGCCATATGAACTCGCTTCTCTTGAAAATCTTTCAGCAAGCTATCAATCTTTTTCGATTCAGGCACAAAGAATCCGGGACGCAGTAGTTCTTGCCATTTGAAGTCGTCTTCTTTGTCAGTATAAGGGAGTAAATCTTTCACATATAATACACCTTCAATCTTGTCAATTGTATCTTTGTAAACAGGAATTCTGCTAAAACCATTTTTATTGATACGATCCATCAGTGTATGGTAATCATCTTCAATGTCGAAAGCCGTGATGTCCATTCTTGATTTCATCACCTGACGGACGGAAAGTGTACCGAAGTTAACTATTCCTTTCAGTATGCCTTTTTCCTCATCTGTTGTTTCTGGAGTGGAAGTAATTTCCAGCGCTTGATGCAATTCATCAACCGAAATATTAAAACCTTTCTGCTCAACTCTTCTTTCAATAATTTTGCTGATTGACATCAGTAACCAGGAAAGCGGGCTAAAAAATTTCTCTGCAAGAGCCAGGAAGGGTGCCATACGCTTAGCGAAAGTCACGTTATTTTGATTGGCGTAAACCTTAGGTACTATCTCACCATAAAAAACGATTAAGAAAGTGATAACCGCTGTTAAGGTTACAACCAATAAACCTTCAGTTTCCTTAGTTCCTACAATTTCCCAAGTTAAAAAGGTGGATAGTGTGACTATGGCAACGTTAATGAAGTTGTTGAGAATAAGTATTGTAGCCAAAAGCTTTTTCGGCCTTTTAAGCAACTCAATAATCAACAACTCATTTTTTACATTACTTATTTTGGTCTTGGCTATATCATCTTGAGACATAGAGAAAAAAGCCACTTCAGAACCAGAAACCAATGCGGACATCATTAAAAGCACCAACATAATGACTCCATTCAGAATGTAAAACCACTCTGTTGTAAGGTTCATCAAACTTGCTACTACTAAATAACTAGGGGAAGGATCGTCCAAGATTAATTATTAAAGCTAAACATATTAAAATGGAAGGTCATCCATTTCGCTGTCGGTATCAGGAGTATTTGCTGGAGCAGAAGTGCTCTGTGCCGGCTTGCTGCTATTGTCATTTTGGTAAGATGATTGTCCACCTTGATAACCACTGTCAGCACCACCCTGATCATTTCTTTTGCCACCAAGCATCGTCATCTGGTCACCCACAACTTCAGTTGTGTAACGCGTAACACCGTCTTTCTCCCAGGAACGTGTTCTAAGTTTACCTTCAATGTAAACACTATCTCCTTTTTTAAGGTATTTTTCAGCTACATCGGCTAAACCTCTCCATAATACTATATTGTGCCACTCAGTTTGATCAACACGCTGACCGGTATTTCGATCTTTGTATGATTCAGTTGTAGCAATTGAGAAGTTTGCTACTGTAGCACCATTATCCAGATGTCTTACCTCAGGGTCTTTCCCTAAGTTACCTATAAGTATTACTTTATTTACGCCTGACATATATTCTTTTTAAAAACTCAAAATTAAGCAAATTCTTATGAACTTGTTGGAAACCTAAGGCTTAATTAACAAATTCAACTTGCTCTCTTTAAAAATAATTAATAAAAATTTTCTTTCAAATATTTATCCACCAATCTGGGCTTCGGCAATTCTTCTACTTCTCCCTCATCATACCAGCTGTAACCATTGATTTTTATTTGAGCCTTTTTCATATCTATTGATATAAAAAAGGCTTCAATTATCTGATGCGTCAAAATGTGCTTAACGCTATTACTTAGTTCGTATTTAAAATGCTTTTGTTTAGGAAAAATACTGGAAAGTTCTTTTTCCAGCTCTGGTGTAGATAATACATTTTTGCTTTCTATCAGAGGAAAATCGAATAAGCCCTGCCATATATCATTCGGACCTCTTTTGCCCATCAATAATTTTTCGTTTTGTTCAATCAATAGATAATAGAAATACCGCTTTCTAACCTTTACTTTTTTAAGTTTTATCGGTAATTCGGTCTGTTTACCTTCAATTCTGGCTTGGCACTCTTCTGCCACTGGGCATAATAAACAGGCAGGCTTACTCACGCTACAAAGTGTAGCACCCAATTCCATTAGTGCTTGATTGTATAAGTCTGGTTGATCTTCAGAAATAAGCTCTTTAGAAGCTTCAAAAAAGAGCTTGAAATTTTTGGGATCAGCAATATCTTTATCTATTACTAAAAACCGAGAGAGTACTCGAAATACATTTCCATCTACAACGGGCACCTTCTTTTTAAAAGCAAATGAAGCAATAGCAGCAGCTGTATATTTGCCTACGCCTTTAAGTTTTTGTAATTCTTCGTAGGTTTCAGGGAAGTGACCATCATAATCTTCCACTACCGATTGAGCACAACTGTGTAAGTTTCTAGCTCTGGAGTAATAGCCGAGCCCTTGCCACATCCTTAACACCTCATCTTGTGGAGCAACAGCCAAGTCGTGAACAGTTGGGTATTTGGCTATGAATTTCTCATAGTAGGGTAATCCTTGAGCAACCCTTGTTTGTTGAAGGATAATTTCTGAGAGCCAAATTTTATACGGATCTTCCGTTAGCCTCCAGGGGAGCTCTCGCATGTGATTTTTGTACCATGAAATTATTTGTTGTGCAAAGCTTTTTGCCATATTAAATTGTAATTATTCAAAAATTCAGCATTTAACATGAATTAAATGTTAGTTTTCTGAGTTGGAATAAAAGTTATCGAGGAAAATACAATTAGTTGAAAACTAAAAAGTTATAAGCTTGTTCATGTACCTTTACTTTGATTTATTTCATACTAATTGCTTTTAAAATCAAATTTGTAGGATTACCTTTGCAAGCCCAAATTGTGAAGGGGTTTAATTTTTTGAATCACTTAAATTATTTAAAACGTGACTAAAGCAGACGTTATATCAGAAATTTCTGAACAGACAGGTATTGACAAGGCAGATGTAACTGCAACTGTAGAAGCATTCTTTACTGTAGTAAAAGATTCAATGGCAGATGGCGAAAACATTTATGTTAGAGGCTTCGGAAGCTTTGTTAATAAGAAGAGAGCGAAGAAAATTGCACGTAACATTTCTAAAAACACGGCAATTGTTATTGATGAACATTTTGTGCCGAGTTTTAAACCGTCTAAAGTTTTTGTAGAGAAGATTAAAAGCTCTAACAAAATTAAAGAGTTAGTATAATTATATGCTACGTTCCAGAATTATCCTCCTTGTTATTTCAATTGTTTTGATAGCAGTTATTTTTAGCTTGCCTAAAATTGTTGTGGATAACGAGGAGGATACACTGGACACAAAAACTTCAGATATTGAAGCAACTTCTGAGCATATGGAGTCGTCTCCAGCTTCTGAAGAGGAGGTGCATGATAACAAACTATCGGCAGAATTAGCTGCTAAAGCTCAGGATTTAAGAAATAAACTTGAAGGGGCTAGTACTAAAGAAAAAAGTAGTATATTTGCGGATTCTTTAGCAGCACTTTATTCAAGTGTTAATAAGTTAGATAGTGCGGCCAAGTATGTGGAACTATCTGCTACAGATAAAGAGTTAATAGGGGATGCTTATTATGAAGCATTCACTTTTGCGGTTTCTCCAGAAAAAGCAAATAGTTTAGGAGAAAAAGTAAGAAAATATTATGCTGAAATACTAGAAGAAGATGCAAGCAGGCTAGATTTGAAAACTAAAATAGCCATGACTTATGTTTCTTCTGAAAATCCAATGTCAGGAATAATGATGTTGAGAGAGGTAATTGAGCAAGAGCCTACAAATGAGGAGGCTTTATTTAACTTAGGGATTTTGTCTATTCAATCGGGTCAGTACGACAAGGCGATTGGTAGATTTGAAACTTTGCTCGCTAATCATCCGAAAAATGAGCAGGCCGAGTTTTACTTAGCGTTAAGTTATTTTAATGATAACAGACCGGAAGATGCCAGAAGGCTGTTTCAGAAAATAAAGAATACAAGTAAGGATGAACAGGTGCTTGCAGCTGTTGAGAGTTACTTGAACGAATTGTAATATTGTTTAACAAAAAATTTTAAGATTATGCCTTGCGGTAAAAAAAGAAAAAGACATAAGATTTCAACTCATAAGAGAAAGAAAAGACTAAGAAAAAACAGACACAAGAAGAAGTAATATACTTCTTCTTGTTTTTATGTTATCTAGTTTTTCACTTAAACTTATTGAGCTTTGAGCAATGAATTAATTATTAATTCAACTCCAAGCGGAAGCCGGATAGCCCTTCTTGAAGACAAAAGTCTTGTAGAGATTCATTATGACAATGAGGAGGAAAAGTTTAATGTAGGTGATATTTACTTAGGAACTGTTCGCAAAGTAATGCAGGGCTTAAATGCTGCATTTGTGGATGTTGGTTATGAAAAGGATGCATTTTTGCATTATCATGATCTTGGGCCTAAGGTAAATTCATTACTAAAATATACTAAACTTGTAACCACTCGTAATAATACATCTTATAAGTTAAGCAAATTTAAACTTGAACCTGAGATAGATAAGCTTGGAAAAATCTCTCAGGTGCTTTCAAGAAATAAGCAGGTATTGGTTCAGGTTATAAAGGAACCAATTTCTACTAAAGGGCCAAGGTTATCTTGTGAGTTGTCACTTCCTGGCAGGTATTTAGTATTAGTACCATTTGCCAATGGAATTAGCATATCAAAAAAGATATCGAGTAGTGATGAGCGCAAAAGGCTTACACGTTTAATATCATCTATCAAACCTGACAATTTTGGTGTTATCATCAGAACTGTGGCGGAGGGTAAAGAAGTAGCTGAACTCGATACCGATTTAAGAAACTTATTAAATACCTGGGAAACAGGTATTAAAAAATTAAAAACTGCTAAGCCAAAAGATAAGATCATTGGTGAGGTAGGTCGCGCCTCATCCATCTTGCGCGACATGCTTAATGAATCTTTTGATAATATCTATGTAGATGAAGAAGAAACCTTTGAAGAGGTGAGGTCTTACATCAACAAATTTGATCCTTCAAAAGAAAAAATTGTTAAGCAGTATAATGGACGAAATAAAATCTTTGAACATTTTGGTATTGAAAGACAGCTTAAATCATTATTTGGGCAGTCGGTAAATATTAAAGGTGGTGGTTACCTTATTATTGAGCATACTGAGGCGTTACATGTTGTTGATGTAAACAGCGGTAACAAGTCTAATGCTGAGGAGAGTCAAGAAGATACCGCACTAAACACCAACATAGAGGCAGCAAAAGAAGTGGCTCGTCAATTGAGGTTGCGTGATATGGGGGGTATTATTGTGGTTGACTTCATTGATATGAAGAACCCTGATAATAAGAAACTTCTTTATAAAAGCATGAAGGAGTTTATGGCAAAAGATCGGTCGAAACATACCGTATTGCCTTTATCAAAGTTTGGCTTAATGCAAATTACCAGACAAAGGGTAAGACCAGAAGTTAATATTGTAACCAAAGAGCAATGCCCTACTTGTAACGGTACTGGAAAAATAAACGCTTCTATATTGGTTACTGACAAGTTAGAGCAAGATTTGGAGTATCTGCTTACTAAGCAAAACGAAAAATCTTTGGCTATATCTGTACATCCTTTCTTGTATTCTTACTATTCTAAAGGAATTTATTCTAAAAGAACTGGATGGTTCTTTAAGTATGGTAAATGGATAAAGCTTATAAAGGATAGCTCATTGGCTATTACGGAGTACCACTTTCTAAATGCCAACGAAGAGATTATAGAAATGGCTTAGCAAAGCCATCAAACTTATAGTTAAAGCCCAATATTAAATATTGGGCTTTTTTTATGTGCTGATCGAATATCTCTTCAGGTTAATCTATATTAAAAGTCTATCAATTCGTGTTTCCTGAATTTATGGTATATTAGACTTTAAGTATGCCAAAAATCAACAGCAATAGGGAGAATTTGTCGTTTATGCGGGTATTTCAGTTATTATGCCTTGCCTTTGTTTACCTCATAAATGTTACAGCAATATTTGGCCAATCATCACACATAAATGTAGGTAAAGATTCACTGTCTATCTATTCGTTCGATGGAACTTCCTATGGTGCCAGTAACTACAATACAATGGTTGAGGAAGATGAGGATGGCATTCTTTACTTTGCTAATGAAAATGGCCTTTTAGAATTTGATGGTAGCGAGTGGAGGTTACATAAAAATAATAAGTACTCCCCTGTGGTCTTCCTTAAAATTATTCAAGATCGAATTTATGTTTCTGATAATTATGAGTTTGGTTACTACCAGCGAGACTCGCTCGGTTACATGCAATATCATACGATTGTTCCTCAATTGAATGAAGAAGGCTTGCCAAGAGCACTTTTGTTTCTTGTAGAACATGACAGTAAACTTTACCTAAATACCTATGACAAAGTGATGGTTTGGGATGGTGAAGTGTCCAAAACGATTAATGTGTCTAATGCACACATGTTCAAAGTTGGCAATGAAATTTTGTTCTCAGTTTATGACGAAGGTCTTGGTATACTTAAAAATGATACCATTGAGTATGTTAATACCGATTTTAAATGGAAATACGATGCAGCTTTCAATATTAAGAAGAACTATGAAGGTAACTGGATTATATATACTTCTGAAGAAGGCTTTTATGAATTGGATACTATAAACTATTCAACAAAACTGTGGAAATCGGAGGTTACGGACTACTTTCTTAGAGATGACAGAGACTTTTATTCATATTTTGAAGTGAATGACACATTAAATGTGGCGCTCACATTTGAGCATGGCGTGGTATTCTATACAAAGCAAGGGGAAGTTCTTAAGGAATTATCGGGTAATGAAGGCTTAAGGTCAAATTACGCTTTAGGCATTGAAGTAGATAGAAGAAATAACATATGGGTTACAAACGGTTTTGGAATCAACTATCTGAAATGGCACGGTACCACAAATTTAGATTTTAGTGCCAAAAGTGTTATAAGAAATATTAGTGCTACTGACAGTACCATCTTTGTAAAAAAGAAAAGCCAGTTAATCAACTTGCCTGTCAAAATTTCGAAGGAACTATCTTTTCATTTTGCAACCCCTAGTTTTCTCAAACAGGAATTAGAATACGCATTTTATTTAGAAGGTTTTGAAGAAGAATTTTCAGAATGGAGTCAGGAAATAAAAAAGGAATATACCAATTTACCAGGAGGTGAATATACTTTTCATGTGAAGGCCAGATCAATCGACATGGCCAACTTATCGATAAGACCTTTCAGTTTAAACATCTACATACCAACACCGTGGTACGAAAATAAATGGAGTTATGTACTTATGGTTTTAATCCTTGGTGGGCTAATTTTTGGATTCATAAGGATAAGAACACAAAGACTTAAAACTGTTAATAAGAAGCTGGAAGAACTTGTAAGTGAAAGAACTTCACAACTATTAGATCAGCAGGTTCAGCTAAGAGAAGCTAATGATGAACTCACCGTTATTAATAATGAGCTTGATAATTTTGTTTACAGATCATCACATGATTTAGTTGCCCCGCTTAAGTCATTAAGAGGATTAATTCAAATTGCAAAGCTTGAACAAACTCCAGAAGGCAAGGAGAAGTATTTTGACTTGATGAATACGAGCATCAATAAACTCGAAGAATTTATCAAAAGTATCATGGACTTTTCTACTAATACTAAAAAGCCATTAGAGTTTAAGGAGATAAACCTTAATGATTTATTGGACAGCATTGTACAGGACATAAAGTATTATACCAATTCCGATAAAGTTGAACTTTACAGGTCTTTCGAAGATGACTTTACAATTGAAACTGATAGTAAAAGGCTAAATATTGTTCTAAGTAACTTGATTACTAATGCGGTAAAATACCACAATTTCAATCAAGAGGATCAACCATTCATTGAGATTAAGGCAGAAAAGAAGGATAAGTATTATGAAATAAGGGTGAGTGATAATGGACAGGGAATACCTGACGAATTTCACGATAAGATTTTCAATATGTTCTTTAGAGCCCATCAGGGGATTGAAGGTTCGGGCCTTGGTTTATACATTGTAGTTGATACTTTAAAAGTACTTCAAGGAGAAATCGACTTTACCTCTAAAGTGAGAAAAGGGACAGAATTCATTATTAAGCTGCCATTTAAGAAGTACTTCTTTTAATACTCTTTTTTACCAATTTCTTCAATCAATTCGTTGTCGAGCAAAAACTTAAGCTTATGAATTACTTCATCAAGCTCGGCAGCACTCGTTTTTAAATGGTCTATTAAATATTCATCAACTTTACCTTCTTTATTAAGTTCCATCACATTTATTAAACCTAATATACTGGCAACGGGGGCTCTTAATTTATGTGAATTATAGAAAGTAAATTCCGCAATTTGCTTGTTCTTTATATTGAGCTGCTCACTTCGCTCAATCACTTTTTCTTCAAGGTTCCTATTTAGACCATATAGTTCTTGGTTAAGTTTGGCTAACTCGAGTGATTTTTCAGATAGCTGCTTTTGTTTACGCTCAATTTCTTCTTTCTGCCTTTGTAATTGACTGTGGGCGAATGCCAACTGTCTTCTTTTTCTTAATTGTAAAAATGAAAAAATAGTTACAATAAGGAGAATAAGACCTAAAAGTACTAATAAGGCCTGCTGTCGGTTATTGGCATTTTCTAAGATGTTTTGTTCAAGGGCTAGCTTGTAATAATCTTTTTCTTTATCGGCAAGATCATACTGAACAGTTAATTTATTGATTTCCTTCCGGCTAGCTTCATTGTAGATGGAGTCCTTAACCTGCACATATTTTTTATAGTAATAGCCGAGTGAATCATTTTCTCGGGAAGATTCAATAAGCTCAATCTGATATTTATAAATGCGCATTAATACATCTAAGGCATCTGCCAACTTTGCCCGTTGTTCAGCCCTTTTCAAAATATTATGGGCTTCCGTAAAATTATTGCTATTTATTTCTAATTCAGCCAATTCCGAGAGTGTTTCAGCAATGTATCTATTTAAAGAAGTCTCTTTCCATATTTCTAAGGCTTTATTAAGACAGTAATAGGCTGAATCAGGCTGACCTGTTTTCTTTTTAACTATTCCTTTGTATAAGTATGCAAAACCTTTAGTAGTTATTTCTTTTTCTATAGATGCTAGTGATAGAATTTGGCTTAGTATCTTATTAGCACTATCTAACTCATTGTTTAACAAGTTGAGCTGAGCTATATTAACCTTTATCAGAAGGAATTTTTCATCACCCGATTCACCTAATAAGTTTAAAGCCTTTTGCAGAAACTCTTGGGCTTTAGCGTAGTTTTGCTGCTTTTTATAGGTCTCACCAATATTGTTGAGGATTCTTATTAACTGTTCAGTATTATTTTGTTTCTCAAAATAGCGAAGTGCTTCAAAGTATGTTTTTAGTGCAATATTGTAGATGCCTATTGACCAATAATAATTGCCCTTGTTAAGTAGAACTTCTCCTTTACCAACTTTAGCATTAATTCTATTAAGCTTGGCTTCCAGCCCGTTAATGTAGAAAAGCGCATCTGTGGGAGAGAGTCTGTTGATCAAGCTGGTAGTTTGTAGAAATGCTTCAACTCTTTCAATTGATTCTCCATTTACCACCTTAAATTGTTCATCAGCAACCGTTTTTAGACTATCTAGTCTGTTTTGCGCATTCAGCGAAGCTGTACACAAGATTATGATTAGCGAGAATAAAAGAAAATGGTTTTTGGTTGCCATATAACAAAATAAGGCAGAAATCTCACTTTTCAAACTAAGCTTAAGTCTTAAGAACTAAGCTTCTTGAATAATTTTTTTAAGAGTTTCAACCCAGTCAGGTTCTGCATTTAGACTGTCTACCAAATCCCATCTTTCACCACCAGCTTCATGAAATTCTTCCTTAAATTCTTCACCCACTTCAATTGTAGTTTCCAAACAATCTGCAACAAAGGCCGGTGAATAAGCTAAAACAGATTTTTTCCCGGCTTTGGCCAGATCCTTCAATACCTCATCAGTATAGGGTTGTATCCATGGGTCTTTTCCTAATCGGCTCTGGAAAGTAACAGTAAAATCATCTTTAGATAGTCCCAACTCTTCAGCTATTAATCGTGCCGTTAAGAAGCACTGAGCACGGTAGCAATATTGATTTTTATCATTGTATACTTCACAACAGCTGCCAAGCTTGCAATAATTATCAACAGACCCCTTTCTGATTTGCCTTTCGGGTAAACCATGAAAACTAAATATGACATGGTCATAATTGTGGTTGTCCAAATATTTTTTGCCTAGTCGAGCAAATGTTTTAATAAAGCCTGGCTCTTCCACAAACTTGCTAATAAACTTAATATCAGGGATGAGCTGCCACGTACTTACTATTTCCATCACCTTGTCATGAACTGATCCTGAAGTGGCAGATGCATACTGAGGGAATAGTGGTAATATGATAATACGCTCAACTTTTTGAGATTGCAAATACTCCAGACCTTCTTTAATACTTGGTTCCTGGTAACGCATGGCTAACTTAATGATGTAGCCTTCATCCACTAATTCCTTTTGTAGCATTTCGCTAATATCTTCTCCATAAAACTTTAAAGGCGAACCTCTCTCAACCCATAGTTTTTTATATTCATTAGCAGATTTAGGAGCCCTGAAAGGAGCAATAATCAGGTTTACAAGCATCCAACGAAAAACAAAAGGGATATCAATTACTCGCTTGTCCATCAAAAATTCCCTTAAATATTTTCTTACATCGGAGGTACTTGTGCTATCTGGCGTTCCAAGATTTACCAATAATACGCCAGTCTTATTCTTCGTTTTAATATTGCTCATAGAAGCTGAATAACTTCAGTGTAAAAGATTTGTTACTAAAGATTAAGGTCCTTTTTCTGTTGCGCTAGAGATGCTCTTAATGCAGACTCATTTTTTCGAAGTTTCTCAAGCAGATCATCGTTGAGTTTTTGTAGTTCCTTTTTAGGAAGTTTAGGATTGTCTGAGGTGTTTTCCAAGCCTGCCTTCACTTCCTCCAGACTTTTTAATAAGGACTCTTTCTCTGATTGATAAGTCTCTAATTTGTTTTTAAGCTCAGTAAGATCAGTGGCAAACTTCATTACTCTGTATACCTGTCCATTAGAATCTTTTAAAACAGAATATGCACCATTAATGTGCACTTTCTTTCCTGATTTAGTGATTCTAGTAAACTCACCTGAAATATTTTCTCCACTTCCCAGTCTATTCCAGAACTCTTGATATTCTTCAGTTTGAGCATATTCAGGTGTCACAAAAATTCTGTGATGTTTGCCCTTAATTTCTTCCAGGCTATTGTATTCAAAAAGTTTTAAAAACGAATCATCAGCATTTAAGATGTAACCTTTTGGATCGAACTCAATAAAACACATTCTGCTGTTTTCAATTGCTTCAAGGCGCTGCTTGTTTTCTCTTTGCGACCTTTCCATTTCTTCTTGAGTTGCTTGTAGCTCCTCCATGTTTTGGCGCATTTCCTCTTCTTGGGCTCGCATTTCTTCAGTCATTTGCTGAGACTCTTCAAGCAGGTTTGTGGTTCGTTCATTTATTTTCACAGATTGAATTGAAGAGGCTATGTTTTCGCCAACGTTCTCTATAAAATCTCGAGTGTGTTCATCAAAGTCTTTAAAGCTACCTAATTCAATCACTCCAAAAACTTGTCCATTAACTATCAGTGGTAAAATAAATATGGCATTTGGAGTTGCTTTACCAAGTCCGGATGTTATGGTAACATAGTTATCCGGAACCTCTCTTAAATAGATACTCTCTTTTTCTAGAAATGCCTGCCCGGCTAAACCTTGGCCCAGGTCTAAGGTTTTTTCTATAAATTTCTTTCTGTCATACGCGTAAGTAGATTTCAGTTTGAGTACTTTATCTCCACCATCTCCCTCTTCAACAATAAAGAGGCTGCCTTGATTAGCTTCTACATAATTTACCAAGAATGTAATTACTTGGTCACTCAGCTCGCTTAAATCATTGGAATGCCTACGAAGCAGGTCTCCTAATTCAGCAAAGCCTTTATTACTCCAGTTTCTTACTCTGGCATCTTCTGATACCTTTTTAAGGCTTTCACGCATTTCGGCTAGTGAATTGCCAATTTCACCCTCATTATTAAAGACTGTGATATCATTATCAAAATTACCTTTACCTACTTCAAGAGCAAATGATTTTACATCAGCAAGATTTTGAGAAAGTATATCAATTTCTTCCAGTACGGCATCTAACTCATCACCTGTTTCTTTTCGTTTATGAGGGATATTGCCAGCACTTAATGTGTTTACTTCTCCTTTTAAGACACCTACACTTTGATTGATTTTTCTTAACACAAAACGGAATAGTAAAAAGCATAGTAGAATAGATCCGATTACAATGATTGACTCAACAACTATAAATTGTGCCCGCTCAGCAAATATTTTATCACGAATTTCAAGACTCTCATCATAAAAGTTGGTGTATAAGGTGCTTACTATTAGGTTAACTTGATTAGAGAGTTCTACTAATCCGTCATTATATAGGCTGCCATTGTCTGGTGCTTGTGCGGAAGCATCTGAGATGGCACTATTTATCCAAGTCTGTAAGTTATCAACCCCAATAATAGTATCACCTGAAAGAGCGCTGTAGTTGTAAAGGTTGATGTTTACTGCACCTCCTCCAAAAGAGGCTGAGCTGGCTATTTCTTCTTGCTTATTCTTTATTCTGCTTAACAGTCTATTAAGCTTCTCAAATTCTATAAAATTTTCAGGGTTAACCCAATCAACTTTTAAGGCATCAACCGAGTCACGTGCAGCATCAATTTCCTTTTCCCAGATTGATGAAATTTGGTCTCTGAATTCTTCATCACCTGTTAATAAGTAAGTTTGTAGAATTGAGTTACTATGGCGTACCCCACTATTAATTTCTAGCAAATATAACCTGGATGGTTGCTTAACTTCTAGCACCTCGAAACCATACAACATAATTTGGCCTATCTGCATTAGTGTTATGGCTACCACAATTACCAAGAGAAGTGCCATGGATCCATAGCCTAAAATGAGTCTGTTTCTTATCGAACGGAAATTAATTCCTGCCATAGTTTTAAAATTAGATTGACTGCCCTGGTTTTAAATCATGCCCCTTAAAAACCACATACCCACTCATACCCACTCATACCCACTCAATTTACGCTTTGCTTTAACATTTAAAAAGTATAAACATAAATTTCATACAAGGGGTTAGCTGGACAATAAACTTAAAAAAGTTTTATCAATTATTTAAGTCTAATTTGAATGTAGACTACCTATGAAGAATAAAAAATCACTTGTTTGGTTTAGAAATAATTTAAGACTCGCTGATAATGAAGCACTGTATGAAGCGTCATCCAACTCTGAGCAGCTCATAATGGTGTATATTCTTGATGCTCGACATTGGCAAGAATCACCTATTAAACTGAGAACAAGTAGCGATAAAAAACTTACTTTTCTTTGGGATAGTATCATGGCGCTGAAGAAGTCAGTTGAAGCAAAAGGCGGAAGTTTACTTTTAAAGAAAGGTAATACGGAAGAAGTCATAGCTGAATTATTCGATGAGTACAATTTTGATGCGGTATATACAACAATTGAGTCTGGCGTATATGAGGAGAGAGAATTAGAGAATGTAGAAAATTACCTCATTAAGAAAGGAGTAAGCACTTACACCTTTGCTGAAACCACTCTCTACCATCCTGATGACATCCCCTGGCCTATTAACAAATTACCAGCTGTTTTCACCCAGTTCAGAAAAGAGAATGAAAAGCAGACGCCTATCAGGGCGCTAATTAATGCACCGGAGGATCTTAGCCATGCAGTAGGAGAAAAGCTTACGTACAAACCTCATGATTTTAATATTTCAATAGATTATCCACCTGAAAAATCGGTCTTAAATTTCAAGGGAGGCGAGCAAGAGGCACTAAATCGGCTAAATTATTACTTCTGGGAAACAGACCTTGTTCAAACTTATAAAAAGACTAGAAACGGACTTTTAGGAGGTGATTATTCAGCTAAATTTTCACCCTATCTGGCATTGGGTTGTATATCACCAAGAACCATATATTTTGAGCTTAAAAAGTATGAAAAAGAAAGAAAGTCAAATCAGTCCACTTATTGGATATTCTTTGAATTAGCTTGGAGAGATTACTTCCATTTTATTATGAAGAAACATGGGAATCAACTTTTTTCAGCTCAGGGGATAAAAGAAGAGGGCTATGAATGGAGCCATTCCGAAAAGGATTTTCAGAAATGGAGTGAAGGGAAAACAGGAGTTCCTTTTGTTGATGCAAACATGAGGGAACTTAATGAAACGGGCTTTATGAGTAACCGAGGCCGACAAAATGTTGCTAGTTTTTTAACGCATGATTTAAACATTGATTGGCGTTGGGGAGCATGGTATTTTGAGCGTCAGCTATTAGATTACGATGTGGCAAGTAATTGGGGGAATTGGGCTTATGTGGCAGGTGTAGGAAACGACCCACGAGAGAATAGGTATTTTAATATTTTAAGTCAGGCTAAGAAATACGATCCTAAAGGAGAATATATAAAATATTGGTTGCCTTCCCTATCTGGTATAGAGGGCTTTAATGCACATAAAGTGGGCCTACTTAATGGAGAAATAAGAGAAACTCATAAAGAAATTGATGCTGTCTTTTTTGAACCAATGATTGACATGAAGAAGTGGGATTACTAATTCATAAATCCACAAATATTCGATAAGCAGTACATCAGCACTTGTTTTATATTATTCTTTCTATTTTTGTGTAAATCACTATCAAATCAATCATTATGAGACAAAAAATTGTTGCAGGTAATTGGAAAATGAATAAAACACTTGTTGAGGCCCAAAGCCTAACATCTGAAATTGCCAATATGGCTGAAGATGAGGCTCCGGGTGATGTGCAAATTATTCTTGCCCCACCTTATCCTTTTTTATATGCGGTTCAGAATTTGGTGCCTGAGTTAGGTACAATCCAATTTGCTGCACAAAACTGTCATCAGGAAGAGTCAGGAGCTTACACTGGGGAAGTGTCTGCACAAATGATCAAATCATTAGGTGCGGCTTATGTTATTTTAGGACATAGTGAAAGAAGGGAGCAGGCTGCTGAAACCAATGAACTGCTTGCTGCTAAAGTTAATATAGCTTTAGATAATAACTTAAAAGTGATTTTTTGCTGCGGTGAATCTTTAGATATAAGAGAAGCAGATAAACAAAATGAGTTTGTCACTAATCAATTAACAGAAAGTTTATTTCACCTTGATGAAGAAGCTTTCAAGCAAATCATTATTGCTTATGAGCCAATATGGGCAATAGGAACTGGTAAAACAGCTTCATCAGATCAGGCACAGGATATGCATGCCGAGATAAGAAAGCATATTGCCGGAAAATATGGAGAAACTATAGCCAATAGCACTTCAATACTTTATGGTGGAAGCTGTAAGCCAAGTAATGCTGAAGAACTTTTTAGCCAAAAGGATGTAGATGGTGGTTTAATTGGAGGAGCTTCTTTAAAGTCGCGCGACTTCATGGACATTATTAAGTCATTTTAATGAGCTACCAGGCACTTGACTTAAATTGCTCAGAAGAATTTGTAGACATCCTTATCGCTGAGATGGCGGAATTAGGGTTTTCTACTTTTGAAGAAAAAGATGAGAACAAAGGATTTATAGCCTATACTGATGAAGGTTTAAAAGTACCCGAAACTAAAATTCAGATGGTTTTAGATAAGTATGGCATTAGTGAAAGTGTTAGTTTCAGTCTTTCATCTGTAGAAAAGGAAAACTGGAATGCTGATTGGGAAAAGAACTACGATCCCATCATCATTGCTGATAAAGTTTTAGTGAGGGCATCTTTTCATGAACCAAAACCGGAATTACCTTACGAAATTATAGTAACACCGAAAATGTCATTCGGCACCGGTCATCATGAAACTACACATCAGCTGGTGGAAATGATGCTTTCACTAGATATGAAAAATAAGCAAGTGCTAGATGCAGGCTGTGGAACAGGCATTTTGGGTATATTTGCTGCGATACTTGGTGCTGAAAAGGTAGCAGCTTACGATATTGATGAATGGGCTGTGGAGAATAGCATCGAGAATTTTGGTTTAAATAAAATTGAGCAAAGCCAATTCAAAGTTTGGCAAGGAGATGCAAGTACTATTTCTTCTGATAAGTATGATATAATATTGGCCAATATTAATCGTAATATCTTATTGGAAGATTTTATGCATTTCCAGCAACATATGAGGCCTGGTAGCTATTTACTGCTAAGCGGCTTTTATGAGGCTGATATTCAAGACCTTTTAACAGAAGCGGGCAAATATTCGTTGAAAGAAGAAAGCAGAAGCTTGAGAAATAAATGGGCAGCTTTGTGCCTGCAAAAATCTGAATGAAGAAAAGTTTAATTTTTATATCAATTCTCTTACTTAGTTCTTGGCAACTTGTTGCACAGGAAGCAGATGATACTGAGGCCCAAGTGGCAGTTGATTTTCCTACAAGGGTGCAAAATGATCTTAATGAGATTAAATCTGAAAAAACAGATGGAGTTGGTATCTTCTTCAAAAGCTTTTGGCAAACAGAAAACACTTACTCTTCCGATGTAAAAATACGGATTGAGGCACTTTACGATTCCATGGAGCTTCGGAATTACAATGTCAGAGATTACAAACTTCCCTTTATTAGTACGCTTTCCGGAGCTGCGGCAAACCTTCTTGACCCTTCAGCTGCAATAATTACTTTTTTAGATGTAGTTGAAAAAGGCTTAGAAAGACTGGAAGAAAGGAAGCTGCAGCAAATGCTTAAAAATGCTGAGCGAATATTAGAGAAGAAGGCACTTTATTATTCAAAATACTACCAATTAACCTTTGATAAGGGGACGGTCTCTTTTAAGTGGATTGAGGGGGCAACAGCTACAGCCTTACCTACCGAAAGTACTGAGCAAGCTGATGAGGATAAAACTGAAGACGATACCTGGGGTAATTCATCCGATAATAGTTGGGATTCTTCCGAAGATGATTGGGGTTCCTCATCAGACGATGCCTGGGGTGATGATAACTCTTCATGGAATGACTCAGATACAAAAGAGAAGACAGTAGAAGAAAAAACCGAGACAGCAGCACCTATTTATAAAACACCACTTCCTGAATTATCAGGACCGGTTGTAGAGTTAAAGAATATTAATCTTCGCTTTTCAAAAAATAATGATTCTCTTAAAATAATCAATTCTGGCGGAACGCTTGAACTGATAGGTAATACTTTTGTAGCTACTAAAGGCAAATTAACCTGGGAGCATTTAGGAATACCTGCCAATGAGCTTTATGCGGATTTAGAAGACTTTGCACTCGAAGTAAATGAGTCTCAATTTACTGCTGAAGGGGCTACGCTAAATTATCCTGCAAAAATTGGTGTGCCGGTTAAAGGTCTGTTAGAATTTAGAGCTGAATCCTTAAGAAAAAATCAAGCTGCACGCTTTCCACTTTTTCAATCTTACGAATCAGGTTTCGATTTAAACTTTGTGGAAAAATCAGGCCTTTACTTGAAGGGCGGTGTTACGCTTAGAGGTACAACACTTACTACTGCGTCTTTAAATAATGAGTTTAGTTATTTGGATGTTCAAGGCGAGGCGGCAAAGAAATTTAGAGCACAGTCTCGTGAGTTCATTTATAAAGATTCAGTATTTTCTGCAGACGTAAGTAGGATTTCAATCTATCAAAGAAGAGATAGCATTTTTCATCCGGGTGTAAGTCTAAAATATAATGTAAGCGAAAATAAGTTGGTGTTATTGAAAGGTAAGGGTGGCTTTAAAAAGACTCCGTTTCATGCGTCATACTTTAATATAGATTTTGAAGCGGATAAAATTGAGTGGCCTTTAGATTCCGCTGAGTTAGATATATCAATTTTAATTGCCGGTAATAGGGTGCCAGCAAAATTTGAATCCACAGAGTACTTTAATGAATACCGTTATAGCAGCCTATCAGGTATTATGAATTTCCATCCGCTACAAATGGTTGTGAATTTCAGTAAGAAACAGCAGTCCGATGTACTATACCTTAACGAGATAGAAGAAGCTACCAAAATTCCACGGAAGAGTTTAAACGGAGCCATGAAGCTGCTTATGGAAAATGGCTTTATTATTTATGATGATGTGAGCGGAAGAATTGAATTGCTTGATAAATCATACCACTATGTTAATTCAAATTGGGGTCGAAAGGATTATGATAATGTTCAGATAAGTTCCATATCATCGGGTGCGCCAAATGGAAAATTAAATCTTGATAAAGGCACCATGGCTATTAGTGGCGTTAGTGAATTTGAAATCAATGAAAAACTTGGCGTAAGGGTTGAACCTGATAGCGGACGTGTGATCTTAAAAAAGGATAGAGATGTAGAATTTAACGGAACTGTTTTTGCAGGTAATTATGAATACGTAGGTGAAGGTTTTAACATGGATTATGATAGTTTCTTGATATCCATGCCGCAAATTGATAAGATTAAATTCAACCTTGCGAAAGACAGAAACAAATCCACTCAAACAGATAAGCAAAAACTACAGAATCAGTTGGTTGAAACGGCAGGAGTTCTTTACATTAATAAACCTAATAATAAATCTGCCAGAAAGGATTACCCATCTTACCCGATCTTTAATGCTACCAAAGGTGCTACCGTATACTTTTTAGGGGAAGAAATACTCGGTGGTGTTTATGACAAAAGCCTTTACTTTCTAATACCACCTTTTGAGATTGACTCAGTAAGTAGTAGTGATCCAAACTCTATTGCCTTTGAAGGCGAATTTCATTCCGGAGGTATATTTCCAACTTTTAGTGAAAAATTGAGAGTAATGCCTGATAAGTCATTAGGTTTTGATCACCCTCTGCCTCCAGAGGGTATCGATTTGTTAGATGGTGCAGCAAAATTTTATGGTAGCGTTAAGCTAGATAATAAAGGTTTGAGAGGAGGTAAAAAGATTGAATACCTAAGTACAACCTTGTTTTCAGATAACATTACATTCTTTAAAGATTCCATCAAAGCTCCCGGAGATTCGGCCTTTATAATACCTGGAGATGTAGAAGGTGCCAGCTTTCCTGATGTAACTGTTACAGATTTTGATTTGCGCTGGCTTACCCTGAAGGATAGTTTGTATATGAGCAATAAGTCCACCCCTTTTGATTTATATCAGAATACAGCCAGCTTAAATGGATCAGCTATTGTATCGAAAAGAGGTTTGTACGGTCGTGGTGAACTTAATACGAGAGGATCACAAACTAAGTCAGAGAAATTCACCTTTAAAGAGTTTAACTATTCCGCGCGACATGCGGAATTCAGCATCGAATCTTCTGATACCATTCCAGCACTCGCTGGTGAAGATGTTCGTTTATCATTTGATCTGGAAGATAATGTGGCTGTAATTGCTCCTGAAATTGAAGGTGATGCAGCTATTAATTTTCCATATGCCGCCTATAAAACATCTATACCATCTGCAGAATGGATACTCGATGAAAAGCGGGTGGTCATGAAAAAGCCTAACAATATTGATATAAGAAACTCCTATTTCTATTCTACCAATCCGGAGCAGGATTCACTGGTATTTAATGCAACTGGCGCCAATTATGATATTGTAGATCAGTCTTTAATTATATCAGGAATTCCATACATACAGGTTGCTGATGCCCGAATTACGCCAAGTGGTGGTGAGGTTATAGTTGGTGAAAATGGTAAAGTGAATAAACTTTACAATGCAACATTAACGCTTGATACGCTGACATCATATCACAATTTATACGATGCGGAGATAGAAATACTTTCAAGAAGTAAGTTTGAAGGTAGTGCCACATACAGGTATGTCAATTCAATTGGAGATACATTTTCTATTGAAATGGGTGCTTTCACGCTTGAACAAATTCCTGATGCACCAAAAGGAGGTAAGCAGCTAAGAACGGTATCATCAGGGGAAATATCACCAGAAGATAGGATGATCATCAGCCCAGGTATGTTCTACAAAGGCAAAGTTACCATGTATGCTGATAAACCTGCACTTAGTCTGGATGGCTATATACAACTGGATTTGAAGAACATTCCTAATTACGATACCTGGATAAAGTATGAAAATGACGGTTCTGCAAAAGAGGTAGTGTTCGACTTTAACGAAGCGGTTACAGAAATGGGTAACCCTTTGCAGGCAGGTTTACATTTTGACAATATTACTAATGAGCTATATGCCACCTTTATTACGGATAAAAGAGCCGTTGAGGATGAGGACTTCTTTCGTCCGAATGGGATGTTAAAGTTTAATGCAACCAAAAACCAATTTGTCATTGAAAACCCTTCGAAGACTGCCGGAACTTCATATGCTGGTAAATATTTTGCCTATAACGAAGAAAATCAAAAAATCCAGTTTGAAGGACCATTACAATTTATGCAGGGGAGAGATGAGGCCGAATTTAAAAGTGCAGGTACAGGTTCAGGCGATTTAGTTGAACAGGAGTTTACTTTCAATGTAATGCTTACTACAGAGTATGATTTGCCTAACGGATTTACCGAAATAATAGGTACAGATATGCTAGAAGTGGTGCAGCGTTTGGGTATTCCTGAAGCCACTAAAGATTTGGATAGGCTACTACCAAAACTAGCAGAAATAGCTGGCGATAATGTTGCTAAGCGCTATGAGGAACTAATTTTTCAGGAATATATTCCGCTACACAGTCTGTCATCTAAGCTTACTAAAACACTCAACCTTACTAATCTGGATCTGAAATGGTCTAACGACTACTCATCATGGTATAGTTTGGGAAAAATTGGCCTTTCGAATACTGGTGCTACAGATATTAATGCTAACATTGATGGCTTTACAGAAATCACTAAAAGCGAGGAGGGTGAATCGATCAAAATATTTCTTCAGGTATCTCCTTCTTGCTGGTACTATTTTCATTATCAGCAGGATAGGCTCATATTCTTCTCTTCTAATAAAGAAGCCAATGAGTTAATTAATAAAAAATCAAAGGCTGCAAAAGCGAAGTTTGGAGAGTTTGTGTTTCTAACCGGAGACATTGATGAAACTATTAAGTTTGTGGAAGATTACAGGAGAAGGTATTACGATATTGATGCTCCTTATTATTTAGAAATGGCTAAAGATGCCTCGGAAGCAGGCCCTATATCATCTGGCTCAAACCCTAACCCACAACCAACTGAGCCCGTTAACCCGGCAGCAGATGATGACGATGATGGATTTTAAATTTTAATAAATATAGACTTACAACAATATATGATTACCAAAGAACAAACCAGCCAATATTTACAAGACAATAAACAACGCTTTTTAGATGAGCTTTTTGACCTATTAAGAATCCCTAGTGTTAGTGCTGACAAAAAGTTTAAGACAGATGTACTAAAAGCTGCTGACTTTCTGAAAACCAAATTTGAGGCAGCTGGTGCTGAGAATGTTGAAGTTTGCGAAACAGCCGGTAACCCAATTGTTTATGCTGATAAAATAATTGATCCTTCATTACCTACCGTGTTGGTGTATGGTCATTATGATGTACAACCAGCAGACCCATATGAACTTTGGGAATCAGAGCCTTTTAATCCTGTAATAAAGAATGGTAAAATTGTAGCCAGAGGTTCAGCAGATGATAAGGGTCAGATGTATATTCATGTTAAAGCCTTTGAAATGATGATGCAAAATGGTGGCGTGCCTTGCAACGTTAAATTCATGATTGAAGGCGAAGAGGAAGTTGGATCAGAAAGTTTGGAAACATACATCAAGGAAAACACTGAAAAGCTTAAGGCTGATATTATTGTCATTTCAGATACTTCCATGATTGCTAATGAACATCCTTCAATGGCTGTCAGCTTGAAAGGATTGAGCTATCTTGAAGTTGAAATAACAGGCCCTAACCGTGACTTACACTCTGGTGTATACGGAGGAGCAGTTGCCAACCCTATTAATGTGCTTTGTAGAATGATAGCATCTCTTCAGGATGAAAATAAGAAGATAACTGTCCCTGGCTTTTATGATAAAGTGGTTGAGCTAACCAATGAAGAGCGCAAGAAAATGAATCTGGCACCTTTCAGCTTAGATGATTTCAAAAGCGATTTAGCGATTGATGATGTAGAAGGCGAAGCAGGATATAATACTTTAGAACGCCAAGGAATTAGACCTACTTTAGATGTTAACGGTATTTGGGGTGGTTACACTGGTGAAGGAGCTAAAACGGTTTTACCATCAAAGGCTTATGCCAAAATATCTATGCGTCTTGTGCCTGATCAAAACCACAGAGAAATCACCGAGCTATTCAAAAAGCATTTTGAAGACATTGCTCCGGATAGCGTGAAAGTTGATGTAAAACCACATCATGGAGCTACTCCAGTAGTGAGCTCAACAGATTCTGATGCTTATAGAGCAGCTGAAGATGCTTTTGAAAAGGTTTGGGGTAAAAGACCTATTCCTACAAGAGAAGGAGGAAGTATTCCTATTGTTGCACTATTCAAAGAGGTATTGAAGCTTGATAGTATCTTAATGGGTTTTGGCTTAAACTCTGATGCTATCCACTCTCCGAATGAGAGCTTTGGTGTGGAGAATTACCTTAAAGGAATTGAGACTGTAGCATTATTTCATCAAAGGTTTGCTGAAACAGCTAAGAAGTAATTAGTCCAGTTATCCTAATTAAAAAAGCCAGTTAGATTTAAATCTAACTGGCTTTTTTAATTTCCTTATTTCTGAGTTCTTCATTATTGTTGAATAACGAACGATGTTACTCCTAGTGTTTCCAGCACCATCCAGATAACAAATAATAGGTAGAGTGCAAGAAGCACCATTCCCTCCCATCTCAACAGATGTAAATTAGTTCTAAGGAATATAAATAGCACTATTGTTATCAACCCTAAGAAAAGCATCAATGGCGCTGCCACAGTGAAGTTAACAACAGCCGTACCTGCAATAAGTACTCCCACTGGAACAGCCACGAGCAAATCAAAAATATTGCTTCCTAATACATTGCCTAAACTAACAGATCCTTGAAACTTACGGGCAATCTTTATACTTACAACAGCATCAGGAATACTTGTGGCACCTGCCACTATGGTAACACCCCATATGAAGTCAGGCACATTAAAGAATTCACCTAAGAAAATGGCTCCACTTACTAAGCCTTCAACACTACCAATAATTAAGACCAGACTTATAGTTAGCTTGAACCATTCTTTACCTACTTTAATTTTATCTTTCTCTACGCCTAGAATTTCTTTGCGCTCTAAATTTCTACGGAAATCCCTTGTCTCCATACTTTGAATAAAGAGGTAGAGGCCATAGAATGCTATAGGGATGATAGCTATCCAGCGTGTCATTACACCTGTTTGATAAGCTTCAGTACCTACTTCCACAGTTGGGAAATAAATGACTGCTAAGGCGAAGGCAATCATTAGAATACAAACTGAAATAATATAATACTGCGCATCCTTATAGATGAGCATGATGTCTGTAGGCATCTTTTTAACAATTACCCCCGATATTCCGGGTATCACCAGAATATTAAAAATAGCTGAACCTACTATGGCAGAAACACCTAAATCAAATTTACCATGAATGGAGGTTGATAATACAGTAGCTGCCAGTTCAGGAAAACTGGAACCTATGGCTGCAATAATAGTACCTTGCACCAAAGGAGGTAATTCATAATATTCGGCCAATTTTTCAGAAGACTCTTCTAAAAGGCTGCCACCTTTCCAAACAATCCAGGAACAGGCAACTATTATGGCCAGATACATGAGTAATTCTATCATATAATTATGTTAAGCTTTACGCGTAAGTAGACATCAATAGACTCAACTACGGCATAATATACAAAAATGGATTTTAAATTAAATAAAGCGAACGTTATTAAACTACGCCTTGAGCCTTCATAGCTTCGGCCACTTTCAAGAAACCATGAATATTGGCCGCTTCCATGTAGTTATGATCACTCAGTTCATAGGTTTCAACCGTTTCAAGGCAGTCATCATGAATACGCTTCATAATGCCTTTTAACTTTTCGTCAACTTCTTCACGAGTCCAATAAACGCCCATTCTGTTTTGAGTCATTTCAAGCCCTGATACACCCACGCCTCCAGCATTAGAAGCTTTTCCTGGTGAATACAAAACTTTAGACTCCTGAAGTACATCTATGGCTTCAGCTGTACATGGCATATTTGCACCTTCCGCTAGCAAAATGATTTTGTTATCAGTTAAGTGCTTAGCATCTTTTTCGTTGATTTCATTCTGAGTAGCACAAGGAAATACACACTCAGCCTTTGTTTGCCATAAAGGGTTGAAGTCATCATCACTGTTTACCTCTGTGTATTCGGCATTGGAGTATTTTTCAGTATACTCAGAAATTCTACCACGTGATACATTTTTGATATGCTTGATGTGCTCTAACTTTTCTTCATCAATACCATCCTCATCGTAAATGAAACCACCAGAATCAGAAACTGTAACAGGCTTGGCACCTAGTTGTATAAGTTTTTCTAAAGTAAACTGTGCTACATTTCCGGCACCGGAAACTATACAGCTTTTACCTTTAATTTCTTTATCAACGCTTTTAAGCATGTTTTCGGCAAAATAGACTAAACCGTAACCTGTAGCTTCAGGTCTTATGGCACTTCCTCCCCATTTTGGACCTTTACCAGTAAGTACTCCGGTAAAATCATTTTGCAATTTTTTGTAGGCACCAAACATATAGCCAATTTCTCGGCTACCAACCCCTATATCTCCGGCAGGCACATCTGTGAAATGACCAATGTGACGAAAAAGCTCTGACATAAATGCCTGGCAAAAACGCATGATTTCGTTGTCTGATTTACCTTTTGGATTAAAATCAGATCCCCCTTTGCCACCGCCTAATGGCAACCCAGTTAAGGCATTTTTGAAGATTTGCTCAAAAGCCAAAAATTTAAGGATGCTTTGGTTAACCGATGGGTGAAAACGTAGCCCACCTTTATAAGGACCTAGCGCACTATTCATTTGTACTCGAAATCCCCTATTTACTTGGACATTGCCCTCGTCATCTAGCCAATTAACACGGAATGAGATGAGTCTTTCCGGTTCGGCCATACGTTCAAGAATACGCAGTTGATGATATTCGGGATGTTTTTTGAGTACTTTACTAACTGAAGAAATTACTTCCTCGACCGCTTGTAGAAACTCTGGTTCATTTGGGTTTCTGTCCTTAATACGCTCGATTAATTCGTTTTCTGACATCTGGATTCATTTTAAGGTTTACTGTAAAAGTACAGATTTTTTTAAATGTTTTTCAGCTAAACTTCTTGATAATCAAGATTAAGTTCTTTCAACAAAAAAGTAGACTTATAGTTACGTAAATTCAATATTTGAACCTGGGTAAGATGTCAGCACCAAATACAAAATGGATAGAGGTAGTTTCGGAATGGTTGGATACTAAGTTTACAATTCCTGGTACAAAAATTAAGTTTGGGCTTGATCCTTTATTTAGTATTGTGCCAGCTGCTGGGGATTTGGTGACTTACATTGTCAGCCTGGTAATTATTTACACGATAAAAAGAAATGGTGCTTCTGGCGAATTGTTGATGCGTATGTTAATCAATTCTTCAATAGATGTGATTTTTGGCTCCATACCGGTTCTGGGAACCATCTTCGATGTTTACTACCGCTCCAATGAGAAAAACCTTAAATTACTTAAAGTTTATTATGAAGAGGGTAAATACCAAGGTAGTGGAAAATTTTTACTAGCATTGGTGTTGCTTGTGGTTTTAGCGATATTGGTAGGCTTAGTTTACCTCACAATACTGGTTCTAAATGAGACAGTAGAATTTCTTGAACCACTACTTTAGTTTTTTTGGAAGTTCACCACCTTCTTTCTCCCATTTTTGAGTTAGGCCCTTGCGAGTAAATATTTTAACTGTTGCGCTTACCAAGGCTAAGCTAAATGCAAAAGTGAAAACCTCTAATGTATTATTATGTTGTGAGGCTAAATTCTCAGGAGCAGGCTTTTTCGTAGTTTTTTCATATGTCTTTTTAATAGCTTCTTTTACTATCCAACTAGCGCCAAATACCAATGCAGTTTCTAAAATGGAGTAATTCTTACTTGTTAATTTATTCTTTTTGCTCATAGCTGGTTAATCAAATATTTATACTTCTGTATCTGGATTTAACGAACATAAAAAAGCCGTATGTGAAAAGGCCAGCAGCAATTACAGCTAACACAATAGTGCCGAATTCATTTTGTACAAATTGAAAAGCGTCTTTTGTTCCTCCGGCAGAATTGGAGTTTGCCGTAAATGCAGCAACAAAAGTGAGGTATGAAATAACCAAAATAACCAATCCACGTGCTGTATATCCCACATAGCCTGATTTTAATACAAAATTTTCGGTTTTACTATCAAGCTCAGCAGCCTGAACCTTATCTTTAAAATTTCCGGAATACGCTCTATATAATTGATATATGGCTTTCCCTAGAAATGCAGCACCAACAATTCCTACAAGAATTTGACCATAAGGTTTGCTTAAAAGTGTACTTACTACTGATTCGTTTCCACCTTCGCCACCTGAGCCACTATTTCCCATAAAAGTATATTTAATGGCTGTTACAGCAAGAATTCCATAAAAAATTCCTGATACAGAATAACCTAATCTATTAAATATGCCTTTTAAGTCATCTCCTTTATCTTCAGGATCAGCGATGGCCTGATAAAATCTCCAAAATACAAAGCCTATCAAGCCTAGTGCAGTTAGTCCTAATAATATTTGACCAAATGGCTGTGCGGAAAGTGTTTCTAGTACACCAGACTTACCAGTTTTCTTACCACCAGAGCCTATTGCGGCCATTACCGTCAAAGCTCCTATTAAGCAATAAACAAAACCTTTGGTAGCAATTCCAAAGCGAGCGATTTTTTCCTTTTTATCACTCATGCCTTATTTACTTAAAACCCAGAATGCGTGAATAATACCTGGTAAGCCTCCTAATAACGTCCAAAGAATGTTCCAAAAGAAGGCTGCAGAGACGCCTTTTTCTAATACTACTGCAACAGGTGGAAGAAAAATAGCTAAAATAATTTGTAAGATGCTCATATTAAAAAGTTTTAGAATTGATACTATGAGTAACCTACACTTGTATTAATTGTTTAGGTATTTGAGAAGCCTTACACAATTTTAAGCTTTAAAAAATCAGCAGTATGGTTTTCCTCTAATTTAACCATATCCTCTGGTAAGCCTTCAAAAACCACCTTACCGCCATTAACACCACCTTCAGGACCTAAATCAATAATCCAATCAGCTGTTTTAATTACTTCCATATTATGTTCAATGATAATTACCGAGTTACCCTCTTCAATGAGCGCATTGATGGATTCCATTAATTTTTTAATGTCATGAAAATGCAAGCCTGTTGTAGGCTCATCAAAAATAAAGAGGTTATGATCGTTTTTGATGCTTCCTCCCTTGCCCAGGTAACTCGCTAACTTAACACGCTGTGCCTCACCACCACTTAATGAATTAGAAGACTGACCCAGGGTAATGTAGCCTAAGCCCACGTCAAAAAGTGGTTTCAGCTTATTGATGATAGGAGTCTGATCTTCAAAGAATTCTAAACCTTCTTCAACTGTTAAATCTAAAATCTCAGCAATGTTTTTATCCTTATAGGTGATGTCAAGAATTTCATTTTTGAAGCGCTTACCTCCACAACTTTCACAAGTAAGTTCAATATCGGCCATGAACTGCATTTCAATTTTCTGAATGCCCTCGCCTTGACACATGTCGCATCGGCCACCATCTACATTAAAAGAAAAATGTGCCGGTTTGTAGCCGCGCTGTTTGGCTAAGGTTTGATCTGCAAAAAGGGAGCGGATAGCATCATAAGCTTTTACATAAGTAACAGGATTTGAGCGCGATGATTTTCCAATAGGATTTTGATCAACAAACTCAATAGACTTAACACTTCGGTAGTCACCTTCTAGTTTGTCCATTTTACCAGTGCTTTCAGTAGCACCTTGTCCTATTATTTTAGCTAATGATGGATAAAGTATTTTCTTAATCAAGGTAGATTTACCCGATCCACTTACACCAGTAACCACTGTTAATACTCCCAATGGAATATCTAATGAAGGAATTTTCAGGTTATTCTCTTTAGCGCCAATTACTCTTACTGCATTTTTCCATTTCCTTCTATTCTTAGGCACAGCCACTTCTTGGCTGCCATTCAGGAAATGTGCTGTGTGCGTATTGTCAGCAGATTTTAAGTCATCCAAATTACCTTGAAAAACAAGCTTTCCTCCATGAGCGCCCGCATCTGGCCCAATATCAATAATTTGATCGGCCTCAAGCATTACTTCCTCTTCATGTTCAACCACGATAACCGTGTTGCCAAGGTCTCTTAAGGTTTTTAACACATTAACTAAACGCTTTGTGTCTCTCGGATGAAGCCCAATGGATGGCTCATCGAGGATGTACATAGAACCAACCAAAGCACTGCCAAGCGAAGTTGCTAATTTGATTCGCTGAAACTCGCCACCTGAAAGGGTTGAAGTAAGTCTATTTAAGGTGAGGTAGCTAAGTCCTACTTCTAGTAAATATTCAAGGCGGCTGACAATTTCTTTTAATATTCTATTGGCTACCTTCTTTTCATGAGGCTGTAATTCAATGGTGTTGAAGAAGTCCAGCAGTTCATCAACGGGTTTTAGCACCAATTCAATGATTGATGCATTATTGATTTTTACGTACCCGGCATCTTTTCTCAATCTAGTGCCTTTGCAATCAGGACAAGTGGTTCGCCCACGATAGCGAGAAAGCATGACCCTATACTGTATTTTATGGCTTTTCGATTGAAGGTGTTTGAAGAAATCATTCAGACCCTTGAAATACTTATTACCTTTCCAAAGAAGTTCTATGTGTTCAGGATCTAATTCTTCTATAGGTCTGTGAATAGGAAAGTCGAATTCAATGCCATGCTTTAAAAGCGGTTGAGCCCACTTTTTCATGGTTTCACCTTTCCAGGGAGCAATAGCCCCTTCATAAACCGAAAGACTTTTATCAGGAATAACCAGGTCTTCATCGATGCCTAAAACCTTACCAAATCCTTCACAGGTTCGGCAGGCTCCATACGGATTGTTAAAGCTGAAAAGGTTTACGCTGGGCTCTTCGAAAAGCATTCCATCTTTTTCGAATCTATCATTAAAACTAACTTTCTCATCTCTGACAAAATCAATTGAACATTCGCCATGCCCTTCAAAGAAAGCAGTCTGAATAGAGTCAGCAATTCTGAATTGATTATCCTCATCATCTTTTTTAACAGTTGTTCTGTCAATTAAGATTTCTATATTTTTCTTTTCAAAATTCTTGGCATCTGGAATGGTATCTTCAATAAACATTACCTCACCATCTGCCAAAATTCTGGTATAACCTTTACTTAAAAGTAATTCTAATTCCTTTTTAAGTGTCCTCCCATCTTGTATAATCAAAGGAGAAAGAATCATCAGTTTAGTATCCTCATCTTTACTGTGGATATAATCAGAGATGCTACTGACGGTATCTCTTTTTACGGGCTCATTACTAATCGGAGAATATGTTACACCCACCCTGGCGAAAAGCAATTTGAGGTAATCATAGATCTCAGTTGTAGTGCCAACGGTAGAGCGAGGATTACGAGTATTTACTTTTTGCTCGATAGCAATAGCAGGAGCAACACCTTTAATGTAATCTACCTCAGGTTTTTCCATCCTACCCAGGAATTGCCGAGCATAAGAACTCAGACTTTCAACATACATGCGCTGTCCTTCAGCAAACAATGTGTCAAAAGCTAAGGAAGATTTACCTGATCCCGACAAGCCAGTAACGACTACAAGCTTATTTCTGGGAATGGCAACACTGAGGTTTTTCAGGTTATTAACCTTGGCGCCTTTTATAATTATATATTTTTTAGGGTCTAATTTGTCAAAATCAGACACCGGAATTGCAAGTTCTGCTGTTTTCATAAGCTACAAAGATAAAAACACTAACATACTTCAGTAGCATTTGTTGATTTAAGAGTTAAAAGTTCATCGTTGATCCTTAAAGAAAGATTTCTTTTCAGATATTTTGCTATACTTTAAGAGTCAGAGTATTAACTTGTAAATTGATTATTTTATATCTAATAAACTGTTTTCTAAAAGCCAGTAGATTCTCATGAAGGTAGAAGAAATTCCCTGGTACGATTTTGTAAATTTTGGCTTTGCAGGAGCCATGTTACTTGTATTTGTGTATGCTTTGAGTGTATACTTCTACGATAGCAAAGCCATTTATTTATATTATGCCATTTATATATTCACTGTAGGTTTATATCTCTTTTCTAGATCAACACTTATTTACGTAAATATTATTCAGGATATAGAATTCTTTTTCCCTAGAATAACTAAGTTATTGACTCACACTTTTCAATATGTAGCTCATTTTGCTGCTCTACAATTCGGCATTTTATTCCTCAATGCTAAAAAAGATTATCCAAAGTTTTATCGCGCGGCCTATTATACCAGAATACTATTTCTTGTTGCAATAGCGCTATCTTTAATCAATATAATCACCTACAATAACTCACAATTTTATTATTGGTTAATCAATATTGAAAGACTGATAGGCACAGTGATGGCTATCTATTTTCAAGTAACTGTACTAAAAAACAGCAAAAATAAATTAGCAGTTTTTTATGTGATTGGTTCCATTGTTTTTTTAATAGGAGCTATAATTTCTGTTTTTGCCTTGAATGTGGTATACATGCGCATAGGAACCCTTATTGAGATTATTATTTTCACTCTTGGTTTGGCATACAGGTCTAAAATTATTCAAGATGAAAGGAACTTGTTTCGCGAGCGGATGATGTCAGAAACTTATGAAAAAGAAAAATTATTGGAGCAATACAATGAAGATCTTAAAAAGCAAGTACTTCAAAGAAGTGAAGCGCTTTTAAAAGAACAGCAAACCGTTGAAGAAGAAAAGCAGAAAGTGATGCGGCTATCTTTAGAAAAAGAGGTAGACCAAATGAAAATGAAAGCATTGAGGGCACAAATGAAACCACATTTCCTTTTCAATGCGCTTAATGCTATCAGGGCCATGATAATAAAAGAGAATCCCCATCAGGCTTATGACTATCTCACAGATTTTTCCCGATTGGTGAGATATATATTAGAGAGTAGCGAGCATAATTATGTGTCCTTAGCGGAAGAGTTAAAGATGATCGATATCTACGTTCGCATTGAACAAATGCGAGGCTCTGAGAATTTTGTTTTTGAAAAGAACATAGATAGTGACATTAACTTAAGTCAAGTAGAGATACCTCCTTTAATATTTCAGCCGTTTTTAGAAAACTCAATTGTGCATGCTTTTGACCAATCAACCCCTGAACAACTACTTGAACTGAACATTAATCAGGTAGAAGACCAGCTAAAAGTTGTAGTAATTGATAATGGTAAAGGACGATCAATGGAAAAAACCGCGGTAATTCATGAAGGAAAGAATAAGTCGATGGCTACTGATTTAACACGCCAAAGATTGGAGCTATTAAATTTTCAGAAATCCAGTCTGCAAATAATTGATTTAAAAGATGATTATGATAAACCTTCTGGAACACAAGTAATTTTGAACTTACCAATTATTATAAATGGAAAGAAAATTAAAAGTACTATTAGTTGATGATGAGCAGCATTGTCTAGACACTTTGCGTTTCGATCTCGAAAGGCACTGTAATAATCAGCTAACTATCATTGGCGAAGTTCAGAATGTGATAGCTGCTACTGCTCAGATCAATAAGTCTCATCCTGATATTATTTTTTTAGACATTGATTTGCCAGGAATGAATGGCCTTGAATTTCTTGAAAGCATTGGTGATATAGATGCCAAAATAGTATTCACAACCGCCCATAGTAAATATGCTATACCTGCGTATAAATTTAAAGCGGAAGCCTTTTTATTGAAGCCTATCAATTCAGAAGAACTTACTGAAGTTGTTAGTAAGCTTTACCAATCAATTAATGAAGCAGAGAGTATATTCTCAAAAGAAAAATTAGCGGTTAATGACCTGCATGGAACAACCTTTATTCCTTATAATGAAATCATCTCGTGTGAATCTAATGATAATTACTGTATTATTCGCTTATTAAACGGTGAGTCAAAAACGGTTAGCAAGACCTTGAAATATGTGGAACAGGCTATTCATGAAAAATCTTTTCTAAGAGTTCATCAGTCTTACTTAGTCAATAGTAAACACATAAAAAAATACCTTAAAAGAGACGGAGGAACCTTAGAGATGTCTGGTGGAAAAATGATACCCGTATCAAAAAGCTACAGAGAAAAGGTTCATAAGTATTTAAACCTGTAACTGCTTACTCATTACAACTGACCATTTACTCATTCTAGTGGTTTATCTACTATTTGCTACTTGAAATGTAGTAGTCTTATAGTTAATATTGTTCTTTGTAAAGAAAAAATATTACTTTTTTAATTTAAAAAGAAGAGAAAAACTACTAACTATTATGAAACAGATTACTAAAATTTTAATGCTGATGCTATTCGTAGGTGTCATATTTAGTTGCGATGATACAGACGATTCAGATGACATGGATGGAAACAACACGGCTCCTACTGCTGATGCAGGAGATGATATTACCATAACCTTAGGAGAAACAGTAACATTAGATGGAGGAAACTCATCAGATGATGATAATGATCCATTAAGTTATTCATGGGAATTAACAAGTCAACCATCTGGAAGTTCTGTCTCCATAGATAATAATGAAAATGTGCAGGTACAATTTATCCCTGATGTTGCAGGTAGTTATACTGCAACCTTAACAGTTTCGGACGATGATGATTCTGACGATAGCGATGACGAAACCAGCAAAGAGGATACAGACGAGGTGCTTATTACAGTTGAAGAACCAGAGCAACAAACTGTTATTATTGATTCTGATGTAACGGAAGACACTGTTTGGGAAGATATTTATGATGATGAAACACCTGATTATAGAGTTACCAATAGTATCAGTGTAGAAGCTGCGTTAACCATTAATCCTGGTGTTATAGTTGAGTTTGATGAGGACGTAAATTTCTTTATAGCTGCGGAAGGAACGCTTATATCTGAGGGTGATACAGGCAATAAGATTATTATGACCTCAAGCAATGAAGAAGGAGAAGTGCTTTGGAAAGGTATTGAAATAGTTTCCACATTATCAAATAATTCAATTTCCAATACGGAGATTAAATATGCAGGAGGAGCAGAATATACAAGTTTTGCGGATTTTGTTGATGTGCCGGCAGCAATCGCAATTCATTCTAATGGTAGATTAAACCTTAACAATTCTTTGATTTCTGAAAGTGGAGGCTATGGAATGTATGTCCGCTTCGGAGAGTTGCTGTCTTTTAGTGAGAATTCATTTGAAAATAATAGCAATGCTGGTTTGGGTGTTAATTTAACAGAAGCTGTCAAAATTGATGGAGCCACAACCTTCACAAACAATCAACATGCGGTAGAAATATATGGTTCGGGTATTACTGAATCAAGTGAAACTACACTCTCAAAACTAGATGGCACATCAGCATACTACGTTTCAGGAAACCTTTCAATTGAATCAGTATTTAATATTGAGGCAGGTGCATTCTTAGAAATGGCTGAAGATGTAAGCATCTTTGTTGATCCTGCTGGTACCTTTAAAGCAATAGGAAGTTCAGATAGTAGAATTTCATTTAATAGTGCTAATCCTTCTGGAGGAATATTATGGAAAGGAATTGAAATTACTTCAACAAGCTCACAAAATGAGATTTCTTATGCTGATATTGACAATGCTGGTGGTGATGATTATACCAGTTTTGCCGATTTTGTAGATGTTCCTGCATCTATAGCTATTCGTAGCAATGGAGAATTAAACCTTACCAATTCTACTATTAGCAATAGTGGTGGCTATGGTATGTATATTCGTTATGGTGTTTTAAATTCATTTGAAAACAATACTTTTAGTGATAATACTTTAGCTGGAATAGGTCTGGATTTACAGCAGGCAACCATGATAGATAACGCCTCTACTTTCACAGCTAATGATAAGGCCGTAGAAATATATGGTTCAACTATAGATGAGTCAGGCGAATTTACTCTTTCTTTTTTAAGTAATTCTTCTGCTTATTATGTTTCTGGAAGCTTAGATGTTGCAACTTTCTTAAATATTGAAGAAGGCACTAAGTTAAACATGGCTGAAGATGTCAATATTTTAGTAAGTGCGAATGGTGTTTTACGCGCTACCGGTTCTGAGTCAAATAAAATTGAATTCAATAGCATCAATCCTTCATCGGGAATATTATGGAAAGGTATTGAGTTCACTAGTACAAGTGTGCAAAATGAGCTAACCCACTGTATAATTACTAATGCTGGTAATTCGAATTATACTAGTTTTTCAGATTTTGTAGATGTAAAAGCTGGGATAGCTATTAGAAACGATGCTAAACTAAAACTTAATAATACGGAAGTTTCAAATAGTGGAGGGTATGGTGTATATGTAAGATACGGTGAGTTTGAAAGCTTCCAAGCCAATACATTTAGTGAAAATACCAGAGCTCATGTAGGCTTACCGGCCAATGAAGCATCAAGTATAGATGAGGCAACGACTTTCAGTGGAGACTCATATGCTATTGAAGTATACGGAAATATTAGCGATGAAAGCACATGGGTAAATTTAAATGGTACTGCACGTTATAATGTCGTTGCAGATGTCACCATAAACAATGGGTTAACCTTAAATCCTGGAGTCCAAATAGATTTTGATGAGGATTTAGACTTTGATGTTCGAAGTGCTGGTTATCTTAATGCTGAAGGTACTTCTGGAGACCCAATTTTATTTACATCTTCTAATGAAGCAGGTGAAATTGCTTGGGGTGGTTTAAAGTTTTACACTTCAGATGCGCGTAATGTGTTAGATTTTGTGACCGTTAATTTAGCAGGAGGTAATGAGACAACTGATTTAGATAATTTCATAGATGAGAAAACGTCAATTGCCGGAAATGGTAATGCTCGATTAACTTTAACTAACTCGACTATTTCAAATGGAGAGGGCTTTGGCGTGTATTTTCAAGGAACAATCAATGATATAGAAGCTGGAGCAGCTAACAACACATTTACTAATAATACATCTGGAAATGTATTTTAAAATGTAAAATACTACCTCACTCTAAACAAGTGTGGAGTAGTATTTTCTTCTACAACCGTAAAGCCATCAGTTTTTTTACTGGTGGCTTTTATTATTTTAGGAAGTCTCGTTAAATTACTAATTTCTCAATGTTTGTTAAATCGCCCCAAACGCCCCTTTTTCAATTTTATTTTATCCATTCCAACCTTTTTGGCATTAATGTTGTCAATAGAAAATAAAGCGAAAATTTGTTTTGCAGTTGTTGTCAAAATAAATACTTTCGGATTTACAATTTATATATAACCTCAAAAATTCAACGCTATAAGGATAGACTTCTACCAAACTAAATAGGTGTTTTAAGATGAAAAATCAGAAAACTAAACTGGATGACAGCCAATTGGTGCACCAGTATATTAATGGTAACGAAGTAGCGTTTGAAGAATTAGTAACTCGTCACAAGTCAAGAATCTACACTACTATTTTAATGATTGTTAAAGATCGTTACGTAGCTGAAGATTTAATGCAAGAAGTTTTTATCAAAGCTATACGAACTCTCAAATCTGGTCGTTATAATGAGGAAGGTAAATTTTTACCCTGGATTTTAAGAATTGCACATAATTTAGCAATTGATAAATTTAGGAAAAATAAAAGGTACCCTACCATCGTTACTAATGATGGATTCAGCGTGTTCGATACCCTTGAGTTTGCCGAAGGCACATTTGAGGATGCCCAAATGAAGAAAGAAGTGCATAAATCGCTACGTAAACTGATTCAGGAATTACCAGAAGCTCAAAAGCAAGTACTCATTATGAGACACTTTATGGACATGAGTTTTAAAGAAATTGCTGATCAAACCGGAGTGAGCATAAATACGGCATTAGGCAGAATGCGCTACGCCCTCATTAATTTGAGGAAGAAGATGCAACAAACAAATATAGCCTATGACCAAAACTTTTACTCACGATGATTTAATTCGTTATGTGTACAATGAAACCACAAAAGAAGAAAATCATGAAATTAAAGAAGCGATTGCCTGCGATGCTGTTTTGATGGAACAGCTAAGCGAGTTGCAAAAGCTGAAAGAGCAAATGGACGGGAGCATGAAGTCTCCTTCAGAAAAAACCATCAATAACATTTTAGAATATTCAAAAGCTTTTAATTTGCATCCTGTTAAGGATTAGCAAATGACAAGAAAAGAACGCTACGAAGCTTTTTTAGAATATTTCTCTAAAAACCAGCCACAGGCAGAGACGGAACTTCATTATGAAAACCCGTATCAATTGCTTGTGGCTGTTATTTTATCTGCCCAGTGTACTGATAAGCGAGTCAACATCGTAACACCTGCATTATTTGAAGCCTTCCCAACGCCTCAACATTTGGCGGTGGCACATTTTGACGAAGTGCTACCTTACATAAAGAGTATCTCTTTTATGAATAATAAAACCAAGCATTTAATCGGCATGGCCAAAATGCTGGTAAATGATTTTGGTAGTGAGGTTCCATCAGATGTTGATGATTTACAAAAAATGCCGGGCGTAGGTAGAAAAACTGCTAACGTAATTGCCTCTGTAATTTTCAACCAGCCGACAATGGCCGTTGATACGCATGTATTCAGGGTTTCAAAAAGACTTGGTCTTGTGAATCAAAACGCAAAAACTCCTCTAGAGGTGGAAAAGGTACTGGTAAAACACATACCAGACGAATATATTCACCTGGCGCATCATTGGTTAATACTTCATGGCAGGTATGTTTGTCTTGCACGGAAACCAAAATGTGATGATTGTAAAATCACCCATTTTTGTAGGTACTACGAAAAGCTTTAGAAATTAGTTATAAGGTATAATTTCGATAGGCAGCCTGCATAAGTTGGCAAAGTCTTCACCTATTTCCATCATATCATCATCATTTTCCCTGTAGAACCAACGGATGTTCACATCATGACCGTCTTTTTCGGTAAGTACCTCCAGTTTGTGAATCATATCTAGCATTAATTTAGAGGTGCTGGTATTAAAATAATCTAGCCTGAAGTTGAGTTCGGTAGTTTCTTTAGGGTTATCGAGGTATGTGTTTAGGTGGTCAAAAATTGGCGTAAAAACCTCCATTGGATTTTCAGGAATTGAGGATCCTGATATTTCAAAAAAGCCTTTTTCAATATCTATGACTACTGTAGGTCTTTGGTGTGTTCCTGACATTCTAAACATAACGCTCAAATATGCTAACAAAAATCGTTAACCGCAAAGGGTTGATTTCAAAATGATGTAATAAAATATTAGAATAATAACAGCAATGAGCTGTGTTATTCAAGTTAAAGATTTTAAATTTATTTTACCGATCTAAAAAGTAGAAAAAGAAACCTAATCGTGAAAAACACGCTATTAATATTCCAGTTTTTTGTGCTTGTCCTACTAAATGCTTGCACTAATAATGAGACAGATTCAATCCAACACATGAATAAAATACATCTGCAGTCGAAGGATCATCATTCATATGCAAAGCCAAATGAGGCAAGAATAAAACATTTAAGGCTCAATATGGAGGTTAGTTTTGATGAGAAAGTATTAAAAAGTACGGCTACTTATCAAATTGAAAAGTCCCCTTCTGCCAAAGAAATTATTTTTGACACCAAGGATTTAGAAATAAAAGCAGTCTACGTAAATGATAGCATAGAAATAAAGTCTTATTCATTAAAAGGAAAGGATGAGATCTTGGGTCAGGCACTTCATATACCTTTAGATACCACAACAAAAACTATTAAAATTGAATATGAAACCTCTCCAAATGCTGAAGCCCTACAATGGTTAAATGAAAAGCAAACAGCTAGTGGTAAGCCGTTTTTGTTTACTCAATCGCAAGCAATACTATGCAGATCTTGGATTCCCATTCAGGATTCCCCTTCAATAAAATTTACTTACGAAGCACAGGTTAAAGTGCCGGAAGGCTTTTTGGCACTAATGAGTGCTGAAAATCCTCAGGCTATTGACACTACTGGAGTTTACAGTTTTAACATGCCTTACAAAATACCTGCTTATTTGATGGCATTGTCTGTTGGTGATTTAGATTTTCATAAGTATGACAGCATTTGCGGTGTATATGCCGAGCCTCCTACCATGGAGAAAGCTAAGAATGAATTAGAAGATCTGGATAAAATGGTAGCAGCAGCAAGTAAACTATATGGCAAATATAAGTGGGGCAGGTTTGATGTGCTTATGCTTCCCCCAAGCTTTCCTTTTGGAGGCATGGAAAACCCGATGTTGACATTTGCTACACCTACGATTCTAGCAGGAGATAAATCTTTGACATCCCTTATTGCTCATGAGTTGGCGCACAGTTGGTCGGGTAATTTGGTTACGAATGCTACCTGGGATGATTTCTGGTTAAATGAAGGTTTTACTGTGTACTTCGAATACCGAATAATGGAAGCTATTTATGGAAAGGAATATGCCAATATGCTTGCTCTGATATCAAAACGTGAGCTGGAGCAAGAGGTAAAAGAGATGATGGCTGACGGAAAGGAAGAAGATACTAAACTTAAACTGAACTTAAAGGGAAGAAATCCTGACGAAGGCTTAACTTCTATTGCTTATGATAAAGGCTATTTCTTTCTAAAAAGATTAGAGGAGTTGGCAGGTAGAGAGCATTTTGATCAGTTTTTAGCCAATTATTTTGATGAGAATGCTTTTCAAACAATGACAACCGAGGGATTTATTACTTACACCCAGCAGTATCTTTTCGCTAAAAATAATATTGAGGAGCCTGACAACTTATTTGATGATTGGGTGTATGGTGTAGGTTTGCCCGATGATATGCCTCAAATTGAATCTGGTTTGTTTAAAAATGTTGAGAGCACTTTAGAGAAATGGTTAGTTCAAAAAGATAACGACTTACTGCCAGATTCAGCATGGAGCACGCATGAATGGCTTCACTTTTTACATGAAATGCCCGATAGCATTGGCGTTGATGAAATGAGGTTGTTGGATGCTAAAAAGAATTTTACAACTTCAGGAAATTCAGAAATAAAAACGGAATGGATGCTTTTAGGTATAAAGCATAATTATAAACCTATTTATCCTGAGCTTGAACGCTTTCTAATTAATACGGGCAGAAGAAAATTCTTAATGCCTCTATATCAGACCTTGTTAGAAAGTGAAAACATTAATAAGGATTATATATTAAGAATATACGAGCAGGCGAGATCAAATTATCACTATGTTTCGTATAATTCTATAGACAATTTATTAGGTTATCAACCACAGAAATAATTTTAGCTACATGTATAAATTAAAAAGAATAATTGTTGCCCTTGATTTAACTGAAATGGATGAGGTCCTTCTGAGATATACTTCAGAGCTGGCCAAGAAGGTGAAGGCTGATAAGACGTATTTTTATCATATAGCTGAAGATTTCGACATCCCTTCTGAGATAAAGGAAAAATACCCTGATTTATTAGCGCCTACCGATGAATCACTGGAAGCGATAATTAAGGAACAAATAGACAAATATTGGACAGTTGGAGATCATTGTGCAGTGGATGTTGAAGTAAAGGAAGGTAATTCATTTGAGAAGTTGGTAAGAGCAATTGATAATAAGGATGCTGACCTTATTGTGATGGGTAGGAAGAAATCTTTAAAGGGCTCTGGGGCTTTATCAAAAAAAATGGCAAATCTGGCACACTCTTCGGTAATGCTAGTTCCGGATGATGCTAAGTTCGATGTAGGCAAATTGGTTGTGCCTATTGATTACTCTAAGCATTCAAAATTGGTTGTGGAACAGGCCATTAATATTTCGAAAAATACTGAGGCTCACATAGAATTTGTTCATGTATTTACTGTGCCTTCAGGCTACCATAAAACAGGTAAATCTTATGATGAATTTGCTGATATAATGAAGCAGCACTCAGAGGAAGACTACCAAAAGTTTATTAAGCAGTTTGATTTTGAAGAGGTACCTCCATGTGAGCATATACTTGATGATGACAAAAGGCCTTCAGACAAAATCTTCGATTATGCAGAAAAGAATGGTGCAAACCTTATAATCATGGGATCAAAAGGAAGAACTGGCCTAGCTTCAATGTTACTTGGTAGTGTAGCGACTAAAGTAATTGATTTTGATACCTCTATCCCACTTTTAATTGTGAAAGAAAAGAAAGAGAATATGGGATTTTTAAAAGCCCTTCTAAATATTTAAAAGAGCTTTTATAATTAATCTTGCTTTACTGAGTACATTTCTACTACTGCCGTGATAGCTGCATCAATATCTTCAACAGTATTGTATTTACTAAAGCTGAAACGAACGTTAGGCCTGTTCTCTTGTATGTTTAATTCAGCAATTACATGAGAGCCAACGTTGGTTCCGCTGCTGCAGGCTGAACCGCCACTTGCAGAAATACCTTTTATATCAAGGTTAAAAAGTAGCATTTCACTCATGTCATTTTCAGGAAGCCTTACATTTAAAACAGTGTAAAGGCTTTTGTCCGTATCTCCAGACTGGCCATTGAATTGAACTCCATCAATTGCCTTACTTAAACCTTTGATCATGCGCTCTTTTAAACCTTCAATATGGTTTCTATGCGCCTCCATGTCTCTGTAGGCAATTTCCATAGCTTTGGCTAAACCAATAATGCCATAAACATTCTCAGTTCCTCCACGCATATTTCTTTCCTGAGCACCACCGTGCATAAAAGGATGAATTTTATGATCTCCATTAATGTATAGAAAGCCAACACCTTTTGGACCATGAAATTTATGGGCAGACCCCACAATATGTTGAGCTTTTATCTCTTGCAAATTGTGTACATAGTGCCCCATTGTTTGCACTGTATCAGAATGGAAAACAGCTTTGTGTTGCTTACACAGCCAGGAAACTTCCTCAATGTCAAGCAGGTTTCCTATTTCATTATTGGCATGCATTAAAGAAACAAGGCTTTCAGGATTATCTTCTAACCATTGCTTCAAGAAACTCATTTCAACTTCACCTTTATCATTTAATTCGGCATAATTCAACTGAATTTTACCTGTTTTTTCAAGGTGTTGTAAAGGGTGAAGTACAGCATGATGCTCAACACGAGAAGTTAGCACCTTCTTTATATTCTTTTGATGAATACTGCAATACAGAGCGGTATTGTCAGCCTCAGTTCCTCCTGATGTAAAGAATATTTCCGAAGGAGAAGTATTTAACAAATCGGCTATTGTTTTTCTTGATTTTTCTATAGCCGAACGCACTTCTCTCCCATGCCCATGTATAGATGATGGGTTGCCAAAATATTCATACATATACGGCTGCATCGCCTCTAGTACTTCAGGATCTATTTTGGTTGTAGCCGCATTATCTAAATATATTCTCTCCATTTACTTCTGCTCGCTTATTATTTCTTTTATATCAGATATCATTTTTTGAGCCAGATGCTCAGCTTTCGACTCAGAATCAGATTCCGAATAAATTCGGATGATAGGTTCTGTATTAGATTTTCTTAAGTGAACCCACTCTTTATCAAACTCCACTTTAACACCATCCACTGTATTGATTGGTTGATTCTTATATCTTTCCTGAATAGCCTTTAAGATTCCGTCAACATCAATTCCTTTCGTAAGTTCAATCTTGTTTTTTGAAATATGGTAATTAGGATAACTACCCCTCAATTGCGAACAAGATTTACCACTTTTTGCCAAATGAGTTAAGAATATGGCAACTCCGGCTAAAGCATCTCTCCCGTAATGGATGCCAGGGTAAATTACACCGCCATTGCCTTCACCACCAATTATCGCATTTACCTCTTTCATTTTTGTTACCACATTAACTTCCCCAACTGCAGAAGCATGATAGGTACCTCCATGTTTCTCAGTTACATCTCTTAATGCTCTGGTACTTGATAGGTTGGAAACAGTATTACCAGGATTCTGGCTTAAAATATAGTTGGCAACTGCTACAAGCGTATATTCCTCACCAAATGGAGTTCCATCTTCCGAAACCAATGCTAGTCTGTCAACATCAGGGTCTACCACAATACCTAAATCATAATTGCCATTGGCTAATTCACTCGAAATCTGTGTGATATTTTCAGGAAGAGGCTCTGGGTTATGAGGGAAATTACCATCAGGGAAACAGTATAATTCTCTAACTTCATCAACACCTAAAGCCTTTAATAATTTAGGGATGGCAATGCCTCCTGTACTATTAACGGCATCAACCACAACCTTAAATTTCTTTTCACGGATGGCTTGAACATCAACCAAAGGTAATTCAAGTACCATATCAATGTGTTTCTGAATATAGTGATCGTGTGTTGTGTACTTGCCTATTTTCTTTACTTCAGCAAACTCATAATTACCACTTTCGGCAAGCTCTAAAAGCTCTTGTCCGTCTTCTCCTGAAATAAACTCTCCTTTGTCATTAAGTAATTTTAATGCATTCCATTGCACAGGATTGTGGCTCGCAGTTAATATAATCCCGCCAGCTGCTTTTTCAATTGGCACGGCTATTTCTACAGTAGGAGTGGTTGAAAGTCCTACATCTATTACATTGAATCCCATCCCTTGTAATGTGGCTGATACCAATTTCGAAACCATTTCTCCTGATGGACGAGCGTCTCTTCCAATAACAACTTTTTTATTGTCGGACTTGGTTCTTAACCATGCAGCATAAGCACCTGCAAATTTTACTACATCTACAGGCGTAAGGGCATCACCTGGCTTTCCACCAATTGTTCCTCTAATACCTGATATCGATTTTATTAAGGTCATGTGTTTTTAATTGAAAGCAGCAAAGGTACTAAAAATTGACTGATGAGGTAATTTTTAAGTGCAATAGTATATACATCTTATATATTATTCCGGTGTATGGTTGACACTAACTTGCATGACTTAATAATCGTTTGAACCTAACATTTCGATGAACAACACTTTATAACTGATTGAAAATAAATATTTTGAGAAATTGTACTAAGAAAAAAGGATTTAGCACTCTAAGTTTGTAGAACAATCTGAACATAGTATTTGTGATCTAGCTCATTGGACAAGCTAAAAATATACATATCGCCACTTTTTTCTTCAGGAGTTAATGCTGCCATTGATGCAGAGCAAAGAAGGAAAGTGTTTTTAACAAATGCTATAAGTCTTTCAATTGTTGTTTTTAGCTTTATTATTTTGATAAATGATTACTTTATCGTCCATAATTATCTGGCAGGGCACCGGAGGCTTATTTTAATAATAGCGCTTTTGTCAGTTCCGTTATTTAACAAGCTTGGTTTTCATGCCCTTGCAAAATCTGTTTTAATAATTTCGCCTGGTTTTGCGATTATTATTATTCCAGTGATGGTTAAAGATTTTTTTCCAGGGCAATTGCTTTGGTTTCACTACGGAACCGCAATTATGACTTCCTTTCCGTTTATATTATTTCATTATAAAAGGGAGAGAGTACTCTGTGTGATACTTTTTCTTGCTTACCTGTTCCTTACAATCTTTATCGACCGCATATTACTCTATTACAATCCGGTTCAGTATGGTTTTGAAAATGAGTTGGCAAACTTCACAGACTATAAAATACCACCAATTTTTTTAAGTGTTTTCTTAAGCTCTGTAGTACTGTGGTTTAATAATGTTAACATCCGCTATGCAACAAAACTGAAGTTAGTTAATCAGGAACTTAAGAATACCAATGAAGAATTATTGACTAAATCCGAGCAATTGGATGACCTAAACAAGAATCTGGAAAAATTGGTGATTGAGCGATCAGCCGAAATAAGAACTAAAAACAAGCAGATAATAGAATACGCTCATTTGAATGCCCATAAAGTAAGAGGCCCCCTGGCAAGAATTATAGGTCTTTTAAACCTTACCAAGCACACAACTGATCAAGAGGAAATAAAAGAGCTGATAGCCAAAATGGACTTTTCAGCTCAAGAGTTAAATGAAATAATTACAGAAATGAACGAAATTCTTTCTGAAGGAAATTAGAATTTACTCATTACTTTGTCTACCTCATTATCCGGATTTGCACAGGCTTCTCCAGGTTGTCTACCGCAAAAGCCACATGCTTCACCCTCTTTATTCAGATAAGGATTTTGCGAGGCGCATGTTCCTTTAAATTCTCCGTTCTTCAAGAAAATCAAACGAACTGACATTAGTATGAAAAATAGGGCTATAAAACCGATTGTTATTAAAAAAACTTCCATTTTAAATATTTAATACGTGCGTTTAGGCACTTTTAAGATGTTGCAAATTTAGTAATCTGCTTGTTTAACACCTACTATCTTTGCTAAGTTTCGATAATGATGTCTTATTTCCAGAATTTTCGGACATTCGCATAATTGTTCATCTAACAGATTCTCCATGAAAGAAGTAGAAAAATATCCTGACCCAAACAGAGCAAACAAACTTGATGCTTTTGATCGGTTATTAACTATAATGGATCAGTTGAGAAATCTATGCCCTTGGGATAAAAAACAGACTATCGAAAGTATCAGACATTTGACAATTGAGGAGACCTATGAATTATCAGATGCGATACTTGAAGGTAATTTGGAAGAAGTAAAAAAGGAATTAGGTGATTTAATGCTGCATATGGTATTTTATTCGCGCATGGCCGATGAACAAAAAGCATTTGATATGGCAGATGTATTAAATGGGATATCTGACAAACTCATACACAGACATCCGCATATATACGGAGATGTGGAGGCGGACAATGAAAAAACTGTTCTTGAGAATTGGGAAAAACTTAAGCTAAAGGAAAAAGGTAATAAATCTGTTTTAGGAGGTGTTCCGACTTCATTACCAGCTTTGATTAAATCACAGCGCATTCAAGAAAAGGCCAGAGGCGTAAGGTTTGATTGGGACAATAAAGAACAAGTGTGGGATAAGGTTAGTGAGGAATTAGCTGAGTTTAAACATGAAGAAGCCGAAGGAAATAAAGAGAAAGCCACAGAAGAATTTGGTGATTTATTGTTTAGCTTGATAAATTACGCTCGGTTTATAAAAATTAATCCGGAAGAAGCTTTAGAAAAGACCAACAAGAAATTTATCAAGCGTTTTCAATACCTTGAATCAGCTTCAAAAAGAGATGGTAAATCACTATCAGATATGACGCTGACAGAGATGGATGAATATTGGAATGCCGCAAAGAAATTATAAGCAGATTTAACTTTATAGAATAGCTAGATGACTTTATCAGACAAAATAAAAGATGTAATTCGTGATATTCCTGACTTCCCTAAGCCGGGAATTGTCTTTAAGGACATCACCCCTATTTTATCAAATTCAAAATTGGTAACGGAAGTTGTTGACTGGTTTGTTGAAAAAGGAAAGCAAGATAATATTGATGTAGTTGTTGGTGTTGAATCAAGAGGCTTTTTATTTGGCTTGCTGATAGCTGAAAAAATGGGTGTTCCATTCGTACCGGTTCGTAAGCAAGGCAAGCTTCCCTATAAAACAATAGCTCACAGCTATGATTTGGAGTATGGGAGTGCTACAGTTGAGATTCATGAAGATGCCTTAAAGCCTGGACAAAAAGTAATGATTCATGATGATTTACTTGCTACAGGTGGAACGGCAATGGCAGCTGCTGAGCTGGTAAAGCAAATAGGAGGCAAAGTATGCAACTATACTTTTTTAATTGAGTTAGGATTCTTGAATGGCAAAGAAAACATAGGCTTGGATAATAATGAGGCTATCCATAGCATTATAACATATTAAATTGAAGTTTAAACATCAGAGAGTAATTACATAAGCTAATTATGGAAGAAACAAATATTGATTCAAAATCAGCCTTACAGCAAAAGGTAACAGAAGTAATGAGCGAGGTAAGTAAAGTAGTAGTTGGCCAGGAATACATGGTGAACAGGTTACTTATTGGCCTTTTTACAAACGGACATATATTATTAGAAGGTGTGCCAGGCTTGGCTAAAACATTAACAGTTAATACGCTGGCCAATGTGCTACACCTTGATTTTCAAAGAATACAGTTTACTCCAGATCTAATGCCTTCTGATTTGATTGGTACTATGATCTATAACCAGAAGGAAGGGAATTTTGAAGTTAAAAAAGGACCTATTTTTTCCAATCTTGTTTTAGCGGATGAGGTAAACCGTTCTCCCGCAAAGGTACAGGCTGCTCTGCTTGAGGCTATGCAGGAAAAGCAGGTAACTATTGGTGAAACATCCTTCAGCCTTGACAGACCATTCTTAGTACTGGCTACTCAAAACCCAGTTGATCAGGAAGGAACCTACCCACTGCCAGAAGCTCAGGTAGATAGATTCATGCTAAAAGTAACTGTGGATTATCCTACTAAAGAACAGGAGCTTGAGGTAATGCGCAGAATGTCTAATATGTCTTTTAATAAGGAGGTTAATACTTTATTAAGCAAGGAAGATATTTTTGAAATCCGAGATGCCATTAACCAGGTAGAAATGTCCGATTCACTAGAGCGCTATATTATCGAGTTAGTTTATGCCACCAGAAACCCTAAAGACTATAATTTGATTGAAGAAGCAGAGTATATTCAATATGGTGTTTCACCACGTGCCAGTATCAACTTGAACCTGGCATCGAAGGCGGTGGCTTTCATGGCTGGAAGAGATTATGTATTACCAGAAGATATTAAGGAAGTGGCTTATGATGTAATGAACCACAGAATATTGCTTAATTATGAAGCAGCCGCTGATGGTGTTACTACCAAAGATATTATTCAGAAGATTCTTAAGAAGATACCTATTGCGTGATGCATAAGTAAATACGACACATAGAATGGCTTGCCGGTTGGCAGGCCATTTTTATTTAACAGAAAATTAATAAGGTGTAACAATTCGTAACAATTTGCTAAAAAGGTTGACAAACTCAGGTAACATTAAATAGCCACCTTTGAGCCATTAAACAAGCAAAACGATTTTAAACAATTATTTACTTATGAAAAAATTTGCAAAATACGCAATGTTTTTATCAGCACTAGCAGTAGGGTTCACTGCATGTGATGATGACAATGGAGACGGAAACACTGAGCCGGACTTTGCTGCTCCGACAGCTACTGCTCCAGGAGTACAGTCAGTTACAGTAGAAGAAGCTATTGTTCTATCTTTTACTTATAATGCTGAGGCTGGGTTCAAAAGTTCATCAGTTACTCAAGTTGGAGGTGCAACTGAAATTACAACAGATGGTACTGCGGAAGCAACAGATGGTACCATTGAGGTTACTTACACTGCGAATGCAGAAGCAGGTGCGGGTACTGTGGTTTTAACTGTAGTTGATGGTCAAGACCAAACAGTTACAGCAACTGCAGTAGTTAATAAAGTAGCAGCAGATGATGCTATTCCTGCGATCGCAGGCATTCCTGCTTCAGCTACAGTTGATGCTGGACAAGAGCTTGCGGTATCAGGAGTGGATTTAACATTTGCTGATGGTTTTGGGGCTTTCACTTTATCTGTAGATGGTGGAGCTGCTATTGATTTAGCTGCTACTATAGATGATACAAGTGGTTCTGAAGGAACGGCTGATATAGCTTATGCAACTGGTGATTTGACCGATGGTGGACATTCATTAGTTTTTACCTTGGAAGATGGTAATGGTACTACTACTACATTCACTCATACGCTTACTGTTAATACTTCAAGAGTAATTGAATCAAACGTTACTTCAGATGTAACATGGTATTCTGCAACCACTTACGAACTAGGAGGTAGAATAGCAGTTGAAGATGGAGCAACACTCACAATTCAGCCAGGAACTGTTATTAAAGGACAAGCTGGTGCAGGTGCAAACTCTACTGTTTTAATTGTTGCAAGAGGTGGTAAATTAATGGCTGAAGGTACTGCTGAAAGCCCAATAATCTTCACTTCTGTTGCTGATAATATTGTTTCAGGTCAAATCGAATCACCAAACTTGGAGCCAGATGTAAATGGATTATGGGGTGGTTTAATAGTTTTAGGTAATGCTCCTATTGCTGCTTCATCTATTCCTGCTCAAATAGAAGGTATCCCAACTACTGACCCTAACGGACTATACGGTGGAACTGATCCAGCAGATAACTCTGGTGTAATCAAATATGTTTCTGTAAGACATGGTGGAACATTGATCGGTTCTGGTAATGAAATTAATGGTATCACTTTAGGTGGTGTTGGTTCTGGAACTGTTATTGAGAATGTTGAAGTTGTTGCAAACCAGGATGATGGAATCGAGTGGTTTGGTGGTAACGTTGATGTTACTAATGCTCTAATCTGGAATGCAGGCGATGATGGTCTTGACACTGATCAAGATTGGATTGGAACTTGCGAGAATTTTATTATCGTTACTCCTGATGGTAGTGCATTTGAGCTAGATGGACCTGAAGGTGGTGTGGCTAAAAGAAGCTTCCATTCTTTCACTAACGGTATTGTTTATGCTGGAGATGATATTGACCACTTGGTTGATTGGGATGGATCAACAAACGCGGTATTAACTGATATTTATTTCTACGGATGGTCTAATTCTTATGGATTCATTGTAGATGAAGATCCTGAAGAAGCTGGTGACCAAAGATTTATTCCTTTCGAATCATTCGGAGGAGATATGTCTGGAACTTCTACTGGTTTCCAATATACAATGCCAACAAACGGCAGACCTTATGCCGAAGTATTCGAAGGTGTTCCTGATGCTGCTACTACTGAGGTTGCTTTAAATGCGAATACAGTAGGTCCTGATGCTGCAGGTTTTGCTTGGACATGGGCTTCACAGTCAGATGCTTTATCCTCTATCGGATTATAAGAATAAAAAGTAATTTCTTTAATGAAGGGCTTGCCATAATTTGGTAAGCCTTTTTTATTATCTAAATGTTAAGACGAAGCTGTGTATTTAATATTTCATTAATTAGAAATGGTATTCATTTGCCTATTTTTATCGGATTTTTGCAGGAATAAAAATTTTAAGTGATGAAAATACTTTTACAAGTTATTATTCTGTTTTTTGGAGTATCGCTAAATGCATTTGCACAAAAAGGTACAATAAGAGGAACTGTTACAGATGCCGCTAATGGGGAACCATTATTTGGCGTAAATGCAGTTATTGCTGGAACGACAACTGGCGCAGTTACAGATTTTGACGGCAAGTTTCAAATCAATGTTGAGCCGGGAACTTATACTTTACAAATATCTTTTGTAACATATCAAAAGATTACTATAGAAGGAGTTGAAGTAAAAGAAGGAGGAGTAAATATCATTGATAATATTTCAATGAAGGAAGATGTTGCTCAGCTTGGTGAAGTTGTTGTAACGGCAAAGGCGATAAGAACAACTGAGGCAGCTTTACTAACTGTGAAAAGAAAATCCACAAATTTAATGGATGGAATATCATCAGCTAGTTTTAGGAAAATTGGAGATTCAGATGCTGGTGAGGCAGTAAAAAGAGTGACTGGTGTTTCTGTAGAAGGTGGAAAGTACGTTTATGTACGAGGGTTAGGTGATCGATATACTAAAACAATGCTAAATGGTGTAGATATTCCTGGTTTAGATCCTGACAGGAATAGTTTACAAATAGATATTTTTCCTACTAACTTGATTGATAACATGGTGGTGCTTAAATCGGCCGTGGCGGAAATGCCTGCTGATTTTACCGGAGGAGTAGTTAATATTGAAACAAAAGACTTTCCTGAAGAAAAAATACTAGATGTTTCATTAGGAGTAAGTTTTAATCCTAGTATGCATTTCAATGACAATTATTTAGACTACGAAGGTAGCAGTACTGATTGGTTGGGCTTTGATAATGGTAGTCGTGATTTACCAAATCCAGATTTGGCAAGGTCGATTGGCCAAGAGTATCCAGCTCCTACTAGTCCTGACTTTTCAAATGAGGAAGTTTTTGATTACAACAATTCTTTTGACCAAACCTTAGGAGCTTCCCAAGCTACAAGTTTTATGGATTATAACTTTGGTTTAACTTCAGGAAATCAATTTGTTTTACCGAATGATTACAAAATTGGCTATATTTTTTCTGGTAGTTATAAAAGTACTACTACTTTTTATGACGACATAATATATGGTGAATATCAAAAACCAGGCGGTAGTGAAGAAAGAACAGAACTGATTACTGCAAATGTACAGACTGGTCAACAAGCTTCAAAAAATATACTCTTAGGCGGACTCGCTGGTTTAGCTCTTAAGACTCCTAATTCTAAGTACAGGTTTACTGCTATGCATTTACAAAATGGTGAATCTACAGCGGCACAATTTGCAATAAATGACGATCCAGAAGATTTGGCTCAAGGTAAATCTGGTTTTGGTGCTACTTCTGATAATATTGCCTATTCAGAAAGAAGCTTAACTAATTATTTGTTAAATGGCGAGCATCATTCATCAGACAATGCGTGGACAATTGATTGGAAAGTATCACCCACTTTTTCTAACATTCAAGATCCTGATTTTAGAAAGGCTGCTTTCTCATTAGATCAAGGAGAACCAACCTTGGCTGCTGGTCAAGCTGGTTTACCATATAGAATATGGAGATACCTAGATGAAATAAATGTTGTAGGTAAGGTTGATGTTACACATAGCTTTGAGCTATTTAATGATAATTCAAAACTTAAGTTTGGAGGTAGTTACGTATATAAAGAAAGAGATTTTGAAATATTGGGTTATACTTTACAGTTCTTTGGAGGTCAGCCAGATTGGTCTGGTGACCCTAATGAAATATTAGCAGACGAAAATCTTTATCCAAATGACGGTAATGGCTTTTTAAATACGATTAATACAAAGCCAAACTCAAATGCATATAATTCTACTGTTGATAATATAGCAGGTTACACATCTTTTGAATTTAATCCTATCTCTACGTTAAAAGTGGTAGCTGGACTGAGAGCTGAAAATTATGTTCAAAGACATACAGGTAGAGATACCAACTTCGCTCAAGGAAATGTTGAAGAAGGGAAGAATCTAGAGGATGAAAAAGTATTGGACAACCTAAATCTTTTTCCTTCACTTAATACAATTTTAAATCTAACCGAAAGACAAAATTTAAGGTTCTCATACTTTAAAACAATTGCTAGGCCTTCTTTTAAGGAATTATCTTTTGCACAAATTATTGACCCTATTAGTAATAGAATATTTAATGGTGGATTATTTGTTTACGAAGGTGAGTGGGATGGTAATCTACGTTCTACATTAGTAGATAACATTGATTTACGATGGGAGTTATTCTTAGATAGAGATGAATTAATTTCAGCGAGTGTGTTTTATAAAGGTTTTAGTGATCCAATTGAGTTGGTGAGGATAAGAACGCAGTTGACGAGTAATGAGTATCAAGTTCGGAATTTAGGTGACTCAAGAGCTTACGGTGCTGAAATTGAATTTAGAAAATCTTTAGGTTTTATAAGTCCAGGATTAGAGAATTTTAGCGTTAATGGTAATTACACTTACACTAAATCCTTACTACAAATGTCTGAAACAGAATATCAATCTAGACTCGATTATGAAAAGCCTGGTGAAAATATTGATGAAACCAGACCAATGGCTGGCCAGGCACCTTACGTTATAAATGCAGGTATTATTTATGACGACATTGACAAAAGTTTTGATGCGGGTATCTTCTACAATGTACAGGGTCCTACCTTAGTAGTAGTTGGCGGATCACTATTTCCAGATGTTTATACGGAACCATTTCATAGTGTTAATTTTAATTTGAATAAAAGATTTGGTGCTAATGAACAATTCTCTCTAAACGTAAGCGTAAATAATATATTAGGGGATGTTCGTGAAGAGTTTTATAAAGCCTATGAATCTTCTGATCAATATTTTAATCGAAGAGATCCTGGAACTTCCTTTGGTGTAGGGTTCGGGTATTCATTTTAAAAGAAGGGAGCTTGACTCCCTTTTTTTACATTATTGAATTAGGACACTTTTCTGTTTTATTCGGTTCACTTAACCAGCGCTCCAATTCTTTAAGCCGTATTTTTGAAAGCTTAGTAAGTTCTTTGCATTTGCATAGCCCATAGCTTTCGCCATATTGTTTCGAATAATTTTCTTTTTTAAGTGGGTAAAGAGCTCTTACCTGCCTGTCTCTATATTGAATCCAATAAATTTGCGAATTCTTAAAATGCTGTAGAAACAGCTTCTCACTTTTATACTTTTCACTAATACTTTCAATAGTATTTAGTAATTGAAGATCGATGGCATTAAATTCTTCACAGCTATCAGCATATCTAGTATTGCTTTTATTACAAGAAGCCATAATAACGATTGGCAAGAAAAGGAAGATTCTTAGTTTCATTTTTTCTTTAAAATTAGAAAATCTAATGTAAACTATTACTAATGGTTTTATCAACTTCATAAAAAAGGCTCTTTGTTTAAAAAGAGCCTCATATGTTGTTGAGCTATTTATTAATTAGTCGTCACAACCCACAAAGACAGAAGTATATTTGTAGCCATTTATCCATCTACTTGTGCTCTTACCAATGGGATCAGCGAAACTTGGACAGTTAGTTGATTGACTAGGTTTGCTAGCTGTGAATTTTGCATCTACACGTTGCCAATTACCTGGTTCATATGTGATTGAAGAACCTATATATCTTTCAATAATAGCAGCACAATAGTAATTATTTGATTTAGATTCTCCTTGATAATCCACAGACGCTAAAAGTGAAGATGATGGATTTCCTATGTATTGTTTGTATTTACCTCCCACAGAGCTACAACTCGGATAAAGACAACTGTAGCTACCGTTAGAGTTAAAAGTTCCTCCAACATATTCACGGACATTTGCGGAAACGAATATATCACCATACTGAGGAAAGTCGCTGACAATAATTACTTGATTTTCTTTACGTTCGTTTATTTCGGTAAAGCCTTTATCACCTGATATATTCTTCTTTAGGATCATATATTCTTGGCCACCATAACTAATTCTTTTGTTATAAAGATCATCCAAACTATGAGAATTAATGGAGTATGTGATACCATTCTCATCAATATTCTCAATGACAATTGATTTTTGGTCTGTTTGATCCTCAATATCGGGAGTTTGATAATCCTCTTGGTATGAACAAGAAAAAACAATAATTGTAAGGGCCAATAATAGGGTGCTTCTAAGTTTCATAATTTTATAGTTTAGTTACACGGTAATATAGATATACTTTAAGCGCTAATCTCTATATCTAATATTAACTTTTGATTAATTAGTGCAAAACTTCTCTTAATACTTTGAGTGATTTCACTTCTTTTATCGAGTGGCTATGGAGTTGGTAAAAGTTGAGAATAATCTTTAAAAATAAGCTTCTTTCTTCACCAGTTAGTTTTAATTCACCTCCGTTATCCTCGGTAAGTAGTTGGTTAAATTTCTTCTCTTGAAGAGCATCTAGCCTGAATGTTTGAAATGGTCTTAGCTCTTCTAAAACTTCTTCTGCTCCAGAAGGATAGAAGCCCAAATAGCTAGATAATTGAAGCAGTAGCGACAGATGGAAATTCTGATAGGCCGATTGTTGTTGATCAAAACTAATTAATGAGCTCTCCAAAAAACTAAATAGTCTGGGATTTGATTCTTCCTCTTCTCTCAAGATGCTTGAAAGTACTTCGGCCAGAAAAATACCTATAGTTGATTTAATAATTTCATAAGGAATCTGCTGATAGGGTTGATTACACTTTATTTCAGAGATGCGGTTTAATGAAGCATTGCTTTTCTTATAAACCACCAAATCAAGCAAAGTAAGTGGCTGGAATAAAGCTATTTTATTTCTGGCTTTAGCCTTTCTAACGCCATTCTCAATATATGATTGAATACCAAAAGCCTCAGTATACATATTCACGATGATGGAGGTTTCACCGTACTTAATATGGTTTAAAACAATGGCTTTGGTTTTATGAAGCATTAGTTGCTAACAACAAATTTGGTCTGGTAAGTTTCTTCCCCGAAAGTGTCTACAGAAAACACCAGATAAATCCCTGGTTTGGTGATGAATCCACTATAATTTTGCAGATTCCAATTAAAAGTACCTCCATTTGCCGCCCCCTTATAAACCAGATTTCCCGCTAAATCAGTAATCATGATTTCATTGTTAAAAACTAATCCATTGATGCTTACCTGATCATGCTGGTTCAGATAAACCGGATTAGGAAATACCTTAACATCTGAATGAGTGCTATTTGCTCTACTTGAAGCTGTTCTGTATGAAATCAACTGATCTCCACTTTTTATAAAAGCTTCCCCATTAAAAGGGTTTATCCTTATTTGTTCTACAGTTTCATTGGCAAGTGGACTGTTTTCCTCTGTAAAGTGTAAAAGGTTTTCTTCTATGTCTTTGTCAAACAGCCATAAACCATCTCTATTGCCAACCCATAGTCTGTTACCACCATCTATTGCAATGGCGTTTATTGCTGTATAATCAAATAGAAAGAACCCATCAAAAATTGGTCTAACGGCATCCACATTGGTGTTTTCAAATACTCCAAAATAATTAGTAAAATAACAAACACCATCAGCTGTTCCAATCCATAATTTACCATCCAATCCTAATTCAAAAGTGTTTATTCTGTTTGATGAAAGGTTGCCATTTCCAGAAGTTTCTGTGAGTATTCTGCTAACTTCATTTTCAACATTAAATGCTACAATTCCTTCATTTGTGGCCAAGTAATGATCACCATTTGGTACAATTAAATATTCTTTTACCGTTTTGTTCGTCCCTAAACCTGTAGAAATCAATTCACTTGAAGATAGATTGTAAAGATTATAGACACCATCTTTTTCACAAAGTGCCCAGGGTGAACCTAAGTTATCAGTTGCAGTAAAATGCCAGACATCAACAGTATCCTCAACAGAAACAGCGGTTATTTGCTCTGTATCCCAAATATATAAGCCTTCTTCCTCTGAGAGGAAAAGGCCAGTTTCATTAATTAAATCAATACTTACATCTTTGAAATAAGGCAGTTGTTGACCATCAGCATCTTCAAAAACGTATGACCATCTGCCGTTAAAGAAATAGGAAAAACCTATGGCATTCGTGCTGAAATGTATAGTGTAATTCTCAAGTTGGTATATGCTTTCAGTAGTTCCTACAGGTCCGTTAGGTTTAAGGCTTTGAAGACTACTACCTGATACTTTTGCAAGGCTGTGGGTACTATGAGCTACATATTTTTGTGAGGAAACTGTAAGACTGTTATTAACTGTGCCAGCCACACTGAATGCTAGCTCTGGTTCAAATGATCCTGAACTATAGCCATAAACTTGATTTTGTTCAGATGCTTTCAGACTTGCATCATCAAAATAAATATTAGTAATGTTATTTGGTATACTATTAATACGTGACCACGTTCCATTCACGAAAGTATAGACTTCGCCTTGTTCTGTTAAAGTGAATAGTTGTTCATCAAAAAATGCGGTCTTAATCAGTTTAGTGGTAGAGTCAACATTTGTTCTCGACCAATTCCTGAAATCCTTTAGGTTTGTATCGTTCCTGGATTCACCAATTAGCAGGCCCTCAGGTGTAGCCAAGTATAATAAGTCATTAACTATGGACAACTGATTAATTGCAAGTGGCTCCCCTGTGCGGGATAAATTGATATAAGAATCATTTATCTGTAAACTTTTGGCATCTAAAATGACTACTCCGAAGTCGGCAGATAGGTAAATATTGTCCGTGTCAGCACTAATAGAATTTATGGCTTTACTTTCTATTATGTCTGAATTAGCAATATCAGTAAATGATAATATATTGAAATCCTTATCAATGACATCTACTATTCCACTTTTGTAGCTTATAAAGAGTTGATCTGTTGGTTCATGGGTAAAAATATCTGTTGGGTTAATATCGGAAAGACCATCTTGTACCTGGAGTGTATTGATACTTTCATCTTCCGGATCATAATAAAATAATCCGTTGTCCGTCATGCAGAAAATTTTATGATCGAATACGGTAATTGATTTTGCATTGCTATAGTCTACATGGCTTCTCCAATTACCTATCGGGATGTTCTGAGCACTTAAAGAATTAGTGCATAGTAGAAGGTTTAAGATTATAAGGCCACTGTAAACTCTTAACATGGGTTTTCTAATATAAATAGGAGAATGTACTTTTTATTGTCCACTTAGGAAACATCTTCTGCAACGTGGTTCATATTTATCTTTTTCACCTAAAAGCACTTTACTTTTACTGGTGGAAAGGCGAAAAGAATAAGTTGCTATACCACCACATCGGGCACAAATAGCGTGAACTTTAGTTACATATTCGGCAATTGCTATTAGTTCAGGCATGGGCCCAAAAGCTTTACCACTAAAGTCCATGTCGAGACCTGCAATAATTACTCTTTTGCCATTATTGGCTAACTTATTGGCTACTGTCACTAATTCTTCATCAAAAAATTGAGCTTCATCAATTCCTACTACCTCTGAAGTAGCAGCCAGTAAAAGAATATCTTCAGAAAAATCTACGGGTGTTGACCGTATACTATTTTGGTTGTGCGATACCACCTGAGTTTTGTCATAGCGCGTATCAAGTTTAGGTTTAAAAATTTCCACCTTCTGCTTCGCTATTAAAGCACGGTTTAGCCGTCTGATCAACTCTTCAGTTTTACCGCTAAACATGGAACCGCAAACTACTTCAATCCACCCCTTACCTGCATGATCTTCACTTCTACCTATGTGCGGTTCAACAAACATTTAATTAATTGGAATAATCTATATGTGGAAACTTATTTACTTTGGCTACCCGAATTTTTATATCTCCTTTGATAGTAGTCTGGCAGCACAATCTTTCATTTGTTCTGAGTCTGCCTTGATTTCTATATCTCTTCTCGGGTGATGATATTTCTGACATTTGCTCCATCCCTTCCTCTACTATCATTTTGCAGGATGTGCATCGGCCTTTCCCTCCGCATGCATGCATCCAATCTATTTCATTTTCGTGTATGAGTTGTAGCACAGATTTTTCTGTGTCTTCACTAAATATTTCACGATTATAAAGGTTAGTGATGGTAATAGTTGGCATAAGTATATCTTTACAAAAAAAGTAAATTAAACGATGGAGAGCAAATTAAATCATCAAGCCATAGACGCATATAGTAAGGCTTTTGCTAAAAAGGTTACTCAATCATTTTTTAATGAACATTCACATATAAACGGACAACAGATTTTATCTCTATGTGAGTTCAATCAGATAAACCTGATAGTTCTTAAAAACCTCTTCAGAAAATGGAAAAAGGAGAACGCTAAACTCCAAAGCCCTTACTTTAATTATCAAAATGATGAAGTGAAGAAGGCCATGAAAGCTTTCATGAATGCCCTCTCAAAACATATACATATTAAAAAAGAACATTTTGAGCCACTTTTGAGAGAATCGGTAAGAGATACCATTTTGCTTGTTTTTTCACCTTACGATTTCTTCTCTAAAGAAATTAACCAAAGAGATGATAGCAGACTGCGCCTGGCTGATTTGCATGATTTAAGTAAGTACATTAAAGTGAATGATTTTTTGCTTGATGGGCTGATCAGGCAATTTGAGAAGGAGAGAATAGAAGTAGCTTTCAATGATGAAGCCTTTGCTATTTTCAACGATGTTTGTGCCAACACAAATGATGAGCCAGAGGATATTCAACAATACCTTGCCACGTTCTCAAAAGTGGTGCCTCTTAATTCAAAGGAAGTGTATTCTGAAATTGAAGAAGCTGAAAAAGCCCAAATTAACGAGCAGTTTCAGCAAAAGCAGCCAAGTACCTTAGGGGATAAGTTGGGCAAACAAAAACATAAGAGCTTAAAAAAGCAGTTGACCCTAAATCAGCGCTTCATGTTTGTGAATGAACTTTTCGAAGGTAACCAGCAGAAATTTCAGCAAGCGGTTGAGCAAATAGATGACTTCGATTCACATGATGATGCCTCACAGTTCATTAACAAAAACTACATAGAGAGCTACGACTGGGATTTAGAATCAGAGGAAGTGCAGGAATTCATGGAATTGGTGGAGAGAAAATTCAAATAGAATTTCTTCTTGTGAATCTTTTTCCACGATTGCGATTTATCGCTAGAAGCTAGAAGCTAGAAGCATTATCTCATCAATACCTGCATTCTGTGGGCATCTAATTTAATTAGCGTAAAGAGTAATATTGTAAACGACCATAGAGAAGAGCCTCCATAGCTAAAGAAAGGTAAGGGAATTCCAGCAACAGGGAAAAGGCCAATGGTCATACCTATGTTAATGCCAAAATGGATAAAGAAAATGGAGGCTACACAATAGCCGTAAATTCTAGCAAAATTAGATTTCTGGCGCTCGGCTATAAATACTATTCTAAGCATCAAGGCCATAAAAAGGAAAACCAATATTAAGCTTCCAATCCATCCATGCTCTTCACCTATGGTACAGAAAATAAAGTCCGTGCTTTGTTCTGGTACAAAGTCAAATTTAGTTTGAGTTCCTTCAAGAAAACCCTTGCCAAACGTTCCGCCTGATCCGATAGCTATTTTTGATTGTGTAACATTCCAACCATAGCCTAGCGGATCGGCATCAGGATTAATCAAAGCTTTTAATCTGTTTTGTTGATGCGGCTTTAGTACGTTGGATACGGTGTAATCAACGCTTAGAATTACACCAGCTACTAAAATTACACCAGCCACTATGAGCATCACATTTCTTAGCTTCTTGTAATTAAAGCCAATAAGAATAACCCCAATTATACCCAATCCAATTAATAGGTAAACCTGATTAACCATTAAGGTAAGAATGAATATTACAGCAGCAGAGATTCCCGTAATAAGGTAGAATGTAGGTAAACCTTCTCGGTAATACACGAAAATAAAGCTTAGGAAAACCATGGCTGTACCTACATCACCCTGAAGTACAATAAGTCCTATGGGAATAAGAACCCATAAGGATGCCTTGATTTGCTCATTAAAACGATCGAGTCTTACTGTTCTATTGCTAAAGTATTTGGCCAAAGCCAGTGCGGTGGTAAACTTGGCAAATTCGGAAGGTTGTAATCGGATAGCCCCTAACGTAAACCATGATTTATTTCCTGCTATTTCAGTTCCGAAAATGAGCACCAAGACGAGTAAGATGATGACACCAGCATATAAATAATAGGCAAAAGAATCAAAAAACTTAAAATCTAGTATCATAATGGCTATTATGATGACTATTGATCCGGCAATAAAAACGAGCTGCTTACCCGAATTTAAATCAAAGCTGAAGATGTTCTGCACCTGCTCTTCATCGTAAACTACTGCATAAATATTCAGCCAACCGAGAATAACTAGCGCAAAGAATATGCTTATCAGCAACCAATCGACCCTATTCCATAAACTATCTTGCCTTGCCATTATAAATTGTTTAAATAAGCTTTAGACATCACATAATTTTCTACCCAGGCTCTGTTAGGGCTTACTTCTCCTTTTACATACTTCTCTACTAACAAACCGGAAATGGCTGCTGCAACTCCACCACCCCATCCGGCATTTTCGACATATACTGAAAGCGCAATTTTTGGGGTTTCTTTGGGAGCAAAGCACATAAATGCAGAATGGTCATAACTATCCTTGTTTTGAACCGTACCCGTTTTACCGCATATTTCTATTCCATCAACTCGGGCAACTCTGGCGGTACCTTCTACTATTTCCGCCATAGCATCTACCACCGTGGTGAAATGTTCAGGATTTACGCCAACTTCTTCTTTCTCAAAATCAAGCTTTAGATAAGAGTCTGGCGTATCAATTCCTTTCACTAAATGTGGTCTTATGAAATAACCTCGGTTCGCCAGTATGGAGGCTAAATTGGCCACTTGTAAAGGAGTAGTTAACAATTCACCTTCTCCAATACTTAGTGAGTAAATAGTGTAAAAATTCCAGTGATCTTTGCCATAATACCTATCGTAATAGGTTGGAGCAGGAATCATCCCTTTTCCCTCATTAGGTATATCGATGCCTAATCTTCTGCCAAAGCCAAATTTATGAAGGTAATCGTCCCATAAATTAAGTCCAATGCGGGCATCCTTATTCATGTTATCTTCCTTGCCTTGCTGGATGATCCTTTTAAAGGTTTGATAAAAATAAGGATTACAGGAGAATTTGATTGCACCATGCAAATCCTCCTTGGTATGTGCACCATGGCAATTTATTATGCCGCGGTTGCAAACAATGCGAGTACTTGGTTGCACAACGCCTTCCTGCAAGGCAATTAACGATTGTACCAATTTAAATACAGAACCTGGACGATACTGAGCCTGAATAGGTCTATTAAATAATGGCTTTAAGGTATCTTGATTAAGCCTACCAAAATTGCTGCTATATTTTCTACCTGTTAAATCGTTTGGGTTATAAGAAGGAGAGCTTACCATCGCTAAAATCTCTCCGGTAGATGGTTCTATGGCTACGATACTTCCCACTTTGTCTTGCATGAGATACTCTGCATATTTCTGCAATGGAAGGTCTATAGAGCTCACTAAATTGTTACCAGGTACTGAAAGTGTATCAAAGGCACCATCGTTAAAAGAGCCCTTTTCAATACCTCGAACATTCACCAATTTATATTTCACACCCCGTTTTCCTCTTAATTCTTCTTCATAGGAAGCTTCAACTCCACTAATACCTATAAAGTCACCTGACTGATAATAATTTAAGGTGTCTTTTGTGAGCTGGCGTTTACTAATCTCCCCAATATAACCGAGCCCATTGGCTAACACGGGTTCAGGGTATTTCCTCACAGTTCTTGCAATAGGATAGAAGCCCTGATAAGAGACAAGCTCATCCTGAATTTTTGCAAATTCCTCATTACTCAATTGAGGATAAAATAGTGATTGCTTGATGTAACTATAACGTTTCGCTTTTTGAATTCTCTCCGTAAAATCTTCTTCGGTAATATCGAAGAGGGAAATAAACTTAGTGGTATCTTCTACTTGTACTTCTTTAGGAACTACCATGATGTCATAAACAGGCGTATTATGTACCATGATGTTCATATTACGGTCGTATATCAAACCTCGGTAAGGATATTCAACCACTTTGTTGATCACATTATTTTCGGCAGCCAGTTTGTAGCGGCTGTCCAAAACCTGTATAAAGAAAAGCTTGGTAAGAAAAATTATGCCTACCAGGATAAAGATAATTTGTATGTAGTACTTTCTATTTTCAATCATGAATACCTTCCTTTCGAATAGAAAAGATATTGAAGTAACACTAACACAAAAGCTGTCAATAAAGTGCTTGCCAGTGCCTTCATTAACACAAAAATAAACATATGAAATCCACCTGCTTCAATAAAAAATATGGTGAGGAGGTGGAAAGCCATTAATGGCAAAGAATAGGCAAGAAACCACGATAGCCCCAGGTTTTTAAGGGCGGGCGCAGAAACATTTTCATAACCACCTCTCGGTGTAATAGCATTTATCCATAAGGGTCTTAAGAATGCTAATAAAGTAGTAGCTGCCATATGAGTTCCCAGACTATTGTAAAAAATGTCGATGATTAAGCCAGTAAAAAAACCAACCAACATTAAATTTATTCGGCTTATTCCAAGTGGTAAGAGCAATATAAAACCTAGGTAAATAAAGCAGAATGCCTTATTGAAAAGCACGAGGTTTTGTGCTAGTAGCAGTTGACCAGCAACAAAGAGTAGCCAAATAAAAGCTTGCTTTATGTTCTCAATATTAATCATCTGCTAGTTTTATGGTGTTTTCTAATGAATCTTGTTCCTGCTGCAGTTCATTTCCTATTACATATACATAATCCAAACTTTGAAAATCAACTGCTAAATCAACTTTTACTTCATAAAAGGTAGCATCATCTTTAATATCTACTGAGGCTATTTCACCAATTTTAATACCCGGAGGAAAAATTGCATTAAAGCCTGAAGTAACTATGCGCATGCCATTCTTCAATTTGATATGACGAGGGACATACTCTAAACTTATTTGTCTAGGATTTTTGCCATCCCAGTTAGCTGTACATAAGGTCTTTGTTTCCTCGATTACAGCTGAAATAAGAAGATTAGAGTGGAGCGCTGAGTAGCCAACAGCATAATTTTTTGAAGTACTTTTGATTTTACCAATCAAGCCATATCCATTGATAACGCCCATTCCTTCGGTAATGCCATCAGCTTCACCCTTATCAAGAGTAAAGTAATTTCTAAATCTGTCTACTGAATTATTAACAACTGTTGCTATTGTATAATCATATTGGCCAGCCAGAGCTGTGGGGGTAAAAAAGTTGGATGAATCAACTATTGCTGGTTCAAGCGTTAGCTTATTTCGCAAGGCTTCATTTTCTTGTGCCAGGCGTTCATTAATTTTGTTTAGCCTAAAGTAATCTTCAACGGCCTGCTTATTTTCATAAACATTTCCGGCAAAGGCATTTGAACTATTGAAGAAAGAGGCACTCAGGTAATCATTATGATTTATTACCAACCAACCACTTATCACTTCAAGCAATAAGAAGAGGAAAAATGCGCGATATGTATAAATGAATTGAAATAACCTCCGCATGCCGAGAACTCCGAATCAGTATAAATGGAAAAAGGAATACAAATGATGCATTCCCTTTTCGGTAAAATCTTATTTAATTATTAACTCATTAACACTGCTTTGTAAGCTGATAAGTTCTTGAGAGCAAGCCCTGTACCTCTTACAACCGCTCTTAACGGATCGTCAGCAATGTGAATTGGTAGCTTAGTTTTTAAAGCTAAACGCTTGTCTAAACCTCTTAACAAGGCACCACCACCAGTTAAATGAATTCCGTTATCATAAATATCGGCAGATAATTCTGGGGGTGAAATCTCCAAGGCCTTTAACACAGCCTCTTCAATTTTTGAAACTGACTTATCAATAGCAAAAGCAATTTCGGAATAAGATACTTTTATCACTTTTGGAATACCAGTCATTAAATCACGCCCGCGAATTTCATAATCCTCAGGGCCATCATCTAATTCGGTTAAAGCAGCACCTACTTCTATTTTTATTTTCTCAGCAGATCTTTCACCAATTAGCAGGTTATGCTGTCTTCTCATGTAATCAAGAATATCTTTGGTAAAAGTATCACCCGCAACTCTTATAGATTGATCACAAACAATACCTGAAAGTGCGATCACAGCAATTTCTGTTGTACCACCTCCTATATCTACTACCATTGAACCAACAGGTTGCTCAATATCAACACCAATACCAATTGAAGCGGCAATCGGCTCGTGAATCATATATACCTCTTTAGCACCCGCATGCTCGGCAGAATCACGAACGGCTCTTTTCTCAACTTCTGTAATACCTGAAGGAATACAGATAACCATTCTGTGAGAGCTAGGGAAGAAGTTTTTCTTACCGCCATCAATCATTTTAATCATCCCCCTAATCATGTGCTCTGCTGCGTGGAAATCTGCGATCACACCATCTTTTAAAGGGCGAATGGTTTTAATATTCTCATGGGTTTTCTCATGCATCTGCATGGCTTCTCGACCGATAGCCAATACTTTGTTTGTGGCTTTATCTATCGCAATAATTGATGGTTCATCAACTACAATTTTGTCCTTATGTATAATTAAAGTGTTTGCTGTTCCTAGATCTATGGCAATGTCACTTGAAAAGAAATCGAAAATCCCCATGGATATTATCTGATAATAAATTTTAAAATTACTGCTTGGGAAATTTACAAATTTGTTTGGTAAATAAACCCTTTAAAGCGATTAATTTATGAATTAGACCGATTAAGTCTATTTAATGTTTAAAATGTCTAGTTCCGGTTGTAACCATGCTCATGTTGTGAGCATCGCAAAAATCAATGCTATCTTGGTCTTTAATAGAGCCACCCGGTTGAATAACTGAAGTTATACCTGCATCATGAGCAATTTCAACACAATCAGGAAACGGGAAGAAAGCATCTGATGCCATCACTGCTCCTTTTAAATCGAATCCGAAATGGTTCGCCTTTTCAATTGCTTGTTTTAAGGCATCAACTCTAGAAGTTTGACCAACACCACTTGCGAATAACTGACCATCTTTAGCCAGCACAATAGTATTCGATTTTGTGTGCTTACATATTTTTGATGCAAATATAAGTGCTGCTGTTTCTTCTGCACTTGGTGCTATTTTGGTAACAGTTTTTAAGTCTGCAATGGCATCGGTTTTTAAGTCTCTGTCTTGCTCAATCACGCCATTTAGAAGACTCTTGAACTGCTTGCTTGTTTGTAGATCTGTTTTTTGTTTTAATAAAATTCTGTTTTTCTTCCCTTTTAAAACTTCAAGTGCATCATCATCGAAATCCGGAGCTATCAAGATTTCAAAAAATAATGAATGCATGGTTTCAGCAGCTTCTTTATCTATTTTTTTATTGCTAATAAGAACTCCTCCAAAAGCAGAAAGTGTATCTGCCGCAAAAGCTTTATCATAGGCTTCTTTTACTGATTTACCCACGGCTACACCACATGCATTTGTGTGTTTTAGTATGGCAAAAGCCGTATCTTCTTTGAATTCCTCAATTAAGCAAACTGCTGCATCAACATCCACTAAATTGTTGTATGAAAGCTCTTTGCCGTTTAGCTGATCAAATAACTCATCCAAATATCCATGGTAATGACCCACTTGATGAGGATTCTCGCCATAACGCAACGTGCGCGATTCCATGATGCTCGATTTGAATGCAGGTATTTCTTCAGTCTTATTAAAGTAATTGAAAATAGCCGTGTCATAGTTTGAAGAAATATTGAAAGCATGAGCTGCAAATTTCTTCCTATCTGTTATTGAGCTTTCTCCGTTTTGCTCTTCTAATAATTTCTCTAAATCAGCATATTGATTTTTAGAGGCTACAATTAATACATCTTTAAAATTTTTAGCAGCAGCCCTAATCAGCGAAATACCACCTATATCTATTTTCTCGATAATAGCTTGCTCATCAGCGCCAGAAGCAACAGTTTCCTCAAATGGATAAAGGTCTACAATTACCAAATCAATTTCAGGAATTTCATATTCGTCCAATTGAGCTTTATCTTCTTTTAATTCCCTTCTGCTTAATATGCCACCGAAAACTTTAGGATGAAGTGTTTTAACTCTACCACCTAAAATAGATGGGTAACCTGTTAAATCTTCAACTGCAATTACTTCTGCTCCTTGTTCTTCTATAAATTTTTGAGTTCCTCCAGTACTGTAAATGTTGACTCCCTGATCTTTTAAAAGCTTAATAATAGGTTCAAGTTTATCCTTATAGAAAACTGAAATAAGTGCGTTCTTAATCTTTTTTTGTGACATAATTCTGCTTAGTGAAATGCGAAGTACAAATCTAAGGTATTTTAATTTTCTAAGTAAAAAATACTGACTTGATTTGATAGGGATTGACTATAACTAGAAATATTCTTTTTATTAATCATTATGGCGAAAGCTTTGTTGTTATGATATACTAAATTGCTTTTATGTCATTTTTTGATGCTGTATATAATAAACTGTTTAAGAAACACGAGCCCAACACGGTTTTAAGTCACAAGGCTTTAAAGCGATCCGAAAAGGAGCGTGTAAGTTTTAAGGATTGGCTACAGGATGATGTAAGTAGCACATTACTCGAAAAGATTCATAAAGCCTACCATTTAAAACGAACAGATATTGAAGGTGAAATTCCCATTTTGTTGTTCCGCAGTGTTTATGCTAATGGCTTTGCCATCAAAAATAATATTGAAGTAAGTGACCGGGATTTTCATTTCCTGCTCGATTATTTCAAACATAAGCTGTTAGCACTGGGCTACAGGCAGGCAGGATCGGATAGCAAGGTTACTGCGAAAGATGGGTTTGTACTGACGGTAGATAAATTTTATATGAAGCCGCCTTTACAAGTTGAGCCTCCAATTGATCAACTATATGGCAACATAGCCATTGAACTCCATTTAATGGATGACAAGCCCAACTATTTAAAGTTGATGGCAAGTATTTACTCTGACAGAATGTATAAAGAGCATCAAGATTTTGACGAGCTGGTAGAATTATTACTGATTAAAGATGCTCTCTAAAATTAAGGATGTATTCCTCAATTACTTTTGGGAAATGCTGATGCTCTAATTGCTGTATTTTGGCAGCCAGTTCTTCAGCGTTCATTTCAGCAGTAATTTGGCAAGATGCCTGGAAGATTATAGCGCCTTCATCATAAGCTTCATTCACTTCATGTATGGTAATTCCACTTTCTTTCTCATCATTTTCAATAACAGCTTCATGTACAAAGTGACCATACATTCCCCTTCCACCATACTTAGGTAATAGAGCCGGATGAATATTAATAATTCTTTTAGGATAAGCTTTTACAAGGTTTTCAGGAATTTTCAATAAAAAACCTGCAAGTACAATGAAATCAATATGATGCTCCCTTAGTATATCAAGTACTGTTTCACCATCACGAAAATCTTTATTATTAAGGTGGCGGCTAACAACCTGTGGAAACTTACTCATTCTGTCAAATACGCCAGCCTCTTTCTTATTACAGAGCATTAAGCCTACTTCAACGGAAGGATGATTTGTGAAATAGTGAGCAATTTTTTCAGCATTTGAACCAGAGCCAGAAGCGAAAAGAGCTATTCTGTATTTTTTATTATCCATATCTTAAAATCACCAGTTGAATTAAAAAAGCAGCATACTTATAATGCCGCTAAGCATTATCAGCTTGCAAAAGTTACTTAAAAAGTGGAAGTCTTTTATTTTATCAGCCTGTTGTAACCTGTATACAAAGTAAATAATGAAAAGAGCAAGCCCTGAAAAGTAATAGTAAAGGATGTTGTTATTTAGAAATTGTGTCAGATAGAAAATTAGGAAACCAAAAAGCGCAATCAATACATAAATAATGAGCTTGGTTTTTCTAATTCCAAATACGATCGGAAGTGTTTTACATCCGAAATCGGCATCACCTTTCCAATCTTCCATATCTTTAATAATTTCGCGGATTAAACTAATGGCAAAGGCAAAAAGAGCATAAATATTAATGAGAACCTCTTTTTGATGAAAATACAAGCCAATTATAGTTAGTGATAGACCTGTTAGTAGCGCTACAGTAAAATTACCTACAAACGGCAAGCGTTTGAGCTGATTAGAATATAACCATAACAAAAAAGCTGAACCGAAGAAAACAGCCGCCAGCTTCCAACTGAGATAAAATGCTATGGCTATCGCAGTAAAATTCAGGAAAGTATGCCAAAAGAGTACCACACGTCTTTTTAGCACTTTGCCAACAACTACTCTTTGCGGTTTATTAACATAGTCAATTTTAACATCATAATAATCATTAATGATGTAACCAGCTGCCGCAATTATTACGGTGGATAAGCTCAATAGAAATAATCTAATATTGCTTAAATGAATACCCTCCAAGAGGTATAAAGCAGCTAAATACTGAGAGAGAATAATTATTATTAGATTTTGAATCCGGATAAGCTTCACAAACCCTGTAAAGGAAAAATTTCTAGGACTGTGGTGCTGCTCGCTCATTCCTTATTGGTATTTGTCTAATATTTGCTGACTAATAATTTTATAAATCTCACTATAAGCAGGATGCTTAGCAAGCATTTCCATGTGTTTGTCAAGTGTTTTTAAATCACCGCGTTTGGCCGGACCAGTTTGTGCATTTGATGGTTTTAGAAGCAGGCTTTTTTCTATTGTCTCTGCTACTAGCGGACCCAAGAGATTAAAATCCAGCTTTGCTTCATTAAGTAATTCTTCGGAAACTGTCATCAGGTAGTTAGTGAAGTTACAGGCAAAAACGGCTGCAACGTGTAATTGGCTCCTCTGCTGACTATTTACATGATGAACTTGTTTGCTAATACTTTTAGCCAGACTAGTTAATATTTTAAGTCCCGATTTATGATTACTCTCCAATAGGAAAGGAACCTCCTCAATCTTCAATTTCCTACTTTTAGAGAATGTTTGTAAAGGATAAAAAACTCCAATTACCGAGGCGATGCTTTCAGGAATTATATCCATAGAAAGGGCTCCGGAGGTGTGTACCAACAAACTTTGATCTGGCAATTCTATTTCATTGAGTACTGGTATTATCTCATCATCAGGAATAGAAATGATGAAGATATTTGATGTACTATCAAGAAAGTTAAGCGAATCTTTTAACGAAGCATCGTATAAGTTTTTAATGAGCTTTTTTGCTGAGGCACCTGTTTTGCTGTATACCTCTTTAACAGAATGGCCTACATTTTCTAGCGCTGGAGCTAAATGGGAAGCTACGTTACCAGCACCGATAAAACTTATATTAAAGGTTTCGTCTCTCATTCCATTCCTTTAAGCTTCATTTTAGTGAATTCACTATAACGCCTGAAAATAGCCATGATAAAGCCTAACATTAAAACCAATGTACCTATCCATAATAAATTGATCATCGGCTTCTCCATCGCTTTCATAACTACATAATCTTTCTGGCTGGTTCTCACTGATAAGTTGAAAGTATTTTGTTCTGGTTGAATACTTTCAATTCCTACTTTTAATCCTATTTCCCTGTTCTCATCGGGTATTCTGCCAGCCATATTATCCCTAATGATGTAGTATGGTTTTAAAAGATAGGTTTCTCCTGTACCGTATACTAAAATGGTGGCTTGAACTGCTAAATCATTTTTGCCAATAGGTTTGCCATTTACAGAATCAACCCTTTCCACCTTATCAAGAACTGTAACATAATCATTCAAGAAGAATTTCTCTCCGAAGGTTACCTCCATTTCTTTAGGTTCACTCCATTCGATCGACTGAGTTGGGTCAGGCACCGAGGATACGTGTGTATAAAGGTCTTTAGATAATTTTCTCTTCATATCAGGAGATGAAATCAGCCCTCCCATTGATGGGTTAATTTGTGCCCTAGGGAAAAGAGAGAATTGTTCTCCATCATCAGACAAGTAATCTATTCGGTAATAATGATTTACACCATAAACGTTAATAGTATCTCCTGACTCATATGTTTTTCCATCCTTCTCCAGCTTTCTTTTTAATGTCTTAAAATTTTCCTGCTTGGTGTCTTTCAGATAAACCGCCTTCACATAACCTCCATCATAGGTTTCATGATAACGCCCCTTATAGGTAAGCGTATATTCGCCCATATTTTGCGGATCGTTAATGAAAAGCAGCATGTTTTCCTGATTAAAGTTTTCCTCTAAATCAGGGTTGTTGCTAATCACCAGACCTGAATTATTCAAGGAAACTACTTTTGAGTAGCCTGAAGAAAATAGAATACCAAGTAGCATCATGCCTACACCTATGTGAGCAATTGCACCACCTGATAATTTATAATTTCCTCTAACTACCGAAAGTAGGATGAAAAAATTAGCGGTTATGGTATAAACACCGGCTAATACCAGAATTATATAAGTGACATTATAAACACCACCAACTGTTATTATCAATGCGGTTAATGCTAGCGTAATCACAATTGGAAGAAGAAGTGCTTGTTTCAACTTTCCTTTTTCCATCTTTTGCCACCAAAAGAATTGCCCAGTTCCGGAAAGAATAGCTATAAATACTGCAAACCAAGTCTGCCACTTGGTATAAAAATTAACCTGATCGGCAGGAGGTGCCATATTACTGATGCCACCAAAAGCTTCAATAATGGCATTATATACTGGAATAGAGGTAGGGATAATTATTTGGAAAGCCATTAGACACAGAACTGTTGCTCCCATGAAAATCCAGAATTCGCGAGAATAGACCTCAACTTCTTTTTCAGTACTAGGTATCAACTTCCATCTACTTATTGCTAGAGCAAAAGCGATTACTGTAAATGTTAAAAAGTAAATAAGTAGTTGACCGGATAGTCCTAAATCAGTAAAAGAGTGAACCGATGTTTCACCAAGAACTCCACTTCTTACTAGAAATGTAGCATAGAGCACTAATAGAAAAACTGATATCACTAAAATAATAGATGCTTTTAGAGCTGTTTCATTTTTCTTGTAAGCAATCATGGTATGAACAGCTGCAATTAATACAAGCCATGGAACCAGAGAGGCATTTTCTACCGGATCCCAGTTCCAGTAACCACCAAAGTTCAAGGTTTCGTAAGCCCAATAGCCACCCATTAAAATACCTATACCTAAAACAGCTGCAGAGAATAAAGCCCAGGGAAGAGCCGGTCTTATCCATGTCTTAACTTCTTTTTTCCATAAGCCAGCTATCGCGTATGCAAAAGGAATCAGAGTACTAGCATAGCCTAAGAACAACACTGGCGGATGAATGACCATCCAGTAATTTTGCAATAATGGGTTTAATCCTGTTCCATCTTCCGGAATATAATCAGGATTGATATTGAAAACGGGAGCATCCATTGCATCGCGCAATAGGATAAAGGGAGAACTACCAGTTTTAATATCACCAATGACAACTCCTAAAATCATGGAAGAAAGGAAAACCTGAACTGCCGAAAATATCAGCATTACAGAGGGAGTCCATTTTTTGTTGGTGAAGAGGAGAATGACGCCTAAAACTACATTCCAAAATAGCCATAATAGAAAACTACCTTCCTGACCTTCCCAAAAAGAAGAAATTACGTATTCAAGTGGAAGTGCTTTAGAAGAATGATTCCATGCATAGAAATATTCAAAGTAATGTCCTGAAATAATCACGAAAAGTGTGATAACTATACCCAGAACCGCTATGCCGTGTACCAGATAGCTGGCCTTTCCATTGTTTAGCCAGTTGGCTTTTTTAACAAGGTCTTTTTGAGTTTCAGCTTTATAGAAATTAAAGACAGAGATTAACGCTAGTACAAAGCTTGTAATAACAAAAAGGTGACCCAGGTCACCTAATGCAGTATGTATCATAAATTAATTTTCAAATTACACTACGGTATCTTCTTGGTATTTAGAAGGACATTTCATGAGAATTTTATCAGCGATGAACTGTCCGTTTTTGTAAGCACCAATAACCACTACTTGTTCTGATTTAGTGAAGTCAGCAGGCATGGGTTCATTATAATAGACCAATTGCTCAAGACCATTTTGATCTACCATTATAAATGAAAAGGAAAGTTTATTTTGAGCTGCTTTTAAACCAATAATGTGACCCGATTCATCTTTTTTGAGAGTACCCACCACATGAATCATATTATCACTTCCATTTTCTGACATTTCCTGAGCTTCACTAAAACTAACGTAAGAACTCGCATCACCGGCAGTTGAAATAATCATTGTAATAGCTGCTGCAATTATCACAATTCCGAATATATAAGACTTTTTCATTTGATATTATTTTTCAATTCCAACTAACAAGAGTTAGCTTAAAATGATTCTTTAATTCTTGTCTTCTAACTCTTTTTCGAGTTTTTTAACTTTTTGTTCTGTTTTAATAGCATAAAAAATAAAGCCAATAAATATTAGTAGCACTATGGCAACCAGAACGTATATTTTACCATTGGCCCTCATGGCATCAGCCATTTCAATTGATTGGTTACTATAATCTTCAGATTCAATAGCCATTTTTTGTGTTTTGGCTAAAAAAGCAGAAAATAACAAGCTAGCAGTAAGTAAGTATTTATAAATCTTCATTGAGTTTTGATTTAATAAAGTTTAACCTGATTCTTAATTCAGCCATCCATAAGCCTAATAAAGACCAACCAATAACCGCAGGGTAGAAAACCATTCTTAAACGGCCATCTAGCTCATATGCATTAAAACCCGGGTTTCCGCCATTACCAGGATGAAGGGAGTCAGTTAATCGTGGTAGAATAAATAAAAGAGGGATTAAAGCCGCATAGGCAAAAATATTATAAACGCTGCTGATTTTAGCCTTTTGCTGCCTGTCAGCAATGGAATTTCTCAAAAGGATATAAGCGAGATAAATTAACATGCCAATGGCTGAAGCATTCTGCTTAGGATCTCCACTCCAGAATTCACCCCATGTAAAGTTAGCCCAAACCATTCCAGTAGCTAAACCAAGTACTCCAAAGAGGATCGAGATATTAACTAATTCGACAGCATAAATATCAAATTTCAGATTTCCTGTCCTTAAATACCTAATTGAAAATATTGCCGATGCCGTTAGCATAATAACCATCCCGAACCACATAGGCACATGAAAATGCATAGCTCTGATAGTTTCATTAAGAATTACCAGCCGAGGAGCTTCTAATAAAAAACCAGCTATAATAGTGTAGGCCACCAAAATAACTGCAATAATTTTCCACCAAGATTTTCTCATAAAATTAATTCCTCCAGACAAATGGAAACAACATATAAGCAGTTGCCACTACTATAATATCAATTGAGAGCAAAGTTAATAGTTTAGGATTCATTAAAGAAGCTTCAATGCCATCTATTGCATTTTTAGAAATGCCTATGGTAAGTAATAAAGTTGGCAGTAATAAAGGAAAACTAAGTATAGCCATTAAAGTAGTGCTATTATTAGCTCGTGAAACGATGCCTGAGACCAAGGTAAGCACTCCTGCAAAGCCGATTGATGATAATATGATAGTGGTAATAAAATATAAATAATTGGCTACTGGATTACCAAAAATCATGGCGTAAGACAGAAATCCTACAAAAGCTATTACTAGTGAAATAAATATGTTAAATATCAGCTTACCAGATAAAATAACCTGTGGAGAGCAAAGCATATAATAATAAAGTGTTTTCCCTTCCCCCTCTTGCAAGAAGCTTTTAGCTACTCCGTTGATATTTGCAAAAACTAGGATAATCCAGAATAACGCATTCCATACATCTGGATGCAGAGTTCCAGTTTTTAAACTGAAGCTCAAATAACTTATGAAAACTGTACTAACAAGATATAACAAAATGCTATTGAAGGCATTTTTATTTCGCCATTCCAGCAGCATTTCTTTTTGAACAAATGTTTTGATCTGTTTAATCACTTAGCAAAGGTAGTTGTAATAAGCGTGTATTTAAACAAAAAGAGATGGGTTTTGGCCCATCTCTTAATAATGAATTTGAAAATTTTTATGCTGCCCTATTTTCTTGTTCAACTTTTGTAAGGTATCTGTTGAAGGCTATTAAAATAATGATGATATAGGCAACTCCTAATCCAACGAGGCCAGAAAAGAATCCCCATTTCAATAAACCAGGACTTTCAGGCTTTGCGTAAGTTGTAAAACCATCTACCAATTCAAAGCTATCTTGAATATATAAGCTTCTATTAATTCTTAATAAATCCTCATACTGTCTTCTACTGGCATTGAATACATCAATAGGGTTAGTCATTTGCTCATCGGAAAGGATTACATTATTGGAACCACCTTTTGTACGACTAGCCATATAATTAAAGTTCTTAAATATTAGCTGCTTTAAGCTATCTAGTTTGGCTAATTCCTCTTTCGTATTTTTCTCCTCTAATAATAAGTTAGTTCGCTCAATTTCCAATCTCTTGGAAACGTAAGGATTTTTCTGGAAGTAATTTAATAATGGCTGCTCAAGTTTTTCAATAATTGAATTATCAAATACCTCAACCATTATGCGATATGTGCTTCTGTTTTCCGAACGCAGTTTGTCTATGAATTTCTCTATTGTCTCCTCGTCATCAATCTGAGCTCTCAATTGTTCCTTAAAAACTTCCAATTGAACAACTTCATCTTCAGAGACAAATGGCTCATATGAAAAACTTCTAATCTTTCGAGCAAGTTCTAAATCAATTTTTAACGTATTAGCAAGCTGTTGATAATTGTCTTCATCACTTAATGCGTCTAATTTATCTATCGCACTTTCCATTAACCTTCCACTTAAATAGGAAGACTTTAATACCATAGAAGATTTATAATAATCTTGAGAAACATAGTTCAGGGCAATGCCGGCTAAGCCGCCAAGAACACCACATATTATTATAAGCTTAATATTTTTGAGAGTAGCGTTTCTTATACTCACAAAAAAGAGCATAATATTGATAAAAATACTTTTAAAGAAATTACCGATAGCTTGAAATAACTCTTTCAAGTCAATTTCATCGGATGAGCCTGTATTGTTTTTTTCTACTTCAGCCATAAATAAAATTTTCACAAAGAAACATAGATTTCTCTAAGAATGGAAATTTAAAAATCATATTCAATTCAGTAAAGCTTAACCCTCATTGTAGAAATACGTTTGTTCCTTGCTAACCACCTAACAATGGCAAAAAATAAAAAAACAGGAGCAAGCTTAAAAAAGGCTTTTACCAGTATAGTTTGGCCCAGAAGAAAGTATCTCTTGGTAGGTCTTATACTAATTATAATAAGCAGGTTTGCATCATTAGTATTACCCGGATCAAGCAAAATACTAATTGATGACGTTGTTCCGAACGGAGATTTGGAGAAGCTTAAATGGCTAATTATTGCAGTTGTTGGAGCCATTATAATACAGGCAATAACTTCATTTGCATTAACACAAATTCTAAGTGTTGAGGCTCAAAACCTTATTTCTAAATTAAGATCTCAAGTTCAATCTCATATTGTAAGGCTGCCTATAAGGTATTTTGACAGTGCTAAAACAGGTGAACTGGTATCAAGAATAATGACTGATGTGGAAGGGGTAAGAAACCTAGTAGGTACAGGATTAGCTCAAATGATAGGTGGTGTACTTACTTCTATAGTTTGCCTGATATTGCTTATCACTATTAGCCCATTAATGACACTCTATGTTCTGGTCCCTGTAGCCATATTCGGAGTTATCTCGCTGAGGGCTTTTGGTAAAATCAGACCGATATTTCGTGAGCGAGGAAAAATAAATGCTGAAGTAACAGGCCGGTTAACTGAAACTTTAGGTGGTATTAGAGTCATAAAAGGATTTAACGCTGAATTACAAGAGATAAGAATTTTTGCCGAAGGTGTTGACCGATTATTTAAGAATGTAAAATCGAGCCTAACAGCAACTAGTCTTATAACAAGTTCTGCTACTTTGCTTTTAGGTTTGGCTTCTGCAGGGATTATGGCTATTGGTGGCTATATGATAATGAACGAGCAACTAACGTTTGGTGACTTTCTTGCCTTTACGCTGTATTTAGGTTTTATGATTGCTCCAATAGTGCAAATGAGTAATATAGGAAGTCAACTAACCGAAGCTTTTGCAGGTTTAGACAGAACTGAAGAAATTATGACTACCCCTATAGAGTCAGATGACAAGCAAAGAACTCATGAACTGGAAGATATTATCGGAAATATTAAATTTGATAATGTGTCATTTGCTTACGAGAACGACAAAGATGTAATCAAGCACATTAGTTTTAATGCTGAAGCAGGTTCAGTAACTGCTTTGGTGGGAACATCAGGATCTGGCAAATCAACCATTGCGAATTTAGTTGCCTCTTTTCTGAACCCTGATGATGGGCGAATAACTGTTGATAATATAGACTTACAAACTATTACATTAGATAGCTACAGGAGTAAGCTTGGTGTTGTACTTCAAGACGATTTCTTATTTGAAGGCACTATCAGAGAGAATATTTTATTTCCAAGACCGAATGCCTCTGATGTAGAACTACAAGAAGCAGTTGAAAAGGCCTATGTACATCAGTTCACCGATAAATTCGAGAATGGATTAGATACCCAAATAGGTGAAAGGGGTGTGAAACTTTCAGGAGGGCAGCAACAGCGAATTGCCATTGCGCGTGCCATACTTGCTAATCCTAAAATATTAATTCTTGATGAAGCTACTTCAAATCTTGATACCGAAAGTGAAACTTTCATCCAATCAAGTCTAAAAGAATTAATGAAGGGTAAAACTACTTTTGTAATTGCTCACAGGTTGAGTACTATTAGGCAGGCTGATCAAATATTGGTAATAGAAGAAGGTGAAATAGTTGAGCGAGGCAAGCATGAGGAACTGATTAAGAATGAAGGTCGCTATCATCAATTGCATACCTATCAAGCCAGAATTTAGCATCTATCAAGTAAGCGAGTAGATGTATTATTTTTAAAGAAATATTTTTCTTTAGCGCTTAAAAAGGCTTTTTCATCGATATAAAGACACTTTATTACTTTTTCTTACTAATAATAAAACTGTTAGTTTTTAATCACTTCTGCGAGATTTTCTATTCTGTTACACGCAATTCATACTTTCTTACATCTACCACAAACTGCTGATTTTCAGCTTATACTTGGCCTATGTATTTTTGAAGTATGAACAGAATAATTAAAGTTTTTAGTCAGTCTAGAATAGAGGATAATATCTTCAAAGCTGCATTCTTTTTAATCATGTTTATCTGTATGCTTTTCGTGTCTGTCCTCCAGTAAATCCGCTGCTGCAAGGAACATCTTCTTGTTTGGCATGTTATTTGGTTTTGATTTGCCACACCAAACAATATCAATTATGAAAAAGCTTTCGAACTTCCTCAAAATAAGTGTAGTATTTTTATTTATTGCTTCATGTACATTTAATGGTTCAGAAGGCCCTCCAGGTCCTCAAGGGCCACAGGGTCAACAAGGTCCTGCAGGAGCTGATGGTAGTCAGTTTGAAGCCATTGCTTATGAGTATCAGGATATCACATTCAGTGGAGCGAACAATTATAGCGTTGTATTAGAATTTCCTGAAGCAGATTGGGATCTAATATTGCCATCTGATGTGGTTTTAATGTATCAACTAGTTGATTATGATGCTGAGACTGATACTGATTTCTGGGAACCACTTCCAAGAACTTTATTTCCTGAGTTTGGCACTTTACTTTATACCTATGATTTTACAGAGTTTGATGCAAAGGTGTTTTTAGACGCTAACTTTAACTTGAGTCTAATTTCAAATACAAACCTTACAAATAATCTTATTTACAGAGTAGTTATTGTACCTGCAGAAAACACTGGACGAAGTACAAAGTCAGTTGATTATGCGAACTATAATGAGGTAATGGATTATTATGGTCTTACAGATGATAATGTGAGGACAATTAAATGACTTTCTTTTAAGATATGAGAGTTACAAAAGGCGATGATTCATCGCCTTTTATTATTAAGGTACAAACGTATATAAATAATTTCATCCGCCTATCATCGTTATCAACCACTAATATTTGGGAAATAATCATAATTTATCTAATAAATTTTAAAAATAGGAGGTAAAAATCTTATCTTTCCATTTCAATTAGGGATGACTTATAGATGAATTTTGGTTTAAACTTACAGAATGACCCACAGACAAGCCTCTTTGTGCTGTTTGGTGTAGTTATAACCATTTTTCTAATTTTTGATTTAGGAGTATTTAATAAAAATGCTCATAAGGTTTCTTTAAAATCTGCCACTTATCAATCAATATTTTGGGTTGTTATATCAGTCGCTTTCGGCTTTTTAATCTATAAATATGCCGGAGGGGCTACTCTTTCTCTTGAATTTTATTCTGCTTACCTAACCGAGTACGCGCTTTCAGTTGATAACATATTTGTAATTCTGTTAATACTGCGATATTTCAGGGTTGAAGAGAAATACTATCATAAGATTTTGTTCTGGGGTGTTTTAGGAGCCATAGTATTTAGAGCCATTTTTATATTCTTGGGAGCCTATTTAGTTGCCCAGTTTCATTGGATACTTTATATTTTCGGAGCATTCTTAGTTTATAGCGGTATTAAGATCTTCTTTACTGATGAAGATGATGATCTGGATCCGGAGCAGAATATTATTATCAGATTTGCTCGTAAGTATTTAAGAATTACTAAAGGTCATTTTAGTGGTAAATTTATTGTGAGGAGAGGCGCAAAAATTATGTTTACTCCTCTTTTTCTGGTAATACTACTTATAGAATCAACAGATTTAATATTTGCGGTAGATTCGATTCCTGCAGTCTTTGCAATATCTCAAAGTGAATTTATTCTTTACACTTCTAATATATTTGCCATTTTAGGTTTGAGAGCTAAATTCTTCCTATTAGCAGGGATTATTGATAAGTTTCATTTATTACAGAAGGGCCTATCCTTTATCTTAATTTTTATTGGTGCAAAAATGCTATTAGAGATTATTCATGTACATATTAATACCTTAATCTCATTCTCAGTCATTTTTACTGTACTGATGTTATCAATTGTTATGTCCTTGCTTATTCCTAAGAAAAAGGAAAACGCAGTTACTAATCTTGAAAGCTAGTTGGAAATGCTTCTTTTGGCAAAATTTTCAAAAGAATTGGTAAGGTTAGAAAGGTGCCGGGCAAAGCTATAATCACAAAAGCAGGAATGGTTTTAAGAACATCAATCATTTGAATCCTTACTTTTTCCTTCTCCTCTTCAGTTAAGCTTTCTTTTTTCGATCTTTCAACAAGTTCAAATAATTCTTTTGATTCTCTTATTTCCTGTAAAAGGCTATCCTTGTTCTTTTTAACAACAAAGGAGATTCTATCTACCACTGTTTCAGAAATAACTTTAAAAGAGTGTTTGCTTTGAAGAAAATATACGTCTTTCCAATTCTCAAGCACGAAGGATTCTATAGCAATTAAGCTCACATCAAGCTCAGTTTCTGAGAAACCCAGCCTTTTAGCCAACTTACTTAAAAAACCACGTTCTTCTTCAGTTACTACCTTATCCGACCAGATCATAAGAATGGCTAATTCAAGTACATACCTGCGCAGAATCCAGGTATCAGCTTGTCTCAAGTCAATTTCATCTAAAGTAATCCCATCGTTAAAAGCATCTTTAGCGACCTGCTGATGTCCACTTGTTAAATCAGCTGAGTTTAGAAATGAGTAAAACATGTTTCGCTCTTCCCTTTCAATGATGTGGTTGGCGTGTGCAGCAGCGGCCAGCACTTTAAGTAACATCATTTTCATAGCATCTTTATGCCACTTGATATTGCTGAACTTGCCTGCCCTCCACTCTCCAAAATAATAGGCATCAAGAAATAGAAGACTATTATGAAATAAACTTGCCCAGAAATAGTCCCACCTGGATTGTAAGAAAAGGTTTTTTCTTAAGGATTGCTCAGCATGACTAAACTCATTTGATTTAGATTTTGAAAAAAAACTAAATCTTTTTTTTGCCGCAACTGGGTTGAGATGATCATAAAAAGGCCCTATTGATTGCCCTGTTTCAAAATAAAAATCTTTCCATTCATCTTGACTGCTCGGCTGATAGTTATTTTTCAAGAGTGCACTATGGAAAAAACTTTCAAGTAGCACTACTTTCATTCTACCCAAACTATTCCATCTTTGTTCTTTGGGGTGTCTTAAATCCGGAGAATGTACCGGATGCCCATAAATAAGACCGGTAGGCTGAATAATTCTATATAGCAAAGCATCTTTATCTTCAATCCTATGATTGGAGATATCTATAGGATAATCCGACCTGTAACTGATATATCTTTCAAGCCAACCTCTTGCTGATGGGTTCATAAAGGGTTTTTGGTTTAATTACGCCTTAATGCAACCATAATTTAGAGAATAATTCGAGCTTGTGAAATTCTTTTGTTGAAAGTAATTTTTTCTAAGGCTTTGGTTTATAGCCAGATTTGGAAAAAATGAGGTTTACATCAGTCATTTTCATCAGCTCCTGTAAACTAACTTCAGGATTGTTTTCCATGTAACTCCTGATGATCTGCCAGCCCACCCAAAGGCCTATTCTTCCGGGACAGTTATTACTAATTTCGAAAGTTTTTGGTCGCTCACCGGTGAATTTGTTTTTGATAAAGTGACTTGATTCATAGAGCAGATCATTTTCTAAGAAATTTGCCCAAATAATATGTTCGTTTTTATTGATATCAGTCATTTCTTTAGCTGAATAGCCTAGTAATAATGAATCAGGTGTGCATGGTAATATCTGTTTTGTCAGATAGTATGATTTCCCAAAATAAATCATGTCGGCCAAAAGGGTTTTATTGGAAGGGTCTGTTTGATTTTTCTCTTGGGTTACCAACAACATGGTCATAGGTACTATGTATTCTCTCTGATATCTCTTTAAGATGTACTGTGGTATACCAAGGGGTACGAAGCGCGCATCTGGCCCTAAAAAGTAATCAGCTGCTATGCTAATAAGTGTATCGGATACAAATAAGTCTTTCTGCAGCCCAGATAGCACATACTGAATCTTGGGAGTATCGACATCCGGAAAATAATATTTATAAGTTTTAAATGCCTTGGTGAAGTCTCTGTTCAGTTGATCAAAAGAATTGAAGGTTTGTTCTACTTCTTTATACAAAGTGTCTTTATATGATGGATGACTAAAAACATCAGTCATTAAAGCAGCTATAGCGGAGTCAGAAAGTTGATTTGTGGGATTGAAGAAATAATTTGCCACAAATGGGTATTCATTAATAAAAGCCTCCGCCTTCTTCTGATCATCAGCTTTTATAAGCTCGCTGGTTAAATCTTCAAAATTTATATCTAAGTTGATTTCGTCAATATTGGGTCTTTCCGTGCAAGTATTTTCACTATCAACACATGATGTGAAAGATGCCAAGATGAATAAAATGATAACAATGCTATATATTTTCCGTTGCATTCCTGTATTTTGAAGTTTGAATTATAAACTACTGCTTGATGAAAAAATTGTTCATTATTGCAATACTAAGCATTTCGTGCTTCACAGTGAAGGCGCAAGTCAAATTTGGCTTTAAGGCAGCACCTCAATTGAGCTTTAATAGGTTCCAATCTACGGGTGATACTTATGAGATAGAAAGTAATGGGAGTTCTCTGAAACTGTTGTTGGGCCCTACCTTTGACTTTCCATTTAGAGATAATCACTATTTCAGTACAGGTTTGTTCTTCAGCAGCAAACAGGCAGCATTTCAAGCAAGCAATGTTAATACAAATCGGGTTGAAGAGGAAAGTTATGATTTACAATATTTGCAAGTGCCGCTAACGCTAAAGCTGTTTACTGAAGAAATTGGTCTTGATAAAAAAATTTATTTTCAGTTTGGAACAACTGCAGACTTTAGGCTACAAGGAATTATCTCAGATGATAACCTACTAAATCAGGTGGATTTTTTCGATTTTACTGCTTTGCTGGCTACTGGCTTAGAATATCGCTTGGGTATTAATACAAGAATATATGCAGGCTTCTATTACAATAGAGGTTTCCTAAATGCTGTGAAAGAAACAAACATTGATGAAGAATGGCGATTAAATAATGATACACTAGGCCTGGAACTAGGTGTTACTTTTTAGATTCTGGTAAGGAAAAGACATAAAATTCATTTCTCCCTACTCTTAACTTCTCATCTCTTAACCAAGGGTTATAAATCTTTAAGGTTTTATAGTCCATATTATGTGCAAGAGCGTAATCTACTAAATCAACAGAATTTCTTACTGTATCAAAAGCATAATTGTATGGCTTGTACAGATGTTCAGTTTGAATATCAAACCCATAGCTATTAGGGTTGCTGAATATTTGTTTGATAGCCAAAATTCGAAAAACATATCTGTAGGTTTCTTCATTTAACATTAAACTGTAATAGTCCTCTGCTTTCTGGTTCTCTAATGCATTGCTTATACCTCTTACGCCACGATTGTAAGAAGCTGCAACCAATGTCCACGATCCTAATTTATTATGGGCCCAATTAAGGTAATCACAAGCGGCCTGTGTAGCCTTTTGCGGATGATAGCGTTCATCAACATCTTTGCTTACCTCCAGACCATATTCTTTGGCGGTCCCTTTCATAATTTGCCAGAAACCTTCGGCACCTGCATAGCTTCTTACATTCTCAAACCCACTTTCTATAAGAGCCAGGTATTTGAAATCTTCAGGAATGCCATTCTCTTTTAAAATAGGTTCAATGACAGGAAACCATCTGTGCGCACGCTTTAATAAAAATATAGTATTATTATGCCAGTATGAGTTAATATGCAGCTCTTTATCTAATCGCTCTTTTACGTCTGGTATGTTTAATGGTACAGCCTCACCTGCAAAGTCTATAGACTCCGGTAAAGGAATAGTTTTAGCATTCACAAAACCTATAGGAGGAACAATCGCTTTTTTATTTATTACGGTAGGCTCATCTTTCTGAAAGCCTTTAAAAGCGATTATGACCACCGTAAAAAGAGAAAGAATTGAAATATAAAGTGCAAACCTATTAGCCGACATAAAATAAATTTAAAAGGCTCGGTTTTGAGCCTTTGATTAAAAGTTAGGTGATAGCATAAACTGTGCATAAAAGTTATCAATAACCTTTACAGCCTCAGTTGGCGTATCAACGATAGTAAACAGGTCTAAGTCTTCTTTGTTAATGTTATTTTCCGCTTCAAGTAAGGTGTCTTTCATCCAATCTAATAAACCACCCCAGAATTTGCTACCAACCAATACAATAGGAAATCGGCCTATTTTGTGAGTTTGAATAAGGGTTAGGGCCTCAAATAATTCATCCAAAGTACCAAAACCACCGGGCATAACCACGAACCCCTGAGCGTACTTAACAAACATAACTTTTCTTACAAAAAAGTAATCGAAGGTAATTAGTTTGTCAGGGTCGATGTATACATTGTTGAATTGCTCAAATGGTAACACGATATTCAAACCTACTGATTTACCATTTTCACTTTTGGCACCTTTATTACCGGCTTCCATAATTCCGGGGCCACCACCTGTGATTACGCCATAACCATGACGAACCAGTTTAGCAGCCACCTCTTCAGCCATTTTGTAATACTTATGATCAGACTTGGTTCGGGCTGATCCAAATACAGATACACATGGCCCGATTTTGGCAAGTTTCTCAAATCCATCTACAAACTCAGACATGATTTTGAAAATAGCCCATGAGTCAGAGCTTTTTATTTCGTTCCAATCTCTGTCTTTAAAGGCGTTACGTATTTTATTTAGTTCTTTACTGTTTTCTTGTTCTTGATTACTCATAGTATTAAGGTTGTATTAAATATTTTATTAAGACAGTTTCTACTGCTCTTTTTTGTTTGCTTCTATTTTTTCGTTAAAGTCTGATGGTTTCTTTCTCTTCCATCTATTGTGGGTCCATAGCCATAAATGAGGAGTCTTTTTTAAATCTGCCTCCAACAACTTCATGTGTTTTTCGGTTATGAAACCATAATCAGTTTCGTTAGGATGCGCTGTAATCAATTCCAAATCCACCTCGTAAAATGAACGCTTAGTTTTCCTTACATGTGCATAAACTACGGCTAAATTCATTTTCTTGCTCATCTTTTCTACACCAAAAAACACTCCGGTTTCGATACCCATAAATTCCATCCAATAGGAATTATACACATTTGCAGGAGATTGATCCGCAGCAAAACCGACTAAGAATGGTTTATCGCTATGAGCCATCATTTCTTTCATAGCGGTTTTCTTGGGTATTAATAAAGCATTCGGAAAAGGTGTTCTACTATCTTTAATAAGCCGATCCATTACTTTATTCTTCAAAGGCTTATAAATTCCCATCGCAAAAGGTTGATTTCTCTCAACCATAAATACGAAAGATAAGACAGCCCACTCCCAATTAGCAAAGTGGGGTAGAACAATAGCGAGACTTCTCCCTTCATCAACAATTCGCTGCACATCATCATTTGGATGTATCTTATATCTTTTCTTGATTTTTTTCTTGCTAAAATTGAAGGCTTTAAGACTTTCAATAAGCAGGTCGCTAAAATGATAGAAGAATTTATGAGCGATTTCTCTTATCTCCTTTTCAGATTTTTCTGGAAAGGCCTTATTAATATTGTTTACTACTAGTTGATATCGGTATATTTTAAATTTTATTAAAAGAAAACCAATCACTCGAGAAAGTACATGATAAAACCAAAAAGGTATCTTACTCAATAACCAAAATAAAGCTTTTAAAAAATGATATTGAATATTCATTAAGAGTCTTGTAGTTGAAGTTTTACCAGGTTGTTGTAGGTGCCATCAGATGTAGCCAATAATTCGTCATGCGTACCTTGTTCAGCTATCTGTCCGTTATTAAGTACATAAATGGTATCTACCTTACGGATAGTTGCTAGTCTATGCGCGATAATGATGGTGGTTCTACCCTTCATCAATTTGTCCAAGGCCTGTTGAACGTAATGTTCAGACTCTGCATCCAATGAGCTAGTAGCTTCATCTAAGATAAGGATTTTAGGGTTCTTAAGTATGGCTCTTGCAATCGCAATCCTTTGTCTTTGTCCACCAGATAGTTTTACACCACGCTCACCTACTATTGTATCAAGTCCTTCGGGGAAATCTTCAATAAAAAGCATGGCATTAGCTTGTTCAGCTGCCGATCTTATTTCTTCTTCCGTAGCGTTGGGCTTACCATAAGCTATATTCTCGCGAATTGTGCCTCCGAAAAGAATAATTTCTTGTGGGACAATGCCTATGTTTTTTCGGAAAGCTGATAAATCATAATTGTTAATGTTTTTACCATCCACAGAAATCTCTCCGCCATTAATTGGATAAAAACGCATAAGTAGCTGAATGATGGTTGACTTACCTGCACCGCTATGACCAACCAAAGCGATTTTCTCTCCTGCCTGAACCTCAAAAGATAAGTTCTTCAAAACCTCCACATCAGGTCTGGTAGGATATGAAAATGAAACTTTATTGAAGTTAATTAATCCTTCAACCTGATTGGTGTGCTCTGTTTCATCTACGATTTGTTCGCCTTCTTCCGCTATAATTTCCATCACACGCTCAGAAGCTCCAATGGCTTTTTGAAGTTGCCCATAAAGATCGCCTAAGCCTGCGATGGATCCACCTATAAAGGTTGTATAAAGCACAAAGCTTAAAAGATCACCAACACTCATTTCACCTGCTTGCACAAGAGAAGCACCATACCACATAACGGCAACTATACCGCCAAACATTGAGAATATAATGAAGGAGATAAAGGCACCTCGATAAGTCGCAGATTTAAGGGCAATTTTAACCACTTTATCCATGGAAGTTCTATAGCGTAAAACTTCCATTAGCTCACTTGTAAATGCCTTCACAATATTAATAGACTGTAGAGTCTCTTCTACAATTACATTGGCCCCCGCTAATTCATCCTGTGTCTTCTTTGAGAGCTTTCTGATAAATTTTCCAAAAAACATGGCTGCAACTACTAGCACAGGGAAGGTTGCTATCATGAATACCGATAGTTTTGGCGTTGCATAGAAAATGATGGCTGTTCCAATTATCAGGGTTGATACTTGCCTAATTAACTCTGCAAGCGTTACTGAAAAAGTATCTTGTAATAAGGCTATATCTGTGGTTATTCTACTTGTTAATTCGCCAATTCGTTTGCTGTCATAAAAAGTCATTGGTAATTCCATCAGCTTCTTGTAAAGAGAAACGCGCATATCGGCCATTGAACGTTCACTCACCTGTGCAAAAAGGTAAACTCTGAAGAAAGAAAAGATGCTTTGGACAGCCAGAATGGCTATTAGTAATATAGCTACTCTATTAATATTAGAGAAAATTCCGTTGGCTTCACCTTGGGCTACATCTACTAGTTTACCAGTAACATAAGGAAAGCCTAAAAGTGTCGTGCTCGAAATTAAAAGGAAGAATAATCCGGCAATGAAGTAACCTTTATAAGGTTTTATGAACCTAAAGATCCCGAAAAGTTTCCTGAAGTTTTCCTTATTTAGTGGCCTTTTTTCTTCTTCTGAAAGTGTATTTCCTCTTCTACTTTTTGCCATTTCTTAGCTCTTCTTCTATCTAAAATTTATGCCGCGCAAAGTTACAACAGATAATTTTATTTAATTAGGATTCTGTGTGTTGAATTCTTTTTTGCCTGATTCCAAATAATCTACGAATTTTTGCACGTTGGTTTCATAAGCTATTGGCTCTACTAATAGTTCTCCATTAGCATCAAGCAATACATAATAAGGTTGTGCATTATTATTGAATCGGGTTATCTGAAAATCAGCGTTTTGCTTGCCAATAGTCTTTTTCGTTTTGCCATCGTATTCACTTACATACCATTCACTCTCAGGAAGCTCCTTCTTCTCATCCACATAAAGTGCAAGCATTACAAAGTCATTTTTCAGTCTGGAAAGTACTTCCGGCTCTGACCATACCCTTGCTTCCATTTCACGACAGTTTACGCAGCCATGGCCTGTGAAATCTACAAAAATTGGTTTGCCTTGTTGTTCAGCACAAGCGAGCGCCTGCTCGTAATCGAAATACCCTTCGATACCATGTGGAAAGTGTAAGAACTCATCATATTTAGGTTCCTCACACAATGTGCCTTCCGAACTTGAGATGGCATTGCCAGAGCTGCTTTCTCTTACGATTTCTGTAATATTAAAATCATGTGTACTCATTGGTGGCAAGTAACCAGCAAGAGCTTTTAGCGGAGCACCAAACAATCCAGGAATCATGTAAACCACAAAACTGAATGTTATTAAAGCCAGCATTAAACGACCTACTGATAATTTTTCTATTGGGCTGTCATTTGGTAGCCTAATTTTACCTAAAAGGTAAAGCCCCATAAAGGCAAAAATCACAATCCATAATACCAGGTAAATATCTCTATCCAGTAAGCCCCAATGGTATACCTGATCTGCAACACTTAAAAATTTTAAGCCTAAAGCAAGTTCTAAAAAGCCTAAAATTACTTTTACTGAATTCAACCAGCCGCCTGACTTTGGTAAACTTTTTAACCAATCAGGAAATATTGCAAATAAGAAGAACGGTATGGCAAAGGCCATTGAGAAGCCAAACATGCCTACCAATGGTTTGATTACCTGACCACCTGCTGATTCTACCAAAATACTTCCTACAATTGGCCCTGTACAACTGAATGAAACCAACACTAGAGTGAAAGCCATAAAGAATATACCACCAAGGCCACCTTTGTCAGCTTTGGCATCCATTTTATTAACTAAGCTCGATGGTAAGTTTATTTCAAAAAGCCCCAAGAAGGAGAGTGCAAACACAAAGAAAACAATAAAGAAGAAAACATTGGGTAACCAATGTGTGCTCAGCCAATTGGCAAATTCCGGTCCGTTAATAACTGCTACAACGGTTCCCGCAACCACATAAATTACGACTATTGATAATCCGTAAATAATGGCATTACTGATAGCTTTTCTTCTCGTTTTGGCCCTTCCTGTAAAGAAGGTAACCGTCATAGGTATCATTGGGAAAACGCAAGGAGTGAGTAATGCTGCTAGTCCCCCTAGGAAGGCTACAAACATGAAACCTAATAAGGAATAAGGAGTGGTGGGATCAGGTTGGTTGAGTAATGACTTTTCTTTCTCTCCTTTTAAAGGAGCTTTACTTGCTTTTACCTCACTTTTTTTTTCTACAGCTGAAGCATTGCCAAAACTAAAATCTTCATCAAAGGGAATACATTTTCCATCAATATCGGAACACACTTGGTAGTTATAATTTCCATTTATGTAGAAAGGAGTTTTTGAAATAATTACCTTCTGCTGGAATTCTCCTTCTTTCTTAAAATAAGTGTATTCTCCTTCCCAAATTTCATCATAACCTTTTGAAGGGTTGATAGGAATAATGCTGTCTACAAGCTGATAGGTGTCGTTTTCTTCAAATTCGAAAGTGGTAACAATAGGTCCTAAATCAGGATCAAAATCAGATGAATATAAATACCAGTTTTTATCGATTTCAGCTTTAAAAGAAATGGTTAAGGTGTCACCTTTCTCAATGGCCGCTTCTGCCTTAGAAAGTTCCTGCTTCCAGGAGATAGGTTTTTCAATTTGTGAGAAACCAGCGGACAAAAATAAACCTGCCATAAGCAGGGTTCCCAATAACCTCTTCATAAACAATTATATCATTTTATTGGTCAATACAGACAACTATTCAACACGAAGATAATATAATTTTGTTCAACCTAAATTGATATGATGGAAGCGCTAAAAATTAAATGGCTTTTATTTGCCATATCAGGACTGATTTTATTGGGTGCAGGCTTGAGTATGGCTATTGATGCAGCTCTTTACAGAATGAATAATTCGGAAAGCTTAAACTGGATTTTTTATGGAACAGCAGCCCTGATAGTTTTTAATAGTGGAATTTGCCTCTTTGGTCAAGGAGTGATTTTTAGAATAAGAATGGATAATTTGAGAGAAGCCTAAAGAACCTTTGTTGACTTAGCCGTTTAAGAAGTATTAACTAAATAATATACCCATGAAAGCAATTTGGAACGATACAGTAATAGCCGAAAGCAATGATACCATTGTCATAGAAGGAAACCATTATTTTCCGCCCAGTGCCATTAAGGATGAATATTTTTCCAAGACGGATTATCACACTGTTTGCCCCTGGAAGGGAACAGCTTCTTATTATACTTTAAAGGTAAATGGAGAAGAAAATAAGGATGCAGCCTGGTATTATCCTGAAACTAAAGAAATGGCTAAGAATATTGAGAACTATGTGGCTTTTTGGAAGGGTGTTGAAGTGAAGGAGTGAATGTAGTTATATATTAAATTCATCCTATGACTCAAAGTCATGGGATGAATATCTAGTACAATAAAAAAGGGAGCCATGAGCTCCCTTTTCCGTATCCTATATCTTAAAATTGATTTACATCTTTTCGTAAAGCACTCTTATCTCATCCTGATATTCAAGAGCCTTTTCATTTAAGTCGTACTGACGAAGAATCTGAACGATTTGAGAAAGTACCGCAATACTGATCTGTCTTTCTCTGCTCATGTAAGGCAATTCATGATCTATTAAATAATTGAATAGCTCATAATTATCTTTCCACATGCCTTCTACTAAAGCAAGTCCTTTTTCATCATTACCTGTGGCAAAGTATACCTGAGCAAAATCGAGCCCGGTAATATCCATCGGTACAGCTTCAGGTGAAATAGTTTTCATGATATAGTCAACTACTTCAACAGCTTTTTCATCTTGACCTTCTTGCACTAAAGAAGTGGCTAAAGAAGCATATACAGATCTATGATTTAAGAAGAAGTTTCTGTAATTCTGGTTATAATAAACCTCAGGATCTGCAGTATTGGTGAAGCTAAAATCATTCATCAGGTTATTATACATCACATCAGTATTAACAAACTCAGCGTTCACATTTGGTTTTTCAATTGGTAATAGCCTGTAGGTCAATCCTTCCTGAATTACATACTTTCTCAAATCCATTTTTACTCCGTTCAGAGAAGTGGTGTTGAAATAGATTGGTCTCTCCCAATTGTTTTCATTCATGATGTCAAGAATCATCAGGTCTTTTTTCTCCAGACCATTACCTTTCACATTCCAGGTCATTCTATCCACCATAAATTGCTTTTTGTCTTCAGGAATAAGACCTAAAGATTTAACCTGATTAGTGTCAATTGCCATGGTTAAAGTTTTGGATGGCAACATATTGTACTTACCAACTGAAGTAGGTATTTGCAGACTAGGATTATTTTTCCTGATTAAGTCTAAATATCTGTCAATAGGAATAGCGCCTTTAATACCAGAGTTACTCATGTAAGGCAAATAATCGTTCAAGCCACCTTGCTTCACTTGCTCTTCACTTAAGCTCATAGGAATAGGCTCAGAATCGTATGAGTTCTGTCTCATCTGGTTTACATACCAGTCTGTATTGAAATAACTCAGCACGATTACACGTACATCCGTTCTGAATCCTTCCACTTCTTGTATAAACCAGAGCGGGAAAGTATCATTATCACCTCCGGTAAATAGAATGGCGTTAGGTGCACATGATGCTAAGTAATTTCTGGCAGCATCTACAGAGAAATATCTGTCGGATCTATCATGGTCATCATAACCTTCAGCGGCCATAATACCAGGAACTATTAAGCAGAGAACACCAGCAGCAATACTTGCCACTTTAGGATTTTTCAACGCTTTCTCAAAAGCAGTTGCTAAACCTAAGACTCCGAAGCCTATCCAGAAGGCAAAAGCATAATAAGATCCTACATAAATATAGTCTCTTTCTCTAGGCTCAGTGGCAGGCGAGTTTAGGTAGAGTATTAAAGCAACTCCAGTTAAAATGAAAAATAAACCTACTACAGAGAATCCTTTTTCATCCTTTTTAGCATGATAAAGTAAGCCGACAATGCCTAGAATAAATGGCAACATCCAGAAGTTATTTCTGGCTTTGTTTTCTTTAATCTGTTCTGGTAGATCAGAGTTGTCGGCAAACATGGTTTTCCAACCGGCACCTTCAATATCACTTTCTCTGCCGGCATAATTCCACATTAAATACCTAAAATACATATGCCCCAATTGATAGCGGAACATAAATACCAGGTTATCGGTGAAGTTTGGTTTTTCATTTTGTCTTAAACCAGTCCATCTACGGTATTCTTCAGCATGACCCGGAGCTGCACTGTACATTCTTGGTAGAATGGTGGTTCTCTTAGGATCGTACTTAGTTTCTATTTTATAATCTGTAATCTCATATTCATCTTCTCCTTTAGTGTAAATAGGAGCTCCTTTTTCCTGAGAGATTACTTCTGCATCAAAATATTGCCCGCTTAATAAAGGACGTGAACCATACTGATCTCTATTAAGGTATGATAATAGATTCATCACGTTTTCAGGATTATTCTGATCAATCGGAGGATTGTACTGCGAGCGAATCAATACTACAAAGTACGATGAGTACCCGATTATGATAAAGGATAAACCCAGTAGGAAAGTGTTAAGGTTAATCCTGCTTGTTTTAGCCGACCAGTATATTCCATAACCAAAAGCACCTAATAAGATAATTCCGAATATTAGGGCTCCTGAACCAAATGGAAGTCCAATAGTATTCACAAAGAATATTTCAAACTTGCCAATCAAACCCGGTAAGCCTAGAATGATAAATTGCCAGATGAGTATTAAAATACCTGAACTGATCAGAAGTGCATAAACAACACCTTTAAAGGTTACTTTAGGGTATTTCTTGAAGTAATAAATTAGTCCTAATGCAGGAAGTGCCACAATGTTTAACAAGTGAACACCAATGGAAAGTCCTATAATGTAAGCTATTAGAATCAACCATCTGTTGGCTTGAGCTTCCTCTTCTATCACGTCCCACTTAAGCATTGCCCAGAAAACAAGTGCTATCAGGAATGATGACATGGCATAAACCTCAGCTTCTACTGCTGACCACCAAAAGGAATCAGAAAAAGTAAATGCTAAACTACCGATGGCACCAGCAAGGATAATTCTTAAAGTTTGTGCGCTATCAGCTTCACCTACTTTTATACCCATGATTTTGTGCGCCAATAAATTAATAGACCAGAATAAAAACAGAATAGTAAAGCCGCTACTTAGGGCTGACACTAAGTTTACTGCAAAACCAACTGACTCTACATCGCTGGCAGCAAACATTGAAAACATACGGCCTATCAATAAGAACATTGGAGCACCTGCGGGATGAGGTACCTGTAATTTGTAGGCACTGGCGATAAATTCAGCGCAATCCCAGAAGCTGGCGACAGGCTCAATGGTAGAGATATATACACCTGAGGCCACAATGAAGATAAGCCAACCGACTATATTGTTTATTTTCTGATATGAGTTCATCATAGGGTTAAAGTTTTCAAATTGAGGCGAAAATAAGAAATAATGCTGTTAAGGACATGGATTAACAAAAGTTTTATATAATTCAACTGATTGGCGGTAAATATTGTATGTCATTTGCCATTTTACAGCAAGAATGCAGTAATAGCATTCATTTTTATACATCTTTGCAACATGCGAAAATTTTTCCTCACAGTGGCCTATAAAGGAACTGCCTACCATGGTTGGCAAAAACAGCCCAATGCGGTTAGCGTGCAGGAGAAAATCGAAACGTCATTAAGTACTTTATTACAAACCGAAACAGCCATTTTAGGAAGTGGACGCACAGACACTGGTGTACATGCCACTGCGCAGGTATTTCAGTTAGAACTGCCTAACGATATTGATATTTCGCAAATTGTTTATAGGCTTAATAAATTACTACCACACGATATTGCTGTGTCTGATTATAAGGAAGTTAATGAAGATACTCATGCACGTTTTGACGCAGTGAGCCGAAGCTATGAATACCACATCAACACAAAGAAAAATGCCTTCACTCAGGATTTAAGTTATTATTTCACTCATTCATTGGATGTTCCGCTGATGAATGAGGCTGCTGAAAGTATGAAAGCATTTACTGACTTTGAGAGCTTCAGCAAAGTAAAAACTGATGTAAATACATTTAATTGCGAAATATTTGAGGCAATTTGGAAACCTCACAACGAGCTTTTGGTTTTCCACGTTAGTGCGAACAGGTTTCTCAGAGGTATGGTCCGAACAATTGTTGGAACCTTATTGGAAGTTGGCCTGCACAATTTAACAGTAGAGGGATTTAAAAATATTATTGAAAGTAAAGATAGAAAGGCTGCAGGGAGATCGGTGCCAGCCCATGGTTTGTTTCTTACCTCAGTAAAATATCCTCAAAAAATATATAAAGCAGATTGAAGAAAGATAATATAAAGAGCGGAAACATTATTGATACAGATGTACTCAAGCGTCTGTATAAATATGTGAAACCGTATCAGGGTAATTTTTATTTTTTGGTGTTTCTGACCATTGCCGTGGCGGTGTTGGCTCCTGCCAGACCTTATTTAATACAGAAGGCCATTGACGGGCCTATTGCTTCCGGAGATTTTAATGGACTTGTTTGGTTGATGGCCTTGCTTGTAGGCTTACTGATTATTCAGGCCGTAGTGCAATATGGCCATACCTATCTTTCCGGCTGGATTGGTCAATATATTGTGAGAGATATCAGGCTAAAACTTTACAGACATTTATTAGGCCTCAGATTAAAATTCTTTGATAAAACACCCATTGGCCGATTAGTGACGCGAAATGTTTCAGATGTTGAGCAATTGTCTGATGTATTCAGTCAGGGGTTAGCTGCAATGATCGGTGATGCCCTCCAGATATTAGTAATCTTAGGGATGATGTTTGCCATGAGCTGGAAACTGACTTTAGTTTCATTAGCAACTTTACCGCTACTTTTCCTTAGTACCTACATCTTTAAAGAAAAAGTTAAAGTAGCATTTAATGAGGTGCGTAATGCTGTGTCTAACTTAAATTCATTTGTTCAGGAGCATGTGAGTGGCATGTCCATCGTACAAATATTCACGGCTGAAAAAAGAGAGTATGAAGCTTTTGAGGAAATAAACAAAGAGCATAAAAAGGCTAATATCAGATCAGTACTTTATTATTCCATTTACTTTCCGGTAGCTGAAGTAATTCAGGCAACAGGTATTGGTTTGTTAGTTTGGTATGGCTCAAAAGGCGTAATTAATGAGATAGAGACAGGGATTTCTTTAGGGATGTTGGTGGCCTTTATTCTTTACATTCAAATGTTTTTTAGGCCTATACGCTTGATTGCCGATCGGTTCAACACACTTCAAATGGGTATTGTAAGCTCAAGCCGTATTCTTAACCTGCTGGATAATAAAGAGCATATTCCAAATAATGGTGACTTGCAACCTGAAAAAATAGAAGGAGATATCAAGTTTAAAAATGTAGACTTCGCTTATAATGAGGATGAAACTGTTTTAAGAGATATCTCTTTCGAAGTAAAGGAAGGAGAAACTGTAGCCTTGGTAGGTGCTACTGGTGCTGGTAAATCTTCAGTAATTAATTTATTGAGCAGATTTTACGATATCCAAAGTGGAAGTATTACCATTAATGAAGAAGATATCAAAAACTATGACCTCGATTATTTAAGGCGGAACATTGGGGTTGTGCTTCAAGATGTTTTTCTCTTTTCAGATACCATAGAATACAATATTACTTTAGGCAATCCTGATATAACACAAGAGCAACTACAACATGCTGCTGAAATAGTAGGTGCGAAAAAATTTATAGAAAAACTGCCCGGAGGTTTTCAATATAATGTGATGGAGCGTGGAGCTACTTTATCGGTAGGTCAGCGCCAGCTAATCTCATTTGTAAGAGCATTGGTGTATGATCCTAAAATTATTGTGTTGGATGAAGCTACTTCTTCAGTAGATACTGAAACGGAAGAGCTTATACAAAGTGCCATTGAGAAGATGATGAAGGGTAGAACGTCCATCGTTATTGCGCACAGGTTATCAACTATACAAAGTGCTGATAAAATTATTGTGCTTGATAAGGGTGAAATAAAAGAGACAGGCACGCATAATGAACTCCTTGAAAAGGACGGTTTCTATGCTCAGCTTCACGCTATGCAGTATAAAGAAACGCTCTAGTTTTTATCAGTCCAATTCACTAATTTGAGTCCTGAACTGCAACTTTTAGGACATGAATATTATCAACTGGCTGAGTTCCATAGGTACAAAACAAAAAATGGATGACGACCTTAAAAATAAAATAAGGCTCAGCAACTATCTCACAAGTGCTTTTTTGGTAATCATTATCACCTACAGTGTGATTTCTTTTTTCCTGATTCCTGAGATTATAAATTATTGCCTGTTAGGTTTTGTACTTTATGCTGCTAACCTTGCTTTCTCTTATTTCGGATTTCATCGGCTTACCCGTTTCGGTATAAGCCTGTTTCCGCCAATTGTAATTGCAGTACTTCATGCTACAATTATGCAACCCGGTGAACCACCACGTAATGAAATTTACGTTTTTCAGGCTATTGCTTGTTTAATACCTTTTGCAGTATTTGATATCAGAAGATTGGTTTACTGGCTAGGTCCTTTCCTCTTCTCTTTTTTATTACTTTTTTACATTGAGGAGCTCAATAATTATTTCAACACGGAGTTAGATAGCTCTATTTTTGATACGGGCTGGCTGTATTTTGCCATCATAGCAGGAGCTGTTATGGTTGGTGCTTTTATCATTATTTTCTTGAAATATCTGAATCTTGTGCAATTCAAGCGAACCAGCGAATTATTAAGTGAAATTGAAGAGGAGAATAAGCGAGCGCAGGAAAAGGAGCAGGAGTTGACTAAAACCCTTTCTGATTTAGAAGTAGCTCAAAAGGAAGAATCAAAAAGAAATTGGAAAACCAGCGGTCTGGCGGAAATTGGCAATTTACTAAGGGTTGAAGATGACCTAGATGAATTGTGTGATAAAATAATTGCTTACATCGTAAAGTATATGGAAGCTAGCCAAGGGGCTCTTTTCCTGCTGGATGATGATACTACCAAAGACAGGCAGGAGCAAGAACTTTATATTAAGTCAGCCTACGCTTATGAGCGCAAAAAACGACTTGACCACCGCGTACAAGCTGGTGAAGGGTTGATAGGACAGTGTTTCCTTGAAAAGGACTATATCTATCTAACTGAGGTACCTGATAGCTTCATCAGTATTAAAAGTGGGTTAGGTGATGCAAATCCACGATCAATCCTGATAACGCCTATGATTGTGAATGAACAGGTTTACGGTATTTTTGAAATAGCTTCGTTTAAAGAAATTGAACAATATCAGATTGATTTTATGATGGAGTTAGGAGAAAACATTGCAATGACGCTTAATAACTTTAAAGTAAATGAGCGCACCAAGAAACTCTTAGAAGAAACTCAGGAGCAGTCAGAGCAACTCAGATCTCAGGAAGAAGAAATGCGCCAGAATATGGAGGAATTACAAGCCACTCAGGAGGAACAGGAAAGACAGCAAAAGGAGATGGCTGAAAAAATAAAAGAATTAGAGCGAGAGAAAGCGCAGGCATTAAGCCGATTGGCAGAACTCGAAACCGATTAAAACAATCATTTTTTTAAACCATTCTTGTAATTTTTATAGGTTACCTACACATTTTAAATACATTTGTTAGCAATTAAACTATTGTAATTGTGCATATACTTACTGCAGAAAACCTTAATAAAACCTTTTATCAGAATGTAGCCCTTCATGATTTGAATCTGGCTATTCCAAAACAATCAATTTATGGATTGCTAGGACCAAATGGAGCTGGTAAAAGTACTTTCATCAGAATTGTTAACCAGATTATTGATGCTGATTCAGGCCTAATCACTATTAATGGTGAAAAACTTTCTCCAAAGCATATCGGTACTATTGGCTACTTGCCGGAAGAAAGAGGACTTTATAAGAAGATGAAAGTTGGCGAGCAGCTTTTATACCTGGCGCAGTTAAAAGGGCTCTCGAAAAGTGATGCTAAAAAACGCATTAAAGAGTGGCTGGAAAGATTTGAAGCGGGTGATTGGTTGGGTAAAAAAGTGGAAGATCTTTCTAAAGGTATGCAACAGAAAGTGCAGTTCATTTCTACTGTTATGCATGAGCCTGAACTGATTATTTTGGATGAACCTTTCTCAGGATTCGATCCTATAAACGCTAACCTGATTAAAGATGAAATTTTAAAGCTGCGTGAAAAAGGGTCTACCATTATTTTCAGTACACATAGAATGGAATCGGTGGAAGAGCTTTGCGACCATATTGCTTTAATCAATAAATCTGAGAAAATAATTGAAGGAGAAAAGAGCGCCATCAAAGATGAATACAAGTCGCATATTTTCAAATTAGCTTATAAAGGCAACCAGCTGGCCGATAATGGTGGCTACCAGTTACTCTCCAGTGAGCAGGATTTGAATGGCATCCATCATGCTAAATTAAAATTGAATGAAGGTGCCAGCTCATCGGAATTACTAAGGGCAGTGCTTGGGCATGATGTAGAAATTATATCATTCCATGAAGAAATCCCTTCAATCAGCGACATTTTCATCAAATTAGTTAAAGACAATCACCTGGAAGTAGAAGCTTCCGCACAATAAATAAGAACCATGAGCAAGATAGGCTTAGTTATAAGAAGAGAGTTTGAAAGTAGAGTAAAGAAAAAGAGTTTTTTACTGGTAACTATATTGGTGCCGCTGATTTTTCCTGCCGTGATAGGTATTATGGTATACTTTGCCATGGAGGAGGAAAAGAGTGCAGAACAAAAGCAGGTGTATGTGGTCGATGAATCAGGCTTCGATTTTGAAAATGATCGGAAATACGCCTTTGATAAAATGAATATGTCATTAGATGAGGCTAAGGTTATGTTCAGCGAAAGTGATGCCTATGCTTTACTCTATGTGCCTAAAATGGATATTGAGAACCCTGATGGCTTAACGCTTTATATGAAGAATAATCCTAGTCTTGATGTAAGCTCATTCTTTGAGAACATAGTCGAGTCTCAAATAAGGGATAGAAAACTCAAGGCTTCCGGTATTACAGAGGAACAACTCGATAAGTTGAAAACAAATATCTCTTTGCGTGCTATTAACATGACAGATTCTGGAGAGGAAAAAGAAAGCAGTGCTGGCATCGCATTTGGCTTGGCTTATGCATTCAGCTTTTTAGTTTATCTATTTGTATTGATTTATGGTTCTCAGATTATGCAGGGCGTAATTGAGGAGAAGTCCAATAAAATTGTTGAGATAGTGGTAAGCTCTATCAAACCATTCCAATTGATGATTGGGAAAGTAATTGGTGTGGCGGCAGTTGGTATTGTACAGTTTGCTATTTGGGTGGTATTGATTGGAGTGCTGTCTTCAGTGGTTTTTAGTGTTTTCAACTTAACACCTGAAGATATACAAGCAGCTCAGAATACTATGCCTAGTTCACCTAATCAGGAATTGGTTAGTTCTTCTATGAATCCTGAAATGCTGCAAACTATGCAGGCGGTGTATGACATTCCTTATGGCTATTACATCTCTATTTTTATTTTCTTCTTTATATCAGGCTATCTATTGTATGGTGCTTTATTTGCCGCGGTAGGTTCAGCGGTAGACAATATTTCAGATGCTCAGCAATTCACACTGCCGGTGACTATGCCTATGATCATTGGTTTTTTAGGAACTTTCATGTTTGTGATGCGCGAGCCTGATGGTAATGTGAGTTTCTGGCTATCAATTATACCGTTTACATCACCTGTTGCTATGATGGCCAGAGTTGCTTTTGGTGTACCAACCTGGGAGCTCATTTTAAGTATGGCACTGATGATTGCAGGTTTTGTTTTTACCATTTGGCTGGCAGGAAGAATTTACCGAATTGGTATCTTAATGCATGGCACCAAGGTGAGCTACAAAACTTTATTTAAGTGGATTAAGACAAGTAATTAAAGAAGGCCAGCTTTAGCTGGCTTTTTTATTCACTATAAAAAACCCTCTTTACTCTGGTACTCACATTGGTGAGTATTTCATAAGGAATGGTATCAATACTTTCTGCCATGTCGAAGATAGTGGGCTTTTCGCCATATACTGTAACTACATCACCGGCATTGCAGATAATATCGGTGACATCAACCATAGTCATATCCATGCATACATTACCGATAACGGGTGCGAGTTGTCCGTTGATAAGCACTTTGCCAACACCGTTACTAAACTTTCTATCAAAACCATCGGCATAGCCAATAGCAATGGTGGCAATCTTCATGTCATTTTCTGCTAAACCTCTTCGCGCATAACCTATGCTTTCCCTTTTTTTTACATGCTTCACTTGCGAGACTACTGTTTTTAAACTGGAAACTGTCATCAACCTGTCCTGATGCATACTTGTGGCGTCAACACCATACATACCAACACCGAGCCTCACCATGTCAAACTGAAAGTCAGGGAAACGACTGATACCCGGACTATTTAAAATATGCATTAGCGGATGGTAGTTCAAGGCCTTCTTAATAGCCTCCGCCATGTGCTTGAAGTTGAGGGCCTGTCTGGCTGAAAAACCATTATGGCGCGCTTCGTCAGATGCTGCCAGATGACTGAATATAGAAGCCACCTTAATGTGTGTGTTTTTTAGGAGTAACTCAATTAAATCGTCAATCTCTTCTGCTTCAAAACCGAGGCGGTGCATACCGGTATCCAGTTTGATATGAACTTTGGCTTTTTTGGTTAGCGGTCGGGAGTAGTTGATGAAGTCTGTTAGAATCTCGAAGCTATAAAGTTCTGGTTCGAGGTTATGTTGAAGCAGCAGATCAAAGGATTCTCTGGTAGGATTCATCACCATGATAGGTATGTGAATTCCTCTTTCCCGAAGTGCCACACCTTCATCTGCATAAGCTACCGCCAAGTAATCGACCTGTTGAAACTGCAGCCAGTTGGCTATTTCATGACTGCCACTGCCATAAGCAAAAGCTTTTACCATTGCCATGGTTTTTACATGTGGCCTGAGTTTAGAACGATAGAAATTCAGGTTATGTGTAAGTGCATTAAGATTAATCTCTAAAACGGTTCCATGCACTTTTTGCTCTAAGAGTTTTGCAATACGCTCGAAGCGGAAGGTTCTTGCTCCTTTTATTAAGATGACAGCTTCTTTTATTGGGTTCTCTCTAAGCGTTTCAAGAAACTCTTCGGTACTATCAAAAAAAATAGATTGCTCAGGAAATAAATCAGCGTTAGCAGAAATATCCGGTCCAATGCCAATAAATAAATTAAGCTTTTCAGCTTTTATTCGTTCTGCAACTGACTGATATAATTCTTCTTTTTCCAGCCCTGATTCCAGCAAGTCGGATAAAATAATTACTCTTTTTTGTTGCTGCTTCTGCTGACGGAAGAACTGTAAAGCTGTATCTAATCCCACCAAGTCATTATTGTAAGAATCATCCACCAAAAAAGACTGGTGAATAGCTTGCTTTACCTCAAGCCGCATACTTACTGGTTTTAAATCGGTAAGTGCCTTTTGAATAAGTTTAGAAGGAATGCCCTCATGCAACAGACATAAAATGCAGTGCGTAACATTTTCGAGAGATGCGTAATCCTTAAAGGGAATTTCAAAAATGTGTAGGTTCTCATTAAAGGGAAGTCTGATGGCAGTATGGTTATCACGTTCCTCAACTTCCACAAAGTAAGAGCTTGTATTATCATCAAATGACCAGCCTATGAGGTTTTTATCCTGTATATTTTCCAAACCGTAAAGCGCGTGAGCAATTTCAGGGTAATCCGTACAGAAAATAATGGTGGAGGCATCCTTAAATAATTTGGCCTTTTCCGAGGTTTTCTCAATTAGGTCGCTAAACCCTTCATCGTGTGCGGTACCGATATTGGTGAAGATTCCAATTTCCGGTTTAATGATAGCCTCTAAGCTTTCCATTTCTCCTTTTCGAGAAATGCCAGCTTCAATTATAGCGTAATCATATTGATTAGAGACGGGCCATAAAGCTAGCGGAACGCCTACTTGAGAATTGTAGCTTCTTGGGCTGCGGTACACATTATAGAAGCCTTGTAATAACTGACCGAGCCACTCTTTAGTGATGGTTTTGCCGTTGCTTCCGGTAATACTGATGAGTTTACCCTGAAAGCCTATTCTTTTTTTGGCGGCTATTTGTTGTAAAGCCAAAGTGCTATTAGGCACTTGAAGAAAATTGGCCTTCGGGAATTGCTCAACAAATTGATAAGGTGCTTCAACTATAAAATTTCTTACTCCTTTCTGATATAACTCCTCAATAAATTGATGCCCATCATGCCTTATGCCTTTTATTGCTATAAATAGGCTTGATTTTTTGATGATGGCATTTCTGCTATCAATAAAAATATCTGTTATAGTGGTGTCAAATTTAGCTTGAAGGACGACACCAGAGGTGATTTTTTGAAGTGTTGAAAATAGCAGTTTCAATTTCAGATAGCGTTAAAACAAAACAGGTGCTCCTGAAAAGAAGCACCTGTATAATGAATTAAGTAAAAATTAGTTAGTTGGCTTAGGTCCTAAACTTTCAAGCACCTCTTTTAACGGAACACGGGTTCCTTCTTTATAAGGTACAATCCACGCCTCTTTTACCCCCATATCTCTTAAAACTTTCTTGAATCTATCAGCTTCCCAATAATCTCTAAATCTACCAAGCGTTATGCGCTGTGCACCGTCTTCAGTAGTTTCACCGCTAAAGTTAGGGTTGTTTTTAAAGTACTCTGACATGTCAATATTTTTGAAGGCACCTACCTGTACTTTAAACCAAACACCACTATCATCTAGCGTTATAGCCTTTTTCTGTGGCTTTTGCTCCATTTCCATTAACTTTTTGCGAGCAGCATTGGCAGCGGCTTCAGCCTCTTTAGCAGCTTGCTGTGCTTCGGCAATCTGAGCGTTTTTGTTGCTCAATTGACCTTTCAGATTTTCTACCTGAGAGTTTAAGCTAGAAGTCTTGCTTTTAAGGCTTTCGTTTTCTTCAACTAAAGCTTTCAGCTCTTCAGGATTTTTCTTCAAATCTTTGGCTTTATTCTTCCATTCTTTGTACTCATCCTTGCTCATTTGCGCCATAGATGGTAATGTTAGCAACATGCAAATGATCAGAGCCGATAAACTGATTTTAGTTCTCATGTGTATTTGTTTAACGTTTGTCAATCAGTGATGAATCTCACAAACTAGAAATCATTACTGTACGAATAATTGTTTAATTCTAAATTAATTAGCCTAAAGTACGAAATTTACTGTATTAAAGACAAATAATACTATTTTTTAGTTTTTTAGGGAGCCTGTCATCTCTTCTGGTCTTACCCATTCATCAAATTCTTCAGCAGTTAAATAGCCCAGATTAACCGCCTCATCTTTTAATCTTGTGCCATTTTCGTGAGCTGTTTTGGCTATTTTAGCTGCTTTCTCATAACCTATTTTGGTATTCAAAGCAGTAACCAGCATCAATGAATTGTCAAGGTGCTCCTGTATTCTTGCCTTATTTGGTTCAATGCCTACAGCACAGTTTTCATCAAATGAAACGCATGCATCTCCAATTAGTCTTGCGGATTGCAAGAAATTTGCTGCCATCACTGGTTTGAAAACATTTAATTCATATTGGCCTTGTGTACCACCTACAGTAATGGCTACATCATTACCCATCACTTGTGCGCATACCATGGTTAGGGCTTCGCATTGCGTAGGATTAACTTTACCTGGCATTATAGAAGAACCTGGTTCATTAGCAGGTATAATTATTTCACCTATACCTGAACGAGGTCCTGAAGCCAGCATTCTAATATCATTGCCAATTTTGTTAAGCGACACAGCTATTTGTTTTAACGCTCCGTGTGATTCAACAATGGCATCATGTGCAGCAAGTGCTTCAAATTTGTTTTCAGCTGTTTTAAATGGTAGTCCGGTAAATTCAGCAATTTTTTCTGCAACCAATTCGGCATATCCTTCAGGGGTGTTAATACCTGTACCAACAGCAGTACCTCCCAAAGCGATTTCAGATAAATGCTCTAGCGTATTTTTTAAAGCTTTTAAGCCATGATTTAGTTGAGATACATAGCCGGAAAATTCTTGGCCTAAAGTTAGAGGAGTAGCATCCATTAAGTGCGTACGACCAATTTTTACCACTTTCTCGAAGTCTTTTGACTTTTTAGCAAGCGTGTCTCTCAATTGCTCAATACCTGGAATGGTGTTTTCCAATACCATTTTGTAACAGGCTATATGCATACCTGTAGGAAAAGTATCATTTGAGGATTGTGATTTGTTCACATCATCATTAGGATGAATCAGACGCTCTTCGCCAATTTTCTTTCCCCCAATTTCCTGAGCGCGGTTGGCTACCACCTCATTAACATTCATGTTGGATTGTGTACCCGAACCAGTTTGCCATATCACTAAAGGAAACTGATCATCATGTTTACCTTCCAATATTTCATCACAAACTTTAGAGATAAGTTCTTTTTTGTCATCAGAAAGCACTCCGAGCTGATTGTTGGTATGAGCTGCAGCCTTTTTTAAATAGGCAAATCCTTTAACAATTTCTAACGGCATACTAGCCTCAGGACCAATTTTAAAATTATTTCTACTTCGCTCTGTTTGAGCTCCCCAATATTTGTCAGCGGGCACTTTTACATCGCCCATTGTATCTTTTTCAATTCTGTATTCCATAGTGTCTTATTTTGAGTCGTAAAAATATCAATTAATAGTACCTAATGCCAACAAGCGAAACCCAAAATTGTGATATTATTATTTCAAGTAAAATTGAAATATATTAATATATAATATCATCTAATTGATAATTAGATAAAGTTTTATTACCTTTGCAGCGTAGAAATGTAATTGGGTTATGATGCAGAGATACAAAAGAATGATTTTAAGTTTATTGATGATTACCTTTTGCATTATTTCATTGGCATATTGTAATGAAATAAAGAATGGGGAAAGGGTAAATACTATGGCTACCAAACAGCTGCCGGTAACAACTTCTTCGAGTTTTGCTGCACATCCGTAAGTTTATAAAGCCAGGCAAAATCTGTTTAAGAGCATTTTTAGATGCTCTTTTTTTATGCGCTAATGCTTCTTAATAAGAATTAATCTAAATAAATATAGATCTTATTTGTATCTAATCTAAATAGAGATTAGTTTTGCGCTATCTAAAATCAATCTAAATAAAAATATACCCTTAATGATTACAAGAAAGTTTTCTTTAGCATGCTTAGTAGCACTTTTTAGCTCTTTATTAATCACCTCATGTGATGACACAACTGAAGACACCTCATATAATATTCCTGAGAATTATGAATTCGAGAATGTAGACTATTCCGGTCAGGAAACAAGAATAGCCATGTTAGCTGAATTGTCAGCTTATGCTAAAACTTCTAATAATGGTGAAGTAGTTAGCGCTGCTGAGATGCAGGCAATGTTTGAAAACTCAAACGCACCATTTGCTGATGAGGCCTTAAATGCGTCTTCAAAAAATTTGAAAAGTAAGACATTTGAATTAGATCAGGAATTGATCGAGTCATATTTCCAAAAGCTTGAAACGGCTACTCAAACTGCCGCAATTACAGGAAGTAATGGAACACCCGGTTTAGTAAGCTCAAATGATGGAGCAAAAACTTATTTCTTTGACGAGAATGGTTATGAATATGCTCAACTTATCGAGAAAGGCTTGATGGGAGCTTGTTTCTACTATCAAACCTTAGGCGTGTACTTAACGCCAGTGAAAATTGGTGAGACAGTTGATAATACGGAAGTTGAAGAAGGTAAAGGTACAGCTATGGAGCATCATTGGGATGAAGCTTTCGGTTACCTTTCTTTACCAACCAACTATCCCAACTCAGATGCTTCGTTAAATTTTTGGGCCAAATATATCGATGGCCGCCAATCGGATTTAAATGTAGGTACTAAATTGATGAATGCTTTTATTAAAGGTAGAGCAGCAATAAGTGCAGGCGATATGAGAACAAAGGCCGAGGCCACTGCTGAAATCTATACTGAATTTGAAATTGTAGCAGCTGCAACGGGTATCCATTATATAAATGCCGCTTTAACAGCTTATACGGACGATGCCATAAGAAACTATACCCTATCTGAAGCATGGGCTTTCATTAATGCGTTACAATACAACCCTAATAAAACATTAAGCACCGCTGAAGTTGTTGAAATCAGAGATATGCTTGGTGATAATTTCTACACTGTTTCAAGAGCTGATTTAGAAGCAGCAAAAGTGGAATTAGCAACAGCTTTTAATTTAACTGAAATAGCAGATACTTTATAATAATGAAAATACGCTCGACACATTTATTATTCATTTTAGGCTTCTTCATTTTAATTTCATCTTGTGATGATTCAAGTATGAATGAAAAAGTAGATTATGATAGAACAGCTTTTCTGGAAAACTTTGCCGATCATTTAATTATTCCTGCTTTTGATGATTTTAACTCAAGAGTAGAGGCTCTGGATGCAGCCGTTGTTACCTTTTCAAATGAGCCTACTGTAAGTAATTTGGAGCAACTCCAGGTTACTTTAAAAAATGCATGGTTGGGCTATCAGTATGTGGCCTATTTAGAGGTGGGACCATCTGCCGATCTTTTCTTTAGAGATGAAGTAAATATCTTTCCGGCAGATACCGCCTTAATAAATACGAAGATTGCTTCACAGGATTACGTGTTCACAGGTGGTTCTAATAATGATGTAAAAGGATTCCCGGCAATTGATTACCTCGTTAACGGAACAGCCGAAAATAATGCGGAAATTGTTGCTTATTACAGCGATACTCAAAACGGAAGCCTCAGGCTTACTTATCTGCAAGAAGTTACAGATGAATTAGTGACCATCGCTAACACCATCAATGATGCGTGGCCTGCATACAGAGATACATTTGTTAATAACCTAGGTACAGATATAGGTAGCAGCACCGGAATCATGGTCAATGAATTTAATAAACAATTTGACCTAAGACTTAAGAATGGTAAAATAGGAATCCCATCTGGTGTTAAATCTTTGGAAAGAACCAACCCTGATAAGGTAGAATGTTTCTATGGTGCATATTCAAAGGATTTGGCTTTAGCTTCTGTTCGTGCAGCAAAGGAAATTTTCAATGGTAATTATTATGGAGTGGGCACTGAAGGTACAGGCTATGATGATTACCTGGATGCTTTAGGGGCTGAGGTTGAAGGAGTTGATTTATCGACCGCTATAAATGATGAGATTCAAAATTCTATAGATAAAATCAGTGCTATTGATCAATCAATTCAAGTTGAGGCAGAAAGCTTTAATGCTGAGGGAGATTTAGTGCTAGCCTACAATGCTTTACAAGCGGTAATTCCACTTATTAAGGTAGATATGCCTTCAGCAATGAGTGTTACCATCGCATTTCAGGATAATGACGGTGACTAAATAGGATGAAACTCCAGCAGTATTTACATAAGGAAAAACACATTGCACCTTTAGCTACTTTCAGAGTAGCTTTTGGTGTTTTAATGCTGCTTTCTATTGTTAGGTTTTGGAGTAAGGGCTGGATTGAAACGCAATACATTCAGCCAGAGTACTTTTTCACCTATTATGGATTTGACTGGGTAAAACCTTTGGGTAACCCTGGCATGTTCATCCTTTTTGGGCTAATGGGTATGACCGCACTTTTTATTGCCTTAGGTTTTTTGTATCGCTACAGCGCTATAATATTTTTCCTGCTTTTTACTTATGTAGAACTCATTGATAAAACCAATTACCTCAACCATTACTATTTTGTAAGCATCATGGCATTTTTGCTTATTTGGGTACCTGCCAACGCCAGCTACTCATTAGATGCTAAATGGGGATTAGTGAAGTCAAGAAGATTAGTTCCGGCCTGGAGTGTAGACATCTTTAAACTGCAATTAGGAATCGTCTATTTCTATGCGGGCTTGGCTAAACTAAATGCTGATTGGTTATTTGAGGCCATGCCACTCAAAATGTGGCTACCTGCAAAATCACATACTCCTTTAATAGGTTGGCTGTTCGATTATAAATGGACGGCCTATTTTTTCAGCTGGTTTGGTGCGGCCTACGATTTAAGTATTCCTTTTCTACTGCTTTGGTCAAGAACGCGATGGTTAGCCTACTTTGCTGTCATTGCATTCCACGTATTAACCGCTATTCTTTTTCCTATCGGGATGTTTCCTTACATCATGATTGTCGCTACACTTATTTATTTCTCTGAAGACTTCCATAAATCATTATGGGAAAAGCTCGGCTTTTCAACCAGCGTGAATGTGTTGCCTGAAAGAAGATCAGTTGGTTTGCTTAAAAATGCTTTGTTGATAATGTTGGCAGTGCATTTCGCTTTGCAATTATTGCTTCCTTTTAGGTATACACTATATGGTGATAACCTTTTCTGGCATGAACAAGGCTATCGCTTCTCTTGGAGGGTAATGCTGATGGAAAAGTCTGGTTATACAAACTTTACTATCGAGCAAAAATCAACCGGAAAAAGAATGGCTATAGAACCTTCGGACTACCTTACTCCCGTACAGCTAAAAATGATGAGCACGCAACCCGATATGACTTTGCAATTTGCACATCACTTACAAGAACTTTTTGAACCTCAGTATGGTAATGTGGCTGTTTATGCCAATAGCTATGTAGCATTAAATGGAAAAGGGAGTAAAAAGTTTATAGCAGATTCCGTAGATTTGTCGGCTCAAAAAAGAGGCCTTCGACCTAAAAATTGGATTTTACCTTTTAATGATTGATTTGAGACATTTCGTTTACATATTATTTATTTTTTTTCTAAGTAGCTCGGCTTATACTCAAGGTATTGAAGGTTATGTAAGAACTGAAGAAGGCCAAAATCCAATTGAAGGAGCCCAGGTTTTTATTTTGGATACCGATATTCAAACAATGACTGATGAAAATGGCTATTATAAGCTAGCTTTAAAAGCTGGGGATTATAATGTGGGCGTATTTTATTTTGAGCGACAGTCCGTAGTGAAAGATGTTTCTGTTGAAGAGGTTACAGAACTACTTAGCTTTTCTATGCCTATGCTTGAAACTGTTTTGCAGGAGGTAATAACAAGCGGAAATAAAGATGATGACAAAAATATTGATCGGCTCAATGCTGTTGAAGGAACCAATATTTATGAAGGCAAGAAGAATGAACTCATAAAACTAGAGAAACTAAATGGCAACTTGGCTACCAATAGTGCACGTCAGGTTTTCGCCAAAGTACCTGGGCTTAACATTTGGGAAAGTGATGCTGCGGGTCTTCAGCTGGGTATTGGCGGCAGAGGACTCGATCCTAACAGAACCTCTAATTTTAATACGCGTCAAAATGGATATGATATTTCTGCTGATCCTTTAGGCTATCCTGAAAGTTATTATACCCCACCTATGGAAGCATTATCTCGCATTGAAGTAGTGAGAGGAGCTGCTTCACTTCAGTATGGAACTCAGTTTGGAGGTATGGTGAACTTTGTTTTTAAAGAAGGACCTGATAAAAAACCTTTCGAATTTAACACCAGAAATACCGTAGGCTCTTTTGGACTTTTCAGCTCTTATAATAGCGTAGGAGGTAGTACAAAGCTTATGGATTATTTTGCCTATTACCAGCGAAAGCAAGGTAACGGCTGGCGCGATAATGAATCTTTTACGGCTAACTCAGCTTTTGCCAATACAACTTTCCATATAACTGATGAGCTAGATATAGCCTTAGAATTCACCCACATGGATTACCTGGCGCAGCAGCCTGGCGGGTTAAATTATGATCAATTCCTTGATGATCCGAGTCAATCTTTAAGGGAGCGAAATTGGTTCTCGGTAGAATGGAATATACCAGCAATCACTGTAGATTATAGAGTTTCATCAAAAACTAATTTGAGTTTGCAAACTTATGGTTTAGTTGGACATAGAAAGGCTCTTGGTAATATTCAGATTCCTAATATAGAAGATGATTTTAGCAAGAAAAGGAATCTACTCATTGATAATTATGAAAATTTCGCAAGTGAGCTTCGAGGCTTGCATAGGTACAATTTATTAGGTGAATTACATGCATTGACTTTTGGAGCTCGCTATTTCAGAGGCAATACACTTCAGCTGCAGGGAGACGGGCCTTCAGGAAATTCAGTTGATTTTACATTCTATAATGATGAATTTACTGAGGGTTTAAATTACAGATATCCTAATGAAAATTTAGCCATATTCGCAGAGAACATTTTTAATGTATCAGAAAAATTGAGTATTACCCCTGGCATTAGGTATGAGTATATTAAAACAAAAGCTAATGGAGTCTATAATTTTATTAGTGAGGACAATGCTGGTAATATATTAACAAATATTGAGTATCAGGAGCAAAGAGAGTACCCTAGAGATTTTATATTATTGGGGATAGGTGCTAGCTATAAGCCAAAGGATGAAGTAGAATTGTACGCTAACTTTTCGCAAAATTATAGAGCAATCACATTTAATGATATGAGGGTTAACAACCCTAACAAAATAATAGATCCTGATCTAAAAGATGAAAGTGGATATAACACAGATTTAGGCTTAAGGGGTAGCCTTACAAAATATTTAGATTATGACTGGAGTATATTCTATTTAAACTACAAAAATAAGATTGCTGCTAGAAATAGAAGAGAAGAAGGGAAACCTAGCCTAGCTCAATTTATTGAAAACGCTGAAAGAGCATTTGTTTACGGTTTCGAGTCATATACAGAACTTAATATCTCAAATTTTTTCGAAAGTCTTAACGATAACAAGTTCTCAGTTTTTACAAATTTTGCCTATTTATACTCTCAATATGTTGATTCGTCAAAACCCGATATTGATGGTAAGAGAGTAGAATTTACACCAGAAATTAATGTGAAGTCAGGCTTAAATTATGCGGTCAAAAATTTCAGTTCAACTATTCAAATAGGTTATGTAAGCAGCCAATTTACTGAGTCTTCTAACGCAGGAATTGGAGCCTTGAATAATTCATCTTTCAATTCAAGTGATATTGAAACAAGAGGGGGAGTGAATGGCCTCATTCCTTCCTACTACGTAATGGACTTCAGCTGTAAATACAAATATAAATTTGCTCAGATAGAAGCAGGAATCAATAACTTAACTGATAATATCTATTTCACCAGAAGGTCAACAGGTTATCCTGGACCAGGTATTTTACCATCACCAGGTAGAAACTTCTATGTAACCTTAGGTCTTAAATTCTAACAGCGGCTAGTACTAATTCCTATCTCCCAACTCCTATTTCCTAATCCCCAAAACCTACTTTCCTATCATCTCTCCTTTCAAAACAGTATGCCAAAGCACCACACCAATACTTACCGAAATATTAAGAGAATGCTTAGTGCCAAACTGAGGTATTTCGATACAGTGGTCACTGGCATCAACAATATCTTGTTCGACACCATACACTTCATTGCCAAAAATAAAGGCGTATTTTTCACCGGTACTCGGACTGAACTCTTCTAATGAGAGGCTATTTTCGGCTTGCTCTACGCTCATAATTTTATAGCCTTCTGCCTTTAAACTTTTAACCGCATCTAAGGTGTTCTCGTGATGTTCCCATTCAACAGATTCAGTTGCACCAAGTGCAGTTTTGTTTATTTCTCTATGAGGCGGTTGAGCAGTAATACCACAAAGCATTACCTTTTCAATTAAAAAGGCATCACCTGTTCTAAAGCATGATCCCACATTATTCATGCTTCTCACATTATCCAACACTACCACTATCGGGTTTTTCTTGATCTCTTTAAATTCATCAACCTCAATTCTGCCTAATTCTTCATTGGCTAATTTCCTCATATTTTGTCATCTTTGAAGTTCATAAGAAGTAGCAAAACAATTAGCTACTAATCGCCTACAAAACTAATACATTTCAGATAAGCATGGCAAAGAGCAAGGAAGCGAAAGAAACTCCATTGATGAAGCAATACAACCAGATTAAGGCTAAATACCCTGGTGCACTGCTACTTTTTAGAGTAGGTGATTTTTATGAAACCTTTGGTGAAGATGCAGTAAAGGCCAGTAAAGTCTTGAATGTCGTACTTACAAAAAGGGCAAATGGTTCTGCTTCACATATTGAATTGGCTGGATTTCCACATCATGCGATGGATAACTATTTACCTAAACTGGTTAGAGCAGGCCATCGAGTAGCTATTTGCGATCAGCTGGAAGATCCGAAATCAGTTAAAGGCATTGTTAAAAGAGGAGTAACAGAGCTTGTAACACCAGGAGTAAGTTTTGATGACAATGTATTAGAGCAAGGAAAAAACAATTACCTGGCTTCCATAGCCTTCGGAAAGGAAGAAGCGGGAGTAGCTTTTTTAGATATCAGCACTGGAGAATTTATGACGGCTACTGGTAAACCTGGTTATATCGATAAGCTTATCCAAAGTTTTCAGCCATCAGAAATCATTTTCTCGAAAGGCGATAGAGCACAATATGAAGCACAATTTGCTGATCAGTACAATACACACACATTGGAAGATTGGATTTATGCTTTTGATTTCGCTTATGAGAAACTCACCAATCAGTTTAAAACAAACAGTTTAAAGGGTTTCGGTATAGAAAACCTGGCTGAAGGTATTATCGCTTCAGGAGCTATTCTGCATTATTTGGAAGCCACCGAGCATAAAGATATAGATCATATTGCTACAATCTCCCGAATTGAGGAGGAGCAATATGTGTGGATGGATAAGTTCACTGTAAGAAACCTGGAGCTTATTTTTCCACAGCAAGAAGGGGGAGTTCCATTAATTGATATTCTTGACAAAACCCAAACACCCATGGGCTCCAGAATGCTCAAAAGGTGGATGGTATTACCGCTAAAAGATAAAATAGCCATTCAGGAAAGACTGGAAGTTGTTGAAGCTTTTGTGAAGAATAATGAACTGAGGGAAACACTTTCTCAGTCACTAAACCCAATGGGTGATATTGAGAGATTAATTTCAAAGGTAGCCGTGGGCAGGGTAAATCCTCGTGAGTTGCTACAACTCAAAAAGGCACTTGCTTTGATGAAGCCTATAAAGGAAGAACTTCAAAAGTCAGGTATTAAGCCATTGGTAAAATTTGCTGATCAACTCAATTTGTGCGAATTCTTATTCGAACAAATTGAAATTCAATTAAGTGATGATCCTCCATTATTAACTAATCAGGGTAATTTAATTAAAGAAGGTGTAAATGAAGAGCTCGATGAGTTACGTAAAATTGCTTTTTCAGGAAAGGACTTCTTACTACAGCTTCAAAATAAGGAGAAAGAAAGAACTGGTATTTCTTCACTCAAAGTAGCTTATAATAAAGTATTTGGCTACTACCTGGAAGTATCGAATGCCCATAAAGATAAAGTACCTGAAGAGTGGATAAGGAAGCAAACTTTAGTAAATGCTGAGCGCTACATAACAGAGGAGCTCAAGATTTATGAAGAAAAAATCTTAGGAGCAGAGGATAAAATGCTGGTGATTGAGCAGCGCATTTTTCAAGAGTTAGTAAGGCTTGCAAATGACTATGTCAATCCTATTCAGCAAAATGCACGCGTAATTAGTACGGTCGACTGCTTGCTTTCATTTGCACTTGTTGCCGATAATAATAAATATGTTAAACCAAACATCACCTCTGAAAAAGCATTAGAAATAAAGCAAGGTCGGCATGCAGTAATAGAAAAGCAATTACCGCATGATGAGGAATATATACCTAATGATGTCACCATGGATAATGATGAACAGCAAATCATCATTATTACTGGCCCTAATATGGCGGGTAAATCAGCTTTGTTAAGACAAACAGCACTGATCGTTTTAATGGCTCAGATAGGTTGTTACGTACCAGCAAAATCTGCAGAAATTGGAATTGTAGATAAAATATTTACCAGGGTTGGTGCTTCCGATAACTTAAGCAAAGGTGAATCAACCTTTATGGTTGAGATGACCGAAACAGCCAGTATTCTGAATAACCTATCCGATCGTAGTTTAATATTAATGGATGAAATAGGGCGTGGAACAAGTACTTATGACGGGGTGTCAATAGCCTGGAGTATTGTAGAGTTTCTACACAACCATCCTAAGTTTAAGGCAAAAACCTTATTCGCTACGCACTATCATGAGTTAAATCAGTTAGCAACCGATTTCCCACGCATTCATAATTACAATGTGTCAGTTAAAGAAATTGATGGTGAAATCATTTTCATGCGTAAACTGAAAAGGGGTGGAAGTGAGCACAGTTTTGGTATACATGTGGCACATTTAGCGGGTATGCCAAATCCAGTCGTGCTTAGAGCTAATGAAATAATGCATCACCTTGAGAAGGATAAAATTAAGCAGGGTTTTAAACAGAATATGCAGGAGGTACCCAAAAATAACTACCAACTTTCAATGTTTGATGCAGACCCGGCCATGAAAGAAGTGCGCGAATTACTAGATCAAATTGATATCAATACCCTTTCTCCGGTGGAGGCTTTGTTAAAGCTTAATGAGCTAAAAAGTAAAATTCGTTAAACATTTGCACCTTAATAGTTAAACAATACCAACATTAGCATGTTCTAAATCCACTCAGAAAGTAAAAAGGATGCAGTAATTACTGTAATCTGATTTTTTGATTGTTCTGATATGCAATAGGTAATCCTATTTTTAAATTTTTTAGCATGCAAAAAGTGGTAAACATCAAGCAAAAGGAAGATCCTCTGGAATATTTCGATCAGAATACAATTCTGTTTTCTTTCGATAATGACTTCAAAATGATGTCATGTAATAAATCTTTTGAGCAAATTACAGGTTTCAAAGAAGTAGACATTAAAGACAGTCATGTCTTTCTGGATTTATTTAACAAGCTTCCATTATACACAGTTGATGATATTCAGTATACCATTAAGCAAGGTAAAATTTGGGAAGGCAACTTGAAACTACCACATCCTGATAAAAAGAGTGCTTGGTATAATGTGCATATCATGCCTACACATAACAATTTAGGAGAGAAAATAGGATATACCACAATAGGCGCAAGAGGCAAAAGCCAGGCAGATATGATAACCGCGAGTAGCTCAACAGAAACCTGGATGAAAGCGATTTTTAATGATCCTGAAGAGGCCAACATCCTCATTAATATGGACGGAAGCATTATTGAGTTTAATAAGGCTGCCTTCAATTTTGCAGAGTGGTATGCTCAAAAGGAACTGTCTTTAGATTCAAGCATATTCGATTACTTCAATACTAAATTTATTAAAACGCTTAAAGCCTTAATGGGTAAAACCAAAAAAGGAAGGCGTCAAAAGTTTTGCAGAAGGTTTAACAATATTGCGGGTTACAATAAAACGTTTGATATTGAACTAAGGCCAGTTTTTTCCAGTGACATGTCGATAATGGGTTGCATAATGGTAATTGTTGATATCACGGCTAAAGTTGAACTTTCAAAAAGAATAAAGAAATCAGAAAAACGCCTGAGCGATATTGCCTTTATTAATGCACACGAGGTTAGAGCTCCTCTTGCTTCAATACTTGGTTTACTGCATTTACTGGATTTTGAGAATGTTGATGATAACAGCAAACAAATTGTTAATCGTCTTAAGCGATCAGCCTCTGATTTAGAGAAAATTATACATAAGGTATCCGAATCTACCTATATTGATGGTTACGACAAATCTACTAAATCCGCCTAGGCATTAAGCATACTTCAAAAGTCATCTTCTAAGATAAAACCTACATAATTAAAACTTTTCCAATAATTTTAAAGCTTGATAAAAATTACTAGTTCAAGATGAAATATTGGTTTGTTGTTGTATGTGTCATTTTTGCTTTCTCAAAGTCATTTGCGCAATATGGTGAGGTGTTGGCATCTGGTAGACCAGGTAATGCCAATGGTGCTGGTACAGTTGGGCAAGGTGTTTTACAATTTCAGGCTGGTGTTCAATATGATGAATTCAGGGATAATCAAGGAGTCAATGAGATCTATCAAAGTACATTTGCTGAAAACTTGGTGGTGAGGTTTGGCCTGTGGGAAACAATAGAGGTGAGTACGGTAATAAATCATCAGAGAACGACTTTAGAATCCACTTTTAATGGAGATACTGATAAAAATACTTTTACTGGGTTTAATACCACTATGCTGAGAGCCAGATGGGCTGTTGTAAAGAATCTGGCGGTTCAGGTTGGTTTAGATTTGCCAGTTTTGGAGAACGATTTCAAAAGTGATTATCCTGCTCCAAAAATACGCGTAATGTACAATGCGCCATTTACCGAAAATATAGCTCTAACGACCAATTTAGGAGCACAATGGAATGGTATTGAAGAAGATTTTACAAGAGACCCAGTGGGTTTCTATGTGTTTAGTTTATCATGCGGCTTGCCGGCAAAATTTTCCTTGATACTTGAATCTTATGGAAATTTCACAAAAACATCATGGGCTAATAGTTTTGATGTAGGTTTAGGATATTTAGTAAATAACGATTTCCTTTTAGATGTTAATGCTGGCTGGGGTGACAATACAGGAGCATCCGCTTATTTCATCACTGCGGGTGTTTCTTACAGAATGGTTACTGGATTTAGAAGGCAAAAGTGAAATATTTCGAAAGGGAGAAGCTAATACTTGTATTTATATTCTCTTGCTTTGCCATAGTTGCTAAAAGTCAAATTCCTGAGTATGTTTTTTCTGGTGGAAAAGGATTGATTGGTAAAGGGGTTATCCAATCTGATTTTGGCCTCAGCACTGCCAGAAATGAACTAGATACCACAGGTTTCAGCTTACAATATGGTCCGTATGTGTCATTTAAATATGGTGTAGGCAAAAACACTCATATTTCCTTCAATTATAGTTTTTCCAGAACTAGTCAGTTTATTTCGGATGTAGTTCAGAAATCGAACGTTAGTCCTAGTTATACTGTTGGTGTAGCTCAAGGATTGTTTAATAATTGGAGTATAAGATCAAATCTAAGTTTTTCAAGTATAAACCCAACCTGGTCTAATACTTCATGGCAAAATCAGATCATTGCGGAGTATCCAGTTGGGGAACGATTTACCTGGCAAAACAATCTTGGCTCATCATGGAATTTAAATAGCATTCAACCTACATTCAATTATCTTTCAGGGCTTACTTATACTATTCCTAGACCATTTGACCTTATCCTTGAGTTTTATGGTAATTTCAATAGAGATGTTCAGAACTACTTTACTAATGTTGGTACAGGTATTTATTTTAGTAAAAACCTCATGACTGAAATATATTTAGGTTACGGTTTGCAGGCAGGGCAAACAAGCGCATTTGGCTCAATAAATTTCTATTATAGGTTATTGCCTGCTAAATAGTACGAACTATATTTCTTTTCTCTACGTTTCGTATTTCTTCAATAGTATATTTGCCTTAAATTAACACCAAGAATACATGGCTGCAACACAACAAAACCTTAGGCTTAGAAAAAAAGGAAGCTGGAAGAAAGAAATCAGCTTTGCTATAGTACACCTATTACCCTTAGCTGCTATCTGGACTGGCGCGACACTATTTGATTGGATCGTTTGTGCAGTGCTATATATATGGCGCATGTTTTGGGTAACAGGAGGTTATCATAGGTATTTTTCACATAGAAGTTATAATACTTCCAGATGGTTTCAGTTCTTAATAGCTTTCTTCTCTCAAACATCAGCGCAGAAAGGCGCTCTTTGGTGGGCTTCTCATCACCGTCATCACCATAGAAATAGTGATACTCTTAAAGATCCTCATTCTATGCTTCATTTCGGATTTTGGTATTCTCATGTAGGATGGATCATAGGCTCTGATTTTAAGAATACTGATTTCAAAGTGATTTCAGATTATAGTAAATACCCTGAGTTGGTTTGGTTAAATAAATATTACCTGGTGCCACCTACGGTCTTAGCCCTCTTTGTGATGGCACTAGGCGGTATAGTAAATGGAGGTAGTATAGCTGCTATGTTTACATCTGCAGGTTTTTCTACTTTGTTCATAGGCTTCTTTTTGAGCACTATAATTTTATACCATGCTACGTTCTCTATTAATAGCATCATGCATAAGTTTGGAAAACAACGCTATCAAACTGGTGATGAATCAAGAAATAGCGTATGGCTTGCCCTATTGACTTTGGGAGAAGGTTGGCATAATAACCACCATTATTACGAAGTGTCAGCTCGTCAAGGTTTTTTCTGGTGGGAAGTTGACTTGACTTATTACGGGCTTAAGTTCATGTCATGGATTGGCTTGATTTGGGACTTAAAGGCTGTGCCTAAGCATATTAAGTATTCTAAAAATAAGCAAGAGGCAAAAGAATTAAGAGATAAAATGAAACATGATAAAGTAGCTGCATAAAAAAGATTCAATTTTTTTTGAATTTTTTGGCTCAAGCTATTGATTTTTAAAATACCCCTATTAAATTTGCAATCCCATTCAGGAAGAAGGTTAAACAAAACTTTCAAAATGAAAGGAAAAAGCGAGAGTAGCTCAGCTGGTAGAGCGCAACCTTGCCAAGGTTGAGGTCGCGAGTTCGAACCTCGTCTCCCGCTCTTAGCGAATAAGTGAGCTGGAATGCTCACTTATTTTTTTACAACACTAATCTCTTTGCCGGGATGGTGAAATTGGTAGACACGCAAGACTTAAAATCTTGTGAGCATTTGCTCGTGCGGGTTCAAGTCCCGCTCCTGGCACGAAACCTGATCATTGCGGTCAGGTTTTTTTGTTTTGTAGCCATGTATACAGTTTATGCCATTAAAAGTCTTTCAAGTAATTATGTCTATAAAGGACTCACATCAGATTTGGAAGAAAGATTGCGAAGGCATAATGCGGGCTTAGAGAAAACAACAAAACCTTATTGTCCCTTCAAACTAATTTACAAGAAAGAGTTTGAGACTCGTTTAGAAGCGAGAAACCATGAGAAGTATTTAAAGAGTGGAATAGGCCGAGAATTTCTTAAACGGTATTTGTGAGCATTTGCTCATTCAGGTTTGCCTGCCGAAGTGCGGGCCTGCCTGTCGGCAGACAGGTTCAAGTCCCGCTCCTGGCACGAAACCTGATCATTACGGTCAGGTTTTTTTGTTTTAAGCCCAATTTATAATAATAAAAAAGCCGTGTTAATATTCAGTAACAAGGCCTTTTTTATGAAGTAGTTTAAGCTTAGAACTTCTCTATTCCAGCAAAAAAGAAACTTCCTTCAATTTCAGCATTTTCATCAGAGTCAGAACCATGAATAGCATTTGCCTCAATTGATTTGGCAAACATTTTTCTGATAGTTCCTTCTTCAGCTTCAGCAGGGTTTGTAGCACCTATAAGCTTTCTGAAATCTGCAACTGCGTTATCTTTTTCAAGAATCATTGCTACAATATGTCCACCAGACATATAATCACAAAGATCTTGATAGAAAGGTCTTTCCTTATGAACTGCGTAAAACTGACCTGCACGCTCTGCAGAAAGTTTTGTCATCTTCATAGCTACAACTCTAAAACCATCAGCTTCGATCATTTTTGTAATTGCACCTATGTTGTTCTCAGCCACGGCATCTGGCTTAATCATCGTAAATGTTCTGTTTCCAGCCATTGTAATTTTCTTTAAAATTTGGCGCAAATTTAAGAGGATATATTTTTAATACCTGCTTACTGGAAAGAAATTAATTATTACTTAACACTTTAAGCCACTTTGACCAACCCTTGAAGTTTGTTTTTGATGAAATTCTTGGCAACTTTGCAAATCAATTTAATCCGAGTCTGGATTAATAGTTGCCAATGCAAGAAATAGCGAAGCTAAAAGAGGTGCTGAAAGCACCTCAAAATATAATCATTACTACACACCATAAACCAGATGCAGATGCATTAGGTAGTAGTCTTGGCCTTTATAATTACTTAATAAGTAAAGGTCATACTGTCAAAGTAATATCTCCATCTGATTATCCTGATTTCTTAAAATGGATGAAAGGAAATAGTGAGGTGATCGTTTATGATGAGGAAGATGGATCGAAATCTAAGAAATTAGTTGAAGAAGCTGATATAATTTTCTGTCTTGATTTCTCGGTATTAAATAGAATTAATGGTTTGGGCGAGTATGTAAGAGAGGCCAAAGCTGTTAAAGTACTAATTGATCATCATCGTGATCCTGAAGCATTTGCTGATTACGGCAGTCATGATATTCATTCCGCATCTACAGCTCAATTGGTATACAAAATGATTGTTTCTTTTGGAGATAAGGCCCTTATTACCAAGGATATTGCAGAATGCTTCTATGCGGGCATTATGACAGATACTGGTTCCTTTAAGCATCCTAATACCAATAAAGAAGTTCACGAAATTGTTGCTCAACTCATTGATTTGGGAGCGGATAATTCTGAGGTAAGCAGACTTATATACGATACTAACTCATTAGATCGTTTGAAGTTTCTTGGTTTCGCCCTTAGTGAAAGGCTACAAGTGTATCCGGAATATCACGCAGCTTTTTTTGCCGTGTCAATGGAAGATTTAAAGAAGTTTAATTCAAAAACCGGAGATACTGAAGGTTTAGTGAATTATGCTTTATCAATAAACGGGATAACTATGGCCGCCCTTTTTACAGAAACGGAAGATGGCACTAAGTTATCGCTTCGTTCAATTGGTGACTTTGAAGTAAATACATTGGCCAATCAGTATTTTAGTGGTGGAGGTCATAAGAATGCTGCCGGAGGTAAAACCGACAGAAACTTGTCTGAGACAGTTGAATTATTTAAGAAAATAATAGTTAAGTATAATAAAGAATTAGAAAATAAAACACCAATAGAATCTTATGATGAATTTTAAGAGAAACACTCTATTAATATTATCAATTTTAATCTTGGCGGTAGGTTGTAACAAGCCTGAAAAGTTATCAACAACGGATGGCGTAGAGTACTATTTGTTAGCCTCCGATAATGGAGAAGCTTTTGTGCAAAATGATTATGGTACATTTTACATTAAAATGGTTGACAGCAATGATTCTGTTTTAATTGATAGTGATGAAGTAGGTATGCTTCCAATAAAAATTGATAGTGCTTCTTTAAAGAAAAGAGGTAGTTTATTCTCGATTTTGAAAGAGATTAAAGTGGGTGATAGTATTAGAACTACACTTTCTGCTAGCGAAGTATTTACAAAAGGCTTTAGACAACCACTATCTGATGATATGCAGCCAAATGATAGAATCACCGTTTTTGCCACTGCTAAAGAGAAATACGATTCAGCTGGTTTTATGGCTTGGCAACAAGAAATGCGTCAGGAAATGATTGAGAAGATGCAAAAGGAAGCTGAAGCTCAAAAAGGTGTAGATGAAGATATCATCAAACAATATCTAACAGAAAACAACATAAATGCTGATTCTACTGAGTCTGGTTTGTTTTATGTAATTACAGAAGAAGGTGATGGCCCTAAGCCAGAAGCAGGTCAAACTGTACAAGTTAATTATGTTGGTAAACTGTTAAATGGAAAAGTATTTGATACTTCTATTAAAGAAGTTGCGCAAGAAAATGATCTTTATGATGAAAGAAGAGAGCCATATAGCCCTTTAGAATTTCCTATTGGAAAAGGTAGAGTTATCAAAGGTTGGGATGAAGGTATATCTTTATTAAATGTGGGATCTAAAGCCACTTTAATCATTCCTTCTTATTTAGCTTATGGACCAAGAGGTGCTGGAGGAGACATAGGGCCAAATGAAGTTTTAGTGTTCGATGTTGAGCTAGTAGGAGTAAAATAAATTTAGTGAAAAGAGGTTTTTTATTATTAATCATCGCTATTGCATTCACGGCTTGCGATAAGGAATGCACCAATGAATTTGGTGAATGTCCTGAAAAACAGTTAAAAGAGGATTTGGTTATTATCGAATCTTATCTTGAAGATAATAATTTGGAGGCAGAGGTGCATTCTTCTGGCCTCCATTATATTATTGAGGAAGAAGGAACTGGAGAAAAGCCAAACAATGGTCAGCAGGTTGTTGTCGATTATGTTGGGCGCTTTCTTGATGGAAGAGTATTTGATACTTCTATTGATTCAGTTGCAAGAGCAGAAGGAGTTTACAATGAAAACCGAAATTATCAACCATTTCAATTTACTTTAGGGGTTGGTGCGGTAGTAAGTGGTTGGGATATAGGAATAGCCTTATTAAATGAAGGCAGTAAAGCTCAGTTTATTTTACCGTCTTATCTTGGTTATGGATCGAATGGGTCAGGCGGTACAATTCCTGCAAATACAGTAATAATGTTTGAAGTAGAATTAATAGACATTAAGTTCTAAAATGAGAAAAGCTTATTTATTAATATTATCGTTTCTTTTTTTTGCTTGTATAGAAGAAAGAGACTGCAATGAAAAACCAAATATTTCTGGTATAGACCAGCAGCAGTTAGCAAATGATGTTCAGGAAATCGAGAGTTATTTGGAATCAAATAACATAAGCTACCAAACTGATGCTTCCGGTGTTCGTCTGTCTACATTAGAAGACGGTACTGGTGATGTACCAGATAATTGTAGCATAGTAGTGGCTGATTATGAAGGAAGAGTACTCGGAAGCAGTTCAAAATTTGATACTGGAATAGGCACTCAATTTACACTAAGCAGTAATAACCTTATTGCGGGCTGGAAATTTGGTCTATATAATATGAGAAATAATGGTGAGTACAGATTGTATATCCCCTCGGGCTTAGCCTATGGTGACGATACTGTCAAAAATGCAGCAGATAGTGTAATCATCCCACCAAATTCAAATCTTGAATTCCGAATCCGTCTAGTAGGTGTAGGCAGTAACTAAAGTGGAATGGAAATTTGTTTTGCCACAAATAATGACAATAAAATTAAAGAGGTAAAGCAGTTGCTAGGGGAGCAATTCCAATTATTAAGCCTTAAGGAGATTGGTTGTACAGAAGAGCTAGCTGAAGATCAAAGCACACTTGAAGGTAATGCCAGACAAAAGGCTCAGTACGTCTTTGAAAATTATCATGTGAACTGTTTTGCTGATGATACCGGCCTTGAGGTATTTGCTTTAAACAATGAACCGGGTGTTTATTCTGCTAGGTACGCAGGCTCTCACCGATCCAATAAGGATAACATCAACTTACTTCTCGATAACTTGAAAGCTTCTCCAAATAGAGGGGCACAATTCAGAACAGTCATTTCAGCTTTTATAAATAATAAAGAATATACTTTTGAGGGTAAAGTTGAAGGAGTAATCACAAATGAACAATCAGGTAATGATGGTTTTGGTTACGACCCTATATTCAAACCGAATGGATTTGATAAAACTTTTGCAGAAATGAGTATGGCTCAAAAAAATATGATATCTCATCGAGGAAGAGCAGTAGCAAAGTTTGTCGAATTTTTAAAAACTAATTTTCTAAACGCAGATTAAACAGTACTTTTGTGGCTATGAGTAAGCCTTTCATAGTCGGTATAACAGGTGGTAGTGCTTCAGGAAAAACCCTGTTTCTAAAAAGTTTAATTGATCACTTCAGTGCAGAAGAAATCTGCTTAGTTTCTCAAGATAATTATTATAAAGACAGACACCTTCAGCCAAAAGATGAAAACGGGGTTGAAAACTTCGATACGCCTCAGTCAATCGAGTTTGATGAATACGCGCGTGACATTAAAGCTTTAAAAGAAGGAAAAGTAGTAACTCGGAAAGAGTATACCTTCAATAACCCCAATGTAGTTCCTGAAATGCTTACCTTCAACCCTGCAAAAATTATTGTGGTGGAAGGCTTATTTGTTTTCTACTTTCCGGAACTGACCAAGTTGCTTGATCTAAAGGTGTTTATTGACGCTAAAGATTATGTAAAACTCAAAAGGAGGATATTTCGTGATAATTCTGAGCGTGGCTATGATTTGGACGATGTGCTTTACAGATACGAAAAGCATGTGGCGCCAACATATGAAAAGTATATTGAACCGTTTAAGTTTGATGCAGATATTATAATACCTAATAACAATAAGTTTGATAAAGGGTTAGAAGTGCTTGTATCCTATCTAAAAGAACAATCTCATGACTAATAGATTTGCGGTAATTGGTTTAGGACAGTTTGGTGAATCCATAGCTAGAACTTTAGCTGATAGAGGTGCTGAAGTACTTGCAATAGATATCGATCTTGACAAAGTTGAGCTAATGAAAGATGATGTGGCCTATGCTGTTGCATTAGACTCTACAGATGTCAAAGCTTTAAGAGCTCAGAATATACAAGATATGGATGCTGTTGTAGTAGCCATTGGTGAAAATTTTGAAGGCTTACTATTAACTACTGTACTACTTTTAGAGCTTGAAGTTAAAAGAATTATTGCGCGCGCGGCAAACTCGCAACAACGTATGATCCTTGAAAAAATGGGTATTACAGAAATACTTTCTCCAGAAGAAACTGTGGGAAAAACCGTAGGAGAAATGTTGCTTCATCCTAACATGCGTTCCTTCTTGCCTTTACCTGACAACTATGAAATTGTTGAAATTAATACACCTACGAGAGTTGTAGATCAAACCATTAGCGAGATAGGTTTAAGAGAAAAGTATAACCTCAACCTTATAACCGTTAAGCGTTTCTTTGATGAGAAAAAGGGAGATAAGATGGAAAAGGTCGAGCATATCATTGGCGTGCCACGTGCTGATACCTTTCTCAAAGAGACTGATATCATGATTATTTTAGGCAAATCTCAGGATGTAAATAAATTTATTGAGGTAAATAAATAAGCTTTCTTTCCTTATCTTTTTCTGAGCCTGATTAAAATTTTGTAGCTTCATTTTAATTTATTCAAGGCTCAAATTTTAATGAAGCAAAAAGTAGCACTCGTATTAGGTAGTGGTGGCGCCAGAGGTGTAGCACACATAGGTGTAATAGAATCCCTTCTCAAAAATAATTTTGAAATAACATCAATTGCTGGTTCAAGTATGGGAGCTGTTGTTGGTGGTATGTATGCAGCCGGAAAACTTGAGGACTACAAAGACTGGGTTACAAATTTTGATAAAATTGATGTGTTCAAGCTGCTTGATTTTACATTTAGTCTTCAAGGCTTTGTACGGGGGGAAAAGGTATTCAAAGAGATGAGAAATCTCATGGGTGATATTTTAATTGAAGAGATGTCCATCCCATTTACGGCAATAGCTTCAAATATAAGAGCGCAGCAAGAGGTTATTTTTGAAAAGGGAGAATTGATGGATGCCTTAAGAGCTTCATGTGCTATTCCGACCGTTATAACCCCAGCCTATATAGATGATGAGGAAATTGTAGATGGAGGAGTGCTCAACCCTATACCTTTAAACAGGGTAAAGCGTACAGAAGGTGATATACTTATAGCGGTTGATGTTAATTCTAACGTGCCCTTTAAGCCTAAAGTGGTAGAAACTGAGGATGAAATTGCTAAAGAGCAAAATTACTCTAGGCTTATTGAAGACTTCAGAAATAGATTAAAAAGCTTCTGGCCAACTTCTAAAGAACCATCGACACCAGCTATCAAAAAACTAGGGTTCTTTGATTTGCTTAACAGGTCAATTGATCTTATGCAAGAACGTATGACAGCCCTTCAAATGCAGCAAATAAAGCCTGACATGGTTGTCAGAATATCTAGAGACAGCTGCGGAACATTTGAGTTCTATCGCTCAAAGGAATTAGTTGAAGAAGGTATTTCCGCATTTAATAGCGCTTATGACAGCTACCGTCATGAATTGGAGAGAACTCAATAAGCATATAGGCAATATTGATATTTATTGGTTAGATTTTATCCTTAAAGGATATCTTCAGGATGATGCGAGAATACTGGATGTCGGCTGCGGAGAAGGCCGAAATTTGATTTATTGCATGAAGCAGGGGTATGATGTTTTTGGTATTGATAAAGATGAACTTTCTATTCAATATATCAGGCATATTGCCAAATCATTAAAAATCAAGGATTATGAAGGTCGCTTTCAGTTAATGAATGCCTCAAAATTGATTTTTCCTGATCAAACGTTCGATGTGGTTTTGTCCTCGGCTGTATTTCATTTCGCCAATAGTTTAGAACAATTTATTTCAATGCTTCAAGAATCCTTTAGAGTTTTAAAACCAGGAGGACACCTTGTAATTAGAAGTATGACCACACATTTTTTATCAAAAGATGAACAAAAGAATGTAAAACATAATATTTATACTTTTGGTAATGGTGAGAGACGCTTTTTAATTGATAACGATATCATCAATCAATTCATCTCAGATTGGGGAATGCGCTGGGTTGAGCCATTTAAATATGTAGTCATAGAGAACAAGCGCTCAATGGGTACTTTCATTCTCGTAAAGTCTAAGGCATAATTATCTGTAATATTACACTAACTAAATTGATTCTTATCTGGAAAAATTGTATAATTGGCTAGTTTTCAGTCGATAACGATTTAAATCCATCCAAAACCCTACATGGCCTGGCACAAGTGATTAATAAAATGAAATCCTTTTAGATCAATTAATAAGTATATTCAAATAAATATTTCTGTTGATTTCTCTAAAGAAAATAGTTTTAGGCGAGGAAGTTTATATTGCTTCAGAAAGTAATTACCGCAAAGCCCTCATGGTTGGGGTAGCAGCAATTATTATGGTATCGGTATGCTTATTTAATTGGTCCCTCAATACTATCATCTGGGGCTATGCCATTTTATCACCAATATTTATAACAGGTGTTCTAGGTGGTATGGCAGTTTATATTACAAATAGATCCGGATATTACGAAACGGCCAAACACCTCATCCTTATTGTAGCACTTGCTATGTTGTTTGTTTTTATGGTGAGTAGCGGTAAATATTATGGGGCGCAACTTTATTTATTTGATGTGATAGTTGCATCAATATTTCTATTTGGCCTTAAAAGAGCATATTTCTGGATAATTTATGGGCTATTGGCTCTTTTATGTTTTATCGTAAGTGAAGCAAATTTAATTTTCCCTATTACGATTGATGATATTGATTCTGCCAAGGAGAGCTATATCTATTTCATGAACTTTATATTCTCTTTCCTGATAGTTGTTGTAGTTATTTACTTTCAAATCAAACTTCAGGATAGATCAGAAAAGGATTTAAAAGAGAAGGATAGAAAATTAAAAGAAAGTGAAGAAAGGTTTAGACTAGCAGTTGAAGGTACCAATGCAGGTATTTGGGATTGGGAAAATATAAATAAGGATCAGCAGTGGTGGTCACCCAAGCTTTATGAGCTATTGGGATATGAGCCTGATGAGATAGCTCCTAACAAAGTAACATTTAAGAATTTGTTAGCTGAAAGAGCTGATTATCCACGGCTAGTCAAAGATTTTCAGAATCATTTGCAGAAGAAAGAACCTTTTTCAGTTGAATACAAATTCAAATGTAAAGATGGAAGCTATAAATGGTTTCAAGGTTCGGGCCAGGCCAAATGGGCAGAAGGCGAGAAACCACTTAGGATGGTTGGTTCTCTTGTTGATATTACTGAAAAGAAGGAGTGGGAAGAACAAATACAAGAAAAAAACTCACTGCTGGAAAAGACTAATGCCGAGCTTGATCGCTTTGTTTATAGCGTATCACATGATTTGCGCGCTCCTCTAAACTCTATTCAAGGTCTAATCAATATTTGCGACACAACAGATGATGCTAATGAGCTAAAGCAGCTCATGAACATGATGAAAACGCGCGTAAAAAAACTCTATACTTTTATTGATGAGATAATAAGTTTTGCCAGAAACACCCGTACTGAAATTCAGCGAGAGGAGGTTAAACTTTTTGATCTCGCTTCTGAGGTTGTAAATAATGCGCAATACCGTGAGCAAGCTGCTACAATTGATTTCAGAATTGATATCGATGAGTCTGACGAAATATTCACTGATGCAAGCAGGCTAAATATTGTGCTCAATAATTTAGTAGACAATGCCATTAAGTACCACAGGCACAATCAACGAGGTAAATACATAGCCGTGAACGGAAAATCATTAGGTAGGACTTATAAGATTGAGGTTTCTGACAACGGACAAGGCATACCTGATCAGGCACAGAGTAAAATATTCGATATGTTTTTTAGAGCGTCTGACAATTCAATTGGCTCGGGCTTAGGCTTGTTCATAGTCAAAGATATGGTTGAGCGAATTGGCGGCAGCATCAGGCTTGATTCTAAGCTCGGTGAAGGCACAGCTTTCACAATTGAGCTTCCCAAAGAATAATTATATTTTTTCAACTCTGCCCTCGCCTACTTATCTAATTAATTTATCTTTGCATCATGGCAAAGAATGATCAAAACAACGAAAACAATTTATTTAAAGATATAGTAGCACACGCCAAAGAATATGGCTTTGTGTATCAATCAAGTGAAATTTACGATGGTCTTCAAGCGGTGTATGATTACGGTCCTTATGGCGCTGAACTGAAGAAGAATATCAAAGAGTTATGGTGGAATACCATGACGCGTTTTCATGATGACATTGTAGGGCTCGATTCTGCTATTTTCATGCATCCCGATACCTGGAAGGCATCTGGTCACATCGATAGTTTTAACGACCCGATGATTGACAACAAAGATTCAAAAAAGAGATACAGAGCAGATGTACTGATTGAAGATAAAGCTGCCGCTTATGAAAAGGATGGTGATAAAGATAAGGCACAGGCTTTATTAGATAAGATGGGTCAGTTGATGACAGATGAAGACATGGAAGGTCTTCGAAATCTTATTATAGAGGAAGGCATTAAGTGCCCGGTTTCTGGCACTGATAATTGGACAGAAGTACGCCAGTTTAACTTAATGTTTTCAACTCAGATTGGTAGTGTTGCAGATGATTCCAACAAAATATATTTAAGACCAGAAACAGCGCAGGGTATATTTGTAAATTTTCTAAATGTTCAGAAAACTGCAAGAATGAAAGTACCTTTTGGAATTGCTCAGATAGGCAAAGCTTTCAGAAATGAGATTGTTGCAAGGCAGTTTATATTCAGAATGCGTGAGTTTGAGCAAATGGAAATGCAATTTTTTGTAAGACCTGGCGAAGAACTTGACTGGTATGAAAAGTGGAGAGATACCAGAATGAAGTGGCACAAAGCACTTGGTATTCCTGAAAATAAACTGAAGTTTCATATTCATGAGAAACTGGCACATTATGCAAATGCTGCTGTTGATGTTGAGTTTGAGTTTCCGTTTGGTTTTAAAGAAATAGAAGGGATTCACAGCAGAACTGACTTTGATTTAAAGCGCCACATGGAAGTATCGAAGAAAAAGATTCAGTACTTCGATCCTGAAATAAGCAAGAATTACATTCCGTACGTGGTAGAAACATCTGTTGGTTGCGATAGACTATTCTTGATGCTAATGTGCAATGCCTTTACTGAGGAAGTAACAGGTGAAGAAGGTAATGAAAAGAAAAGAATTTACTTAAAGTTTAAACCTGCTTTGGCTCCTGTAAAAGCGGCAGTTTTACCTCTTACCAAAAAAGACGGGCTTCCTGAAAAGGCAAGGGAGATTTACAAACAACTTAAATCAATGCATAATGTAGTTTATGAGGAGGCCGCTTCTATAGGAAAACGTTATACCCGTCAGGATTTAATTGGTACGCCTTACTGTATTGCTGTTGACCATCAAACATTAGAAGATGATACAGTAACTATAAGAGACCGTGACACTACTTCACAAGAAAGAATGTCAATAGATGATGCGATAAAGTTTATCAATGACAAATGTTCATTTCAACATATTTTTGCGTCTTTAGATTAATGCAAGATTGCTTTTGTCTATATGAATATGGATATTATCAATTTAACAAATAACTAAACATCTACTTATCTTTGCAGTTCGAAAAAGTGAAAACAAAAGAGAAATGATAGAATTAGAAAACGATAATCTAAAAGAAATAGTAGACAACAACGAAACTGTAATGGTGCAATATGGAGCTACCTGGTGTGGAAATTGCAGAATTACTAAACCAAAATTCAAGCGATTGGCAGGTGAAAACGAAAATATAAAGTTTGTTTATGTTGATGCTGAAAAGCAGCCTGATTCACGTGCTTTAGTAGAGGTAAGTAATTTACCAACTTTTGCAGCTTTTAAGAATGGACAGTTAGTAAACTCTATAGCAGGAAATAAACCAAGTATTATAACAGATTTATTAAATGAGGTTACCAGTAATTAAGCACGTTGTTGAGTTTATTGAAAAGAATGATGAAGATTATGTAGTGGAAACTATGGATCTTCTTGAAGACCTTATTGAAGCTAAAGGTATTAAACCTGAAGAGTTGGATGTAATCGGTGAGTTACTCTCTAATTTTTCAGGAGCTCTGGAAGTTCACAAAGACATAAAAGGAGGAACTTCACAAAAGGATGCGCTCAATAATTTTATGAAGCGTGTAATGGGTTCAATAGGCAAATAAAATAGGAATAGTTATATTTAAAGGGCATTTCAGAAATGAAAAGCCCTTTTTTATTTAATAACAGTTATGAGTTGCCTAAAATTTTTCTGCTTGCTTTTCTTATTCAATATGGTGAACCTACGTGCCCAAATTGAAGGAACCCAGTTTAAAAATGCCCTAATTGAGAAAGAAGCTGAACTCCATTATATTTTTTCAAATGCTCCTGGTTTTTCTGATTTTCAACATGGTAGATTGGTAGGTATCTGTGTGGATATAATGGCTGATTTTGAATTCTTTTTGCTGGATAAGTACGGAATCAGAACAAAATCTATATTACATAAAGAATTTGTGGATGATTTTCCAACTTTCCTGATGACAGTGGAAAATGCCAAATATGGATCTTTTGGTTTGTCAAATGTAACCATGACAAAGAAGCGGGCAACAAGATTCCAATTTAGTCCACCTTTTATCAGGAATTATGCCGTAATGCTTTCTAACAATAGTATTGCTGAACTTTCTTCCCTAACTAATATTGCTAATGAGTTTTCCGGACTTAAAGCACTGACTGTTAAAGGTTCAACAAATGAGGAACAACTGCTAGCCTTAAAAAATGATTTCTATCCTAATTTAGAGATAGATTATGTGCCTAATTTTAATGAAGTTCTTAATAAAGTGAGTGAAGATGGGCACTATTTTACCATTATTGATTTTATTTATTTGGTAGAGGCACATAAGAGTAATATGTCAATTAAAGAACATAGGGTTGGGGTACAAAAAGTGGAAGAATTGGCTTTTATTTTACCAATGGAAACTGATTGGAACATCCCGCTTAACAAGTTTCTTACAACTGAGTATAAAAAGAGCCATTCATACAGAAAAATAATTGTAAGGCATTTAGGGCTGGAAGCGCTGCGTTGGCTTGATGAGATGGATGCGGTTGAAGCTATTTTAAAGGCCAATAAATGAAAAAGCCGCATTTTACTGCGGCTTCTTACTTACCAAAACATCAACCATTCACTATGAATTAAACTATTACTCTTAAAAGCTAATTTGACCTCAATTAGTTCCTCACTATCAAAAAATTACGGTCAATTATTATAGTATTTTTCCAATAATAGTTTTTTGACGACCAACGGCTTATTTTCTTCTATGAAACTTCAGGTTTAATGACACATTTGTTAGGCTACTTTTTATCTTTACTAATAAAGAACAAGTTCAATGGATAAGAAAAACCCACTAAGAGTCCCTAAAACTGAGCACAAGAGAGTTGTTATTATAGGAGGCGGTTTTGCCGGTATTCAATTGGCAAAAAAACTTGCTAACACAGAAGTTCAGGTGGTCTTATTTGATCGAAATAACTACCATACTTTTCAACCTCTATTATATCAGGTGGCTACAGCGGGTCTTGAACCTGATGCCATCGCGGGTCCGCTACGCAAACTTCTGGAAAATTCGAAGAATATCTTTTTTCGAATGGCGACAGTTAGTGAAATTAAACCCGATATCAATACTGTGTTTACTAATATTGGTAACCTCACTTATGATTATCTGGTGATTGCGTGTGGTTCCAAGACAAACTTCTTTGGTGATCCTTCTAAATTTGAGGGTGCCTTTCCCTTAAAGCAAATACCACAAGCACTAGATTTAAGAAGTCATATTTTACAAAATTTTGAGGAAGCTGTTTTAACCTCTGATCAGGAAGATCTTCAAAAACTATTGAATATTGTGATTGTTGGTGGAGGCCCTACAGGAGTTGAATTAGCAGGAGCTTTGGGTGAATTAAAAAAACACGTTTTACCTAAGGATTACCCTGATGTAGATTTTGACAATATGAATATATATTTGGTCGAAGGGATGGACGGTTTGCTTGGTGGTATGTCTGATTTTGCCGATAAGCATGCCCAGAAATATCTCAAAAAGTTCGATGCTAAAGTGAAGCTAAAAACTTTTGTGGAGTCTTTCGATGGAGAATATGTAACTTTTAAAGGAGGTGAAAAGATTAGAACTAATACGTTGGTTTGGGCAGCAGGAGTAATTGGAAATGTTATTCCAGGTTTACCTGATGATTGTTTGGAAAGAAACAGATATAAAGTTGATCATTTCAACAAAATAAAGGGCACAGAGAATGTTTTTGCCATTGGAGACATAGCCTACATGGAAACAACAGACTTTCCTAAGGGGCATCCCATGTTAGCTCCTGTAGCCATGCAACAAGGTGAATTACTCGCCAATAACCTAAAGCGACTTTCTCAAGATAAAGAGCCTAAACCATTCAAATACACTGATAAAGGAAGTATGGCTACTGTAGGCAGGAATAAAGCTGTCGTAGATTTACCGAAAGATGTCCATTTTGGAGGTTTCTTTGCATGGTTTGTTTGGATGTTTGTTCATCTTATTTCTATAGTGGGGTTCAGAAGTAAGTTAGTAATTCTTACCAACTGGATTTGGAATTATTTCACCTATGATCGTGGTACAAGGTTGATTATTAGGCCGTTTAAACCATCTCAGTTTGGCAAACTCAATAAACAAGAGCAACCAATAAAGTGATTTTGATGGGCGGTTTTTCAATCAAGCAAAAAGGTACTACTTTTCAAGTCTGAACAAGTAGTACCTACACCTAATGAATAAAAAACGCTTATATTGGATTCTGCAACTTTCAGGCTGGACAGCCTACGGATTGCTTAATATTTATATAGCATATCTTTCCAATAATTTTACAGAACAACAAGCGGTAGGTCAGCTCATATTTATACCTATTTACATTGGGTTAACACATCTTTACAGAAACTACATCATACAAAAAGGGTGGTTAAAGCAGTTGATCCCCCAATTAATTTTCAAAGTAATTATTGCCTGCTTGGTACTAAGCGCGATTGACCACCTTTTTTTATTAATCGTGTCAACGCTTTTAGGCTCTTTAGAACCAGAGTATGATTTAAACTCTGTCGTCATTTTTATGAGCATTCTGGCCAACCTCATTCTTTATTTTTTATGGTCAATGGGCTACTTTATGTATTACTATGTTGAGAATTATAACAGGTCATTGAAGTTTAATGCCATAATGAATGAGGCAGAATTGAATAACCTTAAGTCTCAGTTGAATCCGCATTTTATCTTTAACGCGCTTAATAGCGTTAGGGCCTTGGTTGATGAAGATCCTGCCAAGTCGAAAAAAGCGATAACACAGCTCTCTAATATTTTAAGGAACTCGCTGATTTTAGATAGAAAACGAGTAGTGAGCTTTTCAGATGAACTTAATACAGTAGTTGATTTCTTGGCGTTGGAAAAGATTCGTTATGAAGAAAGGCTTACTACTATTTATGAAATTCATCCTGATTCGAATAAGTTTTTAGTACCACCCTTAATGATTCAAACACTTGTAGAAAATGGCATTAAACATGGCATTGCAAAGCTTACAAAAGGTGGAGAGATTACTATTAAAACTGATGTGGAAAATGATATATTAACAATTTCTATTAGAAACTCAGGCCGATACTTACCACCTTCTAAGAGAAAGGAGACTACAGGCTTTGGAATAGAAAATACCAAACAAAGACTTAAATTGATTTATGATAATAGAGCTTCTTTCAGTATAAAAAATGAGTTGGACGGACTTGTTTTAACTACAGTTAAAATACCGGACAGTACTTTGTAGAAGCTATCTGTTTACAGAAATAAAAAATTACAGACATGAAAGCAATTATTGTTGATGATGAAAGATTAGCCAGAAAGGAATTGAATAACCTTTTGCAAGAGTTTAAAGATATTGAAGTAATAGGCGAAGCTGTTAATGTAGACGAAGCGGAGCAGCTTATTAACAAATTACATCCTGATTTAATATTTCTGGATATTCAAATGCCAGGTAAAACAGGCTTTGAGTTATTAGAGTCTTTAGAGAAAACCCCTCAGGTAATTTTTACTACGGCTTATGACGAATATGCATTGAAGGCATTTGAATATAACGCTTTGGATTATGTGCTTAAACCAATAGAACCAAAACGGTTAACAGATGCCGTTGAAAAGGTGAGAGGACAACTAGCTAAATTGACACCTACGGAGGAGAAATCAACAACTAAACTGACAACCAACGACCAGGTTTTTGTGAAGGATGGTGATAATTGCTGGTTTGTAAAGCTAAAGGATGTGAGGTTATTTGAATCTGATGGTAATTACATAAAGGTTTATTTTGATAAGTATAAACCTATGATTCACAAATCTCTAAATGCCTTAGACGAGAAGCTTGACAACAAATCTTTCTTCAGAGTTTCTAGAAAGCATATTATCAACCTTGAATGGGTTGATGAAATTGAAACCTGGTTTAATGGAGGATTGATGGTTAAGCTAAAGGGAGGTGAAAAGGTTGAAGTAAGCAGAAGGCAGGCTACTAAATTTAAAGACTTGATGAGCCTTTAGTCAACAATAAATAAATCGGCTGCTAGTTTATCAGCTAGCAGCATTCCTTTTAAAGTTAGTGTTATTCCGTTTTCATTTCTGAGGCACAACTTTTCTGCTTCCCAACTCTCAATAATAGAATTGTTTTCACCAAAAAAATTGTAATTGAAACGACTTAAAAGAATGTTGGTGTCAATACCTTCTGCAGTTCTCAAAGAAGTCATCAGATATTCGTTGATTCTGTCATTCTTCGTTAGTAAATCTTCTTGTAATGGCAGCCTACCCTGCTGAATGGATTGAATATATTTAGGATTATTACTTATGTTGAACTGTCTATTACTTCCGTTAAAAGAGTGAGCTCCAGGGCCTATGCCTAAATACTTCACTCCTCTCCAATAGTTGTTATTATGAAACGATTCATAGCCTGGAAGGCAATAATTGGATACTTCATAATGTCTGTAGCCTGCTTTAGATAGTGTCTCGTCAATTATTAAAAATTGATTAGCAGCTAATTCTTCATCAACCTCTTTTAATGTACCTTTCTCGAGCTTATGGCCGAAAACAGTTTTAGGTTCTATAGTTAAACAATAGGCTGAAATATGATTGGGTTCAAAAGCTATCAGCTGCTTGATGTCGTTTAATAACTGCTGATTTGAACCTGTAGGTATTCCATAAATTAAATCTGCACTATAGTTTGAAATATCTGACTCCTTGATCCAGTTAAGGCAATTCATGGCTTCTTGTGCATCATGAGCTCTGTTCATCCATTTTAATATGTGTGGATCAAAACTTTGAACTCCTACGCTTAACCTGTTGATACCGGCATTATAAAATGCTTTCAGTTTTAAAGGAGTGATGTCATCAGGATTGGCTTCAAGAGTTGTTTCAGCATGATCGGATAGATTAAAATGCTCACTAATAGTGATCATTATTTTAGTTAATTCGGCCTCATTTAATAAAGAAGGTGTTCCCCCGCCAAAGTAGATAGATTCTATTATTTCTGACTGTAAATAATCTTTTCGGAGCCTTAATTCTTTGCAGATAGCGTTTACCATTTCATCTTTTAATCTCATATTAGTTGAGAAATGGAAATCACAATAGTGACAGGCTTGCTTACAAAATGGAATATGAATGTAAATACCGCTCATTTGAGAGCAAAGGTAGTTTATATTTTTATCCTTATGCTCACTAAGGTACTTACTATTTCAAGTGCGCAAGTATCAGAAGAATCAAAGAGTTTAGTTCTTCCCGCTAATCACCAGTTTGTTATTGATTCTTTAAAATCAAGAGGATTTTTAGAAGCAAGATATGGGGAAATTGATGGTGTTCCTTCAGTGATTAAAGGGCCAACTTACTATTGGAATGAGGTGTCTTTAAAATTTGATAAAGAACCAGTTGTTAGAAAAGGCCTTATCAATGTTGAAGGCGAAATAGCAGATCAAATTCTTTTAAAAGATATTACAAAGGGCATTCTTAAAAAATATGCCTATAACCAGGGTTATCCATTTGCCGAAGCAGTTTTAGATATTGATAAAATTAATGGCTACACGGTAGATGCAACTGTACATATTAAATTAAGAAACTTAATCCTTTATGACTCAATTGAAGCCAATAATGATTTAATAAAAACTAAATACCTACAGAACTATCTTGACCTGCACTACCATGGAAGGTGGTCAATGCAAGAATTTAATGGTATTCAAGATAAAATCAGTCAAATTGAGTTTCTTGCTTTGTCAGAAGTCCCAAGAGTTAATTTCAGCAATGGAAAGGCACAAATTAATCTTGACATCAATAAAGTTCCTTCTAATCGGTTTGATGCTATTATTGGAGTTATTCCAGTAGACAACAGAACATTAATAACAGGTCAGGCTGATTTTGCGCTAACAAATCTCTTCAGGTCCGCTATCAAATGGCAATTAAACTGGCAAAAATATGATGAGCAGTCGCAATTTCTTAATACTTCAATAGCACAGTTTAGAAGCTTTTCTTCTCCTTTAGGATTTGAGACACATTTCAACTTACTCAAAGAGGATTCTACTTTTCTGAATCTTAGTTATGATATACTCCTAAATTATCCACTTAAATATAATCTTTTCGTAAAGGCAGGCTATGCCCGTCAAAATAGTAGCGTAACTTTCTCGCTGAATGATTTAAATGAGCTGCCTACTACTCCATTAAGAAGTAGTCAAACTAACAGCTTAGTTCTGGGTATTACCTATAAAACACCTCTGGCAGCACCAAAACTAAAAAGTAATCATTATGCCGGGGCGGATATTTCCATAGGATCAAAAAATATAATAAACTATGAAAACCTTCCAGAGTCATGGCGCAATGTTCCTAAAAGAACCTCAAATATAAAGGTTGGATTAAAAGCAGGCTTTCAGCAGAAATTAGGTAAACGCTTTGTTATTGAAGAAACTTTCAGTTCTGAGACAATTATCAATGAGGCACTTGCAACTAATGATTATTTGCGTTTAGGCGGATTGCAAGATTTGAGAGGTTTTAACCAAAACTTTTTTTTCACGCAGCATTATAGCCTCCTGAATCTGAACTATAGATATTTTCTTAATAATAAGTCGAGTGCTTTTGGTCTTACAGATTTTGCCTACCTTAACAAAGACGATCGTTTTGTTTACAGTTTTGGCCTAGGGGTCGATGCCAGAACCAATAGCGGATGGTTTAGGTTGATTTATGCGCTTGGCATAGAAAGTGGACAAAAAGCAAATATTTCATCTGCAAAAGTGCATTTTGGTTATATAGCCTTATTTTAGCCGAAAATTCTATTTCTTGAGAAAATTACTATCACTTATCATAATTCTTTCAGTATTTGCTCTAGCAAATACAAACGCCCAAAGTGTTGATACCCTGTTGATCGAGCTCGATAAGTATGAGCTTATATCAGCCGATGAAGGTAATGAAGACTTCATTTTTCGATTACCAGTTGATAGTTTTCCTCAAAATTTTGATGCTGTTAAGCTAAAGAGCACGAAGCTATTTTATGTGTTCTTTCATGATAGTATCTATGGACATTCAAATGAAGACAACGAATTACTAGTCTATATACCGAATCATAAAAAAAGTAGATTATCTGACATGAGAATTCACAGCCAGAATGCTCAACAGAAGGTATTTGTATCAACTCTAAAAAAAGCAATGCCAAAAGAAAGTCAGTTGAAAATTGAGATTCAGAAGAATAATGGAGCCAATAGCTCTTTTAAAGATGTTTTTATTGTTCTTTTGCTGGTCATAATTACGCTACTGACCATATTCCGGATAAGCTATCCTAAAAGGTTCAATGAAGTGTTTTCTGTCAGACGGAATTTTTCACTAAGACCCATAGAAAGTGATAACTCCAGGCTAAGATTGTTCGATGAAGATGGTTTGTTTGCGGCAGCCGTTTACATCATAATTTTATCATTCTTATTGCTTATTCTTTTCAACTATGAAGAGATTATTATAAGTAAGGCTGATAGATCACAGATTTTCATAACTTTTCTTAAAACAGTACTGATTTTTTCCACGGTTCTTTTTACCAAGGTGGTAGTGGTTAGTTTAAACTCACGTTTGTTCCGGATCAATAAAATCAACGCCTATTACATTAAAGAAATATTGAATTTAGGTCTCCTTTTTGGAATCATTCTGTTCTTATTTCTGGCTGTAATTTTTCTTTCAGGAGAATATCTTCCTTACTGGAGCATCCTGGTTGTTAAAAATGGCATTATTGTTTTTTATCTGGCAAGGGTCTTTTTACTTTATTTTAAAATATTAAAACTGAGCGGTTTTACTTATCTATATTTATTTTCTTACTTTTGCACCACAGAAATATTACCTCTTATTATAGGGCTCAAATATTTCTATTGATTCATCAATTTTGTAGAAGATAATTTATGTCAACAGCAACTAAGGATCGTTTTTTCCCAGTAAAAAGTATTTTAGTTTCACAGCCTGAGCCAAAGGATATCACCAATTCACCTTATCATAAACTGGCCGATAAATACAATATTAAGATTGATTTTCGCCAATTCATTAAGGTAGATCCTATAGATGCTAAGGAGTTTAGGAAGCAAAAGATTGACATTCTAAAGCATACAGCTGTTATTTTTACTAGTAGAAATGCGGTTGATCATTTCTTTAGAATCTGTAAGGCAAGCAAAATTGAGATGCCACCAGAAATGAAATATTTCTGTATTTCTGAGCAAACAGCAAACTATTTACAAAAGTATATTGTAGTAAGAAAGCGTAAAGTTTTTGTTGGTGAAAGAACCGCTCAGGATATTCTTGACGTAATTAAAAAGCATAAGAATGAGAAGTACTTGTTCCCGTGCTCAAATATCCGTAAAGACGATATTCCGTCATTCATGAATGATAACGGGTATAACTTTACAGAGGCAATTATATATAAAACAGTAGCTGCTGATCTTTCAGACTTAGATGATGTTCTGTACGATGTAATTGCTTTTTTTAGTCCGTCAGGTATTAATTCATTGTTCGTTAACTTTCCGGAATTTAAGCAGAACAAAACGAGAATAGCTGTGTTCGGTCCTACTACAGCTAAAGCTGCGGTAGATGCGGGCTTAATTTTAGATATAGAGGCGCCATTGCCAAATGCACCATCTATGACTGGCGCATTGGAACTTTATATTAAAAAAGCTAACGGTCTTAAGTGATTGATTTATAGAGCGTAATGTGCTTTATATTTTACAATTACTTTAATTAACTTACATAAGGTATTGACAGAAAGTTATTTTTACTATATTTAGCTTTCCAAAGTAATTAGGGTATGAAGCATAGTTTAAAATTAATTGCAATTTTATTGCTCCTATCAATAGGAGAATTGAGTGCTCAGGTAGATGCTCAGTTTTCTCATTATATGTTTAACAACGTATACAATAACCCGGCATATTCGGGAGTGGAAGGTTACACCAAGCTTAACCTTTTTCACAGATCACAATGGGTGGGGTATTCACCAACAAGTAATTCTGCTCTAAGAGGAGCACCAGAAACTCAGCTATTCACATTAACAAGTCCGGTAATGCGCTTTAACGCAGGCTTTGGCTTTTATGTGATGTCAGATAAGATTGGAGCTCAAAACTTCACCCAGATTCAAGCCTCTGCGGCCTATCATTTAGGAATAAAAGATACTAAGGTGAGCATTGGTCTACGGGCAGGAACAATAACTCAAACAGTAGATAAAGGTGCATACGTGCCTATTGAAAGTGATGATCCAACAATTCTCGCTTCTACAAGTACCCAAACAAGGCCCGATTTTTCACTAGGTGTAAACTTTCAACATGAAGATTTTTATATTGGAGCGGCATTCAATCATATGATCGAGGCTCAATTTGATTTTGGCGCTGATGCAGTAAGAAATAGATATCCAAGAGAGGTGTTGTTGACAGCAGGATACACTTTTCCGTTAACTTATGATGTTTCTATTACTCCTAACATGTTCGTAAAATCTACAGAATTCACCTCATATACATTTAGTGTGGGAGCAATAGCGGAGTATAAGGAAAAAATATGGGGCGGCTTGTCTTTTAGACAACAGGATGCTGCTACCCTTTTATTAGGATACAGTTTCTTTAAAGAAAATAGTTTGCGTTTTGGTTATGCGTTTGATTATACGATAATAGCACAAGATGCTAAGAGTGCTACTTCACATGAAGTAATGATAAGTTATAGGTTGCCGGCTATTTCTACATCGGGTAAAAAGGTAGTACGAACCCCAAGATTTAGACATTAGTCGTAAAATATTTGTTATATAAATCTTTTTTATCAAAATTGTAGAAAGGATTTTATAATTTATTTAATATACAATAAAACCTTACAGTGTAGGGTTTTTATTAATAGGTGTGTAAGCGTTAAATAAATAATAGCAATATATTAGCGTTTAGTTTGAAACAATTAGGTGTTATGAATAATAAAAGTGTTTTAAGAAATTTAGGCCTTTCACTAGTGCTTATCGCTTCTGCTTTTCTTCAAGGGTGTGGTTTGTTTGGAGGATCAGCTGGAGACGGTGGTGAACTAGTAGGAGTAGCAGGTCGAGAAGGCTGGTACATGTCAGTACCTTATGGTATGATCTCAGTTCCGGCAGGTACCTTTCACATGGGGCAGGCAGATGAAGATGTAGCCTCAAGTCAGATCAACTTCAACAGACAAGTAACTATTGGTGGTTTCTACATGGATGATACCGAAATTACTAATAACGAATACAGACAATTCGTTACACGTATGTTGGAGGATTCTTCTTCCTTAGGTAGGGACTATATTATGCAAGAACTTTATCCTGATACTACAGTATGGGTTAAAGATTTTGTTAATCACATGGGTGATCCAATGATGGAATATTATTATATGCACCCTGCATTTGATGATTTTCCTGTTGTTGGTGTAGACTGGGAAGCAGCTAATTTCTTCGCTAAATGGAGAACTGACTATCTAAACGCTTATCGTGAGTCTTTAGGGGAGTTTCCTATGCCTGCATTTAGATTACCATCTGAAGCTGAATGGGAATATGCCGCTAGAGGTGGAAGAGACATGGCTAAATATCCATGGGGTAATCCATATATAAGAAATGCCAAAGGCTGTATGTTGGCTAACTTTAAGCCTGGAAGGGGTAACTACTTCGATGATGGATATGCTTACACGGCTCAGGTTGCTGAGTATTTCCCTAATGACTGGGGATTATATGATATGTCGGGTAATGTGGCTGAATGGTGTGAAGATGCATATAATCCTGCATCAGTACCATTGGTATGGGATTTAAATCCAACGTTTTACGATGAGAATGAACCAAGAAAAATTATTAGAGGTGGTTCATGGAAAGATATTGCTTACTATCTTGAGACAGGTACAAGAGCTTTTGAGCATAAGGATTCTTCAAGAGCCTTTATTGGCTTCAGATGTGCCATGACTTATTTAGGTAGATCAGCAGGAACAGAATTTTAATTGACATTTATAAAAAATTGAACAATATTTAAGGACATTAACCATTAAAAACTACAAACATGAGCAATAAAAAAGGCGGATTTCAGGAACTACTCTTTAAAACCATCATGCCTAAAGTATACGGTATTGGTGCGGCAATCGTAATTGTTGGTGCGATGTTTAAAATTCTTCACCTTCCAGGTGCAGCGTTTATGCTTGGTGTCGGTTTAACAACTGAGGCTATTATTTTCTTGTTAAGTGCCTTTGAACCAGCTCATGAGGAAATTGATTGGAGTAAAGTTTATCCGGAACTAGCGGAAGATTTTGATGGAGATGGTCCAAAGAAAAAGCAGATTGCAGCTAAGTCAGGAAGTGGAAGCTCTACAGCTCAACAACTTGACAAAGTTTTAGAAGAAGGCAAAATTGGTCCGGACTTGGTAAAAAGTTTAGGTGACGGAATGAAAAGCATGGCTGAGTCTGCCAAGCAAATGTCCAACCTAAGTAGTGCAGCAGTAGCTACTAATGACTACGCTAATAATGTGAAGCAAGCTTCTAAATCATTATTAGAAATGAATAAGTCTTATGATAGTACTGTAAAGGCAATGTCTGATATGTCTAATGCGTCAGTTGATGCCAAACAGTATCATTCACAGGTTCAGGCTGTAACTAAGAATTTGTCAGCATTGAATCAGGTATACGAAATGGAGCTTCAAGATTCTCAGAATCATGTGAAGGCTATGAATAAGTTCTACTCTAACCTTTCTGCAGCTATGGAAAACATGACTGAAGCAAGTAAAGATGCAGAACAGTTTAAATCTGAAGTTAAAAACCTAACAACTAATCTTTCGCAGTTGAATAAAGTATATGGTAATATGCTTTCAGCTATGAAAGGCTAATCTAACGTGTTGTACAACTTTAAAAAATAATCTATGGCTGGAGGAAAGGAAACCCCAAGACAGAAGATGATTGGTATGATGTACCTGGTGTTAACAGCATTGTTAGCATTGAACGTTAGTGTTACGGTACTAGACAAATTCATCGATATTAATGAGTCATTGGAAGTGTCGGTTGACGCTGCAAAAGAACAAAACTCAAATACGCTAAAAAGAATAGAAAACGCGGTGGAGGAATCTGGAAACAGACCTGCCGATGTAGCTATCTTAACAAAAGCTGAGCAAATCAGAAAAAGAACCAGAGAAATGATTGAAGTTCTGTCTGGTTATAAGGAACAGTTTATAGAGATTACTGGTGGTAGAGATGAGAATGGTGATTTAGTTGGTAAAACCAATTACGATTTGGTTGGTGATTACATGATGCCAGAGAATAAGAATAATGGCGAGCCGTTGAAAAAAGATTTAAATGAGTATGCTCAATATTTAAATCAGACAGTTGCGGATTCTGCTGTAAGCTTCGAACCTTTGGCTTTAGATGCTGACAACAATCCGCGTTATTCAGACGATCCAAATCAAAAAGGTAAGGATTGGGCAACACTTGAATTTATGGGAACGCCTACACCAGCTGGTTTGGCCACTATTAGTGATTATCAGAATAAAGTGATGGCTTATGAAGCTTTGGCCTTAGACGTATTGGCCAGAAGAGTTGGTGCAGCCGATTTAAAATTTGATAATATCAATCTTGTTGCTTTACCTGAATCAAAAGTTGTAGCCGCAGGTGCTAAATATGTTGCTGACTTAATTGTAGCGGCTTCTTCATCTGCAGAAGATCCTGAAATGGCTGTTGATGGAAAAAGTATTCCGGTTGAAGGTGGATCTGGTAAAATTGAGTTTACCGCAACACCTGGTGCTTACGGTCCTGATGGAACAGTAAGAAAGACATTCAAGGCTAGTGCAAAATTGAAAGATTCTGTATATCGAGATGAAATCGAGTATTTTGTGGCGAAACCTGTAATTCAGGTACAATCAGCTGCTTTAAGTACTTTATACTTAAACTGTGGAAACAAGTTAAATGTAGGAGTACCAGCTTTAGGCACATCTTATAATCCTAGTTTCTCTGTGAGAGGTGGTACTTCTATTGAAGGTAAGGAAATAGGTTTGGTAACTATCGTTCCAAATGCACCAAAAGTTACTCTTGGTGTTTCGTCTAATGGTAACAAAATTGGTGACGTAGAATTTGATGTTCAAAGAATTCCTAAGCCGGATATTCAGGTTTATGCTGGTTCAAAACCTGTTAATCAGAAGCAGGGTGAGTCAATCAGTTCATTAAGAGTTTTGAGAGCACAAGCGATTGCCGAAGACAACTTCAAGAGACAATTGCCGGATGATGCTCAATATAGAGTAACAAGATGGACAATCAGGTTGGCTAGAGGGCCAAGACCAATTGGTCAGCCTTTGAGAGCTACGAGCGAAACAGTTAATCTATCTCAAATTATGAGTAGTGCCAGAGCTGGTGATAGACTTATAGTTGAAATAGATCAAGTATTAAGAAGAAATTTTAGAGGAAATACCGAGGAGGTAAACTTGGGAGAAGAAATTGTTGTTGTTCCTCTAAATTAAGTAAGAATAAATTTGTGTTATGAAAAAGTTTGTGTTTTTATTTTCTGTAGCCGTAGGATTCTTATCCTCGTCTAGCTTTGCACAGGAGACCATTAACGAAGGTTTTAACCCGAATTCGGTCTATCGAATATATGATGACGACATCATGTTTAAAAAGCGTGTGTGGCGTAGAATGGACCTTCGTGAGAAGCAGAATAAACCTTTCTTCGCGATGGGTAATGAAATCTCAAAGATTATCATAGATGCTGCTAAAGCTGGTATCTTACCTATTTATAAAAATGACTCTTGTACTGCTAGATATACAAAAGAAGAATTTTTAGAGAACCTTGAAAACCCTGCTCTTAAAGATTTAAATGCTGGCGGTGGAGATGACTGGGGTTCTGGTGGAGATAGCTGGGGTGACAGTGGTGGAGATTCCGGAGGCGGAGATGATTGGGGTTCTGACGATGGATGGGGAGACTCAGGTTCTGATGATTCAGGATCGGATGATGCTGCTTCAGACATGGGACCGATTGATACTAAATTTGCTCCTAGGGATGTATCAGTTTTAGAAATTGTTGAGGATATGATTTTCGACAAGAAGCGATCAGTGTTGGTTTGGGATATTCAGGCTATTAAACTAGTAATCCCTGCTGAGAAGTTTACTGCAGGTATATTCAGAGAAGTGGGTGTTTTTAAGTATAAAGACTTAGTGAAGTTGTGGCAAAGCATGCCTGAAGAAGCTATTTGGTTTAATCCTCAGAATAGTGCGGCACACAAAAATTTGGCTGATGCTTTCGCATTAAGGTTGTTTGATGCAAGAATTACCAAAGTTGCTAACCCTGATGATAACGCCATCATTGATATTTACAATGAAACTCCACGTCAAGGTGTCTTAGCCTCTAAATGGATGGAATATAAGTTGATGGAAAAGGAACACGAACTTTGGTCGTACTAATTCTATAAAGAAACATATAATTTGAAAAGGCGAATTGATTAATTCGCCTTTTTTGTTGTTTGTGCTTTAATTAACAGTTCCGCTTTTTTTGAGCCAACTACTTTGCTCAACTCTTCATAAGAGGCTTCTTTGATTTTTTTCACTGATTTAAAGTAAGCCAAAAGCTCATTAACAGTTTTTTCTCCAATTCCTTTAATGTCTTCTAATTCACTCGTAAAAGTTTGCTTACTTCTAACATTTCTATGAAAGGTTATGGCAAACCTATGTGCCTCGTCTCTAAGTCTTTGTAATAATTTTAGTGATTCGCTCTTTTTGCTTATATGTATTGGGTATTGATCACCAGGGAAATATATTTCTTCTAATCGCTTTGCAATACCTATGATAGGTATTTTACTATATAGGTCCAATGACTTAAGTGCTTGAACAGCGGCATTCAATTGACCTTTGCCACCATCGATTACAATTAAATCTGGTAATGTAAGATTTTCTTTTAGTAGCCTTGAGTATCTTCTGCCCACGATTTCGGTCATAGAGGCAAAGTCATCAGGACCCACCACAGTTTTCACATGATAATGTCTATATTCACTTTTTTTAGGTCTTCCATTTCGAAAATGGACCATGGAAGCTACAGGGTTAGTTCCTTGGAAATTACTGTTATCAAAACATTCTATTCTAAGTGGAACGTCCTTAAGCTGCAAATCAGCCTGGAGCTGTTTCACTACTCTTAACTCTTTAATTTTACTCGTTTCGTTTTGATTTAGCTTCTCCTTTTTAAAGTAGAGCCCATTCTTTAAACTGAGATCTACCAATTTTTTCTTATCACCTATTTGAGGTAGGATAAAGTGGAAGTACTCCGAAACATTTTGTAGTTCAATGTTAGTTAACACCTCTTTTGAATTACTTTCATATAGCTTACGCATATCTATAAGAGCGTGTAATAGAATCTCCTGATCGGACTCCTCTAGTTTCTTTTTTATTTCTATTGTTTTAGTGACGGTTATACTGCCATTCTTGATGATGAAATAGTTGATAAAGGCATAATTATCTTCTGATATTATTGTACAAACATCTATATCGGTTAGGCGCGGATTTACAACAAGCGATTTTGACTGAAAGCGCTCAAGTAGCTCTAGTTTGTCTTTGTATTTTTGAGCTGATTCAAATGATAAATTTGATGCAGCCTCATTCATCTGTTGTTTAAAATAAGTTTTAGGAATGTTCAGGTTACCTTTTAGTATCTCCTGGGCTTGTTCGATATCTTTTTGGTAGTCTGATGCACTTTGATAACCTTCACATGGTCCTTTACAATTACCAATATGGTACTCAAGACATACCTTGAATTTTCCTGATTTAATATTGTGATCTGATAGATTTAGTTTACAGGTTCGTAGTGTATAGAGTTTACGAATTAGATCCAGCACATTGTTCATAGCCCTAACACTAGCGTACGGTCCATAGTACGTACCTCTATTTCTGATCTTTTTTCTTGTGGATATTATCCGGGGAAATGGCTCATTTGTAATACATAGATAAGGGAAGCTTTTGTCATCCTTTAAAAGGATGTTGTATTTGGGTTGAAGCTCTTTTATTAAGGAATTTTCAAGCAATAAGGCATCAAACTCTGTATTAACTATAGAAACTTCAATTTGCTTAATTTCCTTAACTAATTTAAGGGTCTTTCTATTATGCTGACGCGAGTTGTTGAAATAGCTCGAAACACGATTTCTTAGATTCTTGGCTTTCCCAACATAAATAATGTCATCGTTACTATTATGGAATTTGTAAACTCCAGGTTCTTTCGGAAGTTTGCTTAATTCATCAGTTTGATAAAAGGGAGCGTCATACATTACTCAAAAAAGGGAATTATTGTATATCGTCAACATCAAATTGATTTACTTGTTCTACAGAATCCACAACATTGTTTTGTTGCATATTATATTTATCGCAATCAATTTGTATAGATAAGTTTGCAGGTTTTTTAAAAGGGCCTTTCGAAATGCCTAATTCTTCATCAGCATATACTTTACGCATAAATATCTCCCAAATTGGCATTGCCATTCTTGCCCCTTGTCCTAAAGCTATGTTTTTATAATGAATACTTCTTTCATCACCACCTACCCAGGCGCCAGCTGCCAAGTCATTTGTTATGCCTACAAACCATCCATCAGAATAGTTCTGAGTTGTACCTGTCTTGGCTCCTATTTCATTGTCGATCCTTAAGTCCCTATCTAACCCGATAGCGGTTCCTACAGGTAGTTCAGTTGTACCCTTCAACATATGAAGCATTACATAGGCTGTTTCAGCGCTTAAAGCTTCTCCTGTTTTAGGAACAAACTGTTTTAACACTTTACCATTTTTATCTTCTATTCTTTCTATATAAAATGGCTTTGTGTAGAAGCCTTCATTCACGAAAGTACTATAGGCACCAATCAGTTCATAAATAGATACATCAGATGTACCCAAACATAGAGATGGCACAGCTTGTAAAGGACTTTCTATGCCTAATCTTTTTGCATAATCTACTACGGTTTGAGGCCCTACTTTCTTCATTACATAAGCGGTACCAGAGTTTAGTGATTGTGCCATTGCTTCACGCAGCGTCCATGTCTCTCCAGTATATTTTCCGCTTGCGTTAGAAGGTGTCCAAGTAGGAGGATCACCAACTACTTCAAATGTTACAGGAACATCTTGTATTTGATAGCATGGTGAATAGCCATTGTCAATTGCTGCGGCATAAACAATTGGCTTAAAGGTAGAGCCTGGCTGACGTTTACCTTGCTGTACATGATCGTATTTAAAATATTTATAATTGATTCCTCCAACCCACGCTTTAATATGTCCGTTGTGTGGATTCATGGCCATAAAACCCGCATGAAGAAACTTTTTGTAATATTTAATTGAGTCTATGGTACTCATGACGGTGTCAACTTCGCCATCCCAACTAAAAATGGTCATTTCCTTTGGCTTCTCAAGCTCTTTAAAAATCTTCTCTTCATCATCACCATATTCTTTTTCAAGCTGCTTGTAGATGTCTGTTCGTCTGGCAATTCGTTCAACAAAACCCTCAATTTCCCGACCGCTTTCATCTCTCCATGGATTTTTACCATCCCAATGCTCAAGAAATAATTCCTGTTGGAATTTCATATGTTCTTTCACAGCCTCTTCAGCATATTTTTGCATCCTGCTATCGATGGTAGTATAAATCTTTAAACCATCTTCATATAGGTCGTAGCCGTTTTCTTTACACCAAGCCAACAGATCCCATAGTACTTGCCCTCTAAAGTAGGTGGCTAAACCATCATTTTGGTTTTCAACATCATAATCTAATTCTATAGGTTTAGTTTTAAGTGTATCATAAGCTGTATCTGACAGATAACCATATTTATGCATCTGACCTAGAACAGTATTTTTTCTATGGAAAGCATTCTTAGGCTTATACACAGGACTATATAGGTTTGGATTTTTGCACAGTCCGACTAAAACTGCAGCCTGCTGCACGGTCAGTTGATCAGGTGTGGTATTAAAGAAGGTCTTTGATGCTGTTTTAACGCCAAAGGCATTACTACCAAACTCAAAAGTGTTCAAGTACATGGCAATAATTTCTTTTTTGGTGTAAGACTGCTCAAGTTTAACAGCCACAATCCATTCTTTCATTTTAGCTATTACCAGCCCTAAAACAGGGACATCGTTTAATTTACCATTAGATAAGTCGCTTCGTGTTCTAAAAAGTATTTTAGCCAATTGCTGAGAGATAGTACTACCACCTCCAGAACTCTTATCAAACATCAATATTGATTTAAAGAAAACTCGGCCTAAGCCCCATAGATCAATTCCTGAATGTTCGGTAAAGCGAATATCTTCTGTTGCTATAAGTGCATTAACAATATTAGGAGAGAGCTGATCAAAATTAATCTGGCTTCTATTATATCTGTAATACTTACCCATCTCCTTATTGTCGGCAAAGTATAAAACTGAGGAGAGGTCACTTTCAGGATTCTCCAAGGATTTTAGGCTTGGAAGTTCACCATACCAGCCGTTTAAATTAATACTTATGCTGTAGATGAATATCATGAAAATTAACAGGCCGGAGATAAAAAGTGCCCATAGTGCTATGATCACCTTTTTTATTTTGGAGCTGCTGGTATTATTCTCAGTCATGGTGCAAGCTTATAATTATCTTTAAAAAATTGGTCGTAACTGTCAGGTACTTTTGCCTGATAAAATATTTGGAAGTTATCTTTTGAGATAATGAATGAATCGAATGATAAACTGCTGAAGTTCTTCAATGGTGATAAGTCACTGTTAAATTTCAAATAGAATGATTCAGCCGTTTTTTTATCTTTGAACTCACTTAAAAGTATCATGGAGTATTCATTATTGAATACCAAATTACCTGCATTTAAGTTCTCATCAGGATAGAATTTTTCGGCAAAACTTTCAATCGCTTCTGGCAATAAACCGGAAAGGGCCTTGTTGTTTTCATACAGAACTACAAAGTAATGTGCCTGATCAAAGTAGGGGATATATTTAATTTCACCTAATGCCTGTATCTTCTTCTTATAATCTTCAATAGCGGTCATTAACCTTTTGGCAAAGTCAACGAGTTCACTGTTAGGGTATTCTTTTACAAACTCCTGAAGTTTGAACAGATAGTTATTTTTGTCTTCAGTTTTGCCGACAATGAGGGCCTCTAACAATTTCATATTATCCTCATAGTCATTCTCAGGATAATTTTCTAAACCTTTTTGTACATAAAATGAGGCAGAATCAAAGTTAAGTGTGTCATAGGCTGAGTAAGCTTTTTCGTACAATATTTTTACTTTGGCACTAGCTGCATTACTTTCTTCCTGATAATTTGGATTAATTACCAGTTTGGCAAAAATGGTCTCAGGATATTTTGATGTTAGCTCATTGGCATACTGCTCTGATTTATCAGCTTCTTTACCCTTATAATAAACGTATAAAAGATAAAGCATTTCGGGCTTATACTCTGTTTGAGGGAACCTTTCTAAAAGTGTTTTGTAAGTTTCAATAGCATCTGTTTTTTCCTTTAAATCAAAGTTATAGATGTTACCTAGTGTATACAATGCTTTCTCTACTTCAACTAATAATGCTTGCTGTTTACTTTCTTTAAAAGGAATACTGGCGTAGAAAGCCTGCTTATCCTGCTCATAAGCACTTAATTCAGAATTATTGGTGTCTTCGGTAGCATTGTTGACCGCTGTTACATCATCAGGAGGAAGTTTTTCTGCATCTGTCTGAGTAATCCGACCAGATTCATAACGCCAGTTGTCTTGCAAAGATCTATCGCCCCAAACTCTTTTAAATTGAGCACTGCCTGTTGCTACCGTAGAGGCATCATAGAAATAAAATTTCCCGCTACTGTTTGAGTTTTGTGTAAAAGTGTTTTCCCCCGAAAAGCCGTTAAACTGACTTCCCTCTCCTTGATTTCTTGCTTCTTTTCTTTTTCTTTTGGCTTCTTCCTCTTCAGCTGCTATTCTCTCGTCCCTTAATTTTTCAAACATCTGATTAAGTGCGGAAGTATCCATTTTTGCCAGTGTGATGAGACTATCGTTAGTTTCTATAGTGTTAATCTGCTTTACAAAGTCTGCTAAAACCTGTTGCCTGTTGTATACCTTGTCATAAATTTCTTCATCTTTCGGCATGGTTTGAGCCGCGCTATCATAGTAGGCTTTTGCTAAGGTGTATTTTTTAAGATCTTCAAAATAGACAATGCCTAACTTGTGATAGGCAAAAGACTTCTGGCGTTGATTATTTACGCTTTCTCTAACGCTTGATTTGTAGTAATTAATGGCTTTACTAAGGTTGTTTTGCTTCAACTCAAATTCAGCCATTTCGTAGTAAATTTTGTCTTTAAACTCTACGTTCTTTCCATCCTTTAAAAGTTGTTCGAAATACTTCCGGATTTTTTTAACATCCGCTCCTTCTGACAGCTCTGTAACTTGTGCCATGTTCAGTCGAGCATGGAAAAAGAATTCATAAGGTGGGTTATTGTCAATTGTGAATTCATAATTTTCATAGGCGAGAGCGTCAAGTCCTGCTTTCTGGAATAGCTGACCGAGAATATAATGCATCCTGGCCTTGTTATCACCATTGGGCATTATTTCAGTAGCTAAAGTTAGATATTTAATCAGGTTATTGGGGTCTCCAGTAACTTGCGCAAAATTTGCTGCCTGTATGTAGAAATCGATTTTATTTTCTTTATTAAGCTTCTTTCTTAGCAGAAAGTCAATTACTGCTTGCGCATTATTATATTCATTATATTCAACAAAGGTTCTGATTAAGTTGATGAGTGCTTTGTACCGTGTTTGTTTATCATCACTATTTACGTTCACATATTTGTAAGTTTCAATCGACTCCTCATACTCTCTATTGAGCATACGGGTTTTTCCAACCAGAATATAACTGTCATCAACCCACTTACTTACTTTATGCCTTTGTATGGCAATTGAAGCTTTCTTTATTACATCAGCCAGGATAGCTGAATCAGACATTACAATATTGGTATCAATGGGTGAAAGTACGAGCAAGGTTTTATTAAAATTATGCTCGTGTGCCTCTTCTAATCTTAATAGAACTTCGTCTAGTTTTTCTCGGGCAATAAAATAGGCATTGTATTTAGCAGTTATATTATGGTAGGCATGACCTACTAAGCCTGAGCTTTCAGGAGAACAACCATGAAGTAGTGCCAAAAGTGGCAGCAATAAAAGCGTGTATTTTAAGTATCTAAATGTATTCACAATGTTTACAAACGTCTAAATTAGTCGATTCATATAAGATTACTATTAAGACTTGCGTATAATATGTACTTTTGTGATCAAATCAATGAATAATGGCCTTACGCATTAGAAAAACAATGTCTAACTGGCTTACCACCCGCTATCAGATGGTGGTAAGAAATGAAGAAAACCTGGCGGAGGTATCTTCCTTTAACTTCACCTATGCAAAGGTAATAGTTATAAGTTTGTTAACCTTCGTTTTAATATTTATTGGTGCGCTCTATTTGGCGCAAACAGCCCTTTCTCAATGGTTTGATCCGCGACATACCACCATGGAATATAATAGAAAGTTGTTGACTATGACATTAGAACTTGATTCACTCAAGGCGAAGCTCGAAAATCAAGATCAATTCATCAATAATTTTCAAAATATTTTAAGAGGAGAGGTGCCTGAAGGTTCTGTATACAAACAACCAAATAATTTGAGTACACAAGATCTTAATCGGGATATGAATCCTTCAGAAATAGGTAAAGGAGATTCAATTATTCGTGATGAGTTTGAAGACATGGAAGCCACTTTGACTTCTTACAGTAGAAATAGCTATACCGAAGAATTAAAGGATATTTTCTTTTTCCCACCCATTCAAGGAATAGTGAGCTCTCCTTATGATCTTTCAATAGATCACTATGGTGTTGATATTGTAGCAAAAAATAACGAACCTGTGAAATCAATTGCTGATGGAACCGTTATATTGTCATCATGGACCCAAGAAGGTGGTTATGTTATAGCCATACAACATAGGGCTAATTTGATCTCGGTAGTAAGGCATAATTCTGCTTTATTGAAAAAAGTTGGTAATTTTGTGAATGCAGGGGAAGTAATATCTATCATTGGTAATACGGGAGAGTTAACAACAGGGCCTCATGTACATTTAGAGCTTTGGTATAACGGTAATCCGGTAGATCCAGAAGAGTTTATTACTTTTTAAAAATTTTAATAATAATGTTTAATAATAAGCAAGAAAAAAATCAGATGGCGCAGGATGTAACTAGTTCTAGCAATACTGTAGGTAAAGGCACTGTAATTAATGGTGATTTAGAAACTTTCGGTAATATTAGAATTGATGGAAAAGTAATAGGTAATATCAAAACTAAGTCGAAACTAGTGCTTGGTGCAACTTCTCATATAGATGGTAATGTTTTAGCACAGAATGCAGAGATTGAAGGAGAAGTAAAAGGTGTAGTAGAAATAACTGAATTGTTGGTTTTAAAACCATCTGCTGTTTTACATGGAGATATAATTACCAATAAATTAATTGTTGAATCAGGCGCTACTTTTAATGGGGCATGTAAAATGGGCGTAGCTACTAAAAGCATAAAAATAGGAGAAGAGGCATCTAATGGACAAGCAACCTCAAAACTCAAAGAAGCCAAGCCAGTATAATAATTATATAAAATATTCAGGTCTGGCAATACAAATGGTGGTGGTTATCTACCTGGGGCACCTTCTTGGTGAATATTTAGATAACACTTATAATCCTGGATCCGATTTATATGCTAAAATATGTACACTTGTTGCTGTTTTCCTATCGACCTTCATGGTTATCAGGCAAGTAATTTCAGGAGAAAAAAATAATGACTAAAAGATTATTGAGCTTTGCCCTGGCGGTAGTAGTACTTTCAGTATTGCTATACCTGGGGCATTCTTTTTTATTGACTTCTTTTGACGAGTCGATAAGTTTTACCTTAAGTGGGATTTATTATTTCAATGCTGCAGCTTGTATAATGATATGCGCCAGCGCTGAATTTCTAAGTGTTAAGCTACCCTCACAAGTTGGTTATGCCTATTTAGCTTCAATCTTTATTAAAATCGGTTTGTTTACCCTTATTTTTAAAGAGGTTTTGTTAACCGAAGGAGAATTCCCTATGAGTGAACGACTTTCAATCGTTGTTCCTATGATGGTATTTCTTGTAATTGAAGCAGTATATTGCGGCAGATTAATGAATAAAGCATAAAAAATATAGACTTCTTTTTGGGTGTAAAAAAACGATTATGAAGAAGTGTTTCTTAACGATAATTGATTACCTTTGCACCCAAATTTGTTAGGTCTTTGTAAAAAATAGGTAATGTTAAATAGGACTACCGGAATTTTCTTAATTTTTATTTTACTGCTTACTACCAGCAGTGCATTCGCATTAAGTGGTTCATCTGAAGAGGCAGCGGGCCAGGTGGATACTCCCGATGAAATAAACGATTACATTCGCCATCACTTGCAAGATTCACATTACTTCACTTTATGGACTAATGGTAAAACAGGCCATCATATCGGCTTCCCATTACCTGTAATCCTAATAGACGAAGGACTTCACTTCTTTATGGCTTCTAAATTTCATCATGGTGAAACAGTGGCTGAGTCAAAAGGAAAATATTACAAACTTTATCACGGAAAGGTTTATGAAACCAACTCTGAAGGAGAGATCACATTAGATGATCATAACCACCCTACAAATGCAAAACCTTTGGATATTTCAATTACTAAAGGTGTGGTGGGTATGCTATTAGCTGGTTTGCTATTGCTTTTAGGTTTTGGTTCATTAGCAAAAAATTATAAATCAAGCGCTCTTCCAAAAGGTATTGGTAGAGTACTAGAGCCTTTAGTAATTTATGTGAGAGATGAAATTGCCAGACCTAATATAGGTGCAGGTAAATATGAAAAATACATGCCGTATCTGTTAACAGTATTTTTCTATATCTGGATTTTGAACCTCTTAGGGTTAACTCCTCTAGGGTTCAACGTAACTGGTAATATTGCCATAACAGCTTGCTTGGCTATATTTACTTTTATAATCGTTCAGTTTAGCGGTAATAAAGAATATTGGAAGCATATATTTTGGATGCCAGGTGTCCCAGTTCTAATGAAGATTGTTTTAATGCCAATTGAAATTTTAGGAATGTTCACAAAGCCATTTGCTTTGATGTTGCGTCTTTTTGCTAACATGACGGCAGGACACTTTGTAGTAATGAGCTTAATTGCCTTAATGGTAACCATGAAGTCACAGTTTGGAGCTATTGGTTCGAGCAGTATGGCTTTTGCTTTGGCATTCTTTATTACTATAATAGAATTACTAGTAGCCTTTTTGCAGGCTTATATATTTACTATGTTATCAGCGCTTTTCATTGGAATGGCGACTGAAGAACATGATCACTAAAGAGAATTTTTGTTTAATTTAATATAAATCAATTCACATGTACAATTTAATCGGAGCAGGTTTAATCGTAATCGGTGGTGGAATTGGACTAGGTCAAATCGGTAGCAAAGCGATGGAAGGTATCGCTCGTCAGCCGGATGCAGCTGGTAAAATTCAAACAGCCATGATTATTATTGGAGCATTATTAGAAGGTTTAGCATTCGGTGCTTTAATCTTAGGTAAATAATAATGTAAAACCGAAAGACATATCTTGTAGCGATAGGCTGCAAGATGTGTTTTTTAAATTAGACAAAATACACCTTATTTATATACGATGGAACAATTAATTAATGACTTTTCGCCTGGTTTGTTTGCAATGCAAACCTTCATCCTTATTGTTTTAATCTTCTTACTTTCTAAAGTAGCCTGGAAACCAATAATGGGAGCCCTAAAGGCAAGAGAAGGTAGTATAAAGGATGCTTTAGAAGCCGCTGAAAATGCTAAGGAAGAAATGGCCAGGCTTCAAGCTGATAACCAAAAACTTCTTCAAGAGGCAAGAATGGAAAGAGAGCAGTTGTTAAAAGAGGCTACTGCAATTGCTAATAGAATAAAAGAAGAGGCAAAAACTGATGCTTCTAAGCAGGCTGAGAAAATCATTAGTGATGCTAAGAAAGCAATTGATGTTGAGAAGAATGCTGCATTGGCTGAAGTTACTACTAAAGTTGCTGAACTTTCTTTAGAGATTGCTGAGAAGGTTATTAGAAAGAATCTTTCTGATGATAAGGCTTCTAAAGACTTAGTTTCTACTTTCGTAAAAGATATTAAACTCAATTAATCTGATTTATGTCAGTACAAAGAATAGCTACCAGATATGCAAAGTCGCTTTTAGACTTATCCCTTGAAAAGGATATTCTGGAGTCTGTAAAGGATGACATGGTATTATTCAATAAGGTTTGTCTGCAAAACAATGATTTTGTGCTTTTGCTCAAAAACCCTATTGTTCCGAATAGTACTAAAGGAAAAGTGATGAAGGAGATTTTCTCAGGTAAAGTACAGGAGCTTACTGAGAAGTTTTTGGATATTGTTCTTAGAAAAGACAGAGAATCATATTTACCTGAAATAGGTAGAGAGTTTATAGCTCAGTACAATGCACATAATAATGTGGTTCGTGCTGATGTAACAACCACAATTGAGTTGACTGATGATCTTAGAAGTGAAGTTTCAAAAGTTGTAAACAGCATTTCAGGTAAGAAAGTAGACTTAGTGGAAACAGTTGATGAGTCAATAATTGGTGGCATTATTATTAAAGTTGGTGACAAGCAGATTGATGCTTCAGTTAGCAGCAAGCTTAATGCACTTAAAAGAGATTTGACTAAGAATCAATACGTAAAACAGATATAATATTAATTAACCTATAATAAAACAATAATGGCAGAGGTTAGACCAGATGAGGTTTCAGCAATATTGAGAGAACAGCTTTCGAACTTTAAATCTGAAGCTGAACTAGAAGAAGTAGGCACCGTACTCCAGGTGGGTGATGGTGTAGCTCGTATTTACGGCTTAACACAAGCTCAATCAGGAGAGCTTCTAGAATTTGAAAATGGCCTACAGGCACTAGTGCTTAACCTTGAAGAAGACAACGTTGGTGCTGTACTTTTAGGTAATTCTAAAGGTATTAAAGAAGGTGACAGCGTAAAAAGAACTGGTAAAATTGGTTCTATTAAGGTTGGTGAAGGCATAGTTGGTAGAGTGGTTAATACACTTGGACAGCCTATCGATGGTAAAGGACCATTAGAAGGTGAAACTTATGACATGCCATTAGAGCGTAAGGCACCAGGTGTAATTTTCAGAGAGCCTGTTAGTGAGCCTATGCAAACTGGTATCAAATCAATTGATGCAATGATCCCTGTAGGTAGAGGTCAGCGTGAGTTGATTATTGGTGACCGTCAGACAGGTAAAACTGCTGTGGCCATTGATACCATTATTAATCAGAAAGAATTCTACGAAGCAGGTGAACCTGTATTTTGTATATATGTAGCAATCGGTCAGAAAGCTTCAACAGTAGCACAAATTGTTGCCGAGCTTGAAAAGGCTGGCGCAATGGCTTATACAACTATTGTATCGGCATCTGCTGCTGATCCTGCTCCATTACAGTTCTATGCTCCTTTCGCTGGTGCTGCTATTGGTGAGTATTTCAGAGATACTGGTCGTCCGGGCTTGGTAGTTTATGATGATTTGTCTAAACAAGCTGTAGCATACCGTGAGGTTTCATTATTATTAAGAAGACCTCCGGGTCGTGAAGCATATCCTGGTGATGTATTCTACTTACACTCTCGCTTACTAGAGAGAGCTGCTAAGGTAATTAGTGATGATAGTATTGCTAAGAATATGAATGATCTACCTGAATCTTTAAAGGATAAAGTGAAAGGTGGGGGTTCTTTAACGGCTTTACCGATTATTGAAACACAAGCGGGTGACGTTTCTGCCTATATCCCAACCAACGTAATTTCTATTACTGATGGTCAGATTTTCCTTGAAACAAACTTATTTAATGCTGGTATTCGTCCGGCCATTAACGTAGGTATCTCAGTATCTCGTGTGGGTGGTAATGCTCAGATTAAACCGATGAAGAAAGTATCTGGTACGCTTAAGCTAGATCAGGCACAGTTCCGTGAACTCGAAGCATTTGCTAAGTTTGGTTCTGATTTAGATCCTGCTACAAAAAAAGTAATTGAGCGTGGTAGAAGAAACCAAGAAATATTAAAGCAAGCGCAGTACTCACCAGTTGCAGTTGAGCAACAAGTGGCTATTATCATTGCTTCTACTAAAGGTTTTATTGATAACGTACCTGTTAATAAAGTGAAAGAGTTTGAGGCTGAATTTTCAACTATGATGTCAGCTCAGGCACAGGACACACTTGACGCTTTCAAAGCAGGTAAATTCAGTGATGATTTAATCGCGAATGTTGAGAAAGTTGCTAAAGATTTAGCTTCTAAATACTAAATATATTCAGGAAGTGGTAAGCTTTAATTACCACTTCTTTTTAAATATCATATAAGCCATTAAAATGGCATCTTATTACTTTTAAGCTGTATGGCAAATTTAAAAGAGGTAAAAAACAGGATAAGTTCAGTTGTTTCAACACAACAAATCACTAAAGCCATGAAAATGGTGGCTGCAGCAAAGTTGAAAAGAGCGCAGGATAGAATTACTATGATGCGTCCTTACTCACAAAAGCTGTCATTGATTTTACAGAATGTGAGTAATGGTGAAGGGGAAATGAACAATCCGTTTGCTGCTGAAAGACCAATAAAAAATGTTTTACTGGTAATGGTAACTTCTGATAAAGGACTATGCGGTGCTTTTAACTCTACTGTTTACAGAAAGACACAATCATTAGTTGACAACGAATATAAGTCTCTTCATGAAACTGGTAATGTTCATTTTCTCCCTATCGGAAAGAAGGCGATTGATTATCTGAAGAGAAAAAAATATAGCTATACTACTGAGTTTGTTGATCTGTTTAATCCTTTAAGTTTCGATACAGTTAGTGATGCTGCAGAATCTATCATGAAGGATTTTGTGAATGAGAAATATGACAAGGTAGAGATCATTTATAATGAGTTCAAAAATGCAGCTACTCAGGAAATAAGAAATGAGCAGTTTTTACCAATAGAGCGTACAGAACAAGAAACTGATGTAGCTCTTGGTAATGATTACATCTTTGAGCCATCTCAAGCTTATATAGAAGAGACTTTAATTCCTACTTCATTAAAAACCCAATTGTTTAAAGCATTACTTGATTCAAATGCTTCCGAACACGGTGCTAGAATGACGGCAATGGATAAAGCAACTGATAACGCTGGTGAGTTACTCAAGGAATTGAGATTAACTTATAACAGAACACGTCAGGCAGCAATTACTACTGAAATTTTAGAAATCACAGCTGGTGCTGAAGCACTTGCGGCTGATTAAGGAATTGATAATATTGTAAGTGAAAAGGCTTTGAGTAATCTCAAAGCCTTTTCTATTTTTAAGAAATCCGTAAAGTAATTTTACCACGAAGTTTCTTTCATTTTACTCACAGCTCTCATAATATCTCGCTGACTAATCTGGCCAACCAGTTTACCATTTTCAATAACCGGGAATCTTCTAAACCTTAGTCTTAAAAAAGTATTAGCGGCTTCAAAAATGTTCTTGTCGGGCGTTATAGAAATAACTTCTGTGGCCATGTAGTCACTTACCAAAGCAGGCAAGCTTGGTGTATTGTTATATTTACCTCGTACAATTTCTTTCAGACAGTCACCCTCAGAAACCACCCCTATTAAACTACCATCTTCATCAACGACTGGGGCACCAGAAATTTTATGCTTTAGCAAGGTTTCCATTGCTTCCTGCATGGTTTGATGAGGAGAGAAGGTAATCAACTTAGTAGCCATATAATCTGCTACTGTTACTGCTTGTTGTTCTTGCGGAGCCTTAGATTTCATTGTGAAAGCTCCTTGATAACTTTTAACCATGGCTTTGTAGTTTAAGGTGTTTCTTAAGATACAAAAAAAATGGATCAGTTAAAAGAGCAAGCTGTTGGTTATCAGCTATTTCTCTTCTACATATAATTGATACTGCTCTTTTACATAGACTGCTATTTCATAGGAGCTAGCTTTTTCTACAAAGCCCGGGTCTATATCGAGGTATTTAATAAAATCTGTTAACTCTTCAGCTTCAAGACTAGTCAGTTCTTTTACTAATTCACGGTTGAATTTCTTATCAGCACTAATTTTATCCTGCTTTCCAGCTTTAAGGCTATAATATTTAGCTTTATTCTTATACTCCTTGTTAACGGCTCTAACAGCTGATCTTAGTGGATGAAATATGGCTGAACCAAGACTTTTACTTTTTTCAAGATTATACATAGCAGGAACTTTACCTCTTGGCTTGCCTGCTTTCATTCCGTAAGGCACAAAATCATTAGTTTCCTGATGCTCCATCCCTATCAGTTTCTTTCTGAAGTCTGCGGCAGTTTCGGGTAGGTTATTAACCACCACTTCCTCTAGCTGAATATTAGAAGGTGTTAAGTAAATAGTAGAATAAGCCAGGTTCTTAATGATAAACTGTCTGTTATCAAAATTGATGTTGGAAAAGTAAAGCGTGTCCGATACCTCAGCTTGAATTGTAAAGCTTCCGTCTGATAATGAAATGGCCATTTGCTCATTACTCAAGTTATAAATATGAGTCCCCTCTATTGAAGAAGTATCTTCCAGACTTAAAACACGACCTTCAAAGATTGATTGAGCTACCGTTTGTTTAGCTAGAAATATGAGTATTATTATCAAACAAGATTTTTGAGTCATTAGCAGCCTATTTTTTATCTGTGTAGGTTTCAAATTGTTCTTTAATGTATACCGCGATTTCGTAGGCTGATGTTCTTTTTACATAGCCTGAATCCATATCAAGGAACTCTATAAATCGAGTGAGTTTCTCGCCTTCCAATCCTGTAAGCTCTTTAACTATACTCCTATTAAACTTTTTATCTGCAGCAATGTGATCTTCTTTTTCGGCCTTTAACTTATAATACTTCATCTCACTTTGATATTTTTTATTCAGTTTCTGAGCAAACCAGTCTATTGGGATTGCAATCATAGGCGCATAATTTTTATTAAAGCCAAGACCTACAATTTTCATTTCCTGATACAAAGGTGGAATCTTAGCTTTAGGTTTAGCAGGCTGCATGGCGAAAGGGAGGAAGTCTTCATTTTCCTGATGTCCCATACCGATTACTTTTTTTCTAAAATCTGATGCTGTTTTCGGAAGGCTGTTGACAACGACTTCGTCTAAATGGATATTAGAAGGTTCAAGATAAATAATGGTTGGTGCTAAGTTCTTTATAATGAAAGTTCTGTTATCAAAATTAACGTTGGAAATGAACAGTGTGTCTGAGATACTGGCTTCAAGCTTAAAACTTCCATCAGCATTGCTAATAGCTATTTCCTTATTGCTAAGATTATACACATGTGAGCCTTCCACTCCAGTGCTATCTGTTTTACTAAGAATAAAACCTTTAAGCGCCTCTTGAGCAAGTAGCGAGAAGCATGGTATTGTTAAAAAAGCTGAAATGAGAAGTATCTTTTTCACCAGCTTTTTAACGTACTTTTTTAATGGCTATTCTGTGGCTTTATCAATTAATCTTTTATCCAGGGTTTTAGTCGCTTTTGCACCAAGCTCTTTAAGGATTTCTGTTCTTCTCACCAAATTACCTCTGCCATCATAAAGCTTCTTCATTGCATCGCTAAAGCTATTCTGAGTAGTTTTTAAATTATTACCTACTTTCATTAGGTCTTCAGTAAAGCCGACAAATTTATCGTATAACTGCCCGGCCTGGGTGGCAATGTCAATGGCATTTTTATTTTGTAGATCTTGCTTCCAAATGTAGGAGATGGTTCTTAAGGTAGCCATCAAAGTAGTGGTAGATACGAGTACTATGTTTTTATCCAATGCTTTTTCATACAATGAGTGGTCCTCTTTTAAAGCCATAGTAAGGGCAGGTTCGTTTGCAACAAACATCATTACATAGTCAGGCTGCTGAATTTCATAAAGACTCTGGTAATTCTTTTCACCTAATATTTTGATGTGGTTGTTGATACTTTCAATGTGGCTTTTAAGATATTTGGCTTTTTCAGCTTCATCTTCTGCATCAAAGTAATTACTGTAGGCTGTTAATGAAACTTTAGAATCGAGCACCAAGAATTTGTCATCTGGCATTCTGATGATGTAATCTAGTCGCTGATTGGCTCCTTCTTCATTTTTAAAGTTTTTCTCTTTTTCATAATGAATCCCTTTTTGCAAACCTACTTTCTCAAGAATCGCTTCGAGTTGCATTTCACCCCAGTTACCCTGAGTTTTCGAGTCCCCCTTAAGGGCTTTGGTTAAACTTTCGGCTTCTTTTGTAATTTGCATATTTAACTCTTTTAATGAGTTGATCTGCTCTTTTAGTGCACTATTCCACTGTAAATTCTCTTTGCTGCTCTTTTCTGCACGTTCCTCAAATTTCTCAATTTTCTCCTTTAACGGATTAAGCAATTCTCCGAGGTTCGACTTATTCTGATCAGTGAATTTCTTGCTTTTCTCCTCAAATATCTCTTGGGCTAAATTCTTAAACTCATTCTTAAACTGAGTCTGAATTTCAGTGAGCTCAGCTTTCTGCTCATTGAGTTTTTCCTGTAGGTTTTTATAGTCTCTTTCCAGCCCTGAAAGTTGACGGTTTAGTTGAACATTGCTCTCTCGCTCATTTGACAAATCTTTCTTGGTGCTGCTCAGCTCTTCTGTAAGTCTAGTTTTCTCACTCTCGGCTATGCGATGTGATGTTTGCAAGTTATTCTTTTCTTCTTCAAGCTGTTTAAGAGCGTCATTATTACTCAGTTTAGATTTTAAGAAGAAATAAGCGATAATACCACCCAATAAGAGACCTAGGAGAAGCCAAACTATATCCATCATAAACTTTATTTTATAGCTACAAATTAACGGAACTCAGCTGACAAATCGTAACTATATTTTTGGGTTGGGTCTTTAGGCTTTATGGCTAGTAGGTACTGTTTACTTTTTGACTGCGCCTCAAATGAGAAGGGTATGGCTTTGGTTGATTCCATATTGCTCAGCTTAATTTTAAGTGTGCCATTAATGGCTCTATTAAATCCGTTATTCACATAAAGCAAGGTGTAGTCGCCATATTCTTCAGCTACTATTTCAATATCATTATTGAGCTTTGAGGCCTCGATATTATCTTCAAATTTTTGCTCATTAAAAGTTTGATCATCTTTTACTTCGAATGAACCTTTACCAGGATGATATGCATAATAGCTTTTACCTTCCTGAGGAATAAAAGACTCAGACTTATAATTCAGAAATTGAACCGCTAAGGTTTTTGATTTGAAATCCTCATTATGAACTACCATAAAATGGAGATGAGGTCCGGAGCTGTAGCCTGTGTTACCGCTAAAACCAATAGCTTGACCAGCTTTTATTTGATCACCAACATCTACCCAAGAACCATCTTTTTTTAGATGAACATATTTAGCGATCGTGCCATCTTCGTGATATACATTGATGTAGTTTCCATATTTTTCGAAGCTTAAATTATTGCCGCCTTTGTTAGAATCTTCTTTTACCTCATAAACTAGACCGTCTCGGCTTGCATAAACTGTGTCTCCAATTTGTAGATTAAAATCTATAGCGTTCACTCCGAAATGTGTGCCCGATCCATTGTTACCCTGAGCTATTCTTACCCTTTTTCCATGTTTATAGGGCAGAAGATAAGCATATTCATAGTCAGGTTTTTTCTCGGGTTCTCCTATGGTGTATACATAGTTGAAGTTGAAATTCCGGCTTTTATCTTTTTCTTGAGGGCTTAGTGTCAGTATCCTTTGTTTTTTCGCCATCGGGTAAATAGCAGGTGTGTAGGTATCTAGCTTAAAATTAGGCTCAAGATTGGTAAGTTCGCTGAATTGAAATTTGAGGTAGTATGGTACTACAGTCGGATTGCTTGCGTAAAACACCCAATCATCTCCTTGCTTTTCATAGAAGACATTAATCTTTTCTTTCTGGGCAAATACACCTGAATAAGGTAACCACATTAAAAGAACTATAAGTGTTAGTTGTTTTACTGTGGCTTGTATCATGGCTTACTATTCTTTTTTAAACTTACTTAAAGGGATTAAGTAGTTAATCGTAAAGGTTGGAGATTGGTTTGATGAAACAATAGGATTTTCTTTTTTAATGTGACTTACCGGCAAAATATTAGCGAATCCTGGTTTATAAGAACCTTCTAATTGGATTTCACCGAAACTGAAATCGTAAGAAACATTTATACCGAGCATTAATCCAAAGTCTGTTCTATTATCCGTTTCAATGTTGTATTCAGCAACTGATTGTTCTAAAGCAGTGAGGTTCACTATTTGTCTTGATGCCGATATAGCATAAGCTGCATAAACGCCTCCATTAATACCGATATTAAATTTTCGATCTCCGAGAATTGCCCAATGTAAATAAACAGGCAGCTCTATATAATCAATAGTATTTTTGATGGTATTGGCAACCTGCTGCTCAACGATAAGGTTTTGTCCCCAACCTTTCTGGGCATAAGCCAAGTCAAACTGAACCCCAATTTTAGGAGTGCTCATATGTCTATAACTTATTGCAGCATAGGGCGCTGCAAAAATATACTGGCTATAGTTGGTTTCTAACGCAAAATCATTGAAATCAACAAATGGGATACTCACACCACCTTTAACTCCAATGAAATGCTCTTGCGCATACATTGAGCCGCTAGAAAATGTTAAGAAGAGAAAGATGTATAAAGTACGGATCGACTTCATACTTAAATTGGTTAAAAGCTTAATAGAATTAAGCGTTTGAGTCAGATTCTTTATCTGTATTTCTTTTATCAATAAATGCAATAGCATTTACAAGGCCTACTAAGCCAGCTACAATCCAGAAAAAAGTATCAGCACCTTCAGTTACAGGAATATCGAAAAACATAATTTTTTTTATTTTAATCTTTTACAAAAATAGAGATGACACCTTAACGAACAAACTGTTTCTATTTATTTAGTTTTTCAGTGTCTTTTTCAAGGTTGAACAGACTGTTTAATACGTCTATCAAAGTTTCGGCTTCTCCTCTTTTACAAGCTGCCTTCAACTGAAGTACCGGTAGTTTGATGATCTTTTGCATCATGCTTTTAGTTACCAATTCTACCATTTCGCCTTGTTCTTTGCTGGCATTCTTCAAGTACCTTGCCAACTCTTCTTGCCTGATCTGTTCCAAGGCATTCTTCAAACTATTGATAGTTGGCGAAACAATCATTTCTTTCGACCAATCATTGAATTCTTCTATCGATTCAGCAATGATTTGCTCTACTTGAGGAATAGCCTTCACTCTTTTTTCCAGGGCACTATCAGCTTTACTCTTAATGCTATCAACATTATAAACTATTGCAGCAGGATTTTCTTCCACTTCAGTTTCTACACTTCTTGGTATAGATAAGTCTATAAAGTATTTAAAGCTTAATATGTCTAAAGCAGAAACTTTCTCCTTTGTGAATAATGCTTTGTCCGCACCCACTGACGAGATGATTACATCTGCTTCATTTACACCTTCCCAAAGTAAATCGAAATCCAAAGTTTCAAAATTGCATTCAGCCGCTAGCTGTCTTGCCTTGGTTTCAGTTCGGTTGGTGATTTTAACGGAAATGTTAGTAGCTCCAATTAAATTACGGCAAACATCTTCACCAATTTCTCCAACACCAACAACTAATACCTTCGGTTGAGATATTTCTGCGGTGAGTGATTTTACAAGTTCTGTTGCTGCATAAGAAACAGAAGCAGCTCCATCTCTAAAAGGAGTTTCTTGCACCACTCTTTTGTTAGTAAAGAAAATAGTGTGCATTAACCTATGTAAAAAAGGACCGGCCAGATCTAAATCTGCTGATGCCTGATAAGCTCTTTTTACTTGGTTAGATATTTGAATATCGCCTACCACTTGAGCTTCTAAACCGATTGAAACATCGAATAGATGTTTAACGGCTTCTTCGTGATTGACAATGCTATTGAAATAAGGCTTGACTGACTCTACATTGTCAATACCTTTTTCTATCCCGATAAGTTTGATGATGTCTTCCGACAAATCAGCCTCATTGAGGTAATATATTTCTGTTCGGTTACAGGTTGATAGTATCAACACATCAGTAGCTGATGTGAATTCCTTTAAGTAATTCAATATCCGATTACTTACAGTTTCATTCAAAGAAACCTCCTCCCTAATGTGAATAGGGGTGTTTTTAAATGATAAACTTAAGGCTTTAAAATGCTGATACATACTAATTATTCCAATACGCAAAAATAATGTTTAAGTGCTTAGAAAAGAAACCTATTAATGCTGTCAATCTTATTTATCATCTTTCTAAATAAGCTCTTTCACTATTACCGCTATCCAACACGATAAAGCAGATGAAAATTCCATTAATATAGTATTAAACAATATCTGAACACCATCATTACCTTATTGTTAGCAAGGATAGTTTTATAGCTCCGTTTTTTTAACGAGATTCGTGCAAAATTTTGAGAATATGACATCAGAAACCTTATTGATTATTGGTGCTGCGGGCCAACTGGGTACGGAATTAACTGCTGAACTTAGAAGTATTCATGGTAATGCAAACGTTATCGCTTCGGATATAAATAAACCTGGCAACGCACAGCTTAATGAAGGTCCTTTTGAAATGCTAGATGCAACGGATGCAGACAGACTAGCCGCTATCATTGATCAGTATAAGGTTACTCAGGTGTACTTATTGGCAGCAATTTTATCTGCCAAGGGAGAGCAAAATCCTCGATTTGCCTGGCAGTTAAATATGCAAAGCTTATTAAATGTTTTAGAAATTGCGCGTGAGAAGAAGCTGAATAAGGTTTATTGGCCTAGCTCCATTGCCGTTTTTGGACCTACTTCTCCGGTAGATCATACACCGCAAGACTGCGTGATGGATCCTAACACCGTTTATGGTATTAGTAAGCAGGCTGGAGAAAGATGGTGTGAATATTACTTTGAAAAGTATGGGGTTGATGTCCGTAGTTTAAGATATCCTGGTCTGATTGGTTATAAGGCACTACCAGGAGGAGGAACTACTGACTACGCAGTTGATATTTTTCATAAAGCTATTAAAGGAGAGCATTTTGAATCGTTCCTATCGGAAAATTCTTATTTGCCTATGATGTATATGCCTGATGCTATTAAGGCTACAATAGATTTAATGGAAGCTCCGTCTGAAAACGTAAAAGTAAGATCAAGCTACAACCTTTCGGCTATCAGCTTTACGCCACAACAAATATTTGAGGAAATAAAAAAGCATAAACCCGATTTTACTATTTCATACAATCCTGATTATAGACAGAAAATAGCTGATACCTGGCCTAATAGCATTGATGATAGCCGTGCCCGAGCAGACTGGAATTGGAAACATCAATATGATTTAGCAGCTATGGTTCAGGATATTTTAGAACAGTTGCCTGTCTATCATAACCTTTAAGCCTTAGTAGAAGACAACTTTTCTAACCACTTCATTTTGGTTGTAGCGGATACGAACAAAGTAGATGCCTTCTTTTAGGTCGTCCTTTGAGAGCGTAATTTCGTTGTAGCCGGCTTCAAGAGGTCTATTAAATTGTTTAGCAGTTTTACCGTCACTTTGTTCTATCAAGAATTCTACCGAAGCACTTTGCGGGATGATTATTGGAATAGTAATATTGTTTTTAGAGGGATTAGGATAAAGCGGTAAAACGTTAAAGGCACTTGTAATATTGATGCAACTTCTGTTGTCAGCAGTATTACTTTCTTCAAAAGCACCTTTTACTGCCACAGCTTCAACACAGACTCTATCAACACCTAATAATTGTTCCGGGGAGAGCTGCACACTTAGTCTTTCATTCTTAAGCTTTTCCGGTAATATTTCTGTTTCTAGCCTTTCCGTCACTGAATATTCACCAAAATTAAGCGATAGGTTATAGTAGTCAGGGACCAGACTGCCTTTGTTACTTAAGGTTAGAATGAATTCAGTAAAGCCGTTACCCTCAATAGCTTGAATATTATTGAGGGCAATATTTAATTCTGGCTTGCGGGCACTTAGCTGCTTATTCATTGTTTCGGTACAACCTTGCTCATTGCTAATTTCAAGGCTTACAAAATATAAGCCCACAGAATCAATAGTCTGTACTAGGTTTGCACTTTCAGAAATTAACTCATCATTGAGATACCATTTTGCTGATTCTCCTGAATTTAAAGATGCGCTTAGGTTTAAATCGTAAGGAACTGCCACGATGGGTGAAGATAAATTGAAAATTGGATTAGGGCTGTTGGCTATATTTATTGTTTGGCTTGTGCTCACCATACAAGCTGTTTCCGTTTCTACTTCCAGTCTGATCTCAACACTTCCGGCATCCTCTGTAGTAAGCATTGGGTTTTCTTCAGTGCTAAAAAGTTCATCATCGAGAAACCATTTATAAGAGGAGACTTGGTTGCCATTTAAGGTGGAGTTATTAGTTAGCTGAATAGGACTGCCAACACATTGATTCTGTACTGTAAAAGCAACAGTAGGAGGAGCCAGAATGGTTATTTCTTCTTCTACTGTTTTGCTACAAAGTTGCTCCGTCTCCTGACGGTATGAAACTATATAATTACCAGATTCACTAAAGGTATAAGTAAGAGAAGGAGAAGTACTAGTGGTTAACTCATCTCCTTCAATAGTTTTTAGGCTCCAAAAGTGGTTTTCAATGTTATTATTATCATTGCCCGAAAAAATAAATTCTTCACCCAGGCAACTTGGTGCAAAGTTTATGCTTGGTTCAGGACTTTCGCTAACTGTAATGGTTTTCGTTTCAAATGTTGTACAACCATCTTCAGTGGTAACTTGAAGTCTTACCTCATAGGTGCCGGCTTCTTCATAAGCATAGAGTGGATTGGCGAGGTTCGAGATGTCTGATGAGATTCCTGTAACCCCAAAATCCCAAAGGTAATCAGCCACATTGGCATTATTCAAACTAATATCTTCATTAAACTGAACTTCAGTATCCTCGCAGGCAGGATCTACTGTGAAGTTAACATCAGCAAGAGGAAACACTTCTATTTCTTCAGTGATGGTATAATTACATCCGTTGGTAGTAAAAGCGGTAAGTTCAACAGTTTTAATACCAGGCGTATCATAGCTATGGACAGGGTTTTGCTGAGTGGAACTGCTACCATCTCCAAAGTTCCATGAGTAGCCCGTTATAAACTCCCCGGAGGAGATATTATTAAATTCAATTACCTGTCCGAAACAGTTGCTGGCTTCCACAAAGTTTACGTTAGGCCCCGGATTAACTTCAACTGATTGGGTGAGGCTTGAGGTACAACCGGCCATCTCAATAACCAATGCAACTTCATAGGTGCCTGCTTCTGCATAAATATGCTCAGGATTTTCTTCTACTGACGTATTGCCATCTCCAAAATCCCAAACAAACGAGGCTTCTGTTAGTAAGCTGCTAGTATTGGTAAACTGAATAGGTTTTTGCGAACAAAGTGCTCCTTTTGAAGATCCGCTAAAGGTGACAGTGGGTGGTTCGTAAATTTCAATTGTTTCTACGCGTCTGTTGGTGCAGCCGTTTATGCTTTCCCCTTCTACTACCACTTCATAAGTGCCCGGTGTGTCGAATATATAGCTCGGGTTTTGAACATTAGCGCTGTCTCCATTTCCGAAAGTCCATAGCCAGTTGCTAATGTCATCTGGGCTGTTGGCTTCAAAATTTATGGTTGATCCAATGCATCTTTCGCTATTGGCTATCAGGGTGTTGATCTCTGGTGCTACATCTGAGGTTACGGTAATTTCTTTTGTAAGGGATGCTGAGTTTCCGTTAGGATGATAGGCAGTTAGAGTGATTGGGTATGTGCCAGATGAATTGAAGTTTAATATGGGAGAAGCTGAGTATGAAATAGCTTGATCTAAACTGCAATCATCATCAAACATAATTTTAATAACATCATCTAAATTGAAGTCTGTAAAGAATCCAATAAATCTTGAATTATTATTTTTAATAACATCTAGAGACCAGCTAGCATTTGAGCCTGTTGTAATACCATAGTTAGTTACATTAGGTATATTATTTATATCATTTCCGAAATCCAACCTAAAGAATTCTCCTGCTCTATTTACAAGTAATGAGTAGTAGTTATCTCCCTCTTTAAATAATTGAGGTCCAGAAGGTCTAACGAAAGTATTGCCAGTAATTGATAAATTCTCAATTGATGGGTCTGCATTAAGCGAGGAAGTGAATTGAAGCTTAATGAGATTGTTTCCGCCTACTTGGCCTAAGAGCATTATCCACTCATTAGGACTGAACTCTAAAATATCAAACGAGGCTAATTGGTTAGCACCAGGTATTACATACTCGTCCTCACTTATCGGCAAATTTATATTAGCCTTATCAATAACAATTTTAGATAATTTGGCTGTTCCAAAATTACTAACAAACAAAAAGACGGAATCCTGATTGGTCTCTATTTTTATTCTTGAGGGATTATTGAGGCTTATATTGGTTAAAGGAAGTTCTTGTATAGAAGGATCAGCGTTTAAATCATCTCCAAAGTTTAATGAGTAGATTTTACTTTGAGTGAAATCTACAGCGTATCCAATCCAATTATCATCTACCCGAACTACATCTATAGAGATTGGTTCCTGAAAGAAAGTACTTACGTTTTGAATTGATGATTGTGCATAGATAGCTTCAAAATCACTAGAGACGTGGTATTTTTGTATAGAATTGCTAGCTCTATTAGGTATGAATAAATAAAAACTAGTATCTGCTTCAATTATCCTAGTTTCGAATGGAGTTGAAAGTCCTTGGTTTATGTAGGGTTCGAAGCTTGGAGTTAGTGTAAAGAATTCTTCAAAGCAGAAATCCCATTCATAACTATCAGCATTCACAGAGGTGTTTTCAATCTGGAACCGCTCTTCCAAACATACAAGTGCAGGTAGATTGAAGTCAACAGTAGGTTCATCTGCCACGGAAACTTCAATAGTACGCTGTTTTGTAAACACACAGTTATTGGCCGTTGTTACGGTCAAATCAATTATGTATATGCCTTCACTAAGATTATAAGTAGCAGTATCGGTTGTTTGAATCTCACCATTTAGCTCCCATTGATAGGTTATGTTTTGTGTGCTATCGTAGCTATTTAGCCAGTCCACTCCTAATCTGAAAGGTAGGTTCTGAATAGCTTGAGTGGCCTTAATACTATCTATAATCTGATCATAAATTTGAATTGCTTGAGATGTAGAGGTGGCACACCCACTGGCATTACTTACTTCTAACGTAACAGTGTAGATTCCTGAATTAATATAGGTTGTTTGAGGGTTTTCTATGGTACTAGTTTGTCCATTTCCAAAATCCCAATTGTAACCTGTTATAGTTGTACCTGTACTCAAGTTCGTAAATTGGATAGTTTCATTTAGACAGTTGTAATCATAACTGAAATTTGGTAGTGGACCATCAATTATTTCTAAGGTTGATTGATAAGTCGATACACATCCTAAAACCGTTGCTTCCAGGGTAATCGTTTTTGTTCCTGACATTTCAAAAGTAAACTCAGGATTTTTTAATGAACTGACTCCTTCTCCATTAAAATCCCATGACCATTCAACATTTTCTCCAAAATCGAAAGGTGTCAGGTTACTAAAATCAATTGTTTCAAATGTGCAATATTCAGTAGAAGCAGTTGAGAACTCTGGCTGAGGCTCTGGTAAGATGACAAGGGTGTCATAAAAAATGTTGGTACAACCGTCTGTATTTTCTACTTCTAAAGTTATAAAATATTCACCATCACTTGCATATTGATATGTCGGATTACTTGCCATACTATTGTTTCCGTCCCCGAAATTCCATAAATAACTATTAATATTATCGGAAGTATTAAAGGTGAAGTTTATATCATCTAACAAGCAATAGGCTGAATTTATATTGATTTGACCTGTTGGAGCTGTACTGGTATTTACCTCAATTGATTTTGAAGTAGTAGCAACTTCATCAAAAGAATTATAAGCATTTAGGTTGATGCTTTTAGTACCAGAAGAACTGAATTTAACAATAGGTTCTTCATTAGTAGAATATACAGGAATAGCATTACATATGTCATCAAAACTAAGTTTAATGGCCAGGTTTGAATTAAATCTTGTAAAGAATCCAACAAATCTTGAATTATCATTTTTAACAACATCTAGAGACCAACTGGCATTTGAGCCTGTTGTAATACCATAATTGGTAACATTTGGTGTATTGTTTATATTAGTTCCGAAATCCAACAGAAAGAATTCTCCTAATCTATTCACAAGTAATGAGTAGTACTTATCTCCCTCCTTAAATAATTGAGGGCCAGATGGTTTGGTGAAAGTATCGCCAGTAATTGGTAAATTCTCAATTGAAGGATATGCATTAAGTGAATTAGCAAATTTTAGCTTAATGAGATTGTTTCCACCTGCTTGGCCCAAAAGCATAATCCACTGATTCGGACTAAAATTTAAAATATCAAATGAGGCTAATTGATTAGCACCAGCTATCGCATATTCATCCTCACTTATCGGCAAATTTATATTAGCCTTATCAATTACAATTTTAGATAATTTGGCTGTTCCAAAATTACTAACAAACAAAAAGACGGAATCCTGATTGGTCTCTATTTTTATTCTTGAAGGATTATTGAGGCTTATATTGTTTAAAGGTAGTTCTTGTATAGAAGGATCAGCACTCAAATCACCTCCAAAGTCCAATGAATAAATTTTGCTTTGTGCGAAATCTACTCCGTAACCAACCCAATTATCATCTAACCGAACTACATCTAGAGAAATTGGTTCCTGAAAGAAGGTACTCACGTTTTGAATTGATGATTCTGCATAGATAGCTTCAAAATCACTAGAGACGTGGTATCGTTTTATGGAATTATTATTTCTATTAGGTACGAATAAGAAAGAACTAGTATCTGCTTCAATTATTCTTGCCTCAAAAGGTAATGCTAATCCTGAATTTGAAAATGACTCGAAACTTGGGGTTAAGGTAGAGAATTCCTCAAAACAGAAATCCCATTCATAACTATCAGCATTCACAGATGTGTTTTCAATCTGGAACTGCTCTTCCAAACATACCCCTGTTGGCAGATTAAAGTCTGGAGAAATTTGTGCACTAACTTGAATAGATAGTACTAAGAAAAGTATTATGAAATATTTCATTTAACTCGTAAAAATCATTTCCCACTTGCTAATATAGCCACTGATTGCTCTTTCTCGTAAGCCAATTTTCCTAATTTTAGTTCTAGGCAATCGCAATAACTCCTCTATTTCTCTAATCGAGATTTCCTCTATTTTATTAAAAACGACCCCAATGTTTTCTTTATCAATGATAATATAGTCATCCGAAATACCTTCAGGTATTATTACAGGTAGCCCACAGGCCCAATACTCACCATTCTTGATAGGTGAAGAGTATCTTCTACTAGGTATAGCACGAATACCACAAAAACCTATATCAGCAGCAGATAAATACTTATTAACATCTTCTTTTTTTAAATATTTCGAGTGAATCTTGTTATGAGGTAAATTAAATTTATCAAGTTTATTTTCTATTAAGTTATTAGAATAATTGGTAAGTAAAAAAAAATGAAATTTATCTGAATCGTACTCTAGGCACTTTTTAAGAAAAGAAAATAATTCATCTTCCATATACATTCCTCCAATTTTGCCCAAATAAGCTATCACAATCTTATCATTCTCAATTTTTAATTCTGACCTTATTTGGTTTCGAGATTCCTGATCAAAATAGTATTGGTTAGTATCTATGCAAGACGGAATAACATGGATAGGAGATTTAATTCCTTTTTTAATTAATATATCTTTATAAGCTTTAGTTGCGGTAATAATGTGTTGTGTGTTTTTTGCAATCGGAACTTCCATCTTTTTCAGAAATTGATATTCCCAGCTTGATTTTTCCCACACCTGGGATTCTAACATATAATCCGCATGTGGCTCAAAAGTGTGAATTGCATGTGGTTTTCTGGACAGCTTACTTAAATAATGACCTATTATAGCACCTGGAAATCCTTCTGAATATATTTTTTTACACTTGTGCTTTCTGATCAATCTTAAGCTCATGAATAAACCGGCTATAAAATCATAAATCTTTTTTACAAGCTTAAATCTGCCTGAGTGCCAATTGGTGGTGTACCATTCAATGTTTTGTTCCTTCAAAGAGGCTCTTATTTTATTTTGCTCAGCTTTGTTAAGCTTAAAAGCTTGCTGTTCCCACGTTAGCAAAATAAACTTAATGGGTTCAGAATAATTTAATTGCAAATAAGGAAGAACTGCACTTTGAAATACTGGGTCTTTATAACTGTAATAAGCAAAAACAAAAATAGTAGGCATACTAGAATAGGGAATTAACAGCTTTAATTATTTTCATTTTGCGAATATAAGCCAAAAACATAGCTCTCCTCCATTTATACTGATAACGCTTAAAGTCGTCCTGCTCAATCTCTTTCCAGTTTCTAATGATACTACCCACTGTGCGATACCCTTTCTCTAGACCTTCCAAATTACTCATGGCTGATTTCTCCGATTGTCTATAAATTAGTGTAGGTTCTTCTGTATAAGTATACTCACTGCCATCACGTGCCAGTTTCATAAAAAAAAGTAAGTCCTCACTATGGGTAAGGAACTCATTAAATTTGTAGTTCTTGTTGGGATTACGTTTTATCATCCAGGTAAGCCCTAAAAATGATCGTCCCCCTAATCTACATAAATCATGCAATGGATTGCCTCGGAATGAAGGTTTCCATTCTTCGAAAACAGTGTTCATATCAGCAGATTTCTTTATGACAATCCCATCAGCAAATGCTAGTTGAGGGTTTTCATCAAACAACTTCCTGCGTGCTTTTAAGCTGTTAGGAGGTAAAACATCATCACTGTCTAAAAAAGTAATAAAATCACCTCTTACCATGCTTAGCCCTTTATTACGTGCTGCTGCTACACCTTTATTTGACTGTTCATAATATTTTATTCTATTGTCATTAAAAGATAAAGCTATATTCTTGGAGGAATCTGTGCTTCCATCATTTATGAGAATTAGTTCCCAATCATCCAGAGACTGATTGAGAACAGAATGAATGGCATCTTTAAGATAATCCTGAGCATTATAGAAGGGGGTTATAATAGAGATCATTTATGTATAAATTAATTTCTCCACCCTTTTTATCTGGTTGCTATACGTATTGTTTAAAGCGTATTCTTTTCTTCTATTAGTTAGTTCGTTTGAGGACCACAGATTCATATTATCTATCACATTGCCAAAATATTGAGTATATATATCTTTATCTTGTGCCATTAATATAAGTCTTTCTTCATTAAGTTCGGAGTATTCCTCTGACCAAGTACTAATTATCATTTTGCCTGACCCCAGATAGCCCATCATTTTATGAGGATTCGCCAATTGTTCTGGAAATTCTTGATATCTATATGTTATGATTAATATATCCGTCAACATATAAAAATTGGTTAATCGATTTGAAGGAAGCTTACCTATATAAAAAAAGTTAGCCTTGGACTCCATAAACTTTTTTCTTTTTTCATCCTCCCATGGACCGGCAAAGACAAAATCAATATTTTGAAATTCATTGACGAGATGTTCTAGCAGACTCCAATCAATATATTTAATATCTAAGTTTCCGGCATATCCAGCCTTTATCTTATTGTTACCTGGCAAGTTAAGATTGATCTCTTTCTTATTGCCAGCAACAGTTTTTTCATTGGAAGAAGGGAGATATCCATGGTGGATAAAATAGGAATTTTTATTGAACCTTTCAGAACGTTTAACGATGTGGCGAGTAGACCCCAGACAAATATCAGCTGTTCTAGATGATAGTTCAATATTAAAATGTTGATTAAAATCAACGATATGCGAAATCTTTATTATACGGGAAGGAAGAGCTGAGAAATCGTAAAAAACTGAGTTGTCAAAACTCCAAACTATATTTATTTTTCGGACAATTAATTTCTCAAATTGAAGAAGTTTTTTTCTAAAGATCTTATTCCTTAAAAATTTTGGTAGGTATCCAATACCTGAAATGAATCCACCATAATCAATACATTTAATTGATTCGTATTCTGTCGCAGAAATCTTTATGTCTTTCAATTTTGGGGTTGGTGGATTAAGAAAGTAAACAGTATTCCCCAGACTAGTCAATTCTATTGCATAATAATGCTTTGAGACCTTAACTTCACTCCATTTTTGAGGTGATATAATAAGTATTATTTTGTCCTTAATATATTCCGTATGCAACATTTGCAGTTATGATAAAATCATAAAATTTATAGCGAATAAACTTTGGTAAAAGAAGAAAATTTTGGTTTGAGTCACAAAAATCTATTACCCTCTTTAATTTAAAAAAGTTGAAAAAAAATGATTTTAAGAAACTAGGTTTTGTAATAAACCTTTTAGGATCAAGCTCTTTTAGATCGCTATAAAGATTAAGCATTTCTAATTCTGCCTTTCTACTCTCTATTGCTCGATTTATATAATCCTTCAGTCCTTTAAAATCGTCATGGTAAACCCAAGTATCTCTTGAAAAGTAAACTTGTGTTTTAAAAATTTTATGAACCCTGTATGCTAGTGCAAAGTCTTCTTTGTCAGTTAAACGCTCATCAAATCCATTTACCCCTTCAAAAATATTTCTGTGTATTGAGAAATTTGCTCCATTAATCCTAAGCGACTCAGATTTCAGATATTTATTAGTTTTCTGATACCAAGAGCTTTCCATTTCTTTTCGAAAGAAATTAAAATCATCTTTAAATTTAGAATCGTCATAAAAACATGCTCCTCCAAGAATATTATTTTCGCCATGCAATTTATGGAATTGTACATGTGAATCTACACAAGACTTACTGGGTCTAACATCATCATCAAAAAAGATCAGTAAATCACCATTAGCTTGTTTAGAACCTAGATTTCTACTCCCCGCTCTGCCTTTATTTGGAGAGTTTATTATGGTTATATTAAGCAGGGAATCAGCTTTAAAGTTATTTAAAGTTTCTAATGTATTATCTGAAGAGCCATCATTTACTACTATTACTTCAAAGTCTTTATAAGTTTGACTCTCCAAGGACTTTAATAATGTTGTGATTTGACTAGATCTATTGTAGGTTGGAATTATGATGCTAACTTTCATGACTTAAATATTTGAAGGCATTACATTATCGGCAGAGTATATTTTTATATTAAATTGATGTAGTATACTCATTATATTATCGATTTGATCAGTCGATAATTCGTATTTCCATTTATCTAATTGACTGGCAATTTTATCAGTTTCCGTCTTTTTAGTTGTAAAACTGAGGCTTTGAGACCTTTTAATTATCTCACTATTTATATCTGTTTGCCATTGCTTTAGTAATTTTTTTAATACTTCTTCAGTATTTACAAAAAGATCCTCAAAGTATACAAGTTCTATTTTGTCGTTATTTATTAAGTCATGATTATTTATGCACCATTTAAAAGCTAAATTTTCCTCCACCGTTTTAATCCTATTAATTATATGCTGATAAGGGATATACGAGTTTGAATATAAATCTGGAATTACATATTGACTATCTACATCCGACCATGCTCCATGTTTTATTTGGGAAGCTATTACTGCACAAGGATGTCGAACTAAATGAATAGGTTTGTTTTCAAACTCGAAATTATTGATTAGCCAGTTTAACAATGCTCCTGCTCTGCAGAATTTAAACAATAATTGATTAGAGATGTAATGACTACGAATTCCCGAATATTGTAATAGGTGCATGTTTATTAATTTTCCAGAAAATAAACTCTCGAAAAAGTAATATAGTCTTTCATTTGATACGTGCTCAGGAATTATTTGGGGATACCCAAAACCTAAATCATTAAGTTCTTTAACTTTCCCTATATGAAGTGGTTCCCAAATCATAGATAGTCCTCCAATTTGAAAAAGTGTTTCCGCAAGCCATGTACTTCCTCCACGAGGATCACTTGATACTATTAAAGCTTTTTTAGGATCAAAACTTTTTAAATATGGTGCTATAAAACAAGCTGCTGAATTTCTAATTTTTGTTAGTCTCATTAGAAAAGTGATGAAATACAAGCTTTCGTAAAATAAACAGAGTAATCTTTACTTTTTTCCAAAAAGAAAGACTCTTAGCATAGCCGCTCCAGATTGTAATAATTGTTCTTGTATAGAGTTTAAAATAAATTAGTTGTCCTAATTGTTTTTCTAAAATATCATCTGGAGTTAAATCTATATATTTGTTTTTTACCTCCCTCTCGAGCCTTTCAAGTTCAATCAAATTATTCTCTTCTAAGGCGTTCGTACCTCTTGATTTATATGAGTTCAATAAATCAGCTGTAACAGAATGGATATAATATTTTCGGATATTGCTAATTTGAAATTTAGTGAGAGATGCTATGTTAAGTTCATAGTAATAAAGATACTCTTTCAGATTTTGATAAGGGTATTTTAAAATCATTTTGGAGATCCAATACAAATCTTCATTCCCATCATTTCCAAAAAAAGGGTTGTAATAACCCACTTCATCTAAAAGGGTGGTTTTGAAAAATAGAGTCCCTGGTAAGAAATGATACTGTTCTGGTATCGCATTCTTTATATCGCTATAATTGGAAGGTAAGGAGGATTTATTTATAGTTTTATTTTTATAACACTTGATAAACTGTGTGCCGCAAGCCTTACACTGTGGATTTTGTAATAAGAAGTTAAGCTGCTTTTCAATTCTTTCAGGATGAGAGCGATCGTCTGCATCTTGAAGCATTACATATGCCCCCTTTGCCTCTCTCAGGAGTAAGTTTCGTGTATAAACTACTCCTTTATTTTCTTGGTTTTCAAAAAATCGTATGCGTGCGTCTTGAATAGATAAAATATTTTCTTTTGACCTATCTGTCGAACCATCATCACAAATCAATATTTCGATATTATCGTATGTTTGACTTATTAATGAGAATATTGACTCTTTAATATATTTCTCTACATTATATGCAGGTACGATTATGCTTATTAAAGGACAATTATCAATCAAACTATAATTTTTTTAAATGTATTTTTAGTGTCCCAAAAGTGAGGTTTAAGAAGATTATAAAAGACTTTATCTAAGATTTTTTTTAATAGAGTGTTTTTATTTTCTTCTAGGTAGTATTCTTTTCTTAGGTAAATAGACCATAACAAATACCTCATACTAAGCACAAAACCTAATTTTTCACATAACCTCCAAGTCTCATTGGCTTCATATTTTTCATCTATTTCCCTTAGAAAAATTGTTAAACGAAAAGCCCAAAGCATAAAGTAAAACCTAACTTTTCTCGCTTTTAGTTCTTTATCATATTTTATCCATAAATTGTAAATAGTTTGTCTTCGTGATAATAGGTGTTCTTTCTTACGTTCATTTTTCCCGATTGAAACATGATTATGCTCACATCTATAATATGAGTCTGGAGTTGTTTCAAAGCAACTATACTGAGCACCTTCTAATAGGGCACGAATATGCAGTTCCCAATCCTGCCAACAGATTGATTTTTCTTCCCAACCGCCTATTCTTTCTAGAAATGTTTTTCTCCAAATACATGACAGAGTAGCCCAAGGTGTGTCACCAATAAGAAGCCTGCGTAAATGAGAAGGGTTTTTCTCTTTGTTTAAAATATTCCAAACTAGGTTGTAATCTCCAGGTTCTTCTTTAAAGCCTATAGTGGAAAATACAGCTAAGTCTAGAGGTTTGTTTTTTTCTATAAAAGATAACCTGGTTTGTAAGGAAAAAGGAGCTAATAGGTCATCTGAATCAAGAAAAACAATATATTGTGACCTGCTATGGGCAATCCCTATATTTCTACAGGTTGATGCTCCTTTTGGTTTCCTATCTCTTAAGATTAGTTTAAAGCGATTATCCTTTTCGGTAAAGTGTTTAATTAAATTAATTGAATTATCAGTGGAGCCGTCATCGACAATGATACATTCCCAATTATTAATAGTTTGTTGTAATACAGAATTAAGAGTTTCTTCAATTAAAGATTCTCTGTTGTAGTTTGGTATTACTATCGAGACCAATGGATGGTATTTATTATCCATTTAAAACATCTGTTAATTGTTTAATGCTATTTTCCAGTTTAAGAAATTTCATTTCTGAAAAACTAAAGTTATGATTAGTTGAATCGATAATATTATTGGCCATTCCTTGTATATCTAATTCCTCTGATAAAAATCCATTAACCCCATCCTTTACTATTTCAGGAATTCCAGAATGAAATGTTGAAATTACTGGTTTGCGCATATTTAATGCTTCTATTATAGCATTTGGTAACCCTTCACTATCACCACTGCTTGCTATTTTTGAGTGTTGGATAAAATAGTCGCATTCATGCATCATTTTTCGAACCATTTCATGATTGCAAGAGCCATGAAATTTTATCTCATTATTTAAGCCTAGTCCCTTAACAATGTCTTTACAGAGGTTGAGTAAATCACCATCTCCAATCATGTCTAAGGTTATGTCATTTTTCACTTTCAAAGCTTCCGAAAAAGCGAGGATGGTTATATAAGGAGCTTTTTTCTCAACGAATCTTCCTACAGCTAAAAATTTAGTATTTGTTTTTTTTTGCTTTGAATTAAAAGGTTCTTTTGTACTGAAATTAGAACCATAGGGTATAATTTTTATACTTTTTTGATTACCACCTAGGCTTATTAATTTATTTTTCATGTGATCCGAAACAACTATGACATTTTTAGCATATTTTAAAACATGTTCATAATATTTCCTATCAAATAAATATGTATAGGCATCATAGCCGTGAAAATGAACAGTATATGGGATGTTTGCCATAACACACGCGCCATAGCCCACCTTAGCAGTGGTGCCGTATTGAAACAATACATGTTCAACCTTATTCTTTATAAGATACTTAGCAAGAAGTTTATTTTGCTGACTTTCAAAATTCTTATTTAAGAGTTTCCTACCTATGAACCTCCTTAATTTGCTAATGAAATTTAATGCTGCAAGAGGTGTACCATTTTCATCAGCGAGCTCGCCAATTCCTGTGGTAACAATTTTTTTGTTAAAAGGTAAGTAGTCAATTTGGTTTTGAATAAAAGTTTCAGAATACTTACCAATGGACGGAGTTATAATGCATATATTCTTCAATCTAGCAATGATCTTAAAGTGTGTTTCAATCTCTGCTTATGAGATAAGGTTGGAATAATCTCATTTGATAAATTACTCTTCTTAAGAAGTGTGTATTTGGAATAAAAGTCTAATAAATCAACTGTTTTTATGAATTGATTAACGCTTTCTGTATGATATTTATAGGGGCGTTCAATAACTGCAAAAAGATAATCACGACTATTCCAAATGTCTAAATATTCAAAATGCGCTAAGTTGGTTTCCGTTTTCGTTGCAAAATCCAATATTACCTCTATATCAATATCTTCATCCACTGGTTGTAATCCTTCTGGTTTGTTATCCCTGAGATACTTCTGGTGGTATACTGTAGGGCAAGTAAAAATTACCCTTCCGTTGTCAGTCAATGCATGTTTGATATTTCGGTAAAATAAATCTCTCTTAGAAGCGGGAATATGCTCAAAGACATCTAATAAAATAATAGCATCGAATTTCCCATTTGGGAAGTTTCTGGTCAAATCCATTGATTGGTAGCTCAAATTATCTGCAGGAAATAAGGCATTTGCTGTTTTGGTAAGTTCTTTACTTATATCAAATCCTTTGATATCTGCACGTGTGAAATGTCTGGCGATTTCAAATGAACTCCAACCTAACCCAAATCCAAGATCAAGGATGCTGCGTACATCTTTTGGAATCTTTTTTAATGATAAAGAAATTGCGTTTTCAGTCCTTATATTAGGTTTAAGAAAATCCCTAATTAATCTATTCAAATAATTATTATAGAATTCTGCTATATTTTTTGATTCTGTCATGGTTTTTCTGCTACTATATAAAAAACAGAAGCATCAATCTGGTTAAGATTTCTTTTGTCAATTTTCTCTTGAAGCCAAGCAATAACTCTAAACAGTATTCCTTTTAATCTTGCGTGGACTAAATCAATTATTCCATCTTGAAATAACTGTAGTCCACTTGCTGCTAGGCCCATGAGCCCATATTGCTTCTTTATTTCGAAGTCTCTTTCGATTATTATTTTAGATAAACCATCTTTTGTCCAACGCCAATAATCTGTAGGGTCTGGATGATATTTCCAGTGTCCATGTGTAGATAATAACAATTTACCACCTGATTTTAGAACTCTGTTGCACTCTTCTAAGTATTCTTCTACAAACTCTACATGCTCTAAAACCTGAGTAGAAATAATGATGTCTATTGAGTTGTCATTTAATGGGATTTTACCATTACGTATATGTAAGTCAGCTTTTTTATTGCTTTCAATATCAACACCAATATACTCTATATCTTTTTTTAAAAATAAAGGTTTGTAAGGTGTATTTCCACAACCGTAATCTAATACCTTCATTTTATTTTTTAAGTAGTTATTTGTTACATCCTCATTAACTATTCTCAATAATGTTAGAATATAAAAACGGCCACTACTTTTGCTAGGGTTTAGTCGATCAATGCTCATGATTTTACTCCTAATCTACAAGTGTAATCAACTCTATTTAAGAATATTTGTATGTTATTCTTTTCAAAATACTCGTCTGTAGCCTTTCTAGCGCCTTCCCAATGACCATAATCATCTATTATTAGAATTCCACCTTTCACTAGTTTTGGGAAGAGATATTCTAATTCAATTCTAGTTGATTCATACCAATCAGTATCTAACCTCAAAAGCGCTATTCTTTCATGTTGATTTTCTGGAACAGTATGTTCTACCTTTCCAGGTATTAAGTGGCTTTTATTTTCAGGATAATCTATTAAGCCGATGTTTTTACTGACCTCTTCGATGTTAGCTTGGCACCAATCGGGTAGTTCATCGAATAATTTATTAGCAGAGATTTTATCTATCGAAATATCTACCTCCTCTGGTTCAGTCATTCCTTGAAAAGTATCATATAAGTAGATGTCTCGATAATCAGAATTATGTTTTAACACCGAAGCAGCAGCCATTATACTTCCTCCTTTCCAAACACCACATTCTACAATATCTCCATCTATATTGTTTTTAACCAAGTGTTCAACAGCTCTGATTAAATTAATTAATCTTGTTTTGCCTGTCATAGTATATGGTAAACATAAGTCTATGATGTTTTTCTCTGCTTCACTTAAATCTGCAAATTCGCGACTTGGTGAATGTTTGTTTTTTTTCTTTCTGGTTAGAAAATTACGCATCTAGTATCCATTTTGAATCTTCAATATATTTGCAAGCACCTTCGTTCCAGGGGAATTCTTCTCTTGCCTTAGTCATTTCGATTCTAAATGGACATATATTTAGTAATCTTATATTTGTGTCGTATTTCTTTTCTGAAAAAAAGACATTAAGACTGTAATTGCCCATATATAATCGAGGCTTCTCTATAATACAAATAATTTTTTGTTCACCGTTAGTACAAAAATTTCCTAAATCCTTATCAAAATACCATTGATGAACAATTGGCACACCTAATTGATCAATAATTTGAAATGAAAGAGCGGGATCATTTAATTCAAAAGGTATATTGATACTGAACAGTATCTCCAAGACTTCTCCGAATTGATGAATTTGATCTGGTAAAGAGGTATTCACTTTTACTTTTTTAATGAAAGGCGTCTCTTTCTCAGAATTATGGTCGAAATATTCACCTTCGTTCAGTTTACTATTATTTAAGTAGCTATTTAAGGCTGAATCAATTTCACCTCTATAAATACCTTTTCCTCTTTCAAGGTGAATTCCGGTATCACAAAGTCTTTCTACTGCCCCCATATTATGACTTACAAAAATCACCGTTCTCCCCTCATTTTTACTTACCTCGTCCATTTTGCCCAGACACTTCTTTTGAAACTCGGCATCTCCAACTGCTAATACTTCATCTACAATAAGTATTTCGGGTTCTAAATGAGCTGCAACAGAAAAGGCTAGTCTAACCTTCATTCCAGAGCTGTAGTGCTTTACTGGTGTATCTAAAAACTTTTCAACTCCGCTAAAATCTACAATCTCATCAAACTTCTGCTTGATTTCGGCACGTTTCATTCCGAGAATGGTACCGTTAAGAAAAATATTTTCTCTCCCAGTGAGCTCCATGTGAAAGCCAGTGCCAACCTCGAGGAGTGATGATACTCGGCCATTTATTTCAAAGCGACCAGTGGTAGGCTCAGTAATTCGTGAAAGGATCTTCAGCAAAGTAGACTTACCTGCTCCATTTCTACCAATTATACCAACCGCTTCACCTTTCTTTATTTCAAAGTCTAAGTCTTTTATCGCCCAGAAGCTTTCTTTGATTTTATTTCTTCCGAGAGCACTGCTAATTTTTTCAGCAAAGGAGCTTCTTAGGTCACCACTCTTTTGGTGCCCAATGATGTATTCTTTCCCTAAACCTTCAACTCTTATGGCTATATCTGAACTCAAAATCAATTATTAGTAAAAAATGCTAAACTATGTCCGCCATTACTCTTTCTACCCTCTTAAAATAATATAGGCCTGAAAGAAATAAAACAATCACCACTGTAAATGAATAATAGGCATACTGACTTGGTGGATCACCACCTAATAAACTCCATCTGAATCCTTCTACAACGCCAGCCATCGGATTCAAATAATATAAAGTTGTTGCCCACTCAGGCAATCTTTTAATCACATCTTTAGCTTGATAACCCACAGGAGTAGCGTATAAACCAAACTGTACTAAAAATGGCACCACATGCTGAAAATCTCTATACCTAATGGTTAAGGCGCTCAACCAAATACCAACTGATAAGGCCGAGATGATAGCTAGTAATACAAAAACAGGTAGGAAAACAATATTCGCTGATGGAGCTATTTGATAATAAATCATCAGAACAGCTATGAAAATCATCGCTATTCCGAAATCGACAAAACCTACAACAGCTTTTGATAAAGGAATTACAAGTCTAGGAAAATAGATTTTTTTAACCATCTCCTGAGCACCAATAATAGAATTTCCTGATTGGTTTAAAACAAAAGAGAAATACGTCCAGGCACCCATGCCGCAAACAGCAAATAATGGGTAAGGTACCCCCATAGAATCTACAGCAGCAACTTTTCCAAAGACAACTGTAAATATAGTTAAGGTGGCCAGAGGCTGTATGAAAGCCCATGCCAGTCCTAAAAAAGTTTGCGCATAGCGAACTCTTAAATCACGATAGGCAAGGATATAAAACAAGTCCTTATAGGCCCAAAGTTCTTTGAGATTTATACGCCACTTGGGCTTGGATGCATCTACAATTAGTTTTTCCATATTCTAACCCTCAAAGATACAGGCTTATTTATTTAGTAATAAGTATTCTGTCGATAATTCCATGAGGCTAGGCTAATTTATAAGGAATTTTATTTGAACAGCTTTATTACTATTTTCATCTCATCAACCTTTACTATATGTATAAAAAGCTCCTCAATTTGCTGAAGTTTTCCTGGGGGTTTTCCAGAACTGAGGCCAATGGATTTATTGTTCTAAGCTTCTTGATGCTTGTTTGTATCATTACTCCTTTCTTAGTGAAGCACTATCTATGGGAGAATAGGAGTACTGTTCTTTCTGATGAAGATGCTCAAGCACTGGATAGTTTAATAGCCTCTCTTGAAAAGCATGTGCAGTTTGATGAGGATAGTAAAGATGTCTTTAGGCTAAATCCGGAGATATTTGATCCTAATAAAGTTTCTTCAGAAGAGCTATCAGCTTTTGGATTGCCCGACTTTCTTGCAAATAGAATTGTGAACTACAGAGAAAAGGTAAGCATGTTTCAGACGAAGCAAGAACTCCTAAAAATATATGGTTTAGATTCAGGTACCTACCTTCAATTGGCTCCTTATATTAAAATAGAAGCTATACCTGAGGATCAATCCGTTTACCAAGTGAAAAAAGAAGAGTATCGAGCAGAGAAATTTAACAATGCGAAATATGAGAAGAAAAGCTCTGAATCTTTTAAGCTGGCACCCATTGAGCTTAATTCCGCTGATACTAGTCAGCTAAAGAAAATATATGGAATTGGCCCTGCCTTCGCCAAAAGAATCGTAGCATTTCGTGAGGCACTTGGTGGATTTCATTCTACTGATCAATTAAAAGAGGTCTATGGTTTAGAAGGTGCATCTCTGGATTCAGTTTTAAATTATACCTTCTTGAATGAACCGATAGTAATTGAGAGAATTGACTTGAATACATCGTCTAAAGAAGTTCTGTCGAAACATCCTTACATTAATAATAAGCAAGCTCAATTAATAGTGAGTTACAGAAATCAGCACGGTAACTTTAATTCTGTGGATGAGTTAATTGAAATAAAAGCACTGAATAGCAGTTTCCTTAATAGAGTTAAGCCTTATTTAATGGTTCAAAAGTAAATCTTAACATACATGGCTACCTAACATTCATGGGTAGTTTGTATATTGTTTTAAATTCCGTTCAAGACCTATGCATGACATCCTCCGGCATTACTTAAAGAAACTCACGAATCTTTCCGGAAGTAATAGGTCTTTACTTTTATTAAGGCTTATTTCTGACCAAACCATTGATTTACATGATTTTGATTTTATCCTGAATCAATCAAGTTTTTCAATTATTGAATCCCTCATAGCACAGAAAAAGAAAATTCCGCTGGCTGCTATTTCCGATCCCAGGATGGAGGCCAACAATGTACTCAGTAAAAAGCTAAAGAAACTCCAGCGCATAGAGAAGTTCATTTATGATGAAAGAGGGGGTAAAGATCTTTACGTGGGTTGGCCATTTGTTCGAGGAAAATTTCAGGGTGGTACAACAGTGAGATGTCCGCTAATTTTCTTCCCGGTAGAAATTGTCCAGGAGAATGACCAATGGGTTTTACAACTGCGAGAGGAAGTAAATATCACTTTCAATAAAACCTTCTTATTGGCATATGCCTATTATCATCAAATTAAATTAGATGATGAATTGGTAGAAAAGGTATTCGAAATTTTTGATGCAGATAGCCGGGTTTTCAGAACGGAATTGTATCAGATATTCAAAGAAAGCGCAGTCAATATTAATTTCAATCAAGATAATTTTGTCGATAAGCTTCAAACTTTCAAAAACTTCAAAAAGGCGGATTTTGATGAATCAGAAAAGGAAGGTGAATTAAAATTATTCCCTGAAGCAGTACTTGGCATATTTCCGCAAAGCGGCTCTTACCTGGTGCCAGATTATACATTTTTGTTGGAACAGGAAGAACAGGTACAGGATATAGAAGAGTTTTTTATTTCACGAAATCCTGATAAAGCAGCGTTTTCAACGGCCTATCGCCATAATTACCGCTTTCTTGATTATGTAAAGGAAGAAGAAACTTTCACTTCATTTCCATTAGATGCCTATCAAGAGAATGCGCTCAAAGCAGTAAAAAAAGGTAATTCATTAGTTGTACAAGGACCTCCCGGTACCGGTAAATCTCAGCTGATAAGTAACCTTGTGACAGACTTTATTGCCAGGGGAAAGCGTGTGCTGGTTGTTTGCCAGAAAAGGGCAGCTTTAGATGTGATCTATCAACGATTGAAGGAGATAGAAATGGATGCCTTTGCTGCCTTGGTGCATGATTTTAAAAATGATAGGAAAAAAATATTCGAACAAATTCAACACCAAATTGACAGAATTGATGAATATGAAGCCAGAAATAATGGATTGGATTCTGTTCAAATCCAGAGAGATTTTCTAAAGGCTTCCAGAAGGATTGATCAGTTAGTAGAGGAAAGAGAAGATTACAGACTGGCTTTTTTTGATGAGGAAGAGTGTGGCATATCAGCTAAAGAGCTTTACCTAAATACAGACCCCAAGGCTGATCACATCAACCTGAAGCAAGTTTACAGACATTTTAAAAGGGAGGAGATCAATGATTTTTCTGAAAGGTTATTCAATTATCAGAGCTATGCCGATGATTTTTTAAGAGAAGGGTTTAGCTGGCGTGAAAGAACAAATTTTAAAGATTATACCCTCAATGATAAGTTAGCTATTGAAAAGCTACTAGCGGAGATTCCGAAATTTTTGGAAGGTTTAGGAGAAGAAGCAAATCAACTGGTTGGCTCGAAGATGAGCATAAAGGAATTTGAGGATGTCCAGGAGCATGAAGATAAGCTGCGCTCTTTAAATGAAGTATTGAATGAAAGATCATTCAAATACCTCAGCCATATGATTGCTTACAAAGATGAGAATACTAATGCTTTGTGGCTCAGTAATATTCAGCGTCTTATTAACAATTGTTTTGCAGAAGAAGGGGTTGAGAGTACTTTAAATGTGAAGGAACTTGGTGAGTTACAGAAAATACTTAATAAAAGGAAAAGAGCTAACCAACAACCTTCACAATGGATAAAGTGGGTGCTTTTTGCAAAGGAGAAGCAGTATTTAAAAAATGTGGCCGAGGCCAACGGTGTAAAAACCAATAAAGCAGGTATAAAAAAACTTGAGCGTTTATTAGATAATCGACTCAACCTTGAACACAATGTTACCAAAATCAGAAATCAAAAGTGGTTAATAGATTATCCCAAGAAGTTAGATCAGGAGCTGATAAATGATTGGTTCGCACATCAGCTTGATGCTATTAAAGCAAAAGAGATATTAAACTCGTTTACAAACTTTAAGGAGTTCTCTTTATTTAAAGAACAACAGCTATCTTCTTTGCTTGAGAAGATTAAGCGAATTATCCAATTAGCGCATAAACTGGTTGATGAAAAATCAGATTGGAGAAAATACCTCACCAGAACCCAAATTGATCACCTTGAGCAAAATGGCTTAACAGATGCCTACCTTAAAACTTTTCAGGAAAGCTTTGATGAGTTAGTTGACTTCGATCAATTGTTCGAAAGCTTTTCAGATCATGAAAAAGAGGTTATTAAGCTTTTTAAAGAATCGGATATTGATTATTCCAGCAAGAACATAAGAGCCTTATTTACAAATGGTATTTACCTTTCCTGGTTAGATCATATTGAAACCAAATACCCTATTCTAAGAGATGTGTCAACCAGAAAATTTCAGCAACAGACCGATGAACTTCAGCGGGTTATTGAAGAGAAAGAAGCGTTGAGTAAATCTATTCTTACACTTAAAGTGCGAGAAAAAACTTTTGAAGATGTTGATTATAACCGACTCAATAACAGGGTTACCTACCGTGATCTCAGTCATCAGGTTACTAAGAAAAGACAGATTTGGCCTATCAGAAAAGTGATCCAAACTTTTACTGATGAGGTTTTTAATCTTATGCCTTGTTGGTTGGCAAGCCCTGAATCAGTTTCTGCAATTTTCCCAATGGAGCAATTCTTTGACTTAGTCGTTTTTGATGAGGCATCCCAATGTTTCGTAGAGAAAGGTATACCAGCCATGTATAGAGGAAGGCAAGTGGTAATTGCTGGAGATAGCAAGCAGTTGAGCCCAAATGATCTATATAAGGTACGATGGGAAGAAGAGGAGGCAAATCATCCTGATTTTGAGATTGATTCTTTACTAGACTTAGCCAATAAATATTTAATGGATGTTCAACTTAATGGGCATTACAGAAGTAAATCATTAGATCTGATTAATTTTTCCAATAAGCATTTCTACGATGGTAAATTGAATTTACTTCCTGATTTCAATTACATTAATTCAGCTGAGCCAGGAATTGAGTATATAAAAGTGCCAGGTGTTTGGGAGAAACAAACCAATTTAATTGAGGCGAAAAATGTTGTAGACCTTATCAAGCAATACCTCAAAGATACCCCAGATAAGGAAATAGGGGTTGTTACTTTTAATGCACCACAGCAAAACCTTATTTGGGATTTACTGGAAGAACAGCTTTCATTAGGTCACCTCAGGTTACCTGATAATTTCTTTGTGAAGAATATTGAGAATGTTCAGGGAGATGAAAAAGATATCATCATTTTTAGCACTGCCTATGCACCTGATGCTAACGGAAGAATGAATATGAATTTCGGAAGTATAAATGCACCGAAGGGAGAAAATAGATTGAATGTGGCCATTACTCGTGCCAGAGAAAAAGTGATTTTAGTGAGTAGTATTTATCCTGATGAACTCAAGGTGGATGATGCCAAGAATGAAGGGCCGAGGTTGTTAAAGGCTTATCTAAAATATGCATTATCTGTTTCAAATGGAGATTTTAAGCCTGAACCTATGCAGCTTGAGCAGTTTAGAAATACCTGGTTTCTTAAAAAGAAATTACCAATTGACATTGAAGAAAGCACCGAAACAACTGCAAAGGAGGAACTACCATTTGCTGATCTCAGTATAAAAGAAAATGAAAAGTATAGAGGATTAGTATATACAGATGATGACTTGTACTTTGCTAATCCTTCAGTAAAAGATATTTATGCTTATACGCCAAACTTACTTCAGCAGAAAAATTGGCCTTTTATAATGGTAAATAGCCGTAATTATTGGAAAGATAAAGAGGAGATGCTGGAAAGAATCATCCAGTTTATTCAGCGGAACTAGGCTGCTCAATTATTTTTAAACCAGCAGAATAAACCCCACTCAATGAATCGGTTCTCATATATTGCTCCATGTCTATGCTAAACTTTCCACTGTAAGGAAACTGCACTGAATCAATCAGTACTTCTTGATATGTAATGATGTTGCTCGTACCTGTTCCTATTGGCTTGCCTTCCTTATCGGTAAATAACTGAAAATTTACCAGTGCCTTATCCATTACGTAATTGGTAGTATCCTTCAGCTGATAATAAACATACATGTTTCTGTAAGGATAATTTAGATCATGCCTTAGGTTAAGCAATAGCTGATAGTACTTGCTATTATCAGCTATTTCAAAATCGAATTGAGCCTTTTCTCCAATAGGCCATACGGACTGCTCAAAATCTCGATTTTGCTCAAAAACTCTATCCTCAGTGCATGAGGTGAAAACTATAGTTCCAAGTAAAAAAAGGAAGCTTAATTTTTTATGCATCGCTGTTATTGGAGTTATTAGGTTTATTCTTTTTGTTGAATCTTCTTTTCTTTTTAGGCCTTGGTTTGCCACCTTTATTTTCTGTTGATTTAGCCTGAGGCTTATTGTCATTTTTCACATTAGCCTTGTTATCCGGGCTATTGCGTTTGTTAAATTTCCCAGGCTTCTTCTTTTTCTTCTTCGGTTTTGAAAATTTCTTGTCTAACCTAATTAAATCACTATTAATATTAACGGTATCTTCAATTTCAAGCACATCCTGAAGGAGAGTTTCTGGTTTTTCACCCTTCTCATTAAGGGCAATAATCTCAGCTACTCTTTCAGCTTTTACAGGATGCCAAATATTTTCATCACCATAGCTAAACCACATAATTTTGCGGAAGATATCGGTTTTCTGCAGCCTTGCATGGCCTACTTGTGTTTCGATAGGCTTTTTAACTTCAGGAATAACCTTTAGGGCATCCATATAAGTATCTAACTCATAATTCAGGCAGCATTTTAACCTGCCACATTGCCCCGACAATTTGCTCGGATTTAATGAAAGATTCTGGTAACGTGCTGCATTAGTGGAAACACTTTTGAAATCTGATAACCAGGTGCTACAACAAAGCTCTCTTCCACACGAACCAATTCCACCTAGTCTACCAGCTTCTTGCCTCAGTGAGATTTGACGCATTTCCACCCTGATTTTAAACTCACCAGCTAATTTTTTAATGAGTTCGCGAAAGTCAACTCTTTCATCAGCTGAGTAGAAGAAAGTAGCCTTGGTATTGTCTGCCTGGTACTCAACATCAGACAGTTTCATTTTGAGCTGAAACTCTTGAATAACTTCCCTGGCGCGGTACATGGTGCTCATCTCTCTGTTTTGCACCTCATGCCACTTTTCAAGGTCTTTATCTGAAGCTATCCGATAGATGGCTTTTACCTCATCATCATTCTTAACTTTTTTCTTCTGCATTTGCAGGCGCACGAGTTCACCCTGTAATGATACATAACCAATATGATGACCATTAGGCACATCCACAACCACAGCATCACCCGTGGTTAAGGTGAGGTTATGTACATTTCTGAAGAATTCTTTTCGACCTCCCTTAAACTTTATTTCAACCACATCAAAGTGATCATAATTTGGGAAATCCATATTTGAAAGCCAGTCGAAGGCGTTCATTTTATTACAGCCACCTGAACTACAACCGCCATTGTTTTGACAGCCGGTGGCTATTCCATCTTTATTTTTTGTTCCGCACGATGAGCATCCCATAGTATTTATATATTTAATCATGCCTGATCTACAGGCAATCCGTCATGAAAGACTAGCTCAGGGCTAATAAGTCCTGGCCTATGTCTTTTCTGTAATAAATGTCATCCCAACAAACACTATTAGCACCTTCATAGGCTTTGTTTAATGCTTCTTGTAGATGACTTCCCTTGCCGGTTATGGCCAAAACACGACCACCAGCTGTTACAATTTTTCCGTCTTGACGAGCTGTTCCCGCCTGGTATATCGTATAGTTATCAGAGGCTTTTAGACCACTGATTGAATTTCCTTTTTTATAAGCTTCCGGATAACCGCCTGCTACAAGTACTACTGTTGCAGCAATATTATCTTCAACCACTAACTTTTGCTTATTTAAGCTTTTTGATTTTAGGCTCTCAAAAAGAGGGACTAAATCTGATGTGACGCGGGGCAACACTACCTGAGTTTCAGGATCACCCATCCTTACATTATATTCAATTACATAAGGCTCTCCACCAACATTCATCAAACCAATAAAAATAAAGCCTTTATAGTCAATCTGCTCTTTGGCCAAGCCATCAATTGTTGGTTTAATAATCTTTGATTCCACCTTATCCATAAAGCTTTTATTGGCAAAATGAACAGGGGAAATAGCGCCCATGCCTCCGGTGTTTAAACCAGTATCTCCTTCACCAATACGTTTATAATCTTTGGCTTCAGGTAGTATTTTATAATTTTCGCCATCGGTTAACACAAAAACAGAAAGCTCTATTCCTTTCAAAAATTCTTCAATAACGACTTTACTACTGGCATCACCAAATTTGGCATCTTTCAGCATCTCGATGAGACTTTTCTCAGCCTGCTCTAAAGTTTCACAAATAATAACTCCTTTGCCGGCAGCCAATCCGTCTGCTTTAAGCACATAAGGTCCAATGATACTTCTTAAATATTTAAGCCCTTCATCTAATTGATCCTTAGTAAATGTGGCATAGGCAGCGGTTGGTATGCTATGCCTTTGCATGAAGGCTTTTGAGAAATCCTTACTGCCCTCTAATTCAGCACCAGCTTTTGAAGGCCCTACTACATGAATATCTTTAAGCTCTTCTTTTGCATTAAAATAGTCTGCGATGCCTTCTACTAATGGAGCCTCTGGCCCAACAATTACCATATCAATTTTTTCTGATTGGCAGAAGTTAGCGATTCCTTCAAAATCTGTAGGTTTTAGATCAATATTTTCAGCAATAGTGGAGGTGCCTGCATTACCTGGTGCAACAAATAATTTATCACATTTTGGACTTTTATGAAGTCTTTCTGTAAAAACATGTTCTCTTCCTCCGGAACCAATTACTAAAATATTCATTTATGATGGCAGTTTTTAAACTGTGCTATTTTATTAAAAATTAAATTAAAACGAAGGTCGCTATTTCCAAGGACTTTAGAAATGCTTAGTTGGCATAAGTAGATAAAAATTTGACACGCATAAGCCTAAGGTCTTCTTCTGCAAATTCATCATCAAACTCATCCATGGCATCACTTATTTTATCTGAGTCTGCACTCAGGAAGTAGTCCATTATTTCCTCTTGCTTATCATCATCAATTATTTGGTCAATGTAATAGTCAAGGTTCAGTTTGGTTCCTGAATAACAAATATGTTCAATTTCATCTATAAGCTCTTCAAAGCTCATATCTTTCATTTCTGCGATTTCTTCAAGGTCAATCTTTTTGTCAACCTGCTGAATAATGAAGATTTTCATCTTCGATTTGTTAACCGAGGTTTTCACCATCACATCAGCTGCTGTGATGATGTCATTCTCATCAACATAATCTTTTATTAGTTCAAGAAAAGGTTTGCCAAACTTTCTCACTTTTCCGAGCCCTACACCATTTACAGCAGCTAATTCTTCATTGGTTACAGGATAGGTGGTAGCCATTTCTTCTAATGAAGGATCCTGAAAAATTACATATGGAGGTAGATTCTTCCCTTTTGCTACTTTTTTTCTGAGGGCCTTTAATTGATTGAATAAATTCTCATCAAAAGACTTGGCAGAAATAGATTCTTTTTCAATGTTGTCTTCATCACCTTCATCGGTGTATTCATGGTTTTTAGTGAAGGTGATGGGTTTAGGAGATTTAATGAAAGCTTCACCTTTTTCATTAAGCTTAAGCACTCCTATATTTTCAATATCTTTTGACAACATGCCAAACAACATGGTTTGCCTTATAATGGACTTCCAGTATTCAGCATCCTGCTCTTTACCAACGCCATAAGTTTCTATCTGATCGTGGCTATAGCTTGTTACATATTGGTCTTTAGAACCTCTTATTACATTGATCAGATGATTCATGCCAAAACGCTGATGAGTTAGTTTTACAGTTTTTAGAGCAGTTACCACATCATCCTGAGCTTCAAACTTTTCTTTAGGATGAACACAATTGTCGCATTTTCCGCAATTGTCACCAAATGTTTCTCCAAAGTAGTGAAGCAATTGCTTTCTTCTGCATACTGAAGATTCAGCATATGCAGACATTTCTTCAAGCAATAACTTGGCATTTTCTTTCTCGGTAACAGGTTTATCCTTATTAAACTTTTCAAGTTTAAGGATGTCATTATAACTGTAAAACATGAGGCAATCACCAGTTAAACCGTCTCGGCCTGCTCTACCAGTTTCCTGATAATAACCTTCTATTGATTTTGGAGTGTCATAATGTATTACAAAGCGCACATCCGGCTTGTCAATTCCCATTCCAAAGGCTATTGTTGCAACAATGATATCAACATCCTCATTTAGAAAGTCATCTTGATTTTTCATTCTCATATTACCCTCAAGGCCGGCATGATATGGAGCAGCATTGAAGCCGTTCACATTGAGAAATTCTGCAATCTCTTCTACTTTCTTTCTGCTTAGGCAATAAATAATACCACTTTTACCTTTTCTTTCATTTAAGAATTTGACCAATTGTTTTTTAGCCTGATTTTTAGGCCTCACCTCATAAAATAAATTTTCTCTGTTAAAAGAAGACTTAAATAAATTAGCCTTTTCCATCCCAAGGTTCTTCTGAATATCCAGCTGTACTTTCGGAGTGGCAGTGGCAGTAAGAGCTATTATTGGTATATCGGCAATTTGCTCTAATATTGATTTAATTTTGCGGTATTCAGGTCTGAAATCATGACCCCATTCCGAAATACAATGCGCCTCATCTATGGCAGCGAAAGAGATATGTGCTTTCTTTAAGAATTCTACATTATCCTCTTTGGTTAATGATTCAGGAGCCACATATAGCATTTTCAGGTTGCCATTGAGGATTTCCTTTTTAACCCTGTTAATTTCAGTTTTAGATAATGTAGAATTAAGGAATCTGGCATTAACACCGAGCGAATTTAGTGTGTCTACCTGATTTTTCATCAATGCAATCAAAGGAGAAACGACTAGCGCTGTGCCTTCCTGAGAGATAGCAGGCAATTGATAGCACAAAGATTTGCCAGCACCTGTTGGCATTATTACAAAGGTATTCCGCTTATGGAGTATATTCTCCATGATAAGTTCTTGCTTACCACGAAACTGATTATAACCAAACACTTCCTTAAGCTTTTCTTTGAGGGTAGCTTGTTGCTCTTCTATCATGTCTTTACTATCAATTGCTTGATTAAATACTTAATTACATATCTTTACGTCAAAAATAAACGCTTAATGCCAGATACTTTGAATTTAAGAAAAAATATTAAAAAAATAGCTCAAAATGTATTGATTAATGAAGCGAATGCCATCAGTAAATTGGTTGACTTTGTGGATACGGATTTTGAGGAATGTGTTAGTCAAATTCTTGAAATAAAAGGTAGGGTTGTAATAACCGGAATTGGTAAGAGTGCTATTATCGCACAGAAAATTGTTGCCACATTAAATTCAACAGGAACGCCATCACTGTTCCTTCATGCTGCCGATGCCATTCATGGTGATTTAGGAATGGTGCAAGCTGATGATTTTGTGATATGTATCTCTAAAAGTGGCAATACTCCAGAAATTAAGGTGCTTGTTCCTCTGCTAAAAAGAAGAGGCTATAAATTGGCTGGTTTGGTGAGTAATACAAATTCTTACCTGGCAGAGCAGGCTGATTATGTTTTAAATGCCACCATAGGTCAGGAGGCATGTCCACATAATTTGGCACCTACTACCAGTACCACAGCTCATTTAGCTTTAGGAGATGCTCTTGCAGTATGTTTATTAGAGGCAAGAGATTTTACATCTTCCGATTTTGCTAAGTATCATCCTGGCGGATCTTTAGGTAAACAACTTTATTTGAAAGTAAATGATTTGCTCAATCAGAATGAACTTCCCATCGTAAAAGAGAGCTCAAATTTTAAAGAAGTTATTTTTGAAATTTCCGCTAAGCGACTTGGAGCAACTTCAGTAGTAGATGCTAAAGGAAACCTTGTGGGCATTATCACGGATGGTGATTTAAGAAGGCTGATGGAAAAAGAAGCTAATTTTGATAAAGCCATAGCGGCAGATTTTATGACAAAGTCACCTATTGTATTGGAGCAAGATGAATATGCAGTGAAAGCGTTGGAGATTATGCAGTCTAAAAACATTACGCACATAGTAGTCGTAGACAAAAGCAAACCAATAGGTTTTGTACATTTACACGATTTATTAAAAGAAGGCATTGCCTGATCTAACTCAACTTGAACTACCTACAATCAACTATAGATGAAAACTAACCAGTATGTTGTAATTATGGCGGGAGGAACAGGCACACGCTTGTGGCCTGTTAGTACAACCGCAAAACCGAAACAATTTCACGATCTATTAGGAGTTGGGAAATCATTGTTAAGAATGACTTATGAGCGTTTTGCTTCTCAAATCCCTTCAGAGAATATTTACATAGTTACAAATGAGGCTTATGATGACTTGGTTAAAGAACAGCTTCCAGAATTAGGTGAACAACAAATATTGTTAGAGCCCAACAAGAGAAATACAGCTCCATGTGTGGCATATGCGGCATATAAGATTGCCTCTAAGGATCCTGAAGCTACAATGGTGGTAGCACCGGCTGATCATTTGATTTTAAAAGAGGATGCTTTTCAGCATACAATTTCAGTGGCCTTAGATCATGCCGAAAAAGAAGATACACTGATTACTCTTGGTATGCATCCAAACAGACCTGAGACTGGTTATGGCTACATCCAGTATATTCCTGATTCTTCTGTAGTAAAAAAGGTAAAAACCTTTACGGAAAAGCCGGAGTTAGATTTGGCTAAGAAATTTCTAGAAAGCGGTGACTTTGTATGGAATGCAGGCATTTTCATATGGTCTGCCAAAAGTATTATCTCAGCCTTTGAGCAATATCTGCCAGATCTTTCCGAGATTTTCTCGGAAGGCATGGAACATTATTATAAGGGAAATGAACGCCTCTTTATAAACAAGGCATATACCCAATGCACTAGTATCTCCATTGACTTTGGTATTATGGAAAAGGCAGAAAATGTTTATGTATTACTCGCTGATATAGGTTGGTCAGATTTAGGTAATTGGGAGTCATTGCATGAAATACGTCAAAAGGATGAATCGGATAATGCCAAGCCAGATAATGCCTTATGCTTTAACGGAAAAGGAAACATTATCAATATTGATCAATCAAAGTTGGTTGTTGTTGATGGCCTAAGCGACTACCTGGTAGCTGAAGAGGACGGGGTAATCCTTATATGCCGAAAGAATGCTGAGAAAGAAATTAGAGAAATTGTAAATAGCGTTAAGCAAAAGAAAGGCGAGCAATACATTTAAAGATTTCTAATAAAAATGGCCTACCATGCGGTAGGCCATTTTTAATTAAAACAAAAGATAAAAGGCAATCAAGAAAGCTACCATTACGGTCAATATAGTAATTACAATAGGCCAATTTGTTTCAGATAAATCCTCATGGCTATGGTCATGTGATTTCGTTAATTTTTGAGTTTTCATAGAAATTAATTCCCTTAATTTTCAGGAATTATAGCCTTTAACGCTAACGCAAAAAAAAGGTGATACTTACTCCATTTATTTTATCAGCTTAGCAGCTTCTTTGGCAAAATAGCTCAAAATAATATCCGCTCCTGCTCTTTTTATACTCAAGAGACTTTCCATCATGGTACGTTCTCCATCAAGCCAACCCTTTGCAGCGGCTGCTTTAATCATGCTGTATTCTCCACTTACGTTATAGGCAGCAATAGGTAATTCGTGGTTTTCTTTTAGCAAATGGATAACATCCAAATAGGCCAATGCAGGTTTTACCATAAGAAAATCCGCACCTTCATCAGCATCAAGTTCAGCCTCAATAAGTGCTTCATGCTTATTGGCAGGATTCATTTGATAGGTCTTCTTGTCTCCAGACTTAGGTGCTGAATCAAGGGCATCCCGAAAAGGGCCGTAAAAGGCACTAGCATATTTGGCCGTATAACTCATTATCGACACATGCTCAAAGCCATTATCATCAAGCGTATCTCTAATATACTCAACCCTACCATCCATCATATCTGAAGGGCCAATAATATCAATGCCTGTTTCAGCCTGTGCTAAGGCCATATCGCCAAGTATCTCGAGTGTCTCATCGTTTAGAATGTTTCCATGTTCATCTACTATTCCGTCATGACCATCAGTGCTGTATGGATCCATGGCAACATCGGTCATTATACAGGCTTCAGGGAATTTCTCCTTAATTTCTTTCAAGGCTTTTAAATAGAAGAAATCATGATTAGCACTTTGGGTAGCCATTTTATCCTTATGCTTTTCAGCAACTACAGGGAAAATATCGAAGGACTTTATTCCTAGATTCATGCATTCTTCAATTTCCTTTAACATATGGTCTACGCTTAACCTGTAAATGCCAGGCATACTGTCTACCTCTATTTTTTGTTTTTCACCTTCTAAAAGAAATAATGGAAAGATGAAGTCATTAGTACTCAGGCTGTTTTCAGCAACCAGGTTTCTTACAGTTTCTGATTTTCTATTTCTACGTGGTCTTCTTAGCATAGCGTTAGTAGTTGAATGGCAAAATTAAGCTTATTGTAATCTTTTTAAAAGCAAAGTTCTACTGAGACTGCAGGTTTATCAAATTAATGTGGTGTAGACAACAAATATTGTGTTATATTATTAATCAATTAAACTATATATCTAATCAGTTTTATTAATCAATGAGGAGTGTTTTCGTTCTATATTTCATGTTAATGATGGGGATGCAGACTTTATCTTCTGCAGAGCCTGTAATCGCTACTGATCATGAAATGTTTAATTCGGAAGATACTGTTGAGTTGAACCTCTTCTGGTTTGTTTCAAAGCCATTTATTTATAAGAATGAAAAAGGAGAATTAACAGGGATTGAATATGATATACTTAATGAGTATAAGTCTTATTTAGCGAATAAATATGGAGTTAATTTACGATTAAACTGGATTGAGGCTGATAGTTTCGGTAATATTATTGATCGTATTCAAGCCGCATCTAATGACAATCATGTTGGTGTATCTGCCTTTTCTATTACACCAGAAAGACTAGAAAAGGTCGATTTTTCACATCCTTATCTGGCTGATTTTACCGTATTAGTATCAAGTGAGGGTACACCTATTCTCAAAACACTTGATGAGGTCAATAAAACTTTGTCTCAAATGGAAGCCGTCACTATTAGTGGTACTACCTATGAGGAGTTTCTATTTGAACTTAAGAATCAGCTTCAGGTGGACTTTAACATACACTATATTAATAGTGATAAAAATGTTTTGAATGAAGTTAGCAAAGCCGATAACAGATTCGGCTTTATAGACTTGCCCATCTACCTGATGTTAATAAAGAATGGAGGTAATTTAACCAGGCAAAATTTCTTTACTAAAAGAGGTAATGGTTATGCCTTTATGTTTCCGAAAGCATCAAAATGGAAAGTGAGAATGGATAGCTTCTTAATGGATCCGCAGTCGAGAGAGATGCTAGCAGAAATAACCTCAAATTACATAGGTGAAGAATTATTTGAGTTTATTGAAAATATTTATGGCGGTCATAACCTAGGGACATCTCTTCTGACTAAAGAAAAGGAACTTCAAAATGAGCAACTTATTTTGAAAGAGCAGCTGCTAGAAAAAGAAAAGCAGCAAAGAATTTATCTGATGATTGCTCTAGTGGCAATGGTTATCCTGATAGGTATTATAGCATTTCAATATTACAGACAGCAAAAAATAGCTGAAACTTTGCTGACCCAGAATAAGAAAGTGGAATCTCAGCAACGAAATATAGAGTCTAAAAACGAGCAGTTATTCAATAGGAATCTACAACTCACCTCCTTAAATGAAGAAAAAAACAGCTTAGTGAAAATTCTCGCACATGACTTACGCTCTCCAATAAATCAAATTCAAGGTTTGGTGGAAGTGCTTTCACTTGGTGAATCAACTCTCGATAAAGAAAGCACAGAAACTATCAATCAGATAAAGGATGCTGCAAAAAGAGTAAATAATATGATCTCGAAAATTCTTGACTTTGATGCATTAGAGGAGGACCGGATGAAGGTTATTAAGGAAGAGATCAATGTTGAAAATTTGGTTGCTGAGCTAGCAAACAACTTTAAAAATCAGGCAGAAAACAAAAAGATAGAGCTGATTTATCAAGTTCCTGTTAATACCATTATATACAGCGATCATTTGTACTTCACCCAGATATTAGAAAATTTAATTTCTAACGCCATTAAGTTTTCAGAAAAGGAAACGAGAGTGTGGGTGGAGGTTTTTGACGATCAGCAGGCAGTGGTTGTAAAAGTGGTGGATGAAGGTCCAGGGCTAACTGAGCAGGACAAACGTCTTATATTTAACAAGTATCAAAAACTTAGTGCTAAACCAACCAATGGTGAATCTTCAACCGGTTTAGGTCTTTCTATTGTAAAAAAATATGCTGAGCTTTTAGATATCACGTTGACTTATCAATCTGAAGTTGATAAGGGTACTACTTTTATCTTAAAGATACCTAAATATAAAAAAGAGGGCTAAGCCCTCTTTTTTATTAATATTAAACCTTATCAGGACGTGGCTGATGCCTATCCTTTACCTTTTCTTTTTCCTTTCTTACAACTCTTTTTACCACCTCAACGGCTTCTTGTGCTGCAGAAATAAAATCATCAGCTTTCTCAGCTACAAAGAGGTTTTTACCTGGTAAGAAGATTTTTACCTCTACCATTTTCTCACCAGAATCTGTTTCTGATAATGATTTGAGGTATATATCAAGACCAACAAGTTGATCATTGTACTTATCTACATTTTCGAAAATACTTTCGACTCTAGTAATTAAGTCTTTACTAATGTTAAAGTTTACGGGATTTACAGTTATTGTCATTATGAAATATTATTTTGGTATAAATCTGATTTCTCTATTTGGTCACCTATTGTCCTTAAGTCAGCAAGCATATTGAAAACCTGCTGATGACCAGTTTCTGCCTCTTGATTGTACCTTGCGTTTCTGAGGGCAATTAAGGGCTCCAAATTTATATCATCTGGTAATTTTTGATTGTTTGAAAGCTCACGAGCTGCTTGACCAATTTCTTGCAGATATTCATAAACTGTTTCTTTCACGGGCTCGTTTTTTCTAAAATCTTCATAGCTCATGCCGTCTGTTTGAGCATTAACCTGAGCTATGTTGCCCACAATTCTATTCAAGTGTTGAATGGTTTCTTGTAATTGCATCATACTATAATAATCATTTAGCGGATGGTTTTGTTACAATTATAATGGTCAAAAGAGATTTTTAGGCTCTACTCTAATGATAATAGATGGCTTTTGGAAATACAAAATCAAGCTAAGCTTCAGAGCCAACCTTCTTTCTTTCAAGGTTTTCGCAGTTTGTAATGGTGCAATCACCATAGAAAACTAAAGAATGTAAATTAATGGCCGATCCTAAAGATTTACCAACTCTTTTTTTGATGTTTTCAATATCAGGATCAAGAAACTCCTTAATTTTTAAGCAACTATTGCATACTAAATGATCGTGATGTTCATAGGTTAAGGCAGGCTCATAAAGCGCATTCTTATCCTTAAAATTGTGCTTAACCACTAAGCCGCAATCAACTAATAGATCTATTGAATTATAGACAGTAGCACGCGAAATGGTGTATTCATTATTGCGCATTTTGAGAAATAGAGATTCAACATCTATGTGCTCATCTTGAGGAAGCCTATAAATTTCTTCAAGTACGGCATAGCGCTCACTCGTTTTTCTTAGGCCTTGATCGTTAAGGTATTCATCAAGAATGTTCTTGGCTCTTTGTAATATTTCTTTCTTGACAGGTTCAGACATGTATTAACTTAGTTTCAATTGCGTTTAAAACTAAGTTAAGCAAATTTCTAATCAACTTACCAAGCCAGGATACCAGCAAGTATCCAGAACATGAATTTTTTCCGCATTAAATGTTAAATAGATAGTGTCTCCTTTATGAAAGAGAATTTTTTCATGAGCATGAATCACAATATGAGCTTCAGCACCAATATCAGCATGAACCTGCTGATGGTCACCAAAATATTGAGCAAGCACTACTTTAGCTTCAAAGCTATCTGTTGAAGGTTTTAATGAAATATCGATATTTTCCGGCCTGATGGCTATCAATAGTTCACCATTTTTTGGTGGATTAACAGCATGTATGGTACCAGACTTTAACTTATACGAGCCATCGGCAGCAGTTGCATTCATGGCGTTAATTTTACCAAAGAAGTTGGCTACATATAAATTTCTTGGTTTCTCGTAAAGCTCACGCGGGGTACCTACTTGCTGTATTTTACCATCTTTTAAGATAGCTATTCTATCAGCGGATGAGAGAGCATCACGCATATCATGCGTTACAAATAGAGCAGTAGCACCAGCTTTCTTAATAATATTTCTAACCTCTTCTCTTACCTGATCTTTTAAAACAGCATCTAGATTGCTAAAGGGTTCATCAAGCAAAATAACACCTGGTTGCGGTGCAAGCGCTCTGGCCAGCGCAACACGCTGTTGCTGGCCACCTGATAAATTTTGAGGATATCTGTTGGCGAAGCTTTTTAGGCCTACCATTTCAAGAACCTCAGAAATACGTTCTTTTTTATTGGGGAATTGTTTTTTTGATAAACCGAAGGCAATATTTTCTGAAACCGTAAAATGCGGAAAAAGTGCATAATCCTGAAAGACCATTCCTATTTTGCGTTTCTCTGGCTTTATGTTCAGGTGGTCATCAACAACTTTATCGCCATTAATGGAGATCTCTCCTGTGTCCGCTTCTTCAAAACCGGCAATTAACCTTAAGAGCGTAGTTTTTCCACTACCACTTTCACCTACCAAGGCCATCAATTCGCCTTTTTCGAGACTTAGGTTGGCATTATGAACGGCATACTGCAGTTTTTTACCAAACTTTTTACTAAGGTTTTTTATCGATAATACTTCCATCTTTTGAAGGAGTTTTCATTAATCGGTTTAAAAGAATGATAGGTACTACGCCTATCAAAATAATTATGAGCGATGGTGTTGCAGATTCTGCGACCATTTCATCACTAGCTAGCTCATAAGCCTTTGTGGCTAGCGTATGAAAATTAAAAGGTCTTAATATTAGCGTTAACGGAAGTTCTTTAAGTATGTCTACAAAAACTAAAATTCCTCCGGAAACTAGTGCGCTTTTAATTAGAGGTAAATTAACCTTCCACAGGGTTTTGATAGAACCGGCACCTAATGAATGAGCTGCTTCATCCATTGAATTACTGTGTTTTTTAAAGGCTGCATCAATGGGGTTTATGGCTACTGTTAAGAAGCGTACTACATAAGCAAAAGTTAACGCAAACAGGGTGCCACTAAATATTAGACCTATTTTGGTATCAAATGTATTGGACCAGAATTCAATTAAAATTTTATCGAAGCCAAGCATGGGAATCATAATACCAATAGCTATAACTGCTCCGGGAATAGAGTACCCTAAAGAAACAAGCTTAGATAATAATTTAAAAAATGGAGAGGGATTGATTCTGACAGCATATAGAATAACGAGCGAAATGGCCACGCATAAAAAGGCAGCCATTAGGGCTAAACCGAAGCTATTAAGCATCAACATCATAAAATCAGGGTTTATGATTTTATGAATGGTTTGAGCCGACCATAGTATTAACTGAAAAACAGGGGCTATAAAGCCTAAAAATAACGGAATAAAACAAATGAGCCAAGCAGCTACTTTTTTCCAGCCTTTTAATTGGTATCGTTTTAAATGCCTGCCGGTGTGTCCTCCTTCATCTAGTACATTTTTCCCTCTTTGCCATCTTTCTACACTTATCAGCATAAAGATAAACAGCATGAGTATGCCAGAAAGATTAATAGCTGCACCAGGATCACCAAGACTAAACCATGCCCTGAAAATACCTGTAGTAAAGGTATTAATACCGAAATATTTTACTGCTCCATAGTCATTTAGGACTTCCATTAGCACCAATGAAAGACCACCAATAATGGCAGGCCGGGTGATAGGTAAGGCTATTTTGAAGAAAGTCTTGGTCGATGAACTTCCTAATATTCTGGAGGCTTCCAATAAAGTGGCTGACTGATTGATAAAGCTTGATCGGGCTACCACATATACATACGGGAAAAGAACAAGTGACATAACCACAGCTATTCCCCAAAAATTCATGATGTCTATATATTGTACGCCTATCCAGCCATTGTCTCTTAAAAAGGTTTGGATAGGACCTGTATAATCAAATATCCCTGCATAAGTGTAAGCGGCTATGTATGAAGGTATGGCAAGGGGTAAAATAAGTACCCATTCAAAATGTCTTCTGAATGGTATATCGCATACACTAACCACCCAGGCAGAAGAAACACCGATTAGTAATGTTAATATGCTTACCACAATTACTAACCCTACAGAATTGACTATGTAATTGGCCAGTACAGTATCAACCAAGTGAGACCATACTTCGCCTGAGCTATTACCATCAAATAGCTTAAAGAGGAGTGTATAAATAGGTAAGCCAATGAGCAGGGCAAGTAATAGAAGAATTACCGTCCAGCCATTGGCATACCTATAAAATAATTTTCGGAATTTATTCTGCACTTCTTATTTCCAGCCAGCAATGTCAAATAGCTTAACAGCTACTTCGTTGTTTTCGCCAAGCGTAGTTAAGCTTAACGAGTCTTTCTTGAAAGTGCCCCAATTCTTTAAGGTTTCAGCCCATTCAACGCTCTCATTTACCGGGTACTCATAATTAGCCTCGGCAAATATTTGCTGTGCCTCTTTGGAAGCCATAAACTCAATAAATTTTATTGCATTCTCTTTGTTAGGAGCATAACGTGCCACACCAGCACCACTAACATTAATGTGTGTGCCTCTTCCATCTTGATTAGGGAATACTATATTAACCGACTTACCAATCTCTCTTTCCTCTTCACTTGAAGAATTTAACATTTTACCAAGGTAATAAGTGTTCACAACGGCTACATCACCTTCTCCTGCAGCTATAGCCTTAATTTGGTCTCTATCGCCTCCTTTAGGGTTTCTAGCCATATTTCCTACAACACCTTCGGCCCAAGCTAAAGCACCTTCTTCGCCAGCATAAGCAATGATTGATGCCATTAATGATTGATTGTAAATGTTTGATGAAGACCTTATCAATAATTTATCTTTTACAGCATCAGTTGCTAAAGATTCATAAGTGCTTATTTTTTCAGCCTCAATTTTTTCAGGATTGTAAACAATTACTCTTGCTCTGTAGGTTAGGCCGTACCACTGATTATCCTTATCCTTTAAGTTTGGAGCAATGATAGAATCTAGCTTGCTGGATTTAGTTGATTGCAATAATCCTGCAGTTTTTGCTCTATCTAAACGGCCAGCATCTACAGTGATTAATACATCGGCAGGAGAATTCTCTCCTTCGAGTGTCATCTTCTGAATGAGTTCATCAGCGTTCGCATTTACTACGTTGACTTTTATACCAGTTTTCTTTTCAAATTCAGCAAAGAGCTTTTGATCTGCTTCGTAATGCCTGTGTGTGTAAACATTAACTTCTCCTTTAGATTCTTTAGCCTCATTCTCTGATTTATTATTGCTGGTACAGGCGGCAAAAAGGCCTATTATAGCAAGTGAAAGCAATATTTTTTTCATAAGTGATGATTTGAATTTTATAACGATTGCAAATTTATGAATAATTGGATTAATTCTAAATAACGCTAACTAAATTTGACGAATCATGTTTATTCAAAACACAAAGCAGTTTTTACAATTGTTAACTATTGTCATTAGATTGTTAACTTGCCAAACTAAAAATACCGCATGAAGGCTACGATATCACAGCTTGAATATATTATTGCGCTAGATACATTCAGACATTTCGGGAAAGCAGCTGATCATTGTTTTATCACCCAGCCCACTTTAAGTATGCAAATAAGCAAACTGGAGGATAATTTGGGAGTTAAAATCTTTGATAGAAGCAGACAGCCTGTAATTCCTACCGAGTTGGGTAAAACTATTTTACTTCAAGCACGCAAAATTGTGAATGAGGTTAAAAAAATGGAAGAGCTCATCGATGATCAAAGAGATATAGTATCAGGCTCATTGAGGATAGGTATAATACCAACTGTTGCTCCATATCTTATCCCATTATTTGCTACTAGTTTTCTTAAAAAATATCTTGAAATTCAGCTGTCAGTAGAAGAATCTTTAACTGAGAACACATTAGCGAAACTCAAGTCAGAAGAGATAGATGTTGGAATTGTTGTTGGACCGGTGGATGATCCCTCAATTAGAGAAATACCTATTTATTATGAAAAATTTCTAGCATACGCTGATGGGCTTAATTTTGATGAAGGTGCTGAACTAAGCGATAAAGATTTAGAGGTTGATAGGTTATGGCTTTTAAATGAAGGTCATTGCTTTCGTGAGCAAGTACTTAATATTTGTCAGAATAGAAATCTTGAGAATATACTTAACTATCAGAGTGGTTCTTTAGAGGCACTCAAAAGAATGGTTGATAAACAGGGTGGTGTAACATTGCTCCCTGAACTCGCCACTTTAGATCTTAATGAAGTAGATAGGAAAAAGCTTTACTCTTTTAAAAGGCCAACACCTTTTAGAGAAGTGACCATTGTCCTGAAAAGAGATTACTTGAAAAAGCGATTGGTTGAAGCCCTACAAAAAGAAATAGTTGAGAACTTGCCTCCTTTTATGAAAGATCGTGAGGAGAATGAACTTAGAATAGTTAAATGGAAATAAATCCAGTCATCTAATTAATAGAATGTAATATGTGGAAGGCCATTTGTACCGATATTGACGGTACACTTTTAAATGCTGAAAGAAGACTCTCAGAAAGAACAATTAAAGCATTTCAAAAAATTAAGGATGATGTTCCTATCATACTGGCCTCTTCAAGAATGCCTGCAGCTATGCGGCATTTGCAACAGGAAATAGGTATTACTACTCAGCCACTTATTTGCTACAATGGAGGCTATATTATTGATCAGGATGATAAGATTGAAGTGCTATCATCTACCGAAATACAATATGAATGGCTCCATAGAATTATTCAAACTACCCAAATACTTTCATTACACACCAGTATTTATGCTGAAGATAGTTGGTTTGCACCTGAGTCAGATTTTTGGACCGCGAGGGAAGAGAATAATACCAAAGTGAAAGCCACAATTCTAGCTAATCAGCAGCTTGTTGATATGTGGTCGGAAAAGAAATTGGGAGCTCATAAAATTATGCTCATGGGTGACTCAGATAAGATAGATCATGTCGTTAATGAGTTAGAAGATCAAAACGCACCTCTGCACTTATATCGATCAAAAGATACTTACCTGGAAATAGCTCCCAAACAAATTTCAAAAGCGAGTGCTCTTAGTCTTCTTGTTGAAAGGAAATTAAATATCGACTTGAAGGAGATAATGGCCTTTGGTGACAACTTTAATGATATTGAACTGTTAAAGGCTGTAGGAAATGGTGTAGCAGTTGCCAATGCCAAAGAAGAATTGAAATCTGTTGCCAATGAAGTAACTGATTTGGCCAAGGAGGACGGTGTTGCTAAAACCATTGAGAAGTATTATTTCTAAAACAAGCCAAAATCATTAATGGAAATTATCGGGAACCTCATCAAATCTGCTATTGAGGTAGGTAGCAAATTTCAGAACAGAAAAACACCTGTTGAAGCTCAAAAAGAAGTACTGAAACATTTACTCGAAAAAGCAAAGGACACTTCTTTTGGTAAATTTCATGGCTTTAAATCTCTATTAAAATTGGATAACACAAAAGAAGCTTTTCAAGCTGAAGTGCCTTATCATACTTACGATCAAATTGATGAGCGCTGGTGGCACAAGTCATATGAGGGTAAACCGGATATCTGTTGGCCTGGAAAAGTGAAGTTTTTTGCTGTAAGCTCAGGCACTACCAGCACCAGCAAACACATACCTGTTACAGAAGAAATGCAGGAAAGTATTAGAAATGGAGGTATACACCAGATATTGAGTTTGTCCAACTTTAAGGGCTTACCGGAGTCTTTTTATGATAAGGAGATACTAATGTTAGGTTCTAGTACGGACCTGAATAAAGTGGATGAACACCTGGAAGGAGAAATTAGCGGTATTAGTGCCTATAATATTCCTAATTGGTTCGATCGTTTTTACAAGCCAGGTTCGGAAATTAGCGCTATCAACGATTGGGATGAACGAGTAGCTGAAATTGCTAAAAATGCTAAGAACTGGGACATCGGTAGTTTGTCAGGTATTCCTTCGTGGATTGAGCTAATGTTACAGAAGGTAATAGAATATCACAAGCTTGATAATATACATGATATATGGCCTAATTTGGCAGTTTACACAAGTGGAGGGGTTGCCCTCGATCCCTACAAGAAGAGTTTTGAGAAACTATTTGGAAAGCCCGTTCAATATATTGATACCTATCTTGCTTCAGAAGGTTATTTGGCCACACAGATAAGGCCCGATACTGATGCCATGCAGTTGATATATGATAATGGTGTGTATTTTGAATTTGTGCCATTTACTTCCGATAGCATTACAGAAGACGGAGCTATTAATCCAAATGCAAAGGCATTATCAATAGAAGAAGTGGAGGAAGGTGTTGATTACATACTAATTATTTCTACAGTTTCTGGTGCGTGGCGCTACATGATTGGTGATACAGTAGCTTTTACAAATAAAGAATTAGCGGAAATCAAGATTACAGGTAGAACCAAATTCTTTCTTAATGTCGTAGGCTCACAATTGTCTGTAAATAAAATGGACGATGCGATTAGTGCTATTAATGAAGAGTTTGAGATAAATATAAAGGAGTTCACTGTAGCAGCAGTGCGTGAAGGTGATGATTATATACATCATTGGTATTTAGGTGCTGAGAACGATAGCACTAATGTAGATCATAAAAAATTGACTCATTTTTTAGATGATCATTTGAAAGACAGCAACAAGAATTACAAAGTTGCCAGAAACAAAGCTTTAAAAGACATTAAAGTAGATGTTGTGCCAGTTCAAACATTTCTGGATTGGAACGATGCCAATAAGAAAAAAGGTGGACAAGTTAAAATGGCTAAAGTGATGAAAGAAGAAGCTTTTAGAGAATGGCAGGAGTTTGTGACCAATAATAATTAATTTAACGTTCAGCCAATTTTATTAAATCACTATTCGCTTTAAGCAAAGTATCTACAAGGGATAATAGGTTTTTGTAGTCATGTGATAGGCTTTCAATATCTGATTTTTTCATAGAGAAGTTTTTCATGCGATACTCATGAAAAGCCTGAAAGCCTTCAATCATTTTTGCGATTTCCTTATTCTGAGATTTAAGTTTCTCAACTTTTTCTTCACTATGTGCTGTTGCAAATTGTGATAATTTACCTTTTAAGTTTTGAACGATTGTGTGGTGCGAGAATTTCTCTAACAAATTCTCCTCTTTTATTACTTCCACTGACAAATCACGCTTTACCAAGTCTTCCACTGAAACATCAAAATATGCTGATATCCTTATTAAACTTTGAATACTAGGTTGCGCCAATTCTTTTTCATAGGATGAAATATTTCCCCTTTTTAGATCAAGTGCTTCTGCCAGAGCGGTTTGGCTCAGTCCCTTTTTATCGCGCAAGTAGCGTAAATTCTTACCAATCATAGTGAAATTGTTAATAATTTTGACAATTTATATAAAATATTGTTAAAAAATGTAACAATTAGGTGCGTTTTAAAGTATATACAAGAAAGAAACTTTTAACAATAAAATATATATCACTATGAATAACGGAATGAAAGTATTTACAGGTTTTAGTTTAGGTTTATTAGCTGGTGCAGTTGCTGGTTTACTTTATGCTCCAGAAAAAGGAGATAAAACAAGAAAGAAAATCAAGAAGCAATATGACAAGACCTATAAGGATTCAATGAAGAAAGTTGATGAATTGAAAACTAATCTAAATAAGGAAATCGATAACGTTTCTTCCAGAAGTAAAGAGACGATCGATCATTTGAAAGAAGCTGTTAATTATAAGAACTAAATCTATTCTGCTTAGTTGATATTCTGAAATTGAATTAGATAAAATTAAATACGAAATGTCGAATAAGAGATATAGAAAATTAGGATTTGAGAAGGGTGAAACAGAAGAGTTGGTAAAAGCAATGAATCAACTATTAGCCAACTATCACCTTCACTATCAGAAGTTAAGAAATTTCCACTGGAATGTTAAAGGTGGGGACTTCTTCGATTTACACGAGCAGTTTGAGGAGCGCTATGATATTGCTAAAGAAAGCATTGATGAAATAGCAGAAAGAATTAGAGTGTTTGGACATACGCCACTAAGCAATTTGTCTGAATACCTTGAGCAATCTAACATCAAAGAATCACCAAGTGATTTATCAGGAGATGATATGGTAAAAGAAATACTGAAGGATTATGAAATTCTTTTGTCTTTCTTAACGGATGCCATGAACTCTGCCATTGATATAGGTGATGTTGGCACTGAAGACATGCTTAATACATTCATTCAGGATATGGAAAAACATCACTGGATGCTAAGTGCATTCTTAGCGAAGTAAATGAAGAATCATTGCTAAAACATCAACAAAAGAGGAAGTTATTTAACTTCCTCTTTTTTTATGATCTCTTCAATAACTGCATGCATGTCTCCAAATGAGCGATAGCCTCTGGCAATTAAGTAAGCCTTATCATCTACTTGTAAAACCACTGAGGGAAAACCCTGAATTCCCATTTCACCTACAAGTTTAAACTCATCATAAGTTTTTGTTTTGTAGCTTGGGTCTTCCATTTTCTGTTTGAAAATATCCCAGTCCAAGTCGAAATCCTCAACTAAATATTTATAGGTGTCAATCTTATTAAGATCCTTGCCACTTTTGTAAAGGCTATTTTGAATGGCGCTGGCAAACTGAACACTACTTTTTTGCGTCATCGATTTATAAACCAGCATAGCAATACTCGGAAGTTCAGAATCTAACACCAAAGAGCCGTCATCTAAAACTTTCAAATAATCATCACCGAACTTAACACCTGTCATTTCTTCTAATCTGGGCATGGCTTCAGATAGATATGACTTCATTTCACTCAGTGGTTTAATTCTATCTCCTAGCATCATACCTCCGCAGAGGGTTTCGAAGCTTATTTGATCTTTATAAGTTTCTTCAAGCCTTTTTATCACTGGGCTAAAACCGAAGCACCAGCCACAAAGGGGATCGAATATGTAATATAATTTTGTTTGCATAAGCTCTCAGACGAAATTACTTACTAAGAGTTTTTAGTCAGCTAAATAAAGTGCTTCTCTTCGCTTAACAAGTTTTAATGAATCGGCAATGCTAAAGTCATTTTCGTAAAGTGCAGCTTCCCACTCGCCATACATCGGGTTTGGTAGCATGATGAAATTATTGAACAATTCTTCCTGATTTTTTCCGACCATTAACTTTCCTAAATCCTGTTTCCTATCAGCGTAAATCTCATCATAGTCGGTTAAGTTATCACCTACATAAACCAACACATCATGTAATTTCTTAACTGCATTTCTTCTTTCCGTTTTGTCGCTTGTTGTTGTTCTTAGAATCACATGTGCTGAATCAGCCTGTGGAGCACCTACACGCTCCAGGTTTTTAATTGTAGGAGTTAGCACCTCTACCTTGCGGTTAGAGATATAAAATATTTCTACTCCATTATTTTTAGCATAATTCAAAAAATCCAGTGCTCCAGGTAATGCATTGGCATTGGCTTCTTCACACCAGGCTTTCCAACTTGCCGACTCATAAGTGCCACCAACAGTAAGCAGGCGTGCCTCATAAGGGCTATTGTCCAAAACCGTTTCATCAATATCTAATATAACCGCTGGTTTCAGTTGAGAGTCAAATGTATCGAGTTTTGCCTTTAACAACATTTCAGCATGTTTGTATGCCTGCAGATAAGAAGCTTGCATTTCAGCTGATTGTTGAAACCATAATACAGCATTTCCCAACTGCGCAGAAAGTGCTTCTTTTGGGTCCTCAGTGTGCTCATCAGCTTTTTGTTGACATGAAAAGGCAATAAATAAAAACAAAGTAAGTAGTAAGTAATTCCTCATAATAATTGTATTTGAGGCTAAATTAATAATGAAGCGTGAATTTAATCTTAAGTAGGCCTCTATTTTTAATTATTATATTGATGACGAAAAACTCTCTAAGTTCAATTTCTATTTTTATTTTTGCACTAATACAACTTTTATAATATGGGAAGAGCATTTGAATATCGCAGAGCAGCGAAAGAGAAAAGATGGGGCAAGATGTCTCGTTTGTTTCCAAGACTAGGTAAAACTATAACGATGGCCGCTAAAGAAGGTGGTCCTGATCCGGAAATGAATGCAGCATTAAGAACAGCCATTCAGAATGCTAAGGCACAGAATATGCCTAAAGATAATATTGAGGCTGCTATTAAAAGAGCATCTGGTTCAGAAGCAGAGAACTACGTGGAGACTACTTTTGAAGGAAAAGGCCCTCATGGCGTTTTACTCTTTATAGAGTGTGCTACAGACAACAATAACAGAACAGTTGCCAACATCAAATCATACTTTAATAAAATTGGCGGTGCTTTAGTGCCAAATGGTTCTTTGGAATTTATGTTCGATAGAAAAGCAGTTTTCGAATTTGAGAAGACTGAAGAAATGGATTTGGAAGAATTAGAACTGGAGTTGATAGATGCAGGCTTGGAAGAAATAGAAGAGAATGAGGGCTCTATATATCTTTATGGCGATTATACCGAATTTGGTTCCTTATCTAAAAAATTAGAAGAGCTTAAAATAGATGTCAAAAATGCTTCGCTTAAGCGTTACCCAACTACTCCAACAGAATTTACCGATGAGCAAATGGAAGAAATTGAAAAGCTCATTGATAAAATTGAGGACGATGATGACGTTCAGGCAGTTTACAACAACATCGCATAAAAAATATTAAGCCATTTTATTCTCTAAATCCAAAAGCAATAATACGCTATGAACTATCCACTAAGTGAGCGCATCAATAATATGTCAGAGTCTGCTACCTTGGCAATGGCTGCTAAAGCCAGAGAGCTAAAATCAAAGGGTGTAGACATTATAAGTTTAAGTTTAGGAGAACCTGACTTTAAAACGCCTAAACACATTCAGGAAGCGGCAAAGGCAGCGATAGATAGCGAAAAATATTTTGCTTATCCGCCAGTTACTGGTTATCAGGATTTACGAGAGGCTATTGCTAACAAGCTTCAAAAAGAAAATGGCATTCCTAGCTCTGCAGAGCAAATAGTTGTTTCTAATGGAGCGAAGCAATCTATTGCCAATATCATGTTGGCCATGCTTAATCCTGGAGATGAGGTAGTAGTTTTTGCTCCTTATTGGGTGAGTTATGTAGAGCTTATTAAATTGGCAGAGGGTACTCCGGTGATGATAACCGGTACTTTGGAAAATGATTTTAAACCTACTGCAGAGCAATTAAAAGCAGCCATTACAGATAAAACTAAAGCTATTCTTTATTCTTCACCATGTAACCCTACTGGGGGAGTATTCACAGAAAAGGAAATGAAGGAAATAGCTGATGTAGTAAAAGAGCACGACATCATGGTTATTGCAGATGAGATTTACGAACACATAAATTTCACTGAAGAAGGTCATTTTAGCATGGCTTCATTACCTGATATGGCTGAAAGAACAATCACCGTTAATGGTTTCTCCAAAGGTTTTGCCATGACGGGATGGAGAGTAGGATATATTTCTGCTCCACTTGCAATTGCAAAAGCAGCTTCAAAAGTGCAGGGTCAAATCACTTCAGGTAACTGTTCTATTGCTCAGCGCGCTGCACTAGCCGCAATCACTGAAGATTTACAGCCTACTAAAGACATGACAGCCGTATATCATAAAAGAAGAGATATGGTGATTGACATGCTTAATGATATTGAAGGTGTTAAAACCTATGTGCCAAAAGGAGCATTCTATATTTTCCCTGATGTGAGTTATTTCTTTGGTAAATCTGATGGCCAGCACACAATAACTGATGCTAATGATTTAGCCATGCATATTCTCAACGAAGCAAGTGTATCAACCGTAACGGGTGATGCGTTTGGTGCACCAAATTGTATACGTCTTTCATACGCAGCTTCTGACAACGAGTTAGTGGAAGCCATTAAGAGAATGAAAGCTGTATTGAACAAGCTTAAATAATATGTCTTTTAATTCCATAGAGTCATTCTTTGATGCTTTCAATAACTTGAAAATATTAGTTATTGGAGATGTTATGATTGACGCGTACATATGGGGTAGTGTAAGCAGAATTTCACCTGAAGCGCCTGTACCGGTTGTTAATGTGAAATCAAGAGAGAAAAGACTAGGAGGTGCAGCCAATGTGGCTTTGAATCTCCAGTCTCTAGGTGTTAAACCAATATTATGTGCCGTAATCGGAGATGATACTGATGGTGAAACTTTTCAAGATTTACTGAAAAGAAGAGATATTAGTAACGAGGGGATTATAAGTAGCAAAAGTCGAATTACAACTGTTAAGGAAAGAGTGCTTTCCGGCTCTCAGCATTTGCTACGTATTGATGATGAATCTTTGAACGGATTATCTTCAAAAGAAGAAGAAGAATTGGTTCAAAAAATTAATGTACTAATTCCGGATTGTGATGCCATTATTTTTGAGGATTATGATAAAGGCACCATTACTTCTTCCTTAATTGCTTCTGTAGTTGAGGCTGCTAAAAAGCATAATAAACCAACCGTTGTTGATCCTAAAAAGGTCAATTTCTTTGATTATAAAAATGTTGATCTTTTCAAGCCTAATCTGAAAGAATTGCAGGAAGGACTTAATGTGAGCTTTTCGAAAGATGATATGCAAAGTCTGTCTTTAAACACCTCAAAATTGTTGGATAAGCTTTCTGCTAAGTACGTAATGACTACCTTGTCGGAAAAAGGTGTTTATATCAAAAGCCAGGAAAAAGAATTTCATATAGGCGCTCATAAAAGAAGTATTTCTGATGTTTCAGGCGCAGGCGATACTGTTGTAAGTATTGCGGGTATATGCATGGCATTGGCTATGTCACCTGATTTCACGGCCGCTTTGTCAAATTTAGGAGGAGGTATTGTGTGTGAAGAATTAGGTGTAGTACCTATTAATAAAGATCGTTTATTATCTGAAGCTATTAAACACAACCTGCAACCCTAAGAAATGAAGCTTTCAAAATTCAGGAATCTGCTCATTGAGAAATTAAATAATGCCATTTATGGTAGCAGAAACGCTGTATTAAACACCATTTCCTCTCTAAAAGCTTTTATTTGGCTTACGGCATCAGTTTTATTGCTTTATGTTTTTGGGTTTGAAACCAGAGACGAAGACCTCAAGCAGGTTTTTCTTGGGTTAGATATTGTGCTTATAATATACTTTCTAACCTTTCTAGTGCGCTTACTATACTCATTCAGAAGGCGAGAATTTTTGCGAACGCATATTTTAGAATTGGTACTGGTCAGTATCATTTTTATAAATGTGCTGAGCAATAACTTTTTCGACAATTGGTTGATTGAAGTGTTTGCTGAGCAGTTTGACTTTAAAAATTATGAGGATGCTTACCTGAGTGTCATCACTTTTTACTTCTTGGTGCTCATATCATATGAAAGTATAAAGGCAGCTACAATTTTATCAAAGCTAAAAGCCAAGCCGGCAAGAACTTTCATATATAGTTTTATTCTCTTGATTCTGTTTGGTACGGGCTTGCTTATGCTACCAGCTATGACAGTTCAACAAGGTTCAATGCCATTTATGGATGCCCTTTTTACATCGGTAAGCGCCAGCTGTGTAACTGGTTTAATTGTGGTTGATACAGCAACATACTTCACTACTAAAGGGCAATTCGTAATCATGATACTTTTCCAGCTCGGTGGATTAGGTATCATTTCATTTGCGTCTTTCTTTGCTACTTTCTTAAGAAGTGGTGTGGGCATCAAGCAACAACTAATGCTTAGGGATTTTTTAATTAGTGAATCTCTATTTTCTGCAAAAGGAATGTTGCGTCAGATTGTAGGAATCACGGTTGTCATTGAAAGTATAAGCTTCATTTTGATATTTTTCACTTGGGGAGCAGGCGTTGAATTTGATTCATTAGGACAAAGGATTTTCTACTCAGCCTTTCATGCTGTTAGTGCTTTTTGTAATGCTGGTTTTAGCCTCTTTACAAATGGCTTGGCTGACACAGGTGTGGGCAGCAGTTATGTGCTTCACATCATTGTGGCACTTACTTTAATTATGGGTGGTTTGGGCTTTTCTTCCATACAGGACTTATTTGCTGTGAAAAACTTGCGAGATCGATTCAAGAATCCTTGGAAAGATTGGGCATTGAGCACCAAGATTGCAGTTTATACTTCTATCGTCCTGTTAGCTGGTGGAACACTGATTATTTACATACTAGAAAGTGATGCAGCACTAGGTGATAAAAATTTTATGGAAGGTATGATTGCAAGCTTCTTTCAATCTGCAACTGCCAGAACTGCCGGTTTTAATACCATTGATATTGGTGCACTAAAAACACCAACACTCATTTTAACAATGATTTTAATGTTTATTGGTGCCAGTTCAGGATCAGTTGGTGGAGGTATTAAAACATCTACCTTTTATTTATTGATTACTTCGGTTTTTGCCACCTTAAGAGGACGATTGAAAATAGAGATTGGAAAAAAATTCATCCCTAAAGAATTACTTTTTAAAGCACTCTCAATTTTCTTTTTTGCCGCGCTTCTTAATCTAATAGCAGTATTTATGCTAACAATAACTGATAGCCAGATTCCATTCGTGGATTTACTTTTTGAAGAAGTATCAGCTTTTGGTACAGTCGGTTTGAGTACTGGAATTACAGCAAATCTTTCTTTGGCTGGCAGAGTCATTATTATTCTTTCCATGTTTATCGGAAGGGTAGGAACGCTTACATTTGCGCTGGCTTTAAGTAGCCGAACCTCAGGTAAAGGATATAAATATCCGAAGGCACATTTAATGGTTGGTTAAAATATGCCATTCTGGCAATAAAAACTTTTTGGTGCTGTTTTCGCTAAATTAATCACATGCAGGAAATTAAGTTTCATAAGTATCAAGGAACAGGAAATGATTTCGTTGTTATAGATAATAGAAATCATATAGTTGATAGAAAGGACGAATCAATAGCGGTAAGGCTTTGTAATAGAAAATTTGGTGTTGGGTCTGATGGTTTAATTCTTATTGAAGATCATCCAGACTATGACTTTGAGATGGTTTTCTTTAACCCTGATGGTTCGCAGAGCATGTGTGGAAATGGTAGTAGATGTGCTGTAATGTTTGCAAAGGAATTAGGTATCATCGATCATGAAACCACTTTTTTGTCAACGGATGGAGTTCATACGGCTACTATTTCTGGTAACATTGTCAACTTAAGTATGCAGGATGTTTCACCTGAAGCCATTAAGTCATTTGATAATCACCATGAAATAAATACTGGTTCTCCACATTACGTCCTATTCACTAGTAATCTTAAAGAAAAGCATGTGAAAGATGAGGGTGCAGCTATTCGTTATAATCCTACTTTTAAGGAGCAAGGAATAAATGTAAACTTTGTAGAAAAGCAGGGAAAAGAAGAAATATCCGTTAGAACTTATGAAAGAGGTGTGGAGGATGAAACGCTTTCATGTGGTACTGGTGTTACAGCTTGCGCAATAGCACACGCTTTACATGGAGGAACTTCTCCCGTAAAGGTAAATACGCTTGGAGGCCAACTAGAAGTTTCTTTTGAACTGATTAAGAACAGAGCTGAGAAGGTGTTTTTGAAAGGACCTGCAAAGAAGGTTTTTGATGGAACAATCATCATTTAAAACCTTAGATTTCGCAAAAAAAGCGTGTAAATTAGAGCAAAATTTGAATTAATATTTTTAGTATATAATGTTAGACTTTATAGCAAAAGGACTTACCAAAGTCTTTGGAACAAAATCCGATAGAGATATAAAAGAAGTACTTCCTGTTGTTGACCAGATCAACCAGGAATTCGAGAAGCTTTCAGCAATTAGCAATGATGAACTGAGGGGCAAGACCAATGAGATAATAGAAAGAATAAATGCTTACCTGAAAGATGTTGATGATCAGATAGCTGCTATTCAGGAAAACATTGATGCAAACCCTGACATGGATTTGCACGAGAAAGAAAGCCAGTATAATCAAATTGATGCTTTAGAAGAAGATAGAAATGAAAAACTGGAAGAGGTACTTTTAGAAGTGCTTCCATTGGCTTTTGCAGTAGTTAAAGAAACTGCCAGAAGGTTCATGAATAATGAACAGCTAGAAGCAACTGCTACCATGTTTGATAAACAGATGGCAGGTAAATATCCTCATGTTAACCTGGAAGGTGATAAGGTTTTTTGGGATAACACATGGGAGGCTGCAGGCAGCCAGATAACCTGGAATATGATGCATTATGATGTGCAGCTGATTGGTGGTATTACTTTGCATAAAGGTAAAGTGGCTGAAATGGCAACTGGTGAAGGTAAAACTTTGGTTGCAACACTACCAGCCTTCTTGAATGCATTAGCAAAAAGAGGCGTACATGTTGTAACGGTGAATGATTACCTGGCAAAGCGTGACTCCGAATGGATGGCTCCAATTTTCCAGTTTCATGGAATAAGCATTGACTGTATCGATAAATATCAACCAAATTCTCCTGAAAGAAGAGAAGCTTATCGTTCAGATATTGTTTACGGTACTAACAATGAGTTTGGTTTCGATTATCTGAGAGATAATATGACGCGTGAAACCAAAGAATTGGTTCAGGGTAAGCACCATTTCGCTATGATCGATGAGGTAGATTCAGTTTTAATTGATGAAGCCAGAACACCATTGATTATTTCCGGACCAGTTCCTAAAGGTGATGAACACGAATTTCATGAATTGAAACCTCGTGTTGAAAAGTTAGTGACCGAGCAAAGAAAACTAGTAGCTCAATACCTGATTGATGCGAAAAAGCTGATCAAAGAGGGAGATGAAAAAGAAGGTGGTTTAGCACTTTTCAGAGCTTACAGAGGTCTGCCTAAGCACAAGCCATTAATTAAGTATTTAAGTGAAACAGGTATCCGCCAGATTCTACAGAAAACGGAGAATATTTACTTAGCGGATAACTCAAAGCTAATGCCAGAGGCTGATGATCCACTTTACTTCGTCATAGAAGAAAAGAATAACAACATTGATCTTACTGAGAAGGGTATTGACTTGATCACCAGAGATGGTGAAGATCCTGACTTCTTTATTTTGCCTGATATAGGTGTTGAAATCGCCAAAATCGAAAATGATGAGTCATTAGAAGATAAAGAGATCCTTAAAAAGAAGGATGAAGTAATTAAGGATTATGCTGTAAAAGCAGAGAGAATCCATACGGTTTCACAATTACTAAAAGCCTATTCACTATTTGAGAAAGATACAGAATATATTCTGGTTGATGGCAAGGTAAAAATTGTTGATGAGCAGACTGGCCGTGTAATGGAAGGTCGTAGGTATTCTGATGGACTTCACCAGGCAATTGAGGCCAAAGAAAATGTGAAGGTGGAAGATGCCACTCAAACTTATGCTACTATTACCCTTCAAAATTATTTCAGAATGTATCATAAGCTTTCTGGTATGACGGGTACAGCTGAAACAGAGGCAGGTGAGCTTTGGGATATTTATAAGTTGGATGTGGTGGTTATTCCTACCAACAAGCCAATTGTTAGAGACGACAAGCAGGATAAAGTATATAAAACGGTAAGGGAGAAATTCAATGCCGTTACTGAAGAAATCATAGAAATGCGTGAAGCAGGCCGACCGGTATTGGTAGGTACCACTTCTGTAGAAATTTCTGAGATTCTGAGCCGTATGCTTAATATGCGTAAGATTAAGCACCAGGTACTAAATGCCAAGCAGCACGCTAAAGAGGCTGATGTAGTGGCAGAGGCTGGTAAGCCGGGGACAGTTACTATTGCCACCAACATGGCTGGTAGAGGTACTGATATTAAGTTAACTCCTGAGGCTAAAGAAGCTGGTGGTTTAGCTATTGTGGGTACTGAACGTCATGAATCTAGACGTGTAGATAGACAGCTAAGAGGTCGTTCGGGTAGACAGGGAGACCCTGGTTCATCTCAATTCTTCGTTTCATTGGAAGATAACCTGATGAGGCTTTTCGGCTCTGATAGAATTGCCAAGCTAATGGATAGAATGGGACTTGAGGAAGGTGAAGTAATTCAGCACTCAATGATCTCCAAATCTATTGAAAGAGCTCAGAAGAAAGTAGAGGAAAATAACTTTGGCACACGTAAGAGACTGCTTGAGTATGATGATGTAATGAACTCACAGCGTGAGGTGATCTACAAGCGGAGAAAAAATGCCCTTTACGGAGAGCGTCTTCAGTTAGATATCATGAATATGATGTTTGATGTTTGTGAAGAAATAGTGAATAATGCAAAAGTTGCTGATGCTTATGACGATTTCAGACTGAGTGTGCTAAGTTCTTTAGGAATTGATTTTGAAATGTCTGAAGAAGAATTCAAAGCGACCAACCCTAACGATTTAACTGAAAAGCTTTACCAAGAGGTTTACGAGAATTATAAACGTAAAAACGAGCAGATAAAAGAAAAGGCTTTACCTATTCTAAAAGAAATTCATAAAGCTCAGGGTGCTACAGTAGAAAATATCATGGTGCCTTTTACTGACCAGAAAAAGCAAATTGGAGTAGTAACTAATCTGGCTAAAAACATTGAAAATGAAGGCAAGGATCTTATTCTTTCAATGGAAAAGATTTGTACGCTAGCCATTATTGATGAAAACTGGAAAGAGCATTTACGAGAAATGGATGACTTGAAACAGTCGGTGCAGAATGCTGTTTACGAGCAGAAAGATCCATTACTGGTTTATAAATTTGAAGGTTTCGAGTTATTTAAGCGTTTCATTGGTAAACTAAATGAAGATACCGTTTCATTCTTAATGAAGCTTGATCTGCCTGTTCAGGATAGTAGTCAGGTACGTACAGCGGCAGCTCAAAGGCAAAGACAGAAGCTTCAGGAAAGCAAAGAAGAATCGGCTTCTATCTTAAGTGGAGGAAAAGACAAGAACAGACCACCAGTTGAAAAGCAGATGCCTAAGAAATCGGAAAAAATAGTTGGTAGAAATGAGCGGGTTTCTGTTCAATATACCGATGGTACTGTAAAGAAAGATGTGAAGTTTAAAACTGTTGAAGAGGATATTAAAGGCAACAAATGCGTATTAATTGATGAATAAGATTAGAATAGCATCATATATATTGGTAGGTAACATTATGGCATACGCCTGTGTGCCTACCCCTCAATCCTCAAGTGGTGGTAAAGCGAGCTTAAGTTATTCAGAAGACTTAAGCGAGTATAGACCCAAACCAGAAAACCTAGAAGAGAAAAGAGCTGCTACTCCATTCCGTGAAACCAGTGAAGATTATTTAGCAAAGTCTGATGTTACAGGCTTGTTAAATGCAAAGCTTGATACGCTCGCTGAGAATAATAAGGCAATACGATCTGTAAGTGGACTTACCATCCAAATTTATAGCGGTAGTAGTAGTGATTTAGCCTATCAGGCTAGAGATACAGCTATTACAGTTTTACCTGAAATTAGAACCAGAGTAGAGTATAATCAGCCCATTTATAAAGTGAGGGTTGGTAAATTTACGGAAAAACTTGAGGCTCAACGTACTTTGTTAAAGCTAAAGCCCAAATTTCCAAATGCAATATCGGTACCTACCACTATTTACATCAATTAATTTATGGCATTAAAAGAGAAGATTAAGCAGTTAGCTAAAGACCAGTTTGACGAAATAAAAGCAATTCGTGAACACCTACATGCTAATCCTGAACTCTCTTTTAAGGAACATAATACAAGCAAATTCATCAGCTCTAAGTTGAGTGAGTGGGGTATATCTCATGAAACCGATGTTGCGGATACAGGAATAGTCGCCCTTATAAAAGGAAATAATCCTGAAAAGAAAATAACCGCATTAAGAGCCGATATTGACGCCTTACCTATTCACGAGGCTAATCAAGTGCCTTACAAAAGTAAAAATGAGGGTGTTATGCATGCATGCGGACATGATGTTCATACCTCATCCTTATTGGGTACGGCTAAAATATTGAATACTCTCCGAGATGAATTCGAAGGTACAGTCAAGCTAATTTTTCAACCGGGAGAGGAGAAAATCCCTGGAGGTGCTTCCTTAATGATAAAAGAAGGAGTGCTTGAAAAACCAAAGGTTGACAATATTATTGGTCAACATGTAATGCCATTGATTGAAGCTGGTAAGGTAGGTTTCAGAAGTGGAATGTATATGGCTAGTGCGGATGAAATCTATGTCAAAGTAAAAGGTAAGGGTGGACATGGTGCCATGCCTGAAATGAATGTTGATCCCGTGCTTATAACAGCACATATTCTAACTGCTTTACAACAAATAGTTAGTAGAAATGCCAGTCCTAAAGTTCCTTCCGTACTCTCATTTGGGAAGGTGATAGCTGAAGGAGCGACTAATGTAATACCCAATGAAGTGTATTTAGAGGGCACTTTCAGAACGATGGACGAAGAATGGCGCGCATCAGCTCATCAGAAAATGAAAAAAATGGCAGAAGGCATTGCAGAGAGCATGGGTGGAAGCTGTGAATTCGATATTCATAAGGGCTATCCTTTTCTGGTAAATGAACCTGAATTAACTGAAAGATCACGTGCGGCAGCCATTGAGTTCTTAGGAGAAGAAAATGTTCAGGAACTCGATTTATGGCTTGCGGCTGAAGATTTTGCTTACTATTCACAAGAAATAGATGCTTGCTTTTACCGCTTAGGTGTTAGAAATGAAGCGAAAGGAATTACCTCTTCTGTTCATACACCAACTTTCGATATTGATCCTTTGGCTTTGGAAACTGGAATGGGACTAATGAGTTGGTTAGCCATACAGGAATTGAATAGCTAAACATTCACTTTGTTTATTTACTCAGAAACTTCAGTAGAAACGGTATCGATTATTTCCTCTCTCAAATCGCTGTTAATAGCAAAAGCCAGTAATAAAGAAAGAATTAATCCGATTGAGGCATAAAGCAAATCGCGCCCTAGCATACGGCTAGCCTTCTTTAAAGACTTTTTGCGCTTCTTCAACCTTTTCTTGGTAATGGCAACAGCTAATTCTCTACCGCCTAATAAGCCAATAAACACCCAAGTTGTACTTATAGGAATAGTACTCACCACTTTAAAGTAATAAAGCAAGCATGCGTAAACCAGATCGACCACTGTGGCTGCCCTAACATCTGTCACACCAGATTTCTCATTTACTATGCCTTGAATTTTATCTCCTTTAAGATAGAATAGAACGCCTAATCCAAGAAAGATAAATCCTGAAAAGGCGATGAATTGATATATATCTAGGCTTCTCGGTAAGTATACAGCAATATTTGCTGCATCTTGAGATATCCATATAGACCATAAAGCACCACTTGTAATCCACTGTAGAGGGGTCCAGAATTTAGCGGGTTTCTTTTTTTGGAAATATTTTGATACAAATTTCTGGACTAGTAGCCATACTATAATGGCAACAAAAAAGGCTAAAATATAACCTGTAAAACTTTTGCTAAGTACCTTGCCAATAGAGTTTGCCTGTGTTGAAAAAGCACTTAATAATAATACAGAAGTAGAAACCGGCATCCTTAGCCTGGTCAATACCAGTAACAATATGGGTGCAGCTAATTGTAAAAAGCTAAATGAAGTAGGAGCCTCATTAAAACCTTTGGAGGCTAAACGTTGGTGGCTTACATCTCCGTCAAAAACAATCCAGCTATAAGTAACTGTGGCAAGAAATATTACGCCCATAAATAGCCAGAGAATCCACCATTTTCTGTGGCTGTTGGATGCTATAAAGGTACCAATAGTTTGAATACTGTCATTAGCAATAGCTGAATAGGCTGCCATTGCGAAGCCTAGCCACATGGCAATGTTTGTGTATGGGGTGAAAATGCCACACAAAAACGTTAGCACAGCTATAAAAGTGATAAATGCTTTTTCCTTTCTGGCAACTTCAAAAGTGCGATAGGTTACCTCTTCTAGTCGGCTCCTGTTGTATTTTTCGAATGAATTTTTAGCCATGTATTTTCGAAGTGCTCAGTTTCATTTTACTATCTAGCATGCAAAGCTAATTAATCAATTTGAAAACTTAAGTGAATTTTGATCAAAAGCCTTACAGCCGCGCCAAATTGTGGTTATATGGCTCAGAATTCGGGTTTTTCATTAAAAACTTAACATTAGCTTTACATACATGATGCTATTATCAGCAAATAGAAGCGTACTTTTGTGGGCTTAATTAACAAGGCAAATTCTGATCGAAAATCAACTATCACATAAGGAGAATAAGCGCTTTAGGCTTGTGAAAAATGCTTTTTACTTGCTCATAGGTCTTTTTCTGTTCCTATTAGCTATTGATTTAATTGGTAATTCATTTAAGCTATTAAATAAGGAAGTTGTTGAATCTATTCTTCAGCTTACTTCCAATCCTTTTATAGGTTTATTTATTGGTTTGTTGATAACTGCTTTAATACAAAGCAGTAGTACAAGTACTTCTATGGTGGTGGCTATTGTTGCTTCTGGCTCTATTGGTTTAAGTGAGGCTATTCCTATGATTATGGGGGCAAATGTTGGTACAACACTAACAAGTACTTTGGTTTCATTAAGTTTCATCACTAAAAAAGAAGAGTTCAGAAAAGCGCTTTCAGCTGGGGTAGTCCATGATTTTTTCAATATCCTGGTGGTCGCCATTCTATTTCCCTTAGAGTATTATTATGGTTTGCTGACTAATTTGTCATCTTCAATTTCTACTTTAATAGTTGGGAATAACTATGGAAGTATTCAGAGTGAATATGGTTATTCAGTATTTACCAGACCCATTATAGATTGGATCACAGGCTTGTTCCCTTTTCCAATTATTCTGTCTATTCTGGCCTTTGCCATACTGGCATTATCAATAAAGGTTATATCGAAAATCTTATATAAGACTATAACAGGAGGTTCAAAAGAAGTATTACAGCGCTATTTCTTTGGTGGACCTTACAGATCATTTCTTTGGGGGGCAGCTATAACTGCAGGTATTCAGTCGAGTTCGGTAACTACATCGGTTATCGTTCCATTTGTAGCTACGCGAAAAATTAAGTTAAAGCAAGCCTTTACTTTTATAATGGGAGCAAATGTTGGCACAACGTTAACAGCATTAATTGCTGCAACATTCAAATCTGAAGCTGCCATTAGTATTGCATTGGTTCATTTATTATTCAACCTTTTTGGCGTTCTGATTTTTCTACCTTTCCCTTTTATAAGAAAGATACCAGTCAACCTTGCAAGAAATTTTGGGAGAAGAGCCAATGATGCGAGAATATTGGGATTTGTTTATATCATATTCACCTTCTTCGTTATTCCATTTATATTGATTTCATACACAAATGCTCGTCAGGATAGAGTGGAACTTACATATGAAATTAATAAGAAGAGCAATGGAGAGACAAACTTCAAAAAGATAGTGGTGAAAGAATTTGATGCTAATCACTTGAATCATTGGTTTGTTTATGAAGGCCTCAAAACAAAGGAAGAGGCAACAGATGTACCTACTGAGATATTAGAAGCTTACTATAAGAAGAATCTGATGATTTTGGATAACATGGTGTTTAAATTAGGGTCAATAAACGAATGTTGGTCAGGATCTGACGAATTAGGTAATTATAATATTTGTCTAAAAGATATGGAAGTTGTTTATAAAAGAGGATCCTTAACGCTGGATTCTGTCTACGCTTTTGAAAAACGCTATTCTGTAGATTCTTTGGGATGGGAGAAGATCTATGTTGATCCTGTCAGGCAGATAATAGTGAAAAGCTTGCTATATGATGATGCTGGTGACTTGACATCTTCTGAAGTATTGGTTGAATTATCAAAGCTTTAGCTTGCCAACTATTTTAAGCCTCTCAAATACTTTTTCAGTGTGTGGTGCATCTTTTAACTCAGATGTCAAATCCTGACCTGCCCAATGCTCATAATGCTTTCCATTTCTCCATAACCTTGAATCAGTAACATCATATATGGTTCCTAAATAGGCTATCCATATATCATCTTTGTCCTGTCCGTTTCGAAGGGCTAATTGTTGTAATGTGAAAGTCTTTTCAGTTTTATCCATTTGCTGCAAAGCTATATCAATTGTGCATAACTTTTAAATACTTTTTAGCTAGTTATTAATACTACTGTGGTTGATGGTGTTCTAAGCTGTTTCGATAATTCCTTTTCACGATAATAAATACCTGTCATTTAGATTTCATTTTTTTATATTGTACCCTGCAACCGATCATTTATGGAAGAAAATATAGATAAGGTAGTACTGAATTTTGATTCAGGTAGCTTGTTTTTGCTTAACATACTCTTAGGCTTTATTATGTTTGGGGTGGCGCTTGACTTAAAAGCTGAAGACTTTAAACGAATCCTTTTGCATCCGAAGGCTTCCATAGTTGGGCTACTTTCCCAATGGGTTTTGCTACCTATCATTACCTTACTGATCATTTTTACGCTTAATCCAATGCCGAGCATTGCTTTAGGAATGATTCTGGTAGCGGCCTGTCCTGGAGGGAATATCAGTAATTTTATCAGCAAACTGGCCGGGGGTAATGCGGCTTTATCCGTAAGCCTAACAGCACTAACAACATCAGCCGCCATAGTTATGACCCCTTTCAGTTTTAGTTTTTGGTCATCATTTCTTCCTAGAACAGAAGCACTTCAAAGTGCTATTTCCTTGAATGTTTGGGACATGTTTTCTACCATCATTTATATCATTCTTATTCCGGTTTGTCTTGGAGTGATGTTCAATAGATATCAGCCAGCTATTACGGAAAAGATAAGAAGACCCATCAATATTATCTCTATCTTAATCTTCAGCGCATTTGTGGTTATTGCGTTTTCAAAAAATGCCAATTATTTCACCAGCTATATAGATGTAATTTTCATATTGGTGTTACTGCATAATGGATTTGCCTTTTTAGGAGCCTACTGGATGGCAAGGGTAGCTGGTTTACCCCCTGCAGATAGAAAGGCTATTTCGATAGAAACAGGTATCCAGAATTCTGGTTTGGGTCTCATCTTAATTTTCAATTTTTTTGATGGACTTGGAGGCATGGCCATAGTTGCCGGATGGTGGGGTATATGGCATATTATTTCAGGTATGACCTTGTCTTATTTTTGGTCAGGTAAAAAGATCGTTGCTTAAAATTATGATCTATAACATTCCTAATAGCCTTTTAGCTAAAGCTTTTCTTCTAGAGGCTAGCTGAGGCCTCTTCATTAATTTCCAGCCATTCTGTACATTTCTAAAAATGTAATTAGTTTCTAAGCCGATTACACCAATTAGTGGAAATGTAAATACAATGATGCTGCTTTCTAAAGCACCAATTGTTAACCTCAAAATTAGCCAAACCAAAGCAAAAAAGATTGGATAAAGAAAGGCAGCAATGCTAAACCTCAGCGATAAGTGCCAGGTAATATCTTTTACTTTTTTAATCACTAAAGATTCAATGATGAATTCAGGTATAGCAGTAATTAATTTAAAAACTGCAAAAATGGGAGCTAGTAAAACTAAAAGAACGCTCTGGTATAATAGCCTGAATAGGTTGGGTTTACTAACATTATAATAAGTATTGATGCCTGCTTTTTTATATTCACTAAATAAAGTATTCACATCCTCCTTAATCTCTGCTTTCTCGGTTTCATTTTCTTGAAGTACGGATGTGATCTTTGCTATGGCATTATTTTCAGTATGAACAAGGGATTTATCGTATTTAGCCTGCTCTTTAAACTCAGGCTTTAACAAGGCTCTAATCTGTTCGAATAGTTCAATTTCCTCTCCCCATTTAATGTCAATCATCTCACTGCTTATACCTTCTCTGATGATGTCAGAAGTTTGCTTGAAAGCCTTCTGAGGACTTTCTTCATAAACAGACTTATAATCCTTGATTAAAGTAGCATCCCCATAATGAATATGTACATCATGCCATTTTTCTGTATGGTTCTCATAATGTAGGCCTACTGGTATTAAGGATAAGTTTAAATCGAAGTCTTTTCTTTCTTCCGCCTGAAAGGCAATTCGTGCCGCACCTTTTTGTACTGCTCTCAAACGCCTCGGAAATGCATGATTCCCTTCAGGAAATAATGCTACTACTCCTTTATGATCAAAAATTTCGTAACACTGCTCAAATATTTGTTCATTTTCTGAGACTGTGTTAACGCCATCTCTTCTTCTGTAAATAGGCATAAGTTTAATGGCTGAGAGTAAATTGTAGGTCATCTTAGACTTGAAAATATCTGCTCTTACCAAAATATTAGGATTGCTCTGCCCTCCTGTATAAACCATTAGCACACCATCCATAAAGGTGTTTTGGTGATTAGCAACGAAGATGGCAGGTTTGTCCTTCTTTACTTTTTTATACCCTGTGGTAATTATATTTCTAAAAGAAAATGAGAAGCCCATGCTAATGAATAGCTTAATAAATCTATAGATGAAGTTTTTTTGGCTATAAGTCATTTTATTTATTTCAGGCCTTTATAGTATTTGAATTCTTTAATGAGTAGCTAGTCTTTAATCAAATCACAAATATAATATTTTTTGTGAGCGTTCAGTTTTTTAAATAGTGGTGTTCATTTATGGTCAGTTTAAAATGAAAACCACCACAGAAATCACCTGAAAGCATCTTTCGATGCTGGCATACCAATTGAATTATTTTGCATAAATTGAAAAGACATGATTAATAGATTAAAAAGATCAGACGATAAAGTAGTAGCAGGAGTTTGTGCAGGCCTTGCTGAATATTATGGATGGGATAAGTCAAAAGTTAGATTGATTTATGCGCTTTTATCCATTTTCAGTGCTGGCTTTCCAGGATTACTTGTTTATATTATTTTATGGTTTGTTATGCCTAATTTCTAAACGATGCAATCAGCTGCTAAAACACCCGAACAGTATATTAACGAGCTTCCTGAAGAAAGAAGGTTGGCCGTTAGTAGGCTTAGAAATATTTTAAAAGAGAAACTACCTGAAGGTTTCAAAGAGGAAATGAGTTATGGCATGTTAGGCTATGTAGTGCCACATGAGCTATATCCTAAAGGATACCATGTTAATCCGGAATTACCACTCCCTTTTATAAACCTCGCTTCACAGAAAAATTTCATCGCCTTATACCATTCAGGTATTTATGCTAGTGCTGACTTGTTGGAATGGTTTAAGGAGGAGTATGCAAAACAGGTTCCTACTAAACTGGATATGGGAAAAAGTTGTATCAGGTTTAAGAATATAAAAAATATTCCTTTTGATTTAATAGCAGAACTTGCAGAGAAAATGACACCGCAGCAGTGGATTGAACTATATGAGTCAAAAATTAATCGGGCATAAAAAAAGCACCCCTCAATTGAAGGATGCTTTAAACCTAAACCTATTAACCTATTTACTTACTATTAATTTCTTGAACTTCTGCCTGAGGCACTTCTTGATGAAGTACTTGATCTGTCAGAACTACTTCTAGAGGTTGAGCTTCTGGTTGAACTAGCACTTGCTACCCTGCTAGAGCTTCTGGTACTTGAATTTCTCACAACAGCTGATCTTTCTGATGATCTACCATTACCTATTCTGTCAGAATTACCTCTTTTAGGTTTGTCAAAATCTGTTCTATTAGCATAATTTCTTCTATTGTCTTGACCTCTATGATCGTTTCTTTCAACTCTGTAACCTTTATTTGCCCCTCTATAGCTTGAGTTTCTATGATGATTATAAGCAACTCTTGTATTAGCAGGTCTTGAGTACCTTACTTGTCTAGGTGTTTGTCTCCAATTAATATGGTTATGACCTCCGTGGTTGTGAGCATGACAAACTACCCTTTGTTGATAGTAGTAGTTACTGTGATATCCACAATGTGAAGAACATATATGATTCACTAAAGGATAATTATTAAAGAAATTTCTATTAACTATTCTTCCTTGTCTGTTAAAAGTCAACTCCACAAAATGTCCGTGATCTTCAAGCAACACATTGAAAAATAGATGTCTGCCATTTCTAGAATAATACCTATTCACATGAACAAATCTGTGGTAAGGGTAAAAATAGTCTACCTCATAAACTATAGCAGTTGGTACTCCCCAATGATGCGTTGAACCAAATGAAGCTACAATTTGAAAATTTTGTGCTTTTGCTGAAGTACTAACAGCAAGCTGTAAGCCTAAAAAAACACTTAGCGAAAGTAAAATTAGCTTCTTCATAACATTTATTGTTTGGTGTTGCTAACTAACTTCCAAGGATAGTGCCAAAATGAATTAAAGGATATAAATAAGTAGTGTTGGGTTACTATATTAGTTTATTAAATAATTGAAAATCAATTCTTTAAGAAGATTAAAGAAAATATCTGATTTTTTATTTACTCACCTATTTCGTAAGCCGTTCTGGTTACAATGCTTCGTCCGAGTGTGATTTCATCAGCATATTCCAGCTCGCCTCCAATGGGAATTCCCCTTGCAATGGTGCTGGTTTTAATACCCAAAGGTTTTAGTTTTTTGCTAATGTAGAAGGTAGTGGTATCACCTTCCATGGTTGGGGATAAACCAAAAATTACCTCCTTTACTTCAGCTGATTCTCCTGTAACCCTGTCTAACAATTCAGAAATATTAAGGTCATCTGGTCCTATGCCTTCAATTGGCGAAATTATGCCGCCCAAAACATGATATAATCCATTGTACTGCGAAGTGTTTTCTATGGCTAGAACGTCTCTAGTATCTTCAACCAGACAAATTAAACTTTGGTCTCTTCTATGACTAGCGCATATGTTGCATATATCATCATCAGAAATGTTGAAGCACTTTTTACAGTATTTAATGTTTTTTCTTAAGTCTGTTAAGGCTTCGGATAACTCTATGGTTTGAGAAGTGTCTTGCTTTAAAAGGTGCAGTACTAGCCTAAGGGCAGTCTTTTTCCCCACTCCGGGAAGTTTGCTAAATTCATCAACTGCCTTTTCAATTAGTTTAGAAGAAAATTGCATTTACTCAATCTCCGCATTAATTCCTGCATCAACTATGCCTTCTCTAAAAGGAATGAGTTCAACAAATGAACCTTTTTTAACAGCGCATTTACCTTTATAATGGATGAGCCAGGTACATTGCTCTGCTTGAATAGAATCGTGCTTACACACTTTAATAAGTGTATTAATCACATGATCAAAAGTATTTACATCATCATTATAGACAACCAAGTCATTAATTTCTTCATCAGAAATTGTTTCGAGTACTTCGTTTTCTTCTTTATACTGATGTTGAGACATATACTCCATAATGTTGTATAACCGCTAACAGATTTGAATGTTATAAAATTCAGTCAATCGTATGCAAAAGTACAAATTTTTCCACAATTTCGATTTCTGACTAATCTTTTCCTGAATGAATCCTCAACTGGTAATTTTAATTATCGTGTGCTACTTCGCTGTTTTAATGGTGATAGCTCATTTTACCTCAAAGAATGATGACAATACAACATTCTTTACAGCTAACAGAAGATCGCCCTGGTACTTAGTGGCGTTCGGAATGATTGGTGCATCTTTATCTGGCGTAACTTTTATAAGTGTACCTGGTGAAGTTGGCAATACTGCCTTTTCTTATTTTCAAGTTGTACTTGGTTATCTGGTAGGTTATCTGGTGATAGCAACTGTCTTACTTCCTCTTTATTATAGACTTAATCTAATAAGCATATATGCTTATTTGGAAGAGCGTTTTGGATTCTATTCTTATAAAACCGGAGCCTTTTTCTTTTTACTATCGAGAATTGTAGGTTCTTCATTTAGACTTTTTTTGGTGGCAGGTGTATTGCAATTAGCGATTTTTGATGCCTATAATTGGCCTTTTTCGATTACAGTGGCAGTCACTATTGCCCTTATTTGGCTTTATACTTTTAGAGGAGGGATTAAAACAATTGTATGGACCGATACGCTTCAAACCCTTTTTATGATTCTGGCGGTGGTTGCTAGTATCTATTTGATAAAAGATGCGCTTGACATGAGTTGGGTTTCTCTTGCTGATGAGTTGAAAACTTCTGAATATTCAAAAATATTTGTTTGGGATGCTAATAGTGGTCAAAACTTCTTCAAGCAATTTATAAGTGGAGCCTTTATTGCGATAGTGATGACTGGCCTTGACCAGGATATGATGCAAAAGAACCTGACTTGTAAAAGTCTTAAGGATGCTCAAAAGAATATGTTCTGGTTTTGTGTAGTACTTGTGATAGTTAATTTCTTCTTTCTGAGCATGGGAGCATTACTTTATATTTATGCTGAGAATATGCAAATTGCACTTCCAGCAAGAACAGATGATCTTTATCCTTTATTGGCATTAAATCATTTTCCGCTTTTAGCTGGTGTGGTATTTCTTTTAGGAATTATTGCTGCAGCCTATTCAAGTGCTGATTCTGCCTTAACAGCTTTAACAACTTCTTTCTGCGTTGACTTTCTGGGGCTGGGTAAATCAGATAAGCCTATCAATAAAAAGGTGCGGATTAGAGTGCATCTGGTATTTTCAGTAATCTTATTCTTGGTTGTACTAGCTTTTAAAGCCATTAATGATCAAAGCGTTATTACAGCTGTTTTTGTGGCAGCCGGTTATACCTATGGTCCTATTCTTGGACTTTTTGCGTTTGGTTTATTCACAAAATTTCAGTTGAAGGACAACAGCGTGCCCTTGGTTTGCCTGGCTGCTCCAGTTATGAGCTACATTATCAATGCTAATTCCGAGGCCTGGTTATGTGGGTATAAATTTGGCTTCGAAATTTTAGTGTTAAATGGTCTGCTTACTTTTATTGGCTTGTACTTACTAAGAATAAAGAAGTCTAATGTTAAAGCAGCTCTATCATAGGATCCCAAAAAACACTTTTAAAATCCTGAATTTTATCATCTTTCACTTTAATTCCTTCTGCTTCCAATAATTGTTGCATTTTATCGGGATTTTCAAAGTGCATCTTTCCAGTTAACAAACCATTTCTGTTCACAACACGATGCGCAGGTACATTCTTCAATGAAAAGGAACTGTTCATAGCATATCCTACAATTCTAGAGCTTTTAGCTGCACCCAGGTATTTAGCAATTGCTCCGTAAGATGTCACTCTACCTTTTGGTATTAGTCTGGCAACTTGATACACCTGATCGAAAAAATCCTTGTTTTCAGCCATTACTTATGTATGCTCTTTTTGATTTCATATTTTTGCAGATTGTATGCGCAAAATACTATTATTTATTTTTCTAAGCACGTTCATTTTTAAAGCCTCAGCTTTAAATCAGGAGCACCTCTATATGGGTGATTCAAGTCTTATTCTATTTGAATCATTTGGCAAGAAAGGAATAAAAAATAGCAGAGGTGAAATCTTGTTGCCAGCGAAATTTGAAGCTTTGAGCTGGGAAAGTAACCCTAATAGTATCAAGTTACCTCTAATTCCATATAAGAAGAATGGTCATTGGGGCATGTTCAGTAAAGATTTTGAGGAAATTACTCCAGCAAAGTATACCAGACTCATTCCATTTACAAATGAGTTATTGGTTGCTGGAATAAGAGGGAAATATTCACAGACTAATTTCTATGGTCTAATTGATCTTAATGGAAAGATGGAGGTTGAATTTACTTTTAGGAATTTAATTCCTGCCGGTGAATTTCTAATTGCAGCTTCTCGATCGGATAATAAAATTAAGTATGGCGTATTAGACGAGAAGGGGAAAGCAATTATTCCTTTTGAATATTTCCAAATTAATTATTTAGGTCATGATGTTTTTGCCTTAACCAATTACGAAGGAGAAAAAGAGCTTATTAATATAGCCAATATTAAAACTCCTATTTTAACAGAACTAGATAGTGCTACGGCCTTTAAAGATGGAGTTTCTGTTGTTTTTAGCAAGGGCCGTCAAGGGTTACTTAATACGGAAGGTAAACTCCTCTTACCAATAGCATACAAGAAAATAAGCTACAACGATGGTAAGGTACTTGAAGTAACTCCAATGGACCAATGGATCGTTTTTGACCAGTCAGGCGAGAAAATACTCAATGAAAAAGCGGATTCTATTTACTTCCTTAATGAAGATTCACTAAGCCTGATATTTCAATGTCATTCATTTGTATCCGATATAAACTTGAATAAAGTAAGCAAGGCCTACTCAGGTAAAATTGTTCAATCTTTTGGAAACCTGTTTATCGTTCAATCAAAAGCGGGCAATTATTTGATCAGCAAAGAAAGTACTGAGCAAAAAGAGCAATTAGGAAGGATTATAGAAATGAATGAAAATTTCCTTATCACTCAGCAAAAGAAATATGGAGGTCAATTCTACAGTATAAGGAATAAGCAAGGAAAAGTTATCAAGGTAGATGGTTTTGAATTGTTTGACCACTCTGTTCATGCCCAGGTGGAAGGTTATTGGGGGATTTATAATACCGAATTAGAACCACTGGTCAATCCGTTATACGATGAAATCTATACTGATAAGCATTCCAACTTCATAGTAAGCTTTAGGTCAAAATATGGAGTGATTGACTCACTTGAGCAATGGGTGATACCTCCGCATTATAAAGCTATCGAGTTAATCGAAGAAAATATCTACTGGGCTGTTACACCATATTTGAAAGAATTAATCATTACTCCGGAAATTACCAAAGAAGCAGATTTACATTATCTGATAAAAGGTAAGCATGTTATTGAAACAAATATTTCTGGTGAAGTAAGACTTGTCAGCCATAAGGGAGAGCCAATTATGGAATATACCAAGGGTGATTATTATGATTCAAATCGGCAAGGCGTGTTGATCAAAGATGAAAATTCGCTGAAGTATTTTAATGGCTATGGAGACTTTAGGTTTAAAGTAAGTGGTTACGATTCAATTGGCTTAACAACGGATAGCTTTCTTCCGGTTTTTAAAGATGGGGCTTACGGCTTTATAGATTTTAATGGCAAACTCAGAATTGCCAATAGATATACTTCGGTGAAATTGTTTAGTGACGATTATGCAGCAGTACAAATAGGAGAAAACTGGGGTTATGTAAATGATGAAGAGTTTCTTAAAATTCAGCCTTACTATGATTTTGCAGCTTCTTTTAAAAGTGGGGTTGCAGTTGTTTCTCAAAATGGAAAGTTTGGTTTAATTAATAAATTAGGAGAGGTAGTTATTGAGATGCGTTATGATTCAATTGTTGAGCAGGGTGATTATTACCTACTAAAAGAGAAATCAAAATGGGGGCTGGCAACTGCCAACGGCTCTATTATACGCTACCCCACTTACACCAGCATAGAAATAATTGAAAACTATATTTTACTAGAACGCTACAATCAGTATGAGCTGATTGATAAGACTGGAACTTCCATCTTACCGGAAAAGTACGATGCCATCTATTTTGATGAAAGCCTCGGGTATTTATTGACTAAGCAACAGAGTCGAAAGAAATTGGTTTTTATCACCGATCTCATAAGTGGTAAGTATCCTTAAGTATAAGGTTCTCATTTTCAGCTTTCTATATGCTGTGCTTTATCATCCATGAATAAGCCCTTTGATTTTCGATAAAATGATCAAAAAAATGTATATTTGCTATGTTTTCATAGACGAAACATTTTAGAGGGTTAGCTAAAGTGGATTATAAAACCAATCAAATAACGCATTTGCCTATCGAAGGAGAAGAAATTTTGCTCGACATAATGAGGGCAAGCAGTGTGACTCGCACTGGTGGTAATGCTTTTTCTGCTATTATTGGCTTGTCAGAGTTGCTTAAGGAAGTAGTTCAGGGTAGTGAATCCTGGATATTGGAAATGGATGGGAAGAATAATTTACTCTGGAATAAAGAGGATCAATCCATCAAAGAAGAGGTTGCTCTCGATGGTGAGCTTGATGCGATTAAGACCAAGTTATTTGATGTTGTTTCATTAGAAGAACCTTTTCTGGTAAATAAGTTTCAGTTAATATTTTCTGTTTCAGTTGATACTCATTATTATTTTGTGGGTATTTCAAAAGGTCAAATGTTTGACGAGCAACCGCTAAGCTCTAGTGTGAAGGAGTTAGTGCATCAAAGGCTGCTGGAATTATTTTATTTGAATCATACCTCAGCTAATGTTAAAGCAACCGCTAACAATTATTCTGAAGTTATTAATAAGTTGCCTCAAGCTATAGTTTTTAAATCTGAGGCTGGCAATACGTGGTTTAATGCGGAATCTTCAAAGCTTTTTGATGTAGGCAACGAAAGATTAATTCCTAATAAGGATTTTACCCAGCAGCTTAATAAGCTTAAAGATAAGGTGATTAATCGTGAAGAGGTGGAGCTTATCGGCAACAATATGCTCACCACTATGGGTGCATTCCCTTCAAGTTTTGGAGAAGACTGGATTTGGAAATTTGAAAAACTAGTACTTAAGGTTATTAAAAAACCAGTACAGATTAATGGGGAAAAAGGTGAGCTTTGGGTTTTTGATAATGTAAGTGAGCTATACTATGCTAATGAGCGTTTAAACTCCTTATTCAGAACTCTTAACGTAGCTTATGATGAAATAAATGCCAACCTTACTGAGTTTCAGACTAAGTCAACAACCAAGAGTATTACTGATTTAGAGGCTGAGGAATCAAGGATTATTCAACAGTATGATGATAATGATATTCTTGGTAAAGTTACTCATGACTTGCGAACGCCATTCGCAAAAGTTTATACCATAGTTCAACTTTTACTAAGTGATAATGAGGAGAATCTTTCTGATCAACAAGTAGAAAGAATTAACCTTATCAAGCAAATTGTTGCTGATGGCCTTCAAATAGTTAAAGGTTTCCTATCTACTGGTAACATGGTTCTTGATGATAAAAAGTACAATCCTGAACCAGTGGGGGTGCAAAATTTTGTTAATGAAAATTTGGTTCCTTATGAGCTGCTTTCAGCAAAAAAGAATATTATTTTTATAACAGAAGTACCTAATGATACTATTAAGGTTCATGTTGATAAAACATACCTTAAGAGAATTGTTGACAACCTGGTTTCTAATGCTATTAAATTTTCTCCTTTTGAAAGTCAGATAAACTATAAAGTTTTCAAAGAAGGCGATCAACTGATTTTTTCTGTGAAAGATAATGGCCCTGGCTTAACAGATGATGACAAGAGCAGATTATTCAAAAAATACCAGCAACTATCAGCTAAGCCAATCGGTACAGATGAGTCAACAGGATTAGGTCTTTTCATTGTAAAGACGATGGTAGACAAAATGGAAGGCAAGATTTGGGTTGAGAGCGAACACGGTAAAGGCGCTAATTTTAAAGTAGCCTTCCCTATTTATGAGGGCTAAACCTCTTTAAGTTTCCATTTACCTTTTTTGAACCATATTATCGATATCACTGCCAAAAGTGAAAAAGATGATATTATGGCTATATAAACCCCGGAGGTTCCGAAACCTAATTCATTTGCCAGCACATATGAAAGTGGAATCTGAATCAACCAGAAACACACAAAGTTGATAATACTTGGTGTTCTAGTATCTCCTGCTCCATTAAACGCATGACTTACCACCATGCCATATGCAAAGAAAATATAGCCAAAGCATATGAAGCGGATAGCTTTAATTGCCTCAGCCTTTACGGCACTTATGTCTGTGAAGAAGCCTACAATTTCATAAGTGAAAAGGTAGAAAATAATGGAAACAGTAAATAGAAAGGCTACATTATAACGAGCCGCGAGCCAAACGGATTTCTCAGCCCTTTCTGGTTGCTTGGCACCTAGGTTTTGGCCCACTAAGGTTGCGGCAGCATTACTAATACCGAAACTTGGAAGAATGGTGAAAACAATAATCCTGATTGCAATAGTATAACCTGCTAATGCCTCACTCCCAAATTGAGACATAATCCTAGTCAGGAAAATCCAGCTAGCTGATTCAATTAAAAACTGACCTACACCACCTGAAGCTATGCTAATAATACGTTTGATAATAGCTAACTGAGGTTTAATGTAATGGCTATATATTTTGATGATACCTTTCTTGTTGAGTAGTTGTGTGAGCTGATAAATTACTCCAACTGATCTACCAATGGTTGTGGCTACTGCTGCACCTGTAACACCCATTTCTGGGATAGGACCCCATCCAAAAATAAAGAGAGGATCAAGCAGCATGTTTAAAATATTGCTAATCCACAACGCACGCATGGCAATAGAGGCACTTCCAGCACCTCTAAAAATTCCATTGATCAGGAAAAGCATCATGATTACTCCGCTGCTGGCATACATTATTTTTGTATACCATTTACCTTCAGCTATTAATTCATCGCTACCTCCCATTAAAGAAAGTATCTCCTCACCAAATACATAACCTGCAATGCCTAAAATGGCAGATATAGCAATTGTTAGAACGATGGCTTGAGCGGCTGTCTTTGAAGCTTCTTCAGGTTTCTTCTCACCTATTCTTCTGGCTACCATAGCAGTAGCAGCCATACTTAGTCCTATGCCTAAAGAATACACTATGGTGATGATGGATTCTGTCAGGCCAACAGTTGCTACGGCATTAGTACTAACCTGGCTGACAAAGAAAACATCAACCACAGCAAATAATGACTCCATAATCATTTCCAGCACCATAGGTATTGATAAAAGTACTATGGCTCTATTGATGCTGGTTGTGGTTAAATCTTCATCAGTACCCTTAATAGCTAGTTGAAAGAAATAGATATACTTTTTAATGCGATCGTACATGATGAAAGCCGAGATGAGATGATTTAATTACAATTATAATCTTAATTTTGAGATAGCAGTGTATCAACCTTAAATTTTAATTAAATGAGAATAAACCTTTTACTAGCTTTAGTGCTTCTATTTGCCTCATGTACTCAGCAAAAAGAAATGAAAACTGAAATTGACTGGCAAGGGCATAGAGGTGCTCGTGGTAACTATCCCGAAAATACGTGGCCCGCATTTAAGTTTGCTATGGATAATCAAATGAATACTTTGGAGATGGATGTTGTAATCTCTAAAGATAGCCAGGTGATAATTTCGCATGAACCATTTTTAAACCATTTAATCTGTAAGGATACAGCGGGTAATGCTATTGCAGAGGAAGATGAGAAGAAATGGAATTTATATGAGATGACTTATGAGGAAATAGCTCAATGTGATTGTGGAAGTCTTGGAAACCCAAACTTTCCTGATCAGGATAAAATGAAAGTAGCCAAGCCTCTGCTTAAGGATGTACTTGATCAAGTCAAAAATTATGCAAAAGCTCAGGGTATGGAGCTTCCATATTTAAATGTTGAAATCAAGTACGTAGGTGGTAATCAGGGAGTTTTTCATCCTGAAATCCCTTTGTTTAGCAGGCTGGTTTATGAGGTGCTTTCAGTAAACTATCCTAAGGACAAATGGAATATTCAATCTTTTGATTTTGATGTATTAAAGTATTGGAATAAGGAATATCCTAAAGTACCGTTAGCTGCATTGGTAGAGTCGAGTACTGATATTGATTCGCAGTTTAACTATTTAGGCTTTACACCAGCAATTTATAGTCCTTATCACATTATTATAGATCAAGCTACTATAGACAGACTTCATGAAAAGGGCGTAAAGGTTATTCCTTGGACTGTAAACAAAGAAAAAATAGCTGAGCGACTTATTGAAATGGGAGTAGATGGAATAATAACCGACTATCCAAAAATGGCTTCCAAATTCAGAGATAATCAGTAAGTTTGCACCATAATTAAGATTATATATTTAAAAAGTTAAGATTAATAATTAAGAAGATGTCAGAAAAGAAGTATGATGTTTATGGCCTGGGGAATGCCCTGGTTGATATAGTTACTGAAGTTAGTGATCAGTTTATAGAAGATCATGAAGTAGAAAAAGGTGTTATGACGCTTGTTGAGGAAGATAGACAGCATCAACTGGTAACAGCTATGAACATCAAGGAAGAAGATATGCAATGTGGTGGATCTGCGGCTAATACGGTGATTGCTACAAGTCAATTTGGTGGTAAAAGCTACTACAGCTGTAAAGTTGCCAATGATGTTGCTGGTTTATTTTACCTAAAGGATTTAAAATCTAATGGTATAGATACCTATTTAACAGAGCAAACTGCACCTTCAGGTATAACTGGTAAATGCTTGGTAATGACAACGCCTGATGCTGAGAGAACTATGAATACTTATTTGGGGATCACTTCTGATTTATCTTCAAAAGAAATACAGGAAGAAGCCCTGAAGGACTCAAAATATCTTTATCTGGAAGGTTATTTAGTAACCTCTGATACTGGCTTGGATGCCATGAAGCAGGCTAAGAAAATGGCTGAAGACAATGATGTTAAAGTAGCCCTTACATTCTCCGATCCAAGTATGGTGAAATACTTCAAACCACAAATGGAATCAGTAGTTGGTGCATCGGTTGATCTTTTGTTCTGTAATGAAGAAGAGGCAATGCTTTACACCGGCAAGGAAACTATAAATGAAGCCAGAGAAGAACTGAAGAAAGTAGCCAAACGATTTGCTATCACACAAGGTAAAAATGGAGCTGTAATATTTGATGGTGACACTTTCATTGATATAGAGCCATATCCTGTTCAGGCTGTCGATAGCAATGGTGCTGGTGATATGTTTGCAGGGGCCTTTATGTACGCCATTACCAATGGCCATAGCTTTGCCGATGCTGGTAAATTAGCTTCACTGGCCAGTTCTGTTGTGGTAACTAAATTTGGTCCGCGTTTGGCATGGCATGAGGCAAAGGAGCTATTAAAGAAGCTTCACGATTAATGAATAACCAATAAACTATTTTATAAACAACCTAAATAATCTAAAATGATGAGAAAGCAATTTTTAGCAATCTGTCTTTTTTTAATAGGTTTAACAACCTACGCCCAAGAAAGGGAGATTGAATTTACAGAATTTGATATGGATAATGGTATCCATGTAATCCTGCATCAAGATAACTCTACACCTATTGTAGTAGTATCTGTTATGTACCATGTAGGCTCAAAAAATGAAAATCCTGAAAGAACAGGTTTTGCTCATTTTTTCGAGCATTTATTGTTCGAAGGCTCTGAAAATATTGATAGAGGAGAATTCGATAAATATATCACGAATGCTGGTGGAGTAAATAATGCTAACACTTCAAATGATAGAACCTACTATTATGAAGTACTGCCTTCAAATCAGCTAGAACTTGGCCTTTGGTTAGAGTCTGAAAGATTAATGCATGCGAAAATTGATACTGTAGGTGTTGAGACGCAAAGAGAAGTTGTTAAGGAAGAAAAGCGTCAAAGAATTGATAACCAACCTTATGGTTCTATACTAGCTGAAATTGCAAAAAGAGCATATAAAGAGCATCCATACAGATGGACAACAATCGGTTCATTAGATCACCTAAATGCAGCTACTCTTGATGAGTTCATGAATTTCTATGAAACATTCTATGTGCCTGAAAATGCTACTATTTCAATTGCAGGTGATATTGATACTGAGGAGGCTAAAGAATTAGTAAAGAAATACTTTGCTGATATCCCTAAAGGCGGAAATGAAGTTCCAAGACCAGATATTGTGGAGCCTGAACAAAAGGAAGAAGTACGCGATACAGTATATGATAATATCCAGTTACCAGCTGTAATTCAGGCTTATCACATGCCGGCTCAAGGTGTTGAAGATTCTTACGCTTTAGAAATGCTTAGCACAGTGCTTTCAGGTGGGCAAAGTGCTCGTTTGTACAAATCATTAGTTGATGAACAGCAAAAGGCACTACAAGTAGTAGCTATTCCTTTTTCATCAGAAGATCCTGGCCTATACCTTTTATTCGGACTGCCTACTATTGGTGGAAGTGTAAAAGAGCTTGAAGAAGCTATGGATGCAGAAATTCAGAAATTAAAAGATGAACTTATCTCTGAGAGAGAATTCCAAAAGGTAAGAAATCAGGTTGAAAATGATTTTGTATCTGGTAATAGCAGCATGACAGGTATTGCAGAGAGTCTTGCCAATTACCATGTTTATTATGGTGATGCAGCTTTAATCAATGATGAGATTGAGAGATATATGAAGGTAACCAGAGAGGATATCCAACGTGTTGCTAAAAAATATCTTACTGAGGAAAATAGAGTAGTGCTATACTACTTACCAAAGTCTCAGGAAAACAATCAATAATAAATCCATCAACTAAAAAGCTTTAAACAGATGAAATTAAGATTAATATATTTAATGCTATTTGCCCTTATTGGGACAACAGCAGTGGCTCAGGTTGATAGAACAGAGGCGCCTGAACCAGCAGAACCAAAAGAAATTAATATTGCTAAACCTTACACTTTCGAGCTAAAAAATGGCTTAAAGGTATATGTGGTTGAGAATCATAAATTGCCGAGAGTAGCTTTCTCTTTATCATTAGATAGAGACCCCATTTTGGAAGGCGACAAAGCTGGTTATGTGAGCTTTGCAGGTCAGCTGATGATGCGTGGAACTGAAAGCAGAACTAAAGCTCAGCTTGATGAAGAAATTGACTTCATAGGTGCTAACCTAAGCGCATTTTCAACGGGAATGTTCGGTTCTTCATTAACAAAGCACAAGGATAAGTTGCTTGATTTAATGACTGATGTACTTTATAACCCTGCTTTTCCTGAAGAAGAATTAGAGAAACTAAAGAAGCAAACTTTGTCTGGCTTAGCAGCTTCAAAAGATGATCCTAATTCTATTGCTTCTGATGTAAGAGGTGTATTAAATTATTCGCTGGATCATCCTTATGGTGAGTTTACCACAGAAGAAAGCGTTGAGAACATCACGCTTGAGGATTGCAAAAAGTACTATCAAACATACTTTAAGCCCAACATAGCTTATTTAGCGATAGTAGGAGATATCACTCCGAAAGAGGCTAAGAAGTTAATAAAGTCAAAATTTTCATCATGGGAGGCTAATGAAGTACCATCGTTTGAATATGAAACACCAAAAGCACCGGAAGAAACATATGTTGCTCTGGTTGACAGAGAAGCTTCTGTTCAATCAGTTATTAATGTGACTTACCCAGTTGAATTAGAAATTGGTGATGCAGATGTTATCAAAGCACGAGTTCTAAACCAAATTTTAGGAGGAGGTTTCTCATCTCGTTTGATGCAAAATCTTAGAGAAGACAAAGCCTATACTTATGGTGCAAGATCTTCTTTAAGTTCTGATGAGCTAATAGGAAACTTCACTGCCTCAGCCAGTGTGAGAAATGAAGTTACTGATAGTGCCATCACCGAATTTATGGCCGAGCTTATTAAAATAAAAGAAGAAGGTGTTACACAAAAGGAACTTGACGCTGCTAAAGCTTCAATTATAGGAAGTTTTGCCAGATCACTTGAGAGCCCGCAAACTGTTGCCTCTTTTGCCATTAATACGGCCAAGTACAACTTACCGGAAGATTATTACACTAACTATTTGAAAAATGTAAATGCTGTTACATTGGAAGATGTAAAGGCAATGGCACAGAAATACATTAAGCCTGGCCACGCCAACATTTTGGTAGTAGGTAAAGGTGCTGATATAGCAGCTTCATTAGGTAAGTTTGGTGAGGTGAAATACTTTGATAGATATGGAGTACAGTATGACCCTAATGACAGAGTAAAAATACCAGAGGGAATAACAGCTCAAAATATCATTGACAAGTACGTTGAAGCTATTGGCGGTAAAGAAGCGCTGGAAGGAGTTATCAACATCAAAACTGTTTATGAAGCTTCTGTTCAAGGTCAGAAATTAACCTTGACTAGTGTAAAAAATAACAAGGCTTCAAAGCAGGCTATCACTATGATGGGCATGAATTTCATGAGTACAGTTTATGATGGCTCTGATGTTAAGATTACTCAGCAAGGCCAGAATGTGCCTGTTGGTGAAGAAGATAAAAAAGATCTACCAATTGATGCTCAAGTTACTCCTGAATTAAATTATGATAAACTAGGGGTTACAATAGAATTGGCCGGAGCTCAGAATATTAATGGTAAAACAGCTTATGGAGTAAAAGTGACAATGCCTTCTGGTAAAACTTCTACTCAGTATTTTGATGCAGAGTCAGGCTTGAAGGTTAAGTCAGTAGTTACAAATGAAGGTCCTAACGGACAGTCAATGACCAGTACTACAGAAATAAAGTCATACAAAGAAGTGGATGGTATCAAAGTACCAGAAAAGATGAATATCAATCAGGGCTTCCCGATGACTGCTGAGTTAAAATCTGCCGAAGTGAATGCTGATTTAGATGAAGATACTTTTAAAATAAAGTAATCATTCTCAAATATTGATAAACTAAAAGCCATCAGTGAAACTGATGGCTTTCTTTATATATAGCCAGCAACTTTATAAGCTGCCATACCCATCCATTCTTTGAACAGTATATGCCATTTAAACAGCGCATCGACACTTGGTATAAACATAGAAGGGCTTATATGCTCATCACTGGTAAAATACACTGTTGGGTAAGTAACTGTTTTCAAACCTTGCTTAGCAAACACGGCACTGGCGCGAGGCATATGAGAGGCACTCGTAATTAAAAGTACTTCATCTGAATTAATCATTTCTTTTACCGCTTGCGCACTTTCAACTGTATTTCTGGATTTATCCTCTATAAGCACTCTATCCATTGGGAAATTAATACTTTCAAGATAACTGCTTAGCACCCGTGCTTCTTGTAAATCACTTCTAAGCGCAGTTGCTCCACCACCACTAATTAGTAGTGTGTCGTATTTTCCTTCATAAAAAAGCTTAATACTCTGAAGCATTCTATCAGCATTCTGATGAAAGTAAACCCGATCTTTCGGGAGTTTTAGGGTATTAGTCATACCTGTTAGTAATACTCCATAAGTAAAATGATCTTCCTGGCTAAGAGTCTTTACAGGTTTTTGATAGGCTTTTAATAAAGCATTTGCCAGAAAATCATTAGTGAAGATGATAAAAAGGACAAAGCCAAGAATAGCGAGGTATTTTCTATATCTCCATCTTTTTAAAATGAAGTATGCCAGCCAACTTAAACCAATTAGAGTAGCAGGCATCAATAAAAAGCTGACTGTTTTTGAAAGAATGAAAAACATAGATTGAATTTTGCCTAAAATAGCAAAGCTTCATTCTATATATCAAGTGGTTTTTTGACTCTTTACTTTAGAAGTGATAACAACTATCAGCATAATGATGAGATAAACCCATGGAGCGCCATGCAAAACGAGATCAAAATAATCCATTGGCTGCATGCCCTTTGCACCTCCTAATACCCATTCTACTTTACCCACAATATGGGGAGGTGTGTAAGGCATAAGGCCAATAGTAAGTACTGTGATTATAGGAAACTGTAACTTTTTAAAATCTTTCATCCGAGTTGTTCAACTTTGTGCATGATGGTTTGTGGATCAACCACTCCTGCTTGCTTCCATTTAATTTGTCCTTCTTTGAACAGTATGAGGGTAGGGATACTCTGAACCTGAAATTTGGCGGCTGCCTGTTGGTTTTTGTCAACATCAACCTTTAGCACCTTTACTTTTCCTTTCATTTTAGAAGCAACCTCCTCTAAATAAGGAGCCATCATTTTACAGGGTCCACACCAGTCTGCATAGAAATCTACCAGCACTGGTGTGTCACCTTTTAATATTTCAGCAAAACTTGCCATGATTTTAATTAGCTTTTATAGGCGTTCCAGGCCTGGATTCCACCATCTAGGTTGTAAAGCTTATCAAAGCCATTGCTTGCCATAAAACCACAAGCAGTTCCGCTTCTATTGCCACTTCTACAATACACTAGATAAGTTTTATCCTTATCTAATTCTTTGATTTTATCAGCAAAATCAGGCCCCATAATGTTTATTTGGGTAGCTCCCTCTATAAAGCCTTCTACCTCTTCTTCCGGGGTTCTTACGTCCAACACTACAGTGTTATCTTCTTTTGACAGTTTGTCAAATTCTGCGGCATCAATATTTTTATGACTCATATTTATTCTTTTTAATTAATAGTTATGCGAAGATACGGTTTAATAACTACTCAAGTTTGTAACTGTTGTTACATTTTAATTTTTGAGAAGTGTGTAGTAAAAATGGAAATCCTGCTCTATTTGGGCTTCACTTATCCCAAACTCTTCCAGTGAGTATTTATGTGCCGATTGATATTGCTTCTGTTTTTTTCTTTGACTCTCTATCGCTTTCAATAAACCTGTGTCATCTTTTAAAGCTAAGAAGTCTGATAGTTCATGCATGACCTCTTCAAAATTACTTATAAGTAGGTCGTAATTTAGTTTGAATAGATTGGGATGCTCTATATGATACACTTTATAGAGTTTCTCAAAATATAAAAGTACTTCCTGATATAGGTTTTTAATATATCGCTCCTGCAATGCTTTGGGCTGATTATCAAAATCATTTAAAGTTCTCTGGATGTTTATTTCCAAACTGAGCGTAGAAGGGATTACTTCTTTCGGGTCACGAAAAAGTATAATGAATTTTGCATCAGGATACATCTTAAGGCTATCTTCAATATGAAATATGCCAAAGAAAGATTTCGATATAAAGCGTTGGGTATCTTTTATTTTCGAAGCGTATATCTTCTTTTGTTTAGTGATTAGTTTTTTATCGTTAACAGTGCTTAAAATACTTTCTCTGAGTTCAGATGTTGAAGAAAAATTACTCCATGCGAGGAAATAAATCCAGTAAAGTAAACCCCTGAATTCCTGAAAGTATAAGGCAATATCATCCGACTCTGGAAGTTCAAAAGCTGTTTTGTGAATTTTAGGGTCATAAACCTTGTCTAAGGAGATGTTTTTAAGCTTTTTTCCGGCTATTGATTTAATAAATTGATGATATGGACCGGAACCAAATATCATTGTTTCCAGATCCATAGCATATAGGGACGTGGATTTTGAAAGTAATCTGTGAAGAAAGGTTGTGCCGCTTCTTAAATGACCAATGAGAAAGATAGGGTTGGTAGGTGTAAATTGGCGTTGGTTTAAACCTAATCTGACTAGCTTTTTATTCAGCGAAATAAATAGAAATAGGAAATAATGATTTTTTCTGACACCAACGGTGCTCTTTAATAACCTTAATGTTTTACCTACTCCCATTTAATTGTGATTTAGTACCATTCCACCCATATATATTCCTGAGCCAAAGGCAATGGCCAGGCTTTCGCATTCAAATCTGTCTTTTTTTACTGAACCGATATTTCGCCACATTAAATGTAGTGTGATAAATAGACTTGCGGCACTAGCATTATCAAACTCGGCCAGCGTCTGATAACTATATTTCATTTGTTTGTCGGATAACTTAAAATATTGCTGAAAAGATTTTAGGATAGGGAGCCCTCCGGTGTGGCTGCAAAAATTTTCAAGCGCTAAAATGTTGAAATTTTCTTCATTTTTGAGTTGTGAAATGAGCTTATCCTCAACTAATTGAGGTAATAGCTGAGCTGTATTGTTTTCAAAGTGCATGCCTTGTTGATCGAGGTTGAGCATATCAGCGTGCTCAAAAGTATTTAGTATACTTTTAATTCTGATCATTTTTGAAATACCATATTGTTTAATGCATGCTTTATTCATTAAAACAACAAAACTTCCAGCATCGGAGAACAATAGATATGACTTGATCATATCTTTGAAATTTTGGTCATTTACAGAATTGAAATCAGCGCCAACAGTGCAATGATCATATATATAAACTAAGGCAGGTTTATCATGCTGCTGACAGAAATGATATGCTTCTTCCATTGCGATAAGGCCGCCAGCACAGCCGTATTCAGTAAACTGTTTGGGTGAAACGTTTCTGTTTAGACCAATAGCATTCGCAATCTGGCAAGCTATATTGGGCAATTTCTGTTGATGACTTGATACATTATAGGCAACCGAAAAGTATCCTATTTCATCGAAACTTATGGCATGAGCAGTCTGTATTTTCTTTTTTAGCCGATGAGCCCAGCCAATAGGTGTATCGACTTTTTTTATCTGTTTTTCGGGTAAAATATCTGTTTCCAATACAGTTAGCTTACGCTCCTTTTTCAGCTTTTTCATTAGCCTACTGGCAAACACCTCATATTTCCGAGGCAGAATTTTAGGAAGGATATCACCAATTTTAACGGGTTCAGGAAGTTGAATTTCGGAATGTGTAATAAAAACTTCTTTACTCATAATACCTGGTAAAATTGAACTCTTTGGGTTTGAAACTATATGCTCTGAATGGGAAAAAGCCATCTTCATATTTCCATTCAATATTTCCGTTGAAATCTGTTAAAAGAATGCTACTGCTGGAAGTTGAACAGAAAAGTAAATTATTATCATTTAAATAAGCGCTTCCCATAACATAAGAAAAGTAGCTTTGGTCAAGAGGCGTTTGGTACATTAAATTGCTAATTTGCCCTTGTGAGATTTTATATATCAGTGCTGATGATTGATTGGTTTCTAATGAGTTATTAAATAAAATAAGCTGTTCCTGGTTAATGAGCTCCATACTATGTTGGCCTGACAAAACATCATCGGTATAAGAATAAAGTAGATCTCCGGTAGAGCCGTCTACTTTCCAGATCTCACTGGTATTTCTAAATGATAAGTAGTAATTGCCATCAGCATCAATAGTGAGCGAGTTCATATGCAACCAATCGTGGGTTCTTTTCAGGATGGCTGGGTCTGTTAATGGTGAACGCACATCGAAAACAGACCATTCCCAAAGAAGTTCACCATTTTCACTGAGTACGATGATACCATCGCCAATCACTTCCTGATTAGCTGAACCACCTATTGATGAAAGATCAACAATGGCAGTATCATAGGTAATAGCATGGTAGTTTCCATTTACCTTTTTAATATCATGATGAAGATATTTTTTGAAATGCTCGCCATATTTGAGACGTTGCTCAACACCATTATTGAAATCGATTTCTACTATCTCGTCAGATGGCAATAGCAAACTGGAGGAATCACCTAGCATTGCAATAATGTGATTTTCTTTTGAAAGACTGAAAACTTTCGGACTTCGTCCTTGCTCGAACTCGTGGTTCCACACTTTATGCCCATACTCATTTAACAAGAAAAATGATTTGGGTGATTTGTTTCTATCGTGCGTAAGAATAAAGCTCTTAAAACTTCTTGATTTTAGATAGCTAGTGACTTTGCCAGATTGCCTTTTATTTTCTTTATAAGGTATACTTATGTTATAATTTTCCTTACAAAGGCAATTTCCTGCTTCATCTTTAATGAGTAGCTTATAATCTGAGTTGGTAGATAGATAGGGTATTTCTATATCAAAATTATTTGAACCTTTGCTTTTTGCTTTACCTGATTTAAGAAAATAGTTTTTGCCTTCTAACTGATAAAAGATACTTAGGTCAGAGGTGTGGGCTGTGTTAAATGAAATAGTTGTTTGACTCGAAATATCATCATATGAAAAGCTAAAGTCGTTTACTGCATTGAAATCATTACATCTTTCCGGTATTTTAAGAGATGCAGGAATGGGTAGTAGGCGCTCACAGCTACTTGTTATAATTATTATAGAAGCGAATAAAAATACACTAAGCCTCATTATCTATTGAAATAATAGCTCAGTTCAATTAAACCTCTGATGTTTTCTGTCAGTGTAGCACTTCTAGAAAAAGTAAGGGTAGATTCAACAGCCAGACTCAAATTTTTCTTTTCAAATGGAAATAATTCTATTCCAACAGGAGCGTGAAACTCAATTAGAGCATTGAGTACATCATCATTTGCTCTAAAGTTCTGCCGATAGAAGAAATCAAATCCTAAGCCAAAATACATTCTGTAATCTTCTGACTTCAGAAAGTTAATGGCCAGATTCTGACTCGTCTTTAAGCTTAAATCATAACTTTCCAGACTATATCCTGCACCAAGACCAATTCTGCCGATATAAGAGAGTGCTTTATCATTATAGGTTTTAAAGGCTACTCCTTCTGTACCAATGCCTATCCCTATGTTTTTTAGCAATTGTGCCGAGCAGTCGACTTGTAAGCAGACGTAAAAGAATAAAAATAATGAGAGGAACCTTTTCATTAGCGTTGTGTAAGATTTTGTGTGTAATAATTTTGATGAAAGAGTGAGAGTATATTTAGTAATATCGCGTCTAACTCATTCTCTATTTTTTGTTGAGCCAGTAGTTCAGCTTTAGTGTAACCACCCATGAAATATCTCTGATACCAAGGCATGATATTGAAAACTGCATTTACAAATCCGGTATTGATACTATTATAAATCAGTAAGGTGCCAAGCCCGCCAACGAGTAAAGTGGAATTCAATCCCTTTTTCCATTCTCCCAGATAATAAAATCCTAAACCCGGGAAAATCATACTCAAAATACGTGCTTTTTTTGGAGACTTCTTGTAAAGTTTAATAGCCTCTTGCTTGAATTTGCTGAGCTGACTTTTACAAAGGCCTGATCCATAACAGAGTTTGTCAAAAAACTCAAAGGACTTATCCATTTTTCCAGTTTTGTAATAAGCTATTGCCTGTATTTGATTTTTGGAACTAATTAGTATTGAGTCCTTTGTATCAATACCAAATGATATGGCAAGGGCGTCAAAAAAGTCCTTATTACGGATGGCACAATCTGCTTTTTTAATAAGTAAGGCATTAATATCTCCATTATTATTTTGAGCTGTACTAATGGCTAAATCATAATAATAGTAGGCATCTGCGTAGCTCTTGGTGTTATAATGCGCATTAGCCAGCTTATCATAAACATTTACAGAGAGTTTTAATGATTTGTCAAAGAATAAAACTCTTTCATATAATGATGCGGCTGTTGAATACTCTTCCTTAGCGTAAGCACTGTCAGCAATAAGAAGTGTTTCTTCTATACTTTGTGCATGGCTAAACAGTGCATTAAAGATTAGAAAAAATATAATAATCGGCTTTTTCAAATTGTTGATTATAAAATTTCTGATTGTAGTCTTTAGCAGCTTTATAGCTACCAAATAAATCGCCTAAGTAAAAACTCAAGCTGAGACCACCATAAAACCATCCCTGCCATTGTCCTATATTATCATTAGTAAAACCTCTATAGGCCTGAAATGCCGTTAATCCAATAAAAACAAAATTAACAGCGGCATCTGCGTAATCTTTTGTATACACTCTTCCCAATCCCGGAATAATAGAGCTAAGCCCTAAAGCTAATACTGGTGATTTTAGTTTGAAGTTTTGAGTGTCATGTATCAGCTCAGTAAAAAGCTGACTTCTCGAGTTGAAGAAGTCGTTATTAAAGTCATTTGAAAATAATATTTCTGACTTGCTAAACTCTTTTTGGTAAAACCTTAGTATGGCCTTGTTGAATTGAGCTGAAGGAGTTTTAAATATGAATTCTTCAGAATTAAGCACATGAGCTGCCTTGTCAAAACTTCTGCGTCTAATGTAGCTTAGAAATATTAATTGTGAAGCTGTGCTATCAGGCTTATTGTTAAAAGTATTCAGTATAGCTTCCGTATTCCCTAGTTTAAAATGGCAATAGGCTAGTTGGTGTTTGTAAAATAACATCTGACCCGAGTCAAGAAAAAGAAGCCTCTCATATTCAGTAATTGCTTTATTAAAGTCTCTTTTATGAATTAAAAAGTCAGCATATTTATTGCTTGCATCTACACTAAAGATATCTTGTGAAAAGCCTTGTTGGCTTAAGTTGCCAAAGATTAGTGAAAATATGACTAAATATTTAATTGATAGTTTGCTCATTTAATTAACCGGATCGAATAATAAGCCTGTTTCCACGTGTATTTCATATTTATTAGGGGCCAGGCTATGGCACCTGGATAACCTGTCGAACGTCATTAAATAGCCCTTAAAAACCCCTTTTTGAGAGATCGCATTTACTGCATATTGCGAACAGGAAGGATGGAAAGAACATGATCCAAAGTCCTGAGCAGAGAAGAAATTTTTGTAGAACCAAAAACTTACTTTTAAAATAGATGCAGGAATATTATCTGCTAGTTGTAAGGTGTAATGTTCTTGAGTTTGCACATCAAGAGAGTGTTGAACAGACTTTTTTGTGGCTTCTATGATATTACCTTGACAAAAAAGATTATTTGCTGTTGTGAGGAATATTATAATTATAATAGCTGTTGTTCTGCATTTCATTCAGCACTATATTTTTGTAGCTATATATTTTAGTGATTTTGGACGAGCCAATATTTTCCTTTTTAAAGTATTGATGGATAATTTCTGAAGGGATATTAAGTCCTTGAACAAAAATATAGTCCTTAAAATTCTGTTTGCTTAATAAATTGCCTTCCTTATCGTAAAAAATTATTGCCTCTAATATATTTCCCTTATTAAGGGTCAGAATTTTTCCTGTTACTCCCTTTAATGTAGAAGAAGGATTCCACTCGGTTATTATTTTTCCTTCCTGCTCCTGAATATCAACTTTTTGATAATACTGATTGTCCGCCAAACCAAAGTTTTGCAGTTTATTATTTAAAATCAAATGATAAACCGAACTACTTATGAAATTATCAAATAAGGAACTTTGATTGACGATTTGATCATTAACGATGGTATAAACTAATGAATCATAAAAAACCAGGGTTTCTTTCTCTGGAAAGCTTATATCCATTACTAGTTTTTCCGAAACTACATCATAAAAAAGAGTTCCAGTTGTAAGCCTATCGCCTGTGTTTTGAGCACTAAGTTCTTTAATCGAAAAATCAGCTTTTATCCTGAAAAATTGCTGTGACCTGAGTGTAAAAGGAAGCAAAAAAAAGGCAATTATTACAATAATCGCCTTTTTGTAATTTTGAATTGACACTAATAATAGGATACGATTGCCGCTACATAAATTACATAAAAAACGGCCCAAACAGCTGTACTCGTAACACAACCCCAAAGAGCTTTTTTAGTTTCTTCTTTGTCATCAGTTACAAAATATACTACTGCAATACCGGATACACCACAGCATAGCCCCCATAAAAATGAAGGAATACCAAGTGCTTGCTCTCCACCTTCGGCTAAACTCAGTCCTGAATAATTTCTGTCAAGATTGATGTCAGCATTTAGCAATTCAGCATTTGCATTGATTTGTGAAAGCGTTAAGTCCTTTTCTTTGGCGACTTTCTCTAATTCATCTAATTGTTCAATTCGGTCATTATATTCCGTAATATCAATATTAAAATCATCATTATTGAGTGCATACGAGGTGCTTAAACCTATTAATACTAATGACAGAGAGAAAAATAATTTTTTCATTGTGGTGTAAGTGTATGTTAAAACCGTGAAACTACTAACTTTTTATTTAAGAGCTAATAATTTCATCGAAAAGTGAGAAAATTGATAATGAATTTAATTAATCAAAGTTAGTGTGTACTTATATGCCCTGCTTTCCTCAAGCAATTCTTTGTAATCTTCCTTTTTAGTTAAAGAATAAGCCTTTTTGTAAAGCAAGCTTTTTAGATGATCGCCACCTCCAAGATTATCTATTGCTTTAATAGCTTGTAGTATGCTACTTTCTGTAGTTTCTTGATTAGTCAAAACCTTATAACACAAACCATATTTGTTGAAATAGGTATTTTTAGAGGTTAATAATTTATCTACTAAGTAAGTGAGTGAATCAGTTGAATTGTTCGAAGCTAGGCTTGACTCAATATAAAACTCATAGAATTTAAGATTAGCGGGGTGTCTTTTAATTAACCTGCTGGCATACTTAAATGCTGAATCAGGTTTGTTTTCAATCCTCAAGTAAATTTGACTCAAATAGATCAGTGCTTCCGTTTGAGCAAAACTGTTTGAATTTGCCAATTTTTTCAAACCATAAATGCCTTTCTCTTTTTTACCACTTTTAAAGAACCATATGAGTCCCGCCAAAACTTTATTGGTTTCGCTGTAGTAAGAGTAATAGTAATGATACAGACTAACAGGGAGTAGCCACTCTGTCTTAATTGATTCAATTGGTAGCTCAATTTTGGGAGATATGGTTTTGTATACGCTAGCTCCATTTGAGAAAGCTTTATAATATGATTTGTTATTGTAATGATATTCTGCTTTAAGCAGGGCATTGTTAATGGTAATTAAGGAATCAAATACTGAATTAGCTTTTGTATAATCATCCACTAAGTAATTACCGTATAGCTCAATGACTGATTCGTCTTGCTCATGGATAGGTAGGTACTTCCATCTGATGTAATGTGCTTTTAGGAAGTTATGATAGCTTGGCAATTCTGCACTATCTAAGGTTGATATGATAGAATCAGCCTGGTCAAAATCGACATTATATAAGCTTTGCATGCAAGCATTTAATTTGCTTTCAAGCTTTTGCCCAAAACTCTTGAAACTCAAAGTGAAGAGAGTTACTGTAGCTACGATAATAACGATTTGCTTCACGAACACTTTAGGCAGCAGAATTTATTTTATTTTTTCCGGATGCATGAGTACCAACTCTTGATATACTTTCGAGCGTATCAGTTCTTGTTTCTCAAGTGCATTTTCCTTGGCGTTTTGGTATCCACCTCTATGGTATCTTTGAAACCACGGTAATACTACCAGGTAACCTTCAACTAAAGAGAAATCCATCACATAATTAAAGTATAAGGTTACAAAAGCGGCCGTTAACATCATAGAGTTTAGACCATCCTTGAAATCGCCATATAGCATTTGACCAGAACCTGGAATGAATACACTGAGCCACATAGCTAAATTAGGTTTAATATTTTCAGCCTTTTTAAGCTGATTCTTCAACTCATTAAATTTTAGGGCTTCCTTTTCTTGCAGACTTAAATACTCATCGAAAACATCAATAGATCTTTCATAATCATCTTTAAGGTAATAGATAATTCCTTTGAGATACTCTTTTCTAAACTGAGTTTGCTCGTTGCTATTTGTCTTTAGATCAAACAGGGCAATTAAACCTTGATCAAATTCCTTTAACTGTAAATAAGTGAATACTTTGCGGAAAATAATTTCATTTCTGGCTGAATCATTATCTGCCTGATATTGAGCTATATCATAAAATTTGATGGCTCTTTCTGCATTATTGTTTAATCTGTAGGAGTCTGCCAGTTTGGTGTATACACTGAAATCTACCTTTCCTTCCGAGAAGAAGATTACTCTTTCAAACGCTAAAGCACTATTCTGATAGTTGCCAACCTCAAACTGCTCATTGGCATAAACCAGTGTTGATTCTATGCTTTGAGCTACTAGCTCTAGTGTGCTGAGACTAATAAGAATTATTAATAAGTATCCTCGTTTCATTCTCAATTTCTAACCAATAATTCTCATTATAAACCTGTGCGGATTTTACAGAGCCAAAAATGTTGCCAGCATAAAAGCCTGTAGCAACTGTACCGAATATCCAGCCACTAGTTGAATTCACACCATCTTTATTAAATCCCCTGATGGCTTGAAAAGTAGTTCCACCAACAACCAGTAAGCTAAAGATGCCATCTTTAAAATTACCTGTATAAAATTTACCAGTTCCAGGAATAATAGCTGATAAAATACCCGCTAAAAACGGACTTTTTGTATCAGGCTTTTTAGACCTTTCTAATAACTCATTAAAATTTGATTTGTATTGGAAGGGAAAAGCCTGAAGTTCATTGAAGGTATCGTAGGCTTCCTGCCATTCACGGTTTAGTACATTCTTATGAAGCTTGTAAACGGCCTTTTTATTATTTGCTAAAGGAACAGCAGTATATTGTAGATCAAAGTCACTAAAATCTTCATTTAATATTAATAGTTTTAAGTAGAGATTAGCAACAGGATCAGTGAAATCTTTAACTGAAGGGTAAAGTTTTTTACTTCTGGAAATGGCTTTACCAAAATCCTTATTCTCAAAATAACTACTCAATAATTTATACTTGATGCTGTCATTTCTATCATCAAGAAATAATAGACGCTCATATTCTATAGCTGCTAATTCAAATTGCTCACTTTGATAAAGGTATGAAGCAAATTTTTTACTGTTTTCTGTATTGTAGATGTCTTGACTATAAGCAGCTATTGCATATAATGTCAGGAAAATGCTAAGACTTAATTTCTTCAAAGTTTCAAAGGGTCTAGTAACAATCTTGTTTCAGGATCTACTTCATATTTTTCGGGGGATAGGGAGTTGCATCTTGATAGCCTATCAAACCCATTGAGCATTCCTTTGAATATTCCTTGCTGTTTTACTGCCTGAAGGGCATACTCTGAACAAGAAGGTGTAAAAGAACATGATTGTGAATCTTGAGATGAGATAAATTCTTTGTAAAATAAGAACAAGCCCGACATCACAAATTGTAATTCATTAGTGTTTTGCTTCACATAATGATACTTATCTGATAGCTTTTCTTTTGAAGCAGCGTGGTGGTGTTCGTCTAAATTTTGAAGTAATGCTATCTCTGAAATTTCCTGTGCTTTGCCAACGCCTGCTATGCTAATCAATAAGATTAGAATAATATTTCTCCTCATTGGTAATATCATCAATTTTTATGTTCTTAAAAGTAGTAATCTTATAGAACTCCTCATCATTATAATAGGTAATTTGAATAATTTTTGAAGGAAATGGGAGACCACCGCTTACCACATAGTCCTTAAAAAACTGTTTTCCCGCCAGCTTGCCATCAGGCTTGAACAAAGCAATCCCGAATAACTGTCCATCCTTCACGGATAATACAGTCTTTCCTAACATTTCGGTCATAGTGCTTGGAGGAACCCATTCAATAATAGTCATGCCATCGGCTTCTTCAACAGAATTAACCGTATAGCCAGTTTTGTTCAACCCAAAGTTCTTAAGATCTCCGGATAGCGTTAAATTAAATATAGAAAACTGGTTAGTGTTGGGTGTATATTGGCTACTCTTAACAGTTTCATTCTCTATAACAAAAATTTGTGTGTCTGCTACTACTAACTTCTGTGGAGTAGGGAAGGTAACATCATAGATTATTTGATCAATGTTCTTGTCATAGTAGACTTTGCCTTTGTAGAATTCATCACCTGAAATATTCTGTTCTTTAATGGTGAAGTCGGCAGTTATCCTAAAATAAGCCTGTGCCTGAACATTTAAGGTAGAAAGTAATGTCAGCGTAAGAAAGAGAAGTTTCTTTAAAGTTAATTTCTTCAACATAATGAAATAAAAATGGCTGATTAAATTTAATCAGCCATTAACTATAAAAATTGTTGTTCTTTAGTAAAGGAAATAAGTTGGACCGGCTAAAATTAAAGAAACACCTATACCAATAAAGTAAGATATTTTGTGATCGCTACCTTTACTGTCATTTAATAATACAGTGAAAATACCGATTGGCCAACAGCAGAAACCCCATGCAAATGAGCCCCATTGCATATCATCAAACGAGAAATCGTTATGCGCCATGGTACTTTCAGGAGAGTACTTTAAGCTTGAAGTTAACTCAGGATTCAATTGGCTAACTGTACTTAATGTTGCGTTCTCATTCATTTCAACATAAGTTTCAAGCTCGTTAAGAGCAGACATCTCAGAATTAATTTTATCCTCATTTAATTCAAATAGGTTATCGTTGCTTGCATAACCCGAAAAACTGATTGCTCCGAAAGCAACTAATGCAAATAGTAGTTTTTTCATGATTGTAATGTTTAGTTTAATGGAAGTGACTAAATAAAGCTTTTTTCAAGGTAAAACCAACTTCTAGAGTGTTATTTGTTGATTTTTCTGTATTTTCCTAATAAGAATTTTAGTGATGGCCGCTTATTCTTATTCAATAACCCTAGGGATATCCTGTGGAAGCCTGCTGAGTAGTTCATAATTAAGTTGGTTACTTAGTTCACCAAAGCTGGCCACCGTAACTTTTACTTTACCGGATGAACCAATTAATATCACCTCGTCACCCTTTTCAACACTTTTGCATTCAGTTACATTGATCATCATCAGGTTCATGTTGATGGTGCCAATAACTGCCACACGCTTGCCATTTACAATAGCTCTTCCCTGATTACTTAAAGATCTGGCAAAGCCATAAGCGTAACCCACAGGAACAGTAGCTACCTTCATTTTTTTAGGTGCCTGATAACTCGTTCCATAACCTATAAAATCACCCATCGGAACTTCTTTAGTTGACATCACCTGAGAAGTCCATTTAATAACACGGCTAAGAGGGTCTTTCGAACGTTCCTTGGCGTGACCATTTTTTCTCTGATGATATATAAAAGTTTCTCTACTCGGCCAAAAACCATATAGAAGAATACCTACCCGTACCATGTCCATTTGAGTTTCAGGGTATGAAATCATGGCTGCAGAGCAAGCTGTATGTTTGTATTTGGGTTTAAGTCCTTCCGATTCAAATAACGAACAGTATTTCTTGTAAAGGGTGATCTGGTCTTGAATACGTAAATAATTGGTTATGCTTTCGGCTCCAGCATAATGTGTGCACAAACCTTCTAAAAGGAAATGTTCTTCATTTTCTTTTAGAATGCTAAGCGCCTCAGGAATATGTTTTTCCTCAAGGCCTGTCCTATTCATGCCAGTTTCAAGCTCAATATGAATTTTGGCTTGTAGGGATAGCTCTTGCGCAATTTTTAAGGCAGTATTTAGCCTGTCTAATTCAAAAACAAAGAATGATACCTCGTTTTTTATAGCCCAGCGGATTTCATCATTGTTAAGCCAGCCCATGATCATGACTTCAGTTTTCTTACTTTTTACTTCACAAACCTGATAAGCTTCGTGTGATGAAAAAACTGAAAAATGATTGATGCCGCTTTTTTCAAAAATGGGAACCATTTGCTCAATGCCATGACCGTAGGCATTACCCTTTACTACCGCAGAAAGTAAGGTGCCTTCTTTAAGCTGACATTTAACAAATTTTACGTTTCGTTTAGCGGCTCTCGGGTTTAAGTAAATCGTTGAGGTTGATCGTGTAGGGATTAATTTATCCATTAGCTTCAAAAAATTGAATTAAACCAGTATACATTCTTATGCCGTCAGCTATGATTTCGTCAGGGAAGTCATAAGTATCATTATGTAGCATCGGGCAATCGGTCCCAGCACCTAAACCAAAAAAACCTGATTTGGTAATTCGTTTATAATGGCCGAAATCTTCGCTCCATTTGAATGGTTCTTCCTTTTCTTTAAAATTTAGTGATTGTTCTCCTGCCGTATCCTTTAAAAGCTTCAGTATATCTTCAGAGTTCTCTGTGGTAGGAAAACTCTCTGTATACTCAAGCTTGTAAATTAAGCCGTGTTCTTCTGATTCCTTAATTACAAGTTCTTCAGCTAATGTGATAAGTTTATCCAGTTCTTCATCTTTGTAAGCACGAAGAGTAGCTCTTATTTCAGCGTAGCCAGGGCTAGTTCCAAAAGCAATTTCGCCCATTTTAGCATGTATTACGGTTGACAATACCAGATGATGAAATTTTGACTTTTCTGTTAAATTAGTGAGTCCTTGAATAATATTTGAAAAGGCAATAGCTGGACTTACACCATTTTCTGGTTCTGCCGCATGACTCGTTTGTCCTTTAAGCTTAATGACCATGCCGGTTGAGGCTGCTGCAAAAGTTCCTTTTCGAGTAACTATACTACCCTTTTCAAAGCCGGGTAAGTTGTGTAAGCCAAATAGGTAATCCAATTGTATGTTTTTCTCTTCAAGAAAGGATGAAATGGCTTCTGCTCCTTCACCAATTTCTTCGGCAGGTTGAAATATAAGAAATATCGAATTTTTTCTGTTTTTTAACTGGGTAATGAATTGGGCTATGCCTGCAACCATGGTGCTATGGCCATCATGACCACATTTATGGGCTACATTCTCTGTTTTGCTTCCATATTCTAGTTCAATTGTTTCATCAATAGGTAAGGCGTCCAAATCAGCACGAAAGCCAATATTCAGTATTTTATGACTGGAACCTTTGAACTCAACTATTAAGCCGTGTCCTCCAATATTTTCATAAACTTTATCAGGCTTAAATTTCTCCAGATAGGATTTAACGATTTGAGCAGTTTTTTCTTCCTGATTTGAAAGTTCTGCATTTTGATGAAGCGTATGTCTTAATGAAACTAATTCTTCAATATCGATTTGATGATTCATATAAATCGGATGATTTACTATTCAACAGTTTTTTCAATATAATTAGAATTAAGAATACCCAAAGCACCCATGTACTTTAGTTTAAAGTTTATTAAGTCACCAACCTTTCTATTTTTTTCGTTTTCACCCAGATCGATTACAATCATATCTGAACTTGATCCTACAACTTGAAATTCGTAGTCTTCTAAGATCAGGTATTTAGGGTCAATATCAAGCACGCCTACATCTAAAATGGCTCTAAAACTTGTTTGTCCGTAGAGCGATTCATCAATTTCAGTAATTTCTCCTTGCGGATTTGCAGCCATTTCACCCATAGGTACTTTCGGCTTTTCTGTGATCTCAATAATCTCAGTAAATAACTCCAGGCAGTCATCATGCATACCAGGTATGGTATTTTCTTCAAATAAATCAGCTCCAAAATAAAGTGTTTCTCCTATTCTGAAGTGGTTAATACCCGCTGGAATTTGTTTGTTCATGATAAGCGGAATTGTCACTGATGTGCCTCCTGAAACAAGAGGTATTTTCCGATTGAACTTTAGCTCAATAATCTGCTTGTAAAGACTTAACTGAATCAATTTATCACGTGAAGGCATAACACCATGCAAGCAATTGAGGTTAGTTCCAATCCCTTCAATCTGAATATTTGGTAGCTCAAAAACTTTGGCATAGAAATCTACTAAATGGTCGCCCATAACCCCTTCTCTAAGGTCACCGGTTTCAACCATAATAATAGCCTTATGTACTTTATCTTGCCTTTTGGCCTCTTCTGATAGCAATTTTAGCGTGTAGTATTCAGTATTCATGCTCATATCAGCATAGCGAACTATATCAGGAATACTTCTTTTTGCGGGAGGCTTTATATAACAAGTTTTAACAGTGCTATCTATCTCCTTAACCTTCTTAAGGTTACTGATTCTAGAGTCGTGAATTTCTCTGAAACCAAGGTTAATAACTTCTTTTAAATATAATTCATTACCGCAAAAAAGCTTTGTCACTGCGCCCCAATCAAGATCATTTTCAGTAAAAAGCTGATGAAGAAAGTCGAAATTATGTTTGAGTTTTTTCTTATATAGTTTTAGAAAAGCCATCTTATTTTTTTAGCCTCATTTCGAGGTATTTATTTGTGAAACCCAGCTTTTCGTATAGATGCTTTGCAGGATTATCAGGCTCAACATGTAAAGCTATATCTCCTTTAGCGGTACTAATAGCCCTGTTCATTAACTCTTTGCCTACACCTTTTCCACGTTGATCGCTATGAACAGCGATGTATACCAGAATGTTTTCAGGAATGTAACCTGACATACCCGTTTGGTTAACCACCACAGCCCCTTTGATTTTCCCTGATTCTCGTGCTAAAACAACAAAGCCTCCTTGATGCCCAAACGAACTCAAAGAATAATCGAGACATTTCATAATATCCTCTTTGGCATCTCCATATTGATCGAGGTGAACAAATAAAAAATCAGCTATCTCATTTTTCTGAAGTGTTGTAGCTGTATCTATTGAAGTGAGGGTTTGATATTCCATTTTAGTTATTGAGTTTGTTTTTTAGGAGATAATATTGAAAATATAATAAAACTTATAGCTGAAACCATAATTCCGAATACATTTGGATCCAAATTATAGGGTAGCTTAACATTTAACGATGAAAGTAAAACTGTGGTAGCACCACCAAAAATCATCGCCATTAATGCACCCATCGGACTGCTTTTTTTCCAGAATAATCCACCTATTACTGGTACAAATAAACCTGATACCATAAAAGCATAGCTGTAAAGCATCAGGTTAAGTACGTTGGTCATTTGGCTGGCCAATAAAATAGCAATTAAACCAATAGCTAACGTCACCCATTGCGATAGCCTCATGAAACTTTTATCAGACTTAAATTTATCAGAAAACTTTTGTATAAAATCAGTTACAATATTCCCTGATGAAGCCATCAGACAACTATCCGCAGTAGATAGAATTGCCGAAAAATAAGCCGACATCATTAATCCTAACAATCCAGTAGGGAGTATTGTTCTTAATAGCATAGGAAGACCTTGTTCAGGGTCCGTCTGGCTAATGTTGGCAGGCCCCAAATAATCAAACATTCCCTGGTCAGCGGCAACCTTAGCCATCAAACCTAAAGCCACACCCATAAAAGCCATAATAGGCCATTCAAATAAACCAGCAATAAACCATGCACGCTTAGCAGTTTTCACATCTCTACTGGCATATATTCTTTGATAAAGTGTCATGCCTACAAACCATATTGGTATGATGGTAACTACATAATAGACAATATCCTGCCAACTAATATTGGTAAATGTGAGCATTTCAGGAGCTACAGTTTCTTGAATAGCACTCCATCCGCCAACACTGTTATAGGCCATAGGAATACCTATAAATACCAAACCAGCCATTAAAATAATCCACTGGATGGTGTCTGTATAGATAACGGCCTTAATACCACCCATTACAGTGTATACCACAGCTACAATGCCCATGATCCAAAGGGCCATATTCATATCGAGGTCAACAAATGTGCCTGAAGCAAGTTTGGCTCCTGCCAGTATTTGAGAGCTTGTAAAACCTAAATAGCCCACCGCTGATATTAAACCAGCAATTAACGCTACTTTTCTATCATAAAAATATTCGAAGAGCTGAGGGAAAGTATGAAATTTTGCGAAGGCCGGATTTCCTTTAATTTTTGGAATCAGGAAAACAGCAGCTAACCAGGCGCCTATTAAGCCGGTAAATAACATCCATGAGCCAGATAAGCCAATAGTAAAACCTAGTCCGCCTAATCCAATTGAGAAACCACCACCCACATCGGTAGCAACAACGGACAACCCGATGTGACCACTGCTCATGCTTCTTCCTCCTACATAATAATCATCAACACCTGAATTTTTTCTTAAAAAATAGAAGCCAACACCTAGCATGGCAACCATATAAAATACGAAAATTAGTATGTCAATTATATGCATAGAAGGTTTTTAGGCCTAAACGATAAAATTTATGGTTTAAAATGTATCAGAAGAGAAAGGATTATATAAATCGCTTTCGAAACATCAATTTGTAATATAAAGAAAATAAACCCACAAAAAAAGGGCACGAGGCCCTTTCAATGTCAGTATTTCAATATTTAGTTTGATGAACCCATTTTTGAGCCTAAATACTCACGATTCATTCTGGCAATGTTTTTTAAATCAATGCCTTTAGGACATTCGGCAGAACAAGCACCTGTGTTGGTGCAAGCACCAAATCCTTCAGCATCCATTTGAGCTACCATTTTTTCGGCTCTTTCAGATTTCTCCACCTGACCTTGCGGTAACATAGATAGTTGAGAAATTTTGGCGCTTACAAATAGCATCGCAGACGCATTCTTACAGGCAGCTACACATGCTCCGCATCCTATACAGGTAGCGGCATCAAATGCTTCGTCAGCTACACTTTTAGGGATTGGAATTTCGTTAGCATCAGGAGTACCCCCAGTGTTTACACTTACGTAACCACCAGCTTGAATTACTCTGTCAAAAGCACTTCTGTCAACTGCCAAATCTTTAACTACTGGAAAAGCCTTTGCTCTCCATGGTTCAATAGTAATTGTTTCGCCATCAGAGAATGATCTCATGTGTAGTTGGCAAGTAGTCACTCCTTTTAATGGGCCGTGAGGTTCACCATTGATGTACATACTACACATGCCACAAATACCTTCACGACAATCGTGATCAAAATGAACCGGATCTTCATCCTTTTCTATTAGCTGCTCATTTAAAACATCTATCATTTCAAGGAATGACATGTCAGGAGATACTCCATCAATATCATATGTTTTAAATGCTCCTTTATCGTTAGTGTTTTTCTGTCTCCAGATTTTTAATGTTAATTTCATAGAACTAATATTTTTAAAGCTTACTTGTAGCTTCTCTGTGTTAATTTAACATTTTCAAAATTCAACTCTTCTTTATGTAGCTCTTCTGCTATATCAAGGTCTTTGAATTCCCAGGCTGCTACATAAGCAAAATCTTCATCGTTTCTTTTTGCCTCACCTTCTTCAGTTTGGTGCTCTTCTCTAAAGTGACCACCGCAAGATTCTTCTCTATGCAATGCGTCATCTATCATTAGTTCACCTAATTCTAAGAAGTCGGCTACTCTTGAAGCTTTTTCGAGTGAACTGTTAAATTCTTCATTGCTTCCAAGAACCTTCACATTTTTCCAGAACTCATCTCTAAGTTCTTTAACCATTCCTTTGGCTCTAGTCAATCCCTCGGCAGTTCTGGACATACCGCAATATTCCCACATGATTTTACCTAATTCTTTGTGGAAATGATCAACAGATTTCGACCCTTTGATTGAAAGAAGTTTGTCGATATTATCTTTAACGGTTTTTTCAGCAGCTTTAAATGCTTCATGATCTACAGGTGTTTTCTCATATTTCTCACCAGCAAGATAATTACCAATTGTGTAAGGGATAACGAAGTAACCATCAGCTAACCCTTGCATTAAAGCACTGGCGCCTAATCTGTTAGCTCCATGGTCTGAGAAGTTAGACTCACCTGTTGCATAAAGACCTGGTACGTTAGTCATAAGGTTATAATCAACCCATAAACCACCCATAGTGTAGTGAACAGCAGGATAAATCTTCATTGGTGTTTCATACGGATTGTCACCGGTGATTTGCTTATACATATCAAAAAGATTACCGTATTTACCCTCAATCGTATCACGACCATCTCTTTTTATGGCATCTCTAAAATCAAGGAATACCGCTTTACCTGTGTCATTTACACCGCGGCCTTCATCACAAACGTACTTGGCATTTCTAGAAGCTACATCTCGAGGAACTAAGTTACCAAATGCAGGATATTTTCTCTCTAGATAGTAATCTCTATCTGCTTCATCGATGTCACGAGGCTTGATTTCTCCTTTTCTTACTTTTTCTGCTAATTCCTTGGTCTTTGGTACCCAAACTCTACCATCATTCCTTAATGATTCGGACATAAGCGTTAGTTTTGACTGATGGTCTCCACTTACAGGAATACAAGTAGGGTGAATTTGCGTGTAACATGGGTTAGCCATAAAAGCACCTTTTTTGTGAGCTCTCCAGGCTGCTGTGGCATTTGAGCCCATTGCATTGGTAGAAAGATAGAATACATTACCGTATCCTCCAGAAGCAAGAACAACAGCATGTGCACTGTGTGATTCTATTTCTCCGGTAATTAGGTTTCTGGTAACGATACCCTTAGCCTTTCCGTCAATAGTAACCAAATCCAGCATTTCATGACGCGGATAGAGCTTTACTTTTCCGTTAGCAACCTGACGGCTTAATGCGGAATAAGCACCTAATAATAATTGTTGCCCAGTTTGACCTCTGGCATAAAATGTACGTGACACCTGAGCACCGCCAAATGAACGGTTAGCTAACAACCCGCCATACTCTCGGGCAAAAGGAACGCCTTGAGCAACACATTGATCAATAATATTAACACTTACCTCTGCAAGCCTGTAAACATTACCTTCACGTGATCTGTAGTCACCACCTTTGATAGTGTCATAGAATAATCTAAAAACACTGTCGCCATCATTTTGATAATTTTTTGCAGCATTGATACCACCTTGAGCCGCAATAGAGTGTGCTCTTCGTGGGCTATCTTGAAAACAGAAAGACTTAACATTATAGCCTAATTCTGCCAATGAGGCTGCAGCAGATGCACCTGCTAAACCAGTTCCAACAACTATAATATCATATTTTCTCTTGTTGGCAGGATTAACGAGTTTGACGTTGAATTTATGATTGGTCCATTTCTCCGCTAATGGGCCTTCTGGAATTTTTGATTCTAACTTCATAATAATTATGCTTAGTTATTGAAAAACATGTATAGTGGAATGGAAGCAAATGCAGCTGGTATTAATATAGCATAAACTATTCCTAAACCTTTAATGAAAGGTGTATATTTTTTGTGATTAACCCCTAACGTTTGAAAAGCACTTGAAAAGCCGTGAGATAAGTGGAAAGCTAAAAAAATCATACTGACTACATAAATAGCTACATACCACCACTGCGCAAATGAAGCACTTACAACTTTGAATAGATCTTTATTACCGGCAGCATCCATCGGGATATCTCCCCAGTGCATTTCGTACCAGTAACTTCTCATGTGAATTACTAAAAAGATTAAAATAACTGTTCCAAGAATTCCCATGTTTCTTGATGCCCATGCGCTATTAGCACTTCCTTTTACTTTTGCATAACCAACAGGTCTTGCTTTTCTATTTTTAGCAGCTAATACTGCTGACATAATAATGTGTAAAAGAATAAAGGCATACAGCCCATAAGAAGTAAACTTTATCAAAGGATTTGATGTCATGAACTTTGCGTAAGCATTAAATTGCAATCCGCCATCATCCATTAATAACTGAAAATTTCCTGATAAGTGAACAATCAAAAAGATGATTAAAAAAAGGCCGGTTAACGACATGATAACCTTTCGGCCAATGGAACTGGTAAGTGTATCAGTAAGCCAACTCATAGATATTTGTTAATTATTTAGTTAAATAATAAAAGTGTACCAAAGGTACATTTGGAACCCATAGAAAACAATTGTGTTTTTTATTTTAAAAGATTCTAAATAATGGCAATTTGCTGAAATTTAGACGTTAACATGCTGATGAAATATATTGTTTAAGAGTTTATAAAAACTTATTTTTCAGTTTATTCGTTTCTATTATCCATTTGAAAATTTTTTAGTGAAGAAATACGCTCTAATACTTTTTCTTTTACTTATTCCGATAGTAAAATCATTGGCTACACATATTCGTGCAGGTGAGATAACAGCACGAAGAGTAGGTTGTGGAGGTTTTACCTATGAATTTATTCTTACCGCCTATCGTGATACAGGTTCTGATATTTTATTCGGTAATGGTATTTTCAGCTATGGAGATGGTGAAACAATAGCACTGAATCCTGATAATTATTTCCGCAAGGAGATGATAGACGAAGAGATTGAGTTGGTTCAATTTAGACTAGAGCACACTTATTCATCAAATGGTTTCTACACAGTTTCATACAATGAGGATTACAGAAACGTAGGAATAGCCAATATTTCAAACTCTGGATCGGTAGCCTTTTATGTTGAAACTATCATTCGATTAGACCCAAATATCGGATGCAATAACTCGCCTATCTTTCAAATCCCTCCTGTTGATAAAGGAGCTATTGGTGTGATCTTCTTCCACAACCCGGGAGCTTTTGATATCAATGGTGATAGTATTTCTTTTAGAATGGTTACTCCCAAAAGCCGAACTGGTGTTGAGGTTCCAGGGTTTCAATCACCTGAAGTTGCTTCCGGAGGGCAAAACAGCCAACAGAATGGGCCTGCTACATTTACCCTTGATCAAGTCATTGGAGATATCATTTGGGACGCCCCGGCTCTTAAAGGAGAATACAATATTGCATTTATTGCGGAAGAATGGAGAAGGATAGATGGTGAGTTGGTTTTCCTTGGTAGCATAACCAGAGATATGCAAATCATAGTTGATGAAACTGAAAATGATCCCCCTGAAATATTAATTCCTGAAGATACATGCGTTGAAGCAGGAACATTATTAGAGGCGGAAGTTTCAGCTATAGATCCTAATCCAGAATCCCTGGTTCAGATTGAAGCTTTTGGAGGTCCTTTTATATTGGATCCTCCGGCATCTATTTCACCAGATTCAGGCGGTTACTATGAACCTCCTCATTCAGCCAATTTCACCTGGCAAACTAACTGCGACCATATAAGAGAAGATCCTTACCAAATTAGGTTTAAAGCAACAGATAACGGACCAGGAATCAGACTAACAGATTACAAAACATGGAATGTTACTGTAGTGCCTCCTGCACCAAAGAATGTAACTATTGAGCCTAGACCACAACGCTCAATTCGACTCAACTGGGATGAATATGATTGCGGATTGGCTGAAATTATTCAGGTTTACAGAAGGGTAGATTCTTTTGCCTTTACACCTGCCAATTGTGAAATCGGTATTCCGGAAAACGGTGGATATGAGTTAATAGGAGCAGTTCCGGTAACTCAAAACACTTTTACAGATGATAACGCTGGCAGAGGTTTAGACTTTGGGGCTACCTATTGCTACAGATTAGTAGCGGTTTTCGAATTACCGGCAGGCGGAGTTAGTTATGCTTCTGAAGAAGTTTGTGAAAAGGTGGCTGCAACTGGTCCTATAATTACGAATGTTAGTGTGAATGAAACAGATGTATCTAATGGAGACATAATTGTGAGTTGGCTACCACCATTCGAAATAGATACAAGTGTATATGCGGGGCCTTTCAAATATCAGGTTATGAGAAGTTCTGGGAGTGGTTTTGAACAAGTTACGGTTGTTCAAGATACAACTTTCAGAGACTCGGGGTTAAACACTGAAGAATTGAATTATAGTTACCAGATAGGTCTTTATAATCTTGAGGATGCGGTAAATAGTCAAAATTTAATTGAGTCATCTTCTGTGGCTTCTGTTGTTGAACCCTCTTCTGTTTCATTATTTGAAGCCATTGAATTGAATTGGGATGCTGACGTACCATGGTCAAATACGAGCCAGGATTTCCCGTATCACTACATTTATCGAGACAAAGTAAATCCTAATAACCCTGATGAACTCGTCTTAATTGATTCTGTCGATGTTACTTTTTATGGTTACAATTATGTGGATAGTGGAGCCTTTAATAACCAGAAGCTGTCAAATGATGAGCAATATTGTTATTATGTAACAACACAGGGAACGTATGGTAATGATGATATTTTTACTCCTTTAATAAATGATAGTAGAATATTATGTACAATGCCTGATGATCAAATTGACCCTTGCCCGCCTTTCGAGGCTTCATTCAAGTTAGGATCTGAAAATGACTGCAGAGCTTTCTTAGCAGATAAGGCTTGTGATTTCAATGACTTCTCCAATACTTTATTTTGGAAGGCCAATGATTTAGATACCTGTGATACAAGTATTGCTTATTATGAGATTTTCTATCAGAATGAGCTATCAGATGAATTTACTCTGGTTGGCACTACAACCGATACAGTATTTGTACATGAAAATTTACCAGAATATAAAGGCTGCTACAAAATAAGAGCGGTTGACAGATCAGAAAATAGAAGTGTTTTCTCTAATACTTTCTGTAAAGAGAATTGTCCGAATTTGGCATTTCCAAATGTGATAACACCAGGCAATAGTCCAGGCAAGAATGATGTGTTTACACCTTTCTATCCGGGAGCTTCAGAAAGTGCCATTCCTCTAGAATTCTGTCCACGTTTCTTAGAACAGATTGAGTTTAATGTATATAACAGATATGGTAAATTGGTTTATTCTTACAGAAGTGGTGGAGAAAATAGTTTGTACATCAATTGGACTGGTGTTAACAACAATGGTGAAGAATTGCCATCAGCTACCTATTTCTATGAGGTGATAGCCACTTTTGATATGTTAAGACCAGAGAATACAACCAAATTTTATAAAGGTTGGGTACAAATAATCAGGTAACTTGTCTGTAGAAAAAATCATATTTTTTGATGGCGTATGTAATTTATGTAATGGAGCTGTCAATTTCATAATTGACTGCGATCCTGATGCTAAATTCAAATTTGCTGCTCTCCAAAGTGAGGTAGCCAAAAAGAAACTTCCTCAAGAAAGAGTTCAGCATGTGGATTCTATCGTATTATTAAAACAAGGAAAAACTTTTATTAAAAGTGAAGCAGCCTTGCTTATTGCCAAAGAGTTAAAATTTCCTTGGTCAATGTTCCAGGTGTTTTTAATTATTCCAAAATTCTTTCGAGACCCACTGTATAATTTTATAGCAAAGAGAAGGTATAAATGGTTTGGTAAAAAAGATACTTGCCGCATTCCTACTCCAGAATTGCAAGATAGATTTGTAACTGATTAAGCAGTTTTGCTTACTTTGTATCCCAGCTAAAACTATGAATTGCTTTGGCTGTTAATTACCTTATAAAAATAAACCATAAAAAACTATGAGTAAAGCATACGTATTTCCTGGTCAGGGAGCACAATTCTCCGGAATGGGTAAAGATTTGTATGATAATAATGCAGATGCCAAGAAATTATTTGATCAGGCTAACGATATATTAGGTTTTGAGATTACTAAAATAATGTTTTCCGGCACTGATGAGGAGCTTAAAGAAACAAAGGTGACACAGCCTGCTGTTTTTCTTCATTCAGTAATTAATGCCCTTGTACATCCTGATTTCAATCCTGATATGGTGGCTGGTCATTCTCTAGGAGAGTTTTCTGCTTTAGTAGCTAACGGAACGCTTTCTTTTGAAGATGGACTAAAGCTTGTACATAAAAGAGCACTTGCTATGCAAAAGGCATGTGAAATAAACCCTTCTACTATGGCCGCTGTGCTTGGTCTTGATGATCAGATAGTTGAAAAAATTTGTGCTGAAATAGAAAATGAAATAGTTGTTCCTGCAAATTATAACTGCCCTGGTCAACTAGTTATTTCAGGATCGAATAAGGGAATTGAAATTGCTTGTGAGAAAATGAAAGAGGCTGGTGCTAAACGTGCCCTGCCACTTCCTGTAGGAGGTGCTTTTCATTCACCATTAATGGAACCTGCGAAAGAAGAGCTGGCTAAAGCCATTGAAGAAACAAGCTTTTCTGAACCTAAATGTCCTGTATATCAAAACTTCACCGCACAAGGTGCTATTGATGTGGCAGAGATTAAAGAAAACTTGATTTCTCAATTAACGGCACCAGTGAAATGGACACAATCAGTTCAGCAAATGGTAAATGATGGTGCTGATATATTCATAGAAAGTGGTCCTGGAAAGGTGCTCCAAGGTTTAGTGAAGAAAATAAATAGAGAATCCGAAGTTGCACAGTTGTCGTAATTACCTAATAACGCTAGGTTAATTATATGGAGTTTGCCAAAAAGACTATAAACGAAGAAGCTAGGTTAAAAACCATTGAGAGGCACCTTTTACAAGAGGATATTATTGAGCAAGATTTTCAAGGTATTGTTCAGTTGGCAGCTTTTATATGCAAGGTGCCCTCCTCAATGATCTCCATCATTGGAGCCGAAAAACAATGGTTTAAGGGAAAAGTAGGAGATGTTGAAGATAACTTGGCCAGAGAAATAACCTTTTGTGGTCATGCCATTAATCAAGACGGACTATTTTTGATTGAAGATGCATCAAAGGACGTTAGGTTTCACGATAATCCATTAGTGACAAAATATCCTTACTGTCGCTTCTATGCTGGAATCCCTCTTAAACTTGATGGACATAATTTAGGAACACTTTGTGTGCTTGACACAAAACCCAGGAAATTAGATCAAGAGCAAATTGTGAATTTAAAACTTCTGGCTGAACAGGCGACCAAGTTAGTAACACTAAGAGGGAAAGAATTAGAGCTTACTAATCAGAATGCCATTATAAAACGAAGAAATAATGATTTATCCGTTTCATCTTCAGTGAATAAGCAAATGATGAGTATGATATCTCATGATGTGAGAGGACCCATTGGTAGTATTCTCACTTATTTCAAATCGAAGAATGAAAAGTTGCACGATGTAGATAAGGTTCAGAAATTTTTTCCTTTAATGGAGTCTACTTTAAGAAGCATTTATGACATGGTAGAAAATATGCTTGAATGGTCGAACCATATTAACAATCCTAAAGTAAAGGAAGTCGATTTATTAGAAGTTTTACAAGAAGTAGAGAGTTTACACGCTAGCCAATTAGCATTTAAACAAAATAAGTTTGAAACAAACCTTAAGCAGAGTACCAAAGTGGTTTGCGATAAAAATGCCTTACTTTTTATTTTGAGAAATCTAGTTGGTAATGCAATTAAATTCACTGAGGAGGGAATAATAACTGTTAACTTCACAGAACAAGATGATGATTGTATCAAAATTTCGGTTGTAGACACAGGCATTGGAATGAGTGAAGAACTACTTGGCAAAGTACGCAGTGCCGAAAAAAAGATTTCTACCTCCGGCACAAGACAAGAAAAAGGCTCAGGTATGGGCCTGAACCTTATTCAAAAATTTCTTCAGAAGCTTGACTCAGAATTAACTATTGAATCAAAAGTTAATCAAGGAAGTACTTTTTCTTTCTTACTAAAAAAGGCTGTGTAACTATTTTTTGTAACCCAATAATTTCAACATACTTTCGCTATTCTGTTCTTCAGCAAACAATTCTGTGGTTATTTTTCCCGAATTATCTTTATTGATAAGTACGTGTTTTGGTGCAGGTATTAAACAATGCTGAATACCTCCATATCCTCCTAAAGATTCCTGATAAGCACCCGTATGGAAGAAGCCTATATATTGCTGTTTCTGAGGACCTACATTTGGTAAGAACACTTCGAAGCTATGCGCTTCCGAGTTATAGTAATCCTGCGAGTCACATGTTAAGCCTCCCATATTTACTTTATGGAATGGCTCTTCCCAGTTGTTTACAGCAAGTAAAACGAATTTTTGATTAAGCCCCCACACATCTGGTAAGTGAGTAATGAAAGAGCCATCAATCATGTACCAAAGCTCCTTATCATTTTGAAGCTTCTGATCTAAAACTGAATAAATAGTGGCACCGCTTTCGCCTACAGTATAGCTGCCGAACTCAGTAAAAATATTTGGTACTTCTACATTGTTCTTTTCACAAATCCACTGGATATTCTCTACGATTTGATCAACCATATACTGGTAATCATATTCAAAGCCTAAAGAAGTTTTAATCGGGAAGCCACCGCCAATGTCAATGGTATCAAGTTCAGGACAAATCTTTTTGAGTTCACAATACTTATAAACGAAACGGCTTAATTCACTCCAGTAATATGCAGTATCTTTAATACCAGTGTTGATGAAGAAATGAAGCATTTTTAAACTAGCCTTCTTGCTAGGAGCAATTTTCTCTTTATAGTAATCAACAATGTTGTTGTAACGGATACCCAACCTACTTGTGTAGAATTCAAAGTTAGGCTCTTCATCTGAGGCAATTCTGATACCTACTTTAAAAGGTTTTTTAGCTCCTTCCTCGTAAGCTTCTAACTCGCTCAAATTATCAAGAACTGGAACAGTGTTCTCGAAGCCGTCATTAATAAGTTCGTTAATATATTGCTTGTAAAGAGGCCTTTTAAAACCATTGCAAACTATGTAATGCTGTTTGCTTAGTTGACCTTTTTCATTTAAACTTCTTATGATTGGTATATCGAAAGATGAAGAAGTTTCTATATGGACACCAGCTTTTAAAGCTTCTTCCAAAACAAAGGAGAAATGCGATGACTTGGTACAGTAACAGTAAGTGTAGCTACCTTTGTAATTATGTTTTTCGAAAGCATTCTTAAAATATTCAGAAGCTTTTTTAATGTTCTGACTTATCTTGGGCAGATAAGTTAGTTTTAAAGGTGTACCGTATTCCTTTATAATTTCCATCAAAGGCACTCCATGGAAGTGCAATTCATTATTATTAACAGTGAATTCTTCTTGCGGAAACTCAAAGGTTTGTTCTATTAAGTCTATGTAACTCTTCATCTAGGCTTGTTTGGTTTAAGCTGCAAGTGTAATATTGTGATAATTTTGCAATCTTTGCAAAGCTAAAGTATAGCTTTCATTTTTAAATATAATCAACTTAATAAATCTGGAATTTTATGATAAAGCTGTCGGTGGTTGACGAGACTTCCCCGCTTGAAGCAGTTATTTTAGGTACTGCACAAGGAGTAGGAGATGTTCCTAAGTTAGAAGATGCGTATGATCCTAAATCGAAGGAACATATAGCAGCAGGCACATATCCTAAAGAAAAAGACATGGTGCAAGAGATGGATGCTTTTGCCAAAGTGTTGGAAAAGCATGGTGTAAAAGTGTATAGACCAGAGATAATCCCTGATTACAATCAGATATTTTCCAGAGACATCGGCTTTGTGATAGATGATAAATTTATAAAACCTAGAATACTTAAAGACAGAGATGAGGAAATTCAGGGGATTCAATATGTAATTGATCAGATGGACCCTGCTCAGGTTTTACAAATGCCGGAAGGTGCTCATGCCGAGGGTGGAGACGTAATGCCATGGAAAGACCATCTTTTTGTGGGCTATTCGGAAGCTGAAGATTATGAAAAATACATTGTTGCTCGTACCAACCGGGCAGGATTGGAGTTTTTACAAGAGCAATTTCCAAACAAAAAGGTGAAAGGTTTTCAGCTCAATAAATCTGATGACAATGCTAAAGAAAATGCTTTGCACTTAGATTGCTGCTTTCAACCTATAGGTACCAATATGGCTATTATTTATAAGGGCGGTTTTAAGTATGAAGAGGATTATAACTACCTGGTAAATTATTTTGGAGAAGAAAACCTGATACACATCACCAAGGATGAAATGTATGAAATGAATTCGAACGTTTTCTCCATCAGTCCTAATGTGGTAGTGCTTGAACAAGGTTTCGATAGACTTGCAAAAATATTAGAAGATAAAGGCTTTACGGTAGAACGCGTTCCTTATGCAGAAATTTCCAAAATGGAAGGCTTATTACGCTGTTCAACCTTACCTTTGCATCGTAAAAATTCCAACTAAATATTTATGGAAAAACAGAGTACTAACACGCTGATGATGATTCGTCCTGTTCAATTTAGGTTTAATGAGCAGACGGCTGTAAATAATTATTATCAAAAAGTTATTGACGGAATAAAACCGGAAGAAGCTAATCAAAAAGCACAAGCTGAATTTGATGCCTTTGTTAATAAATTAAGAGGTAAAGGTGTACAAGTGATAGTTTTTGATGATACCACAGACACTGACACTCCTGATTCTATTTTCCCTAATAACTGGATTTCATTTCATAATGACGGCAGAGTAGGTTTATATCCTATGTATGCTGAAAACAGGCGCCTCGAACGTAGAGATGACATTTTGGAAAGCCTGCAAAAGGAGCACGGCTTAAAAATTACTGATACTATCGATTTTACTGGGCACGAGGAGCTTGGGAGTTTTTTAGAAGGTACTGGAAGTATGATTCTCGATAGACCTAATAAACTTTGCTATGCGGCTATTTCATTAAGAACTGATGAAAAAATATTGGATGAGTTTTGCGACAAGTTTGGTTACAAAGCAGTGAAATTTATAGCAAACCAAACAGTTGATGGCAAGCGAATGCCTATTTATCATACAAATGTGATGATGTGTGTAGCCGATGATTTTGCTATTCTTTGTGCAGATTCTATCGACAATGAAAATGAGCGAAATCATGTTATCACTAGTCTACAGAATTCAGGTAAAGAGGTGGTTGAAATTTCTGAGGACCAGAAGCATCATTTTGCCGGCAATATGTTACAGGTGAAGTCTACTGATGGTACTCCTTATTTGGTGATGTCAGCTGCTGCTCACCAATCTTTAACGCAGGATCAAATTCAGGCTATTGAAAAGCACTGTGAAATTATTAGCAGCTCCTTAGATACCATAGAAGCCTTGGGTGGAGGTAGTGCCAGATGCATGATGGCAGAGGTTTTTCTTCCTAAAGCATAAAAAACAGAAATACATGTTTCAGATTGAAGCTCATATAATAAAAGAAGTAAAGTCGGCATTTAAATCATTATTTGATGCTGAGCTAAGCGATGACTTGATCAATATTCAACCAACCAGAAAGGAGTTTGAAGGCTCACATACTTTGGTATGTTTTCCGCTAGGTAAGCAATCAAAACTCAACCCGCAGGCAACTGCCGAAGCGGTTGGAAAATACCTAAAGGAAGAAACAGCCTTTGTAGCAGATTTTAATGTGGTGAAGGGTTTTCTCAATTTGGTTATTGCAGATAAGGTTTGGCTGGAAATTGCAGAGCAGATTCACAAAACCAATCAATTTGGCGTTACACCACCTACTGGTCGTGAGGTGATGGTGGAGTATTCATCTCCCAATACGAATAAGCCGCTCCACTTAGGTCATTTAAGAAATAATTTCCTTGGCTACTCAGTTTCCAAAATTCTTGAGGCGGCAGGAAATAAAGTGCATAAAGTACAGATTATTAACGATCGTGGTATTCACATCTGTAAATCTATGCTGGCCTGGCAAAAATTTGGGGAAGGTGAAACGCCAGAGTCATCCGGGCTTAAAGGTGATAAGCTTGTTGGTAAATACTATGTCATCTTCGACAAGAAGTACAAAGAGCAAATCAATGAGTTGGTTAAGCAAGGTACTCCAAAGGAAACAGCAGAAAAGGAAGCTCCAATTTTGGTAGAAGCACAGCAAATGCTTTTGAAATGGGAGAATAAAGATCCTGAAGTTTATAATTTGTGGGAAACCATGAATGGCTGGGTTTACGATGGTTTTGCAGAAACCTATAAAACCATGGGAGTTGATTTCGATAAACTTTATTATGAATCAAACACCTTCTCATTAGGTAAGGATGAAGTACTAAGAGGGTTAGAAGAAGGTATTCTTTTCAAAAAAGAAGACGGCTCTGTTTGGATCGATTTAAAAGAAGAAGGTCTTGATGAGAAGCTGCTACTTAGAAAGGATGGCACTTCTGTTTATATGACGCAGGATATTGGAACAGCTATTCTCCGTTATCAGGATTTCCCAAAAATAGAACAACAGATTTACACGGTTGGTAACGAGCAGGAATATCACTTCAAAGTGCTTTTTATGATTCTTGATAAGTTGGGTTATAGCTGGGCAAAAAGCTGTTACCACTTGTCATACGGTATGGTAGATTTACCTACAGGCAAAATGAAATCCCGTGAAGGTACTGTGGTAGATGCTGATGATCTGATGGAAGAAATGTTTGCCACCAGTAAGCGAAGAACTGACGAGCTTGGCAAAATTGATGGATTTGATAAAGAAGAAGCCGAAGAACTTTACAGACAATTAGGCTTAGGTGCTTTAAAATACTATCTGTTGAAAGTTGACCCTGTTAAAAGAATGATGTTTAATCCTGAAGAATCTATTGACTTTCAGGGCAATACAGGTCCTTTTATTCAGTATGTGCATGCCAGAATAAGAGCGATTGTCAGAAAAGCTGAGCAACTGGGAGTTACTCCTGAGGTTAATGTTGAACAACTTGCAGCTACTGAACGAGACGTTTTGGTACTTATAAGCACATTCCCCGATAAGGTTAAAGAGGCTGCTGAAACTTATTCTCCCGCAGTAATTGCCAATTACATCTATGATGTGGCAAAAGCTTACAATCGTTTTTATGCGGAAGTTTCTATTTTCAATGAAGATGATGAAAGTGCATTAGCTTTTAGAATAGCTTTTTCTGCTATGGTTGCTAATGTTATAAAAACCGGAATGGAACTATTAGGAATTGAAGTTCCTGAAAAGATGTAAAATGGATTTAAGCAAACTATTGAGTAAATCACTAGTTTGCTTAAACTATGTCTACTATTTCAAATAAGCTCTTTGCTGCAATATTTTTTATTTGTCTGGCAAGTGCTGCAAATCACAAAGAAATGAGCATTTACGATTTTCAGATTCAATCAATAAAAGGAGAGGTTATAGACTTTTCGAACTATAAAGGTAAACCTCTACTTATAGTCAACACAGCTTCCGAATGTGGTTATACTCCACAGTATGCCGATTTGCAGGAGTTACACCAGATGATGGGTGATCAAATAACAATTCTAGGTTTTCCAGCTAACAATTTTGGAGGACAGGAACCCGGTTCAGATGATGAGATTGCTACTTTTTGTGAACGAAATTTTGGTGTAACATTCACACTTTTTTCAAAAATGGATGTAGTGGGTAAAAATCAACATCCGCTTTTCAAATACTTGGAAGCACAAACAGGTAAGGCTCCCACATGGAACTTTTGTAAATATCTGATCAGTGCTGATGGTGAAGAAATTAGTTTTTATCCATCAAGTGTTAATCCGGTTGAAATAGCTGAAAAACTATAAGATGCTTAAGCACTGGATAGCTGCATTTCGCTTCAGAACATTACCATTGGCATTGGCATGTATTGGCATGGGTAGTTTTTTGGCTGCTTATTATGACGTTTTCGATCTTACTGTTTGTCTTTTAAGTTTGTCAACCACACTTTGCCTTCAAATACTTTCCAACTTAGCTAATGACTATGGTGATACCATACATGGTGCTGATAGTGCAGATAGAGAAGGACCTAAACGATCCGTGCAACAAGGGCATATCAGTCAACAACAGATGAAAAATGCGATTATCGTATTTTCAGCCTTATCATTTATAAATGGAATCAGTTTACTTATAGTTGCTTTAGAATTTGGCTCAATAGCTTTCTACAGTTTTTTAGCGATGGGCATAATGGCAATATTCGCAGCTATAGCCTATACAAATGGCAAACGGCCTTATGGCTACCTTGGCCTGGGCGATTTCTTTGTGTTTCTTTTCTTCGGAGTTGTTGGTGTATGTGGAACTTACATATTGCATAGTGGCCACTTCAACATGCTAATCTTATTTCCAGCAATTTCTTGCGGTTTGCTGGCTACGGGTGTTCTCAATGTTAATAATATTAGAGATATAAAGTCAGATGAAAAAGCTGGAAAAAGAAGTATTCCGGTGAGGCTAGGTCGATCTAAGGCTAAAATTTATCATTTCTCATTGATTGCCACAGCTTGGATCAGCATAGTAGTTTTTTTGTGGTTAAATGATGGGGGCAATTCTAAATACTTAGTGCTATTATCGTTACCATTGTTTGTATTTCATTTATTAAGATTAAGTAGAGCCAAAACATCCACGGAGATTGATCCACTTCTTAAGCAATTAGCTTTATCTACACTTTTCTTTGTTGTAGCCTTTGGTTTCGGTATTATACTGGCTTAACATTAGCAATAATCACTTTATTTCGGCATCATTTAAAATTAAGATTCGTATATTAAAAATGAATCCTTTACTAGGTGTATACCACCTTGTTAAGTTTTTAACATCTGATTTAATCAAAACATTTTTTAAATTAAGCATTCAAAAATAAACCTATTGCTATGAAACAAATACTAGTTCCAACCGACTTTTCAGAACAAGCAGAAAACGCATTACAATTAGCTGCGGAAATGGCCAAAGCAAATGATGCTGAATTATTAGTGCTTCATGTGGTAGAAATACCAGGACAGCAATCTTTCAGTACAACAGGTGAGCCTGACTATGCGGATCCTATGGAAGCTGTTTTCGTTAAAAAGATGATAGAAAAGGGTGAACAGCAGCTAGAAGAAATTACTCAGAGAGATATTGTAAAAGGTGTTAATCTGAAAACAAACATAAAGGCAGGTAATGCATATCATAACATTAGTGACATTATTTCCGATTATGAACCTGACTTGATAGTAATGGGTACTAATGGTGCTACAGGAGCAGAAGAAATTCTTATTGGCTCTAACACAGAAAAGGTAGTGAGAAATGCTCATTGTCCTGTTCTTTCCTTAAAGAAAAAAGTGACGCTTGCTGATCTGAATAACATTGTTTTTGCAAGCGACATGAAAGATGAGGCAATAGATTTGGTTAAAAGGCTTCAAAATATTGTGCAACACTCCCAAGCTAAAATTCATTTATTAAGGGTTAATACACCAAATAATTTTGAAGGTAGTGCGCAAACCATGAATAGGATGAAAGCTTATGTAGAGAAGAATGGTTTAAATGCAGAGCAACATATTTACAATAGTAATACTGAAGAAGAAGGTATAATGGAATTTGCTCACGACAACAATATTGACATGATCGTAATGGGGACGCATGGTAGAAAAGGTCTAATGCATCTTTTCAGCGGTAGCATAGCCGAAGATGTGGTAAACCATAGTAAGCTGCCTGTATTAACTTTAAAAATACAGGATTAAATAATTTTAGTGAGTAAACAAAAAATCCAGCTCTGAGCAGAGTTGGATTTTTTTTGCCTAAACGCTAATTCATCAAGGTATCTTTTAGACAAAAAATCTTAAAGATTTATACCTTTAATATTCAATAATAACCACTATACAAATGAGTAAGCCTGAAAATAAACTCTTTTTGCTTGATGCTATGGCACTTATCTATCGTGCCCACTTTGCCTTTAGTAAAAATCCACGGATTAACTCCAAAGGATTGAATACAGGCGCAGCTCTGGGCTTTACTAATTCCCTTTTGGAGATTATTAAAAAAGAGAAGCCTACTCATATTGGTGTAGCATTTGATACTAGTGATCCAACATTTAGACATGAAGAATTTCCTGAATACAAAGCTCAGCGTGAAGAACAGCCTGAAGATATCAGGGTGGCCATTCCTTATGTAAAGAAAATTGTAGAAGCTTTTAATATTCCGGTTTTAATTAAGCCAGGTTTTGAGGCAGATGATATCATTGGAACCATTGCAAGGCAGGCTGGTGATGAGGGTTTCGAAGTGTTTATGATGACACCGGATAAGGACTATGCCCAACTGGTAAAGGAGCATGTCTATCTCTACAAGCCGTCTTTTATGGGTAATGGTGTTGATATTTTAGGAATTCCTGAAGTATTAAAGAAGTTTGACATAGATAGAGTAGAACAAGTAATTGATATACTCGGGCTTCAGGGTGATGCTGTTGATAATATTCCTGGGATTCCCGGTGTAGGTGCCAAAACGGCTGTTAAATTCCTGAAGCAATATGGCTCAGTTGAAGGTCTTTTAGAACATACTGATGAGCTAAAGGGGAAAATGAAAGAAAAAGTAGAAGCCAACAAAGAACAGGCTTTGCTTTCTAAAAAACTGGCTACCATTAAAATTGATGTGCCTATCAACTACGAGCCTGATAAACTCAAATATGATGGTCCCAATGAAGAAGTTTTAAGAGAGCTTTTTGAAGAACTTGAATTCCGCACCCTTATGAAAAGAGTGCTGGGGGAAGAGCCACAAACAAGCGCCAAGTCGTCTTCTTCTCAAGCTGATCCTGCTCAAATATCAATGTTCACGGACACACCTGCTGAACAACAGGAAGAAGTTGAAGAAGCTCCCGCTGAGAAAAGAAATATAGAGAATTCACCTCATCATTATCATTTAATAGATACTCCTGAACTAAGAAAGGAGCTTATTGAATATCTGAAATTACAAGATGAGTTTTGCTTCGATACTGAAACTACTAGTGTAGAACCTACTGATGCAGAATTAGTGGGTATGGCGTTTTGTTACCTACCAGGTGAAGCTTATTATGTTCCTGTTCCGGAAGATCAAAAAGAAGCTCAGAAGATTGCCAATGAATTTAAAGAAATCTTAGAAGCTAAAGATATAGTAATCATTGGTCAGAATCTGAAATATGATATTCAGGTAATGCGAAATTATGATATCATCCTAAATGGTAAAATATTCGATACCATGCTGGCGCATTATCTGCTCGATCCTGAAACCAGGCACAACATGGATGCCCTGGCTGAAAATCTCCTGAATTATACCACTATTTCTATCACTGAGTTGATAGGTAAGAAGGGTAGCAAGCAAGGCAATATGCGAGATGTTCCTGTTGCTGACGTGGTCGACTATGCCTGCGAGGATGCCGATATCACTTTGCAATTAAAGCTGTTACTGGAAAAAGAGATTGAAGCCAATGACCTGGGCAATCTGCTTCATAATGTGGAAGAACCACTCTCTTTCGTCTTGGCCGAAATGGAATATGAAGGTGTTAAGATTGACAAGGAAAATCTAGCTGAAATGTCGTCAGAGCTGGAAGAACTTGCCAATCAAACCCAAAAGGAGATTTATGAAATAGCAGGCGAAGAATTCAATATTGCATCTCCAAAGCAACTTGGTGAAGTTTTATTTGATAAAATGAAGCTGGTTGATAAGCCGAAGAAAACCAAAACCGGTCAGTATGCTACAGGAGAAGAGATTCTTTCGAAGCTGGCAAATGAGCATGAAATAGCTGATAAGATTCTCACTTTCAGAGAATATCAGAAATTGAAATCAACCTATGTTGACGCATTACCTAAACTTATAAGCAAGAAGGATGAAAGAGTGCATACCGACTACCGCCAGGCAGTAGCGGCAACAGGAAGATTGAGTAGTAATAATCCTAATCTGCAGAATATTCCTATCAGAACAGAAAAAGGAAGGTTGATCCGAAAAGCTTTTGTTCCGAGAAGTAGTGATTATAAGTTGCTCTCAGCAGATTATTCACAAATAGAATTAAGAATTATGGCTGCTTTCTCTAAAGATAAAGCCATGATTGAAGCTTTTAAGTGTGGTCGGGATATTCACGCCACCACAGCTGCTAAAGTATTTGGCGTAGATATAGATAAGGTTGACCCTAATATGCGTAGAAAGGCCAAGGAAGTAAACTTTGGTATTATTTATGGAATTTCAGCTTTCGGATTAGCTCAGAATCTTGGTATTTCAAGAACTGAAGCTTCTGAAATTATAAAAGCTTATTTTAAAGAGTTTCCGGCAGTAAACGAATACATGACAGATGTGGTGGAAGAAGCCAGAAAGCGAGAATATGTCTCCACCATTCTGGGCAGAAAGCGTTGGCTGAGAGATATCAACTCAAGAAACCAAACAGTTCGTGGGTTTGCTGAGCGTAATGCTGTTAACGCACCTATTCAAGGTAGCGCGGCTGATATGATTAAGCTGGCCATGATAAGAATTCATGAATGGATGAAAGCTGAAAAGCTTAAGTCAAAAATGATTATGCAGGTACATGATGAACTGATTTTTGATGTACATAAAGATGAGTTGGAAACACTTCAATCTCATGTTTTAGATTTCATGAAAAATGCAATGGATTTAGAAGTGCCAATGGAAATTGGCGTTGGTGTGGCAGATAACTGGATGGATGCTCATTAAAGTGATATTATAATGCTTGCTTTAGTTCTATTATTTGAGCATTTTGGATAGAAATTGATTTAATGGAACAGAGTATAGTTACTGCGGTATTTCTCCCCATAGCCCTTGGCATTATCATGTTGGGCATGGGGATGACGCTTACTCCCGCTGATTTTAGAAGAGTGGCCAAATTTCCGAAAGCAGCCGTAATTGGGCTTTCATCACAACTTATCATATTGCCTTTACTCGGTTTTGCACTGGCAGGTATTTTCTTTGATGTGCCTGAGTTAGCTGTTGGCTTTATATTAATAGCACTTTGTCCGGGTGGAGCTACATCAAATATCATCAGTCATATGGCAAAAGCTGATTTAGCTTTATCCATCAGCTTAACAGCCATTAGTAGCTTGGTCACAAATTTCACCATACCTATTTTGCTAAACTTTGCTTTAATAAAATACATGGGAGAAGCTGAAGGTGTCCAGTTACCTTTGTTTAAAACCTTTCTTCAGATTTTTGTCATTACTATTCTGCCTGTAAGTATAGGGATGCTCATCAAAAAAAGATTCTCTGATTTTGCTAAAAGGTCAGAGAAAACAATGAGTATCATATCTGCCGTCTTTTTTGTGATTATCCTCTTGGCAGCTATTTTAAAAGAAAGGGCTAATATCATTCCTTATTTTGAGCAGGCTGGTTTAGCTACCTTATTATTAAATGCAAGTAGTCTGTTAATCGGTTATTACCTTGGGAAAATTTTTAGTCTCAGCTACCGCCAACGCTCGGCAATCAGTATTGAGAGTGGTATCCAGAATGGCACTTTGGCCATTACACTGGCTTTGAGCCCAAATATTTTAAATAACACACAAATGGCTGTTCCTGGCGCCATTTATAGTTTATTAATGTTTATTACCGCTATTGTGGTCATCTTTTACTTTAAATCGAAAAATAATGAAGAAATATCAGCGCAATACAAAGCTGCTTAGTATTGGTTTAAGTCTCTTTGGCTTATTAGTTACTCCAAATTTATTGGCACAAACAGAGAAAGAGCTAACGGAGGAAACAGTTACCAAAAATAAAATAGAAGGTCATATACATTTCTTATCTGCCGATGAATTAAGAGGTAGAGAGGTAGGAACTCCTGAAATTGATATTGCAGCAAAATACATTGCAACTTCATTTATGAAGTATGGTGTTCAACCAATTGAAGGTTCTTATTTCCAGAATGTTCCTATGGAAAAGAGTGTTCCACCATCGGCATATGCATTAAAGATGAACGGTAATATAGCTGAACCTGATAACCTGATGTATTTAAGTGGTGATAACATGAATATTTCAGAAGCTTTTGTTTACCTGAATTATGGATTTCAATCGGATTTCGACAATGCACAGGTTAAGGGCAAAGTTGTTGTGACCATGGCAGGAAATGCTGAGGCTAAGGACGTCAGAACTGCCATGCAAGAGAGAAAGACTAAAGTAGAATTGGCAAAGCAGGCAGGGGCTATTGGCTTGGTTGAATTATTTGATGAGAAACCGGATAATTGGGATAGATATAAAGACTACTTTAGCCATTCTTCAGTAAAATTAGTATCAAATGAACCGCAGGCTGAAAAAGAGAATTTCTTTAGCATGTGGGCTATAGATAATGAAGGTCAGATGAAAAACTCGCTTCGCTTGAAGATGAGAAGCATCGAAGTAACAATTGCCGGGCAAATGAAGCTCGAAATCAATAGCAGAAATGTAGTGGGAATGGTTGAAGGAACTGATCCTAAATTAAAAGAAGAATACATTATTTATTCAGCCCACTATGACCATAATGGTGTAGGTAAGGCAAATGCCGAAGGTGATTCTATTTATAATGGGGCAAGAGATAATGCAGTGGGTGTGGTAACTGTTATGAGTGCAGCAGAAAATATTGCTAAATACCCAACTAAGAGATCAGCTTTATTTATTTTGTTTACTGCCGAAGAAAAGGGCTTACTAGGTTCTAAGTATTATGCGGATAATCCATTGATTCCGATGAATCAGATGGTGTATTGTTTTAATAGTGACAATGGAGGTTATAATGATACTTCTTTAACCACCATTGTGGGATTAGGTAGAACTACGGCCGAACAGCATATTGTTGATGCTTCAGCCGCTTTTGGTTTAAAAGCTATTGATGACCCTGCTGGTGAACAAGGTTTATTTGACAGATCTGATAATGTGAATTTTGCTAAAAAGGGAGTGCCTGCACCAACTTTCAGCATGGGCTTTACTGCTTTTGATGATGAAATCTTCAAGTATTACCACCAAACAAGAGACAACCCAGAGAGTATAGACTACGATTACCTCGAAAAGTTCTTCAGTGCTTATGTAATGTCATGCCGCTTAATCGCAAATGACGCTAAAACTCCGTTTTGGGTAAAAGGAGATAAGTATTATGAAGCAGGTAAATCTTTATATAAAGCTAATTAGAATTTAAACTGACTTGCTGCCCCAATAACACCTGCATGGTTCTTAAGCTGTGCAGGTACTACATTTAATTCAGAGTCAAAATGTTTCTGATACTCATCAAATCGTTTACTTACTCCACCACCTAAAATTATAAGTTCAGGCCAGAATAATTTATCAAGCTCTAAGAGGTATTTGTTAAGTCTCTTGGCCCACTTTTTCCAGCTTAAATCCTCTTGTTTACGAATAGAATTTGCAGCATAATCTTCAGCAATCTTTCCGCTCAATGAAAGATGCCCCAATTCAGTATTAGGAAATAATAACCCCTTGTAAAATAAAGAGGTGCCAATTCCAGTACCTACGGCTACAGTCAATACCGAACCCATATAATCTTTACCTGCTCCATAGTTCATTTCTGCTATACCAGTAACGTCAACATCGTTCATTACATTTACTTCACAGCCTGTGGCCTGGCTAAACAAATCATTAACATCTTTTCCAATCCAGGAGGTGTCGATATTTGAAGCTGTTTTAACCACACCATTTACAATGGCTGCCGGAAAGCCAACTCCTATTTTTCCTTTCCAATCAAAATGTTCTTGTAATTTCTTTACCACCTTAGTCATGGCTTGCGGGGTAGCCGGTTTCGGTGTGTCTATTCGTTTTCTGTCTACAACAAACTCACCTTTATCAAGGTCAACAATCGAGGCTTTCATGCCTGAACCGCCAATGTCAATTCCTAATACTTCCAAAGCATAATTGATTAGTGTGTCTTGAATATACTTAATTATTAAGAATGGGGAAATCAGTTCTCTTGTAAATACTTAATTATTAGCTAAATTGATTACTCAAAAAAACCTCATCATAAAATAAACCAAAATGAAAAGAGTATCATATCTGCTGTTGCTGTCCTTTGCAATGGCTTGCTCAGAAAAGGAAAAGCAAACCGAACGAATGACTATTGATAATTACCCTGAAACCCAAAAGGTAGACACAGTTGATACCTATTTTGGTACAGAGGTGGCAGACCCTTACAGATGGCTTGAAGATGACAGGTCAGCTGAAACAGAAGCATGGGTGGAAGCACAAAATGAAGTGACTTTTGGCTATCTCAATCAAATTCCTTTCAGAGGAAAGATTAAAGATCGACTAACCGAACTTTGGAATTACTCAAAGGAAGGTTCACCAAGAAAACACGGAGAATATTATTATACCTATAAAAATGATGGCCTTCAGAACCAATGGGTTGTACATAGAAAAAAAGGTATGGATGGTGAAGAAGAGGTATTTCTTGACCCAAATACTTTTTCTGAAGATGCCACAACCAGTTTAGCGGGTACTTCATTTACAGAAGATGGCAGCCTTTTAGCTTACCTTATTTCTGAGGGAGGTTCAGATTGGAGAAAAATCATTGTTATGAATACCGAGGATAAATCGATTGTGGAGGATACGCTTAAAGATGTGAAGTTTAGTGGTGCATCCTGGAAGGGAAACGATGGTTTTTTCTACAGCAGCTATGATAAACCAAAGGGGAGTGAGCTTTCTGCCAAAACACAAATGCACAAACTCTACTACCATAAATTAGGAACGCCTCAAAGTGAAGACGAGCTTATTTTTGGAGGTGAGGAAATGCCAAGAAGATATATAGGAGCTTCAGTGAGTGAGGATAATAAATTCTTATTTGTAAGTGCCTCTGAAAGCACCAGTGGGAATGAGCTATACTTGAAAAGGCTTGACCAGCCAAATAGTGAGTTTAAGCCAGTTGTTACCGGTTTCGATAGTGAGAGTTATGTAGCAGAAACAAAAGGTGATATGCTTTATATAGTTACCAATATGGACGCCCCAAATAAAAGACTGGTAAAAGTGGATTCTAACAATCCAGCTCCTGAGAATTGGGTAGATGTAATCCCTGAAACAGATAATGTGTTGAGTGTAGGCACTGCCGGAGGTTATATTTTTGCCAATTACCTGGTAGATGTTAAAACTGAAATCTACCAATATGATTTTGATGGTAAAGAAATAAGAAAGGTAGAATTGCCTGGTATAGGTACAGCAGGAGGTTTTGGTGGGGAAAAAGAAGATACTACTTTATTTTATTCATTCACTTCCTTTACTTATCCATCTGCTATCTTTCAATTTGATATTGAAAGTGGAGAGTCAAAATTATATTGGAAGCCTGCTATTGATTTCAATCCTGAAGCTTTTGAAACCAAACAAGTTTTCTACGAAAGTAAGGATGGTACTAAAATACCAATGTTTATTACGCACAAAAAAGGACTTGAATTAAATGGAAAGAACCCAACTTACTTATATGCTTATGGCGGCTTCAATGTTAGTTTGAGACCAAGCTTTAGTGTGGCCAGATTGGTCTGGTTAGAGCAAGGAGGTATTTATGCACAGCCTAATTTAAGAGGTGGAGGCGAATATGGTGAAGCCTGGCACAAGGCAGGTACAAAAATGCAGAAGCAAAATGTTTTTGACGATTTCATTGCTGCAGCGGAATACCTAAAAGCTCAAAAATATACTGATACGCAGCATTTGGCTATATCGGGGGGCTCTAATGGTGGTTTACTAGTGGGAGCCACCATGACTCAAAGACCGGATTTATGTCAGGTAGCTTTACCGGCTGTCGGTGTAATGGACATGCTGCGGTACCATACATTTACCGCAGGAGCAGGATGGGCCTATGATTATGGTACTTCTGAAGATAGTAAAGAGATGTTCGAATACCTTTATGGCTATTCTCCTGTACATAATATCAAAGAAGGGGTTGAATATCCTGCTACTTTGGTAACAACAGCCGATCATGATGATAGAGTAGTACCGGCACACTCATTTAAGTTTGCAGCAAACCTACAGGAGAAGCATGCCGGAGAGAATCCTGTCCTGATAAGAATTGAAACTAATGCTGGTCATGGAGCAGGCAAGCCAACTGATAAAATAATTGATGAACAAGCCGATAAGTATGCCTTTACTTGGTATAATATGGGCGTTAATCCGTTTGAAAAATAAATATGAGTTTCGTAGTAAGAAAAGGAAAAAAAGAAGACTTACCACATGTACTTAGGCTAATTGAAGAATTAGCTATTTATGAAAGAGAGCCTGACGCAGTTAATGTGACAGTTGATGAATTAGAAAAAGACGGCTTCGGTCAAAATCCACTTTATGGATTGTTTGTGGGTGAGGCAGATGGGGAAATTGTTGGTATTGCACTCTATTATTTCCGATACTCAACCTGGAACGGCAAAGTATTGTACTTGGAGGACCTAGTGGTTACAGAATCAGAGAGAGGTAAAGGTTATGGTCGTGATTTGCTAAATGCCATTATTCAGGAGGCTGATAAGCAAAACTGCAGGTTGTGTACATGGCAGGTACTCGATTGGAATGAGCCATCTATCAAATTTTATAAGAGTATTGGTGCAGATTTAGACGAAGGCTGGATTAACTGTACAGTGAAACAGTCGGATTACAAAAATTTTTATTGATTTAATATAATTAGCCAGTTTAAGAGCTCTTGATGTGATTGTCAAGAGCTCTTTTTTTTAAATAGTTTCTAAAAAAGTTCTGAAGCTCAAACATTTATTCTGAAACTTCTCTAAATGTGCTTCACGCAATCTGGGAGCATGTTCTACCATATATTGCTCTAATTTATCCAAAGAATCCGTGAAGTATTGCACAGCATAAGTTTCTCCTTCATTTTCTGTTTCATTTAATAGTCGAAGCATTTTATAATCATCAAAAAAACCAGTGGCCAAAATGTCAGGTATATGCTTCTCTTTCATCCAGGCAACCCACTGATTTTCAACTTCCTTCTCTACATTTATGGTCACATTATATATTATCATAGACTTTTTAATATTTTTTTTGCAAATTTGAATTTAATTAATTTTTTCTGAAAACATTTTTTCACCTGCCTAGGTTACACTAACATTATCCTACCATTTTTTTAGTTAGTTATTTTTTTCAGTTAGCGAAAGGAGAAAAGAAGAAAGGAGAAAAAGACTGTGAGTAATTATTCAATAAAAGATTTAGAAAATTTGTCGGGCATCAAAGCACACACTTTGCGCATCTGGGAGCAGCGCTATCATTTTATTGAGCCAAAGCGAACAGATACTAACATCCGGTATTATAGTGATGAGGATTTAAAATTAATTCTCAACATCGCTACTTTAAGGGAAAACAACTGCAAAATTTCCAAAATCGCTAAAATGACTTTTGAGGAAATTAATGGAAAAGTAATGCAAATAGCTGAAAAGAATTTGCGTTTCCCTGATCAAATCAACTCTCTTACCCTAGCCACCATTGATATGGATGAAGATAGGTTTGAGAAAATACTTAATAACAATATTGTAAAATACGGATTTGAGCAGTCGATGCTCAAAATCATATACCCCTTCTTGGCCAAAATTGGAATGCTGTGGCAAACAGGCAGTATTTTACCAGCACAGGAACATTTCATTTCAAATCTAATCCGACAGAAGGTTACAGTAGCTATAGATGGACACTTCGTAACGGAGGAAGAATCAAGAGGGAAATGGTTATTGTTTTTACCTGAAAATGAGTTGCATGAACTTTCTTTGATGTTTGCAGCATTTATTCTAAGATCTAGAAAATTTAAGGTGATTTATTTGGGACAAAATCTTCCTCAAGAAGATTTACAGTCTGTTAAAAGATTACAAAATCCTGATTACGTGCTTACCATATCAACGACATCACCTAAAAAGAATGACGTCCAACAGTATATTGATGATGTTGCTGATTTGTTTAGTAGTGCGACCGTGTTTGTAGGTGGCTATCAGGTTATTGGTGAAGACCTCAAACGTAAGAAAAATGTTGAGTTCATGTATAAAATGGAAGATTTGATTCAGTTTGTTGAAGAAATGGGTCCCGATTATACTAAAGAAGATAGTGAAAAGACGTCTAAAGTCATGCGTTATAGTTGACCTAATAACATTCATAACATTCCACAGAAGTAAAAAGGCCAATTCTTACGGAGAATTGGCCTTTTTTGTTGTTTATCTAATTTGCAATGTAAGAATATAAAGAGATTTCAATAAAATCACGTGTTTGTACATCTTTTTGGTTTTGTTTAACGTAACACAATATAAATTCAACAGAATGATTGGATTTTGTTGAATAATTTTCTACATTTGTTAAACAACCTAAACAAAAATAATCATGACAGCTATTGAATTCGGATACGCAATTAACAACATGACTAAGTCGATGAAGCCATTTGCCTTGAAACTAACCAAGGATATGGAGCAGGCAAATGATTTAATTCAGGAAACAGTGTTGAAAGCATTTTCTAATAGAGAAAAATTTGCTGAAGGCACTAACCTAAAAGCTTGGTTGTTTACAATAATGAAAAATACTTTCATTACTAATTATCAACGAATGGTTCGTAGAAAAACATTCATTGATACTACAGAAAACCTTCATTTTATAAACTCTACCGACAATATTGCGCAAAATAGTGCTTATGGTAATTTTGCTATGAGAGACATTGTGAAGCAGGTGGAGAAATTGAATGATGTATATAAAATGCCTTTCATGATGCACTTTAGAGGTTTTAAATATCATGAAATTGCTGATAAACTTGAAATTCCTATAGGAACTGTAAAAAATAGGATTCATATTGCTAGAAAAGAGCTTAAAAGTGCTCTTAAAGTGTACTCTAAAGCTAGTTAATGAATGTCTCAAAATAAGGTAGTTGTAATAGGTTCTGGTTTTTCAGGATTATCCACCGCAACTTATTTAGCACATCATGGTTATGATGTCACCGTACTAGAAAAAAATAAGACCTTAGGAGGTAGAGCCCGTCAGTTCAGTGCTGAGGGCTTTGTTTTTGATATGGGGCCAAGTTGGTACTGGATGCCAGATGTCTTTGAAAAATATTTCAACTATTTCGGTAAATCTACAAGTGACTATTACGAACTTATAAGGTTGGACCCTTCTTATCACGTTGTTTTTGGCAAAGACGATGTGCTTAAAATACCCGCAAAGCTTGATAACTTTAAGCTAATGCTTGAAGAGATGGAGAAGGGAAGTGCAGCAAAGCTTGATGAGTTTCTAAAACAAGCAGCCTATAAATACGAAAAAGGCATTAATGATTTAGTTTATAAACCTGGTAGATCTTTGACCGAGTTTATGAATCCCAAATTATTATTTGACATGTTTAGGATGGATATTTTTTCCTCCATTTATAAGCATGTTAGAAAATACTTTAAGAATGACAGAATCATTCGGTTAATGGAATTTCCCATTCTTTTTCTGGGAGCTTTGCCTGAAAATACGCCAGCACTTTACAGTTTAATGAACTATGCAGACATAAGCCTTGGTACCTGGTACCCAAAAGGGGGAATGTACAAGATAATAGAGGGCATGGTAAAATTGGCTGAAGAAAAAGGAGTGAAATTTATCACGGAGCAGGAAGTAACGGGAGTAGAGGTTATATCAGGTGAAGGTAAAAAAGTTTTTACTACTAACAACTCCTATGTTGCGGACATAGTGGTTTCTTCTGCAGATTACGAGCATACTGACCAGTCTATTTTACCCAAGCAGTTCCGTAACTATTCAAAAAGCTATTGGGATACACGCGTTATGGCACCTTCATCTTTAATCTTCTACTTAGGAATTGATAAAAGGATTGACGGCTTAGCGCATCATAATTTATTTTTCGATCGAGATTTTGGTCCACATGCCAAGGAGATATATCAAACACCAAAATGGCCGAACGATCCATTGTTCTATGTAAGTGCCACATCAAAAACAGATAGCACTGTGGCACCTGAAGGGATGGAAAATCTATTTATTTTAATGCCTGTTGCGCCTGGATTGGAAGATAATGAGGAGATTAGAGAAAAATATTATAACTTAATAGTTGATAGAATGGAGCATCTTTTGGGCGAAGAAATCAAGAGCCATGTGATTTACAAAAGAAGCTTCGCTCATAACGATTTTGTTTCGGAATATCATTCTTTTAAAGGAAATGCATATGGCTTAGCAAATACACTAAAGCAAACAGCCATTTTGAAACCTTCTTTAAAGAACAAAAAAATAAAAAACTTTTATTACGCAGGTCAGCTAACGGTTCCTGGCCCTGGCGTACCACCTTCATTAATTTCCGGGCATGTGGTTGCTAAGGAAATAATGAAAGAACATAAAATTGCCTGATGGACGCAAAAGAACTTTTCAACCAAACTACTTTTGAGTGCAGTAAATTAATTACTGAGCGCTATAGCACGTCCTTTACTCTCGGTATTAAAACTTTGAACAAAGAATTTCATTATCCCATCTACGCTATATATGGATTTGTTAGATATGCGGATGAAATAGTTGATACCTTTCATGATCAGGATAAGCCAAAGCTTTTAGCACAATTTAAGAAAGAAACTTACGAGGCTATTGAAAATGGCATAAGTCTTAATCCCGTGCTTCATTGCTTCCAGATGGTAGTTAATAATTACAAAATTGATCTTCATTTAATAGAAGCTTTTCTGCACAGTATGGCAATGGATTTAGAAGATATTGATTATCAGCAATCCTCTTATGAAGAATATATATATGGCTCAGCTGAAGTTGTAGGCCTTATGTGTCTGAAAGTTTTTTGCGATGGAGACCAGAATAAGTATGATAGTTTAGTTGCTCCTGCCAAGAGTCTTGGATCTGCTTTTCAAAAGGTTAATTTCTTGCGAGATATAAAATCGGACTTTCATGATAGAGGGAGAGTGTATTTCCCCGAGGTGGATTTTAATAAGTTTACCGATGCTGATAAGACAAAAATAGAACAGGACATTGCTGCGGACTTCAGGCATGCTTATGAGGGTATAAAGCAATTACCGAAAGGTGCCCGATTAGGTGTGTATTTAGCCTATACTTATTATACTAAATTGTTCAAAAAAATTAAAAATTGTGCCTCCACAAGGATTTTAGAAGAGCGAATTCGTGTTAATAATTCCAGAAAACTTTTTCTGATGGTGAGCAGTTATTTCAAGCATAGATTAAACACACTGTGATAAAGAATTATGAACTTAAGTGTAAATATCGATAATAATTCAGGTTTTTGTTTCGGAGTAGTGTATGCTATAGAAATGGCAGAAGATATGCTTGAAGAGCAAGGTTACCTTTATTGCTTAGGTGATATAGTTCATAACGATGAGGAAGTAAGAAGACTTGAAGCCAAAGGGTTAAGAATTATTGATAGAGAGCAACTTAAAGATCTCAATAATGAAAAAGTTTTAATTCGCGCTCACGGTGAACCGCCTTCAACTTATAAATTAGCTATAGAGAATAATTTAACTTTGGTTGATGCTTCATGCCCGGTAGTGCTTAAACTTCAAAACAGAATTAAAAATTCTTTTGACAAAGAAGAAAAAATCTACATTTATGGCAAGCATGGTCATGCTGAAGTAGAAGGCCTTTTGGGTCAAACCAATCAAGAAGCAGTAGTTTTTCAAAATATTGAAGAGCTTGATTTAGCAACTTTGCCTAAACAACTTACTTTATACAGTCAAACTACCAAAAGCACAGATAAATTTTACGAAATAAAGAAGATACTAACTGATAACGGTATAAGTGTTAATGCAAATGATACTATTTGCCGTCAGGTTTCAAATAGAGATAAAGAGCTGAGGAGCTTTGCCCAGCAATATGATAAGATTATTTTTGTATCTGGCACCAAGTCGTCTAATGGTAAAGTGCTGTATAATGTATGCAAAGAGCAGAATCCTAATTCATACTTCATCTCTAATACAAATGAACTTGATAAAGGTTGGTTTAGTCAAGATGATAGGGTAGGGATTTGTGGAGCTACTTCTACACCAATGTGGCTTATGGAAGAAGTGAAGGATACTTTGCTAGCTTATTAATTATTTTTACATGTCTGAATATCTACTTTATACCTTTTATGGGGTTTTAATTATAGGCACATTTCTCTTTATGGAAGGTGTGGCATGGTTTACTCATAAATATATAATGCACGGATTCTTATGGAGCTGGCATAAATCACATCACAAGGTGCATAACCATACTTTAGAGAGGAATGATCTATTTGCACTGGTTTTTAGTATACCATCGGCTCTATTAATTATGGCGGGTATAGAGTTTGAGAATGTTAGATGGTTACTTTTTATTGGTATAGGTGTAGCTTGCTATGGGGTTTTTTACGTATTATTTCATGATATTCTAGTTCACAGAAGAGTTAAGATTAAGTTTAGTGCTAGAAATAAATATTTGAAGAGAATGATACGTGCTCATTACATTCATCATGAAGTGCACACTAAAGAAGGAGCTGAAGCTTTCGGTTTTTTATATGCACCAAAAAAATACGAGTCTAAAGAAGCTCTACAAAACTCCATGAGATAACATAATATTTAGTATTTTCGATAATACATCCTCAAAACACAAAGACTATGAAAAAATTATTAACAATCCTTTTCATGTTCGCCTTCATTGGTGTGCATGCCCAAAACGAAATGAATCTTAAGCAAACAGTTGCTCAATTGCAGGATTATCTTGATGGGGTTGAAGAAAACGCCAAAATCGCAATCAGTGATGAAGGGGTGGTAACCTACACTAAAAAATTTGGTGATAATGAAAATGACTACAGAGCTGTTTTTAGATTAAGTAATGTAAATATCAGTTTAGAAGAGCGTAAAGATGAAAACTATCTTGAAGGTGAGCCTAAATACTATATGAAGTTCAGCTGCGAAACTAAAGGTGATCCTTGTATTATCTATACAAAGCTTTCCGATGAAAGCTCAACCAACTCTTATAAATTCACAAACTTTCCGGTATGGACAGTTGAAAATGGAAAAGATGCTGTAAAGATTTTCAATAAAATAAAAGAGCAATTATAGTCCCGAAACTACATTAATTTATGAGCCATCTGTTATTTACAGATGGCTTTTATTTTGTATTTATCGCTTTGTTAGCTAGCTTCAAATATCATTTACATTTTATGTAATTGATTTTAAACAATAAATAATTGTAGAATATTTAGCATAATTCGATTAATTATTAGCTTAATAATTCTTTAGGCTTAATTTTGTGTTTCAGTATATTGTCTAATTAGAAAATAACATCTCTTACTTAATATAAGAACCATTTATTATGAAAATTGCAGTAATAGGTACTGGCTATGTAGGATTAGTAACAGGAACCTGCTTTGCCGAAACTGGAAACCATGTAACCTGTGTAGATATTGATGAGAAAAAAGTTCAAAAACTACAGAGTGGAGTGGTAACTATATATGAACCAGGTTTAGAAGTTCTATTTGAAAGAAATATCAGGCAAAAAAGACTAGACTTTACCACAAATCTCAAGGAAGGTATTAAGGATGCTGAGGTAATTTTCCTTGCTTTACCGACACCTCCAGGTGAGGACGGCTCAGCAGATTTACAGTATATTCTTAAGGTGGCCAACGATCTTGGACCTATTTTGGAAAATTATGCGGTAGTTGTTGATAAGTCAACAGTTCCGGTTGGTACTGCCGAAAAAGTACATGCTGCAATTGCTGCAAATGCAAAGGTTGAATTTGATGTAGTTTCTAATCCGGAGTTTCTTAGAGAGGGTGTAGCCGTTGATGATTTTATGAAACCTGATAGAGTAGTTATCGGTACTCGTTCTGATAAAGCTAAAAAAATCATGGAAAACCTTTATGCACCACTAGTGCGTCAAGGCAATCCAGTAATTTTTATGGACGAAAAATCAGCTGAACTTACTAAGTATGCCGCAAACTCTTTTTTGGCAACTAAAATCACCTTTATGAATGAAATAGCAAACCTATGTGAGCTATTAGGTGCGGATGTTGACATGGTAAGAAAAGGTATTGGTACTGATACAAGAATAGGAAAAAGGTTTTTATTTGCAGGTATTGGCTATGGCGGTAGCTGTTTCCCCAAGGATGTGCAGGCCCTGGCTAAATCATCAAAAGATGTTGGTTATAATTTCAAGATCCTTAATTCGGTGATGGATGTAAATACTACTCAGAAAACCAGACTTATGGATCATATTAAAGGCTACTTCAAAAATGATCTCAAAGGAAAAACTATTGCATTATGGGGATTAGCTTTTAAGCCTTATACTGATGATATTCGTGAAGCACCTGCTTTATATAATATTGATGCCCTACTGGAAGCGGGTGCAAAGGTTCGGGCTTATGATCCTGAAGCAATGGAAAATGTTCAGGATGTCGTTGGAGATAAAATTACATATTGTGAGGATGAGTACGAGGCATTAGAAGGTGCTGATGCCCTAATGATCATGACCGAATGGCCAGTGTTTAGAACACCTGAGTTTAAATTGATTAAAGAGAAGTTGAAAAATCCGCTAATTCTTGATGGTCGAAACTTATATGAAGTAGATCAAATGAAAGAATTAGGTTTTACATATTTCAGTATCGGAAGATAAATTTTTATGGCAAAGGAAAGAGTACTTATTACAGGAGCAGCTGGTTTTTTGGGATCACATTTGTGTGATAAATTTATAGCTGAAGGTTACTATGTAATCGGTATGGACAACCTGATTACAGGTTCCATGGATAACATAGCGCATTTAATGAAGCTAGAAGATTTTGAGTTTTATAATCATGATGTTACCAAATATGTCCATGTTCCAGGAAAATTAAAATATATTCTTCACTTTGCCTCACCTGCAAGCCCTATTGACTATCTTAAAATACCTATTCAAACGTTAAAAGTGGGTGCTCATGGTACTCATAATTTATTAGGTCTTGCAAAAGAAAAGAAGGCCAGGATTCTTGTAGCCTCTACCTCAGAAGTTTATGGAGACCCGATGGTTCATCCACAAACGGAAGAATATTATGGCAACGTAAATCCTGTGGGTCCACGAGGTGTATATGATGAAGCCAAAAGGTTTATGGAATCCATTACTATGGCTTATCATACTTACCATGATTTGGAAACCAGAATAGTACGTATTTTTAATACCTATGGGCCAAGAATGCGCTTGAATGATGGTCGTGTACTTCCTGCATTTATTGGACAAGCTTTAAGAGGTGAAGACCTTACGGTTTTTGGTGATGGTTCTCAAACAAGATCGTTCTGTTATGTTTCTGATTTGGTAGATGGTATTTACAAATTACTTCTTTCTGATTATGCTCAGCCAGTTAATATTGGTAATCCAGGAGAAATAACTATTAGTGAGTTTGCTGATGAAATAATCAAACTTACCGGTACAGATCAAAAAGTTGTGTATAAAGATTTGCCGAAGGATGATCCTAAACAAAGACAGCCAAATATCAAAAAGGCTAAGGAACTTTTAGGTTGGGAACCCAAAGTGTCACGAGCAGAAGGCTTGAAAATTACTTACGATTATTTTAAATCATTAGATAAGGAAAAGCTTTTTCAAAAGGAACATAAGGATTTCGAAAAATACGTAGTTAAGTAATGGAAGGCAAAATTCTAGTAACAGGAGGCTTAGGTTATATAGGTTCACATACTGTTGTTGAGCTTATTAATAAAGGGTATGAACCGCTAATTATTGATAACCTTTCAAATTCTACCATAGAAGTTCTGGAGAGAATTGAAAAGATTACTGGAAAACGTCCGGAGTTTCAGCAGGTAGAAATGCGAGATAAGGAGCAACTGCAGGAAGTTTTTTGGAGCAATAACCAAAAAATAGCCGGAGTTATTCATTTCGCAGCCGTATTGCTTGTTGGTGAATCAGTTGAGCAACCTCTTCATTATTACTATAATAATCTCGCCTCTACCATTAATTTGCTTGAATGCATGAAGGAGTTTGAGGTGAAACCTATTGTATTCTCATCTTCATGTACTGTATATGGAAATCCTGATGAACTGCCTGTAACGGAGAATACCTCAGTGAAACCAGCTGTATCACCTTATGGAAACACGAAAAAAATCTGTGAAGATATTTTAAAGGATGCAAGTCATGCCCATGATATCAATGTGATATCATTACGATATTTTAACCCTATTGGAGCCCACGAAAGTGCGCTTATTGGTGAGTTTCAGCAAGGCCCACCACATCATTTAGTGCCTTACATTACTGAAACAGCCAGAGGCAAACGTAAAAAGTTGGGGATATTTGGTAATGATTGGAATACTACTGACGGTACGTGTGTAAGAGATTACATACATGTTGTTGACTTAGCCAATGCACATATTTTTGCTTTAAAGTCCATCGTTGAGTCTAATGATCATGATGATTTTAAAGTATATAATATTGGATCAGGTCAGGGCTATTCTGTTTTAGAAATGGTGAATAGCTTTAAGAAAACAACTGGAGTTGATGTGCCTTATGAATTTGCTCCGCGCAGAGCAGGAGATGTAGAGGCTGTATATGCCGATATTACAAAGGCCACAAAAGAGCTAGGCTGGAAACCAGAAAAGACTTTAGATGACATGCTTTTATCAGCATGGGAGTGGGAAAACGCTTTGGCCAAGGAAGGCAAGTAGCTATTTGTGCGCTACTTCAACAAACTTAGATATTGTATTAAAAATTTCTTCTTCTCTTTCGATCATACCCATATGCCCTGTTTCAGGTAAATTCTTAAGATAAGGATTACGCATAAATTTTATTTGTTCCTTACTTCTGGCAGGAGGAATACTTGTATCCTCTTCTCCAAAAACAAACAAAATTGGCTTTTCAAATTCTTTTAAGAAATCTGTGGAGTCATCTCTGTCTCTCATTGAGAGCATGTAGTCGGTTAAGGTCTTCTCTGGAATGTTACGACCTTCTTCCATCACTCGATCAATAGCTGCTTTATGCTTTTCACGATATTTTTCATAAAAGAGCATCGGTACGAAGCTATCAATGAATTTTGCCACACCATGTTTTTGAATAAACTCGATACTCTTTTCTCTACCTATTCTTTTCTCTGGTGTATCTGCCAATGCGGTAGAATGGATCAATCCTATTGCTGAAACTATGTTAGGGAATTTTTTAGCTATTTCCAGTGTCACATAACCTCCGAGTGAATGCCCGATAATGATGCATTCTGCAATGTTATTTTTCTTCATCCAATCATAAATAGAATTGGCGACCATATCAATGGAATGATCAAACGGAAGTGGAGAACTTTCTCCAAAACCAGGCAAGTCAGGAATTAATACCCTGTATTTACTTCCTAATTTTTCTGCAATTGGTTCCCAAATGGTGTGTGACTCACCAAATCCGTGAATAAGGATTACCGGATATCCTTTTCCAAATTCTTTATGATTTATGTTCATACTTTAGCTGATAGTGCCTTCTCTGTCAATTGTAAAGCGCAAGAGAAAATTCCTTCGACATCAAAATTACACTCTTTATGTAATTCATATTGCTCACCATGCTCTACAATGCGGTCAGGAATACCCAAACGTTTTACTTTAGCAGAATAATCATTTTCTGCCATAAATTCAAGTACAGCACTTCCAAAACCACCCATCAAACAACCGTCTTCTACTGTAATAACCTTATCAAATTTCTGGAAAATTTCATGAAGCATTTCTTCATCCAATGGCTTCACAAATCTCATATCATAATGAGCTGCAGAAACGCCTTCTTCACCAAGCTTTTCGCAAGCTTCAACCGCATAGTTTCCAATGTGTCCTACAGTTAAGATAGCTATCTCATCACCTTCAACTACTTGCCGTCCTTTTCCAATTTCAATAGCCTCCATTGGTGTTTTCCACTCAGGCATAACACCAGCGCCTCTAGGATATCTGATGGTAAATGCTTTTCCTTCACGTGGCTGTTGAGCAGTAAACATCATGTTCCTAAGCTCTTGCTCATTCATTGGAGCCGCGACAATCATATTTGGAATACAACGCATATAAGCAATATCATAGTTGCCATGGTGGGTAGGACCATCAGCTCCAGCGAAACCTGCTCTGTCTAAACAGAAGTTTACTGGTAAATCTTGAATACATACATCATGTATTACCTGATCGTAACCGCGTTGCATAAAGGTGCTGTAAATATTACAAAATACAGTCATTCCCTGAGTGGCTAAACCAGCTGAAAAGGTAACAGCATGTTGTTCGGCAATGCCTACGTCAAAAGCTCTGTCAGGCATTTCTTTCATCATGATATTCATTGATGAACCAGAAGGCATTGCTGGTGTAACGCCCACAATTTTGTCATTGTCTTTTGCTAACTCTACCAAAGTTTCTCCAAACACCTGTTGGTATTTTGGTGCTTGAGGTTTGGTAACCGGCTTTTTCTGAATTTCGCCAGTGATTTTATCAAACTTACCAGGCGCATGCCATTTGGTCTGATCTTTCTCAGCAGGGGCAAAACCTTTACCTTTTGTGGTAATACAATGAAGCACTTTAGGCCCGGGAATATCTTTTAAGTCATTTAGTACAGCGACTAAATGATTTACATCATGTCCATCAACAGGGCCGAAGTAACGCAGATTAAGTGATTCAAAAAGGTTACTCTGTTTAAGAAGGAATGATTTAATGCTGTTTTCTAACTTGCCAACTACATCCTGAGCACTCTTACCGAAAGCACTTACTTTGCCTAGTAGCTTCCAGATGTCATCTCTCATTCTGTTGTAAGTATGAGAAGTTGTTATATCGGTAAGATACTCTTTCAGCGCACCTACATTAGGATCAATTGACATGCAATTATCATTTAAAATGATAATCATGTTGGCATCAGAGGCTCCGGCATGGTTCATGCCTTCAAAGGCAATTCCGCCTGTCATAGCACCATCACCAATTACTGCAATATGTTGTTTTTGAGTTTCTCCTTTAATGTTGGAAGCTAAGGCCATACCTAGTGCAGCAGAGATGGAAGTTGAAGAGTGTCCAACTCCAAAAGCATCATATTCACTTTCCTTTCTTTTAGGAAAGCCAGAAATGCCACCATAAACTCTGTTGGTATGGAAATCTTCTTTTCTGCCAGTAATTATTTTGTGTCCATAAGCCTGATGACCTACATCCCAAATAAGCTGATCTTCGGGTGTATTGAATACATAGTGAAGAGCAGTTGTTAATTCAACTACACCAAGGCTGGCTCCAAAATGGCCGCCATAAATGGAAACGTTATCTATGATGAACTGTCTTAACTCCTGGCTAAACTGAACTAACTGAGATTGATCTAATTTCTTTAAGTCTTCCGGGCTATTAATGTTGGCTAATAACTCCCCTGGCTGAATCAACATACGCTATTAATTTTACGAAAAAACAAAAACACATTGTAAATGTTTTCCAAGCTACAAATTACTGAATTTTTTAGCGGAAAAGTGTAATTATTTGATAAAATCAATCTCTCAATCCGCATTCTTTCTCAAAAAATATATCTTTGGAAAATATTTGAAATCAATTAATTACTAGCATTTGAGTTTCGAAATCAAACTCCCACTTTTTGAAGGTCCTTTTGACTTACTTCTTTTCTTTATTGAAAGGGATGAGCTGGATATTTATGATATTCCTATTTCAAAAATCACAAATGACTTTCTTGATTATTTAAAACATCTGGAAAGTCTGAATATTGAAGTGGCGAGTGAATTTATTTTGGTAGCATCAACCCTAATGCGCATTAAGGCAAAAATGTTGTTGCCCAGGCCTCAAATTGATGAAGAGGGTAATGAGATTGATCCGAGAGAAGAACTTGTTAAGCACCTCTTGGAATATAAAAAGTATAAATCCGTGCTGAATGAACTTTCTGCTATGGAAGGTGACATGATGCAAAAGGAGAAGCGAGGAAACGTTAACAAGGAAGTTAAGAGCCTTGCAGAAACCGTTAATGTTGAAGCAGAACTTCAAAATGTTGATTTATACAAACTCCTCAACGTATTTAGAAATGTAATGGCTAAATATGAATTGGAGCAAAATAAACCTAAACATAGGGTAGTACAATATCCTTATACTATTGAGGGACAAAAGGATTACATCCTTGATAAGGTGGCATTTAATTCCAGGCTTCCTTTTACCGATTTGATTGCTGACAGACCCAATAAGGTGGCTGTAATCTTTAACTTCCTGGCTATCCTGGAGTTGCTTCAAAGCTCACTTATCTCTATAACTGTAGGAGAAGGTTTCAATAATTTCTGGTTAGAAAAAGTTGAACAAGAGGCTGAATGAAAGTAGATAAAAAGAATGTATTAAAAACACTGAACCCTAACCGTGTTTGGATTCCTGTGCTGATAGGCGTAGCAATAGTAGCTTATTTGTTTTATCAGGATGATTCCGTAACGCTTGAAAACCTTTCTTTAATCTTTACAGCTCAGGTTGTTCCTGTAACCCTGGCTTTTATAGTGCTTTTTGCAAGGGATGTAGGTTATGTTTATCGCATCAGAACCATTACAGGAGAACGGCTAAGCTGGAAAAGTAGCATTTATGTAATCATACTTTGGGAATTTGCCTCAGCAGTAACCCCTTCTGTGGTTGGTGGTACAGCTGTGGCAGTTTTTATTTTAATGAAGGAGGGACTCAAATTGGGTAAAGCCTTGGCCTACACCATGATTACCGCCATTTTTGACAACCTTTATTTTGTGGTGATGGCACCAATAGTCTTTCTACTTGCTCAGGGTACGATTTTTCCAGAGAATGCAGGAGTAGAAACCCAATTAGGCAGAAGCTTACCCACACTTTTTTATATCAGCTACTCTTTAATTGCCGCTTATACATTGATAATGGCTTTTGCCGTTTTAATCAATCCAAGGTGGTTTAAATGGTTACTACTCAAAATTACCAGTATTAAGTGGTTAAGGAAGTGGAGGCCAGATGCCTATGAACAAGGTGAAGAAATAATGATAGCCTCAAGAGAACTGAGGGGTAAAAATGTGAGATATTGGCTTAAAATCTCGCTTTCAACATTCTTTATTTGGTCGGCCAGATATGCCATGCTCAATTGTGTGATTGAAGCTTTTACTGATCAAAATTTCCTTGAGCACATTACTATTTTTGCCAGACAGGTAGTGATATGGATTACCATGCTTATATCTCCAACTCCAGGAAGTAGCGGAACAGCAGAGTTCATTTTTACACAGTTCTTTAAGGAAGACTTAGGATCGGTTACTTTTATCAGCAATATTTTCTGGAGATTAATGACTTACTATCCTTACCTGTTTTTAGGGGCAATTATTCTTCCGAGATGGATAAAAAGGGTTTTCTTTCATAAGAGAAAAAAGGCTTAAACATATCCAAGATGCTTTTTGTATATTAATGCATGGAGATCACTCAGATTAAGGAGACATGCTTTTATTCCACTCAGTTGGAGTTAATCAAAGAATTTTACCATAATAAATTAGAACTTCCCATTATAACTGAAGTACCTGACAAACTCATTTTCTTTAGAGCGGGTAGTTCTGTTTTACTTTGCTTTAACCCTGAGTATTCAGAAAATCAGGAGGTGCCGCCACCACATTATGCTAAGGGTAAACCACACTTTGCCTTTGAGGTAAAAGCAACTCATTATGAGCATGCAAAGGAAGAGTTAGCTACTAAACAGATAGAGATAACTTATGAACATACCTGGCCTAGCGGAAAAAAGTCAGCTTACTTTGAAGATCCGGAAGGGAATGTACTTGAAATTGTACCTTCAGGATTGTGGGATAAATTGTAGTTAACTCTCCAGCTCTTTTATTATCTTTTTAAGTCTTCTCAATTTTCTACCATATAACAGATAGATAAAAAAGTATGCCAATGCAATAGAAATAATGGCTACTACTGACCAATAGTAAATATCCTCATTAAAGCTTTTTTGATCTATTACGCCAACATGGTTACCAAGCATAGTCTCTCCTAACTCGTAACCAGCATAAAGGCTAATAAGCAAAATGAAGATGGCTGCTAAATAGTAATGTAGAATAAACCTTTTAAGTGTGGCATAACTCTCCTTAAGATATTCATATACATTGAGTTCAATTCTGTGATTGTATAGTTTCTCAATTAGAAAATGATAATACAATAAAATAGGGATAAGCATTGCTGAAAGAATAAGGGCAAGCTTATAAACTTCCATCCAAACGCAAATGGCAACCAGCAGTGGACTTACAATCATATTAAAGATATGTTCAAACCGGACTGCTTTCGTTAGTTTCTCAACCAGATTTAATGATTTCTTGTTGATGATTTTCTCAACTTTTTCATCAGATATTTCCACAGGCTGACTGGCAGATTCCCATATGTTTTTTAGCTCATCCTGCATACATTTTACTTTTAAGTTCTTGCTTCAATCGGTTAATCTTAACTCCAATATTTGTTGTTGTAATACCTAATATGTTTGCCATCTCTTTATAGCTTTTATCTTCCAGATACAGCAGAATAATCGCTCTATCTGTTTTTTTGAGTGTTTTTATGGCTGCATATAAAGCATTAACGCGTTCCTGCTGATGATCATCTACATCATCTGCTATGTCATAGTTGGGCTGATATTCATGAGTATCTACTCTTTTTTTCTCCTTTCTTAGTTCAGAAAGACAAACATTAAGAGCAATACGGTAAATCCATGTTGAAATTTTGGAGTGGCCTTTAAAGGAATCATATGCTTTCCAAATTTGGAGTGACACCTCCTGGAAGTAGTCCTGAAACTCTTCTTCATCATTGGCATATGCTCGACAAATTTTGCCAATTATATTCTTATTTTCCTCTAAAAGTGTTTTAAAATCAACTTTTTTCATCAGGCTTAACCATGTGCATGGTTAGTTACAAAAGAGAGGTTTTTATTACAAAAAAGTTAAAAATATTTGTAATAAAATCTTTAGAGCTAGCACTTATTGGGTAAAACAACTTTAAAAACAATGAAAAAATTAATCTCAAAGAAAATCGGATTTGTAATGTTCTTGCTATTGGTAGGAACCTCAGTAGTAAACGCACAGGTGCCTGAGGCAAAAGGTGTTTTATGGAGAGTATCAGGTAATGGTTTAGAAAAGGATTCTTATGTGTTCGGTACTATGCATTTAATATGTGAAGATGATTATTTTATGTCAGATGAGGCAAAAGCAGCCATTCAGCAAGCTGATGAAGTAGTACTAGAGCTAGACATGGACGACCCGCAAATGATGGTGAAAATGCAACAGCTTTCTGTTGATCCTAAAATGAGAAACATTAAGGATGATTTAACGGAAGAGGAAGTTGTTATTGTTGATAAATTCTTGAACGATAATTTTGGGCAGACTTTAGCACAAATAGGTATACTAAAGCCCTTTCCCTTAACATCAATGGTTTTAGTAAAGGCTTATGAATGTGAAAATACCAAACAGTATGAGGCTGAAATAATGAATTTAGCACATGAAGCTGGTTTAGATTTAAAAGGATTGGAAACTGTAGAATTTCAATTTGGTGCACTGGACAACTTCAGCCGTGATGAACAAATAGCTTCTTTTGTAAGACAGGTGAAGAATCCTGAAGCTGTTACTTTGCTGCTTGATAAAATGGTTGATACATACAAAAAACAGGACTTATCTGCGCTCTATAAGATAATGGAGGACTATGAAGAGTTTGAAAACTTCAATCAGATTATGCTAGCCGATAGAAATGCCAATTGGATACCTAAAATTGAAGAATATGCAAAAAAGGGTAGCGCTTTTATTGCAGTGGGTGCTGGTCATTTGGCAGGTGAAAAAGGAGTTATCGCACTGTTACGAGCAAAAGGCTATAAGGTAGAAGCAGTAAATTAGGTGATAAATAAGTGAAAAAGAAAGGCTGATTCTTTTAGGATCAGCCTTCTTTATTTTAATAAACTTCAATTCCCTTTTTAGCAAGTGCTTCTTCCACATAATCAAAAGTGGACAGTATATCGGGCTTGCCATCCACTATGGCAACATCATGTTCGAAATGTGCGGAGTATCTACCATCACCAGTTACTATAGACCAACCATCAGGTAATTGTCGGATAGCGCGAGTTCCCATGTTTACCATAGGTTCAATAGCTAGTACCATGCCCTCTTTTAGTTTAGGGCCTCGTCCTTGCTTTCCGAAATTTGGCACTTCAGGTGATTCATGCATTTCTCTACCTAAGCCGTGCCCCACTAATTCTCTTACTACTCCATAGCCATGCTTTTCGGCATGTTGTTGTATGGCATAACCTATATCACCAATTCTTTTTCCTGCACTACATTGTTCAATACCTAAATAAAGTGACTCCTTAGTTACTTTTAAAAGTTGCTTTACTTCATCATTTACCTCACCAACGGCAAAAGTGTAAGCATGGTCACCGTAAAATCCATTCATTAGTACCCCACAATCAATTGAAATCACATCACCTTCTTTAAGAGGATCTTTTGAAGGGTAGCCATGAACTACTTGCTCATTAGGGCTCATGCAAAGTGTATTAGGGAAATCATACATTCCTAAAAAGCCTGGAACTCCTCCATGATCACGGATAAATTCTTCAGCTTTTTTATCCATATCTAAAGTGGTAATTCCTGGTTCAAGCATTTCTGCCATTAGGCCTAAAGTTTTTGATACCAGCTGTGCGCTTTTACGCATCAACTCTATTTCTTCCCTGGTTTTAATATGAATCATTTAAATAAATCTTTTAGCTTCTCCCAAAACGATTTTTTCGGAAGTGTATATTCAACCGGATTATCTCCTAAAAGTTCCCAGACTTTACTCCAGCCTATAAAACCGCCAATATTTCTGTCATCAATAAAGATGTCAGCATTTAATTTAGGGCTCTGGCCTTCTTCCAGCCTTTCTTCGGGGAAGTTTTTATTAACAGCATAAAACTCAATTCCCTGTTCTTTACAAAAAGTAACTGCTTCATTTAATCTTTCTCCCTCTCTAACAGTCCATAAAATAAGCTGGTGTCTGTTTTTTTGTAAAGCCTGCAAGGTTTCGATGGCAAACAGTTGTGGTTTCCCAATTTCAGGATACCTATCTTCTACAATAGTACCATCAAAATCTACAGCAATTTTAAGCATCTTTGTTTTTGTAATGAGCTCTAATTTTAGCCTTGAGCATTAACCTGTCATAGATTAAACTCGCAATCTTTTCAGCGGGTTTTCCGGCATTATCAATCTGCAAAGTTAAGGCAAATTCTTTTTCTGGCACATCTATTCTGTACAATATCTGTAACAAACGGCTGAAATCATTGTCTAAGAGTTGAGCAATGAAAGGGCTAACATGCTCAATAAATGCTTCTTTTTTACTTACTTTTTCAGGCAGGAAGTTAAGCTCAGGTATTGTTTTTTGTGAAAGGACTTGAAGTGCATGGTTAACTTCCATGCTACAAATGAACTAATTTATGCTGAAATTCTAAAAACTTGTTTCAAGCATATTACCACTTTTGTGGAATTGGAAATCGAACCAATAGTTATATTCCTGGTAATCCACGCAATCAGTCATGGTAATATTATTGATTGTTAATTGCTGAAGACTTGTTTCAGGAATCCAGTGCATAAAAGCCTCCTGCTGTTCAATGGGAAGACTTGAAACTTGAATGAAACTAAGATTGGTACTGTAGTTAGGGCTTACTTTGAACATTTCTTCAATATTTTCCTCAAAATTAGGTAGTTAAGTATGAAGTTGTGTTAAGACGCTGTTAATCATTTATTATTGTTTCGTTCCTCAGTTAGTTATAGCATCACTCATTTTTAACTGATAAATGAGGGCATTTCCGCTTAATTTTGCTTATTTCGTAGCTTAATGATTACTATGGAGTATCAGGAAGCATTCAATGACATAAGGCCATATCATGATCATGAGGTAAATGAGGCGGTTAACAGGCTTGTTAAGCATCCTTATTTTAAGATGGTTACTAACAGAATATTCCCTGACTTGAGTTATGAGGGTCTGGTGGATGAACTCTCTTCAATCAGCTCCATAAAGGAATTTCAGTCTGTTATGATGTACCCTACTGCAAAAAGGGTATTAAATAATAGTGCTGAGGAAGTGAGTTTCTCAGGTTTCGATAGATTGACTGCTGACAAATCCTACTTATTTATATCCAATCATAGAGATATTGTGCTTGATTCAGCAATCCTGAATGTACTTTTATATGAACATGAGATGGATACTACAGAAGTTGCTATTGGTAATAATCTATTAGTAAACAACTGGATTGAAGATTTAGTAAAGCTGAATAAGAACTTTATTGTTAATAGAAATATACCACCTAGAGAGATGTACTCTTATTCGCAGACATTATCTGCTTACATAAGGTATACAATCACACAAAAGAATACATCAGTATGGATAGCCCAAAGAGAAGGTAGAACCAAAGACGGTAATGACCAAACCCAGCAGGGCTTGCTAAAGATGATTGGCTTGAGTGGAGAAAAGGATTTTTATGACAACTATGCTCCTATGCGCATTACGCCTATGGCTATATCTTATGAATATGATCCTTGTGATGTTTTGAAAGCAAGGGAGTTGCATCAAAAGCTGAGTGGTCAGAAAGTAGATAAAACACCTGAAGATGATTTACAAAGTATGATTGCCGGTATTACAGGTGTGAAGGGCCGCGTACATTTAGCTTTGGGCAAAATCTTGGATGAGAAACTTCAGGACATTAAGCAGATAAAGAATAAAAACGACCAGATGCAGGCGCTGGCCGATTTGATTGATGAACGTATCCACAAAAATTATAAACTTTGGCCTACCAACTTTGTAGCCTACGATATGCTGCATGGTGAAAAGTTCACCGATAAATATTCACAAGGTGAGAAAAACGACTTCTTAGATTACCTGCACCGACAAGTAGATAGTGTAAAGGGCAATTTTGAACAGTTAAAAGAACCGCTACTCACTATGTATGCTAATCCGGTAGTTAATAAAATGAAAATCGAGGAAGCGGAGCTTTAATGAGTTACTTAAAATAGCTCAGCACTTACACCAAATACCATTTCTGCATTTATATCAGTTTCGGAAGCAGTGGTTTCTCTAACCTCTATTTCATACCGTAAACTGAATTGATCTTCTACCACATAACTTTTAATATTTTCCCCAGTAGTTTCTAACATTAATGTTGAGCCTACATTTTGAGGGATATTAGTTCGTTCAGCCAACAGAATCTCACTTTCAGTATTTGTGCTTATGTAAATTTTAACACTGCTTAAAAATGAGAATGTTCTATCCGAAGGATTTGTAATAGATAAATTCAGCTCATTCAAAATAACTTCATCAACTCTTTCAGCACTTGTATTATTATTTTCAAATTCTTCTTGTGAAGAACTCTGAATGCTTGGAGTTGGTAAATTATCTAACACGCCTATCGGAGCAGAGCCGGGAATAGAAAAATTACTTTCTTCTGTGTATTCAAAAGTGATCGTATCGTTGATCTTGTCTTCAATATCGCATGAACTGAAGATCATCATAACCCCTAAAAATAAAGCTGCTGTCGTGGTTTTAATTAAATATTTCATACCATACTAACAGCGAAGTGCTAATGATGTTGTATGTAATTTTCCCATCGTTCTATAACCTGTTGAAAGTCAGAAGGAAGTTCTGATTCAAATTGAACAGTTTTATTAGTAGTTGGGTGAATAAAACCTAGAGATTTCGCATGGAGTGCTTGTCGTGGTAATACTTTGAAACAATTATCAACAAAGGCTTTATACTTGGTGAATTGAGTCCCTTTTAGAATTCTATCACCTCCGTAAGTAGCATCATTAAATAGAGGATGTCCCAGGTACTTCATGTGTGCTCTGATTTGATGTGTTCTTCCAGTTTCAAGGTTACATTTTATCAAAGTTACGTAGCGTAGCCTTTTTATTACTTCATAATGGGTAACGGCACGTTTGCCAAATTCACCTCCCGGAAAAGTATCAGTAACTCTTCTATCCTTTAAGCTTCTGCCCAAGTTTGCATCAATAGTACCATTGTCTTTTTCAACTTCACCCCAAACCAGCGCATAGTAAGTTCTTTCAATAGAGTGATCAAAGAATTGCTTAGCAAGTGCCGTCATCGATTGTTCGTTCTTGGCAATCACTAATAAGCCGGAAGTGTCTTTATCAATTCTGTGTACCAAGCCTGGTCGGCCTTCGTTACCTTCCATTTCAGGAAGATTCTGAAAGTGATAAGCCAGCGCATTTACGAGCGTACCAGTCCAATTCTGATGAGCAGGATGAACCACCATACCTGCTTCTTTATTAACAATAAGCAGGTCTTTATCCTCATGAATGATGTTAAGTGGTATATCTTCAGGTTTAACCTCTGTATCTCTTGGAGGCTCAGGTAGGGCTATCACTATATCGTCTTCAGGATGAACTTTATAATTTGGCTTAATTGTTTCCTGATTCACCTTTACAAAACCATCTTTTATAGCTTTTTGTACCTTATTCCGGGTTACATTAGGCAACCTATCCATCAAGAATTTATCAATTCTTAACAGTTCCTGCTTTTTGTCCACTTTTATTTGATAGTGTTCAAAAAGTTCATCCTCTTCATTTTCTAATTCCTGATGGGTACTATCTAAATTCATTCAGCAAAGATAATAAAAGTACTTGGTGAGCGTCATTCATATTAATGCCTTTATTTTGATGGGTAGTTTATTTATAGGATATTTATATAGGTGTTTTGAATAATTTATGAAGATTTATACAACTTTAATTTTGTGGACGGCATTTATGCTGAATGGTTTTTCACAGCCTCCATCTGATAAATTAAAGAAAAATCCTTACAAAAATTCACAGTGGTATATTGGCTTGGCAGCTGGAGTTAACTACAATACAGTTAATGTAATTAATGAATATAGTATTATACATGCAACTAACAGGCTGGATGATGAACTGTATAGAAAAGATTATACTTTAACTAATAACATATCAGCTACGTATGGTTTGAAACTGATGTACCAGTTTGAACAAAGGTTTGTGCTAGGTTCAGGCTTGCTAATCAATGAGTTGCGTTTCAATTATAACCAAGAGCTGCCAGGAAATACGCGAACTGTAGTTTTTCAGCATGATCATCATTTAAGATATCTGGATTTACCCATATACTTTAGATTTATGATTAGGCAGGTTAATTCACGCATGTGGAATAGAAGCTGGAAAAAACCTGGAGTACCTCCAATCATTCCATTTGTACAAGGTGGCTTAAACTTCAGTTTTCTAATAAACGCCAATAAAGAAGTTAGCAGATCGGTTATAGAGAATGATTTTGAGGTGCAAGACCTAAGTTTTTCTGAGGATGTCGGAGGCCTCTTACAATCAACAACTGTTGGCGCTTTTATTGGCTTTGGGGCTCGTTTTAAGCTGGGTAATGTTTATTTAACACCGCAGCTTAATATAAGAAGAGGTTTTTCGAACGTGACAAATGATGAAACACGCTACACCAACGACAACCTGACACAAAATGCTTATGATGTTTTTGATGATAAGAGCTTTACTTCTTTGGAAGCAGTCGTAAGTATTTTAATCCCGCTCAAGTATTTAAGCAAAAGAGAATTTATTCCTGTTGAAATATGAGAAGTTTGCTGATTATAGTACTCGTATTTTTACTTGTAGCCTGCTCAGACAAGCCTGAATCATTTCTGCCTAATGAGAAGTTTAACAGCATTTTCGAGAATCCTTCAGAAGGAGTTAATTACGAGCCATTAGATATTATACAAACCGAAGATAACGGCTATCTCATATTGGCAGAATCGGCCTTGGATGCTGTTTTTATAATGAAAATTACTAGTCTGGGACAGTTAGCATGGAGTACAACAATGCCTGCAACTTTTGAAAACCCTGTAGCTGACTTAATATTTAATGAAGGTAAATATTACTTTATAGCTTCAACTCAAGCTGATCAAACGGCAACTTTGATAGAAGTTGATGACTTTAACCAATCTGTTACTCCAACTCAAAGAACTTATGTAGGGTATAGAAACCCTCTGGCTTTTGGTAGAATGAATCCTGAGAATTTTCTGCTGCTGAACTATAATGATACAACCGGCCCTGTATTAAGTAAAATTCAGTCAGGTTTTGGTCAGGAATGGGCCAGAAGATATGATAGTACTGCCATTGAAATAGATGCAATTGATGAAATCAGAAATAATACATCAGCAAATTTCTTTGTAGGTGGTTTTGATAATGGTGAAAATACCTATTTCCATAGTTTAAGGACAAATGGTTATGCATTGACTTTTACTGATGAGCAGGGTATAGAGACGGGTAAAGTGAGTGGTACGAGTGAAGATAAAGTAATCTCTTATGCCTATTTGGGCAATCAGGCTGGGGCTATTAACTATGTTGTGAATGGGAATTCTTTTTTTCAACTGGCAATGCCTTTGCAAAACAATGATTCTATCTCTTTGAATCAAGTAGGAGGTGAAAGCTTGATTGATAAAACTGAAAATGATAATGCTCAAATTATAAATACAGAGGTAGTTGCTACAGCGAATATTATCAACCTTTATGGTACTGTTGATGGCAGAATAAAATGGACGAACTATGCTGTTGGAAGTGGAAGTATTCAACAAATTGATTATGTAGGAGGTAATGATCCTCTTAAAGTAAAAAAGGCTATTGGCACAAGAGACGGTGGCATTGCCATACTTGCTAAAATTACCATAGCTGGCTCTCGTGAGCGTATAGCAGTTCAAAAAATTCCGAGAGAAGAATTATTAGGAATCAACTAGCCAAACATCAATTATCGAATTTCGTTATAAGCCACATGTCAAGAAAATTTCTTTCCATATTACTTTTTATACTAATTATTTCTACGGGATCACTGGCCCAGTCAAATAAAGTGAAAGTTATTAAAGTGCCTGAAATGGTGAAGCTCACCAAGGCTAAAGATGATCAAGTGAAGGTGATAAACTATTGGGCTACCTGGTGTAAACCTTGTATTAAAGAACTACCCTATTTCGTCCAGGCCGCCAAGCATTATCCAAATGTAGAATTCATTTTCATCAGCTTAGATTTTGCTGATCAAACCAAACGGGTAAATAGCTTTGCACAAAAAAAGGAATTAACTGTAGGTGAGTTATACTTAATTGATGATCTGGATTATAACTCATGGATTGATAAAATATCACCTGAATGGTCTGGTGCTATTCCGGCAACCATGATAATAAATGGGGATCAGAAGAAATTTTATGAACAAGAGTTTCATGAAGGCGAATTGACCAAGATAATAGAAGAAACACTAAACAATAATTAATATGAAAAAGTACGTTTTTTTGACTTTGATAAGTCTGTTCGCGCTGGCATTCACGCTAGATAAAGGCGGATATGAAGTTGGCGATAAGGCTTCTGATTTCTCATTAAAGAATGTGGATGGAAAAATGGTTTCTTTAGCTTCTTATGAAGATGCTAAAGGTTATATAGTGGTTTTTACTTGTAACTCATGCCCCTACTCTGTTGCTTATGAAGATAGAATAATTGCTTTGCATGAGCAGTATGCGGATAAAGGCTATCCAGTAATTGCTATCAATCCTAATGATGAAGAGAAATCTCCCAAAGACTCTTATGACCTGATGAAAGTTAGAGCAAAAGAAAAGAATTTCCCTTTTGCTTATGTTTATGACGAAACTCAGAGTATAACCAAATCTTACGGAGCTACCAATACACCTCATGTTTATGTATTGGATAAAGACAGAACTGTTAAATATATTGGTGCAATTGATAACAACACAAGAGATGCATCAGCTGCCGATAAAAAATATGTTGAAGATGCTGTTGATGCTTTGATTAAAAGTAAAGAAGTACCTACCAAAAAAACTAAAGCTATAGGGTGCACCATAAAGTGGGCCTCATAAGAAATAAATTAATAAAGCCTTCTTGAATGCTCTTAATGACTTTTGAGAAGGCTTTTTATTTATAATTTAATACATTGAGAAGACATAAAAACCTAATTGTATTAAGTAGGCAGCATCATCAGATGCTCGTACTGGCACAGGTGTTAAAAGCCGATGTGCCTGATTACAAAAACATGCCTAACACAGTGGAGGCAAAAGCAGGTTTCTTGAATCAGAAACTAAAGGACCTCATTCTTCCTAACTTTAAAATCCATAAGAATAGCCTGTATCCTGCATTTATTGAATGGGGTTTCTCTGGTAGCAAACTGATGGATGAAGTTACAATGCAAGAGCATGATCTTATTCAGGAAATTGTTGGTCCAGAGCAACATAATGAAGAATCGCTCAATGAAATTGGCTATGCCATAGAGCAACTAGTTCGTAAAAAAGAAAGATATTTATACGAGGCTGTTCAGGAGGAGTGTAAAGAACAGCTCGATCAGTTTGAGCTTGAAGAAGTCTAGTACATATGCTTCAGTAAATCTTCCACATATTCCCGGCTGTTTGATAAGCGAGGGACCTTATTTTGACCACCTAATTTACCTCTACTTCGCATCCAATTATAGAAAGTGCCTTTTGGTGCTTTGTGGATAATCAATCTGCCTAAAGCAATATCTTTTTGTCTTTTTGCATCATAATCAGAGTTCAATCTTCTTAACTCTTGGTCAAGCAGGTCAGCGAAAGCTTCCAGATCATCTGGCTCTTGAGCAAACTCAATTACCCACTCATGGGCGCCACTCTTACCATGCGAGAGGTATTTTGGAGCTGCCGTGAAATTATCAATAGTCACGTTGGTTTGCTCATTTACAATAGCAATGGCCTTCTCTGCATTTTCAATCATCAGTTCTTCACCGAAAGCATTGATAAAGTGCTTGGTTCGACCACTAATTTTTATGCGGAAAGGATTAAGCGAAGTAAATCGGATAGTGTCTCCAATTCTGTAACGCCATAAACCTGCATTAGTGCTAATTACTACTTCATAAACCTGATCCAATTCAACCTGATCTAATAATAGTGTTTTTGGCTGTTCATTATCACTTTCCTCAATAGGGATGAATTCATAAAAAATACCGTAGTCAAGCATCAGCAACATTTCATCAGAATCAGATTGATCTTGAATGCCAAAGAAACCTTCAGATGCATTGTAGGTCTCCACATAATTCATTCGTGGTGACTTTATTATATCCTCAAATAAATGTCTGTACGGAGTAAATGACACTGCTCCATGAATAAACAATTCAAGATTAGGCCAAACCTGGGAAATGTCTTTCTCTCCTGTTATCTCCAATATTCTTTGTAAAAGCACAATAGTCCAGGTAGGAACACCAGAAAGACTTGTAACATCTTCTTTAATGGTGGCCTGAGCCATAGCTTCAATCTTTCTTTCCCATTCATCCATTAAAGCAATTTCTAAACTTGGAGTTCGGATGATTTGTACCCAGAAAGGAAGGTTTTTCATGATTACGGCAGATACATCACCGTAGTATGAATTAGAGTTATTATCAAATTGATTAACCTGCTGGCTACCACCTATACTCAAATTTTTACCAGTGAATAGACGTGATTCAGGATTGTTGTGGAGATAAATAGATAGTAAATCTTTACCTCCTTTGAAATGACAATCTTCAAGGGCTTCATCGGATACAGGTATAAATTTACTTCTGTCATTCGTGGTGCCTGACGACTTGGCAAACCACCTGATTTCTGTAGGCCATAGAATGTTCTGTTCTCCTTTGAGGAGCTGATCTATATAAGGATAGATTTCTTCATAAGAATGAAGAGGTACTCTATTCTTGAATTCGTTGTATGACTTGATTTCTTCAAAACCATACTCTTTACCAAATTTGGTGTTTCTTGCTCTGTAGGTGAGCCATGGAAGCAATTCGTTCTGAACTTCATTAGGGTATTTGATGAAAAGCTCCACTTCGTGGATTCTCTTTTTCATCACCCATGTCATTATTGAGCTCAGAAATTCCATTTATATCTTTCTTTTAAGTTCGAAGTGTTTACCTAAGTACACGCGCCTTACTTGCTCATCATTAGCAAGGTCTTCTGCTGTACCAGCTTTTAGCAATTTACCTTCAAACATAAGATAAGCTCTGTCAGTAATGCTAAGGGTTTCATTTACATTATGGTCGGTAATGAGTATTCCAATATTTTTTTCTTTTAGTCGAGCCACAATGGTTTGAATTTCTTCCACTGCAATAGGGTCAACACCTGCAAAAGGCTCATCAAGCAAGACAAATTTTGGATCCATTGCCAAAGCACGTGCGATTTCAGTTCTTCTTCTTTCACCACCGGAAAGTACCTGACCCTTATTTTTACGCACATGTGTCAAGCTGAATTCTTCCAGTAGAGATTCCATCTTTTCCTTACGCTCCGCATTGCTAATTTTACGCATTTCAAGAACAGCCATCAGGTTTTCTTCAACTGTTAATGTTCTGAAAACTGAAGCTTCTTGCGCTAAGTAGCCAACACCTCTTTTAGCACGTTTGAACATGGGTAATTTGGTGATGTTTTCGTCATCAAGGAAAATTTCACCATCGTTGGGCTTTACAAGGCCTACAATCATGTAAAATGAAGTTGTTTTACCGGCTCCGTTAGGACCTAATAAACCTACAATTTCACCTTGCTCAACGCTTACTGAAATATGATCAACTACTGTTCTTTTTTTATACTTCTTAACTAAGTTCTCAGCTCTTAAAATCATCTGTTATGCTTCTGTTTGCCAGCTTTGCAGCAACAAACATACCTGAATTATCAAAGGAATAAAAATAATTATATTCTGCGGATATCTTTTACAACAAGCTGTAAAGATTTTGTTCCATTAAACTCATTCATTTGGATAGTGAAGGCTATTTCAAAGTCATTTTGATTGTTTAAAATGGGTAAAGCGTCCCGCATGCCAAAAGCTAAAGCAGTGAATTCCACCTTGCCATGTTTATCTTTAACATTAAACTTAAGATGTTGTTCTTTTAAAATTTTCACCTCGCTGACCAATTCCAAATCTTTTGCTGCAAATACAGGCTGCATATTGTTAGGTCCGTAAGGATCCATTTGACTAAGAATACCGAAAAACTTATCAGTAATCTGATCCAGGGCTATGTAGCTGTCAACTTTTACTTTCGGGATAAGGTCTTCATCATTGATGGTTCGCGAAACTTCCTGCTCAAATTTTTCTACAAAAGCGTTAATGTTTTCAATGGGCATTGTTAAACCTGCTGCATATTTATGTCCACCATATTGACTTAATAAATCTGCACAATTACTAATGGCCTGGTGAATATCAAAACCATGTACAGAACGTGCAGAGCCTGTGGCCTGCCCATTAGATTCGGTTAGAATAATAGTAGGTCGGTAATACTTTTCAATACAACGTGAGGCGACTATGCCAATCACCCCCTTATGCCAATTTTTTTGATACAGTACGGTAGTCTTAGCTTTTAAATTCTTTTCAGTACTTTCAATAATTTGAATTGCTTCTTTTGTGATGCCTTGGTCAAAATCCTTTCTTCGGTTATTCTTATCACCAACTTGCTGAGCTATTAACATAGCCTCTTCCTCATTTTTCGCAATGAGTAGTTTAACGGCTAAATGTGCATGATCAATTCTACCTGCAGCATTAATTCTGGGACTTACCTGAAATACCAGATGAGATATTTCGACTTTAGACTTTACACCTCCTAAATGAAGCAATGCTTTAATGCCTGGTTTTGGGTTGAAATTTATTTTTTCTAAGCCGTAGAAAGCCAATGTTCTGTTTTCACCAGTAACGGAGACGATATCAGCAGCAATGCTCACTGCCACTAAATCTAAATATTCATAAGCTACATATTCAGCTAAATTTAACTTAGTACATAGAGCTTGAATGAGCTTAAAACCAACTCCACAACCTGATAATTCTTTAAAAGGATATTTACAGTCTGTTTGCTTAGGGTCTAATACTGCTAAAGCGGGAGGTAGTTCCTTTCCTGGTAAATGGTGGTCGCAAATGATGACATCAATACCTAATTCTTTGGCATAGCGTATCAACTCCACCGCTTTAATACCGCAGTCGAGCGTAATTATTAAACTTATGTTATTTTCTTTAGCGTAATCAATGCCTTGTTTTGATAGACCGTAACCTTCTAAGTATCTGTCAGGAATGTAATAGGTTAAATGAGTGTACTGAGAATTTAAGAAACTATACATGCTGGCAACTGCGGTGGTGCCATCAACATCATAATCTCCATAGACCATTATGGATTCATTTTGGTCAAAAGCAGTCAGAATTCTTTCTACCGCCTTATCCATATCCTTCATTTTGAAAGGATCATGCAGTTCTTCCAATTGTGGTCTAAAGAATGCTTTGGCTTCATCAAAAGAGATTATTCCTCTTTGTACTAAAATTTTAGCTAAAGTAGGATTAACATTAATTGATTTTGATAGATCAGTTACCTGATTTTCATCAACCTCTTCAGCTAAAACCCATTTCTTTTCTACCTGCATTTTGCAAAGATAATATGATCAACCGAGTTTAGTAGTTGGTTTGATGTACTTCTTAGTTGGTGAAGTTATTCACCGACCATAACAAAAGCACCCCAATAGAAAGGGTCTTTGTACTTATCTTTAGTGAAGTTTTGAGCCATTAAGAATGCCTCTTGTTTGGTCTTACCGCCTAACCAATGCTTGTAAAATTCTGTCATTAGTTCTTGAGTGGCGGCATCATCTACAGACCATAAACTCATAATGATTGCATCTGCACCTGCTACAAAGAAAGCTCTTCTTAGTCCGTAAACCCCTTCACCATTTTTTAAATCGCCCAAGCCTGTTTCACAGGCTGATAAGATGACTAGCTCTGTGGCATTTAAATTTAAATTCATGGCTTCATAAGCTGTTAAAATCCCATCTTGACCAGTCTCTTCATCTACTCCGGATGTTATAAATGAATTGGCTCCAGCTAAAATCATCCCGGACTTTAATAGAGGGTTTTGTGCATATTTATCATCAGCCGATTCAACTTCAGATTCAGCATCTTCCAAAAAGAAACCATGTGTAGCAATGTGAAGCACTTTAGGATTGTTAACCCGTTTTACGGCTAATTCATCAGCCTCGTTAGCAAGGTTCACTTTAGGTGCATCATTGGTGAGTTCTTGATAAAGGATGTTAATTTTTTCAACCTCTTCTTTTGTGCCTGGTAGAGCAGTTACTAATGAATTTCCTCTAATGTAGCGCGATAAACTTCCTCTTAAACCTCTATCAAGACTTACGTTATTAGCGATTTCTGAGGCATCAACCTGCTGTGTTTCATCCTTATTATCCAATCCTTTGTTATAGTTAGGAAAACCGAATAAGGCCGATTTCCCTGCATCTGCATATTTCGAATTGTCAGGATTTCTTAGGGCTATCAAATCTTTTGTGTTGGTGAGCAACTGGATATTCTGCTCTTCCAACACATATTTTTGTGTTTCATTATTATAAAGCGAGTTGATACTTATCTGATTGTAGATACCATCTGGTGATAAATAGATCAAATTGTATTTACTGGTTTTGGCCGCTATAGGTTTCCAGTACTGGCTGTAGCTGTATTTGTCCTGAACTTTATATTTAATAGCATTTTTATAATTCTTGATATATTTATTTTCTAGATCAACTCCATTTTCAAACAGCACTAATTTGGGGTTTTTAACCTCTTTGTCTATAAGTAAAGCTGCATAGAAAACCTTGTCTACAAATTGCCCGCTGCTATCTGGGATAAATTTTCTAAATCGAATCATTTCAATGGCGGCTTCACCCTCTTTCAATTCTTTTTGGATATCCTGCCAAACTAGCTTTTTATTATTGTATGCTTCCGAAAACTCGGCTGACTCTCTGCTTAGCTGCTTCTCTAAAGTATTAGCTTTTTGCTGTAAAGAGTCTAGATTTAAGGGGTCTGTTTCTATTTCTTCAGCTGTTAATGAATAGAGCCTTGCAATTTGTTCTTTAGTACCGATCCAGCTTTCATAAACGCCAATAAGTGTTGAATCGCCACTATTGAAAATTTGGTCTCTTGCTTTTTCAGTAGCATACATAATCAGACCTTTAGTCGCCAGCTGATAATTATACATGTCAGAAAGCAATTCAGGTTTGTCTTTGTAGTTGTTGATTACAAAGCTGTTATATTCTTCAAAAGTTGGTCTTAAGGTGTTAGTATAGAAATTAGCCTTTTCTTGCTCGCTTAAGGCAGGGAAATAAGCCTCAATTTGTGCAAAGTAATTGTCGAACGTCTCTTCATAAAATGCCTGTGCTTCTTTGGTGTTGTTCTCAAACCAATTGAGTTCTGCAAGTTCTTTAGTTGCTTCAGCATACAGCGGATGCGTATTGACCAAGTACTTTTTCCTTATTTTGTAAGCTTCGTTTAAGTATTTTCGGGCCAGTTTAGCATCATTGGTTTTAAAGTAAATTTTGCCGAGGTTAAATTCATATTTTGAATATTCTGGAGAGCTTTTAGATTTTTCCAGTTGGAAAATTTTCTTGGCTTCTGTCAAGTCACTAATCGCTTGCTTAAAGTCACCTGTCGCTGCATAGATAGTGCTAGCCCTATTCTTGAGAAACTCGGCCTTTTTTATTGGAATTTCTTCTAGCAGGGCTAACGCTTTATTGGAATACGTTTTGGCCGAGTCTATTTCTCCAATATTGAAGAGTATCAAAGCTTTATTTTGTAGTCTGTTGGCTTCGTTTATGGCCGAAGAAGCTTCAAAGTTGATCTCAGAGATAAGGGCTAATGCTTCATCATAAATTCCCATGCGCCAATAAAGCATTGCGAGGTTGTTTTTCATGATGTCTATTTGGCTTTCTAGACCGCCAATCTTTTTTGCTAATGCGGTAGCAGAGATATATGATTCTTCGGCCTGACCATATTTTGATTTAAGAAAATATAAATCACCGAGGTAAATTGAAGCCTGTAAGTATTGAATGCTGGTTATTCCTAAGTTCTTTCCAATACTATAAGCCTTGTTAAAGTAGAGGTCCGCTTTGGAATAATTACCTAATTGTAAATAGGCATTTCCCAGTTCTTTATTGATTTCGAAGCTTACATTTTGATTTGGGCTATTTAGACTATTTAGTGTTGCGATTGCCTGTTTTTCTTTACCGGCATTTGAAAGTATTTTGCTGAGTTCAATTTTTGAAGAGGTAATAATTTCATCTTCAGGTTCCAGATTTTTTTCATAAAGACTAATGGCAAAGTTTATCTTTTCAATAGCCTTATTAGCTTCACCTAGCAAACTTAAATAGTAAGAAAGGTTATAACTGAGGTCTGCCATAATAAGAGGATCAGAGTTGGGTAAATCCTTTCTTAACTCAAGCTCTTCTTCCATTATAGTTAAACCCGCTTCGATTTGATCCATCGCTAGGTAAGCATCTCCTAAAAAATAAAGTAATTCTGCAGAGGTGCTATCTTGATTCTTTTCACTGTATGTTTTTATTTCAGTAGCACTGTTGATAATTTCTTCAAATTGTTGCGCATTGAAGAGGGTTTCAATGGCAGAAGGTAGTTCTGAGGACTGACCAACAGCAATTGAAGGACTTAGTGAAACAAGGTAAATAGTCAATATGTAGTAAAAACCTTTCATCTCTTTCGATTTTCCTTTTTCTAAATTAAGAGGTAATTCTCTTTAATTAAGCTAACCTTTTTAAATTAACTTATGAATAATGTTAATTTAATTAAAATTTTCGATGAATAAAGTGCTTCAACCCATCAGGTTAACTCTTTATAAAAGTTGATTAGCTACCTTTGATCTTACATTGTTTTTTATTAAGTAGAAATATCATTTTTAGAATTTCAGTTAGATGAAAAAATTTATACTTCTTCCACTAACCTTATTAATGTTTAGTAAGCTGTCTTGGGCACAATGTCCCGTTGAAAACTCCTGGTCTTACGGTGCCAGCGGTGAAGCTGAATTTAGCCATACATATTACGAGGGTGAATCTGCCAACATTTTTGCTATTGGTTATTTTGAAACGGAAATCACTTTAGGTGGTATTAATTATACCACACCAAATGCAGGTGAAATAGGAAAGTATGTCGCAATTCTAGACACCTTAGGTAATTTAATTGATAGCTGGCAGATTATGCCGGGCTTCAATATTGTAGGCGGTGGGGCAAATCAAAGAGGGTATTTTGAGCCTGGCGCTTTTGTCAATAGCTCGGAAATCTTTGTTCCAACGACTTATCAGGATGCTGATGGAAATTTTGTTTATGTAGTTGAATCATACGATTTGGCTGGTGGTCAGCAGTGGTCAAAAACTTTTCAAGGAGGACCAAATGAATATGGCAATTTCGGATTTGATGCTATTGCGATGGATGGTCTTGGAAATTTAATTCTGACCGGAGTTTTTCATGATAAACTTTCTTTTGACGGAGATCAGGGTGTTGAGGAGGTTGGCACCGATGGAAGTTCAACAGCCTTTATTATGAGTCTTTATGCATTTGATGGCTTTATTGATGTATTTGTACCTATCACAAGTAATGGCGATATGGAGTTGTTCGGTTTGGAAACGGATGAAAACGATGGTGTCTATGTAAGTGGTAATTCTTACGGAGCAACTTCAATTGATATAGATGGAAACGTGACTAATTATACTGGTGGCAATTCAGGCTTTATTTTTAAGATGACTTTCGAATATGAGACTTTCACAGGTACGTTAGACTGGATTAACATTTTAGAATCAGATATAGGAGTGGAAATTCCTGCTTTGAAATATGAATATGATCCTCTTGGTAGTTCAAGATTGCATTATGCTGCTGTTGATTATCCTGATGATTCAGCGGATGGTACTATTGTAGATTCTAAAGTGGGAGCATTAAATGTGTTCGATGGAGCAACCATATGGCAGCACGAGATGGCTGTTCCTGGCTGGTATTATTTAACTTATACTTCCTGGTTGGATCCTCAACAACAATCAATATACTATCCTGTATGGGCGAAAAGCGGAGCTCAATTCCAGTCTGAATTGTACATGGATGGAACTCTGTTGGAGGATAGCATCAGTAGTCTTGTTATTGTTCAGAAATTTAATACTTCAACGGGTACATCAGAGGTAGTTAGTCCGACACTTTATTCTTTTATCGGAGATGTTGCAGTATTAGGTAGTGGAAGCGTTTATGCACAATCTAATTACACAACTGCAGGAGATAATGTTACACTTGGTCAACTTAATCCAGCCTCTTACCCGTTTTTTTATGGTTATATTAATAACTCAGGTAGTTCTAATACTACTTTGGATGCCGTTTTAGAAGCTTCAACCAGTTCTAATGCTGGTACAGTGGTATATCAGTGGTACAAAGACGGTAATGCAATAGCGGGAGCAACTGATCCAACTTATATTCCTGTAGATACAGGTTTCTATAGTGTTGACATTATCAATACCATTGGTTGTAATTTTAAAACTAAGTCTATTAAAATTACTGAGCTTTCCGACAGGCAACTTGACTCCTTAGCACTTCTTGATTTCTATGAGATAACTAATGTAAATGATACTTCATGGACAAATACTAGCAACTGGCTTACAGGTACACTTGATAGCTGGTTTGGGGTTACATTGAGTGCTGATGGTACCAGAGTTGAAAGTTTAGATTTAAATAATAATAACTTACATGGTAGTATTCCTGCCTCAATCGGAGATTTGACCGGACTTACACGCTTACATCTTTATGGAAACAAATTGAGTGGAAATATTCCTATTGAGGTGGGTAATCTTGTAAATCTCCAAGAGTTGATTTTGCATACCAATCCACTTACGGGAAGTATTCCTGCTGAAATTGGCAATTTAACTAATCTCATCGATCTAAGGTTGTCAGCCACGGAGCTATCTGGAAGTATTCCAACGCAAATAGGTAACTTAACAAACTTGGAAATTCTTTATTTAGGTTTTTCTCAATATAACGGTGTAATCCCAGCGCAAATCGGTAGTTTGACTAAGCTTCGTGAGCTTGATCTTCAGACAAATCAATTTGAAGGACTAATACCTACTGAATTAGGTAACCTAACTGCTCTCCAAACTTTGGTTGCACGCGATAATAACCTTAATGGTGAACTACCTGCCTCATTGGAGAATTTGAGCAACTTGACTTACATTGATATATCACAGAATAACTTTTCTGGTAATTTTCCTGATATCATCCACTTACCAAATATTGAAAGGATATATGTTTACGATAACCCATTATTGGTAACGGAAATCCCTACAGACCTAGATCAGTTGACTCAACTAAGGTCCTATCATATTGATTATACAGCAACTATAGGTGGAGAGCTACCTCAGGTAATATTTGATGCAACTTTTATGGAGTCTTATGGGCTTAGCGGAATGGGTTTTACTGGCAGCTTAACGGAAGCTAATGTGTCTCAATTAACAAACCTTAATTCACTATATATAAATGGGAATTTATTGACAGGAGATTTACCTCAAGCTTTTGTTGATTTAGCAAATTTAAATGCGCTTGATGTTTCTAATAACTATTTTACCAGTCTTCCTGATTTTAGTTCAAGTGCTACAATGCAGAGTTTAGTGGTTAATTCTAATCAACTTGATCTGGCAGATCTACTTCCTAATGTACAAGGAGACATAGCAAACTTCGTATATGCTCCTCAAAGAAGGATAGGTAGTAATCAAGATGTTACACCAACTGTTGGAAGTGATGTAGCACTTTCAACAGCTATTGAAGATGTTAATGGAGCTAGTTACCAATGGTTGTTTAATAATGATACGCTTAGTGGCGCGAGTAATGCCAGTTATGATATAATAAATTTCAATTCGCTAAAGGCTGGTGCTTACGTACTGCAGGCATCACATCCTGATTTACCTGAATTGGTATTATTATCGGCCTTTATTAATGTGAAAGCCAATATTAACGCTTCTCGATTTTATGTAGATAATGATGCTACACATACTGCAGATTTCAGAGATATTTATCAGGCAGTTTCTGCCACTAAAGAGGGTGATACCATTTATGTAGCAGGCTCAGAAATATCTTATAACGAAGCTGCAGTTTTTAGTCCTCGCATTATTATAGGGCCAGGCTATTTCATTGAGGAAAATGCAAATACTCAATTTAATAAGGAGAGTGCAAAAACGCCTTTTCTTAACATAACGAAAGATGCAAGTGGAACATATGTATATGGTATGGAGGTTGAGGCAATTTACCTTAATAATCAATCATCAAGATTGCCTGATACGCTAAAAAATGTACATCTGGAAGGTAATAAGATTGACGTTATCTCTATGGGAGATAAGAATCAGAATATTGCCATAACTAGGAATTTCATTAATCTACTTCAGATTAATTCCACAACTCTGTTGGGTGTTAACCGAACATATGATGACATATTTGTTTCAAATAATATAATTGATACGGTAACTACCCTTTTTGCTGAAATTAGTGCTGCAGAAAATGGTTTAAATAATTTCAATTTTGATTTCAATACCATCAAATATGTTTCTGATAGCATCAATGATGTAGCTTTTAACAATAACATTATTGATGTTAACCTAAGCGGTAATTCAAGTGGAAGTGGAAATATCACTTTTGGTGAGGCCAACTTTACCAATGCGTCTGGAAGTCTTACTTTCGATAATGATTTTATCCCTCAGAATAATACCCTTAATAAAGGTGCTTTTGGTGGTGATTCCCCCTATATTCTTAGTGGGTTACCTCCATTACCCCACGTTTACGATGTTGTAATAGGACCAAGGTTATCGGCAACTGTAAGTGCGGCTAATCAAAATGGAAATAATATAAGTTCAATAAGGTATCTTTTCCGAAGAAATAATGTTAACTCTAACGCTTATAATGCTAGTGGTTTTGATGCAGGGCAGGATATTAGCATTCAATTTCTACCTAACAGAACTGAATTAGAAGCAAATCAAAACTATGAGTTGGTTTTAGTCGCAATTGATAATGAAGGTAAGAGAAGTCATAGAACCTACGTGCCTTATGATGCTATCGCGGCCAACTTATCCGGAAGTGTAATAGACGTAAATGCTTCTGCAGTTAATAGTTCTACAGTAAGACTTTTCGAAATAAACCCTTATGCAGATAAGTATGATACAGCGGCTGTTCTGGTATTGGAGAATAATAATAATTTCCTTTTTGAGAACCTCATTCTCGGAGACTACATTATACTAGCAGATCCGGATCCTGAAAATCATCCTGATTTATTACCTACCTATTTGGGTAATACCATCGATTGGGAGCTTGCAGAAACATTGCTTCTGGAAACCAATACTTCAGGAGTAGTAATTGAGGTAGCTAGCGAACCAGAAGAATTCACTGAACCGGGTTCAACGATTTCTGGGATTATGTTCGAAGATTACGATGATGCTGATAGTTCATTGAGGGTGCTACCTAGAAGAAGGGTTAGTGGATCAAGTGTGACAATTAGAACTCGTTCCGGATCAGTAAGAGATGGTTCAAGCCTGAGGTTATTAGATGATGGTGATCTGGTAGCCTTTACCAAAACTGATGAAAATGGTGAGTTTATAATTCCTAATCTGCCTGCTGGTGAATACAGAATTCAGTGTGATTATCCTGGTGTGGAGGTAGATGAAACAACTGATATTTTCTTTAGTGTGAGCGGTGATATAAATGAAGAGGTCACCGTTGAGGCAGTGGTTGAAGATGGCAAAATAACCGTTACTGAAACAGGAAGAGTGACTGCCAACAAACCTAAAGAGGCAACCACTTTCAAATTTTATCCAAACCCCGCCAACTCGTCAATATATTTACAGCTTGAGAATAGCTACAGCAAACATAAAGTTCGTATACTAACTGTAAATGGCACTGTTGTGAAGGAAACTGTGATACCTGAAGGGATAAGCACTTTAGATATAAAAGAGTTGAATGCAGGTATTTATTTGATTCAACTTCAGGATGAAGCCGGTAATTACTTTATCTCTCGCTTAATAAAGGATTAAATTAGAAGACGAACGAGAATGGAAAAAGATTAGTAGCACTTTCCATAACAATAAAATTACCAGAGGCATCAGTAAAAAGAATTTCAAATTTTTGCTGATGCCTTTTTTCAAACTCTAACATTACCTGGCGGCAGCCACCACATGGAGGGGCGCTTTGCAGAATATCTTCACCGGCTTTTGTAGCGCAAATTGCTAATCGCCTAAATTTAGTTCTTGGTGCATGTATGCCTGCTCTATACATAGCAGTACGTTCTGCACACAAACCGGCAGGGAAAGCCGCATTTTCCTGATTGGTACCAGTTATTACAGAACCATCTTCTAGTTCAATAGCGCAACCTACTGTAAATTTCGAATAGGGTGAATAGGATGATTTCCTGGCATTAAGTGCTTCATTCCATAGCCTCTGATAAACTTCAGGTAGCTCATTAAAATTACTGAAGCTTTTGTAGTTGATACTTAGCGATTCACTTTTCAATAGTCCGATTTTTAAAATTGGCCTCTAAATATACAATTACCTTACATATATCCACATATTTTTTCAATGATTAATTCCAAATGCAATATTTGTAGCTCAAGACGTTACGATACTGTATGAAAAAGTTTGTTTTATATTGTTTGCTGTCCTTTCTGGTTTTCTCTTGTTCTAATAAGACACCGATGCAGTCTAATAACCAGAATCAAGGTCCTTCATCATTAAACCCTGGACAACCTACTGCGCGTAACTATGGAGCTAACCCAAATAAGAAAAGAAGCTTCTGGGATATATTTAAGAAGAAAGAGGTTAACTGGGGAGATCAGCTAGTTGCTGAGTACCATGAAAGAATGGAACAAAATGCAAAGGAAGCCAAAAAGAAGGCGAAGGAGATGGAGAAGCCTCAGTATTCTAACTTCAGATATTTTGGTCATAAGAAGAAGCCAAAGAAAAGACCTCCTGGTAAAATGAAATTCTGCGAAGAATGTGGTATTAAGCACTGATATTTTTTTCGGAATACCTTATCTTTGTTAAAATTCTAATACTGCATGCAAAGAAAGTTTTTTCCTTTTGACAAGAATTATCTACTAGAGCAAGCTCAGCTTGAAATGAAGCATGAACTTAGTTTGTACTTGGTTGAGCAGGTTAAGCAAACCTATTTATTGCGTTATAATCCTTTGGGTTTGATAGATAAGTCGATAGAAAAAATTGTTAACACCACTGAATATAGCCTTGTGGAAGTTGGTGAGCTCTATGAGGAAATGGCAGGAATATACCGCTACAAATTCAGCTCAAATCAATTAGAGTTGCTGTTTGATGGCAAAGATCATTTAGAAAAATATAAAGAAGACTGGACCATGGCTTTCAAAGAGTGGCTTTTTGAATTCGGTAAATCAAAGAATTTCTTAAAAGCAGTCTTAGAAGCTACTATCTTTTATCCTGAAGATAAGCAAGCGCAACTAGCCTACAGCCGATTAAGGAACTTCATTTCTGAACAATTTGGCTTAAAAGTTTACAAGTATAAGGGCATTATCCCTATGAAAATAGCTTAAGGATTTAGCAGTGCTGGTCCGTTGGAAGTCCCAATTCTATCGGCACCTGCCTCAATCATTCCTAGCGCTTGTTCGTAAGTTTTTATTCCCCCGCTAGCTTTAATGCCTACATGGTTTGGTAAAGTCTTACGCATCAACTTTATATCTTCCGCCTTAGCACCTGAAGAGGCAAAGCCAGTAGATGTTTTTACAAAATCGGCACCCGCATCTGCACAGATTTTGCATAAATCGGTAATTTCATCATGGTCAAGATAGGCCGTTTCAATAATTACTTTTAGCAGTTTCTCATGTTCGTGAGCCATCTTACTAAACTTGGCAATTTCAATTTTAGGCCACATCATTTGGGCTTTATAAGCAGAGATATTCAGTACTAAATCCAGTTCATCAGCACCATCTTTTATGGCTTGATTCATTTCGGCTTCTTTGGTTTGGCTCATTTGGTAACCTAATGGGAAACCTATGACTGTAACCAGCTTAATATCCGATCCAGATAATTCTCTTTTAGCTTTTTTCACCCAAAATGGGGGAACGCACACTCCTAATAAATTATGTTTCTTTGCTTCAAGAATTACTTTTTCTACATCCACATCTTTAAGTGTTGGGTTAAGAACAGTATGTTCTATATAATTTTGTATATTTCTCATATTGAGGTTTAGTTATATGCCTAAAGTTATCAAATCTTATTTACTGGTATTTCTATTAATAATTTGTTTTGAACAAAGTGCTTTATCTCAAAATCAACAAATGAAGTTTGGCTTTGAGATAAATGACCAAAAACGCTCAGTATCTATACCATTCAAGCTTATTAATAATTTAATGGTGGTAGATGTTTTATTTCAAGGTGTAGTTCCTTTAAAATTTATCATTGACACTGGTGTTACCAATACAGTGCTCATCGAAAAAATTTATGCCGATGTGCTGGATATTGAACCGGATAGAAAAATGACACTTGTTGGTGCGGCAGGAGGAAAGGAAGTTGAAGCTTTCATAGTAAATAGTGTTAACATCAACTTAAAGGGGATAACAGGAACACATATTCCTTTACTTGTTTTGGCAGATGATTATCTCAAACTGGAGGAATCAATGGGCATTAAAGTTCATGGCATTTTGGGTTATGATTTATTTAAGAACTTTATCGTTAAAATAGACTACCCAAATAGAACTATCACTTTTTTTAATCATAAAAGCTTTAATAAGAAATTATGGTGGTACAGATCAATACCACTCAAAGTTGAGAACACCAAGCCTTACATTTTTCAACAGGTGAAATTAAAGGATTCAACAACTATTAAGGCCAAACTAATGATTGATACCGGAGCTTCCCACTCATTAATGCTTCACCAAAACAGAGATTCTTCTATAAATATCCCATTAAAAAATATCAGAGATATTTTGGGGGCAGGTATAGCCGGATCAATCGAAGGACATGTAGGAAGAATTGATCATATGAATATACTAGATTATCAATTGGAAGAAGTAATTGCTCGTTTTCCTGATAAGGGCAGTTATAGTGAAGTGATTGAAAATACAGGCAGGCATGGTACTTTAGGAGGTGGAGTATTAAGGCGATTTAATATTTATCTTAATTATAGAGATGAAGTGCTCTATTTAAAGAAAAATAAATATTTCAAAGAGGCTTTCGATTATGATATGAGTGGTTTAAGCATCATTGCAAAAGGTGAGCTTTTCTTAAGGCCATATTATGAGGTAGAAGAGGTGCGTGAAAATACTCCGGCATCAAATGCAGGTGTTAAGGAAAAGGACGTGATAATTTCATTAAATGGTTATATGGGAGAGGATTTAGATTTATCTCGTATAAATGACATTCTAACAAGTAAAGAAGGGCGTAAAATTAGGCTTAAGGTTAGGCGTAACGAAGAAATTCTTCTATTCGAGTTTCGCCTCGAGAAGTTTATTTAGCTGAAAACTTGTCTTTCAAATAGGCTCTGGTTTTTCTAAACTTCAAGCCATTTTTCAAGCTGCTATATAATCTGTCGGCAGTAATGCTTTCTTTCATCAAGTATTCTTGAAAGCCAACGAGTAGTTCGGTGGTGTTTTTAGTTTTTAGCAGTGTTAATGAGGCAGAGTTATTTTTAACATTTTTTAAGCTGGTCATTAACTTCTTGATAGGACTGCTGCCGTAATTATCGTCAATCAAAATACAATTAGGCTTATGAGAGTTTACATAAGCTAAAGTTTCACGGTCATCAAATGATATGTCAATTTTAGCAATTCTTTCCTTTAAAGACTTCAGCTGGTCATAAATTTTACTCATTTCTATTGGGTTATTACCAACAAGTAACACTTTCAAACCTTGTGTTGAAACTGATTTGGAGGGTGATTTCTGAAGTGGAATAATAGCTTTCATAACTTTTGCTGTAATGATTATATCATATTCAATCATTGAATAGTTAAAATTAACGCTATATTTTACGATTTACTATTTAATAGTGTCAATTTTTTATGACTTTTCGATTAACGTTTGTTTTTAACATTTTAAGCTTCGTCTGGTTCTATTCTAATGAAGATACTTTTGACAGGAGCTAATGGGTATATAGGTAGAAGGTTGTTGCCAATATTGGTAATGGAAGGCCATGATGTTACCTGTTTAGTACGGGACAAAAGAAGGATAGACTTAGAAGAAGATATTCAAAACAAAGTATCTTTTGTCGAGGCAGACTTGCTTGATAGGCAAGCTCTTGAAAATATTCCAAAAGATGTTGATGCTGCCTACTATCTGGTTCATTCCATGGGCAGTTCATCTAAGAAATTTCATGAACTTGAAAAGGAAACATCCACAAATTTTGTAGAAGCTTTGAATAAAACCTGCTGCCAGCAGATTATCTATTTAAGCGGTATATCAAATGATGAAGAGCTTTCCAAACATTTAAAATCAAGGCGTAATGTTGAACAAATTCTTTCAGAGGCCGAAGCTTCTCTAACAGTTTTACGTGCAGCTATAATAATAGGCTCTGGTGGTGCATCATTTGAAATTATTCGAGATTTAGTAGAGAAACTTCCTGTAATGGTGGCTCCCAAATGGCTCAATACTAAATGTCAGCCAATAGCCATCAGAAATGTAATTTATTATATGTCACATGCATTGTTGAAAGAGGAATTATTTAACAAGACTTTTGACATTGGTGGACCAGATATTCTCACTTATAAAGAAATGCTGATGATTTTTGCCGAAAGTAGAGGGTTGAAAAGAAAAATTATTACTGTTCCTGTACTTACTCCAAGGTTAAGTTCATATTGGTTGCATTTCGTAACATCAACTTCATATAAAATTGCGAGTAGTCTAGTTGATAGCATGAAAAATGAAGTAATCGTTAAGAATAATGATATTCAGAAAGTTATACCTCAAGAGCTTTTTAGCTATAAAGAAGCTGTAGAATTGGCTTTCGATAGAATTGCCCAGAATGAGGTTGTTTCCAGTTGGAAAGATGCGCTGGCGAGTTCAAAAATCAATACAGCGTTGATGGACTTTGTGAAAGTACCAGTTCATGGTTGTTTCGTTGATAAGCGTAGTCATAATTTTGAACGATCTAAAGATGAAGTTTTAGATAATGTATGGAGGCTTGGTGGAGAGCGAGGCTGGTATTACTGGGACTTTCTTTGGAAGGTAAGAGGTTGGATGGATAAAGCTGTTGGTGGTGTAGGCTTGAGGCGAGGCAGAAGAAGTCCTGATCAACTTGTGTCTGGTGATGCACTTGACTTTTGGCGTGTATTGGTAGCTGATAAACAAGAAGGTAGGTTGCTGTTGTTTGCGGAGATGAAGTTGCCGGGTGAAGCCTGGCTTGAATTTAAGTATAAAGAAAATGATGATGGCGTTCAAACCTTAACGCAAACTGCTACATTTAGGCCTCATGGATTGGCTGGCAGGCTATACTGGTACAGCATCTTTATTTTCCATGAGTTCATTTTTGATGGTATGCTTAAAAGAATCATTAATTATGATGTTGAAACTGCCAAAGCATCTGTCTGACTTTTTATTGCATGGCTCATAACAAGATGATCTATAATATCAGCCGTCTGATCTTTATAACATACACTTACCTTTTGAGCATCGTGAACAAACTTATCAATAATAGGGATAGCTTTTTTGTTGAGTTTATTGATAACAGGAATTCCCATTTCTTTTAATCCTGCGGCATTACAATGTTGCTCATACTGTCCCCTCATGGGGATTGCTAATACTTTTTTACCCAAAAAGAGCGCTTCGGCAGGGCCTTCAAATCCGGCCCCGCATATGATACCTGCGCAACTGCTTAAACTTTCAGCAAAAGCAATATTGTTTACAGGTTGAATTTTAACATTATCTACTTCGTAAGGTGTTTTAGAATGTTTGCTAAAAACCTGCCATTCAACATGCATCTGTTTAAGAATCTTAATAATTTTGTTATCTCCTAAGGCAGGCAGATATACTGTATAATGCCCTTTGTTAGTTGGTCTTAATCTTCTTACCTCATTTCTGATTACTGGAGTGAAAATATTATCGGCAAATGACTGAAAATGAAACCCATATTTTACGGAAGTTGGCGCATAAAAGTGAAGTATGAAAGTGCCAAGCCAATCTTTCCTTTCAGGTTTAGGTGCATTAGGGTGAATAACTGCTGCTTGATGACTAAGCCCTACAGAGAATTTACTTTTAACAAAGCAAGACCATGCTGTAACAGGTTCGAAATCATTAATAATCAAGTCATACTGATGAACAGGAAGTTGAAATATATTTTTTAAAAACCTAAGAAACTTTAATTGATAAATCGTCCTCAGTACATCTACTCCGCCCTTTTTACCGAATATAAAGCTGATTCCCGAAAATTGATATTTTATTTCTTCCTCTAACCGAACATCCGCCTGGGTACCGCTTACCAAAATATCTACCTGCCCATATCGCTTTAGCTGAGGTATAATGTCTCGGGCCCTACTTAAATGACCATTTCCTGTTCCTTGAACCGCGTATAGAATTTTCATAGCAAGAGGCAATTTAGTTTTCAAATGTTTCTTGCTGATGAGTAGAAATTCATCTTAATGTTAAAAATGATATGATTATGACTGAATTGCTTATTTCTTTTCTAATTTAGGATAGTAAAAACAAACAATTGCTGCATGTCTAAAACTTCAAAATCCCTTATGGGATTTAATTTTTCATATTTAAAAAATGACATACCAGCGGGTATTATAGTTTTCTTAGTAGCGGTTCCGCTATGTCTGGGGATTGCTTTAGCCTCGGGTGCACCCTTATTTTCAGGCATCATAGCAGGTATGGTTGGCGGTATAGTTGTTGGAGCAATTAGTGGCTCTAAGCTTGGGGTGAGTGGTCCAGCAGCAGGATTGGCAGTGATTGTGGCTGATGCGATAAGGCAATTGGGCACTAATGCTGAAGGAGATTTTAGCATGGAAATAGGTTTTCCATTGTTTCTCTCTGCTGTTGTGATAGGCGGAATAGTTCAAATTTTGTTAGCCTTTCTTCGAGCTGGCATTATTGGTTATTATTTTCCCAATTCAGTTATAAAAGGAATGCTGGCTGCAATAGGCATAATAATTTTTCTGAAGCAAATACCTCATGCGCTTGGTCATGATATCATTCCTGACGGTTTTGAATCTTTTTTTCAGAAAGATGGGGAGAATACCTTTTCAGAAATTTGGGTTGCCATGGGAGATATTAACCCAGCCGCAGTAATAATAAGTGTTATTTCAATTAGCATACTCATTCTATGGGAGCAAAGGTTTATTAAAAAGATAAGGTTGTTTCAAATTATTCAGGGGCCTTTGATTGTGGTTGTAATTGGAATAATCATGAGCAACTTTTTCAATACAACAGAAGCCTTTACACTAGCTAAAGATGAAATGGTAAACCTGCCAATTGCTTCTGAGGAAGGTGGCTTTACTAAACTTTTCACAACACCTGATTGGAGTAGGGTTTTTAGCTCTAAAATAATAATTACAGGTATTACCATTGCTATTGTAGCAAGCTTAGAAACTTTACTTTGTGTGGAGGCTACTGATAAGATTGATCCTGAAAAGAGTATAACACCAACAAATAGAGAGTTAATTGCGCAGGGCGTAGGGAACGTATTTTCTGGCTTAATAGGAGGTTTGCCAATTACTCAGGTAATTGTGCGAAGTTCTGCTAATATCCAGTCTGGTGGTAAAACGAAAGTTTCGGCAGTATTTCATGGTGTACTAATATTTGTGAGTGTTATGTTCGCTCCTCAGGTAATGAACATGATACCTCTTTCTAGTTTGGCGGCTATATTGTTTTTAGTAGGCTATAAATTGGCTAAGCCATCCTTATTCAGGCAAATGTCAGCACTCGGATGGGAGCAGTTTTTACCATTTATTATCACTATAGTAGGTATTGTGTTCACAGACTTATTGGTAGGTATAGGTATAGGGCTTGCCGTTGCATTATTCTTAATCTTAAGGAAAAACTTTATTACACCTTTTAATTTTAGAAAGGAGAAGGAGGCAGGCCTTATAGAGATTAAGCTCTCTGAAAATGTAACCTTCCTAAATAAAGCAGGAATTTTACAGGCATTAAATGCTGTTCCTGCCAATAGTAAAGTACTAATAGATGGTACAGCTTCTGAATATATCCATCCTGATGTAATTGAAATAATAGAAGATTATAGCATAAACGCTAAAACCAGAAATATAGAGCTGGAAGTTAGAATGCCTGATTTAATTGATAAATCAGGTAAGGATAAAATCAAACTCTTTAAGAAAAAAGTTAGAAGTTCAGACTTCAAAGAAGACTCCTATTTTAAAACGGTTTTTAATTCTTGAAAAGTTGCAGCAGAGATATAAAAAAAGCCAGTCAATTGACTGGCTTTTTACTTAGTAGCGGGAGCAAGACTCGAACTTGCGACCTTTGGGTTATGAGCCCAACGAGCTACCAACTGCTCCATCCCGCGATCATAAACTCTTGATTTAAACATCTTTTGCTGATGTTTCCCTCAAAAGGATTACAAAGGTAACTAAACATTCATAAAAATCAAGTACCTTTGCAAAGAAATTTTTTAAGAATCAGTATTAATGGCAGGGAAACAACATAAAGCAGGTTTTGTAAGCATAGTAGGTAAACCTAATGTGGGTAAATCTACCTTGATGAATGCGCTTGTTGGTGAACGACTGTCTATCATTACTTCAAAAGCACAAACCACTCGCCATCGTATTATGGGAGTGCTGAGTGGTGAAGATTTTCAATTAATTTATTCTGATACTCCAGGAATTCTTAAACCGCAATATGAGCTCCATGAGTCTATGATGGGCTTTGTGAAAAGTTCTTTAGAAGATGCTGATGTTTTATTGTTCGTTACTGATTTATATGAGAAGTACGAGGAGGAAGATCGGTTAATTGATCAGATCAAAAAGTATGATGTTCCCACTATACTGGTTTTGAATAAAATTGATCAGGCCAAAGGAACACAGGCAGAAGATAAATTGAAGTATTGGGCTGATATTATTGAGCCCGATCATCAAATAATGATTTCTGCTTTAGAGGAGTTAAATATTGAAAAGCTGTTTAAGCTTATGCTTGATTTAACACCGGAGCATCCTGCGTATTTTCCTAAAGATCAGTTAACTGATAAGCCGGAGAAGTTTTTTGTAGAAGAAGTTGTTAGGGAAAAAATCTTCCAAAATTATAAAAAGGAAGTTCCTTACAGTTGCCAGGTGGTGGTTACGGAGTTTAAAGAGGATGAAACGATCATTAGAATAAGAGCTGAAATTTATGTTGAGCGTAAATCGCAGAAAGGCATTATTATTGGTCAAAAAGGAGAAGCCATAAAAAAAATTGGTATTGAATCACGTAAGGATTTGGAAGCATTTTTTGTAAAACAAATTCACTTGGAGACCTTTGTAAAGGTTGAACCTGACTGGCGTAAAAAAGAGCTCAAACTTAAACGCTTCGGATACTAATTCCAGACAATTACTAATTAGTGATTGTTAATTAATAATTAAGAGATATGTCAAATATAGTAGCAATAGTTGGTCGTCCTAATGTTGGGAAATCTACTTTCTTTAATCGACTTGTAGAGAAAAAGCAAGCGATTATGGATAATGAATCCGGAGTAACAAGGGATAGGCAGTACGGAGAGGCGCAATGGAATGGAAAGAAATTTACTGTAATTGATACAGGAGGTTACGTGACTGGTTCAGAAGATATTTTTGAATCAGAAATACGTAAACAAGTTAAGGAAGCCCTCGGTGAGGCTTCTGTAATCCTATTTATGGTAGACTGCCATACAGGTTTAACTGATCTTGATAAAGATTTTGCCAATATTGTACGCGAGGTAAAGAAGCCGGTTTATGTGGTAGCCAACAAAGCTGATAATCCTGAGAAGAGCTTTATGGCTGGTGAATTCTATGCTTTAGGTTTTGATGAGGTTTTTACCATTTCATCAGCAAGCGGCTCAGGTACAGGGGAGATACTTGATGAAATAGTTAATCATTTAGAAGATGATCACGAAGATCAGTTTACTGGTATTCCGAAGATATCAATTCTAGGAAGGCCAAATGCTGGTAAATCTTCCTTTTTGAACGCTTTGCTTGGAAAGGAAAGAACAATAGTAACTGACTTAGCAGGTACAACCAGAGATTCAATTCATACTCGTTATAAACTATACGGTAAGGACTTTATTCTTACAGATACAGCAGGTTTAAGAAAGAAAACCAAGCAAAAGGACGATATTGAGTTTTACTCTACCATTAGGGCCATTCAGGCTTTACAAGATTCGGATGTTTGTATAATAATGATTGATGCCACTAGAGGTTTTGAGTCACAAGATATGCAGATTATATCACTGGCTCATAAATACAAAAAGGGCATCATGATTATGGTGAACAAGTGGGATTTGATTGAGAAGGATGGTAAAACTCATGATAAATTCAAAAAGGAAATAGTAGAAAAACTTGGCCCACTTAGTTATGTACCTATAATTTTCACTTCTGTGCTGCAGAAACAAAGAATTTTTCAGGCCATTGAAACTGCTATGAAAATTTATGAGCAGCGTTCTGAGAAGTTAAGTACTTCAGAATTGAATGATGTGATGTTAAAAGAGATAGAGCGCTATCCACCGCCTGCATTGAAGGGTAAGTATATTAAGATAAAGTATGTAACGCAGTTACCAACCTATACGCCATGTTTTGCATTCTTTTGCAATTTGCCTCAATACATCAAGCCTCCTTACGAGAGATACCTCGAAAATAAATTAAGGGAACATTTTGACTTTTCAGGGGTTCCTATTAAACTGGTTTTTAGAAAAAAATAGTACATGCGCTTTACTATGCGTATTTTTTTAAATACATTTAATGCTTGTAAAACCAAAATCTATTAAACTATGAAAAAATTATTCACACTATTATTGCTAGCGGGTTTCTTTACAACCTTCGTAGCATGTGACAACAAGAGCAACAAAGAAAAAGCTGAAGACAAAATGGAAGAAGCTGCTGATGACGTTCAAGACGGCATGGAAGATGCAGCTGAAGACGTAGAAGATGCAGTTGAAGAAACTGGTGAAGAAATCGAAGAAGGCGCTGAAGAAATGGGCGAAGAAATCGAAGAAGGTGCTGAGGAAGTAGAAGAAGGTGCTGAAGAAGTTAAAGAAGATATGTAATCTTTACTTTCTAGAAAATAAAAAAGCTGGACCAGACGGTTCAGCTTTTTTTATGTCAAAATATCGAGCAGTTCATGATTATTATTGATATAGTCACCATAAAAGCCCAGAAATTTCATCCTTTGCAATAAGGGCTTATAATCATCTTTATGCTTTAACTCGATACCTACCACAGCGGAGCCTTTCTCTCGAGAATTCTTCTTGGTATACTCAAAATGGGTGATATCATCCGTTGCACCAAGTACCTCTACAACAAATTGCTTTAGCGCCCCTGCACGTTGAGGGAAATTCACTATGAAGTAATGCTTTAAGCCTTTATGAAGTAAAGCCCGCTCTTTTATTTCCTCAGTTCTGGTAATGTCATTATTACTGCCGCTAATAATACATACTATATTTTTACCAGATATAGCTTCAGTATATTGTTCTAATACGGCAATTGATAAAGCCCCGGCAGGTTCCACCACGATAGCATCTTTGTTGTACATCTCAAGGATGATCTCACAGACTTTACCTTCAGCCACTGTAACTACTTCTTCTAAATTGTTACGACAAATTTCAAAGTTGAGATCACCTACTTTTTTTACAGCCGCTCCATCTACAAACTTCTCAATATGGGAAAGCTGCGTATTCTTACCTTTTTCGATAGAGTTTTTCATAGCAGGAGCGCCTTCCGGCTCCACTCCAATAATTTTAGTTTGCGGAGAGAGCAGTTTAAAAACAGAACTAACTCCAGCTGAAAGTCCACCGCCTCCCACTGGTAAAAATAAATAATCAATAGGCTTAATAGTTTGATTCAGGATTTCCAACCCTACTGTAGCCTGCCCTTCAATAACTTTTTCATCATCAAAAGGGTGAATGAATATACCTCCCTTTTCTTCACAGAAATGAAGGGCTTCATTATAAGAGTCATCGAAGGTGTCACCTACTAAAATAATATCTACAAACTCATCGCCAAACATGGCTACCTGCTCCACCTTCTGCTTTGGGGTTGGCGCAGGCATAAAAATAGTTCCTTTAACCTTTAACAATTGACAAGAATAGGCCACACCTTGGGCATGATTTCCTGCACTTGCACAAACAATTCCCTTTGTAAAATCATCTTCAGTTAAGCTGCTTATTTTATTATAAGCACCACGGATTTTGTAAGATCTCACCAACTGTAGATCTTCTCTTTTGAAGGAAATGTTTGCCTGATAATGTTTACTTAAGCGCAAGTTTTTAGTAAGTGGGGTGAGCGTACTCACTCCCTCTAGTTTCTTTGCTGCGGCTTTTACATTATCCAGCGTAGGTTTAAAATAGGTTGCTGAATCAGTTGGCATTTTGCTATGCGTTTTCCGGTCTCAACTTACGAACTGCAGCACCAGCCTGCCATAATTCTGAATTTCTTAGCTCATCAAGTTCCTTTTCCAACTCTTTTCTATAATCAGCTTTTTCGTTAGCTGTAATGGTGAGTCTGGCTTCATTGCCGGTTTCAACACTTTCGTAAAGCTCTTCGAATACGGGTTTTACAGCATCTCTGAATTTTTTCCACCAATCTAATGCTCCACGTTGGGCAGTAGTTGAGCAGTTGGCATACATCCAGTCCATACCATTTTCAGCCACTAATGGATATAGCGATTGAGTAGCTTCCTCTACCGTTTCGTTAAAAGCTTCAGAAGGAGAATGTCCTTTTGATCTTAGTAAATCGTACTGTGCGGCAAATAATCCTTGAATGGCACCCATTAGGCTTCCTCTTTCACCTGTTAAATCACTGTAAACCTCTTTCTTGAAATTGGTTTCAAACAAATAGCCGGAGCCAACACCAATGCCAAGCGCTACACATCTGTCGTAGGCTTTACCAGTGGCATCCTGATGGATGGCATAACTGGAGTTAAGTCCCCTGCCAGCTACAAAAAGCCTTCTTAAACTAGTGCCTGATCCTTTAGGAGCTACTAAAATTACATCAACATCTTTAGGTGGTTTAATGCCAGTTTGGTCGGAATAGGTGATGCCGAAACCGTGAGAAAAGTAAAGTGCTTTGCCTGGTGTAAGGTGCTTTTTAACCATTTCCCATTGGGCGATTTGACCAGCATCTGATAATAAATATTGTAAGATGGTTCCCTTTTCTGCGGCTTCTTCCAACTCAAAAAGTGTTTCGCCAGGAACCCAGCCATCCGCAACCGCTTTATCCCAGCTGCTTGAGCCTTTACGCTGACCTACAATTACAGGTATGCCATTATCTTTTAGGTTGAGTGCCTGGCCTGGGCCTTGTACTCCATAGCCTAAAACGGCTACAACTTCATCTTTTAAAACCTCCTGAGCCTTTTTAAGAGGAAATTCCTCTCGCGTGACTACATTTTCTTCTACTGATCCAAATTTTAGTTTTGCCATGTTGTTTAGATTTTTAGAGCCTAGAATCTAGGTTCTAGATTTGATGATTAATTATTTATTTTCTGTAATTTTATTTATGGGATAGTCTAGTTTCTATGTTCTAGACTCTTTCATCTTATTTTAATGCTTCGAAGCTTTCTCCACTTCATGAAAATATTCCTGAAACTCCTTCATTGGTTTCGAAATGGAAATCCTTCCTGAGCGGACAAATTCCAAAATACCATGCGGTTTGAGTTCTTCAAAAAGTGCCTGTGTTTCTTCTTTGAAGCCAGTTTTCTCAATAATGGTGAACTCTGGCTCGACAGCTAAAAGCCTTGCGTGATGTTGCCTAACAATTTTTTCTACTTCTTTACTTTCTGAAAGAACAGTAGTGGGCATTTTGTAAAGTGCCATTTCTTGAAAAACAATGTTCTCGTTTGGGTGATAAAAGGCTTTGAAAACGTCTATTTGCTTTTCAATTTGCTTAATAACATTCTTCACCTGCCATTCCTCTTCCGTTACCACAATTGTATATCGGTGAATGCCATGAACCTCACTTTCAGAAGCTGTTATGCTTTCAATATTGATATGCCTACGTGTGAAAATGATGGTTACCCGATGGAGCAAACCGATCAGGTTTTCTGTATAAATCGATATGGTGAATTGTTTCTTCATTGCCTTAAATCATTAAGATTATGCTAATCTGATTTCAGATACTGATGCACCTGTAGGAATCATCGGGAAAATATTGTTTTCCTTCCCTACCATCACTTCTAATAGGAAGCTGCCTTTATGTGCTAGGAATTCTTCAATTCCGTTTTTTAGTTCATCTCTTTTCTGAACTTTCATGGAAGAAATGCCATAACCCTTGGCGATAGTCTGGAAATCAGGGTTGATCATGTCCACCGATGAATATCGTTTCTCGAAAAACATATCCTGCCATTGCCTCACCATGCCTAAGTACTCATTATTTAGGATCAGGATTTTCACATCAATTTTTGTTTGGAAGATGGTGCCCAGTTCCTGAATGGTCATCTGAAAACCGCCATCACCAATTACAGCAATTACCGTTTTATCAGGGGCTGCGAACTTAGCTCCTATTGCAGCAGGAAGGGCAAAACCCATAGTTCCTAATCCACCGGAGGTTACATTACTTCTCCATAATTGATAGTTGAAGTAGCGCTGTGCTACCATCTGATGCTGCCCAACATCGGTTACAATAATGGCATTTCCTTTGGTGACTTCTGAAATATGTTTGATCACTTCACCCATGCTGATTTGCTTATCTGGGGCAGGGGAAAGTTCATCTTTAATCACCTTATCAACTTCTTGCTTGGTGAGTTTTTGAAATTCCTCCAACCAGGAAGTGTGCGCATTTCTTTTTACCTCATCAAGTAACAGCTTCAGTGAATGCTTGCAATTACCAATGAGCGCTACATCAGCAGGAATATTTTTATTTACCTCTGCAGGATCAATTTCCAGATGGATAACCTTAGCCTGCCTGGCATAACGGCGGGTATCGCCTGTTACTCTATCATCGAAGCGCATACCAATGGCTATCAAAACGTCACACTCGTTAGTTAATAGGTTTGGAGCGTAGTTGCCATGCATTCCCAACATGCCCACATTTAAAGGATGATCTGTGGCTAAAGCTGAAAGTCCCATGATTGTCCATGCTGCTGGAATGCCTGTTTTTTCCACAAATGCTTTAAATTCTTCTTTGGCTTCTGCCAGCAAAATACCATGACCAAATAGTATTAGTGGTTTTTTAGCCTGGTTGATTAATGCTGCAGCCTCTTTTACCGCTTCTAAATTCACTTTAGGATGAGGTACATAACTTCTCACATTTACACATGGCTCATAATTGTACTCAAAAGTCTGGAATTGTGCATCTTTTGTGATATCGATTAGTACCGGGCCGGGCTTTCCACTTTTAGCTACAAAAAAGGCCTTAGCCAGCGCTGCCGGTATTTCTTCAGCTTTGGTAATTTGAATATTCCATTTGGTGACAGGCATGGAAATACCTACTACATCGGTTTCTTGAAAAGCATCAGTGCCGATCATCTGGCTGGCCACCTGACCTGTGATGCAAACCATTGGGGTTGAATCTAATTGCGCATCGGCCATGCCGGTTATGAGGTTGGTTGCCCCAGGGCCTGAAGTTGCCAGGCAAACTCCCACCTTACCGGAGATACGGGCATAACCCTGTGCGGCATGTGTTGCACCTTGCTCATGCCTGGTCATGATATGTTTTATTTCTTTTTGAAAATCATATAAGGCATCATAAACCGGCATGATGGCACCTCCGGGATAGCCAAAAATGGTATCCACACCTTCTGCTAATAAACATTGGACCACGGCCTGGGCTCCTGTTAGTGTTAGCTTTTTAGTCATCTTCTTTTGTTGTGCCTTAGTTGATTCCATAATTATTGGTCGGTTATGCAGCCTAATGAAGCTGATGAAACAAGTTTTGCATACTTTTTAAGTGTGCCTTTTAGTATTTTGCCTGTCTTTGGTTGAAAATTGGCTTTTCGCTTTTCAAACTCTTCTTCACTGATTTTTAGCGTGATGCTGTTGTTGATGGCATCGATAGTAATAGTGTCACCATCCTGAACCAGCGCTAATGGTCCACCATCTTGTGCCTCGGGTGAAATGTGGCCTACAACGAAACCATGTGTGCCTCCGGAGAATCGGCCGTCCGTAATGAGCGCTACTTTTTTACCTAAACCTGCACCCATTATGGCTGAAGTAGGTTTTAACATCTCAGGCATGCCTGGTCCACCTTTTGGGCCCTCATAGCGAATGACCACCACATCACCTTCCTGGATTTCATTTTTAGCAATAGCGTCATTGGCAATAAACTCACCATCATACACGCGTGCAGTACCTTCAAAGAATTCACCTTCTTTCCCCGTAATTTTTGCTACAGCACCTTCCGGAGCCAGATTTCCTTTAAGGATTCGCAAATGGCCTGAGTTTTTCAGTGGCTTATCTACCGGATGAATAATTTCCTGATTGTCATCTAGTGGAGAAATATTATCCAGGTTTTCGGCTAGTGTTTTTCCTGTAACAGTCATACAACTGCCGTCTAATAAGTCATGCTCCAACATGAGCTTCATTACTCCCGGTATGCCGCCTTGTAGGTGTAAATCTTCCATCAGGAATTTTCCACTTGGTTTTAAATCTGCCAGGTAAGGTGTTTTTGCACTGATTCTGGCGAAATCCTCCAGAGACAAATCAATATCGAAAGCATGAGCCACTGCTAATAAGTGTAGTACAGCATTGGTTGATCCACCTAGCACGGTGATAAGTGCAATGGCATTTTCAAAAGAAGCTTTCGTAACAATTTTCTTAGGAGTCAGGTCATTCTCAATTAGTTGTTTTATAGCTTTGCCTGCTTCCACACATTCATTGATTTTTTCCTTGCTATTTGCAGGGTTTGATGCACCAAATGGTAAACACAACCCTAAAGCTTCAATTGCTGACGCCATCGTATTGGCTGTATACATGCCACCACATGCGCCAGGACCGGGACAAGCATTTGCTACTACTCCTTTAAAATCTTCCTCAGAAATATCATTAGCGTGCTTTTTACCGAGGGCTTCAAAAGCAGAAACTACATCTAGTTTTTCACCTTTGTAACAGCCGGGAGCTATTGTTCCACCGTAAACAATAATACCGGGTCGGTCGAGTCTGCCCAATGCAATTAGTGCTCCAGGCATATTTTTGTCACAACCTGTAACCGCAATTAAGCCATCATAAGCCTGTGCGTTTACAACTGTCTCCATTGAATCAGCAATGATGTCACGAGAAGGTAGGCTGTATCGCATACCGGGTGTTCCCATTGAAATACCATCACTCACACCAATGGTGTTAAATACCAATCCATTCCAATGATGCTGCCCTACACCTTTTTTGACTTGCTGAGCCAAATCGTTTAAGTGCATATTGCATGGGTTGCCTTCAAAACCTGTACTGGCAATTCCTACAAGCGGCTTTTTTAGATCATCATCAGATAAACCGATGGCATGAAGCATGGCCTGAGCTGCCGGCTGCGTAGGATCCTGTGTTACAACCTGACTATATTTATTGAGTAGCTCGGACATCTTTTATATGATGGTTTGGTTTTGTAAATCGTTAAATAATACCTTCTGGCGATACATCTGATAAAGATTGTAGCCTAATGAATCTTCCCATTGCAAGGGGTAAATAGTTTTGTCAACGCTGCCAATTGGAGCAATTTCAGCTGCGGTACCCGTGAAAAAAGCAGTGTCTGCATCAAGCAATTGTGATTTCGAAATAGGCTTTTCTGTAACTCTGATGCCCAAATCTCTGGATAACTCTATCACTGTTGATCGGGTAATGCCTGGCAAAATATTTCCTCTTGATGGCGTAAAAAGCTCACCATTCTTTTCAATAAATATATTCGCTCCTGAGCCTTCGGACACATAGCCATCATGATCTAGAAGAATGGCTTCATCATAACCTGTTTTCTTTGCTTCTGTGGTGGCAAGGATGGAATTCGTATAATGACCTACTACCTTGGCTTCCACATGTTGAGCAGCAGGATGAATCCTTTGATAGGAAGATATCTTTGCTTTTACAGGTTGCGTACCCAGATATTTCTCCCATTTCCATGCGCAGATGAACACGTTTACTTCATCTACAGGCTCGAGTGACATATTTGCACCTAAATAAACTAATGGCCTGATATAGGCATCAGTCAGGTTGTTTCTGTCCAATAATTCATAGGTGATGCTTACGAGTTCTTCTACCGAATAAGGTAGGTCGATGTGCATGAGTTGGGCAGAATACAATAGACGCTGATAATGCTCATGCGCTTTAAATACATTGAAGCCTAATTCATTTTTGTAGGCTCTAATGCCTTCAAAAACTCCATTTCCATAATGCATGGTTTGGCTGTATAAACTTGCGTTGGCTTCTGATGCCGGAAGCCACTCTCCGTTAAGGAATACGAGTGTGTTGTCTTTGTAGTACATATTGTTCAGGTTTTGATGATCCCTCAATAAAAAACGCCATCTTTTTTAGGGATGGCGTTTTATCAATTTATGAATATGATAATCCGTCATCCTTTGTGTAAAAGGATAATGACTTTAATAATTTCAATATTTAAGACCGATAGATTCATTTTGCTTAAGCACCTACGCTTGCTTTTTCTTTAATCAATTCTGCTATTCTGTCTCCAACTTCTGTTGTGGTTTTAGCTTTGCTTTCAGCTACTATGTCCGGAGTTCCTAATTCTTCTTCTAGTGCATTAAAAACTGCATTTTCGATTGCCTCAGCCTCCTCATTCATGTCAAAAGCATAATTGAGTAGCATGGCGGCTGATAAAATTGCCCCGATTGGATTCGCTATATTTTGACCTGCCGCTTCAGGATAAGAACCATGAATAGGCTCAAATAAGCTACTGCTTGTACCCAAAGAGGCAGATGGCAACATACCCAATGAGCCTGCAATAACAGAAGCTTCATCAGTAATGATATCACCAAACATATTCTCGGTAAGCACCACATCAAAATGCTTTGGATTTTGTATGATTTTCATGGCTGCATTATCCACAAACATGAAATCAAGTGCCACATCAGGATAATCCTGTGCTATGTCTTTTACTGTTTCTCTCCACAACCTGGAAGTAGCCAGTACATTGGCCTTGTCAACCAAAGTGAGTTTTTTATTTCTAAGCTGAGCTGCCTCAAATGCTTTTCGTGATATTTGATTAATTTCTTTCTTGGAATAAACACAGCTGTCAAAAGCAGTTTCTCCATTTTCGCTTCTTCCCCTAGGTTCACCAAAGTAAATACCTCCTGTAAGTTCTCTGAATACTACAAAGTCAGTTCCTTTGATGTTAGCTTCTTTCAGAGGTGAGATGTGTAAAAGCTTATCATAACTTTTAACAGGACGCACATTAGCGAAAAGTCCTAAATTTTTACGCATACGCAGTAAGCCTTGCTCAGGTCTTACTTTGGCTGAAGGATCATTATCGTATTTAGGATCACCGATAGCACCAAAAAGTATTGCATCGGCTTCTTTACAAATTTTTTCAGTTGCTGCCGGAAAAGGATCACCCGTTTCATCAATGGCCGCAGCACCAATTAATGCTTCCTGATAATTGAACTGATGTCCGAAACTATCAGCAACCGCATTTAAGCATTTTACTGCTTCTTTGGTTACTTCTGGGCCTATGCCGTCACCTGCTAATATGGCTATTTTCTTTTTGCTCATTTATGCGCTTACTGTTTTTGTATTATTTTTTCTTTTCTCGAATTGTTCTATTTCCTCCTTTTTGTTCAGCAAGAAATCGATGTCGTCAAATCCGTTAAGAAGGCAATATTTTTTATAGCTATTGATCTCAAAGGTTTCTTTTAAACCAATGCTTTCTATTTTAATGTATTGTTCCTGAAGGTTTACCTCTATTTCAACATTGCTATCTTCCTTAATAGCAGCAAATATTTTCTTCAGATTTTCTTCAGATACTTGTACAGGAAGCAAGCCATTATTCAAGGCGTTATTCTTAAAGATGTCAGCAAAGAAACTTGAAACCACTACCTTGATGCCATAGTCATATAGTGCCCATGCAGCATGCTCTCTGCTAGAACCACAACCAAAATTTCTACCGGCTACCAATATTTGGTCTTCAATATCTGGCTGATTGAGTACAAAATCTGGATTAGGCTGGTCGCCTTCTACATATCTCCAATCCCTGAATAGGTTATCACCAAAGCCTTCTCTGCTAACCGCTTTGAGGAAGCGTGCAGGAATAATTTGGTCTGTATCGATATCTTCTACGGGAAGTGGAATGCCTTTGCTATAAAGTGTATTGAATTTCTCCATCTGCTTAGTTCTTTAAAAATTCACGTACATCAGTAATTTTCCCTGTTAGTGCGGCTGCAGCTGCAGTCAATGGACTGGCGAGCATTGTTCTTGCACCAGGACCTTGACGACCTTCGAAATTTCTGTTAGAAGTAGAAACACAATATTTTCCTTTAGGTACTTTATCTTCATTCATGCCTAAGCAAGCGGAACAACCCGGCTGGCGTAATTCGAAACCGGCTTCTTTTAAGATGACGTCCAATCCTTCGGCTTTAGCTTGTTCTTCTACCTGCTTTGAGCCTGGAACTATCATGGCCTGAACGTGATCAGCTTTTTTCTTACCTTTTACCATTTCAGCTACCATGCGCAAATCTTCAATGCGTGAGTTGGTGCAGCTGCCAATGAATACGTAATCCACCTGATGCCCGATAAGCTGGCTACCACCTTGTAAATCCATGTATTGTAAAGATTTTGCCAATCCGCTACTTGCATCATTGGTTTCAGGGATAAGCTCTGCAATGCCAATGCCCATACCAGGATTGGTGCCATAGGTAATCATTGGGCTAATTTCTTCGGCTTTGAAGTAATATTCAGTATCAAAAACAGCATCTTCATCAGTTTTCAATTCCTGCCATTCCTTTAATTTAGCCGCCCAATCATCTCCTATAGGAGCAAATGTGCGTCCTTTGATATAGTCAAAAGTAGTCTGATCTGGCGCTATCAAACCACCGCGAGCACCCATTTCAATACTCATATTGCATATGGTCATGCGTGCTTCCATGCTTAATTCTTCTATGGCAGATCCGCAGAATTCAATGAAATGACCTGTGCCACCGCTGGCAGAAAGCTTGGAGATGATGTATAGTACAATATCTTTAGAAACAACTCCTTTATTGAGTTTACCATCAACCTGAATTTTCATGGTTTTAGGCTTGCGCTGCAATACACATTGGGTGGCCATTACCTGCTCTACTTCACTGGTGCCAATTCCGAAAGCAATGTTGCCGAAAGCACCATGAGTGGAGGTATGACTATCACCACAAACAATGGTCATTCCTGGCTGTGTAATCCCTAGTTCAGGGCCAATGACGTGCACTATGCCCTGATAGGGATGTCCCAAACCATATAATTCAACTCCAAATTCTTTACAATTTTTGATCAGCGTATCCACCTGATGCTTTGAAAGTGCATCTTTTATAGGGAGATGCTGATTTTCAGTAGGTACATTATGATCAGCAGTGGCAATAGTTTGCTCTGGTCTGAACAAACCTATGCCTCTATTTTTTAAGCCTGCGAATGCTTGTGGACTGGTCACCTCATGAATGAAATGCCTGTCAATATACACCACCTGTGGACCATCCTTAACGGCATGCACCACATGACTATCCCAAATTTTATCGAATAAAGTCTTTCCCATCTGCTACTTCAACTATTTTGAGAATACGTGATTATAATTTTTTACAAGGTGCTTGAGGTCGTCATCTTCCACCACATTGATTTCATCGGCCATTGTTAAAAATTGCTGGTAAGTTTCTTCCAATTCATCTTTGGAAAGATTTACACCTATTTCAGCAAGGCGGAAATTCAGAGCAGCTCTACCACTTCGTGCAGTAAGGATAATGCTTGATTTGTTTACACCCACTTCGTAAGGATCAATGATTTCGTAGTTGTCTTTATTCTTGATTACTCCATCCTGATGGATGCCTGATGAATGTGAAAAAGCATTGGCACCAACTATAGCTTTATTAGGCTGAACAGGCATGTGCATAGTTTCTGAAACCATGCGGCTTATAGGATATAAAAGTTTTGAATCGATTCCTGTTTCAAAACCCATCCATTCGTGTTTTTTCATGATCATTACTACTTCTTCAAGAGAAGTGTTTCCTGCGCGCTCACCTATACCGTTAATGGTACATTCAATCTGGCCTGCTCCATTTTTTATAGCAGCGATACTGTTAGCTGTAGCCAAACCTAAATCGTTATGACAATGTGCCGAAATGATGGCCTTATCGATGTCTTTTACATTATCTTTTAAATACTTGATTTTTGCACCGTAAACTTCAGGCATGCAAAAACCAGTAGTATCAGGAATGTTTACCACTGTGGCACCGGCAGCAATGGCTGCTTCTACCACTTGCGCTAAGAATTCATTATCAGTTCTGCCTGCATCTTCTGCATAGAATTCTACATCATCCACAAAGTTTTTGGCATATGTTACGCACTCTTTTGCTTTGGCAATTACTTCCTCATGCGTCATTTTAAGCTTTGTGAACACGTGTTGGTCAGATGTTCCTAAGCCTGTATGAATTCTTGGTCTTGCTGCTCCTTTGAGTGCTTCAGCTGCACATTCGATATCTTTTTTAACCGCTCTTGACAAGCCACAGATGGAAGCATCTTTAATTTCTTTAGCGAGTAACCTCACTGACTGGAAATCACCAGGACTTGAAATGGGAAAGCCGGCTTCGATAACATCTACACCAAGGGCTTCCAGGTGTTTGGCTAATTCAAGCTTCTTTGATTTGGTGAGTCCACAGCCCGGGACTTGCTCTCCATCTCTTAAAGTAGTATCAAAAATTTGAATGCGTTGCTGCATGTCAATTGCTTTAATGGTTTGTTTGATGATTGATGCTTAAGCATCTGATAACTCTAAATTAGAGGGAATGCACAGGCTGTTGAATACCAGATATTTAAGTTGTTACGATTTCTAATTGGATAAAATCATTAGATTTACCATGAAATAGGTTGTTTTAATTATTTTTCATTACGATGTCTAACCGTCACTCTGACCAATTATTTGTGCTGATAAAATCGCTTAAGCAAACTGAGAAGCGCTACTTTAATTTGTGGGTACAGAAAAACGGGGAATCGAATACTAAGTATTTTGAGCTTTTTGAACGGATAGCAAAACAAGATAGCTTTGATGATGAAGCTATTTTGAGAAAGTCAGAAAGTATAAAGGCCAGCCAGCTATCAAACTTAAAAGCACATCTTTATAAGCGCCTACTTCAGGCTTTGAGGCAGTTTGAGCAGGAAAAAACTGAGGAGATTCAATTGCGTGAGCAAATAGATTATGTGCAGGTTTTATACAACAGGGGTTTGTATAGGCAATGTGAAAACATGATTACGAAAGCTCATAAAAAGATTGAAAAAAGTGGTCATCTGGAGCTGAAGCTAGAATTACTCAAATGGGAAAAATTGGTACTGCGAAGAACGCTAGGACAATCTTATCAGCAGAAGGTGCAGCGCATACTTAAGGAAGTTGCTGATACCAATGAAAAAATTAACCTCATTAATAGTGTAACAAATTTGGCTGTAGAACTTAACGCCATTTATCTAAAGTGGGGTTATATCAGAAATGACAAGCAGCTCAAAAGCGTTGTAAAACTGTTTAATAGGCAACTTCCAAAATATAATGAAGCGGAACTTTCACTTTATGAAAAACTGAATCTTTACCGCACACTAGCCAACTATTATAGCTTTCTGGAAGAAAAAAGGGATGCTAATTTATATGCCGGTAAGTGGCTTAAGCTCTATGATAAAAATCCTGATCTGGTATTGAGTCAGATGGATGATTACTTGCAAGCCATCAACCAATTAATGATTGTACAATATAAAATGTATGCTTATGATGCGTTTATGCAAAATAGCAGACGACTGCGAGACATTGGCAGACAGCACAGAAAACATAAAAACTTAAACATTAGGAACAGGATAGAGAAATACATTTATGTGCATGAATTTAACAGGATTTTCATGTTGGGTGATTTTGACATTGGGGTACGACTTCTGAGCAAAATAGGCGATGACCTGGAAGCTTTCATAGAACGCTCTGATGAGCACTCACGTGTGATTCTCTATTACAAAATAGCTTGTTTGTATGTTGGTAATAGTCAATATAGTGAGGCATTGGAATGGTTGAATAGAGTGCAGGATGAAACGCAGGAAGATTTACGAGAAGATGTGTTATCATTTGCCAGAATATTGAGCTTGATAGCCCATTACGAATTAGGCAACACTGAGGTGATGGAGTATTACATACGTTCCACTTATCGCTTCTTATTGAAGAAGGGTGACCTTAATCAATACCAGAAGTATATTTTAGCCTTTTTGAGAAAGCTAGCTTCAGGTTTCAAACAAGAGGATTTACTTCCGGAATTTAAGTTGTTGTTAGAAAAGCTTAAGCCACTTCAAGAGATAAGATATGAGCAAAGGGCTTTTATCTACTTCGATATTATTTCATGGCTGGAAAGCAAGCTTGAGAATAAGCAAGTAGGCGAGGTGATCAGGGAAAAGGCTTTAAGAAAGATAAATAAATAGTTGTGAGAAAAATTTTAAATATAGTTCTGCTCCCGAATGTTGGTGTTATCACCAACATTTACACAAAAAATATTAGATTATTAAGTGGAAAATAGATTAGATGAACATATAAAGATATGCTTTCTGACAGCGACCATATTTGAGTGGAAGCCTTTATTAAAACCAGATAAATATAAAAAGCTTATTGTTGAAAGCTTTGATTTTTTAGTTAGTAATAATCGAGTTAAAATTTATGCTTTTGTCATAATGCCTAATCACATTCATCTACTTCTAAAAGTAATTCCACCTTGGAAGTTAGCTGATGTACAAAGGGATTTCATGAAGTTTACAGGGCAGCAGATCAAGTTTGATTTAATAAAACATCATCCGAAGGTATTGGAGTATTTTAGAGTTGACTTAAGAGATAGGCAGTATCAGTTTTGGCAAAGAAGCTCACTTGCTAAATTATTGGATGATAGAAAAATTATTGAAGAAAAGTTAGACTACATTCATAATAACCCTGTTCAAAAGAAATGGCTATTGGCAGATAGTCCGGTTGAATACCATTTTTCTTCATACAGATTTTATGAAGAAGGTGAATCTGATTTTCAATTTTTGACCCATTATATGGAGTATTTTGAATAATATGGCTTGTTGGTGATAACACCAACAAGAGGAGGGAGAATAAACAAGTAGTGGAGGTGAAAAGGAAAAATGCACTAATGAGACTAAAAATAGTTTTGAGAATTAGTATTAAAATAACCACTATAATTTCTTTTCTGGTACTTCTAGTTAATTGCCAGCAAAAAAATGAAGTAGGAAAAGAAAAATTGGATTTTTCAGTAGCTCATCATATTATGAAAGATTCCGTCAACCAAAACATAGCTGGGCGTCTGGAAAATTTCCTAATTACAAAAAATCAAAGCCCTACTGATAACCAATATTGGTTACCTTCAGATTTTGACGAATACCTTTTTCCATATGTCGATTTATATAAAATTGAAAAAGATAGCTCAGCTAATTACAAAGTTGAATTATTAGAAATCATAGATATCGAACTTGATTCGGTAAAGCTGGTCAAGTTTGCTTGCTTTAAAGAAATGAACGATGTAACCTCTTTAATGAATATTTATAATGTATTAGCGGTTAAATCAGAGGGTCAATATTTTTTCAGTCGATCACTTCAATATAACACGAGGAATTGGACAACATACCAGCATGAAGATTTTACTTATGTAGTTTCTCCCGAGAGGAATTTTAATATTGAGGAAGCAAAGAAGCAACAAGTTTTCAAGGATTCACTGATGCAGTTTTTCGGGCTTGACATCCCACCTATTACTTACTATTCCTGCATTTCGCCAGTAGAACTATTTGAAATTAAAGGATATGATTATGTAGCAAATATGTACATGAGCAAAAGTGGTGGACTTGCTGAGGTATTCTCAGGAATTATTTTTTCAGGAAATGATTCTGAACGATATGACCATGAATTGGTCCATTTCTTTACCAGAGCATTATTTCAGCATGATATGATTCCCCTATTTCATGAAGGGATAGCCACTTATTTAGGAGGTAGTGGAGATTATTCCTTTACCAAGCTGAAAGTGAAGCTTAGGCAGTACTTAAAAAATCATCCAAATATGGAATTGGCAACTATGATCAAACCTTACGACAGAAAGCATCTTTTAGAAGATCAATTAGATGCAGTCTATGTCGTTGGTGCACTTGTTTGTGAATATGTAGTGAATGAATACGGGAAGGAACAACTAATAAGTTTGCTCGATACTTCAGGTAATCAGGATTTATGGATAGCACTTGAAAAGGTGAATTTGAATAAGGAAAATTTCTCTAAAAAGCTCTTGCTCTACTTAAATAGTTAAAAGCTTGTTGGTGATAACAACAAGTGGATTTATGGTATAACTGGTTGTAAAATGCTTCCCAATGTTGGTGTTATCACCAACATTTTACTCTCAAACATTCCAAAACAACACTCATCTCAACAAAAACTGCTTAAACTGCTCATAGTCAGCTTTCATTTTGATACTGCTTTTCTGCTTTTGCATAAGTGCTTTCGCTTCTTCAGGGTATATGTCTTCTTTGGTTACCTTATTAACCACATCTATAAATTTGCAAGGATGTGCGGTTTCCAAAAGGAGCCCGAAATCATATTCATTTTTTTGTTCATGAGCTTTTAGAGCTGCATAGCCCACTGCTCCATGCGGATCGAGCAGGTATTCTTCATTCTTGAAAACTGATTGCATAGTATCCAAAGTTTCTTCATCAGAGAATGAATAACCTTTAATAAGCTGTTGCATTTCTTCCAGACTAAACATGTCTTTCATGCGCAAGAAATTGCTTGGGATGCTTACATCCATGGCATTAGAATAGGTCGCAACTGTGGGGTGAGGCTCAAAAATACCATTAAGCAAATAACGTGGCACGGTATCATTTTTATTCGCTGCTGCAACAAACTGATGAATGGGCAAACCCATTTGCTTGGCAAAAAGCCCTGCTGTAAGGTTTCCATAATTACCGCTAGGCACGGAGAAAGCAATTTTATCTTTATGGCTGAAGTACTGATAGGGCAGAAAGTAATAAATAGATTGTGGTAAAAATCGTGCTACATTGATAGAATTAGCAGAGCTTATCATTTTCTGTTTACGGAGCTCTTCATCCAGAAAGGCTGATTTTACTAATCGCTGGCAGTCATCAAAATCACCATCAATTTCAAGTGCTGTTACATTCTTTTCAAAGGTTGTGAGCTGCTTTTCCTGCAGTTCGCTCACTTTTCCTGACGGGTACAGAATAACTACTTCAATATTATCTGTTTCAGCGAAAGCAGAAGCTACCGCTCCGCCTGTATCTCCTGAAGTAGCAACCAAAATGGTACACTTTTCATCCTGATCTTTGTAAAAGTAGTCGAGGCAAAATGCCAGAAAACGAGCCCCTACATCTTTAAAGGCATAACTTGGGCCATGATACAATTCAAGTGCAAACTTCTTATCATCTATCTGAACCAGCGGAAATTCAAAAATGAATGTTTTGTTAATAATCTTCCATAATTCTTCTTCAGGAATACTGTCGCCCACAAAATTGGCTAAGACCAAATGAGCTATTTCTGAAATATTGAGATTGGGTAATTCCTTAAAAAATTCATCAATCAATTGAGGGATTTGCTGAGGCATAAACAAGCCATTGTCGGCTGGTAATCCTTGAATTACTGCTTCTTTGAAGGAAACGGAGGTGTTTTTATTGTTGGTGCTATAGTAGTTCATGTCTTAATCTTTCAATACTTTACAACCTTCACCATTGATTAGGGAAGTGTATGTTTTTGTCGGGATCTGATGCTTATCATAAAGAGCTTCCCATACTTCACAGATCAAATTAGCCTCGCTTTCGGTTTTGGTAAAAGCAAAAATTGATGGCCCTGAACCTGAAATACTGCAAGCAATGGCATTATTTTTCAAAGCTGTTGCTTTCGCTTCCTCATAAGCAGGGATCAGCTGCGCGCGTTTTGGTTCTGCTATCAAATCTTGCATACTGGCTTTAATCAATTCATAGTTTTTGGTAGTCATGCCGGCAATCATGCCTGCAATATTTCCGCCTTGTTTGGTATGATCTTCCAACGTAACCCGATCAGGTAAAAGCTTTCGCGCTTCTGAGGTTTTGACTTCCACCTGTGGGTGTACCACGGCAATATGCATTTCTTCCGGAAAAGGAATCTTAAAAACTTCCAATGGCTGATAGCCTTTTACGATGGTAAATCCACCCATAAGGGCAGGAGCTACATTGTCGGCATGGGCTTTACCAGCTAGAGCGGCTTCTCCTTGCATGGCAAAATCGATTAATTCTAGTTGACTGAATTTATTATTAAGCAATTGATTAAGACCAAATGCAACTCCAGCCGCACTAGATCCGCTAGAACCCAGTCCGCTGCCTGGCATCACATTCTTACTTATAGTAATGCGTAGGCCACGACTTTCATTTACCTGATTGAGCATTTTTTGTGCTACAATGCTCGCAATATTTTTTTCAGGGTCAAGTGGAATATCTGGAAAACCAGCTATTGGAGCAATCTCAATGCGGTTATTTTCTACCCAATTCAATTCAATAGTATCACCTATTCCATGTAAGGCTAATCCAAAAATATCGTAGCCCGGACCAATGTTTGAGATTGTCGCAGGAGCAAAAATTTTTATACTGTTTTTATTCATGACTCAATAGTGTGGTCTCACCCTTTCAGTGTGCTGACCTGATTTAAAAAGTATTAGCAATTCGCATGATATCTCCGAATATTCCTGAAGCTGTAACTTCTGCACCAGCTCCGGCTCCCTTTACCACTAATGGCTGATCAGGATATCTTTTGGTCGTAAAAAGCACTATATTGTCTTTCCCTTCCAGGTTATAAAGTGGAGTACCGGGTGCAATTTGTTGAAGACCGGTTTGTGCTTTTCCGTCCTTAAATCTGGCAACATATTTAAGTTTCTTTCCAGCTGCTTTGGCCTCATTAATCATTTGTTTAAAATGAGCCTCATGCTTACTTACCAATTTAAAAAAGTCATCAACAGAAGGAGCATCCATGCATTCTTTTGGTATAAAAGGCACAGATTCAATATCATCCATTTCAGTTTCTAAACCACTTTCACGCAATAAAATCAAAATTTTTCTCATTACATCGCTGCCACTCAAGTCTAAGCGAGGATCTGGTTCTGTGTAGCCTTCTTCTTTTGCCTGAGCAATAATTTCTGCGAATGACTTCGATTGTCCATCATAATTATTAAAAATAAAATTGAGGCTACCGGAGAGTACAGCTTCAATTTCCAATATCTCATCACCACTTTTTATTAAATCGTTCAGTGTATTAATGATGGGCAAGCCAGCGCCTACATTGGTTTCAAAAAGGAAATTACTTTTGAAGCGCAAGGCAGTGTTTTTAAGCTTTTTGTATTGAGTAAATGGGCCTGTGCACGCGATTTTATTAGGTGTAACGACTGATATGGTATTAGCCAGAATTTTTTGATAAGTGTTGGCAATCACCTTATGCGCAGTGTTATCAATAAAAATGCTGTTACGGAGGTTCATGGAAACCATTTCATCAATGAAACTATCTATATGCATGGTTTTTTCTGATGATAGCAACTTGTCCATCGGCTTATTGATGTCAAGGCCTTCTTCATCAAAGTACATCCTTTTAGAGTTGGCAATCCCAGTAATTCTTAAATCGATATGATGTTTTTCATTAAGAAAAGTTTGCTGTTTTTTAAGCTGTTGTAACAAAGCTTTTCCAACATTCCCGGTACCCGCAATAAAGAGGTTTACCCGCTTATTATCTGACAGGAAGAAACTTTCGTGAAGGGCATTCAACGATTTCTTAATTTGCTTTTTCTCAATAACTACAGAAATGTTCTTTTCCGAAGAGCCCTGAGCAATAGCTTTAATATTTACGCCATTGCTGCCTAAAATACTCAACATTTTTCCACTGGTACCAATCTGATTTTTCATATTAGCACCCACAAGTGCTACTATGGATAAATCTTTTTCCACCTCCAGCGGATTGATGAGCTGTTGACTTAATTCGTGTTGAAAATGTTCTTCTACAGCTGCTTTGGCTACTTCTACATCCTCCTGACTGATAGCCACGCAAATAGAATGCTCAGATGAGGCTTGCGTGATTAATATAACACTCACTTTGGCATCAGAGAGTGTTTCGAAAAGACGATGCGAAAAATATGGAATACCTACCATTCCGCTTCCGTTAAGGTTGAGTAGCGCAATATCTTCAATACATGATAATCCGCTGATCATCTGCTCATTTGAAACTGATTTTTCGGCAATTCGCGTTCCCTTGTCCTCTTTTTTCAGCGTGTTTTTGATTAAGATGGGAATTCCTTTTTTAAGCACAGGTTGAATTGATGGCGGGTATAGCACCTTTGCGCCAAAGTGCGTTAGCTCCATAGCTTCGTCATAACCTATTTCTTCAATGGTATAAGCATTTTTCACATAGGAAGGATTGGCAGTCATCATACCACTAACATCAGTCCATATTTCTAATTCGGGTGCATCAAGAGCAGCTGCTAATATGGCTGCGGTATAATCTGATCCACCCCGACCAAGTGTGGTTGTCCTTCCTGATGCATTGGCTGCCAGAAAGCCCGGACAAACACTGATTTTGAATGAATTGCTAATGTTTTCTGCAATCAGCTGGTTGGTCAGATTGAAATTAACATTGGCGCGCCCGAACAAGCTGTCAGTTTTAATAAAATCTTTGGGGTTCAACAAAAAAGTAGATTTTTCAGATTGCCTGAAATAGGTACTTATTATTTCTGCGGAAAGCACTTCGCCAAAGCAGCTTATTCTATCCATTGTTTGAACAGAAACTTCTTTAATGAGGAATACGCCTCTTAAAATGTCTTCCAACTCATTCAGTAATGATTTTAGACTGGTATTTAGAGCCGGTTGCGCATCACCTGATAATAATTTTTTGGCAGTTTGTAAGTGTTGGTTTTTAATTTCAGTTAATAGCTGCTCGTAGTCCGAATTGCCGCTGGCAGCAAGTTTACCACAATCAATCAACTTGGAGGTGATACCTCTAAAAGCTGAGACCACAACAATTACCTGATCTTTTTGAGCTTTCTCAAATACTATTTCTTTAACAATTTGAATATTTTCTGGGGTACCTACGGATGTACCTCCAAATTTTAAAACCTGCATAGCGCTTTAAATTAAAAGTGAGAATAATTTTAATGAGTTGAAGCTTCCTCGCTTCTTGTGGCGATATGATGAAATGAACCCCGTTAAGGGGTTGTAATGGTTGTGGTAATAATAGCCGTAAACGCAGCAATCCTATTAAGGCCTGTGCCTTGAATTTGCGTAAAACGATATGAAAAATTATTGGCTATCATCTGTTTAATGACTGAAAGCAAGACATAATTTGAGAAGAATGCAAAAATTATGTTGATTTTTTACAATCCAAAACTTTATTCCTGATAGAAAATAGCCATTGAAATTGCAGGTATTTTTACCTTTCCATTGATATGCTTAGTACTCGAAAAATTAAACTGATCACCTAGTAAAGCCACTTTCCACTCACCCTTCAGTTGATAATTAACAGCCTCATTTTGGGCATTATAAATCACATAAATATTTTTCCAGGTGTCACCATTTGCGTTCTCGCTAATTTGGTAGCTAACCAAACCATCCTTTACTGTTTTAAACGTCAAATGATTTCTTAAGCTTTCTGAAGTTGGCATCCAAAAAGCTGGGTGAGCCTTCCTTAACTTGATTAGATTTTTGTAATAATCTACCACATCAGCATATTTTGCTTTTCGGTTCCAGTCTATTTGGTTAATAGAATCTGGCTTGTTGTAAGAATTATGTTCACCAAATTTGGTGCGCAACATTTCAGCTCCGGCATGTAGAAATGGTACTCCCTGGCTTGTTAGCACAATGCCATTTGCCAGTTTATCCATTGCAATAATTTCCTCTTTGGAAGCATCAGGCATTGAGATTTTTAACTTATCGAAAATGGTGTGATTATCATGACAGGAAACATAGGAAATAGCTTCCCATGGCTCTGAAGCCCAGGCAGTATCTGAATAATTAACAGATTTATAGTCAATCTGAGGATGAGTAGTGGCACCAACTACTCCGAATTTTATGCTTTCTTCAGTTCCTTCTTGGCCGCTTACAAATCCTCTGTCATGCTCATCAAAAACAGATCCTTTTAAAGCATCGCGAATATCATCACTAAAGGCACTTACCAAAGGCATCTGTGCTGTATGTGCCTTCAAAGCTCTTTTCTCAACCGGAAGAGGTGAATCTCCTGCTGTCCAGCCTTCTCCATAAACAAAAATGTTAGGGTTGATTGCTTTTAAAGAACTGGCTACTTCATTCATGGTGGTGATGTCATGGATGCCCATCAGGTCAAACCTAAAGCCATCCAAATGATATTCTTTCGCCCAATAAGCTACTGACTCAACTATAAATTTGCGCATCATGGCTCTTTCAGAAGCGGTTTCATTGCCACAGGCCGAGGCATTTGAGAGCTTACCATCTTCCCAATGTCTGTAATAGTAACCCGGCACTTCCAGGTTAAAATTGGAATTTTCTGTTCTTCCTGTATGGTTATAAACAACGTCTAAAATGACACCTATGCCAGCATCATGAAATGACTGTACCATTTGCTTAAATTCTTTAATGCGTACCTCAGCTTTGTAAGGATCTGTAGAGAATGAACCCTCAGGTACATTGTAATTTCGCGGATCGTATCCCCAGTTGAATTGAGGACTATCCAGTTTGGCTTCATTAATCGAGTAATGATCAAAGGTTGGTAACAAATGCACATGCGTGATGCCCATTTCTTTCATGTGATCGAAACCAGTAGAAATATCCTCTGGCCCTTTTGTTCCCTCTTCTACCAAACCGAGATACTTACCTGGATGATTTGAGCCGGACGCAGGATGGATCGTCATGTCACGAATGTGCAATTCGTAAATGATGGCTTCATTTGGTTTGTTAATTTTGGGTCCTTGATCTTTTTTCCATCCTTCAGGATTAGTTGTTTCCATATCAAGTACCATGGCTCTTTGTCCGTTAACACCAACTGCGTTTGCATAAATGCCTGGTGTTTCATCAAGCCATTTGCCCTCTGTTTTTACCTGAAAGGTATAGTAGGTGCCTTTGAGGTCACCTGAAATAGTCTTCTCCCAAAGCCCGTTATCATTTACCTCAAGCTGATGCTCTTCGAATGATTTTCCTCCTTCACCATTTTTATAGAATTTTACCTTTACCTCTTCTGCTATTGGAGACCAAAGCTTAAAAGTTGTAGACTTCGGGCTATAATCTAGCCATAAGTCTTCATCAGAAGTAGGATAATCATCGTAAGCTGAATAATTAGGCACTTCTCTTTGTTTGGTGCAGGCAAAAACAACCGACAACAGTAAAATGAATGTAATAGCTTTCATAGCGGCAGAATTAAGAAATTTCTAGATTGAATATCCTGCTTTGAAAGTAATAAGCAAAGCTATCTATGCCATTTATTTATTTTAGCTAAATAATTCTTTATTCATCTCTCTCAACTCCTGCCAGCTTTTAGTTTCTTTGGTTGAGCTGATTTGTTCATAGCAACTTCTAAAAAAGCTGATGCAAATTTCCTGAAATCTTAAAGGAGGAATACTTGACGCATAAATAGGCCTGTCAACAGGGCTGGAATAACGCTCTTTTTTGGAGAGTTTTTTTCCTTTCAATCGCAAAATAGGGGCCGTATCGGTAAAGTGCTCTGCATCCCATTTGTAATCAGATGCTTCTTCACTATTGAGTTGCTCAACCAGTGGCTTAAGATCAACTCGTGGGAAATGCTCTCTGGTAGTTTGTACCCAGGTGGTGTATTTGTATTCGAGCTCATATCTATTATTGTTATAGATGCTAATTACTACATCGCTATTCTGGCTTTCAGCATACAAACAATAATAATGCAATGGATTCTCTGCTTCCACTACCTGCAGCCTGATGTCATTATATTCTGTTCGGAAAGGTGTCGAATTAAGCTGATTGATAACCAGTTCATATTCTTTGGTTGTAGGAATTTCCTTCTTTCCGGTTAAATAGCTTTCAAAAACATCAAGAAAATAATGATATTTAGGAACACATGCTTCCATTTCTTTTTCAGCTATTTCAGGAGCACCAAAAGGAGGATAAAATTTTTCTGCTTCCACTTCATTGAGCCAGCAAACCAATTTCAGGGCTTTTTCCCATTCACGGTACTCAAAGTTAATTTCTCTGAAATCAGCTATTTGAGCTATCTCCACAAGTAAGCTTCTATATTCCTGTGCTAAGTGTTGGTTAAAAACAGACCATACGCCTAAAAAACCATCGATATCATAGTGATTATTGGTGACGAAGGTTTTTTCTAATTCAGGTAGTTTATGATCAATGGCATTAAGTACAATCTCCGTGCTGGTGTCAGCCTCACAGCCTTCCGGTATGGGTGCACCTCGCCAATGGGATAAATCAAAACCCTGCGGGTGATGCGCATCAACAACGAGCACATCACCAACATGATTTTTAACTTCATAGAACGGAATGAAGGTTTTTTGAGTCATTATTTAAAACCTAAGATTTAAACCCAAAAGGAAATTGGTTCCTGCCTGTGGGTAATAATAATTCTCTCTTATTTTGGTTGCTCCTGCGTTATACCCAAAAGTATAACCATTAGAAGTATACATTTTATTAAATATATTGTTTACCATTAACTTAACTTCAGCTCTTTTAATAAAAGAGAATCCAAAAGAATAGCTGGCCACAAAATCAGAAACGAAATATGGTGAAATTGCTCGTTCATCATTAGAAGTATTGTCCAGATACTGCTTACCTACATATTTCCCCAGAATTGTTAGTTGTAAAGGTTTGATTGGTGTTAAGATCAATTGACCGCCACCTATCACATTAGGTGAAAAGGAAATATCAGTATTGGCAAAATCCTTTCTGATCTCATTGTACTCGTCAAAATTGGTACCATAGTCATAAATAACCTCAGTAAAGTTCTCAATCTTGTTTTGGCTAAGCGTCAGGTTAGCTCCTAATTGTAAGAATGAAAATGGCCGGTAATTACCAATAAGCTCAATACCTGTTCTGTAGCTGTTTTCAACATTGGTTCGTATGTTAGATCCAACATCATTTACAGCCCCTGTTAGCACCAACTGATCAGTATAATCCATGTAGTATGCTACAAAGTCTAAGTTATAATTCCTGCCATCGGCTCTATATCCCAGCTCATAATCAGTTAACTGTTCATGTTTGGGAGTTTGTCCATTTGGGGCGTCTACAAAGTCGTTTCTTACTGGCTCTCTATTAGATCGAGCTACTGATAAGTATACTAGGCTATTGTCTTCTAACTGATAGGTGGCTCCAAATTTAGGGTTAAAGAATGAAAACTTTCCCCCTGTGTTAATGAACTGCTGATCAGCATCTATACCTTTGGTTTTATAGTTGATATTTCTGAGCTGCAAGTCTCCATATAAGGAAAGGTTATTTGTTAGTTGAGCATTCACCTTTAGATAGGTGTTAAAGTCAAACTTGTTTCCAAAGTTGTCATAATATCTGTCTCTTATTTCGGTATTTCCTGCAAATCTGGCCCATATTATTTCGCCAAAATGACCTCCATAATACTCATTATATGCGCCTCCAAAAGTCGCGTCAATCTTGTTGCCGGCATAACTTAAGCTGTATGTGAAACCATAGAAATCATTATCAAGCCATCTTCTTCTTACCAAATCGGTAGAGGTGATCGTGCTATCACCTATAGTTAGATTTGGTAAACTATAATCAGCAAAGTCATCATTTTCACGGTATTGTTCATAATAACCTCGGCCGTTAGTGTAATGTAAGGCTGCATTGGCTAACCATTTACTATCAAATTCATGTGAAAAATGGAGTTGATAATGATCTTGTTGATAGTTGTCTGTTTCATTTTCATATAAGTAATAATTAAATGTTCGTCCTGAATTCAACAGGTTTTCGGCTTGTTCATCAGTATATCCATTAAAAGAGATAACTTCTTGCATGCCTTCAATATCATTTTCTAGCCTTGCTTGAGGTGTGCCCCACCAAGACTGATAAGTTTTCTCTTTGCCACCAAATACAATGGCTTTTATAATAGTTTTTTCACCATAATAACCACCTGATAAAAAGTAAGATTGAAGATCAGAGCTGGCTCTATCAATGTAGCCATCAGAATGAATAGAGGATAATCTTCCTTCAAAGTTCCAATTTGTGCCCAGTTTACCTGTGTTGAATATCACATTATGCCTTCTGGTATTGAATGAGCCAAAAGAATTATTTACCTCACCGAAGGCTTCCTGAGAAGGGGCACCTGTAAGCATATTGATTGAGGCACCAAAGGCAGCGGCTCCATTAGTGGAAGTGCCTACACCTCTTTGAATTTGGATATTATTAGTTGAAGAGGCTAAGTCTGGCATATTCACCCAAAAAGTGCCATGTGATTCCGCATCGTTAATAGGGACTCCATTGATGGTTACATTTATTCTAGTTGCATCACTACCTCTTATTCTAATACCAGTATAACCTACGCCTGCACCGGCATCTGATGTGGTAACTACAGAAGGTGTATAGTTTAATAAAATAGGTAAATCTTGTCCTAAATTCTGCTTTTCAATTTCTTTCTTTTTAACATTTGTGAATGTGGTGGGAGTTTTTCTTGATGCCCTTGTAGCACTCACTATTACCTCCTCGGGCAGTAAATCATCTTTTGTTAAAGAAAAGTTAATTTCCTGGTCTGCTTCAAGTGTTATTGATCTTTCTTCAGAAACGTACCCCACATAACTCACCTTAAGAGTGTAGTCTCCAGAGCTAATATTATTGATTTTGAAATCTCCTTCTGTATCAGTCACAGTACCTTTTTTTGTAGGTAATAGAAGAACATTGGCACCAACCAGTGCCTCATTTTGATCATTTCTGACTTTTCCTGAAAGCTTAAATGATTGTGCGTTAGCATTAAACTGGGTTAATGCAAACAGCGCAGCTACTAAAATGTAGCGTAAACTAGCGTTAAACATGTTGAAAATTTTGTAATTAAAAATCTGAGAAGTGGGGTATCGTACTTCTCTTAATTTTCCTTAACTCTCCCTGCGCCCGCATTACCGGTATCAGGTTCGTTGGGTATAATCTCAGCCCGTAATTGTAAGGCACCCCTTTATTATACTACAAAGGTAGAGGCATATTTCGTTCCATCAAATATTGATTGATTTAATTTTCAGAAGCTATTACTCAATAAAAGTCCTTAATAATTGATTACTTTACATGCTTTAAGAGGCTATGAACAAACAAATAAAAATAATAGCTGTAATTCTGGTACTCACCATCGTGCCTTTACTCATCTATGGTTTCCTACAATTGAAATCATTAAGTGAAGATGAGCAGATAGCAGGCGAAATTTATGAGAAGCAGATGGAGACTGTCCTCTTTTCTTTAAATCAGTTGGCCGATGATATGATTTCTCAGTGGGCAAGAAAGATGAATAATTCTGATAGGTCCTTTAAAGAAAGTGCCAATGATCTAATACTGAGAAATGAATCAATTAAAATGCTATATGTACAGCGTGCTACAAATAAATCAGACACAGTTTTTTACGGTGAATATATTGAACCGAATAAAGATGTAGAACAACAAATAGAAGAATGGTTTTATCAAAATGATTCTACACTAAATAAACTCAGCGAGTACTTTAAGGCGGGTTTTCAAAAAGTACAAGGTGTTCAAAGCTGGCATCAGTATAGTAAAGAGGGCTCTCCAGAAGCTGCTATTACCTTTGTAATTTCCGATCTAGATAGTGCACAGTATTATGTTTTTATTGTGCTAGAAAGCCGTTTGTGGATAGAACAAATTTTAGGTATACAAATGCAGGTGCTTGCTTCTGATGAACTTAATGCAGCAGTTTTTAATAAGAATTCTAAAGAAATAATTCATTCAGTTAATAATTTTGATCAGTTAAGACACTACACTTCAGCTAAGCTTTGGATTCTGCCTGACCTGCAATTGGCTATTCAGTCCACTGGAGAAAGCTACCAGGAGTTGGTTAAACAGCGAAGTAGAAACAACCTATTATTCCTGATTTTTACACTAATTGTCTTAGTAGTAGGTATTATCATTATTATCAGAAGTATTCAGAATGCCTTAAGAGTAGCTCAACTCAAGTCCGATTTTGTTTCCAATGTTTCCCACGAGATAAGAACACCGCTCTCACTCATTAAGATGTATGCAGAAACATTAATGCTCAATCGCCTTTCAAATGAAGAACGCAAGGCGCAGTATTACAAAGTGATTTATCAGGAATCAGGCAGACTGACTCATCTGGTAAATAACATTCTTGATTTTAGCAGAATCGAGGCCAATAGAAAAGTATATAATTTCGAGCTAATTGATTTCAACAAGCTCGTTGAGAAAATACATCAGGGTTACGAGCATACTTTCAATGAAAAGCAGGTTAACTGTATCTTAAACCTCTCTCCAGATTCAGCAAAAATTAATGCCGATCCCCATGCAATTGAAGAGGCTATATCGAACCTCATTGAAAATGCTATTAAGTATAGCACAGAAATAATTGAAATTACCATAAGCACAAAAATTGAAAATGGTCTGATATCATGTTTGGTAAAAGATAGTGGAATGGGAATTCCTAAATCGGAAATAGACAAAGTATTTGATAAATTTTACAGAGTTGAAAATGCTTTAACACAAAGTACCAAAGGTACAGGAATGGGTTTAAGTTTGGTTAAACATATTATGGACGCCCATGATGGCAAGGTTGAAGTGCATTCTAAAATTAATGTAGGGAGTACCTTTATACTCTCTTTTCCAATAGTAGAGAATAATGAGCAGGATACTAATAGTTGATGACGAACCATCAATGAGGATGGGAATAGCTGATAACTTGACCTTCGAAGGTTTCGATATCATGGAAGCAGAAAATGGAGAAAAAGCCCTAGAAGCTTTACACCAGCAAAAATTTGATCTCGTTGTACTCGATGTAATGATGCCTAAACTATCAGGTTTTGATGTCTGCAAAAGAATGAGGCAGGAAAACATCAACACACCTGTAATTTTTCTAACTGCTAAAGGTGAAGAAATTGACAGAGTGCTAGGGCTGGAATTAGGCGCGGATGATTACATGACAAAGCCTTTCAGTGTTCGTGAGTTAGCGGCAAGGATTAAAGCTATTTTACGCAGAACAAGTGATTCTTCTCATTCGAATAGCCAGAAGTTTATTGCTATCGGTGATTTAGAAGTTGATTTCGATAACTATGTTGCCAAAAGAAATAATAATGAGGAAAAACTTTCGCATCGTGAATTTGAAGTATTGCACTACCTCTACCAAAAGAAACAGAAAATTGTAAGTAGAGATGATCTGCTAAAGAATATTTGGAAGTATGATGAATTCCCTACTACCAGAACCATTGACAACTTTATATTGCGTTTGAGACAAAAAGTGGAGAAAAACCCGAATGATCCACATATCATTCTTACAGTTCACGGCATGGGCTATAAATTAATTTAGTGGCTGTGACAATTTGTGACATTTGTTTACCTGGGCGTGACACCTGCTGACAGCAGTTTGCCTTAGTTTGAATCATAAAACTAAAGCACAAAATTATGAAAACGCTAAAAACAACTCTCGCAATTATTTTAATGGTATTGGCTACAGCAGTATACGGACAGTCAACCAAGCAAATCGCAGAATTTAATAACAAACCAATAGTAGAAGTTAGCATAAATGGTAAAAAAGCCTGGGCCTTACTAGATACCGGAACGGATTTTACTATTATCAACTCGGGTAGTAAAAAGAGACTAAGCTTTGAAACTTATCCATATAAAAATGACAAGTATAAAGTAGCTGTAATAGGAGATCAGTCATTACAGTTCGAGGTTGCAGGCAAACTAGATTTGATGTTAGGCAATAGCAGATTGTATGGAGCTATTTTAAGTTGCAATATGAATAATGTGGTTAATTCAATAAAAGATAAAACGGGTAAGCATATATCAATGATCATAGGACTTAATATGATGAAACATCATAATTTTGTAATAGATTTAGGCGAGGGCACTGTAAGTGTACCACAGCAGTTGCATGTTAATACCGATACAGAAGGTAGATTAAGCATTAATTAATGAGCCTCATTTCAAGAAAATACTTTTACGGCATGTTAATAATCACTTCGGTGATTCTTCTGCCGCATCAATCACTTGCTCAAGAGAAGGAGAAGGATAATGAGACCTTTATTGATTGGGTTTGGAACTGGTGGTATGGCGATGATGTGATTGAAGAAGAGCCCTTTTACCAGTCAAACCATTCTACAGCCTATGATAATCTTAGGTTGCAAATGCCGATAGCAGGCCTATGGAAATTTAATATTGGAGATAATCTAAACTGGAAAAATCCTGATTACCCAGACAAAAATTGGCAAACCATAAAAGTGCCGGAAGACTGGGAGAATCAAGGCTTTAATGGTTATGATGGCTTCGCTTGGTATAGACTACATTTTGATGGCAGCAAATTAAGAAAGCGCGATGTTAACTATTTAATTCTTGGTTTTATTGATGATGTGGATGAAACCTATGTCAATGGTCAATTAGTCGGGAAGAGTGGAGCTTTCCCCCCTCGTTTCAGAACAGCTTATAATGCAACCAGAAAATACATGATTCCTAATGAACTGATTAATTTCAACGGAGACAATGTAATTGCAGTTAGAGTATATGATGATTATAAAAACGGTGGTATCTGTGGTGGTGATATGGGCTTCTATGCAGCGGTAGATTTCGATAATGTTAATTTATTACAAAACCTTGCCGGCCTGTGGTATTTTAATGATTATAACAGCCGAAGCTTTTCTAAAGAAACAGTTGATGAAAGTGGATGGGATAAAATTTTAGTTCCTGATTATTGGGACAACCATGGTTATAGAGCATTAGATGGCGTTGGCTGGTACCGCAAAAGTTTTGAGCTTGATTTTCAGATTAATCCAAATGAGACTTATTATATGGTGCTGGGTAAAATTGATGATTTTGATGAAACCTGGTTGAATGGAGAAAAGATAGGAGAGACTAATGATCAGAGACCTTTCGGAGCCAGTGAATCATATAAGAGAATACGTCTGTATAAAATCCCCAAAGGTTTGTTGAAAGAAGGAGGGATGAATAGTCTAGCTATTAAAGTAATTGATATTGGCCGTGAAGGGGGTATTTACGAAGGCCTAATCGGCATAGTGGAAGCTTCAGGATTAACTGCAGTTGTGAAGGCTGTTAACCGCTAAAATTCAGACCACTTATATACTGAACGAAGTTTAGATTCTTCTCATCGAAAATTATTTCTCAAGTTTTTATTTACATTATAAGTTGATACTTTTGCAGCCTGTAAAATTGTATGTAACTAATTATGTATATGAAGAATTTAGTTTTTCGCTCATTGTTTTTCTTGTTCACTTTACTGTTTTTAAATAGTAGTCAGCTTTTAGCTACCGATTATTTTTGGGTAGGAGGTACAGGTAATTGGTCCGATTTAACTCATTGGGCTACAACTTCAGGCGGCAGCACGCTTCACACAAGCCTACCAGGTGAAACGGATGATGTTTATTTTGATGTTAATTCTTTTTCCGCTGATGGTCAGGAAGTAAATATAGACGGTACTATCATTAGGGTTAAAGATTTTATTGCTGCTAATGTAGCTTACAATGTCAGCTTTACAGGTGTTGCTCCTGTTCCTAATATTGAGATTTATGGAAGTTTTGATGCTCCATCTAATATAAGTTTTGAATTACCGGGTGTCTTGCTAGATTTTAACGCTGATGTTTCCGGTCAATCTGTAAATATTGCATCAGGTTTCTTGAATTCTTCAGAAGATGCTTCTGTAAGGTTTTCTGGAGAAGGCTCATGGACCATAGATAATGGTTTTAGTGCTCACTCTTTAAATGTTACACAAGGAGAAATAGTATTTGGAGCGAATACCTTCAATTTTAAGAATGTCTACTTATGGTACTCTTTTGATAAGCTTTTAAATCTTACTGATGCCACTTTAAATATTGAGAAGTGGACGATGAATAATCAAGACTTTGTATCTATTATTCCAAACAACTCAACAATCAACTTCAGTGATGAATTTCAAGGCTTTGGCAAAACCTATGGAACTGTAAATGTTACGACACCCACGGGCTTTGCTAACGATATTGAGATAAGTGGAAACAATACCTTTCAAAATTTCACTGTAGTTCAGGGGGTTAATTTATTAGTTGATGCAAATACCACACAAACTATTTTAGGAAACCTAACCTTCAATGGAACATCGTCAGAAGTGATCACTTTTGAATCTTCAACAAAGGGTGAAAAATTTAATTTTGATGGAACCGGGATCAATATATCTGGTGAGTATGTAAACATTAGTGAATCAGATTTTTTAGGTACTGCTACATTCGCTCTAGAGAATAGTCTGCTAATTGGAGATGTCAATGGTTGGGAAATTAATAGTGTGCCTACACCAACTGAAAACGGGTCATTTTTCTACTCAAAGATTTTTGCTGATAGCTTATACATTGATTTAGATCCGGGTGATGGTGCTGAGCGTATAGTATTTATGAGACAAGGTGGTTTTCCGGATATTACCACAGTTGATGATGTGGCTTACACGGCTGATCAAACTTTTGGAAATGGTGAACTAGTCGGTACAGATACTTATGTAGTATATCAAGGGAGTGATGATTTGGTTAAAATAGAAGGGCTTTTACCTGGTACAGAATACTCAATTGCGGTGAGAGAAGTTAATAGAACACCTGATAATTCCAGTATCAAATACTATGTTCCCTCTACTGGATTTTCGAAAAGTGCTACAACAGCTGATTCAGGAAATATCTACTTATCATACAATGGCACTGCTACCGTAAATGGTGGAGAACAGTTTTTTGATGATGGAGGTAAAGGATTTTACTTCCCTAATAGAGAAAATGTTTTAACGCTGAATTCTGCTGAAGCAGGCAAAGCTATTAAGTTAACATTCAATGAGTTTGAAACCAGATCTTACGAAGAATTAAGGATTTTTGATGGAACAGACACCACGGCCAATTTGATCACCTCATTATCAGGCACTAGCTTGAGCTTACCAAGAACAGTAACTTCTACTGGGGAAAACATGACACTTAAGTTTACAAGTTCCGATTTCGAGCCCTACGCTTTTGATTTAGATGGATGGGTGGCTGATGTTAGTCTTGTTTTACCTGCCCCCTCTAAAATAGCCTCTAGGTTAACAATTGAAAACGAATCTGATTCAACAATTAGAGCAAGATTTTATTTTGGTGATGGAAATGATAGGTTAATCTTGATTCAAAAAGGAACGGATCCTATAACTTTTACACCTATGGATAATCAATCTTATGCAGATGACTTTCAAATTGGAAATGTGCGCAATGTTAGAAATACAGTGAACACCTCCTTTGGTGTTGGATGGGGTATGACGATCGATCAACTCGATTCAGGTACTCAATATAGCGTAAAGATTATTGAATATAACGAGAGTAATGGGGAAATTACTTACGCAAAAGATAGCTATGAAACAATCATTGACAATATAATTACAGCACCTTCACATGATTTTTCAAAGTATGATTTAGATTTTACTGAATACTATCAGCCCTATGTAAAGATTGAAACTATAGGACTTGAAAGACCCAACATAAGTCCTTCTTCAGATTTTCAGAATGAAAGGGAAATCTTCTATTGCTATATTATTAGTAAGACCCCTATTAATGAGACTCTGTTAAGAGCAAATTTATCTGATACAACCAGGTTTGAAGCTAATTTAAAGTATGGAGAAGGCACTGAAATTGCGGAAGGTGTTTATGTCTTAGCAAAAAATAAATATAACTCAGCCTATGAAATGCATGTATCTGGCCTTGAACCTTCTACAAACTATTATGTGAGTACCATGCTCTTCAGAGAAAATAGAGTTGGTTTAACTTATGGTTGGAATACCCTACAAACTAATGAGTTTAAAACAAATCCAGAAAACTCTATCTTTTTAGGAGATGCTGTAGATCAAATTGACTCTGTAAAATACCTGTTTGATCCTACAGGCTTTGCAGTAGATATATTCAACTATGAAGACTTAATACAAACTTTTTATCCAAAAGATGGAGCTGATAAACTTAGTTATCAAAATCTAGCCTTTGATAAGGAGCTCAATCGTCAAATTTTTGATTTAAGAGTTTTTGATGGCACTGATTCACTTGCGCCATTATTGATTGACTATGAAGAAATAACACAGGATGGAAATAATTCTGATTCAGTTATTCAAGCTACAAATAGTCAAGGAGCTTTGACTTTTGTTTATAAAAAACTAGGGTATGGATATAGGCATAAGGGGTTTTATGGCAGATTGTTTCCAGTTGAGACTGGTAAACAAGAACCTTCGCAGGGCACTTCAAACTTTAGTGCCAATACCACGAAAGAAGGGACAGCCGATATTGATTTTGTTCGAGGAAATGGAGAAAAGGTTGTTGTCAGCATAGTAAGCAAGGATGTCGACCCCCCAAGCTTTACAAATGGGTTGGATTATCAATTCAACCAAACTCTTAAAAAGTTTTTTACTACTGGAAGTCAAGTGGTGTACAGTGGTACGGCTAATAGTTTTTCAATAAACAATTTAGTGCCTGGAAAATCTTATGATATTTACTTTGCGGAGGCAAACGGTGAGGGAAAGAATATAACTTATAGAAAAGCTCAGAAGTACACTTTCTCTCTTCCTGAAAATCGACCTACAATTGCTGCTAAAAATTTAGACTTCCAATTGATAAATGATTCTACTGCAAATTTGAGTTGGGAAAGTGGCAATGGTGAAGGTCGGATTGTTTTGATTTCCAGTGTAGGAATTTCATCACTACTTGATGAAAAATTTGATGGAATTGATCCGCAAAATGCTAGTGGAGGTTATTTAGATGATTTTGATCGGGTAGAGATTGATAGATTCTACGGTACAAACAGTTATTATGTAGCTTATGTTGGTGATGGAAATTCTGTTGAAGTTGCCTTAAGCCGCTATGTTGAAGGTCAATTATTGAATTCAGATGCCCTCAAATTTTATGTGTTAGAATACAATGGTTTAGGAAATGCAAAGAACTATAAGCAATCAGTCCCAAAGGTATTTGGTTTTGTTCCAAAAATTATAGAATGGAAAGATGATGCAGGTACATATTCAATTTCTGAGATTGAAGCAGAATCATTCAATATTTCTTCCACATACAATAGAGGGATTGATAGAATATTGGTAGTTGCTGAGAAGGGAGTAGCGAATGATTCTATACCATTTGCTACTGGAATTTTACCTGATTCGATCTTTACAAAGGATATTAATTCTTTCTCATATGTAGGATTTTATGAAAATAAGAGGGTTTATTTAATGGGGAGTCGTCCCTTTTTGATAAGAAATCTAAAACCTAATACAGAGTATGAAGTCACAATTTATAAAAGTATTTTTCATCAAGTAGCCTCTAATTTTACAGATGAGATTATATTTAACCAAACGGTAAAAACCGTCCACACTGATAAATATTATTGGGTTGAAGGTTCAGGGAATTGGGATGATTTATCTCATTGGGCTACTAGTTCAGGTGGAACCAATAAGTATTCAGAATTGCCAAATAAGAATAGCCAAGTCATTTTTGATGAAAATTCGGTTTCTTTAGCGACAAAGGACTCTGTTGTTATTACTACTGAAGAAATGGCTTTATTCAGTTTTGATGCTAATAATTTGCCAAATAAATTGAGTTTTGATTATACGGATGTTTCAGGTAGCGTAGACCAGGTTAATATTGCTTCATCTTTTGAATTAAATGATAGTCTCAATTTCTTTGCTGGCACTTTAACATTAGGACAGGCGCTTGAAGAAAATGTGATTAGGTCTAATATTGCTTCTAATGTTGTTTCTATTCAAATCGAGCCAAGTAAGAATCACTTAGATATTAAGGATGTTTTTAGTTTGAGGGAATTAAACATTACCAATGCTAATGTTTCATTTGAGCCTCAAAGTTCTATTAATGTAAAAGATATTAGATTTAATAATTCAATCATACATAATATGCCAAGGTGGGAAGGAGTTAATTCGATTAGCAGTGATATCAAATTACCTTATATTGAAACTGCAAATAGAGATGCTTTTTTTAGTTATTCAGATTTGGAAATCGATTCTCTCTTCTTAAATATAGATAAGGTGTTTTTAAGGAATCAATCTACTATGCAGGTAGAAGCGATAACTAATAAAACTCAAAAAACTGTTTTACTTTCTTCACAAGATGGCATTGGTAATATAAAAACTAACTCAGATTCGCTTATTGTAGATAATTTTTATATCAAAAATAATTTTGCTTTAGGTAATGCCGTTTTTTATGCTAAAAATTCAGCTTTATTAGAAAACACCAAGGGTTGGATAAATGATAATGATTCGTTTCCAGATATAGAAGCTAAATCAGATGCAGCATTTATTAGTGGACTCAAAACTAATATAAGTTTAAAACTTTATAATTATTTATCCTTTGGAGGTGTATATATAAGTTTACGTGAGGCAAATAAACCTCATAAAGGACCAAAGGAATTAGAAAACCTCAATGCTAATTCAGTCTATTCAGAAGCTTCAGGTGAAGAACAATTATTGTATCTAAATACTAGTATCGGTTTTGATTTTAATAAACCTATTTTGAATATATCAAACTTAAGTCCTAATACTGAATATATTCTGTCATTCTACTCATGTTACAAATCAGGAGATCAAGTTATTTTTTCTGAAGATCGCAGAGAGAAGAAGTTTAAAACACTCAAGAAAGACGATATTTTAATGTTTAGAGAAGGCGGAGATGTTACTGTTGATGGACGAAATAATCTTTATGGTGTAAACGGATTTGAAACAGGTGAATTCCCGTTTGAAAGAAGTGAGATCACATTGTACCCCAATAGCAATTCTAAAAAGATTGCATTGACAGCTTTACGAATTCGCGATATTGAAACTGACATGGATGTTTCCATTTTTGATGGTATTGATACTTCAGCAAATAAGATTTTGGAATCAAGATTAAGTGCTCGTGGCGAGGATTTAGAAAGTATCTTTCAAGATAATTACCCACAAGCCTCTAATGCAGAAGGAGCTTTAACTGTGGTATTAGAAGGCTTTAATAGTGCGAGTGGGTATAGTAAAGGTCCTAAGTTTCTGGTTTATGAGTCTAATGGAGTTGTGGCTAATGAACCAACAGTTCAGGCTAGTAATGTTGAAATTTCTGATAAGAATCAAAACACCGCTACTATTACATGGACTAAGGGTGATGGAAATAGAACTTTAGTTTCTATTTTTGAAGGATCAACATGGTACGGAAGTTCGTTCTTTAAAGATGGGATAGAGTGGAATGCTAATAATACTTTTGGTCTAGGTGATAAGGTTGTAGATCAATTTGAACAATATATAGTATATACAGGTGAGGGTAATTCCATAACCATTGATTCTTTAAAAGCAGATACTAGGTATGGCGTTATGGCTCTAACCTATAATGTATATGAGGATGAAGATCCAAATTATATGAGTTCTGACGTGGTCTCTCCCCATTTTTATACACTACCAAATCCTCCTACACAAGTACCACATAGTTTCTCAACTTTTGAACGAGAACCCATTTCCACAAATTTTACATTTGAAGATTCTGAGGGTAGTGGTGCCTTGATTTTGATCAAAGAAGATGAAGCAGTTGATTTAAACTTGGTGCCGGATAGTATTAAATTTTCTACTACTTCGAGCTATAATGTAGACTTTGCTCAATTAGATAGTCTTAACGATGGAAGCAGAATATACTTGATTAATAATTATTCTGATATGAATTATTATTTGAAAGGGTTAACAGAATCAACTGATTATCACTATGCTATTTATAACTATCGGGAGAATTCCGAAGGTAGAGCTGTAAATGAAAATGCCCTAACAGGTAGCTTCAAAACACAAGACGGAAGCTATAAAATAGATGGTATCAGTTTACCAACTAGAACCTTGCAAGGCGATGAGATTTGCATGGGGGCTGATATAAGAATTTATTACAACTACACTGGAATCAATGAAGGGGATAATTCAGCGCTTCCATTTATTTCAAATTCTTTAGACATGAGTGATAGTACCCTTTTGGATGTAATAAGTGAAGAGGAGGGAATTATGTTAGTGAGTCTACCTGAAGAATTAGATTCTGGCATGCACTATTTCTCCATGATTCCTGAACTTGGATCTGATTATAAAATCTATAAAGACTCATTAAATATTCAACCAACTCAAGAAATTGAAATAGTTAGAAATAATGATGAATTAGTAATTAATAACTCAGGAAATCTAAACTGGTTTAGAAATAATGAGTTGATTTCACAAGAGAATGATTCCATTTTAGAACTCAGCAAGGAAGGAGTATATTATGCTTCAAAAACTGCAGCTAATTGCGAATATTTCTCAAATGAAATCTATATTAGGGCTAAAGTAGCCTTAGTAGAGGATTCTGTTCGAAAATGTATTGATGAACTAGTTGAAATTGAATTCGATAATGCTTTAGGTAACTTAAGTGATTCATTTAACTATTATACTCTGCTCATAGATAATTCAGGAAATGAGCAAAGCTTAGAAGTGGAATCCATAGATTTGAATGATAATTTCTTCAGTTTCTCATTACCAGAGAATTTACCAACTGAATACTATTCAATCATACTCAAGGTAGAAGGCGATAGCATAGAATCAGATACTGCTATTCTATACATAGAAAATCCTGAACCTGCTGTCATCACAGTTTCAGAAAACCAGTTAAGCTCAAACTATGAAGAAGGAAATCAGTGGTTCTTTAATGGCGAACCAATTCCTGGAGCTACCGAGCAAACAGTTACTACTGATAGAACTGGAAGCTATAGCCTTGAGGTTACTGCGGGCAGTTGCCTACTAACAGCAGAAGTTGGTAATGTATTATCAAATGAATCTCCTTTTGCTTCGGTTGGATTAAAACTTTATCCCAATCCAGTGCAACAGCAATTGAGCTTGGTAAATGATGGAGATGAATTAGGGCATTCTCATGTTCGTATACTTGATGCAAAAGGAGTTGAGATTCAAGAGTTCAATATCAATTTCAACATTGAGAGTGGAGTGCACTTAGATGTTCACGAATATGCGAATGGTATGTATTTTATAATTATTGAATCCGAAAATATCAAAGCAGTTGATAGATTCATTAAGAAATAATAATCTAACTTAATTCTTATGAAAAGCTAGATGAGGTTAATCATCTAGCTTTTTTTATTGCCTCAACTGCCTGCTGTAAACGCTTATCACCTTTAATGATGGTATAGGGTATATTTCGACTTTCCACCTCAGAGATATACATTTCTAGCAATTCTAACCTTATTTCAGGGTTCTCTCTGAGTGGATCAGGTTCCCAAGGTAAATCAGGATAGCAAATGAAGTAATAGTCATAATTATTCTCTTCGAGCTGTTTGATTAACTTTTCGTTTACTTCCTTGTAGCGTATCAGATACCAAACCTTCATCATAATTAGATCAGTATCACAGAAGAGGAATTTGTTGGCATTTTTAATTTGTTGCGATTCCAACTGGATCATCTCGTCAGCTATTTGTCTCAGGTCATCATATTCATATTCGGGGCCATGTATTTGCAGGTAAATCCTACCATATTCCGGTAAGAAAGGCTCATCAAAATACTGAGCTAGCTCTTGCGTGAGGGTGCTTTTACCGGTACTTTCGGGGCCTATTATGGCGATCTTTTTAGGCATATTTCTGAAGGTAAATTTTTCGCCATTTAATATATCCAAATACAACAATTACAACATATAAAGCAAAGAGTAAACTTGTTAAATAAAGCTCTTTATAGAAATATTGATAGGCACCCACGCTATCTACTATTATCCAGTAAAGCCAGTTTTCAAGTACTTTTCTGGTTACCAGCCAAGTGGTAAAAAGACTGAAAACTGTTGTGAAAGAATCAATATAAGGGATTGAAGCATCGGTGTAGGTAGTTAATCCGTAACCTACGCCTAGCGTTATAAGTGCACCTAAACCAATAAAAAGTATATGTTCTTGTGTTGACATGATGCTGATAGGAAGCTCTTCTTTGGTTTTTTGATTTTGCCAATGATACCATCCATACAGACTGGTTCCTAAATAGTAAAACTGTAATGCAGTTTCAGCATAAAGCTTTGCATCAATACAAATGAATATGTAAATGATTACACTTACTAGACCTGCTGGCCAACACCAAATATTTTCCTTAGCAGCTAAATAGATATAAAGTAATCCGAAGAATACACCAGAAGCTTCCAGCCAGCTAAGTGCTTCTAAAGCTTCAGTAATTTGATTAGAATAGTCCATAAATTATATTTTCCTACGGCCGCATTATCGGCATCAGGTACGTTTTACAACAGGGTATGCTCTCAGACCAATAATGTAATTGGACACCCCTAATATTGACACGAAAGTAAAAGAGTTCTTCCGATTTAAAAAATTTGGCAGCTAGTCTTCTGATTCGGTTTCACCTTCTTTGTACTTGCTTTTAAGCTGTACTGACGACTGCTCTTTGCTTGCTTTCTTCATTCTAAGGTTAAGAACTTCTACCAATAACGAAAAGAAGATGGCAAAATAAACATAACCTTTAGGTACGTGTACGCCAAAACCTTCAACAAATAACAACATGCCTATCATGAGTAAAAATGATAAAGCAAGCATTTTTACAGTAGGATGCTCATTAATAAAGTTGCTAATGGTTTTTGCAGCCAATAGCATAATACCTAAGGATATAACAACTGCCGTTACCATAATCCAAATATTTTGAACCAAGCCAACAGCTGTTAAAATTGAGTCAAAGCTAAATACTATGTCCAGCAGTACAATCTGTAAAATAACAGATTGAAAGGTGATTGTTCTTTTCTTTTTGTCAACCTCATCAGCCTCCGGCCCCTCTAATTTCTGATGTATTTCAGTAGTACTCTTATAAATAAGGAAAATACCTCCAGAAATCAGTATTAAAGCTCTACCAGTAAATTCGTAATTGAATAATTCGAATAATGGAGTTTTAAGTCCCACCAACCATGAAATAGCGAATAATAAACCAATGCGCATAAACAGAGCTAAAACTAAGCCTAAGTTTCTGGCTTTATCTTGCTGGACTATAGGAAGGCGATTACATAAAATTGAAATGAATATAATGTTGTCAATGCCTAAAACAATCTCCATTAAGGTTAATGAGAGCAAACTGATTAAACCATCAATAGTAAAAAGTGATTCCATTAATGAAAATTAGAGTTTTAAGATTTATTGAAGGGGCAAAGAGATTATAAAGGTAGTACCTTTACCAAGTTCACTGGTAAGACTCACATCTCCTTTTAGTCTTTCTACTGCACGTTTGAGTATAAATAGTCCTAGACCAGTGCCTTCTGCATTATTACTCGCTCTGAAGAACATTTCAAATATGCGTTCCTGATGCTCTGCAGGAATTCCCAGGCCGTTGTCAGCAAGTTTTATGATGATATTGTTTCTGTCTCGTTTTACACTTATATCAACAATTTGTTGGTTTTTTTCAATGTCAATGTATTTGATACTGTTTTCAATCAAGTTCTGTAGAATGGTATTAACTATGTACCATTCAGAATTAAATTTCAGATCGCTGCCTACATCAATTCTAAATTTTATCTTATCAAAATGTGGCAGGTAGGTATAGGCGGTAATACAGTTATCAATTATTTCGTAGAAGTTAATCTTTGAAAGCTGAACATCTCTGTAGTTTAATTCCGTAATGTTAATAAGCTCCATTACAATCATGTTGAGCCGCTTAATTTGGTTCTCATACATGCCTAAGTAATGTAAGGCATCAGCATCTTTAATGTCTTTTTTGGCTAGTTCACTCAAACCTAATAGAGAAGCAATAGGACCTTTCAAGTCGTGCGATACCCTGTAAAAGAAAGAGTCCATTTCGCTATTCTTTCTTTCAATGATAGAAGCTTTGGCCTGCTCTATTTCCACATCTTTTTCATGGTCTTCAATTTGAGAAATCATCTCAAAACTATCCACCATGTTTTTTATGTAGAGGTCATCGTATTTTTCTTTCTCTGCTACGTACTTTTCAAGATGCTCAAGTGCCTTTGCCTGGTCAGAAATTTTATAAACTTTCGAGAGTAGATGATGACATTTATATAAAGGCTTCGAGAATTTATGTTGTTCACAAATCTTTAATGCAATATGAAGGTATCTTTCTGCTTCTTCAAACTCATGAATGGCCATATATACCTCAGCAATTTCTAGCTTAGTTTCAGCAACACCTTCCTTATCATTGTTAAAATGAAATAACTCTCTGGCCATGTCTAAACTAGAAAGTGCATTCTCTGCTTCTTTTAGTTTCAGGTGTATTTTGCCTTTTAAATAATACGCATGTGCCAGACCGTCTTTAAGGTCATTATCTTTTTTGATACTTAAAGCCTTATCAATATAATGATTGGCCTTTGTAAGTTTGTTAATGGAGAGATGTACGTTCGCTAAATAGAGATAAACATTTGATTTAACTCTTCTATTGTCTACCTGCTTAATTACATCCAGAGCCTTCTGATAACTTTCTACCGCTCCTTTAAAGTCAGTGAATTGTTCATAGATTCTACCCAATAAACAAAGGCATTTGGCATGAAGATGATGAAGCGCCAAAGCCTTAAATGTGTCAGTAGCATTTAAAAGATAGGGTAAAGCTTCACTTGGCTTATTTTCATTGAGAAGAATTTTTGCCAGGTTATACTTGCCGTGCGCAACTCCTTCTTTAAACTTAATTTTACCTGAAAGTTCAATAGCTCTATTTGCCAATCCTTTAGCGGTACTAAATTCTTGATTTCTTCTTTGTATAGAAGCAAGCTGATTTAGTGCCCTGGCGTGAATGCTATCTTTATCCTTGATTTTCTGACTCTTAAAAAGTGCTTTTTCTGTTAAGTCAATTGCTTGACTCAAATTATCATCAGCAGCTATTTTGGCATCAGCCAATAGCATTTCTATCTCATCCTTTATTTGGTCCGCACTTTTCTGCAATCTAATTAAGCCTAATAGTTAAGGCGTAAATATAACATCAAATATTAAAATCTTCATCATTATCCTCGGAATCCTGCAAATTAAGCATGCTGCTCAGTAAATCCTTAAAGCTTGTACCTGTTACTAATTTATGCTTACTCAGTAAGCTATATTCGGCCATGCCGTGCAACGCAAACTCCATCATGAAATAAAGTTCTTTGTTGTCAGGCTTCTTAATCTGAGACTTGACAAGATCTTCTAAACCTGGAACACTTTTTAATTTTTGTTGGTATACTTTTTCCGTATCGTCATTAAGTAAATCAATATGGTTACCATCATTAAACCATTTGCTTATAGGTTTGTATGGGTTTTTCTGTTCTCTATTTTTTCTAAGTTCGTCAGGATTTTGAAAGTACTTAACAAATTGCTGACGTACTGCCTTACCAATTAAGGATTGAGCTACTATTCCTGGGCCTTCTTGCTCTCCCTCGTATACTAATTCTACTTTACCCGTAATCGCTGGTACTACCCCAACAAAATCGCTCATTCTAAGAATAGTGCTTTTATCGTTATTGATCAGTGCTCTTCGTTCAGCAGCACTTATTAAGCTTTCAAAAGCGGAAATGGTAAGTCTGGCTGAAACACCACTTTTTTCATCAATGTATTCACTACTTCTGGCTTCAATAGCTATTTGCTCAATTAAATCTTTAGCCAGCTCGTTTAACTCAACTTTGCTTTTTTGATCGTTTGTTATAGCTGCCTCTTGTTCAGTAATCTTCTTACCAATTTCTAAACTGTGCGGATAATGCGTAATTATTTGTGCATCAATCCTATCTTTTAGAGGAGTTATGATGCTTCCTCTGTTGGTATAATCTTCGGGGTTGGCAGTAAAAACAAATTGGATATCTAGCGGAAGTCTTAATTTGAAACCTCTAATTTGAGTATCACCTTCCTGTAAGATATTAAATAGAGCCACCTGTATACGTGCTTGCAAATCCGGTAGCTCGTTGATTACAAATATACCTCTGTGTGATCTTGGAATAAGCCCATAGTGAATAACGCGTTCATCAGAATATGGCAATTTTAATGTAGCCGCTTTTATAGGATCAACATCACCAATTAGGTCGGCTACTGAAACATCTGGAGTTGCCAACTTCTCAGTGTAACGTTCATCTCGGTGCATCCAGCCAATGGGTGCATCATCACCTTTTTCATCTATCAGGTCTTTACCTTGTCTTGAGATGGGTCTTAATGGATCATCATTTAAATCAGTTCCTTTAAGCACTGGAATGTATTCATCCAAAAGCAAAGTCATCATTCTGGCAATTCTGGTTTTTGCTTGCCCTCTTAAGCCCAACAAGTTAATGTTGTGGCGAGAAAGAATAGCTCTTTGAATGTCTGGAATTACAGTATCTTCATAGCCCCATATACCTTCAAATACGTTTTCCTTCTTTTGTAATTTCTGAATAAGATTTCTTCTCAGTTCTTCTTTTACAGGTTCCGATGTGTAACCGGAATCTTTAAGTTTTTTGAGGGTATCTATCTTTAATCTGTCTTTGCTGCTGATGTTATGATAACTCATAGATGTTAAAATCTTTTCTTTCTGTTTCTTTTGAAATCTTCAAAAACTAAATCGCCTAAACCTTTTAAGCTACTGTAATAAGCTTTGCCATTGTTTACAGTAGTAAACTCTTTCACGAATTCTTGTAAATAAGGGTCTGATGCTATCATGAAAGTAGTAATTGGAATACCTAATCTTCTACATTGAGCTCCCAGGTTAAGCGTTTTATTTAAAATTTTTGGATCAAGACCAAAGCTGTTTTTATAGTACTTAATGCCTTGTTTCATACAGGTGGGCTTGCCATCTGTAATCATGAATATCTGTTTGTTCTTGTTTTTTCTCCTGCGGAGTAAATCCATAGCCAATTCAAGACCTGCGATTGTATTGGTATGATAAGGACCAACTTGTAAATAGGGTAAATCCTTGATCTGAATCTGCCAAGCATCATTACCAAAAACGATGATGTCCAGCGTGTCTTTTTTATACTTTTTAGTGATAAGCTCCGCTAAAGCCATAGCTACTTTTTTGGCTGGCGTAATTCTATCTTCACCGTAAAGAATCATTGAGTGAGAGATATCAATCATTAATACGGTTGAAGTTTGTGTTTTATATTCACTTTCCACAACCTCAAGATCATCCTGAGTGAGCATAAAATCGCCCAAACCATGATTGATTTGAGCATTTCTTAGAGAGTCAGTTACAGATATCTGATGTAATAAGTCTCCAAATTCATAGTTTCTTCGCTCAGTACCAGGTTCATCACTTAGACCGCTGAAGTGTGTTTTATGATCGCCTTTTGATGATTTCTTAAGTTTACCGAAAATTTCTTCTAATGCACTTTTTCTAATCGATTGCTCCGTTTTGGCTGTAATCTCAAAGGAGCCATCTGGCGTTTTATCAGTTATGAAACCCTTATTTTTAAGATCGTCAATAAAATCGCCTATACCATAATCACTTGTAGTGATGTTGTATTGCTTATCGATATTGGTAAGCCAATTAAGTGCTTCCGATACATCACCCCCGGTAATAATCAGGAGTTCGTTGAAAACGTTAAAGAGTTGATCAAAAGTGGTATCTGATAAATCTTTATGCGCAAGATATTTGGTGAACCTATAGCCAATCATGTGTAGTGAAACTGTTTTCTTAGGTATATGTTACTTCGTTAGAAGATTTATATTTCGAATAAAGAAATTATTCGATAAGTGCAGCTTACAAAACGTTATTCGAGAACTCTTGGTTCACGTGTTGGCTTAAGCAAACTTCCTGATGTGTATTATCAATCAAGTTTTCATAAGAGATGCTTAAACTACCTATTTGTGATGCAATAGAAGTAATACTTACGGTTTTCACCTCACCTCTGTCCATCACCATATCATTACTTAAATCGCCTGATCCGGCATTTTTGTGGAAATCTATAATGTTCTGAGTGGTGAATTGCTTATTATCATTGAGCCAGTTTGAGAACCACTTTTTACGATTTTCTATCGCATCAGGGGTATAAAGTTGATGCGATGCCCAAATATGAGGTTTATCGTGTGGCAGATTTTCAATAGATGTTTCTTGACCGTTCCATCGAAATTGAACTACTTTAAGTTCAGGATCATGAAAAAGCACCACCATTGTAAAGGGCTCAATTCCTTTGAAATCGTAATTTCTAAAAAACTCATCAGGTTTTATACATTCAATGGCCTCCAATAAAACTATTCCCCGGCTAATTCTGTAAGGCGGCTTGTGCTCATGAGGTTTGTCGGCACCATTCAATAAACATACAGTAATGCCATTGTCAGATGTTGCTACCCACGTACCGCCAGCTTTAGGGTCTTTGGGGAAAATGATGTTTTTATTCTCAAAATAAAGATATTCCGGAAAAGAAGCATGCGCACGAGTAGGGCTTTCATCTCTGTTAGTAGTTAGCAGAAATTCTTGATTACCTAAAGGAAGATATGTTAAAGTGCACATAGCCTAATGTTTCAATCTTGAATATTACAAAAAAGGAATATTAAAAAAAATGGAATTCTTTATTTAGTATAATGAAACCTGAGTGGATCAGGATATATGAATGAATAACCTAGTTTAGATACAACTTTTTGGCTATCAATGTATCTGTTTTTCAGTTGATTAGCTTTTGGTTCGAAGATCGGGTCATCGAATTTAAATTGCTCGGCATTGTTCAAATAGACCTCTTTTTTAGTAGGGTGTAGAGGTGCTACTCCATTATAAATATCAACATCGAATTTGTCTTCTACCAATCTGCTTATTATACCAATAGCGTCATCACGATGAATATAATTAACTCTTTCATCTGGTGTGTCTACTTCTTTGCCGGCAAAATATTTCCCTGGTATTCTGTCGTATCCCAAAAGCCCACCAAATCTTAGTATACAAGTTTGATCAGGGCAATTCTCTTTGAGTAAGTTTTCGGCTTGCCATAATGCCTGTGCTCGTTCAGAATCTTTGTCAACTGGTATGCTTTCGTCAATTGGTTGATTAAGGTCAGGGTATACAGAAGTGGCGCTAACGTATATAATTTTTGTATTTGAAGCAATGTGCGGAATTATCTGTTCAATACATGCTTTATGAAAGTCTTTTCCTTTCTTTCTTGTTTGTGGAGGGATGTTGATAATAATTATATCAGCATCTTTTAAGAAGCCAACTTCAAAAGAATGAGGTAAATCAACTAAATAGGCTTGGGCACCTACTTCTTGTATCTGAGAAAACTTATCAGCGGAAGTTGTGCTTCCTTTAACTTCAAAGCCCTTATTACAAAAATGGCTGGCCAAGGGTAAACCCAGCCAGCCACATCCTAATATACTGATGTTTTTCAAAATTTATTTTTTACTCTTACCTCGCATACTCCCGAAAACTAAGTCCCAAAACGGTGATGAAACACCAAAATATTTATCAGGATGTTTGTAATGGTGAATGCTGTGATAAATCCATAACCATTTCAAGAAGTTTTTAGGTGGTTGATAGGCATGTATTGCATAATGCACAAATGCATAAGTTACATAACCTAATAAAAAGCCTGGAGCAAATGCAAATGCAAAATCCTGCATAATAAGCCATACCAAGCCGAAAATGATTGAACCTATCAAAATGGCACCAGCCGGTGGCATTACAATTCTATCTTTATCCTTTGGATATTCATGATGGATACCGTGAAAGGTGTAGGCAATAAATTTTTTCCATTTTTTATCTTCAGACATATGGAAGACATATCTGTGAATAAAGTATTCGCCCAAAGTCCAGCTGAAAAAGCCTACAGTAAATAAGACTGCAAAGGTGCTTACTTCCAGGTTTATTTTTGCCAATCCCCAATATGATAGGAAAGTGGAAATACCAATTAAAATAGTTAAGGGTACTGAAAAATGACTACGAGTCAATTTTTCAAGAATTGGATTATCAAAAAGTTGTTTCGTACCGCTTGTTTTAACTTCCTTTTGTTGTGTTAACTCCATGACTCTAAAAAATGTGTGTTCTGGTTTCTAAAAGACTAACGTCTCACAGATACTTTAGTTTATATCAATGCAAAATTATAATTAATTACTTAATTAGTAAGTTTCGCTTTTGTTATATTTTATTGCCGAGGATCTTACTTTTTCATAAAATTTCTCATATAACGGAAGAATATTGGTGACATCGAATTCTTTAGCTCTGGCTAGTGCCGCCTTTTTGAAGGTAGATAAGTTTTCAGGTTTGAGAATATGTAGGGATTTGGTAGTCATGTCATCAACATCTCCTACATTGCAGGTATAGCCGGTAACGCCATCTATATTCAACTCAGGTATACCGCCAGCATTTGAGCTGATTACGGGTACTTCACAAGCCATAGCCTCTAAAGCTGCTAAACCGAAACTCTCTTTTTCAGATGGCATTAAAAATAAATCGGATACTGACAATACTTCTTCTACGGCATCTAGTTTGCCTAAAAACCGAATATCTTCACAAGTGCCTAGTTCACGACAAAGTTTTTCCATTTTGTTTCTTTCCGGACCATCTCCTACTAATAAAAGTTTAGCCGGAATAGCTTTTCTGATGTTGAAAAACACCTTAATAACGTCTTCCACTCTTTTTACCTTTCGGAAGTTAGAAGTATGTGTAATCAAATATTCATCATTAGGACAAATAGCTTTTTTGAAATGATCCTTCTTTTGCTTTTTAAACCTATCTAAATCAATGAAGTTAGGAATAACCTCAATATGTTGATAGATGTCAAAGTGTTCTAGTGTATCCTTCTTTAAATCCTCAGATACGGCTGTAACACCATCTGATTTATTAATGCTAAAAGTAACCACCGGTTCATAAGATGGATCTTTTCCTACCAGAGTGATATCTGTACCGTGAAGTGTAGTGATTACAGGTATGCTGATATTTCTTTCTTTTAATATCTGCTTGGCCATAAAGGCAGCTGAGGCATGAGGAATTGCATAATGAACATGTAACAAGTCAAGGTTTTCGTGCTTGACTACATCTACCATTTTACTAGCTAATGCCAGTTCATAAGGAGGATACTGAAATAGCGGATAGGTTCTTAGATCAACTTCATGATAAAATAAATTTTCATTGAAGAAGTCTAACCTAGTTGGCTGAGAATAGGTGATAAAATGCACTTTATGACCGTTTTGAGAAAGGGCTTTTCCTAATTCTGTAGCTACAACACCACTACCTCCAAAAGTTGGGTAGCATACAATTCCTATATTCATCTTTATATAATTACTTTTTTGAAGCTCATTAGAAGGGTTTTCTTGAACCTTTTAACAATCTGCCCTATGAACGCAGATCATATGCATGAAGTTTGATTTATTTTTCTGGTGCATTAGTTCACATATTTCTCTGACTCTTCTTCAAACTCAAAAATAGATTGGTAGATCACATCCATAATACGCGTTCTAATATTACTGCTAATTAGTTTTCTGTTGGATGCATCAGGATGAATTCTGTTGGAAAGAAAAATGAAAACTAATCCGAACTCAGGGTCTGCCCAGGCGGCTGTTCCTGTAAAGCCAGTATGCCCAAAAGTTAGCGGTGAAGAATAATGAGAAGTAGGAGAAGGGCCTTCTTCCTCAACAGGTTTGTCCCATCCTAAACCTCTTCGGTTATCGTCATATTGTTTTTTTGTAAAATAGGGCACTGTTCCTTTCGAGAAATAGCGAGTACCTCCATAAGCGCCATCCCATAAGTTCATTTGCATAAGAATTGCCAAGTCCATTGCATTGCTAAAGAGGCCTGCATGACCAGCTACACCACCAATCATGGCAGCACCTTGATCGTGCACCCATCCGTGTATGAGGTCAGAGCGGAAATATGGATCATCTTCAGTAGGAGCTATTCTATTCTGAGGAAAATTACATAATGGCAAATAGCACATAGTATTCATGCCTAATGGATGATAAATATTTTCAGATAAAAACTCCTGATATGATAGATTTAACATACGCTCACAAATTTTTTGCATCAGATAGTAGCCCATATCTGAGTATCGGTAATCGTAATTTTTTTGCCAGCGAGGTTTATCAAGTAAATCTGATTCAATTACCCATTGGTAAACTGAATCATCCAAAACTTCATGGCCATAAAGGGCACTAGAGAGCTGATTAGGATATTTTTTACTTTCCTGACTTGAATAGAAATCCGAGTAGTTGCCAAAGAAGTCGTTTGTTTGCTTCCAAAAAGGGATATAAGGTAAAAGACCAGCTTGATGAGTCAGTATATTCCTTAAGGTCATATTTTTTTTATTGGTGCGTTTAAGCTCTGGTAAGTAATGGACAATCTTTTTGTCCAGATCAACTATACCACGATCATACAAAAACATGATGCCCTGTAGGGTGGCCGCTACCTTTGTAATGGAGGCTAGGTCATAAATGGTTTCATCTGTTACCGGGCTTTTTTTTTGATAAGAATAAAAGCCATAGCTCTCTTCGAGTACAATTTGGCCATCTTTAGCAACTATTATTTGGCAGCCTGGGGTGGCTTCAGTGTTGATCGCTTCATTAGCAATCTCATTAATTTGTGCCAATACATATTTATCCATGCCTACCTCAAGTGGTTGGGCATAACCCAATCTATTAAGCAGCTTGCTCTGGATACCTGTTCCTTCTTTAAAACTTTTAGAAACACTTACCGGAAGTTTACCTTTTGCGGCTTTTGCACCAAATATGATTTGAGGAGCAATTTTATGCGTGTATTCATTGTCCTCATACATCAATAAAATATGATCGAAATTGGTGAGATACTTTAGACTGTAGGCATTGCCAAAAACAGTTAGCACCACATTAGTTTGTTCTGCCAGATTTTGAAGAAAAAGTATGTCTTCCTGATTGATTCCGAATTTGGAACCTGGTGAATTATTAAGATCATGCAGGCCAACCACTACTGTTTCATAACTTCTTAGTTGGTTCATTAATTGGGTATAGATAGCAGGATTGTCCTCATCTTCAGCCAATTGATAGTGTTGAAATCTGGCGTATTTGCTCAGGTATTTTTGAAAATCACTATTCTTTTTACCTCTCAGGCTTAATGAAGCAAAATTTGTGGTATCCAATATGCGAATTGGGACGAAATTATTTTTGGTCTTAACCAGTGTGGCTGCATGCTCATAAAGCTTATTTAGTAAAATATCGGCTTCTTCATTATAGAGTACTTTCTTAGCTTTCGATTTTGACAAGGCTTCAAAACCATTAGAATAACCCACATCATATTTCGCTGCTAAAATCTTTTTCACACTTTCGGCCAAGCGTTCCTCACTCAATTCTTTCTTCTGGATGGCCTTCTTAATTTTACCAAGGGCTTTGGGAACATTCATAGGAAACAATAAAACATCATTACCTGCCTGGAGTGCTAATAAATCGGTTTCTCCAGGCTCATAGTAGCTTGCTACGCCTTGCATGTTCAAGGCATCTGTGAAAATGAGCCCATTAAATCCGAGTTGCTTTTTCAATAAATCTGTAACTATTGGTTTTGATAAGGTTGATGCCAGGTTCTTGGTGGAATCATAAGCCGGAATGTTCAAATGAGCTACCATCATAGAACTTACCTCATTTTCAATCAATTTTTTGAAAGGATATAGCTCGATATTTTCCAGGCGTTCCTTTGAATGGTTTATTTGAGGAAGAGTGTGGTGTGAATCAGATTCCGTATCACCATGGCCTGGGAAATGTTTGGCATTCGCCAATACGCCATTGTCTTGCATGCCCCTCATATAAGCAACCCCTTTTCTAGCTACATTTTCTTTATTTTCTCCAAAAGAACGATAGCCTATTACAGGATTTTTGCTATTGTTATTTACATCTACAACGGGAGCAAAATTAACATCAACACCTACAGCTTTAGCGTGTCTGGCAATTTCAGCGCCCATAGCATAAATAAGGCCGTCATTCTGGATAGCGCCTAATGTCATCTGTTTTGGGAATTTCATGGTGCTATCGAGTCGCATTGCAAGACCCCATTCAGCATCCATGCCAATCCATAAGGGTATTTTAGCTTTTTCTTGTAACTTATTTAAGATGTCGATTTGTCTTCCTGGCCCTCCCTGAAAGAAAATTAGCCCGCCAATATGATAATCTTCTATGAGCAAGCTGAGGTTATTGACATGCTGTTGATCTTTATTTGAATAGGCAGCAACCATAAAAAGCTGGCCAATTCGTTCTTCTAAACTCATTTGGCTGTAAACACTATCTACCCATGCAGATTTCTCTGAGCTTATTGTCCCAATTTTTTGAGATAAGCTTTCGTTAAAGGTTACAATGCAGAATAGGAGTATGAGCCAAACTTTTTTGAACATGTCGGGGTTTTACGTTTATGATAAAAGCGAAATTAGCATTAAGTTTGTTCTTACAGAAATCAAAAAAATAAAGTTCAACAGAAAGCTAATTTGCTTAGACTTTTATCTGTGTTTATAAAGCTTAAATTGAAATAATATTTGATCTAAAGCTTTATTTCTTCTAACGAAAATAATTCAATATGAAGGTTCCATCAATATTCAGGTTACCCAAGTATCAAAGATTTGAAATTCAACCGCGCTATTACGATCCTGTAAAGGAAGATTTAGAAAAGCGTACGAGTAAAATCAGACAGGAAATGAAATTGGAGCGAGAGGGTAAAAAGGTAGAAAGTATAAGGGACGCGTTTAGTGCACGTAAGTCTTCTGATAAATCGGCTAACCTATTCCAAGTGCTCATGATAATCATTATTTCAGTAGCGCTGGGTGGATATATTTTCTATGGAGCCAATGTGTATTTTGCCCTTTTATTATTGATACCTCTTTACATTATATTACGAAGGAAAAGAAGCTAATTAATTTTAATGTCGGATATTATCCAATTATTGCCTGATGCAATAGCCAATCAGATTGCAGCAGGAGAAGTTGTACAAAGGCCTGCTTCAGTTGTTAAAGAACTTTTAGAAAATGCTATAGACGCTGGTGCTTCAAAAATAAGTCTGATTGTAAAAGAGGCGGGTAAGCAGCAGATCACCGTTATCGATGATGGTGTTGGAATGTCTGAAACTGATGCACGCATGTGTTTCGAACGCCATGCTACTTCTAAAATAAGAAAGTCGGAAGATCTTTTTGCTTTAAAAACGATGGGGTTTCGTGGGGAAGCAATGGCTTCAATTGCTGCCGTAGCTCAGGTAGAGCTTAAAACAAAGACAGAAGAGGCTGAACTGGGTACTTGTTTACAGATTGAGGCTTCGGAAGTTAAAAAGCAAACGCATGTGGCTCAAACCAAGGGTACCACCATTAATGTTAAAAATCTATTTTATAATGTTCCGGCTCGCAGAAATTTCCTGAAATCAAATCCTGTAGAGCTTAGGCATATTATTGATGAATTTCAGCGTGTGGCTCTGGCGCATCCGGAAGTTGCTTTTAATTTTCATCAAAATGATATAGATGTTTACCAGTTAATTGCAGGTAAATTGAGCCAGCGCATTGTAGGCTTATTTGGTAATAGCTACAAGGAACAGTTGGTGCCGGTTGAAGAGAAAACAGACCAGTTAGGTATTAAAGGTTATATAGGGAAGCCTGAGTATGCAAAAAAAACCAGAGGGGAACAGTTTTTCTTTGTGAATGATCGTTTTATAAAAAGTGGTTATTTGCATCATGCAGTGGTGAATGCCTTTGAAGGTTTACTACCTACAGATACCTATCCTTTTTATGTACTCTTCATTTCCATTGATCCTGCAAGGATAGATGTAAACGTGCATCCTACCAAGACGGAAATCAAATTTGATGATGAGCGTACCATTTATGGTATTATGAATGCAGCTATCAGGCAGGCAATTGGTGCGCACAATGTGTCGCCCTCTTTGGATTTCGAAAGTGATGTAAACTTCAGCTTCGATAGATCAAGAAGACCTGTGCGAGATGACTTTTCTGTAAAACAACAGAACTACCAGAAGTTTAAGGGGAGCAGTCACCAGAATGAAAATTCTGAATGGAATAAAATATTGGATGATTTTCAGAGCTTGAGCAAGAAGATTTCAGAAGAGGAGTCTGTTGCGGATCGTTCTCAAAATCAACAGTCTTTAACATTCGGGAGCGCTATTAACGAAGAACCTAAGCTTAAAAAGGAGGCGTTAGATCAGGAAGCAGATTCAGATCGTAGTTTATTCCAGATTCATAAAAAATATATTGCTTCTCAGGTAAAGTCAGGCTTGATATTGATTGATCAGCAAGCCGCCCATGAAAGAATATTATTTGAGAAATTCATGAGCAATCTGACGAACCATAGCGGGAGTAGTCAGCAGTTTCTATTTCCTGAGCAAATACAGCTGAGCCCTCAGGATTTTGCTTTAGTATTTGAAATGGAGGAGGAGCTTAATGCCTTGGGCTTTTCAATAGCTTCATTTGGTAAAGACACAATTGTGATTAATGGAGCGCCTATGGAACTTACAGATGCTACAGTTAAACCGGTTTTCGAGGGACTCATCGAACAATTTAAGCAAAACAAGAATAATTTAAGCATATCTAAAACCGAAAACATCGCTCGCTCGTTGGCAAGGAGATCGGCTATAAAAACCGGAGCTGTATTAAGTGAGGAGGAAATGAATTCAATTATTGATAAGTTGTTTGCTTGCAAGCAACCGAACTATACACCTTCAGGAAGTGCCACTTTTGTTATATTTGACCTCGATAAAATCGCTGGTTTTTTTAATCATTAATTTATGTTTGCAAGATTAACACCTGTTGTTAAAAACTTATTACTAGTCAATATTGCGTTGCTTCTTATTCCATCCATTCTAAATATTGATTTAGGAGAGCTTTTTGGGTTAAGGTATGTATTTGCTGAGAGCTTCGCACCTTATCAATTTATTACCTATATGTTTTTGCATGCTAATTTTGGGCATCTATTAGGTAATATGTTTGCGCTCTTCATTTTTGGGCCTATGCTGGAGCGTTTCTGGGGGGCACAAAGGTTTTTCCTCTTTTATATGGTTACAGGCGTTGGCGCAGGCCTGCTTTACGGGATCGTTGACTTTGTTGAAATGCAGCAACTCGAAAGTGCAGCACAGGCCTACATAGCTAATCCTAATTATGAAGCTTTCAATTCATTTATAAATAATCATGCGAGTTACGCCTTTGAACAATGGTACGATTTCATAGATGCTTTCGGTGAAAACCCTGACAGCCAGCAGTACATTAGTAGCAGTATTCAGCGTGTTCAAGAGGTAGTGAGGTTTCAAGGAAATATGCCTTTAGTAGGTGCTTCAGGTGCTGTTTTTGGAATTTTATTTGCTTTTGGTTTTTTATTTCCTAATACTCAGCTCATGCTACTTATACCTCCAATTCCTATAAAGGCTAAGTACCTTGTAACCTTCTATGGTTTATATGAGTTATATGCTGGCATCCAACGGGCTCCTGGCGACAATGTAGCGCATTGGGCTCACCTTGGAGGAATGTTAATTGCCTTTATTCTGTTAAAGATATGGCAGGATAAGCGAAATAATTTTTATTAAAATATGGCGAGTATTTTTGATGAGCTAAAGCAGAATTTTAAAAGGCCGAATAACGCCTTAAATCAATTGATCATAATCAACGCAATTGTGTTTGTTGGTTTAGGTTTATTAGGTGTTATATCATCGTTTTCAGGGTCAGGTAATCTTTTTATGCTTGTAGATAAGCAGTTTACCATACCTGCGGATATAGAAAGCTTTATCTACCGTCCTTGGACTTTAATTACCTATGCTTTTTCGCATGCTGGTTTCTTTCATATTTTAATGAATATGCTGGTGCTCTATTGGTTCGGAATGCTCATTTCGGAGTATTTGGGTAGTGCTAAGCTGGTTAACTTATATGTTTTAGGAGCGTTGGCTGGTGGAACAGTATTCTTGCTGGCATATAATCTTATTCCTTTTCTGGCTGAAAGAAGCACAGGAGGAATGGTTGGAGCATCTGCAGCAGTTTTCTCAGTAGCAACGGCCGCTGCTACATTATTACCTGACTATAGGTTTCATATGCTTTTTATTGGCCCGGTAAAGATTAAATACTTAGTGGCTGTTTACATATTACTTTCGATTTTAGGATCAGCCGGTGCTAATGCCGGAGGTAATCTTGCGCACCTTGGCGGAGCGGGAATCGGGTTCTTATATGTAAGAGGTCTGCAAGCAGGAACTGATTTTGGCCTGTGGATTCAAAAATTCTTAGAAGGCATCAAGAACCTCTTTAGCAGCAAGCCAAAAATAAAAGTTACCTATAAAAAGAAGGCCGAAACCACTGGTACAAGGTCTTCATCTTCATACTCATCTAATTCAAGCTCATCAACTTCTGTTGAGCAAGATGAGATTGATAGAATACTTGATAAAATTTCAGAAAAGGGGTATGAGAGCTTAAGTAAAGATGAGAAGCAAAAGCTTTTTAATGCTAGTAAAAAATAAAGAGCATTTCATAATCATATGAAATGCTCTTTATTCAAGATCAGTTTAATATTACCTGACCACTATTCTAATATTTTCTACTAATCCGTTATAGTTCAATTTTATAACAAATATACCATCCTGTAGGGATTGGAAATTTAATTCGTCAGAAACAGGATCAAAATCCTTGTAGGTTTTTAACAATTGGCCAGTAGGGTCATATATACTTAACGATTCAATTTGCTGATTGAAATTAGCTGGTAGTTGTAACTTAACAGATTCCTGATGATTTGCAGGGTTGGGATATATTTTCGCAGCCCCATCAAATGCTTTTTTAATAGAAACTATTTCTGAATATTCACTAGAGCCATCAATATCAACGGCATTTAATCTGTAATGAAGGTCCCCGAAAGGAGCATCGAAGTCACGATAGTTATATAATATATCAGAAAGACTATTACCGTTACCTTCCATTATTCCGATTAGCTCAAACTCCATATCTGAGCTGGCTCGCTGAATTTCAAAATGAGAAAAGTTTTCTTCCTTAGCCGTTATCCAACCAAGCTCAATAGTTTGTCCTCTTTTAGAAACAGAAAAAGATTTTAATTCAATGGGCAAGGTAGTGTAAACCATTTCTATTTCAGGAGGAACGCTTCCATCGGTTGGCTCATCGCTATTTCCATTAACATAAAAATTACTATTTGGTCCTCTATCAAAAGTGGCACTACCTGTTTCGTTGTAATCTCCCGTAACACCTATTATACCATCGTTTGATACATCTCCTCCGAAAAAGAAAAAGCCATTATTATTTAAATTACCGTTTACATAAAGATAACCACCTTCTTGAACAATTAATTCTGATTCAGTACCAATCGTAAAATCTCCATCAATAACAAGTGAATCTCCGGTATTAACAGTTAAGCTCATGCTACCAAAAAGTGTTCTACTAATAGATAAATTTCCCCATCGTGTTACACTACCGTTGATTATTAATTCATCATTTACAGGGTTAGCACTCGGGTTAGTGCCAGTAGACCATCCGGTATTATCTAACCAATTCGTAAACTGTTCTGCAACAGACGTATTTTGGCTGTACGCATTAAAATTGGCAAACACCATATATAGAACAAGCACTGTAATTTTCTTCACCATAACTCTGACTTTGATTGATAAACAAAGTTAAGCGCTATAGAAGGGAAACTCTACTTACAGTACTTCATAACCTTACGGAGGTGATGCTCAAAGTAAATTTGATGGATGTAACTACACTTATAACGAATGTGTCAAAAAATAGGATGAATAGTAAGAATGCTCACTAAATCTGCCCAATAACGTACATCTGCTCCATTGTTGGGTTAATGCTTCCACCCCGAGGTTCTAGTGTAACGGCAAATGCTGATGCGTTTTTGATGCTCTTCATCTTAATAAGTGAAGTCATATCACCTGCAACATCAAAAACACCCATGTCAACAGGCTTACCCTCTACAATAGCCCAGAGTTGGTATTGAAGATCATCGGGGTTTGATGGCATCTTTTTAGCATTTAAGAATACCTCACTACTTTTTTTGTTCCAATGCACTATGGCATTGGCATCAGGTGCAATATCAAGACCTTTAAGTTCTACCGTTTCTAGGCCGGGTTTTCTTAAAACTTCCAGGTTACTGGCATATTGATCGGCCTGATTTTTAACTACATTATATTGTTGAGCTATGGTTTGGTTTTGCGTGATGAGTTCACTTATTCTTGATTCTGAGTCAAGCCATTGACTTCTGTAATAAAGTGCCAAAACAATTCCAATGATAGCTACTAAACTAGCCGCTGCAGATATATAAGGATAAAAACCATTAGCCTTCTTTTCTACAGGTAGCGCTTTTACATTAGCATCTTGTTTTGGGTTTGAACTATCTTCCAGACCTAAATCAGTAAATAATTTACTCTTTACATCGGATGGAGCCTCAATGGCACCTTTTGCAGTAAAAGCTAAGAATGTTTCTTCTGTTTCCTCTAATGCCAACTTCACTTCAGGGTATTTTTCAGCCATACTTCTCACTTCAGCTCTATCCGTTTCGGAAAGCTCATCAAAGATGTAGGCTTCTAAAATGCCTGATGATATGTACTCTTCAATATTCACAATAATAATCCTCTTAGCGTCTTCATGGCAGAGCGAGCTCGTGTTTTTACAGTTCCTAAAGGAATATTAAACTCGTCTGCTATTTCGGACTGCGTATAACCTTTGAAATACATTTGTTCAATTACAAACCTTAAATCTTCAGGTAGTTGAGCTAGTACTTTTTCTAATCCTATACCGTCAATACTCTGCGTGTCAAAATTTGCATGATCAATCACATATACGTTGTCAGCAACTGAGTCGGTTTTATAGGTTTTCTTTATTTCCTTAGATCGGATTTTATCAATAGATGCATTTCTACTGATATTAACCAGCCAGGTGTATAACCTGCCTTTTTCTGAGTTATATGAACTTATTTGATTCCACGCTTTTATAAAAACATCGTGAAGGACTTCTTGCGCAACTTCTTCAGTTTTTACAATGCGGAGTATAACACCATATAATGCACCACTATAGTTGTCATATAAATATTCCAAAGCCGAAGACTTTTGAGCCTTTAGTTCTGTAATTAGTACGTCTTCAGATATTTTAATACTGGTACCGATGTTTTTGGTTATTTAGTTGATGTAAATAAAGCAAATAGCAGCTAAATAAAAAAGCTGCTGCAAGCACTATCGCTTACAACAGCTATATTAATTGATTGTTCTAAAAAATTATAGATGAATTACTTCATCGTATGCCGCAGCGGCAGCTTCCATAACCGCCTCACTCATGGTTGGGTGCGGGTGAACAGTTTTGATTAGCTCATGGCCTGTAGTTTCCAGTTTTCTGATAGCAACTATCTCTGCGATCATCTCGGTTACGTTAGCGCCAATCATGTGAGCTCCCAAAAGTTCACCATATTTAGCATCAAAAATAAGTTTTACAAAACCATCTTTAGCACCAGCAGCACTAGCTTTACCTGATGCAGAGAAAGGGAATTTACCCACTTTTAAATCATATCCAGCTTCTTTCGCTTGCTTTTCGGTAAAGCCTACAGAAGCAATTTCAGGACTGCAATATGTACAGCCTGGAATGTTTTTGTAATCAAGCGGTTCAGGCTTCTCACCAGCTATTTTCTCCACACAGATGATACCTTCTGCAGAAGCAACGTGAGCTAAGGCTGGGCCATGAACAATATCTCCTATGGCATAAACCCCATCCACATTAGTTTTGTAATAATCATCAACAAGTACTTTACCTTTTTCAGTAGCTACTCCTGCATCTTCAAGGCCAATGCCTTCTAAATTTGTGGCAACACCAACTGCTGATAATACTATTTCAGCTTCTAGTTTTTCTTCGCCTTTTTTAGTCTTAACAGTTACTTTACAGTTTTTACCTTTAGTATCTACCTGAGTTACCTCAGCGCTGGTCATTATATTAATACCGGCTTTTTTGTAAGTTTTCTCTAAGGCTTTAGATACTTCTTCATCTTCTACAGGCACAATTCTATCCATGTATTCAACGATAGTAACTTCCGTTCCTATTGAGTTATACAGATAAGCAAATTCAACTCCGATGGCACCAGAACCTACCACTACCATAGATTTAGGTTGTTTTTCTAAAGACATCCCTTTTCTGTACTCAATGATTTTTTTACCATCGATAGGAAGGTTAGGAAGCTCCCTGGCTCTTCCTCCAGTTGCAAGAATGATGCTTTCTGCACTGTATTCAGTTTTTTTGCCGTCTTTATCTTCTACTTCTACTTTTTTACCTTTCTTAAGTTTGCCGTAACCCATTATTACGTCAATCTTATTTTTCTTCATTAAGAACTGAACACCTTTGCTCATGCCTTCAGCAACACCGCGGCTTCTTTTTATCATGGCAGGGAAATCAACTGAAGCATCTTTTACATCAATGCCATAATCTTTAGCGTGATTGATATATTCAAACACATTAGCACTTTTCAATAAAGCTTTTGTTGGGATACATCCCCAGTTTAAGCAAATGCCTCCTAAGCTTTCTTTCTCAACTATTGCAACTTTTTTTCCTAATTGTGACGCTCTGATAGCAGCTACATAACCGCCAGGACCAGAACCAACAACAATAATATCGTATTTTGAAGCCATATTTATATGTTTAATTTTTCGTTTTGATAAGCAGCAGCAAATTTAGAGTTTTTGCTACTAGAAAAAAATTTTAGTGTCTGTTGCATGATGTTCGCTACGTTCATGCCAACGCATAATGTTTTGACTGGTTCGGATTATATTATAGCCGAATGATAAAAGCACTGCACCAGTAATCACGTACCTGATAACAGCTTTTTTTCTATCAATGTTATTGAAAATTATACTGCAGCAAATAAAAAAAATAATTGGGGTTACAGGAGCAATCAATCTGTCCATACTTTCCGGGTTTACCAAAGGCATAAGGCAGAGCAATAATATGTAAGTAAGCACTAATGTATGCGCCAAACGAATTCTTTTATTGAAGCAGAGTATTACTATCAAGAATGCAAAAACAGCGGCATATAAATAAGGACTTACAATTGGATGTGTTGGTAGAAAAACGCCCCATAATCTTTCGGATAATTCTACGAAATTTGTAAAAAAATCGACTGCGTAGCTTCTTGAGACCATTTCTTGTTCTGCGCTTTGTAATTGAATACTTTGATAGTTCCAGAATATGTTGGGTAAAACGGCAACAATAATCAGCAGCCCTTTATGTACTAGCTCTTTAAAGTAAGACCTTTCTTTAAAAAACAATAAAAACTCATGAATGGAAATACCCATTAACATGAATATGCCGGCATTCCGCTGCAAACACATTAAAGAGGCTAAAAACAAGGAAGCAATAAAGAAAAGCCATTTTCTTTTCATCCTCTTACTTAATAAATAACATAAGAGGCTGGCGTAACATAATAGCGTGAAAATATTTTCTGTCCACAAGAAAGTTGACATTAAATAAGGAAACACACTCGCCAGATAAATGGCCAGTGCTGTCAGACTAACAACTTTTTGCTGACTAAGCTCCCTGAAAAAATAATATATTAAAACTGCAGACCCGGCAAATGCAAATAACTGTAGTAAATAGTAAGTTTCATAATTATTAAACAGACTTAAAATAATAGGAAATAAAGGTGGCCAGAAAATATAAGTGCCTCCATCGTAAGCTATGAAAGTGCCATCATTTGAAAAACTTCTTGAAGCTGCCCAATATTGAAAAGAATCGGAAGTCCATATAAGACCACCACTAGTAGAGAATATGATTAGTAGAGTGGAGGTAATTATAAAAGCCGATAAAAGAACAAATTCTACCCTTTGGCCTTGTTGCTTTAATTCGTTTTTGGATAGAAGTTTCTTAATTTGCATCTCAAATGTAATTTTAAGCCATAAATACACATAAACCAAAATGAGTAAACTATTAGAAGGTAAAACTGCTCTGATCACAGGGGCTTCAAAAGGAATTGGAAAAGCAATTGCTGAAACTTATGCTAAACAAGGCGCCAATATTGCTTTCACTTATCTTTCAAGTGTTGAAAAAGGAGAAGCCTTGGAAAAGGAGCTTTCTGCTTCCGGAGTAAAAGTAAAAGGATATAGATCAGATGCTTCAGACTTCGCAGCGGCTGAAGAGTTAATCAATAATGTAGTAGCTGATTTTGGTAGCCTTGACATTCTTATCAACAATGCGGGTATCACTAAAGATAACCTGCTTATGAGAATGAATGAAGAAATGTGGGATTCAGTTATTAATGTGAACCTAAAATCTTGTTTCAATACTGTAAAGGCTGCAACCAGAACCTTTATGAAACAGAAAAGCGGTTCAATCATCAATATGACATCAGTTGTTGGCGTAAAAGGTAATGCCGGTCAAGCAAACTATGCAGCATCAAAAGCAGGTATTATTGGTTTTACTAAATCTGTTGCTTTAGAACTAGGCTCAAGAAATATCAGATGTAATGCCATTGCTCCGGGCTTTATTGAAACAGAAATGACTGATGCATTAGATGAAAAAACTGTTCAGGGTTGGAGAGATGCCATTCCTTTAAAAAGAGGAGGCTCTCCTGAAGATGTAGCTGAGGCTTGCGTGTTCTTAGGTTCCGATATGTCGGCTTATATAACAGGGCAGGTAATTCAGGTAGATGGTGGAATGCTAACCTGATCAATTAAAAAAAATAAAATTTCAATAATAATTTAAAGCAAAATCAGTTCAGCAAATATGCTAAACACTTCCTTGTCCTCTTATTGGCTTTTGCTATGCATAATATTGGGTTTAGGATATGCTTATTTATTATATACGGCACAAAAGCAACCATGGTCTTCAAAATGGAAATGGTTGCTTTTTTCTATCCGGGGCATTGCTGTAGCAGCTATTACCTTTCTTTTCCTTGAACCTTTTGTTAATCAAACATCTACAGAAGTAGAATCACGAAAACTAGTGTTTCTATGGGATGATTCTGAATCAGCAAAGCTAGCTTTAGGTAATGAAGTTGTAGAGAAGGAATGGAAGGAACTTCATGAACTGGCAGATGAAGTGGCCGAGCAGAAAAAGGTTGAGCTTCAATGGAAAAACCTTGCGAATAAGCCAATTGAAAATCCAGATTCTGTACCCACAGAAGCTGCCTTGACTCCATTGAGGCAATCATTAGATGCTATCGCTTCCGGTGATCAATCTAATAGTATAGCAGAGGTAGTATTGATTTCAGATGGCATTTATAATAGAGGTGCTTCTCCTGATTATTATGCCTATCCTTTTAAAGTAAGCACAATTGGATTAGGCGATTCTACTGAAAAAAAGGATGTCAGCATAGCTTCCTTAAAATATAACAAAGTGGTTTATCAGGGGAATAAATTTCCCATGCTTGTAGAAATCGCTCATCAAGGATTCGAGAATGAAAGTATTCAGGTAGTTCTCAAAAACAATGGAGAAATACTGAATCAGAAAACAATTAAAATAAACAGTCAAGATATAACCAATCAGGTTAGTTTTCTTGTTGAAGCTAATTCAGAGGGTTATCAACAATATGAAATACAGTTAAATAGTACCTCAGAAGAATTTAATAAAGCAAATAATAGCCGAACTGCTTTTGTAAATATAGTAGAAGGGAAAAAAAAGATTGTGCTTTTGGCCGCAGCTCCTCACCCTGATATAAAAGCTATTAAAAAGTCAATTGAAAGAAATGAGAATTATGAGTTGATATTAGCAATTGATCAGGTATCAGCTTACAAAGCTGATGATTATGATTTGGCAATTCTTTTTCATCTGCCCAACAGAAAAAATGTATTTCAAAATGAAATAAAACAATTATATAATGCAAATACCTCTATTTGGTTTGTTGTGGGTAATGGGGGAATTGATATTGCCGAATTCAACATGCTTAATGAAGGAGTTCAATTAAACCCTTGGCAAGAGGTAGATGAAGCAAATATTTATTATAATAATGATTTTAATGCCTTCGATCTTGATAGAGAATCTATACCTAATCTAGATGAGCTCCCACCTGCCAGTATGCCTTTTATAGAGCACAGGATTAATCCTAAAGCCGAAACACTCTTTTATAAAAGAGTAGGAAGAGTGAAAACCCAACAGCCAATAAGTGTCTTTTATGAAGATGGTGATTACAAAGAATCAACTTTGCTTTTAGAAGGGTTCTGGAATTGGCGTTTGGTTGAGTATTTACAGACTGAAGAGTACAAGCTTTTTGATGACTGGGTAGGTAAAACTGTTCGATGGCTAACCACTAAAAATAATAAGAGTCAGTTAGAGGTATACTCTATTAAAGAAAGTTATGCCTCATTCGAGCAGGTTTCACTTGCTGTAGAAACGTATAATGAAGTTTATCAAGAGATTTTTGGAAAAAAAATCAATCTTAATATTTCTGGTTCGGATAGTACCTATCAATTCAGCTTTACGACAGATAGATTAACACCAAATTTTGAAATAGGCACTTTACCAGAGGGTAAATATGTATTTGAGGCTTCCGCAACTATCAATGGGAAATCTTTTGTTGACAAAGGTCAATTTGTGGTATCAGGAAATAATTTCGAGGAGCTCAACCTGTTGGCAAACTTCGGTATGCTTGAAAGACTGGCTGATAAAAATGAAGGAAGGTTTTTCCATTATCAAAACACTTCTGAATTACTCGATTATTTAGTTCAAAATGATTACCCACAGATTTTAAAAAGTAAGAATAAAACTGTTCCTCTTACTAATAATTATTGGCTATATGTTATAATTTTGATCCTGATTTTTATGGAGTGGTTTCTGCGTAGATATTTTGGATCCTACTAATTCATTTAATAATTAAACAATTACTTGTGCTAAATAAGTGTAACTTATTGGTATTTAGAAAAATATGTGCATATTAGCACAAGAAGATTTAGTCGAACAGCTTATATGAATAAAAAAATAGTTTCTCTTACGATCACTTTGGCCGTTTCAATCGGCTTGGTTTATTTCATTTCTCAAGACGCAAGTGATTCATTATCAGAAGTTAGCAAGGAGGTTGTGCTTGCAGATTCTGTTCCTGAAGTAATTAAGGAGCCAAAGATTTTATATGGTATGGTGGTAGATTCTTTTCAGGTGGCAGAGAACTCTGTAAAAAGGAATCAAAGCATTTCTGATATTTTATTAGCCTACAATGTAAGCCATCAGCAAATTTTTCAACTTGCCAACAAGTCTAAGTCTGTTTTTGATGTACGAAAAATAGCGGCCAATAAGAAGTATACAGTTATTTATCAGGATGATTCGCTTCAATCTGCTAAAGCGCTAGTATACGAGCCAAATCCTGAAGAGTATGTAGTTTTTAATTTACTTGATTCAATTAATGTATATATTGAAAAGCGTCCTGTTAATGTGGAAAAAAGAACCATTAGTGGTACCATTAATACCAGTCTTTATGAAGATATGTTGGATGAAGGTGGTACTCCGGAGTTAGTGGATTTAGTGGCTGATATGTACGGTTGGCAAATTGACTTCACCAAAATTTATCCAGGGGATCAATTCAAGGTAATTTATACTGAAAGAACCATTGATGGTAAATCTGTTGGTATAGAAGAAATTATTGGTGCTGAATTGGTTCATTACAAAAACTCATTTCTATCAGTGGCTTTTGATCAGGGACAAGGAATCGATTATTTTGATGAAGAAGGGAAAAGTTTGAGAAAGGCTTTTTTGAGGTATCCTGTTAAGTTTACAAGAATTAGCTCCAGGTATTCGCCTAAGAGATACCACCCCGTACAAAAGAGATACAAAGCTCATTTGGGAACGGATTATGCAGCCCCAACTGGTACGCCAATATATGCCGCTGGCGATGGTGTAATTACAAAAGCCCTTTATGAGAAGTTCAATGGTAGAAATGTTAAAATTAGACATAACGCAACTTTTAGCACGCAGTACCTTCATATGTCTCGTATTGCAAGTGGTATTAAACCTGGGCAAAAAGTGAAACAAGGTCAGTTAATTGGTTATGTAGGTAGTACAGGATTAGCTTCAGGTCCACACCTTTGTTATCGCTTTTGGAAAAATGGTCGTCAGGTAGATGCCTTAAAAGTTGATCTTCCTCCATCAGAGCCAATTCATGAGGATAAGTTAGCCGCTTTTATGCGCTACAAGGATTATGTGAAATTTCAACTTGATCAGATACCTTATAAAACTGATGACAAGGAAGTTTTATTAGCCTCTGCACATTAACATTTTAATAGCTTCTTCTTAAGTTTATAGTGTCAACCATTTAAATTGATGCTGTATGCATATCAAAAATCTGGGACTTACATGTATTTGTATTTTCCTTGTTCAATTCTCTATTGCCCAAAATGGGAAGGTAGGACTAGTATTTAGTGGAGGAGGGGCAAAAGGTCTGGCACATATCGGGGCGCTGAAGGCTCTTGAAGAGTTCAATATCCCAATTGATTATATTACCGGCACTTCAATGGGTGGAGTGGTAGGCGGCTTCTATGCAGCGGGCTTTAGTCCTGAACAAATAGATTCAATTGCCACCTCCAAAGCCTTTTTACAATGGATAAACGGGGAAGTTCCAGCGAAATATAAATCTTACTATATAGAGCCAGAGCCAACTCCCCAATGGCTTGAATTTAATTTAGGTATTGACTCAACCTTTGATGCTAGCTTTAATCCAAAGTTAGCAAACGATTTATCCCTCAACTTTGAACTGGCTGAGCAGATGGCGCCTGTTTATCAATCAGAAAGTGATGATTTTGATGACCTATTCGTTCCATTTAAAGCGATGGGGGCAGAAGTGCTTACCCAAAAAGCTGTTTTGTTAGATAAAGGTAATTTAGCGACTTCTTTGCGAGCAACTATGTCGGTACCATTTGTGTATCGCCCAATTAAGATAGACGGGGAATATATATTTGATGGAGGGGTTTACAATAATTTTCCTGTTGAACCCATGAAAGCGTATTTTAATCCTGAATACATGATTGGAGTTAATGTAGCTTCAAAAGTGTATAAAGAATACCCTGAGAAGGAAGCAGAAAGAATACTTTCTTCATCACTACTTTTTATGATGATGGACAAGGCAGACCCTACTAAGCTAGAAGAGGATGGTGTTTATATTGAGCCTGATATGAGTAAATTTTCTGGCTTCGCATTTGAAGAGGCCAGATCAATAATTGATAGTGGTTATGCAGCTACTGTACGCTCCATGCCTGAGATTCAGCAAAAAATTAAAACAAGAGTTAATCAGGATGTACTTGACTCTGCACGCAATCAATTTAATGCAAAGAAGAATAAGTTGATTTTTTCGGAAGTTGAACTATCGGGCTTTACTAAGAATCAGGAAAATTACATCAGAAAAGTAATGTTCAATTCCGAAAGTGGAGATGTTTCAATAGAGGAGATCAAGAGTAACTATTATAAGCTGATAGAGGAACCTTATTTTTCAGGTATTTTTCCTCAAATGATATTTAATAGCAAAAGCGGTAAGTACAAACTGAGGCTGACAACATCGGATGAAAGCAAACTGAAAGTGCAGATAGGAGGGAATATTGCAACAAACAACCTAAGTGGAATATATTTAGGCCTTCGTTATGATAATCTGAATAATTTTCTGAATAACCATTATTTAGGGGGCCAGCTGGGTAGTTTTTATAAAGCTTTTGAATATAAACTTAGAATTAACCTCCCTCTTAAACTCCCCTTTTATGTAGCGCCTTATTTCGTTTATAATAGTTGGGACTATCTGGCAACCAATAGTTTCCTTACAAAACGTACTTCACAGATATTGAAGCAGGAAGATTTAGATTATGGAGTTGAACTCGGGTTACCGATTTATAACAAGTACAAACTTACACTAGCTGCATCGGGCATGAATGTGCTAAACAGTTTTAGTAGCCGTGAAATATTTCAATCGAATGACACGCTAGATTCTGACAGGTTGTATGGTCTCAAGACGCAATTGGAGATAGGTTATAACAGCTTCAATAATAGAGTTTTTCCTACCGATGGAAAACGATTAAGTATCAAACTAAAATATATTTATGCTACCGAAGAATTTACTGCTGGCACTGTAGGGAATAGTGAAGACAGCGAGCAAAGGCAGCATGGTATCATTTTTAACGCTGATTATGAGAATTACATACCGTTGTCTTCTGGAAGTTTGGGTTTTAATTTAAGTGGTGCCATTATGGCTATTGGTCCATTTCGTAATTTAACTGCTACGCAGATCAACTCACCTGTTTATAACCCAACCTTTGAATCACCTACGAGATATTTGAGTAATTTTAGAGCTCCAGTTTATGTCGCAGCCGGTTTAAAGTATCATTTTCCATTATTTAAGAATACTTCCTTTCGAGCGGAAACTCATATTTTTAAACCTATTTTTAATTGGCAGGAAACAAATGATGCAATTAAGTGGAGCGATGTGCAGCCTGATTATTATATGTCGGCATTGGGCGCTTTAATTTATAAAACACCTTTAGGGCCAATTAGTGTTTCTGCTCATTATTATGATGATCGCAATCCTTTTTATATAATGTTAAATATTGGTTACCTTATGTTTAAGGAGCGCCCGTTAAACTAAAAAGGAAGGCTTTTCCTCGATTATTTGCTGATACTCACGAATTTAATACTAGTATTGCACAAATTTTAATAGGAAAAAATTAAATTTACCGATTAAAATGGAACCCATGAAGAAGCTATTTTTAGTTTTTATTGTCTCATTCGCCTTAATATTTACCCTAAAAGCACAACCAGGGTCTAAATGGGTTACCCTTAAAGGTAAGGTTTTAAGTGTTAGTGTGGCCACACCTATCGATGCATCTATAACCTTAGAAAGCCTACCTTATGGAGGTGATAACCGAGTTTTTCATTCTAATCCTGAAAATGGTAAGTTCTCTTTTAAAGTAAAAGAAGGGAATAGTTATAGCGTACATTTACAGGCTGAAGGTTATTTGCCCGTTCAAGATACTATTGAGATTGTACCAAAGATGGAATCATTAAATTATGAGATGGTGCCTTCTGGTGAAAACACTTTACTTCGCTTAAACATCAACTTTGTTCAGAGTAAGTCAGAAATCATTGAAGATTCATATGCAGAGCTTGACAAACTAATTGACCTGATGACCGCTTATCCGGGTATGGAGATTCAACTGGAAGGTCATACTGATTTCAGGGGAAGTGCATCTGCTAATATGCGATTAAGTGAGGAGCGAGTAGTGGAAGTTAAAAACTATCTGACTAATCAAGGAATAGCCTCTAACAGAATTAAAACAAGAGCTTTTGGAGGTACTGTACCTATTACAAGAGAAAATACAGAAGAAGCCAAATTATTAAACAGAAGGGTAGAAGCCCGAATTCTAAAAACCGAGTAATTAACAAGAAATGAAAAAACTATTACTATCTGCCTTAGTACTATTTCTTTTTATCAATTCAAATATTCAGCTAAAGGCACAGGATGTTCAGTGGGCGAGCAAAGTGATTGAGTTCTCCTCGGAGCTTGACGAGACTCAATTCTCAACAAAACAATTATTGGGTAAGCCAAATGTTTATCCTTGGGGAGAGGGAAGTCCGAACGCTTGGACACCTAGCCGCCCGAACAAGAAGGAATTTATAAAAGTAGGCTTTGATAATCCTAAACCCATCCGTCAAATAGCTATAGCGGAATCATACAATCCTAGTACTTTATCGAAGATTTACTTTTATGATGAGGCTGGGAACGAATATTTAATGATTACGCGTGAACCGGTTATCATTAACCAGCCTGGTCGTTTTTTAAGATTATTTACTGAGTTAACGCCTTATAATGTAGCGGCCGTTAAATTAGAATTTGACGGTGATGCTGTACCGGGTTATTACAGTATCGATGCCATTGGTATTACAGATTCCGATGAACCTATCGATTTACAACTTGAAACCGTGCCTAATGTAAAGGAAGACTTAACAGCTGAGAAATTAGATGACAGAGTAAACAGTCCTTATGAAGAACTTAAACCAGTTCTTAGCCCTACGGGAAAGCAATTGTTCTTTGGTAGAAAGTTTCATCCGGAGAATATAGGTGGAGTTGAAGATTATGAAGATATCTGGGTGAGCGATTTGGACACTGTTACCAATGAATGGAAACAGGCGAGAAATATGGGGGAACCTTTAAATACAGAAGGGCCAAACTGGGTAAGCTCTATTACACCGGATGGTAACACTCTGGTAATGCTTTTAGGTAATAAATATGACGAGAAGAAAAAAAGATTGATCTCAGGTGTTTCAATGAGTTCCAGAGAAGGCGATGGTTGGTCCGAACCAAAAGCACAGGAGATAGATGATTACTACAACGTTTCCGAAAAAGCGAACTTTTACCTGGCCAATAATAGAAAAACCCTACTTATGTCTATTGAAAGAGATGATACATATGGGGCAAGAGATTTATATGTAAGTTTCCTTAAAAGAGATGGTACATGGACGGCTCCAATGAACTTAGGTGCTACTGTAAACTCCGCATCAGAAGAAACATCTCCATTTCTGGCACCAGATGACAAGACATTATTCTTCTCTTCAGCAGGATATGTTGGTTTTGGTAAGTCCGATATTTATATGACGCAGCGTCTTGATGATACCTGGCAAAATTGGAGTGAGCCGCTTAATATGGGGCCTCAGGTAAACTCGGAAGGTGAAGATTTATTCTTTACGATGCCGGCTGAAGGTAATTTTGCCTACTATACGAAGGAGGATTCAGTGGGAGATATGAACATTTTCAGACTTGAGATGCCATTGTTCTATGAAATCGATCCAATTATAACCATTACAGGTAGAGTGCTTGATGCTGAAACACAGCAACCTCTCGCAGCTGTGGTATCATATGAAACCTTAGAGGATGGTAAAGAAGTAGGTAGAGTTGAAACTGATCCGGTAACTGGAGAATACAAAATAGCTTTACCGGCAGGTAAAGAATACCAGTACATCGTGAAGATAGATGGCTACCTGCCTATTAGTGAAAATATTGATTTAACTAATCAGCGTGAATCTAAGAGCTTTAATAATGACATGATCTTAATGCCAGTTCAAGAAAAGGCTGAGATTGTATTGAATAATGTGTTCTTTAACTTTGATAGCTATGCTTTACTACCAAAAAGTAAATCAGAACTTGATAGAATGGTTGATGTTATGAAAGATAACCCATCAATTGATGTATCAATTATAGGTCATACAGATAACATCGGTACAGAAGAATATAATCTGGGCCTATCTAAGAAGCGTGCTAAATCGGTAGTAGATTATTTAGTAGCAAATGGGATAAATGTTGAAAGATTGAGTTTTGAAGGTAAAGGAGAACTATATCCGGAGGTTCCTAATACTTCAAAGGAAAACAGAGCGCAGAACAGAAGAGTTAACTTTAAGGTGGATTAATTCATCTTAAAAGCAAATGATAAATAGAGGCAACTGCATGGCAGTTGCCTTTTTTGTTCCCCAATAACTGAAATAGAAGTTTTGCATGATGTATTGTATTATATCAATATGCTGTTTTAACGAATAAGGTTTTTTCAATTCATAATAGGACAAAATTGGCAGTCTATTGCAGTTTTGGTAACTTATCAGTTTAGAGCAATTTAATAAACTTATATGGCGCAAAAACAAGAAGAGTTTAGTAATAGGTGGGGGATCATTTTAGCAGCCCTTGGTATGGCAATTGGTGCTGGAAACTTATGGCGATTTCCAAGAATAGCTGGTGAGCATGGTGGTGCTTTTATTATACTGTGGATGCTATTTCTTGTGATCTGGTCAATTCCACTACTAATGGCAGAACTTGCCATTGGTAAGTATTATAAAAAAGGTACGCTAGGTTCATTAGGAAGCCTGGCCGGTAAGAAATTTAATTGGATGGGTACTTTCGTTACCATCGTAACTGTAGGTATAGCCTTTTATTATTCAGTTGTAACAGGTTGGTCACTCAGGTATTTTATTCTGAATACGCAAAACTTGGTTAATTATTTGTTTGGCTCAGGAGCCATGAACGCAAAGTTTGCAGACCCTAATGTAAACTTCATGGATACTTTCTGGGCCAGTCTTTCAAACTCCAGCTGGGAAGCTGTTTTATGCTATATGTTTACAATTAGCATTGCCATCTGGGTATTGAGTAAAGGTATAAAGCAAGGACTTGAAAAAACTAACAAAATACTAATACCAACATTGTTCATTTTATTGATGGTGGTATCAGCTTTTGCTATACAGATGCCTGGTGGTACACAAGGGTTGGAATACCTGTTCACCATAGACTTCGAGAAGTTCAAAGACCCAATTATTTGGATTGAGGCAATTACAGATTCCGCCTGGAGTACGGGTGCCGGCTGGGGTTTAATGATTACAATTGGTTCATTCTCCAGGTCTAAAGAAGATGTTACCTTAAATACCTTCCTGGGTGCTTTTGGTAACAATACAGCTGCTCTATTAGCTGCAATGGCTATTTTACCAGCTGTGTTTGCAATGGCAGCCACACCTAATGAGGCAGTTGATTTTCTTCATGGCGGTAATACAGCATTGGTCTTTACTATTTTACCACAGCTATTTGCTCAAATGCCCGGTGGTCCTTTCCTTTCATGGATTTTCTTTGGGGCATTTGCAATGGCAGCCTTTAGTTCTATCTTACCAATGATGCAGCTCATTATTAAGAACTTAACAGACTATGATTTATCAAAGAAAAAGGCAGCCATAATCGCAGGTGCAGCTTGTTTCATTGTAGGCTTTCCGTCTGCATGGAGTTTGGCGATATTTGAGAATCAGGACTGGGTTTGGGGGGTAGGCCTACTCGTGAGTGGTATCTTTATTTCATTCCTGATTATGAAGTATGGTCCTGGTAAGTTCAAGAAGGACTTCATTGATCAAAACTCAGACTTTAAAGTGTCTGCCTGGTATTTTAAAGGCATGATTTATTTCAATTTCTTCGCAGGTCTATTCTTAGTATACTGGTGGATGAGTCAAGGCTATAGTGACTATCCTTGGTTTGATGCTGATGGTAATTGGAATGTGATTGATAAGTTTAGTAATGCAACCATTGTTACCCAATGGGGTATTGCCTTATTAATTGCAGTAGTATTTAATGGATGGTTTTACAGAAAATTTGTTAAGAAATGAGTACAGAAGCAATAATAGGAATGGTGATATGTCTTACAATTACTGTAGGCGGTTTTATAGGCTTTGTTTTGAAGGCCTTATCAATGGATAAGAAAGAGGATAAATCAGAAGATTAATAGATAATTCTAAAAATAGTAAAAAGCCCTTGCTGATAATCAGCAAGGGCTTTTTGTTTTAGGTTTTGAACTTAATTAAAAACTAGCCTTCAACGAAATAATATAGTTTCTACCTGCACCTGAAAGTCCAGAGCTGTAAGGTCTGTACCTTTGGTCAGTGATATTTTCTACTCCAGCAGTTAGACTGAATATGTCAGTGAATTGATATAGCGCCTTGAAATTTAAGGTGTACCATGCTGGAGCATAGTTATTGCCATTAGCATCTTTGGCATAAATCTCATCTTTACCACTTTCGCCAATAGGCATGTCAGCAGCACTTCTTTCACCTTGAAAGCTATGATAGAACTGTAATTGCAATGCTTTCTTCTTGTAGTTCAGTCTATTAATACCAAAGAAAGGAGCGGCATGTCTGGAAGCACTAGTAGTGCCTTCATCAAGCTCTTCTTCACCCTGTTGATAGTTTAAATCAGTAGATAAAGAAAAACCACCTGCAATTTTCAATTCGGCTCCTGCTTGTATGCCCCAAACGTTGGCTACAGCGGCATTTTGCAAGGCTTGCACTTGGCTCAGTTGCCCGTCATAAAAAATGCTGTCATCACCATTGAGCTGAAAATCTCTGCGAACCAAAGCATTATCTAGTATGGTATAGTAAGCAGTGAAATCTACTTTTAGGACATTATCAAATATTTTGGTAAAGCCCAGGTCTGCATTGTAGGCGTATTCGGCTTTCAATGCAGGGTTAGGAATGGTGACTGCACCAGGTTCGGAATCGAATACTTTTCCAATATCATCCACATTAGGTGATCTGAAGGCTGTTCCCAGATTAGCTCTAATGATCCAGCTTTCTGTTGGTTTAAAAACAGCTCCTATGCTACCTGTTAAAGCACCATTATTTAAGTTGGCCTCTGTAAAAGGGAATGGATAAAAAGTGGTGTCAAACTCAGCGTCCAGGATAAACTGATTGTATCTGATGCCTGTTTGTAAAGTCAATTTCTCCCCTGGCTTAAACTCATTATTTATGTAAACCCCTAAAGATTGCCAGTTAGCTTGAGGATACCTTGAGGCTATTTCTGAACTAACACCTGTATCAATATTAGTGGCTTCTCCTGTTGAAGTAACATTATTTAGAACATACTCTACCCCATAGAAGACTGAATTTCTATCACTTGTTTTTTTGCTTAAATCAAGGTTTAGAGAGTAGGCATCTACCATTTCAACCTGCTCACTTTTGGTTGTGCTGTTAAACGAACGATCAATTCTACTTTCTTCGAACCCTTGTTGTGCAAGTCTTAACGATAAGTCATCATATAAAATACCTTCCTTATGGTGATTGATATTGAGATTGTTCATCATCCATTTTTGAGGGCCGTAGTTCCAAAGGGCGTAACGTGGTGCATCGTTTCTTCTTCGGTTATGTCTGTCATATCTTCCGTAAGAAGTGGTTTCAGAATAATGAAAACCATAATTGATGTCTAAGTTATCAGATGGCTTAAACCTGATTTTTTGCATCATGTTAATCTGTGAGTAGCCTGACGGAATTTGTAGCAAAGGATCCTCTTGTCTAATCACTCGGTCAACACTATCAATTGTTTGTACATAGTAGGGTTTAAGATAGTCGTCAGGGCCATTGCTGCCCTGCCTTAAATGGTCATAATCCCAAGAGCTGATGCTTGTTACCAAAGCCCATTTTTTCCAACCTACATTCACATCAAAATGTGCAGTTTTCTCATTGTTAGCAGAAGCATAACGTGTAGTAGCATTACCCGTGATGAAAACTGAATCTGCCAAACTTAACTGAGGTCTTAGAGTCTGAAAACTCATTACACCTCCTATGGCATCACTTCCATAAATAACTGATCCAGGGCCAAATAATACTTCAGTATCTTCAACTGCAAATGGGTCAAGGTTGATTATATTCTGGATATTACCACCTCTAAAAATGGCGGTATTCATTCTGATGCCATCAACTGTATAAAGGAGTCTGTTGGTGGCAAAACCTCTAATCATAGGACTTCCGCCACCTTGCTGACTTTTTTGTACATAAACTTTTCCTGAAATACCCAGCATGTCAGCAGCTGTTTGAGGGTTCTGGAAAGTAACTTGTTGCGGACTAATAGAAGCAATCTTTGATGGTATATCCTTAGCGTATTGTCTCCATCGGGTAGCAGAGACAACTACTTCATCAAGATTAAAATTATCCTTCGTGAGGATTATCTTAAAATTGAATGCTTCAATATCGGCATAGCTCATAGTTCTGGTTTTGTAGCCATACATATGAATCTGGATAATATCAGCTCCTTTTAAGTTAGTAATATCAGCTTTCCCTTCTGAATTTGTTGTGGCTATAGCATTAGGTTTTTGACTTATTAAAGTGGCTAGTTCGATTGGGTTGCCAGTATCCTCATCTACTATGGTCACAGTTTGAGAGTGGGCAGTACACAATGATGCCAACATCAAAAATGTGGTTAATATATATTTCATTTTATATTTATTAATGATAATAGACCCTGTTCTACTTATAAGAGAAGAAAGGGCATGATTAAATTTGTCGGTAAACGACTGCAATATTTAGCTCAGATACTGTGGAGGAGGAGAATCTGGTGAGGAGTTATAAGAAGTGAAATTCTTTTTATAAAAATGCTGATGTTCATACCTCTTATGAATAGAGGTAAACAGGATATCATTATAATGTGGAAGGTAATCTGCTTTTAAAATCTTATAAATGTTTTGTTTCTGTTTTTGCTTGATAGGGTTACTATCAAATTCCATTAACAGTGTTAAAGCCAATTGTTTATTTAGTGCTGTTTCTTCTGAATCCCACCAACAATAAAATACAACTGAATCGCCAATGTTCTGTCGTTTCACAACATCGTACATTTCACCCATATACTCAAACTCATGGTCATGTTCCCAATCCAAAAGCGTGTTTAGGTCCTTTTTTGCTATGGTCAACTGGCTCAACTCGGATTGATCAATGCCACTGATGATATTTCTTTTAATACTGCGTTTGAGCTGTTTCTTCTCTATATGAACCATAAGGTTGCCTATCAGCAAAGGGCCAAATAGACAAAAAATGAGCGATATGGAAAAAAATTGATTACGCATGATCTTTAGAAGATGCAATTAACTAAAAATATACAGCCTAAGAAACACTTTTAATAAATGCACATTCATTTGCAGTAGCTCATTTAATCATTTGTTCCTCTAAAGCTTTTGAATCATGATGTTACATTATTTAATCTCGCCTGAATATTGAGGTAAATGAGTGGAATAATTATAAAAGCATTATATTATTATTTTTTTAGTCTCATCTAAATATTTAATTTTACATTACTAATAAATAGGGAGTGCTATAATGAAGAATCTATTACTAATTATTTTAAGTGTATCATTTATTTCTTTTGCGAAGGCACAGACTTATACGATTGATGGAATTGTTAAGTCAAATAAAGGAGGTGAGGCAGTACCCTTCGCTACTATTCAGGTTAAAGGCACCGCCTTAGGAACAGCTACTGATGAACAAGGCAAATTTATTATAAAAAACATTCCTGCTGACAAACAAACTTTCATTGTTAGCTCTGTTGGCTATAAAACCAAAGAGATCAATTTGGATGATAGCGTTCAGAACAATGATATCTTGTTTGTTATTGAAGCCGAACAAATGAACCTGAATGAGGTGGTTGTTACTGGAACGCGAACAGCAAAAAGAATGACAGATTCTCCTGTCATCGTCAATCTGATTAACAAGAAGGGACTCGATCAGGTGGTCGCTGTAAATTTATCTGAAGGTCTAAAATACCAGAGTGGTTTAAGAGTGGAAACTGATTGCCAAACTTGTAATTATACCCAGCTGAGAATTAATGGACTTCAGGGAGGTTACTCGCAGATTTTGATCAATAGTCGTCCCATCTTTAGCCCGCTTACAGGGCTTTACGGACTTGAACAAATTCCTGTAAATATGATAGAACGCATTGAAGTTGTGAGAGGAGGTGTTTCTGCCTTATATGGATCCGGGGCAATCGGAGGAACAGTTAATGTGATCACCAGAACTCCAAAAGAGAATGCATTCAGTGTTTCAAATACATTTCAACTTATTAAATCAGAAACTGCTGACAATATCATTACGGCTAATGCCACAGTTGTGGATAAAGAGGGTAAGGTTGGTGCTAGCTTCTTCGTAAATAACAGAAACCGGGGTATGTATGATGCCAATGGTGATAATTTTTCGGAGTTACCTGAGTTAAAGGATAATTCATTCGGTACTAATTTATTCTATCAACCTACGAACAACCAGAAGCTTTCATTGAGTTTAAGCAGTATTCATGAATATAGGTATGGTGGTGAAATGGTGGAAGAATCAGCCCATTTAGCCCAGCAATCTGAAGAAAGAACGCATGATGTTTTAATGGGTAGTTTAGACTACCAGATCAACTTCAATGAGAATAAGAATTCCTTTGTTTTTTATTATGGCGGTCAACAAACCGATAGGTCTCACTTTACAGGTGTATTCCCGGATGATTCTACTGCAATAGCGGATTATTTAGCTGATCCTCCTTATGGCATTTCAGATGTGGTCACACATCAGGGAGGTATACAGTTTAATCATAAATCTGAAGAGTTTTTCTCAGGGGATGCCATCACCACATTGGGTGTAGAATATGTGTATGATGATGTTTTGGACAAGATTGACTCCTATAATTATCTAATTGATCAAACCACTACCGATCTTGGTTTGCTGCTTCAGCATGATTGGAATATAACAAATGATCTAAACCTTTTATCAGGCGCCAGACTGGATAAGCATAATTTAGTTGATGATGTAATCATCAGTCCGCGATTGTCCGCTTTGTACAAATTGAAAGAGAATACACAATTCAGATTAGGTTGGGGCACAGGTTTTAGAGCTCCTCAGGCATTTGATACAGATTTGCACATCGCCTTTGCCGGAGGTGGTATTTCAAGGGTTTCTCTTGCCGATGAATTAGTAGAAGAGCGATCAAACAGTTTTACGGCATCCGTCAATTATGATCGGGCCACGGCCAATTCAATTATGGGATTTACACTGGAAGGTTTTTACACCAAACTGGATAGTGCTTTTTATTTATTTCCGTTGGGAGAAGATGAATTTGGAGAAAGATTTGAAAAAAGAAATGGACCTGGAGCAACTGTTCAGGGTATTACCATTGAGGCAAGAGCTAATTTTGATTATGTTTTTGAAGTAGATGCAGGTTTTACAGTGCAATCCAGCTTATATGAAAAGCCGGTTGAAAATATTGAAGGCTTACCTGCCCGAAGAACGTTTATGCGAACGCCTGGTAACTACGGCTATGCAACATTCATTTACACACCTACAAAGTATTGGAGTGCCAGTACAAATCTGGTTTATACAGGTTCAATGGAAATAGCGCATTTTGGTGGGGAAGGTACCGGGCAAGCTGAAGATACTTATTTCACTTCACCAACTTTTACAGAAGTTGGACTAAGAGTGGGGCATACCTTTAAAGTACCACAATCTAATTTAGGATTAGAATTATTTGGTGGGGTTAAGAATCTATTTGATGCCTATCAAAATGATTTTGATGTTAGTAAGAATAGAGACAGTAACTTCATTTACGGCCCGGCTTTACCAAGAACATTTTTTATTGGTCTTGAATTAAAATCTTTATAGGCGAATGTTATGAGCTTACAATTGCTTAAAAAAAATATTCTTTATATCGGCTTGCTATTATTGCTTGCAGCTCACTTTAGAGATGCATATGCTCAACAAAGAAGTACTCCAAATTGGTTAACATTTGAACAGCTCGATGACTCCTTAAAAAATAAGCCTAAAAAGGTATTCGTAAACTTTGTTGCCGATTGGTGTACCTATTGCCATGAAATGGATAAAGTGACATTCACAGATTCACTCCTCATTAAAATACTCAGCGAGGATTTCTATCCTGTGAAAATGAATGTGGAATCAAAAGATACCATCCGCTTTGGAGGCCAGCAATTTGTTAATAAACGGATCAATAAAAGAAATCCTGTTCACCAAATACCTTTACTTATGGCAAGTAGAGAAAACAAGCCTTTTTCACTTCCTGCCATGATTATTTTTAATGAATCTTTTGAAGCTACCGCAAGATATTTTCAGTTTCTGAGCGCAGAACAACTCATCGAAATACTTAAAGAATAATTATTTAATTGTAGCTACATAATCTTCAACTACCTTTTTTGGTAATACATGATAGCCATTTTGTGGTATTAAGTTTTCCTTCTTTTCAGTGGGTGTTAAAATCACATGATAGCCATTCACTTTAGTAATGTTAAGTAGGTCATCAATATCATAAAGGTCATCCTTGTGCACTTCATCGTATCCCTTTAAAAGGCTTTGTTTGGCACGTGTTTTTACTTGCGCATCAGAAGTATCCACCAAAAATGTGTTCGCATGGTGCTCCATAAAATCTCCTTTTTTGTAGGCACCCATGTTAATGAAGTAAAGCTTCTCTTCTTGATAGCTCACATCTTTATTAAGTTTTACCTCATAACCATCAACCACATTAAGCTCCATATAAGAATCGATATGCATCTTTTTAGGATTCCCAAACCACTGGCTTAGCAACTGTTGGTAAGTATCTTCAATGGTATAACCAACTGCAAAAACTACATCATGTAACTCAATATTGCATTTCGGGGCTCTTCCTCCTAGTACTACGGCAAATAGCTTCATTCTTTTTCTTTGATTTGATCGGCTAAAATAGCAATTCCTTCTTCAAAAGAAACTGGATTATAGCCCAGTTCATTTATCGCTTTATCTAAAACAAATCCTGTTTTGGGAGGTCTTTTGGCCACTTGTGTGAATTTAGAGCCATCCGTTTGTTGGATATAGCTTTTATCTAGTTTGAAAAAATCAGCAGTTTTGATAGCCATATCATAAGGGGTTAGCATATCCTTTCCGGAAATATTGAACACGCCTTTGGCATTTTTTTCAGCTATCAGCAAGCAACCTTTTGCAAGGTCCTCCGCTAAGGTTGGTGTTCTCCATTGGTCATCAACTACATTGATTTGCACATTTTTCTCCAATGACTTTTTCACCCAAAGAATAATGTTAGAGCGACTCATGTCTTCGGCTATTCCGTACACCAAAACAGTTCTCACAATAGCCCAATCTATATTGGAATCTTTAATTATTTCTTCAGCCTTTAACTTGCTTTCCCCATAATAGCTTACAGGATTGGCCTCTGCGTCTTCATTGTAAGGGCCATCTTCACCATCAAAAATAAAATCAGTTGAAAGATGAACCAGAAAGCAATTGTTGCGCTCTGATGCTTCAACAAGATACCTGACAGATTCAACATTTAACAAATCGCAATTTTCCTTATCTGCTTCACACTGATCAACATTAGTCATGGCGGCTGTATTGATAATAACATCAGGTTTTACTTGATCAATTATGGCATCCACTTCCTGTTTGTTGGTAATATCCAGGCTCATGTATTTAAAACTGCTACCTTGTAAACGGTTATCACCCCTGGATGTAGCTACCAGATCATGATTGGTTTCCTCTGTAATAAGCTTTACTAGTTTTTGACCTAACAATCCGTTAGATCCGGTCAATAGTATTTTCATTTGTTTCTCTTTAATGGGGTTCAAATGTAGATGCCTTGTAACAATAAGCAGTTATAGGGTTATTTCTCTTCTTTTGGATAATTGTAGCCGTAGTTTTCAGTGATTTTCTTTTTAGACATCTTTTCTAATTCTACCGTCATAAAAATGTCCTCAACGGGTTTATCTGCCATAGCTGTTCTTACAGAAGCAATAGAATCAATTACGGCAAGTCCTTCAACTACTTGACCAAATACAGTATATTCTCCATCTAAATGAGGGGCTCCTCCTTTTTCAGCATAGTCAGCGACCTGCTCAGGTTTAAACTGGTATAATTCGATCTCACCATATTCCAAAGCAACCAAAGAATCAGCAGTATGCTCCATGAAATTCATTAGACCTTCCAGGTCCTCATTTTTCTGCATTTCCACTACTTTATTTCTCAGAGAAGCATACTTTTTCATACCCAGAACCTGCTTAACCTTCATCTGCTTCTGCTGTGCCTTTCGTCCTTCAGCCATTTGCGTTAGCTCGTTTTCAGTATAAGTTTGGCCATCAACAATGTAGAATTGTGAACCGCTTGACTTTCTATTAGGGTTAACATTGTCTCCCATTCGCGCAGCTGCTAACGCACCCTTTATGTGCCAGAATTTATCATCGATTATTTCTGCCTGAAGCTGATAATTAATTTTGTCTTCTTCCTCAATATTCTTTTTGGCATTAACATCCCCTCCTTGTACCATGAAATCCTTAATTACCCTGTGAAATGTGGTACTATCATATTGGCCCGATTCAACCAGTTTAATGAAATTCTTTTTGTGGATAGGAGTTTCTTCATACAGAATAGCTTTCATATCACCATAGGGTGTATGGAAAACCACTAAATTGTCTTTTGAGCCGGCACAGCTTGAAAGAATAAGTGTTATAACAAAAATGTATATGATGCTCTTTTTCATGTTGTTACTTAATATGTGTTAATTAAAGTTGTTCTTTTATTTCTTTTAAAATTTTGTCTCCACCAGATGCTAAAACTTGCTTGGCCATGAGTGTTCCCAGTTGTTCTGCATTGGCGATGGAATCGGTTAGTTTTAAGGCAATGCGTTCCAAACCATCTAAACTGATGATGCCGGCCTCCATCTCTATATTTGTACCACTTATACGGGCTAATCCATAAACTGGAATACTGCAACCCCCTTCAAGATAGCGGAGATAAGCCCTTTCAGCCTTTAAACAGTTTTCTGTGGCTTTATGATTGATGGCAAATCTGATAACATCTTTCTTTTCTTGATTTAGAGATTCATGCACTTCAATAGCTACTGAGCCCTGACCAACTGCAGGAATAAATTCTTCTGTAGATAGGGTATGAGCAATTTTATCGTGGTAACCCATTCTGTGTACGCCTGCATAGGCCAGCAGAATAGCATCACAGAGGCCCTCTTCCATTTTTTTAATTCTGGTTTGTAGATTACCTCTGATGTCAACCGTTTCAATTTCCGGATAAAAGTGTTTTAAGGTGGCAATTCTTCGGGTTGATGAAGTGCCAATAACCATAGGCTGGTTAGCAAATTGGAAATCTTTTTTGTGGCTCACCACTACATCATTCACCTGCTCTCTTTCTGAGAAGGCAATCAGTTCAAAGCCTTCAGGCAGATGTGACTGCATATCTTTGGCACTATGTACGGCAATATCAATACTGCCATCGGCTAGCTGTGCTTCTATCTCTTCTGTGAAAACGCCCTTACTACCAATTTTAGAAATAGCTACATCAAGTATTTTATCACCTTTAGTTTCTATAATTACAATCTCTGAGGTATGTCCGGCTTTTTCTAGTTTTTCCTGAACATAGTATGCCTGCCATAATGCTAACTTGCTACCTCTGGTGCCAATTCTAATATGCATGGATGTTTTTTCTGACTGAATTATGCTGTTTTATTAAGTTTCAGTTGATAAGATAAATCTTCTTCTGAAACATCAACTACAAATTTACCATTCAATAGTTTTCTACCCAACAGAATTGGATTTTTCATATGGCTTCTGTCTGATAATGAAAATTCAGCTTTGTATGCTTTGCCAAATAAGATGATCTTTGATTTAATGATGTAACGTTCCTGCATTTGGCCGTTTGAGCTTCTAATTTTTTTGAGGTGAAATTCAGTGGTCTTAAAGCTTCTTGCCTTCTTTCCCTTTCCCAACCTACTTCCGCTTATTTTATAGCAGAGTATATCTCTTCCGTCATCATCTTTTTCTATATGTATGCCCGAGCAATGTATAGCTGAAGTGTAGGCACCTGTATCAATTTTGGCTTGTACATTTTCAAGATTAAGCTCTGGAAGATCAACTTTGTCCGTCCTGCCAATTATTAACTTTTGCTTCATTAAAATTTAATTCTGACAAAAAACTAAATACTAAATGTAATAATTTTTTCTGATTTGGAATGGCTATGATTTTGTTGGAATTCAATTAATGTATAAACATATACCCTGTAATTATATAAACGTTTAGTGAAATTGAAATCACTTATTCTGCCAGTTTATGGTTGTATTAAATTAAGTTACTCTTTTGCTAAAAGTGTTATAATTCTAATAGTTATTGCATTGTTTAAAGAAATAATAAAATAAGCTTAACAAAAGTGTGTTTTTTTTAATTTCCATTATAAATTTATATGAGTAACGGTGAGAGTATTACTACTAACTTTAAGTGTTTAGATACTGGAATTATTGACACGCTGGTTGGTTGTTATTCATGTTGTACTTAATAATTTATGGTAAAAGAGAGTAGAAAATATATTGTATTTTTTTTAGTAACAGCCTCTCTATTTACGATTAAGCAATCTGTAGTACAAAATGGGTTTAATGATAGTGCAGATTACGCCAGGTTAATTAATATTGCAGGCCGTCAAAGAATGTACAGTCAGAAAGTGGCTAAGCTATTTAGTTATTATTATAATATTCAGGATTCTAACGTAATTAAGCAGCCTTACTATGGCGAATTATCATCGACCTTACTCGACTGGAAAGCTGCACAAGAAGAACTAATCTCAGCTCAAATAGAGAGCGCTACCTTAGATAGTTTGCTTAGTGATAACCTTAAGCTGATTAATGGAATTATAGCCTTCTATGATGAGAAAGTTGAAACTGGAAGTCTTGATTTAACATATAAGGACTTCAGTAAGATACAATTGGCAGAAGCTACATTTTTGGAACGTATGGAAAAATCAGTAGCGATATTACAACAGAAAGCAGAAAATGATATTTCCAGACTTAGAAACATCAATTTATTTCTATCCATCCTCTTTTTAATTGTGTTTTTTGTGCTCTTTGCATTATTGGTTAATCCAATTATCCAAAAACTAAAAAAATCAAATGACAATTTTTCTGATTCAAACAGTAAACTGCAGGCTGCTGAGGAAGAGCTGCGATCAAGTTTGGAGGCTCTTACAGAATTACAAACCAAATTAGAGCAAAAGGAAAGACTCAATAAAATATTCGTAAAGCAGTCACCAGTTCCTATTGCTATGTTTAGTAGAGAAATTAAACTTTTAGCCGCTTCAGCAGCATGGGTTAAAGATTATGGTTTCAAGCGAGATGAAATAATAGGGAAAAATTTCTATTTGTTTTATAACAGAGCTGAGTACTATTGGAGAGAAAGCTTTGATAAAGCCCTTAAAGGTGAAGTTGTAAGCGGTGCTTCCGAGCAATTTACGACTGAGACGGGAAAGGATTTTTGGCTTGATTGGGAAGTTAGGCCATGGTATATAAATGAAGATGAAATTGGTGGTATCTTATTCAGCTTTAATGATGTTACCGAAAAACGAGCACTTCAAACCCAAAATGAGCGCTATAAAATGGATATGGAGCTAAGTAATGAAGCAGCCGTAATAGGTACATGGGAGACAGACATTGTTAATAATAAAGTGACATGGAGTAAAGTTACCAAACAAATTCATGGAGTGCCAGCGGATTTTGAGCCCAACGTTTCAATTGGTTTGCTATTCTACAAAGAAGGTAAAAGCAGAGAAACCGTAACTAAGACTTTTCAAAAAACTCTTGAAACTGGTGAAGGATTTGATTTGGAGTTACAAATAGTAACAGCCAATAATGTAACCAAATGGGTAAGAACTATAGGACTTACTGAAATGAAAGATGGAAAATGTGTAAGGGTTTATGGTACTTTTCAGGATATTAACGAACGTAAACTGCAGGAGATTAAAATTAAGGAAGAATCCTTAAAAATGGAAAACCTGTTGATAGGGACAAATGCGGGTGCCTGGGAATGGAATGTACAAACAGGTGAAACTAGATTTAATGAGCGCTGGGCTGAAATTATAGGTTATACTTTGGAAGAATTGGCACCGGTTAGTATAGATACATGGACCAAGTACTGTCATCCGGAAGATTTGAAAAAGTCTGATGAGGCACTTCAAGAACATTTTACAGGACAAACACCCTATTATGAAGTTGAATGCCGAATGAAGCATAAAGACGGTTCATGGATTTGGGTGGTTGATCGAGGCAAGGTTTTTAGCTGGACAGAAGATGGTAAACCATTAATAATGTTCGGAACCTATATAGACATAACCAGGCAAAAGAAAAGGCATGTACAATTCGAGAATTTTGTAAAGCAAGCACCATCGGCAGTAGCCATGTTCGATAAAAACTTGTGCTGCCTGGCAGCCTCAGATAAATGGCTTGATGAGTATGGTTTTACTGGAGAAGATGTTTATGGCCAATCGATCTATGATTTGTTTCCCAATACATCTGATAATTGGAAAGAATTGCACCAGGCTTGTCTTAATGGTGAGATAAAAAAAGGTACTGAAACTCCATTTATTAATTCGCAAGGAGAATTGGTTTGGCTGAACTGGGAAATGAAGCCATGGAAAAGCATGGGGCAAATAGCTGGTATTATGATCCATTCAGAAGATGTAACCAAAGCAAGAGAACTAGAGGCACAAAAAGATAGAATTCAAAACGTACTTGAACTTACCAACAATGTGGTAAGAGTTGGAGCATGGGAATATGAAATTGATAGTGATGAGTTATACTGGAGCGATGTAACCAAAGAAATACATGAAGTTGAGTATGACTACAAGCCATCGCTAAAAGAGGCGGTAGAATTTTACGAGGAAGGTAAGCATAGGGCCACCATGTTAAAAGCTTTAGATGATGCTATCAAAAAAGGCGAATCTTATGATGTTGAACTTAAAATTATCACCGCAAAAAAGAAGGAATTGTGGGTAAGAGCCGTAGGTAAGCCAATTTTTGAAAATAATAAGTGTGTTAAATTGCTTGGTATTTTCATGGATGTTGATGACGCCTATCGTTACAATAATGAAGAAATAGTAATTAAAAAGAACCGACTGCAAGATGTAAATGATAGTTTAATCAAGAAAAACAAAAGATTGGCTGATTTTGCCCAAATAACATCACATAATTTGAGGGGACCAGTTAGTAACCTGAACAGTTTACTTAATCTTTATGATAATTCAGCTACTAAAGATGAAAAGGATGTGATAGTTGATAAAGTGAACACTGTAACAGATTATTTAAATGAAACACTCAATACCTTAGTGGAGAGCTTAGCTATTCAAGAGACTAGTGTTATTCAGCGTAAAAAACTTTTCTTTCAAGAGGTATTGGATAAAGCTTTACCAGCTTTTCAAAATATGATTGATGATTTTGAAATAACTTTAATTACAGATTTTGAGAAAGCTCCTTTTGTAAATTACAATGCCGTATATCTTGAAAGTATTTTTCAGAATTTAATATCCAATGCTATTAAGTATAGATCACAAAAGCGAAAACTAGAAATAGATATAAAAAGCTATAAAATAAAGAGCCACACCTATTTAGAAATTTCAGATAACGGTTTAGGAATAGATTTGAATAAATACGGTGATAAAATATTTGGATTGAATAGAACTTTTCATAGAAAAGAAGGTTCAAAAGGTATAGGCTTGTATATGACCAAGCAACAAGTTGAAAGTATGGGAGGGATTATTTCCGTAGAAAGTGAAGTAGATAAGGGAACGAAGTTTATAATCCGATTGTGAATTAATAAAGTGATTGAGTTATGAGCAGTGAGAAATTAAATATTTGTGTTATTGATGATGATGATATTTATCAGTTTGCTGTTTCAAGAATAATTGAGTCGGCAGTTGAGACATCTTCGGTTATGTCCTTTTATGATGGTGAGGAAGCTCTGGAATATTTTGAATCCTTAAATGGAAATGATGATCCAATTCCAGATATTATCTTTCTCGATATAAATATGCCCCGCCTCAATGGCTTTGAGTTTATGGAAGGCTACAACAAGATTAAGCACCGTCTTAGTAAAAAGAGTAAAGTGTTCATGGTTTCTTCTTCTATAGATCCTGCGGACATTCAACGTTCAAAAGAAATGGACGGTATTGAGGATTACGTTTCAAAACCGTTAGATTCCAGTCTCGTAACACAAATTGTGAGCCGACTAGCATCCTAATGGCTAATAATAATATGATTTAACACTCTTTTTAAAAGGATTTTTTACTTTTGCAGTTGCATGCAAAAGAAAGGCGAAATATCAATTCAATTAGAAGCAAACCAGAAATTATATTTCGCTTCTGACTTTCATTTAGGCACACCCACAAAAGAGGCTAGTAGAGAAAGAGAACTTAAGATCATTCGCTGGCTTGATGTTGTAAAAAAAGATGCAGCAGCCATTTTCCTGGTAGGTGATCTTTTCGATTTCTGGCATGAGTATAAAACTGTTATCCCTAAAGGCTTTATAAGATTTCAAGGCAAGTTGGCTGAACTAGCTGATGCAGGAATTCCCTTGTATATTTTTACCGGCAACCATGATATGTGGATGTTTGGCTATTACACTGATGAGTTGGGTATCCCTTTGTTTAGAACTCCGCAAAAGGTATTAGTGGGAAACAAAAAGATTTTGGTAGGGCACGGTGATGGTCTGGGCCCTGGTGATCGTATGTATAAATTCTTGAAAAAGGTTTTTGAGAATAAACTTTGTCAATGGGCGTTCAGACAGATACATCCGGATGTTGGTATTAGGATAGCTAATATGTGGTCATCAAAAAGTCGGCTAAATAGCTCAAATGATGAAACATCGAAGTTTTTGGGTGAGGGCGAATGGCTTTGGTCTTATGCAAATGAGGTTGAGCAAAAAGAGCATTATGATTGCTATATTTTCGGACATAGACATCTACCTATTGATGTAGCAGTGGGCGAAAACTCTAGATACATAAACCTTGGCGAGTGGATTAATTACTTCACTTACGCTACTTTTGATGGCAAAGAATTTGTACTGGAAAAGTTTGAAGAGAATAATTAATATAAAATGACCAAAAAGCTACTTCTAATTCCTTTCATGTTACTTTTCATGTTGTCTGTCGGTTTTGCACAAAAAGCCGCTAACGATTCAGTTGCTGTGGAAAAGGTAAAAGGCGATGGTGAAGTAGCTTATCCTAAAAAACTGTTGGTAAATGAAAAGCTTGATTTTAAATTGAGTAAAACTCAATCTGGATCTTTTATAGTAAGTTTTTATAATAATGAGAGTAAGCCGGTAGTTGTAAAAATTTATGATATTACAGGTAATTTAGTAAAGCAGGAAACTGTTGTTCAAAAGGGTAGTTTTAGCAAAGAATACAATCTTGCATATTATAAACCCAGCTTCTTTGTAGTGGAAGTAGGTAATTCTAAGTACAATCGTACTAAATCCATTATGGCTGAATAGTGGTAACTTTTTAGTATTATAATCTACGAATATTGGTCAATAAAAAAGCCTCAACATTTCTGCTGAGGCCTCTACTTAAAATTTTACGTATTGATTAGCTGATTTCAACTAATTCAATCTCGAAACTTAAATCTTTTCCTGCTAAAGGATGATTAGCATCCAATACAATGTTGTCGTCATTTACTTCTGCAATAACAACTGGCACTGCTTGCCCATCAGGTTGTTGCATTGATAATTGCATACCAACTTCAGGTTTGATGTCTTCAGGTACTTTATCATTAGGTACAGGTACCATCATGTCATCTCTTTTGTCACCATAAGCTTCCGCACTTGGTATTTCAGCAGTTTTCTTGTCACCAATAGCCATTCCGTCTACTGCCTTGTCAAAACCTGCAATCATCTGTCCAGAACCTAATTCGAATTCAATTGGCTCTCTTTCTAATGAGCTATCAAATACAGTTCCATCAGTCAATTTGCCTGTGTAATGAACTTTTACTTTGTCGCCTTTTTTTGCTGTTGACATAAATCTTGTTTTTGTTATTGTCATTTGTAAACCACAAAGGTATCATTAAGATTCACCAAAATGAAACTAATTCCCTCTTTATCAGATTAGTGTTCGCTATTGCAACATTTAATTCTTCAATCGTTCATTATTGAACATAAAATGGCTTAAATTCATAGCTGAATTAGCTTTTTGCCCCTTGGCATCATTTTTTCTCTACACGCATTAATACCAATAACTATGGAAAAAGAAATTAACAAAGTACTTATAATTGATGACGATGAGGATGTTTTGTTTGCAGCTAAGATGTTGCTAAAAAAACATGTAAAAGAAGTTTTAATAGAGAAGGATCCGCGCAAAATTCCCTTTTTGTTAAACCAGGGTACATATGATGTAATTCTGCTTGACATGAACTTCAGCCAGGATACTACAAGTGGTAAAGAAGGTATGCACTGGCTTGAGCAAATTAAGGAACGAGATCCTCAGGCAGTAGTAATTTTGATTACAGCCTTTGGTGATGTTGAAACAGCGGTTGAAGCGTTAAAAAATGGTGCCACTGATTTTGTATTAAAGCCTTGGCAAAATGAAAAGCTATTAGCCACCATCCATTCGGCTGCCAAGCTAAAAAGCTCATATAATCAGGTAAGCAAATTGCAGCAAGAGAAGCAGCAACTTGAAGAGTCGATAGATGCACCCTTTAAATCCATTATAGGCGAAAGTAAAGCGCTGAAGAATGTTTTTACTATTATTGATAAAGTAGCACATACTGATGCCAACGTATTAATTCTTGGCGAGAATGGAACAGGAAAAGAGCTAATAGCCAGGGCATTGCATAAGAAATCCTCTCGAAAGGATAATTCTTTTGTAAGTGTTGATATGGGAGCGCTGACTGATACACTCTTCGAAAGTGAGTTATTTGGACATAAAAAAGGAGCTTTTACTGATGCAAAAACAGATAGAGCGGGTCGATTTGAAATAGCGGACAAAGGAACAATATTTTTGGATGAAATTGGTAACCTGGGCCCTTCTTTACAAGCCAAACTTCTTAATGTTTTGCAAAGCAGAACGGTTACTCGTTTAGGAAGTAATGAAGCTAAACCTTTTGACGCTCGCTTAATCTGCGCTACAAATGAAGATATTCACAACCTGGTGGGTAAAGGTGATTTCAGGCAGGATTTGTTGTATAGAATTAATACTGTAGAAATTCATTTGCCTGCACTAAGAGATAGGGTTGAAGATATTCCCCTTCTGGCAGAGCATTTTATTAGTATTTATGGCAGTAAATATAAAAAGTCGGTAAAATCTCTAGATCAAAGCACCATCAGATTACTGCAAAAATATGATTGGCCGGGTAATATCCGTGAGTTGCAACATGCTATAGAAAGGGCTATTATCATGACAGACAATGAAGCACTTCAGCCGGATGACTTCTTTTTCCTGACCAGCAAAGGAAATGTAATGGAGAAACATGAAATGGAGGATAGTTTCAATCTTGAAGATGTAGAAAGACAAACCATTCAAAAAGCAATAAAAATTCATGGAGGGAATATTTCGAAAGCTGCTGATGAACTTGGGCTCACAAGAGCTTCACTCTATAGAAGACTAAGTAAGTATGATATATCGTAAACCAGAAGTAAAAAAGAATGCATTAAAGCTAGCTTTACTACTGATTACAACCTTTTGCTGGGGAGCAGCGGTTTCTTCAGATAGTTGGTTTATAGTAACACTTATATTTCTTGTATTAATTGGGTTTCAATTTCATGCCTTTATTAAATCTAATGTGAGTAATGAAAGTGCTATCAGGCAATTCTTGGCAGGGGTGAAAAGCCAGAAAGATCAGGACGAGTGGATTGAAACTTTAGAAAACTCATCTCTGAAGAAAACTTTTTATGAAATAGAAGATGCTATAAAGAATAGACAAGTTGCCCAGGAAGCCGAATATCAATATTTCCGAAATATAGTACAGCACGTAGGTATTGGTATACTCACTTTTGATAAAGCGGGTGATATTCAACTGTATAATTTTGCTGCAAAAAAGCTGTTAAACACAAGTTATACGGTTAAAAATATAGAGGCCTTCTCGAAGATAAGTCTTGAATTATTAGATACTTTTAAGACACTGAAAACAGGCGGACGAAAACTCGTTGAAGTAAAAGTTGGAGAAGAAGTTCGTCAGCTATCAGTTTATGCCATTGAACTTCAATTACATAACAAGCAATTCAAATTAATTTCACTTCAGAACATCCAATCGGAGCTTGATGAGAAAGAAATGGAGGCCTGGAGAAACCTCATTAGGGTGCTTACCCATGAAATTATGAATTCAGTAACGCCAATTTCTTCTTTGTCAAACACTACTTATGGTTTGCTCGATGACATTAAACGTAATGGAGATGAGCAAATACTGGTAGATGCTGAAGATATAGATGATTTAAAACACTCCATAAAAACTATCGAAAGCAGAAGTGAAGGATTAATTAGGTTTCTAAATGAGTTTAGAAGTTTAACGCATACGCCAACTCCGAAGATGAAGCCGGAAGATTTTAATTTGGTGCTAAGAGGCATAGCTCAATTGATGCAGGAAGAGTTGAGCCAGAAGAAGGTAAAACTTCATTTACAGCTTAATGAACAGATACCAACTGCCAATATTGACAGAGAATTAATTGAGCAGGTAATTATTAACCTCATAAAAAATGCTGCTGAATCTTTCGATGAAGAAGCTCTTGAAAAAAATATATGGCTGCATTCCAACGTTGATGCAAAAAAGCGAGTCACTATTACCGTAAAAGATGACGGAAGTGGTATAGAACCTGAAGCATTGACTAAAATTTTTATTCCTTTCTTTACAACCAAAAAAACTGGCTCAGGCATTGGTTTAAGCTTGTCGAAAGAGATAATTCGTAAACATCAGGGTACTATATCCGTTCAATCCGATTTAGGAGTAGGAACAGAGTTCAGCTTAAAATTTTAGCAGTTACACTTTAAAAATTTATATTTGTGGAAAATGTAATCAAAATGTCCCAGGAAGAGATTCAAAAAACGATAACAAACATATTAGTTGATAAATTAGGCATTACACGTTCTGAGGTTACCGCTGATGCGAGTTTTATAAAAGACTTAGGAATTGATTCGTTAGATTATGCCGAATTGGTGATGGAATTTGAACAGAATTTCAACATACGCATACCTGATACTGACGCTGAAAAACTTTCAACGGTTAATTCAGCTGTGAAATATATTGGAGAGAAAATGTAATGAACATTTTTCTACATCAACTGTAACTTTATTGAAGAATAGAAGTCATCTTATCATGTTAAGGTGACTTTTCTTTTTAATAACCTTTCCCTAACAACCTAAGTATTTCAAAACCGTTTGTTTCAAGCTGAAGTAAAGCATAAAAATGATTCGTTTAGCGATTAAGAACCTATCACTCATCTTCCTTTTATTTTGTGTGAGTGAGCTACATGCCCAAAACTATGTGATTAGCGGATATGTGAGAGAAGCCTCATCAGGAGAGGCACTTATCGGAGCAACTGTAGTTAATACAGAAAATCCTTCTATCGGACAGGCAGCCAATGTTTATGGGTATTATTCATTTGAATTACCAAAGGGTGTTTATACCCTTAGAGCCAGTTATGTTGGCTATCAAACAAAAACAGTAGAGATAAATCTAAACAGTAATCAAAGCATCAACTTTGATTTAAAAGAAGAGTCTACCAATCTGGAAGAGGTAGTTGTTAGCGCTCGCAGGAAAGATGAAAATGTTTCTTCCGTAAAAATGAGCACTGAGAATTTGAAAATTGAGAAGATAAAATCAATTCCTGCCTTATTTGGTGAGGTAGATGTCATCAAAAGTATTCAGTTGCTTCCAGGTGTTAGTTCAGCCGGGGAAGGCACAACAGGTATGTTCGTAAGAGGAGGTTCTTCGGATCAGAATTTAATCTTGCTTGATGAAGCTACAGTTTATAATGCTAGTCACTTATTAGGCTTCTTTTCTGTTTTCAATCCTGATGCCATCAAAAATGTTGAAATTTATAAAGGAGGGATTCCAGCACGTTATGGAGGAAGAATATCTTCCATATTAGATATCCAAATGCGCGAAGGGAATAATAAACAATATCAGGCTTCGGGTGGAATAGGCTCTATCTCAAGTAGATTCACTGTAGAAGGGCCAATAGTTAAAGATGAATCATCATTTCTAGTATCAGGTAGAAGAACCTATGCAGATGTTTTTCTTGGCCTGTCTAATAATGAAGATATTAGAGATAACACGCTTTATTTTTATGATCTAAATGCCAAAATGAATTACAAACTTAGCGAGAAGGATAAGATTTATGCTTCCGGCTATTTTGGGAGAGATAAACTTGGCTTTCAGGATTTATTTGGGTTCGATTGGGGAAATGCTACGTTCTCCGCCCGATGGAATCACCTTTTTAACGAAAAGCTATTTTTAAATACTACTGCTTTATTTAGTGACTTCAACTATGGTTTTGATGTAGCCGTTCCCGGCTTTGAGTACACCTGGACTTCAGGTTTAAAGGAGTACAACCTTAAACTCGATTTCGATTATTTTCTAAATAATCAGAACACAATCAAGTTTGGAGTAAACTCTATCTACCATATTTTTTCACCTGTTGACATTGTATCGGATAACACAGCATTAGATTCTTTAGATGTTGCCAAAGACTATGCTTTTGAGAATGCAATTTACTTCAGTAATCAGCAGGATTTTGGTGAGAAGTTGAGCATTGAATATGGATTAAGGTATTCTTCATTTGCTCGCATAGGCAGAGATACAATTACGCTTTACGAGGAGGGGCAGCCCTACAGGCCAGAAAATGAGATTGGGACAGAGGCATATGGGTCAGGAGAGTTGATTAAACATTATCATGGATTGGAGCCTAGAATTGGCATCAGGTATTTAATCAATTCAAGAAACTCTATTAAGGTTTCATACAATCGAATGAGGCAGTATTTACAAGTTGCTACAAATGCTACAGCTGGTTTTCCTACTGATAGGTGGATCCCTGCGGACAGTTATATTAAACCAATTATTGGAGATCAGGTAGCAGCAGGATATTTCAAAAATTTGAATGAAAATGCCTGGGAACTATCAGTTGAGACCTATTACAAATGGCTACAAAATGTAGTAGACTTTTTACCCGGTGAAGATATTTTATTGAATGATAAAATAGAGAATGCAGTAGCCTCAGGCAAAGCATGGGCTTATGGAGCCGAATTTCTCATCAGAAAAAATGTAGGTAAAACAACCGGCTGGCTTGGTTATACCCTATCTAGAACTCAACGTCAAATTGATGGTGTAGCAAATGGTAATCCGTACTTAGCCAGATATGATAAAACACATGATATTTCATTAGTAGTGTCTCATGCACTCACTGATCGTTTACAGCTTTCAGGTAACTGGGTGTACAATACGGGTGCTGCTGTATCATTCCCTGAAGGGCGTTATGTAATCGATGGTAAATCAGTTCCCTACTATAATGATAATGTGCGTAATACTAGTCGTATGCCCGATTATCATAGAATGGATTTATCGCTTAATTGGAAGCTTAAAAGTAAGAGAGATTGGTTTGACCAAGAGCTGAATTTCTCATTATATAATGTTTACAATAGAAAGAATGCCTTTTCTATTGAATTTAGAGAGGTGAATAATGGTGATCCCAATTTTAATGAAGATATAGATGGGCCTATCACCAGTACCAGACCAGAGTCAGTAAAAACTGCCCTTTTCGGTATTATTCCATCAATCACGTATAACTTTAAAATAAATTAAAGTGAGAACTTTATTTAAATACATACTCGTTACATCCTTTATACTGAGCGGTTTTGCATGCCAGGAATTAGTTGAGCTGCCATTAGAAGAAGAACAAACCAGAGTGGTAATTGAAGGACTTATTTCCAACAAGGAAGGCAGACAGTCTGTGAGCGTGGCCAGAACCCTAAATTATTATGAAACAGGTCAGCTGCCTCCAATTACAGATGCAAGTGTGAATATTCTTGATTCAGCAGATAACCTAATAGAGCAGTTTGTCTACAATGCTGAAGATAGTACATATAAGAGTTTATCTGATTGGACTGCTGAGGTTGGTAAAAGCTACAAAGTACAAGTAGAGGTTGATGATCAATTTTATGAGGCTTCGGGTAAAATAATTGCAAATGCCCGACTTGACAGTGTTTACTATTTAAGCGATGAGCAGCTTGAAGCACTTGGGCAAAACTCTTTTGGAGATGGTTTTTTTATATTCGTAGACGGTTCTTTACCCTCAACGGAAATACAATACTTCTTATTGGAAACAACTGTTAATGATACCTTAAGAAATGATAGGGGTGATTTATCAAACTCGATTTTGTCCTCTGAATTTTTTGGTAGTGAATTTCAATTTCTACCTGTTCCGGGTTTGGTGAAAGCCCAGGATAGCGTGCGCCTTGAATTATTTACACTAACAGAAGATGTCTATCAATATTACATAGAGTTTGTCAACTTGCTCTTTAATGATGGTGGCGTGTTTAGCCCACCTCCAGTAAATCCTAAAAGCAACATCAGTAATACTACAAATGCTGATAATTATGCACTTGGCTTTATACAATTCAGTTCTGTAATAGAGAACGATTTATATATTGATGAGGAGGAATAAATCTTTTTCAATGTTTGTTCAATGAAGTTAATGAATTGTTATTAGTGCAATTAAAAGTCCGCATAATCATATTAAAAAATTAACTCTGTCGTAAAGACTGAATCATAGGCTTTATACATCTTTGATAAACACGAAGATGTATGAAAACTCACTACAAAACGCTTGTTATTTCTGATGTTCACTTAGGCACTAAAGGCTCTAAAGCGAAGGAGCTTGTTAAGTTTATGAAGCAGGTAAGCTGTGATAAGCTGATCCTAAATGGAGACATTATCGATGGCTGGCAATTAAAGAAATACGGTAAATGGAAAAGGAAACACACCCGCTTTTTTAATCGTATTTTAAAAATGATAGAAGAGTTCCAGACTGAGGTAATTTACCTGCGTGGCAACCATGATGATTTTCTTGATCAGATACTTCCCTTTAAAGTAGGTAATCTTTCTATCCAACGAGATTATGTGCTGGAAAGCGGAGCCAAGAAGTATTATATTGTTCATGGTGATATATTTGATTCAATCACAACTAACCTTAAGTGGGTGGCGAAATTAGGAGATGTTGGCTATACATTTCTTTTGTGGGTAAACGGTCAATATAATAATTACAGAAGAAGAAAAGGGCTTCCCTATTACTCGTTAAGCCAGGTAGTTAAGTCTAAAGTTAAATCTGCAGTTTCTTATATCGATGATTTTGAAACCCAACTTGCTGAAATAGCCAAACTTAAGAATTGTGATGGTATTATCTGTGGACATATTCACCAACCAGCTATTAAGGAGATCAATGGTATTCATTATATGAACTCTGGTGATTGGGTAGAATCAATGAGTGCTTTGGCAGAGGATAAGAATGGCGAATGGAGTTTAGTCTATTTTGCTGAAACTAAGGATAAGTCTTTTGATGTGCCAGTAGCTAACAGAACTTTTTCTGCTTACAATGACACTGAAGAGTCAGATGAAGATATTGAGGCTTTAAGAAAAAAGACGGCCTAATTCCTAATATTAGCTGAAAGGCTTTATATTAGGCCATGGCCCTAATCAGCAAGAAAAAGAAAATATTCTCTGTTAGTGATAGACTTCTAAAATACTTAGCGCACAACGGTCGCTCGATGTCTATTCCTATCGCATATTCTGATCTTACCCGTTTCGACAACGCAATACCTCTTTACGATTCAGATAATAAAGATACCCTCTGGGAAACTATCTTTTTTCCTCAAGATGATATGAAGCACATCTATCATGGCTTGAAAACCATCTACGCTATTTTAAAAGCGGATGGTGACCTTTCAGTGATGGAGCATTTATATGTTGATAGGGTGGATGCCTGCACCTACGGAAACACCTATCCTTTTCGGGTACGCATAGTGAATAGAATAAACGATAACTTCGATTATTTCTACATTAAGAAGGCTGATGCTTCAAGAATTTATGGATTAGAGCTCGAACACTTACTTTCACCTAATAGGATGAGCTATCTGGTTGATGGAAACACTTTAATTGAAGAACATATACCAGGTATACCAGGAGATCAATTCATCAAAAACTATATGAATGATGCTAAGCTTAATAAAACCAGGCTAGCTAAAGAATTTGTTAAGTTTACTGAGCGCTGCTTTGTGAGGTTGTTAGGAGATATGCACTCCAGCAACTTTGTAATTGATATCACTCCTGATTTTGAAGAAATCCATTATCGGATTAAATCAATAGATTTTGATCAACAGTCATACGAAGGCCGTAAGGCAGTATATATGCCTCAATACTTTAAACAGAATAATCCTATTATCGATATAGGCGTTCAAATGATGACTCCTGCAACAGTAAAGCAGTATCAAAAAGAGGAGCGCTCATTAATTGTAAACCGAATAAAAGCTTCCTCTCATAGTTTAAAAGAGCTTATGAAAAGCATGCGTAAGGATACAATTTCTTTACCTGAAAATGTTGCTAACCTAAAACAGGAACTTGCTGAACATTACAAGCATGATGATTTCAAGAATTGTAAAAGTATGGGTGACATCGTAGCTACCAGTCTGCAATACCTGGTAGACCATCATTAGGGCTTTAGCTAATTTTTAGTAAGTACAATCATTTGGTTTAATGATTTAGTTACCTGGTCAAAGAAACTACTCAGTGCTTTGTATTCATTCGCCATGAAAATCACTTTGTTTACGTCTATTACATAAGATAGAGTGATGGTATTACCGCTTCTTGAAACTTGATATCTAAAATCGCAATTAAAGCTCTCCATCGATACAGCATTGGATTGTGGCAATGATTGAATGGAGTATCCTTCAGGAATTTTATAGGTGAATGATCCCTTTCTATATAATGGCGCATAAAGTGTAATAGGGTTTTGCCTGTCTACATCCGGAAAAGGATTACTTGTAAATTCATTTTTAATAAGAGGATTGATCCGAATGGTTGTTCCATCTGTTTTATCAAAAGGCCTGGCAAATACAAGCTCTTCTTGAATCACTTTATTGTCATTAAATTCATCTTTCACATCATGACTTATAATATTCCATTTTGGATTTTCGAATATAGTTTCTATCAAATAATCATTATAAGAGCGGAAGTCTGTTAGGTATTGGGTGTCAAAAGTATACACACTATAACCATCTCTTTTAACTCTGTACTTTCCGGCAACGGTGGCACTATCAGTTATACTGAAATTACCTTCTATTTCTTCTCTGTCATCAAAAAGGAAATTTAAAGGATATAGGCCATTGCTACTTTTAGAAATTATTAGCCCACCATTATTAATACAATTGGGAGCTAGCATATTGAACAATAAATTCTTGTCTGAAGCATCTAAAAAGTAATTCTGATCCATTGTTCTCACAAACACCACATACTTATTGAATAGCTCAAAATAAGGAAAGTCAGGATAGACAGGTCGGTTGTCAATTGTACTTAAAGCTACCAGATAAGCGTCATAACCGGCCTGATTGAGCATTTTAGCTAGTATCATATTTATTTGTTGCTCATTTCCTCTTCTTCTGTTATAAGTTTGTTGAAGATTTTTATCGTATAGATTGTTATCAACTTCAAAATTGTTACGCACAAAGAAATAGAACGATTGTATGTTCTTTTCATCAGTGAAACTTCTGTGATAAATCTGGTCTACTTTTTCATTCAAATATTCGGCCTTGAGTTGAATTTGATTGAAATAAGGGTCGCTTGCCCAGTTAAAAGCTAGTTCTTCATAAGCTTGTGGCAGTAAATAAACAGTAGTAAAATCTGGGAGGGTATATTCTGCTAAATGATAACTTAACTTTGATATAAAGAATTCGTCACCGGGGATGTCTTGCTCATACTTATATGCTGCAATTGAATCCATTTCAAATGTTTCTAGCTGCATATTATAAGGTTCGCCTTTAATACTATCTGTCGTAATAGAACGCTCTATATCAGTTAGATTTCTTACACCTTCTAAAAATTTATAGAAGAATATGAATGATGGTATTTTAGTGGTAAAAGTTGACCTTAAAACAGGGATGTCATTTTGGAAATACCAGTTATGAATGTTTTTCCAATCACCAAACTTGAGTTGGTAGGTAAACTCTACAATATCGCCTACTTTAACCTCATTGGTGTTGTATGAGGCTTCCAGCTGATTGTCTTCAATTTCTTTTACTTTAAAAGCGGATTGCTTGACAGTTGCTTCCTGAACCTTATCGCCCGCTAAACGGTATACTTTGCCTTCAATTTTTATGAGAGAATCCTCCTTGGCGTAAGGCAAACTGAAGTTCCCCCATTTTTTACCACTCTCTTTAAGTATTTGAATGCGGATGGTGTGATTAAAATATAGTTCAAGCTCATTACTGTAATAAATATATCCGCTGTCAAGCTGAATAACCGCTTCGTCATCACCAATAAAGTCGCCTTTTACGCTGAAGTTAAGGGGGGCATCAACCTCTTGTGCGGAAAGATTGTATGAATTAATGAAAGCAAGTAAAACAAAAAGTGTAGATAAGTAGGCTTTAGCTCGGTTCATAGAGTGTAACAGTTGAAATCTTATTGACGATTGATTTAAGAAATTGTTCAGCAATTATTGTTCCAGTTATCAATAAAGTTTATAAAATCAGCTTCAGATCACTCAGGCAACCTATTTCATGCGTAACAGAAGCCTCATGTACTTTCTTATCAGGATTAAAATAAATCTGATCCATTCCGAAATTACGGGCGCCTAAAATGTCTGTTTGTAAGTTATCACCAATCATAACACTTTCGTTCATGCGGGCATCAGCTTTGTCAATAGCATACTTAAAAATAGATGCCATAGGCTTTTTATACCCTGCGCTATCTGAAGTAACTACTGTATCAAAAAAGGTGTTTAGCTTGGCATTTTCTAGTTTGATGTATTGCACATCGTTAAACCCGTTAGTTAAAATATGGAGTTGGTATTTCGGTTTTAGATACTCTAATACCTCAAAAGTATAGGGCAAAACATACGGTTTTGTGGGGCATAACATCAGGTACTCATCCGATAAGTTTTCACTAAGTATGCTGTCTTTGATAGCATAGTGATCAAGAATTTTTAGAAAACGCTGCGATCTGATAGCATCTCTGCTAATTCTATTTTTGTTAAAATCATCCCACAAACCTCTATTAACCCAATCAAAAGTTTCTAGAAAATGATTGTTATCAGGCACGCCTAATTCAAGTAATTTGTATTTCAGGATAAGTTCATTTAAGGCTTCAGCTGAATTCTTTTCATAATCCCAAAGGGTATGATCTAAATCGAAAAATATATGTTTGTATTTTTTTAATTGCTCCATTTCTTATTGTGTAATTTATTGAGTGCTAACTCTCTATTAGAGTACATTACCCTAAATGTTTCCTGATCATTTTGTAATAATTGATCTTTCTCTACAAATCTAAAACCTTGTGAGAGCAAGTCCTTTACCTCTTCTTTGATATAATAAAACACCCATTGATCTACCTTTCTTGAGTTGAGCACGCCATTATTTTTTAAGTAAAGTAAATGTCTGGAGGTTTTTGCCTGTGTAAAATCCAGAATGAGCTCTAAGTCAGAAATACACATTTCTTTATTTTCGTGTATCAAGAATAATATGCGTAATCTGGAATCGTCCGATAAACACTTAAAAACCTGAGTGATAAAATTGAGCGTAAAATTTTTTAAACGCATGTGAAATAATGACTCTTATTTGATAGAATTGTTATTAAAGAACTGAAAGATACAAATTTAAAAAACGGATTTTTACTTAGAACGTACAAGTACTGAACTTTCTAATCGTTTAGATACTTATATTTTAATATTATATTTGCGCTTATATGAAATGCATTTTTTACACCATAGTAGTTTTTTTATTGATAGGCAGCACTGCTTTTGCACAAGATGCAGCTTCAAATGCCGATCAGGACTCTAAAGTAATTCAATTTACAGGTGTAGTGTTAGATGCCGATAGCTCATCTATTCCTGGTGTGCATATTTATACACCAGTTTATGGCAGAGGTACTTCTACTAATGTATATGGGTTTTTCTCAATGCCGGCACTTGAAGGTGATAGTCTCATAATTAGTGCTGTCGGTTTTAAGAAGAGCAGGTACATAGTTCCTGAAATTAATGGACAAACTTTAAAAGTGATCATTACACTGGAAGCTGACACAACAGAATTAGACGAAGTACGAGTATATAATATGCCTCCGACTGCGGAAGCATTTAAACAGGCTGTGTTAGCCATGCAATTACCATCAGAGTACGGAAATATAACTAATAATTTATCACCTGCTACTATGCAGGAATTGATGAAAAGGCTTCCTCCTGATGGCTCCTCTAACCATAGGTGGTTTACTCAACAGCAAGCCGCTTACCAACAAAGAAGATATTCAGCCCCAGTTAACCCGCTATTGAATCCTATGGCTTGGGTGGAATTATTCAGGTCAATAAAGAGAGGCGACTTTGAGAATAATGATGATTAGAACAATTTAATAATTATCTAATAGCCTGATTAATCCTTCCTTTTTTGTTATCTTCTAACAAGAATTTTTTAGTTAAGTGAAATTCGTTTAATTTCACCTTTTTGCTAATTGAAATAAACTACTGTTAATCTACCGAATCATTGGTGTGAAACGCCTTTTTGTAATATGTCTGGTTCTAATTACCACTGTGGATTACACTCATGCCACAGACTGGGAAACCCTACTTGAAAAAGGCTCAGGCAGAGTAGATATTTTTTATTACCCGACTGAACCTTTTATTTACAAAAATGAGATAGGTGAACTGGAAGGTATAGAAAAAGAGATTCTGGAATCTTTTTTCCGTTTTGTAGAGAAAAAATATGAAGTAAAAATCTTTAGAAACTGGGTTGAAGTACCAGAGTTTGATTCTCTCTTTCAGGATGTGGCAACACACGAAAATGCTTTCGGTATATCCTTGATATCAAAAACCAGAAGAAGAGAAGAAGTTGTGGCTTTCTCTAGTGCCTACATGCCCGATGTTAGTGTGCTAATTAGTAATATTTCCGTTCCCTTCATAAACGATACTTCAGAAATTAGCATACTTGACGGATTTGAGGCAGCAACTATAAGCAATACCACCTATCAGGATGATTTACTGGATTTATCAGAAAAATTTGATCTAGGGTTAAAACTCATAAATGTAGCTAGTGAAGAAAACATCATTGAATTAGTAAGCATTAACAGCAGTATGGTTGGCTATGTAGGTCTGCCTTTTTATGTAATTGAAATTGGAAGAGGTAATCCTGTTAAGAGGCAAGGAACGTTTCAGGTTAAACGTGATGGCTACAGATTCATTTACAATAAAAACTCTGGCTGGAAAGAGGCTGTACAGAAATATTTTGAAAGCTACCTATATAAGGCAGAAGCGGATCACATCATCAGACGATATTTGGGTAATGACTATTCAGAGCTTATTTGGGGCATAGCAGGTAGTAAGCAAGCGCAGAATAACGATACTGAAATAGAGTTTCTTAACAGAGAAAAAGAATTACAAAGTAAAAGTCTATTTCAATCTCAGCAGGAAAAAGAAATGCAGCGGCTTGTTATCATAGCTACAAGTATAGGACTGCTGTTTGTTGTAATAATTGCTTTTTTGCTAGTTAACAACAATAGGAGAAAGGGTAAAATCAACCAGATGCTAATGGAAAAGCAGGATGAACTAGAGCTCCTATTAAAACAGCTTAATCAGCAAAAGGATGAAATAGGTTATCAAAGGAAACTGCTTCAGCAGAAGAACAAGCAATTGGTCAATATTAATAAGCAAAAGGATGATTTAATTGGTTTGGTAGCCCATGATTTAAAAAGCCCAATTAACCAGATGACTGGTTTGATTAACTTATTAGGTTTTAAAAGTGATAGTTGGGATGATGAAGAGAAACAACTTTATGAAAAGCTAGAGCAATCAAACGGGCATTTGAAGGAGCTTGTTGAACGAATACTTGACTTAGAGGCTATCAGAGAAGATTCTTTAAACTACCACATTACTAAAGTAGATATGATCACTTTGGTAAAGGAAGTGATGGATGATTTTGAAGGAATAGCCAAGCGTAAGGATATTAAAATAAAGGGTGTAAAATTAGATGAGGCTTACTACGTAATGGCGGATGCCTTTTTCTTAAAGCAAGTATTTGAAAACCTTTTGAGTAATGCTATCAAGTTTTCACCTCATGGTAAGCTTGTAGAATTGATAGCTGAGGAAGTTGATGAGTTTTATCATATCATAGTAAAAGATCAAGGCCCTGGGATTTCTAAAAAAGACAAGTCAAAACTTTTTACCAAATACCAAACACTCTCAGCAAAGCCAACGGGAGATGAATCTTCAACTGGTTTAGGTCTTTCAATCGTAAAAAAATACGTTGAGGAAATGGAAGGCAGCGTTTGGGTTGAAAGCGATGAAGGCAAGGGCGCTGAATTCTATGTTTCTTTTAAGCAAGCTAAATAATTTCAGTTAGCTGGGTTCTACTTATCTTTTGTAGGTACACTCTTTCAAATCTATCAGCAAGGAATGTTGTACCCAAAACAGCTATTCCACCATCTTCAAAAACTTCCAAATCAGCAAATGTAAAAGGGTTAAGTGTGCCGAGAAATAATGTGTTGATGAGGTCTCCTGTATTCTTATCAAAGAAATATAATATTACTTGCCTACCTTCTGTTTCAGAGGCTATGATAGCGTATTCATCTGTCCCGAAACTATAATCAACAATTTTACTGATAGCGTTAGGCGCAATTTCAGGAACTTTTCTGTTGAAATAATTAACGCTTGAGGTCACACTATTAGCTGATAATTCAGTGCTTCCTGAGAGAAAGTGATCTGAAAATTGATAGGCAATAAAGGCATAGTTATTTCCACCGATTGGCAGCAGGTATTTCATTGCGGCATCAGTATTCTGACCTTGAATTACACCAGTAGGGTCATCACCTAGGTCTGTAAAAACCAATGACATGGTAAAATTGTAAAAACCGTTGAAGTAGTAACTACTATTAGGCGCTTGTCCACAGAAAAATGGTAATCTATCTTTTCTTCTGGTAAAGTGATCTGTTATGGCTTCAAGCACATTATTTCCGGCTCCAATAGAGTAGCTGGCCTGATTTTGTATTTGGCCATCAATACTTACCAGGCTCATAACAGATTCTCTACTATCCTGATTGTAGCTTAATAGTATGAGTTCATTATTTCTATTAAGGCCGGCAGCAAGTGGATATGAAGTACTCATATTTAAAGCGGTGAAATTTAAATCACCAGATGCACTTATTGAAGCCAGATGAGGCCTTAACGTATTTCTATCCATGCAGAAAAAGTAGTGTGTAGAACCCAGCTTGATAAGATCTTTAGTAGGGGCTACAAATTGATCTTCCAGTTGTTGTTCATTCTTAAACTCTCCACTCAATTCGGTAGTGATGAGGTTAATACCATAAAAATTGCTAACGTCCAGCCTTCTTTCTGAAAGTATAAAAATATTACTATCGGATGCACCAAGAGCTGTTGGCTGATAGCTCACATTATAATTTTGATCATCATAAATTTGAAGAAATGCATCTTCAGGTGTAAACTCTTCTTCTTTGCAGGCAGCAAGAATTAACAAACCAATGATTAAATAAGTAAATCTTTTCATGGCTATTATAAGGCTTTGAATTGGCTATCGATATAGCGTAAAGGGAATACGAAACTGATGGAGGCGCTGTAATTACTCAGGCGGTAATCATCTTGCTTTTCACCTATTGCCAGAAATAAACTTTCTTTATTTCGTGCTGATGGATCAACCACATTATTAAAGCTGTGACGATATTGAAGATCCACTACTGTTCTAATATTCCAAAAGTCGAAGCTGGCTCCTATTCCACCAAGAACTCCCCAATTATTGAGGAATTCATCTTTGTTGTTGGAATTAATACTCGTTCTGTTGTAGGTAATAGCCGTACCTGATGCATAATCGGTCTCTCGTATGGCTACTTCTTTGTTCGCATCAAAAACAAAACTGTAGAAGGCACCGGCCATGGCAAAAGGTCTTACTTTACCGTCCAGTATATCATACTTTAAGGCTACGGGTACATCAATAAATGTTACGGATTGATTAGTTGTGTATTCAGTTTCGAACCGCTCGTTTTCTGCATCACCTATCCATGAGGTTCCACTTTCATAAGTAATATTGTGTTTGAAGAAAGTAGGGAAAGTGCTCAATGAGAAACCGGCATGGTAAAAGGTAATATCTAAACCTACATGAAAGGCTGGTCTTTCGAAATCCATATATTCCTTCTCGAGCGATTCTTCATCATAATTGATGGGATAAAATCCTGGGAAACGCTCAATAGGCGTAGCATTTGTAAAATTTAAACCACTTCTAATGCCCAACCACCACTGTGTTTTCAGGAAATCTGATGAGCCGGGTTTTTTTGGCTGTTTTCTTTTTTGTGCAAAGCTCAACTGGCTTAGCAACAAACAGCCGATGAATAATAATAAGGTTCGTTTCATGTGTATAAGCTTATTTCATAGTTATTTCACTATGATTTTTCTACTGACATTGATGTGGTTAGCCTTTATTGAGATGTGATACATTCCAGTTTTAAGATCGGTAGTATCAACTATTAATTCGTTTTCTCCCTGAGTGATATTTTGAGTGCCTCTATGCATTACTTTCCCTGTTAAATCTATTAGCTCGTACTGAAGCTTACCGCTACTAATTGTTGTAATGGTAATGCTCGCTTTGTCGGAAGCTGGGTTAGGATAAGGCTGACCAACAGTATACCTGGAGTCAATAAAGGCAGTGTTTCCAGTTACTTTATCAGATACCATATTGACTTCTGGTAGTGTATTACCATTGTCATCAGTAGCATTGAAGAAATCCTTGAAGAAAATATCTTGATTGATTACTGATTTCTCAACAGCAAACCAATCATGAAGAATACTTGCATAAAGCTGACGGTAATCAAACTGTAAATCAATGTTACTTTTGCTCATATCAGGATTTGTACCGAAGACTCCGGCATTTACTTTGTCACCAAAAGCCATTACGGCTCCACCCTTTCCGTGGTCAGTGCCATAGCTGCCGTTTGAAGGAATTCTTCTTCCAAATTCAGACATGGTGATTGTCAATACTTTGTCTGAAATTCCTCTGGCCTTCAAATCTTTTTGGAAAGCTTTTAAAGCTGCAGAGATATGATACATTTTTGTAGAATGTGTACCCATAGTTGAATCATACGACTCTACCTGTTGAGCATGCGTATCAAAACCACCAATTTTCACTAAGAAAACTTTAGTCTTGATCCCACCACCTAAAAGCCTGCTTACAAGTTTAAGTTGCCCACTCAAAGGGTTCCTTAAATTGCCGCTTGGTGCATTGAAGGGATAAACTTCAGGATACTCTACTGAGCTATCTGATGAAGCCTCATATATTTGCTGAAGTCTTCGAACATAGGTTTCTGACTTATCCTCCAAACCTAAAATCCAATCCATTTCTTTTTTGTAAGCGGAACCATTTAAAAATTCAGGCGGCAAACCTCTGGGGTCTATGCCCTCATCCCCGAAGCCTTCAAGGTTTTCAATTTGGTTAAGTAATCCTGCCGGGCTATTACCAAGTGAAATGGATGTAGGGATGTTTCCTTCCTGGTGAAAAAGTAAGGATGAATCATTACCCATTTCAAGCGCTAGCGGATCGGGCATATCGTTATTAGGGAAATCATCAGGATAGCTTTGAGGCGCATAAGTTTGTGCCAGATATCTACCTATCCAGCCAGAGGAGTAATAATCCTCGAAATCACCACCCATAAACCAAATGTCTCTACCCCTAAAGTGAGAGCCGTTATTCTTTGGATAAGATACACCTTGATAAACAGCTGCCTGACCATTGTCATACATTTCTTTAAAATCGAACATATCAGGGTGTAAACCCACCTGATCGGCAGAAGCCAAAGTGCTATCAAGCGGAATTAACGTTCTGTTACCGCTTTTGTAAGGGATGGCAATATTGGCACGTCTGCTATAATAATGGTCGTAAGCCTCAATAGGGATGAAGCTGTTGATGCTGTCATTACCGCCATGCATTTGAAGAATAACCAACACATTATCATTGGTGCTATTGTGTACCAGGTTTTTCAATGGCTTATGTGACGAAAGCAATTGCAGCGGGATGCCCTGAAATGCAATGGGTACTCCTGCCGCTAGCCCTAAATTTTTTAGAAAATTTCTTCTTTTCATCTTCACTGAGTTTTTGCTTACATCAATTGATATTCCGGTGATTGAAGTACTCCGTTGAATAAATCAAGCAATTGTCTACTTACTGTTTCCCTATCCACATTATTGGTCCATCTAAAATTCCAGGCTTCTTCAGGGTTCTCGTCTATAGCGAAAGTGTTTAGGAAGGCATCCAGGAAATATAGCAATCTTTCGTTCGTGAGTTCGCTGGAATTATCTTCAAAGGCAATGCTATTTGATAGGGGTAAGAAATGTCTGCAAACTTCTTCAACTAATAACCTGGCATTTGAAGCAATTGAGTCATCTATAAACTTTTCTACATATTCAATGGGCGAAAGCATGTTGAGCTGTAGATCGTTCATCATATTAAAATTTAAATACTGAACGAAAGCATAGCGCTGCGTTAAATAAGTAGTGGTAATCCAGCTTCTATGGTATATAGGGAATTGATGGTAAGCCGAATAGCCAGCAACCTCATAAGGTTCGTAAAAGGCTAGTCCCATATCATCAATTCTGCTCAATAATGTTCCTGAAGCTTCATAAAAAGCCTCATACTCATCTATATAATCAGGTAATTCTAACTCAAAACTTCTGGCTTGACCTATTACCAAATCAATGGGTGACTTGATAATACTTCCATAGCTGTCATCGGTAACGCCCGCTGCACCTTCATAAAACTCTCTACTTGTAAAGAAAGCTTCAAGCACTGGTTGAATTCTGAAATCATTATCTCTAAAAACTGTTGCCAAATCAGTTATAATGCCAGCCTGAACGCTCTCATTTATTTCATGATAGCCGAAAAAGCGATATAATTTTCTTGCAATATGTAAGCCCGTTTCAGTTTGGTCGAATATAATATCTACCAATTGCTGAATTTCATCTAAGGCACTTTCAGGGGTGGCATTACCATTTAATAGTAAGTCAGGATCAGGAGTAATGGTAGCATCTCCAAATCTATAGCTTAAAGTTTTAGGATCATTGTCGTGCTGATTAGCCGTTTGCCCATTACCCTTTACGCTTCCTGTTGGTAATTCAGTATCCGGATCAATATTGCTGAAAGTGTTATCAATATCAAAACCAGACATTACGCGTGCACCTTCTTGAACATCTTGCTCTGTAAAGGTTCCGTAATCTCCTTCGCCCTGACTGTCCTTATCAGCTCCTTCCAGCCCTCGCCCAATTGTATATAATTCCAGGAACTCGCGCGCATAGTTTTCATTGGGATTGCCCTTTACATTGAGTCTACCATCCAGAAAACGCAGCATGGCGTTATCTACCGTAATTTTCTTACAGAGTGATTTAAAATTTAATTCCTCTTCCAGGTAGCTGTCAAAAGCAAATTTTCTGAATAGGGCATTCTGAAAGTATAACGCTCTGCTATTACCTACTACTGATTTCTTTGTCGTGAAATGCGTATGAAGAAAGAAAACTAATCTTTCTCTAAAAATGAACGCTAACTTTTGTTCTTCTGGTACCTTAGGAGCAAGGTATAAACCTAACTGCCACCTCAAAAAATAACTTTCTAATTCAAAACCTTCTGAGTTAGCATCTGTGGTTCCACTTTCAATCCATTCAGTTGCTGTAGCAGGATCAATCGGTAATTCAGGATCTGGCAATTCATCCATAAATAATCTCTGGATGGCTTGCTGAGGTGTTAATGCGGCAAACTCATTAACGAGTGCAACTGTAGCACCAAAAACAGTACGTCTCAAAAGGTGTGAAGCTCTGTTAAATCCTAGAGGTTCTGTAAGTGGAGTTAAAGCCATAATTTACTGATTAGCATTGTTAAAAGTAGCAAGTTTTTATACAGAAGTAAATACTTATCTATGATTATGTAATGTTTATCGAAAGATTGCAATTGTTTATAGAAGTGTTTAGTTCTTCTTGATTTGTGCTTTCTTTCTTCTAATTTTGAAGATATGAGACAATTTATAGCACTACTCGCCTTTATTTTAATTTTATCATCATGCCAAAAGGAAGATCCTAAGACCATCTACTTTGTAAGGCATGCTGAAAAAGATACTTTATACCCTAAGGACCCTGCACTTACTATTGAGGGAGTTATGCGTTCTGTTGATTTAGCCGCTTACTTTAAGCATATAAAAGTTGATACCATTTTTAGTTCAGACTACAAACGCACCAAAGAAACGGCTCAGCCCTTATCAGAAAAGCAAGGAGTAGGCATCGGTATTTATGATCCTATGGATTTTGAAAGCTTTGCTGAGAACTTAAAAAGTCTAAAAGCCGATACCATAGTAGTAGTAGGGCATAGCAATACGCTTTTGCCACAAATGGAAGCTTTAGGAGCTGAAAAGCCACAAGCTGAAATTACTGAGTTTGAATATAATAAGTTGTTTGAATTTCATTTGGTAGACAAATCAGTAATAACCCATACTTATGGTTCTAATGGAAAAGTTAAAAAAAGCAATAAGCTGATTAATACTAAATCAGATAAATCGAACATTTCTCCTGTCAATTAATTATTGATAGGTGCATTTACTACTCAAAACCAAGGTTGATCAAAACTACCTCAAAGTTAAGGAAGGCTTTAACGAGGATTTATTTACCAGTCTTAACCCACCATTCCCACCAGTTGAACTTAAAGAGTTTGGTGGCAGTGAGGAGGGTGACATTGTTCACTTAAGGTTGAACTTTATCTTTTTCAAGCAGGACTGGATAAGTGAAATTACCTACGATAGAACCAATATAGAAATCTTTGAATTTATTGATGAAGGTAAAAAGCTTCCCTTCTTTTTAAAGTACTGGAAACATCACCATAAAGTACTGAAGCTTGATAATAATACGTCAGAAATTGTTGATGACATCACCTTTAAATCTCCTTTCAAGCTGATGGATTATCTTTTATATCCTGTACTTTGGCTACAGTTTGCTTACAGGAAACCTATTTATAGGAGGTTGTTCAACCGATAAATAGAGCCTTTCACAAAAAGATATCAGTTAATATAAAAATAATATACACCTAGCTTTTATTAGCGCCCATTTCTTGCTTGTTTTGTACCTTGTGGATTAAAAATTCCATTAAAGAATGACAAAGCGATTCAACTTAGGAATATTTGCAATCTTATTCTCGATAATACTGTTTAGCTGTTCTGATCCCGAATGCTATGAATTCACCTCTGAGGATAATGAATGGTTCCCATATTCAGAGGGGGATACATTAATTTTTGGAAATAGTGAAGGAGATACGCTGACTCTTGTGGCGGATGAGGTGTCTTTTATTTCACGCGATTTTAGGCCAAGTGTGGAATCATTCGATGAACTTTGCGTAAACACAAAAGTAATGACATTCCATAATATTCTAGGTAAAGGAAGAACTGAAAAGTTTCCATTCGAGTTGCACTATTATATTCAAAATGTAGGTGATCAATTTGCTGTAACATTTAGTGAAGTTATTTTTACGCCTAAAGGGGAAGAATATTATTTTGATAATGCTATCAATTTGAATTATAATTTTAATAATGGCTCAACAAAATCATTAATCGTTATTTCCGATTCAACATTACTTAATATACCACGACCAGAGTTTACAGTCTTCCGATATGGTTTCGATAAATCTGGAGTTAAAATATTCAATTTAGGTTTAGACCCGGACGCAACGTTTGAACTTATAGAACAGAAGTAGAATAAAAGCAAATTCTGATTATTAAAGCACGTGTACAATTCACGTGCTTTTTTATTTTACTACTAACGCGAGTTTAAAACTCGTGCTACAACAAACCTCAATGTTCTTACATTGAGGTTTGTTTTTTTACCCAATCAAATCACTAATCCTTTCCCGCCACATTCCGTTCATTAGTTTGCGAATAGCTCGATTTGCAACTAAATTCATTCCATGGAACTATCAACTGCTCAACTCAAATGTATAGGTGAATTCTCAGAAGTACCCGATGACCAACTCCAATGGCTTATCGATCATTCTGAACTAAAGTTTTTAGAAGTAGGAGATACTATTTTCTCAAGAGGTGATCCTATTGATAAAATGTTCATTGTGTTAGAAGGTAAAGCTTATATCAAAATCAATCAGAATGGCAATTACAAACACCTAGCTACTATTGAAGCCAAAAATATTACAGGTTTGTTGCCTTACTCCAGAGCAAGTTCAGCTATTGGAATTGCCGAGGTGGTAGAACGAAGCAAAGTGTTAATTACACCAAAAGAGCAGATCCTTGAATTGGCCACCAAACACTATGAATTAACTGAGGCATTGGTGCACGTGATGACCAACCGAACACGAGAGTTTGCCAAACAGAATGTACAATCAGAGAAAATGATGGCGCTTGGTAAACTTTCAGCGGGCTTGGCTCATGAGTTGAATAATCCGGTCTCAGCGATTTCACGCAGTGCGTTAGAGTTGCAAAAGCAAATGCATCACACACCAGAAAAGTTTAAACGCATCATGGAGCTTAAGCTTAACTCAGATCAAACGGATAAAATCAACAGCATTCTTTCAGAAAAAATCAATCATAAACCTACTGACCAGATGAGCCTTCTGGAAAGGAGTGAGGCTGAAGAGGAACTGGAGGATTGGCTTAGCAAAAAAAACATTGACAGAGCTTATGAGCTAACAGAAACACTGCTTGAATATGGTTTCGACCTTAGCAACCTGGAAGAGGTTTGCAACATTGCCGGCAAGGACAATTTCCAAACAGTACTTACATGGATAGAGAATAGCTTAAGCACAGAAAAAATAGTCGTTGAAATTCAGGAAGCTTCTGAAAGAGTTGATAATCTGGTGAAATCAATCAAAAGCTTTACTCATATGGATCAAAGTCCGGAAGCTCAGCCAACCGATTTGATCAAAGGTATTAATGATACGCTCACCATTCTTAACCATAAGCTGAAAACTAAATCGATCAGTGTTGATAGAGATTTCGAAACAGATTTACCGAAAGCCAAAGTGGTGATTGGAGAAATCAATCAGGTTTGGACAAATATCATTGATAATGCCATTGATGCGATGGAGCAAAATGGACAGCTTAAAATTAGAATTTTCGAAGAGTCAGGTTGTATCTATGTTAAAATAACTGATGATGGCGAAGGTATTTCAGAAGAAAATCTGAATAAGATTTTTGATCCTTTTTTTACCACAAAAGCAATTGGCAAAGGTGTAGGTATGGGGCTGGAGTTGGTACAAAGAATCGTTAATCAACATAATGGTAAAATATCGGTTGAATCTAAGAAAGGAGAAACCACATTTACGATAGGCTTGCCACTGGCCTAAAACTGCAACGAAAAAACATGAAAAAACCAATCATATTTGTTTTAGATGACGATGCGCAAGTCCTAAAAGCTGTCACGCGCGATTTAAAATCTAAATTTCAGGAATCCTATCGGATACTCAGCACAACAAGTCCCCATGATGCTATTGAGGCTGTGGAGGGATTGCTCAAGAAGAACGAAGTAATAGCACTTTATTTGGTTGATCAGCGCATGCCCGAAATGTTAGGAGTTGATTTCCTTAAAAAGGTAAATACTTTCTTCCCTGAAGCCAAGAAGGTTTTGCTAACGGCTTATTCTGATACCGAGGCCGCTATAAAAGCCATTAATGAAGTGCAGCTCGATTATTATTTAAATAAACCCTGGAGCCCCCCTGAAGAGAGACTTTTCCCTGTACTGGAAGATTTACTGGGTGCGTGGCAAGCGCAATATATTCCAGAATTTGAAGGACTTAGTGTGATCGGTTATCAATATGCTCCTTATTCGCACGAAATTAAAGATTTCCTGGCCAGTAACTTATTTCCCTTTCAATGGCTCGATGTGGAGACTAGTGAAAAGGCACAGCAATTGGTGGAACTACACAAATTAGAGGCTAAAGATCTGCCTGTGGTGTCTTTTGGAGATGGGGAATGCATGAGTCGGCCAACCACTATAGAATTGGCTAAAAGATTAGGACTTAATGCCGAAACCAAGGATGACTTATATGATGTCACTATCATTGGAGCAGGTCCTTCAGGATTGGCAGCTGCAGTTTACGGAGGTTCAGAAGGCCTGAAAACTTTATTGATCGAGAAACATTCTCCCGGAGGCCAGGCAGGAAAAAGCTCAAGAATCGAAAATTATTTGGGCTTTCCCAATGGATTAAGCGGTCAGGATTTAACACACAGAGCTATCACTCAGGCTAAAAGATTTGGTATAGAGTTTCTTTCACCGAGAGAGGTAGTTTCATTACATACTAAAGACAATTATAAAATCCTTAAAATGAATGATGGGGCTGAAATTAAGTCCAAAAGTATCATCATCTCAACAGGTGTGAATTATAAAAAACTTCCTGCCCCTGGCGTAGAAGATTTCACCGGAGCAGGAGTTTATTACGGTTCATCCATGACCGAAGCACAGGCTTGCAGGAATAAAGAAGTCTATATTGTGGGTGGAGGCAACTCGGCAGGTCAGTCGGCTATTTATCTTTCCAAATTTGCCAAAAATGTTTACATCGTCATCAGAAAGCCTGACCTCACAAGCAGTATGTCTTCTTATCTTATTGATCAGATTAATACAGTAAGCAATATTCAAGTGGTGGCTAATACAGAAATCACTAAGGTTGAAGGAGAAAATGAGCGTCTAAGCTGTGTTGAATTAACGGATGTTGTGTCAGATGATAAACGGAAATCACCTGCTAATGCCTTGTTCATTTTCATTGGCTCAAAACCTTATACTGAATGGATAATGGATGAGGTGCTACAAGATGAAAAAGGCTTTTTGAAGACTGGAAAAGATTTACAAAACGATGAGCACTTTAAAGCTAAATGGAAAATAAAAAGAGATCCTTATCTTTTGGAAACCTCAAGCCCTGGTATTTTTGCATCTGGTGATGTGCGCTCGGGCGCTATGAATAGAGTAGCTTCTGCAGTGGGGGAAGGATCAATGGCTATTAAATTTGTGCATCAATATTTAAACGAAGTGTAGTAGTATGGCTTTAAAAGAAAAAGTTTGTGATCATCTGAAGGAGTTTGACCCAGGCAATAAGAAAAACGCTGAAAGTTATGAATGTGCAGAATGTGTGAAATCAGGAGACATGTGGGTGCATCTACGTACTTGTCAGCAATGTGGCATTACACTTTGTTGTGATTCATCACCAAATCAACATGCCAGTAAGCATGCTAAGGCACATCAGCACCCTGTAATCACTTCTGCTGAACCTGGAGAAAACTGGGCATGGTGCTATGAACATCTTAACTTCTTAAAGTTTTAGTATAGTAGAAGTTTGATGTTTTCGAGTAATCAAATAAAATACAGGACTATTTTTTGAATGAATGGAGGTTGATAAAAATTATATTGGTTAATTTTGCCCCCTTAAAATCAACCTTTTATGCGCCATTTATTTTTACTGCTTTGCCTGGCAGTTAGTAATGAACTTTTTTCTGCAGCTACAGTACTTGTTGAAGTTGAACACCAAGAAAATGTTAAGATTTCCCTAAAGGATGCCGCCTTGGGTGATTACTTAACCTATCAACCAATTTTCGACTTTCCTGAAAAAACCACTTTCGGACTGGATGATGGCAGTTTTACTCTCCTAGAGGTTGTGGTGGATGGTGAACCATATTTGCTTTATGTTAAGGGTAGTTATATCACCATTGATCTTAAAAATTCTAAAATAAAGAGTGATGCCTTTTTTCTTTTTAATCGTAAGAAGGACTTTTTTGAAACCAATGTAAATGGGAAGTGGCTACTTCATCTGTTTGAAATAGAAAAGTATTATAAAAATCAATTAACTACTATTGATAGTCTAATTCAAGTTGATAATGCTTATGGCTATCAGGAAAATGGTGTTAAATACTGGGATAAACGTTCAGCAAAAAAGCTACTCAACTATATTGACAAGCATTACAGTAACGGGCAGGACTTCAAACTGAAATATAATAGTCCTTCATTCATAAAATTTTCAGAACTGCTTTATTCATTGGCCTTTCAATATTCTGAGAAAGATATAAGTAGAACCCTCAGCATTGAAGAGCAATATGAACTTATCAAAAATACAATGCCTGAAGGTATGGTTCAGGCTGTTCAATTATATCATTTTTTTAGACCATCCGCACCCTTAGTGGTTATGGAGTCTGCAAATACTGTTGATGATTTTAAAGTTTTAGATAATCGTGTGAAGTTTGCTGCTCAGAAATCCATAGAACTTAAAAAGGCCAATATGTTACCTTCTGAATCAACTGAAATTAATTGGGTAGTTGGTTTCGATGTAGATGAATCTTTAAATGCTTTCTTTTCAAAACGTGACTATAAGAAACCTGCAATCATCGTTTTCTGGACCACTTTTGGGGGTGCCATGGATTATGAATATCATCACTTAAAACAATTGCAATCCACATTTGGTGATTATTTCGATTTCATATACGTATGTGTGAATGCTTTTGAACAAGAGCAAAAGGCAAAGGCAATTATAAGAAGGGAGGGTTTGAGTGGTAATCATCTTTTTCCTAAAAGTGCGGATGCTTTTTGGAAGAGTGAGTGGAAGGACAAAAGGATTTCTACACTGCCTTTCTATGTCATAACAGATGCCAATGAAGAAGTTGTTCTAGCTGTTGAAACCCCTTTAGATTTTAATGAACGTATTCAGGCTCAAATGAAACTTATTAAAAAGAATAAAAAGACTGGACTGACTAATTGATCGAATCTACTTCATATCTCTAAGCCGTTACTTAATAAACTTTTATTGCATTCCATAAAAAAAGGGACCATCTGGTCCCTTTTCCTTTTATAATTATTTAGACGATCAAGCCTTTTCCGAATCATCTTTTGATTCTGAAACTGCTTCACCTTCTAAGTCTTTGTTTTCACTTTCTTTTTTCTCCTCTTCTTTTTTCTTGGAAGCATCAGCATGGCTTTTGGCATTGGTGAAAGCTTCATAAGTAGTCTGCGTATCAAAAGGTCTTTTACCAATTAATCGCTCAAGATCAGACTGGAAGAGTATTTCTTTCTCAAGAAGCTCTTGCGCAAGAGTCTCAAGCTCATTCTGCTTATCGCTAAGTAACTGCTTGGTTCTTTCATAAGCTGCATCAATCAGCTTTCTTACTTCCTGATCAATGGTGTTAGCTGTCGCCTCAGAATATGGTTTAGTGAATTTATAATCACCACCGTCTTTAGAATCGTAGAATGAAACATTACCAATTTTATCATTCATACCGTAAACACTTACAATACTGTAAGCCATTTTGGTAATTCGTTCTAAATCACTCAAGGCACCTGTTGAAATTTTGCCAAAAGTTAATTCCTCTGCAGCTCTACCACCTAATGCCATGCACATTTCATCCATCAGCTGCTCTGTCTGATAAAGAAACTGCTCTTTTGGTAAATACTGTGCATACCCTAATGCAGCTACTCCTCTTGGTACAATACTTACTTTCACCAAAGGATCAGCATGCTCCAAGAACCAGCCTGCTACTGCGTGACCAGCCTCATGGTAAGCAACAATTTTTTTCTCATCAGGAGAGATAATCTTATTTTTCTTCTCAAGTCCACCAATTACCCTATCAATGGCATCATGGAAATCCTGCATTTCAATTGCCTTTTTATTTCTTCTGGCAGCTATAAGTGCTGCTTCATTACAAACATTAGCAATCTCTGCACCAGCAAAACCTGGTGTTTGTGCGGCAAGCTTTTTAGAATCTACACTTTGTGTATCAACCTTTAATGGTTTCAAGTGCACTTTAAAAATAGCCTCTCTACCGATAATGTCGGGTTTATCAATGCTGATTTGTCTATCAAAACGACCTGGTCTCATTAAGGCTGAGTCTAGTACGTCAGGTCTGTTGGTTGCCGCTAAAATGATTACTCCTGAATCAGTTGAGAAGCCATCCATTTCCACTAAAAGAGAGTTTAAGGTATTCTCTCTTTCATCATTTGAGCCTGGCATTTTACCCCCACCTCGTGATCTACCAATTGCATCAATTTCATCAATAAATACGATACAAGGAGCTTTCTCTTTTGCTTGCTTAAACAAATCTCTTACTCTGGCAGCACCAACACCCACAAACATTTCCACGAAATCAGAACCTGAAAGTGAGAAAAATGGAACACCTGCTTCACCAGCAACGGCTTTGGCTAATAAAGTTTTACCAGTACCCGGAGGGCCTACTAATAACGCACCTTTAGGAATTTTACCCCCAAGGGTAGTGAACTTTGAAGGATTCTTTAAGAATTCAACAATTTCTGCTACTTCTTCTTTTGCTTCATCAAGTCCGGCAACATCCTTAAAAGTGATTTTAACCTTGTTTTCAGCATCAAATAGCGCAGCCTTTGATTTACCAATATTAAAGATTTGACCTCCAGGACCACCCTGTCCAGTCATTCTTCGCATCAAGAACCAAACACCAAATAAGAGGAATATTAAGAAACCATAGTTCAGCAACATGTCTGACCATTGGGTTCTTTCTTCAACCTCATAACCAATTCGCTTATCGTCTGAAACCTGAGCTTCTAGTTCTTGAAAATTTTTGTTAAAAATTTCAAGGTTTGGAACTTTGAAACTGTAATGAGGTCCTGATTTGTAATTCCAGGGATTACCTTGACTTTCAAGCTCGTTGATGTATTTAGAGTTGTTTAGCGCTTCATCTTTGAGATAAACTTCAACTAAGCTCTGATTCTTTAATAGAACCACCTTCTTCACATCATTGCTCATGTACATTCTCTCAAATCTCTTTTCAGAAATTTGAATAGTGTTATTGCTTCCACTTAGTAATGAGATTCCAAAAACGACTGAAACTAATATGATGATAACCCAAACCTGATAATTAGGCTTTTGTGGCGGCTTAGGTATGATTTTCTTTTTATTACTTTTTGGTTTTTCTGCCATTATACTTTGTTAATTATCCTTAATGTCAACTGCTTAACGGTAGCCAAGCAATTTATGTTTTGATACTGATTTTAAGCTACTTCAATAACCTTAGCGTCTCCCCAAAGGTCTTCTAAATTGTAATGATTTCGCTTATCAGTTTTGAAGATGTGAGCTACCACGGTAACAAAATCAATCAATATCCATTCTCTATTATTTTTACCCTCTTTTTGCCAAGGTTTTTCTTTTCCCTGCTTAAAAGCAAATTCCTCAACAGAATCAGCTATCGCATCAACCTGTGTGTCTGAATTAGCTGAACATAAAATAAAAAAATCGGCTACTGCATTCTTCACATCGGAAAGGTCTAAAATAACGATATCATTTGCTTTCTTCTCCTGCATTCCCTGCACAACTAGCTTACTTAAAGCTTCTGAATCCATGTATTGTATTTAGTATTTAATTTTTTGCTGTAATAAATAGTTTGCGTGAAATTTGTTACACCAGTTTACTGGTAATAAAAACACATCAGCTTTGCTTACAAATTAAATTATTTATTTCAAGCTTTGCGATGATTGCAAACTTAAAGCTACAAAATAATAGTGCATAAAATCTTTGCCAATACTTTATTTATAGGGAAACAGTATGTTTCTCTGCCAAGCTGTCATTCAACTAATGACATGCTGATGCAAATGGCAGACGAAAAGCTGGTGTTCGAAGGCACAGTACTTAAGGCAGATGCTCAAACAAGGGGTAAAGGACAGCGTGGAAATACATGGTTAAGCGAGCCATCCAAAAACCTGACTTTCTCCATTCTATTAAAACCAAAATTCTTGAAACCGCATCAACAGTTTGATTTGAACAGAATCATTTCATTGGGAATTTTAGAAGCGCTACAAAAATATCTACCGCATGAAACTATTGAGGTAAAATGGCCTAATGATATTTATGTAAATAAGCAGAAAATTGCTGGGATACTCATTGAAAACACCTTAAGCAGTCAGGCAATTACGCAGAGTATTGTTGGTATCGGATTAAACGTAAATCAGTTTGATCAGCTTCCTGATGGAGCAACCTCAGTATTAAAGGCTTCAGGATTAGTTTTTGAAATAGAAGAAATACTTGAAGAGATAATTCATCAAATTGAAAAGTATTATCTCATGTTGAAATCGGGTGAAAGATCAATAGTAGATCAATCTTATATAAATCATTTGTTCCAATTTCAACAAATGGCAAACTATGAGGATGCTGATGGAGCATTCAGAGGAACCATAAAGGGAGTGTCAAAAGATGGATTGTTACTAATAGCTAAGTCCACAGGGAAAGAGTGTAGCTATCAATTTAAAGAGGTGACTTTCAAAAGGTAATCAATGCGCTATTCCTTTCATTTGCCTTTCTATTATTAAACTTATGTGGTAATTTTGGGTTCTAATTCGAAAATGTAATAAAAATCAGATGACTGAAACACAGAATTATAAAGTAAAAGACATATCCCTTGCTGACTGGGGAAGAAAAGAGATTACGCTTGCGGAAGCAGAAATGCCAGGCTTAATGGCTTTAAGAGAAGAGTATGGCAAGGAACAACCTTTAAAAGGTGCTCGCATTGCTGGATGTCTTCACATGACTATCCAAACGGCTGTGCTTATTGAAACACTTGTAGCTTTAGGTGCAGAAGTAACATGGAGTTCATGTAATATTTTCTCTACACAAGATCAGGCTGCTGCCGCTATCGCTGCTGCTGGCATTCCCGTTTATGCCTGGAAGGGAATGAATGAGGAAGAATTTAACTGGTGTATCGAGCAAACCTTGTTTTTTGGAGAAGGAGATGATAAGAAACCTCTTAATATGATTCTTGATGATGGTGGTGATTTAACCAATATGGTATTAGATCAATATCCTGAATTAGCTGAAGGTATTAAAGGCTTATCAGAAGAAACTACTACTGGTGTTCACAGACTTTATGAAAGAATGAAGAAAGGAACACTTCCTATGCCAGCTATCAACGTGAATGATTCTGTTACTAAGTCAAAATTTGATAACAAATATGGCTGTAAAGAATCATTGGTTGATGCAATTAGAAGAGCTACTGATGTTATGATGGCTGGAAAAGTAGCTGTTGTTGGTGGTTACGGTGATGTAGGTAAAGGTTCTGCTGCTTCATTAAGAGGTGCTGGAGTAAGAGTAATAGTTACAGAGATTGATCCTATTTGTGCATTACAGGCAGCTATGGATGGTTTCGAAGTTAAGAAAATGAAAAATGCTATTCCGGAAGCTGACATTGTAGTAACAGCGACTGGTAATAAGGATATCATTACTAGTGAAATGTTTGAGTTGATGAATGACAAAGCTATTCTTTGTAACATTGGGCATTTCGATAATGAAATTGATGTAGCATGGTTGCATAAAAATGCAGAGTGGGACAATATTAAGCCACAGGTTGATTTGGTTACACTAAAAAATGGAAAGCAAATCATTCTTTTAGCCGAAGGTAGATTAGTGAACCTAGGTTGTGCTACAGGTCACCCGTCATTTGTGATGTCAAACTCATTTACTAACCAGACATTGGCGCAAATGGAGTTGTGGAATAATACTGATAAATATGAGAATGCAGTTTATACGCTTCCTAAACACTTAGATGAGAAAGTAGCTGCTTTACACCTAGCTAAAATTGGTGTTGAGCTTGATACATTGTCTAAAGATCAGGCAGACTATATTGGTGTTACGCCTGAAGGTCCATTCAAACCTGAATATTACAGATATTAATTATATTGTTTTATTAAGTGAAGGCCATTCGTTTAAATACGGATGGCTTTTTTATTGCTTCAATCTTTCAATTTCACTTAATACTTTGTGAGCTCTGGCAATGTCTGAATGATATTTAGCAGTATGCTCTTTGGCGCGATCCGCAATCTCTAAGCGTGCTTGATCATGGTTTAGATAATAATCGCATAATTCTTCAAGGTTCGATAAGTCTTCTTTTACGTAAACCAAATGCTCACCATCTTTAAACTCATCAGGGATAACAATTCCTGGTTTTTGGCTTATCATAAAGCAACCTAGAGCAGGGGCTTCCCAATAGCGCATAGTGTCCCAACCACCACCTCTGAAGTTAAGTACAACTCTACTTCTATATAACTCTTCTAAGTAGAAATCTCCTTTTCTATTATAGTCCTTAAAATTTTGATTAAGCTTTGTTCCATTAGATTGGCAATCATATTGATTTTGTATTATCTGTAAAGCCTTGGTACGAATAGGGTGTGATTCAACGGCCCAGAAGGTAACATCATATTTAGGAGGTAATCTTTTAATATGATTTGTAGTATTGAAATTTACTCCAAAAGGTAAAGGAAATACATTATCAGGATAGGTTGTTTCCTTCAAATATTCTCTTTTGAATATCAAATCAAAGGGTCTGTCAGTTGCTTTAGGATAAAGCTCCTCTCTACCTAGTCTTTTTAAATCTTCCCCAATACCAGACCTATCACCTCCATCTACAAAAACAGTTATACAATGCTCAGGAATTTTATGCTTTATTTGATGATATGATTCAAATGCATCAGGCTTTGCAGAGCCTACTATCACGGCATCAAATTTCTTGAAGTTAGATAAGAAAGGCGAGAATGTTAATAAGGACCTTCCTTCATACCCCATGTTTTTTGGGTAACTCTTGAGAGGAAGAAAATAATTCTTGTGAAAATTAATGGTTGTTAAATTCTTGCTCCCTAGCTTTTTGAATAGCCCTGAAAAAAGGATGTCTTGTAAATAATCAAATTTGGCACTACCGATAAAAAGTATATTCATAAGCTATTAATCCCGTATGGTGTTTTGATGTATTTGTTATCAATAGTTTCTTTCAGAAGCACCAAATTTTCTTTTTCAAAAGCCCTGCTTTGCTTCTTATGCCATAAATGATATTGAACTAAAGCTAATTTTGGTTTGAAAATTTCAAAACCTGCATGTCGTGCACGCTTCTCAAGTTCAGTGTCTTCACCAACTCCAGGATGTTCATACCTCTCATCAAAACCATTTAGCTCAATCACATCAGCTTTATGAATCGAAAAATTACAACCAAGAATGCCCTTCTTAAAAGAACCGTATTTTTCGTTTAAACTCTTACTATTTACCCGGAAGCCCACTTCTGCCTTTCTGGTTTTACCAAAAAAACTATCCCATAGCGCTACATATTTCAGTGGTTGAAGATTCCCTTTTTTGATGAATTCAACATTAACTTTTTGAGATAAGAATTCTGATAATTCAACTCTTCTTCCGTTTACCATCCTGTGAGTCTTTTTATATTTCAGGTGATCAGCGATGAAATATTTATCAGGGATGCAATCCCCATCAATGAAAATTAAATAGGGGCTTTCTGCTGCTAATACGGCTTTATTAAGAACTGTAGTTTTTCTAAAACCCTTGTCTTCATGCCAAATGTGCTTTATAATTAAATCGCTCTTTTTCGAGTATAATTGAATTTTATCCACTACTTCTTGAGGAGAACCATCATCGGCAATAATTACTTCAAAAGCCGTTTCTGCTTGCTTTTTTAGTGCCTCAAAGATTAATTCGAGTTGATCAAATCTTTTATAAAAACCGATAATAATAGAAGCTTTAGTCATCTTTATTCAATTGTTTATAAAGCGATAAATATTGATAAGTCATTTGCTTAATGCTAAATTTCTGTGCTTTCTCTTTAGCTTTCAAACTCATTTGTTGTAGCAAATACTCATTCTCTAATAACTCAATAAGTCTTTTTGACATCGCCTTATAGTCCCCTATATGTTCAAAGTAACCATTTACTCCTTGCTCAATAATTTCTGGAATACCACCAGCATCAGTTCCTATTAAAGCACAGCCAGCTGCCGCAGCATCAATAAAGCTTGTTCCTAGTCCTTCCGAGCTTGAGCAGAGCATAAATACATGAGAAGCTTGTAAGATTTGAGGAACATCTGTTCTAAAACCGGCAAAGGTAAGCTTATCTTCAATCTTCAAATCTTTTACTAACAGTTTAAGTTTTTGTTCTTCCGCTCCTTTTCCTACAATTAGGAAATGAGCCTGCTCATTTTTTTGTATGGTTTCAGCGGCAGTCCTAATAAAAGTTTCAAAATCCTTTTCTGGAGATAACGCACCAACTCCAGTTATTAAAAAGTGCTTTTCTGGTATGTTTAATTCTTTCTTTAAAGATTGAGTTTTGTCGAACTTCTTGAATTTGCTTAGATCTATACCACTGTATATCACTGAAAGTTTGCTCTCATCTTTTACTATCAGCTTTATCTGCTTCTTAACATCCTGCGAAATACAAACAATTTTCTTAATACTACTGTGGTTGTATTTCCACTTATTAATAGAGCTTTGTTTGATGGTGTATGAGACTCTTCGGTGGAGAATAAACTTTTGCTTATTACTTATGAGATTCGCAAAAAGACCAATGGAATGAGCCTTTGAGGTATGTAGATGAACGAAGTCAGCTTTTTGCTCATTAAATAATTTAGCAACTTTTGCTATAGCAGAGATGTCTATCGAATTTCTGATAGCAATAGCGCTGTGAGGTATGTTTTTTTGCTTGGCATACTTCTGCATCTCAGAGTCTTTTCTACAGATGAGAAAATTCTCAATACCGGTATGATTCAGCTCCTCAACGAGGTAAGCTATTTGTTGCTCACCACCTCGCCAATGTTTTTCAGTGCTAAAATGAAGCAGTTTCATTGATTGTTTGATCTCTTTTTCTGTATGTATTTAGCATACTTCAAAAACTTAGAGTGGGCTGAAATAATTGCGTTAGTAAAGCCAGCAAAACCATCTAAAAAACCCAGTTTCACTATATATTTCTTTACAAATATAAAGGGAGGATCTAAAAGCATTTTAAGGATTGCATTATTGATGCTACCTGATTGAATTAGTCCATCTGCCGCTAAATCTGAGAATTTGTTTACCTGAGCTACATGAGTATATAATGATGATGTTGTATAGTGCAGAATATCTCCATCAAGTTTACCAATTATGCTTGAAGACTCAACTACAGCCTTTTCATGAACACTAGATGTTGACCATAAAACACTTCCTTTCTTCCAAAATCTTATTTTATAGTCTGGATATTCACCACTATGTTTCATCCAGTGTCCATAATAATTGTTTATTCTCGATACCTTATAAACCTCATACAAAGGGCCAGTTTCTTTTAATTTTGATATTTCATTTGACAATTTCTCGCTTAGTCTCTCATCTGCATCCAAAGACAGAATATAGTCTCCTTTACATTTTTCTAGGGCATCATTCTTTTGCTGTCCATAACCTTTAAATGGCTGTTGGAAAAATGATACTTCTTTAAAAGATTTACAGATTTCGGCTGTCTTATCATTAGAAAAACTGTCAACCACTATTACCTCATCAGCAACTGGAAGTAAAGATGAAATACATTCTTTTATATGTTTTTCTTCGTTAAATGTTATTATGGTAGCACTTATCTTCATTCTATGCTGAGTGTTTTTGGGCAAATTCAATACACTTCTGCCAGTCTTCTCTGTAAAATTCCTCTACCTTTTCTAGCTCATTCTGTGTTATCAGCTTTTTGTTTTTATCAATTTCAGGTAGTCGTTTAGCAAGAGCAAGATAGATGTGGTTTACCAACCATTTCGATCGGTAATTTAAATAGCCCGCGATCCGGTTATTGGTTTTATATGATTTTGATTTGTCAAAAGGACCATGCTTAAAAATAAACTTCAATTGCTTTTCAGAATAAGAGCTATGCTTTACGCTAAGGTCTATATCAGCAATGTTATAGCTAGCATTTAAATAGCCCGCGATCCTGTCAAGAAATGCTTCCGCATCCTTCTTCAAGTCATCATAGAAGAGAATTAAAGGCTTGGTGTTAAAATTCTTTTGTAAATGCTCAAGCATAGGGTAGAAGTACAAGTCCTTTTGTTTCCACTCTCCATTGTCATTTTCCAAATCAATAAACTCTGAGAATGTCTGTTTACCTCCATTCTTCACGTATCTTCTGTATTGAGAGGCAATCCAGCTATCATTTCTCCTTAAAATGATAATTATATTTGCATCCTTAGATAAGTCAGCAATTTTATTGGTCTCAATGTAGAATTGTCGATCAAACTCTCGTGAGAATAAATATTTACTATGTTTTGCTTGAGCTACAATCTTTGGAAAAAAGCGATAAATGTTGGACTGTGTATAGTGAATTTCCTTTAGTTTTGGGAAGAATCGTTGTTGGAGAAAGGTAGAGGCATTTTTACCTAAACCCACATGAAAAAATAATTGTGTTTCTGACATATTTTAGAACATCGTTCAAATGGCAAATATAGTTATAATGTTAGCTTTTTATAGCGCTAATCCTTTTAGTCAGAAGTTAACAATAATACCTTAAAACACAGATGTATTACGTTGGTAAGAGTAAAAAACAGGTAAGATGGAATTAAAGAGATTATCATTTTCTCACAAACCTAGTAAGCTATTATACTATACAAAGAATTATTTTAGGTTGATTATACCTGCCTATTTTTATAACACAAATTTGGAAATAGCTTGCAGTAAACTTGACAGCTCTACATTAGAATCCATTAAAAAACGTGTTGATTATTATAATAAGCTTAAAGAGCCATTTGAGTTATCAAAAGAAGCGATTTTGTTGTCTGATTTGAAATTGAAGAACAACATCAAAACATATTTTTTTGACCTGATTAAATATTTAAAATACTTCCCCTCCCATTATAAAGTCACCTATCTTTTCGGGGATGTAACTAGTATTCCGGATGAGCCATGTATTGTTAAAAGTCGCCCGATTTCAGAGGATAATCAAAACTCAGTTTTATTAAATCTGAATAAAGTACGCCATTTCATTTTTATAAAGAATGACAAACTTCAATTTCAAGATAAGCAGAATATGCTTGTGAGCAGGGGTAAGGTACATCCTTCACAACCACATAGAATTAAATTCTTAGAAAAGTATTTTGACCACCCAATGTGTAACATAGGAATGGTTAATAGAAATAATCTCAAAAAGGAATGGAAGGTTAGTAGGATGACTATTTCTGAGCAATTAAGGTTTAAATTCATACTTTGTTTAGAAGGCAATGACGTAGCGAGCAACCTTAAATGGGTAATGAGTTCTAATTCAATTGCTGTAATGCCCACTCCCAAATATGAGACTTGGTTTATGGAGGGCAGGCTGATTCCAGATTATCATTACATACATATAGAAGATGATTATTCAAACTTGGAAACAAAGCTTAATTACTATCTAAATCACCCAGAAAAAGCACTTGGAATTATTGAGAATGCACATGCTTTTATAGATCAGTTTATGGATAAAAGGAAGGAGAATCTGGTGTCATTACTAGTTCTTAACAAATATTTCACAAAAACAATGCAGAAGCAATAGCATTCAAGTCAAAGTATACAATCTTCTTTTTGTCTTTCTATTAAACAATTTAATCTAACAAGTCGTCAATAGCGTATATCATGATGATATAGGAAAATTATACCTATAACTTTATTAGGTTTTTTGGGTTAATAATATCCAAACTGAGTATTATTTATGAATTCAGGTGAAACTATGGCGTACGATCAGCGAGATAAGCAAAGGATATTCGATAAGGAGTTTATGCCCCATATTGATGCTATGTATAATTTTGCGTTTAGACTCACACTGGACGAAGATGACGCCAAAGATTTGGTACAGGAGACCTATATGAAGGCTTTTAGGTTTATTAAATCCTTTGAAGAAGGAACCAATGCAAAGGCCTGGCTGTTCAGAATTCTCAAGAACAGTTTTATCAACAATTATAGAAAGGTAAGTAAGCAACCTAATAAAGTTGATTATCAAGAGGTTGAAACTTACTACAATTCAGAAAAGGTTGATGCTAATTATACTACCGATTTACGTGTTGAAACTGTTCAGCATATGATTGGTGATGAAATTACCAATGCGTTAAATTCATTAGCCGTTGATTTCAGAACTGTGATCATTTTGTGTGACTTGGAAGGTTTTACTTATGAAGAGATGGCAAAGATTCTAGACATCCCGATAGGTACTGTAAGGAGTAGGTTACACCGCGCAAGAAACTTGTTAAAGGAAAAGCTTGCTTCCTATGCTAATAGCATGGGTTACAAGGATAAGCGCAAATAAAAGAATTGGATATTTTAAAGTGCCAAAAACATTGGTCATATTTGTATAATCAACCATCAAACGAAAGGATTAAACTTTATTACAATTACAAATTCATTTTTTCCTATAACCAACAATCATGATAGCAGAAGAAAACCTTAAATGCACCGAATTACTAAATTTGGTAATAGATGGGCAAGCTTCAAAAGAACAGGAATTAGAACTTATGCAACATGTTCATAATTGCCCGAAATGTAAGAATGAATTTGAACTTAATACTTCAATAAAGGAAAGCCTGAAAGAAAGACTTAAGAGGATTAATACACCAAAAGAACTTTCCTCAAACATCCAATCCAAAATAATAGAGCTGGCTTCTTAATATTTTTTTAATGCATCAAGGAAAAGCAATTATTTTCTCTGCCCCATCCGGAGCAGGTAAAACTACTATAGTTCAGCACTTAATTGAAAAATTTCCCCAGTTAGGTTTCTCCATTTCCGCTTGCACAAGAGATAAACGTGGTAGAACAGAAGTAGATGGTGTCGATTACTATTTCTTAACAGTAGAGGATTTTAAGAATAAGATTGATAACAATGAATTTGTAGAGTGGGAAGAGGTTTATGAAGGAAACTTCTATGGGACCTTAAAAGAAGAGATTGAGCGTATCTGGTCACAGGGTAAGCATGTTATTTTTGACGTTGATGTTAAAGGTGGTATTAAACTGAAGGAATACTTTGGGGATAAGGCACTGGCAATTTTTGTTAAAGTACCCTCCATTGAAATTCTCGAACAAAGACTTACAAAAAGAAATTCGGAATCTTCATCCAGCCTTTCTCAAAGGCTTTATAAGGCTAAATTTGAAATGACTTTCGAAGATAGGTTTGATGAAACTTTGGTAAATGAAGATCTTCAAAAATCATTAGTTAAGGCAGAAGAGCTTGTTAGCAATTTTCTAAATTAAGATTATGTCAAGAAGGGTTGGGCTTTTTTTTGGTTCATTTAATCCTATCCATGTGGGCCATTTGATTGTGGCTAATACCATCATAGAATTTGAGGCTATTGATGAAGTATGGTTCGTAGTTTCACCACAAAACCCTTTTAAAAAGCAAAGTGCTCTAGCACACGAATTTGACCGGATAGACATGGTGGAGGCTGCTATTGCTGATCATTTTAAAATGAAGGCTAGTGATGTGGAATTTCAAATGCCTAAACCAAGTTATACGGCCGATACACTTGCTTACCTAATTGATAAACACCCTGAAATTGATTTTAAACTGATTATTGGAGAGGATAACCTTTCCCATTTTCCTAAATGGAAGAATCATGAATTTATTTTAAATCAGTTCGGATTAATTGTTTATCCCAGACCTAATGCAAAACCATCTGAGTTAACAAAGCACGAGAATGTGAAGTTTGTTAAGGCTCCTATGATGGATATTTCGGCAACATTTATCAGAGATAATATCAAAAACGAAAGATCTGTTAAGTATTTATTGACCGATGGTGTTATAGAAATAGTTAATGCCAAAAACCTCTATCGATAGTTTTTCTAATAGTTTTAGGGATTATTTTGTAATTTAATTCTGCCTGGTGCGTCTACTTCGTGATCAAACCCTTTAATATCAATAATGGCTAAGTATTTAGTTTTCTTACTGCTTACAACTATCACCATTTATAATGCTTTTGCTCAGGGAGTTAGGGGTACGATATATGATGAAAATGGTTCACTACTGCCCTTTGCTACAATCTATGTGCCTGGTTCAGGTAGTGGAACTTCAACAAATGCTGATGCCTATTATGAACTTAATTTGCCACAAGGTAAATACCAGATAGAGTACAAATTTATTGGCTATGATACCCAAATTAAGGAAATTGAGATAACAGAAGGCTTTACGCGTCAGGATGTTTATCTGGCGCCTCAAACCTTACTTCTAAATGAAGTTGTCACCTCTGCTACCGCTACGGATCCAGCCAACTGGATGATGAGAAGAGCTATTGCCAAAAGTAGCTATCACCGCCAGTTTATTGATGGATATAAGGCCAGAGTTTATGTAAAAGGAAAGGGACGCATTACAGATATTCCTTTTTACTTGAGAGGTGTGTTAAAAAAAGAGGGGATTGATACATCTACCCTGATTATTACAGAATCCGTGAGCGAGATTAGCTATAAACGACCCAATCAATTCAAAGAAAAGGTTATCTCAATTTATGCCTCGAAGGAAACCGACTTTAACGCAAATCCAATGCCTTACATCGCGGGGAGTTTCTATCAGGAAGAAATAGGAGAGGCTATCTCACCTTTATCAACCAAGGCTTTTAAGTACTATAAGTTCAAGCATCTCGGTGCTTTTATGGATGGTAATCATTTGATTAACAGAATTAGAGTCACTCCAAAGGTAGATGCTCCTAATGTATTTGAGGGCGAAATTCAATTAGTTGAGGAGGATTGGGCCCTATACAGTGTGGATTTAACTACACAAATTGATTTTGGTATTAAGTTTAGAATCAAGCAAGTGTATGAATTTATCGATCAAGCTTCATGGATGCCTATTACGCATCATTTAATGGCCGATGGTGAGGTAATGGGAGTAGATTTTGAATTTGATTATTTGGCAAGCGTATCTAACTACAGCGTACAACTTAATCCTGCCTTTCCTAAACAAATTGTAATTGTTGATGCTGATAAAAAAAGTAATTCAGCTAAAGAAGAAAATCTATCAATACAAACACTTAAAAAGCAATCGGGAAGTAAAAAGGAAGTAGTGGTCGAAGATCTTTCTGAGATTGTTGAGCAGTTTGAGAAGAATGAAACTGATTCACTTGAGAAGATTGATGTTGTAGGTATTTATGATTTTAAAATTGACTCGATGGCTTTCAATCAGGATTCACTCTTTTGGAGCAAAGTAAGGCCTATACCATTATCAATAAATGAAAAACGAGGCTATGCCAAAATAGATAGTCTAAGTATATTAAGAGCGGAGCGTGATCAGGCAGATTCTGCTAAGAATGCTAAAAGGGGAACATTTCAAATTACTGATATACTTTTCGGAGGCAGGTATAATCTGGATAGTGCAGGCAAGAATCAATTTATTATTTACAATGCTTTGTTAAGCACTCAGTTTAATACGGTTGAAGGTTTAAATGTAGATTATAGTCTAGGCTTTAAAAGGAAACTACCTTCTACAATTCAAAATGTAGATTTGTCTGCAAAAGACTATACATATTATAACTCACCTTACTTATTGTTAAAGCCAACCTTAAGATATGCAGCTGCCAGAAATACATTTACAGGGAAGCTTATGGCAAAATATCGATTCTCTACAGGCAATTTAGCCCTAACAGGAGGTAGATATGTTAGTCAGTTCAATGATTTACCGGCCTTATCACCATTAATTAATACAAGTTTTACACTGGTTTGGGAACAGAATTTCATGAAGCTTTATGAGAAGGATTTTCTTCAATTGGCATTTGATAAACGTTTTTCGTCAAAATGGAATATTTCAGGAAACCTAAACTTCGAACAGAGATATAAGCTATTAAATAACACAGATTACTCTTTTATTAACTGGAAACGAGAGTTTACACCAAATATTCCGAATCATGTAAGGCTTATTGAGGAGTTTCAAAATCAGCGTGCCTTAACCGCAGAGGTAAAGTTAACCTATCGACCGAATGTGAAATACGTAATTCGAAATGGAGTAAGACGACCAATTTTTAAGGATGCTCAACAGATTAGTTTCGGATACTATAAAGGTATTAGTGAACTTTTTGGTAGCGATGTAAATTTCGACAGAGTGGAGCTTGAGTATAGAAATGATATTGACTTTGGCCTGAAGGGTACGCTTTTTTATGATTTAAAAGTGGGCGGATTTCTTAATAATAGCGCTCTTGGTTTTATGGATTTTGCTCATTTTCCTGGAAATAGATCATTTGTTACCCAGGCTGATCCTGTAAAAAGTTTTCGACTCTTAGATTATTATTTATACAGCACTGATGCGCAATATGCTCAGGGGTTTCTTTTTCATAGGTTCAGAAAATTTTTTATAACACAGATTCCTGCTACTCGCCTTTTTGGATTAAGAGAAGGTGCTTTTGCTAACTACCTATATACGCCAGATAGCAAGAATTATATGGAATTTGGCTATTCCCTTGAAGGAATTCTCAACTTCTTTAGGGTAGAGTTTGCGACAAGTTTTGAAGACCTCAAATATCAAGGGTGGGGAATAAGAGTAGGAATTTCTACTACATTGGGTAGCAGCGTGCAAGTTAACGTTGAAGATTGATGGCTTCCGTTTTAGGGATATGAACTTCAAATATCGTATTGCCAGATTCTCCGGATTTTAATTCGAATGCGCCATTTAATTTATTTAGGCAAAGAATAATGGTGTACAATCCAATGCTCAGGTTATTAAATTCTTTATTCGCTTTTGACAGGCTATCGATCAACTGAGATATTTCTTCAACCCTCAGCTTTAGGTGTAAAAGGTCAAGTTTAATGATGACGCGATCCTCTTCTTCAAATAACGACAGCATCACTTCTTTATCTGCTATCTGTTCACTTTTAAGAATTTGAAAGGAGTTCTGTAATAGGTTAAAAATGATAAGTCTTACTAACTCTATATCAGAGAGAAGTTGAATTGATTCCTGTTTATCAACTTTTATGTTAATCGAAGAAATATTTTCTATGTAAGCAATTTCACTTTTACATTCTTCAATTATTTCGTCAAATGGGATTCTACTTACTTCTATAACTTTAGCATTGAGCTCACTAATCAATTTAAGTTCATCAATGATAAAGTTTAATCGCTTAGTAGCTTTATCTAACATGATAAAATAATCTAATGACTTTTCATCAGTAATATCTTTTAATGCCAGTGAGCAAATGCCCATTAGCCTAACGAGTGGTCCTTTAATATCATGGGATGATTTGTAAATAAAATTGTCCAGCTCAAGACTGGTGGCTTTTAACGATTCATTTACCTTTTTTAATTCTGTGGTGCTGGCATCTACCTTACCCTCAAGCTGCTTATTCAGCACCTCTAACTCATCCCTCTGGTTACTAATGAGGTTTTTCGCAATTTCCAATTCTCGGAAATTTTCTTCCATGTATTCTTTTTGGGTTTCAATTTCTTCCTTTTGGGCTTCAATGGTGTCATTTTGCTTTTCTAAAGAATGATTTATCTTTTTATTTCTTCTGTAAAGCATAAAAAGAAGAATTGAAAAGGGTAAAATCAAGATGATGAATGAAATGTAAATAAGGTTTTGAAAGCGCTCACTTTTGAGCTGCATCTCAGCATCCTGAAATTTTATTCTGTTTTCTTCTTCTTGCAGTTTACCTGGTATTAAAGATAAATTTCTATCTAATACTTGTGTATAAAGAGAGTCTCTTTTATTCAAGTACATCTCCACGTACTCATTAGCTCGACTGAAATTATTTAGTGCTAAAAAAAGCTCTTTGTAAACAATATAATTTGATAAGGTAATTTCTGATGCATTACTAATTTTTGCCAAAGAATCACTTTTATTAAGATGTTTCACGACTGGGTCATAATTTTTTTGAGCCAGATATATTTTGGCTTCAAGCGTATGAGACTTGGCTAGTCCTTTTCTGTCATTAATAGCCGTTTGTTTAGTAATAGCCTTATTAAGTAAGTCAAGAGCCGAATCGTAGTTATTCTCAATAAATTGGATTTCACCTATCTCCATAAGTGTGACAGCTTTCCAGATGTTGTTGTCTGTTGTTTTACCAATTTTCAACGATTTTTTGAGTGTTTCTTTTGCTTTATTGATCCTTTTCTGGGCGATATATGAACGAGCTGAATTATTTAAAGAATAAATCTGTAAGTCATTATTATCATTTTTAATAGCTTGTTGATAGCCCCTTTCAAAGTAACTAAGAGCTTTTTGGTGGTTTTTAGCACGCTGATAGATCAAACCTATGTTATTTAGGGTATGCTCCATTCCATATTCATCACCTGTAAGCTCTTTTACTTTTAAAGATCTTAGTAAATATTCAAGTGCACTTTGATAATTATTGAGGTTAAAGTAAGTAAAACCAATATTATTTAAAGAAGAGTTAATTAAAGCTGAATCTTTTATACTCAGTGCAATAGCTAGTGATTGTTTGTTATAGTCAAGTGCTTCAAGAGCGAAACCCTGATAAAGAAAAACTCCGCCCAGTAGCCTTAATGATTTTGATATTTTAGTTGAATCACCACTAGCCCTTGCAAGAAAAAGCGCCTCTTTAGCGTATTGTTCAGCTATATCCGGGTAGTTGAGCCAGCTATCAATTGTTAATTTATTTAGTATATCAACTCTTTCAGAACCTGATTTTTTGCGCAGTTCTCGTCTAAGGCTATCAGTTTTATTTTGTGCTTTAGCAAAACTAATAACCATGAAAAGGAGCGCTATGTGAAACGGGTTTACCTTCAAGGTTTCATTTATGTTGATTTTATAACTAATAAATCATAATAAGCTCTTTGCAAAGGGGAGATTTTTTTTGAGCAAAGTTTAATGGCTGATATACAATAATATACAAAAAAAGGAAAACCTCTATTATAGGCTTTCCTTTCTTCGTTTAAATAGTAAATTACTAAGATTAAACCGTCATAATTTCCTTTTCTTTGTGCTCAAGTATTTCATCTATCCTTTTCACATAAGTATCAGTAAGTTTTTGAACAGAGTCTTCTCCATCTTTAACGTCATCTTCAGAAACGCTTTCTTTAAGTAATTTTTTAAGCTCATCATTAGCTTCCTTTCTACTATTTCTTATTGAAATTTTACCGTCTTCAGCCTCGTTTTTTGCTTGTTTACTCAAGGCAATCCTTCTCTCTTCAGTAAGTGGTGGTATGCTAATTCTTACAATATCTCCGTCATTTTGAGGATTAAAGCCCAAATCTGAATTAATTATAGCCTTTTCAATTTCCGGGATTGAGCCTTTTTCGAAAGGTTTTATAATAATTGATCTGGCATCTGGAGTGGAAACAGAAGCCACTTGATTTATAGGAGTAGGGTTACCATAGTACATCACCATCAATCCGTCAAGCATATTTGGAGATGCCTTTCCTGCTCTAATTTTCTGTAATTCACTTTTGGTGTGCTTAATAGCACGTTCCATTTGCTCTTTGGCTTCTTCTAAAATCAGATCTATTTCTTCCATGTTTAAGTATAAATTAAGATTGGATCAGGGTTCCTACTTTTTCACCATTAACTAAATCAAGTAGGTTACCTGGTTTGTTCATATCAAATACAATAATTGGTAAATCATTTTCCTGGCACAAGGTAAAGGCTGTCATGTCCATCACATTCAATCCTTTCTCATACACCTCTTGGAAAGAAATTTTTGAGTAACGCTTTGCATCAGCATCTTTTTCAGGGTCTGCCGTATAAACTCCATCTACTCGAGTACCTTTCAATACTACATCAGCCTCAATTTCGATGGCTCTTAAACTAGCAGTAGAGTCAGTAGTGAAATATGGATTCCCGATGCCAGCACCAAATATGACCACTCTTCCTTTTTCCAAATGCCTGATGGCCCTTCTTCTTATAAAAGGTTCGCAAACCTGCTCTATCTTAAATCCTGACATCAAACGGGTGTACATGCCATGATTTTCCAATACACCTTGAACTGCCATCCCATTTATTACGGTGGCCAACATGCCCATATAATCTCCTTGAACACGATCAATACCCGCACCCTCAGCTTGAATACCTCTAAAAATATTGCCTCCCCCAATTACAATGGCTATCTCCAGTCCCAAGTCCTTCACCTTTTTTATTTCCTGAGCATACTGCTCAAGTCTTTTTGGGTCTATGCCATAACCTTCATCACCCATAAGGGCTTCACCACTAAGTTTTAATAATATGCGTTTGTATTTCATTGAGCAGGATTTAAAATTCTATAAGCAATTGATTCTTTTCTACGCTTTCGCCTTTTTTGATTTTGATTTGTTTAATAGTTCCCTCACCTGCGGCTTTAATAACATTTTCCATTTTCATTGCCTCAAGAATTAAAAGAGAATCACCTTTCTGAACTTCATCTCCTTCTTTCACCAAAATATCAGCAATAAGACCCGGCATTGGAGCCTTTAAGTCGTTAAGCTGGCTATTTGCTAGATCACTCATGCCTAGTTTTTCAAGCAATAAGTCCATCTTATCTTTCAAAGAGAGTGTGGTAGTTTTGCCGTTTATTTTGAGAGTGAAGGTTTTACTTTCATAATCTACCGATACAACATGAGCAGTATAGGTCTTGGCATTATTTATAATATGAAAGGAATTTTCATCAATTGGCGAGATGTCCCAATCGAGTATTTTATCATTAACAACAAGCTGATCTTTCTGGTAAGAAGTTTCAAACTCAGTCTCCTGCTTGTCAAGTTTGATCTTATACATAATTAAAATTTAGCACGAAGTTAAAAATTAGCTTTATAAATCACACCTATTCGTTATTCAAAGTACAAAAAAATCTGAACCCATATTTATTTTAAGTTGAAGTATAATTTTTAAAAACTTGCAACTGATTGAGATTCAAGCATTTTTAATGATTGATGTTTAATTAATAAAAAAAAGACAGCTTTTTTTGATCTAAAGTTTGATAAAATAAATAAAGCATATAATTTTGCACTTCCTAAAACGAAAGGGTTTTAGAGAATGCTTATTGAAACTATTGGGGGAATACCAAAGCGGCCAACTGGGACGGACTGTAAATCCGTTGTCTTTCGACTTCACAGGTTCGAATCCTGTTTCCCCCACAACTACCTTTAAAGGTGGAAATGCGGGAGTAGCTCAGTTGGTAGAGCGGCAGCCTTCCAAGCTGCAGGTCGCGGGTTCGAGCCTCGTCTCCCGCTCTAATGATAAAAGTTTTACTGAGCATTCGGTTTTGAGGCAGAACGGTTACGTGACTGCCTTTAATAGGATATGCCTATTTTGGCAATAAAAAAGAGCAATCAATTTAAATAATTGATAAGCCGATGTAGCTCAGGGGTAGAGTGCTTCCTTGGTAAGGAAGAGGTCGGGGGTTCAAATCCCCTCGTTGGCTCAATCAGTGTTTATTGAATACTTAAATAATAAATTTTAACTAAACTGAGGATTTTTCAAATATGGCTAAAGAAACCTTTGACCGTTCGAAACCACACGTGAATATCGGAACTATCGGTCACGTGGATCATGGTAAAACTACATTAACTGCAGCAATCTGTAAAGTATTATCTGATAAAGGATTTGCTGATGCAAGAGATTTCTCTTCTATTGATAACGCTCCTGAAGAGAAAGAAAGAGGTATTACAATTAACTCTTCTCATGTAGAGTACGCTACAGAAAACAGACACTATGCTCACGTTGACTGTCCAGGTCACGCGGATTACGTTAAGAACATGGTAACTGGTGCTGCTCAAATGGATGGTGCTATCTTAGTAGTTGCTGCTACTGATGGTCCAATGCCACAAACTCGTGAGCACATCCTTCTTGCTCGCCAGGTAGGTGTACCAGCTGTTGTTGCTTTCTTAAACAAAGTTGATTTAGTAGATGATGCTGAGCTTTTAGAGTTAGTTGAAATGGAAGTTAGAGAATTACTTTCTTTCTACGATTTCCCAGGTGATGACCTTCCAGTTATCCAAGGGTCTGCTCTAGGTGCACTTAACGGTGAAGCTGAGTGGGTTGCTAAAGTAGACGAATTAATGGCAGCTGTTGATGAGTATATTCCATTACCAGAAAGATTAACTGATAAAGATTTCTTAATGCCTGTAGAGGATGTATTCTCTATTACTGGTAGAGGTACTGTTGCAACTGGTAGAATCGAAAGAGGTGTAATCAACTCTGGTGATCCAGTTGATTTAATCGGTATGGGTGCTGAAGGACTTAAGTCTACAGTAACTGGTGTTGAGATGTTTAGAAAGATATTAGACAGAGGTGAAGCTGGTGATAACGTAGGTCTTTTGTTAAGAGGTATTGAAAAAGCTCAGATCAAAAGAGGTATGATTATTTGTAAGCCTGGATCTGTTAATCCACATGCTCACTTCAAAGCTGAGGTTTACGTTCTTTCAAAAGAAGAAGGTGGTCGTCACACTCCATTCTTCAACAAATATCGTCCACAGTTCTACTTAAGAACAACTGACGTTACTGGTGAGATTTTCTTACCAAAAGATGTTGAAATGGTAATGCCTGGTGATAACGTAACTATCGAAGTTAAGTTGATCAACAAAGTAGCTTGTGAAAAAGGTCTAAGATTCGCTATCCGTGAGGGTGGTAGAACAGTAGGTGCCGGACAGGTAACTGAGATTTTAGACTAACTTTTAAAATAGATTAGATAGAAATCAGATGCGTTCTCAATTTTTTGGGAGCGCATTTGTTTCATATAAAAGTTTTATCTACCTTTGCACACCATTTTGGGTAGCATAGGTATTTACGGGTGTAGCTCAATTGGTAGAGTAGCGGTCTCCAAAACCGTTGGTTGTGGGTTCGAGTCCTACCTCCCGTGCAATATTGAAACATTATAGAAGATGCAAAAATTAACATTATTTCTAAAGGAGTCTTGGTCTGAAATGCGTTATAAGGTTACATGGCCGAGTTATAGCAAATTGCAGAATAGCTCCATATTAGTATTGGTTGCTTCCTTAATTTTTGCGCTCTTAATCGGTGTTATTGATTTGGCGTTTGATAATGCTATGGAATGGTTTTATAATGCTTTTTAGCATTTGAGAATTTAAGAATTAGATAATGTCAGAGTTTAAATGGTATGTATTAAGAGTAGTTAGTGGTCAGGAGAAGAAAGTGAAAACTTATCTTGAGACTGAAATTGCTCGTCAGAAGTTAGAAGAGTTCATTCCTCAAATACTTATACCTACAGAAAAGGTGTATGAGATGAGAAATGGGAAGAAACGAGTAAGGGAAAGAAACTTTTTTCCTGGTTACGTATTCGTTTCGGCTGATATTTCTAATGGAGAAGCAAATCATGCCATTACGAGTATACCTGGAGTAATCGGTTTCTTAGGAGGAAACGGTTCGGGTGATGCTAAAACACCGGTGCCTTTGAGGCAATCAGAGGTTAATAGAATACTAGGTAAGGTTGACGAGACTGAAGAGATGGATGAAAAGCTGAGCACTCCATATATAGTGGGTGAATCAGTTAAAGTGATGGATGGACCTTTTAGTGGTTTTACAGGATCTGTTGAGGAAGTTTTTGAAGAAAGAAAGAAACTCAACGTGATGGTAAAAATCTTTGGTAGAAATACCCCTGTGGAATTGAATTACATGCAAGTAGAAAAAACAGAATAGCAAGATGGCTAAGGAAATAAGTGGATATCTGAAATTACAGATTAAAGGAGGCGCTGCTAACCCTTCACCTCCAGTGGGTCCTGCTTTAGGTAGTAAAGGACTTAATATAATGGAGTTTTGTAAGCAGTTTAATGCGAGAACTCAAGAGAAAGCTGGTCAAGTACTTCCGGTTTTAATTACAATTTATTCAGATAAGTCTTTTGACTTTGTAGTTAAAACTCCTCCTGCTCCGGTATTGCTTTTAGACGCTGCCAAGAAAAAGAAAGGTTCTGCGGAACCTAACCGTAACAAAGTTGGATCGGTTACTTGGGATCAGATAAAAGAAATTGCAGAAACTAAAATGCCTGATTTAAATGCTTTCAAAGTAGAGTCAGCTATGCGTCAGGTGGCTGGTACTGCAAGAAGTATGGGGTTAAGAGTTACAGGAACTGCTCCTTGGGAATCATAAAAACAAGAAAATGGCTAAGCTAACAAAAAACCAAAAATTAGCAGCGGAAAAAATTGACGCTGATAAAAAGTATTCTTTGGCAGAGGCATCTTCTCTTGTTAAAGAAATTACTACTACCAAATTTGATGCTTCTATTGATTTAGATATCAGATTAGGAGTAGATCCTAGAAAAGCTGACCAGATGGTAAGAGGAGTGGTAGCACTTCCGCACGGTACTGGTAAAGATGTAAAAGTATTGGCATTGGTTACTCCTGACAAAGAACAGGAAGCTAAAGATGCTGGTGCTGATTATGTAGGATTAGACGAATATATCACGAAAATCGAAGGCGGTTGGACTGATATAGATATTATAGTTACCATGCCAACTGTTATGGCTAAAGTTGGTAGACTAGGTAAGGTTCTTGGACCAAGAGGTCTAATGCCAAATCCAAAATCAGGAACTGTTACGCTTGATGTTGGAAAGGCGGTTCAAGAGGTGAAGTCAGGTAAAATTGACTTTAAGGTGGATAAATTCGGTATTATACATGCAAGTGTTGGTAAAGCTTCCTTCTCACCAGAGAAAATTGCTGACAATGCAAGTGAATTGATCCAAACTTTAGCTAAGCTAAAACCAGCTTCTGCTAAAGGTACTTATTTTATGAGCATGACCATGTCCTCTACTATGAGTACTGGTATCTCAATTGACAAAAACTCTATAGCTGGAATTTAATATGACTAGGCAAGAAAAAGGACAACTTATAGAGGAGCTTACTGAAAAACTTTCTAACACTGGATATTTCTATGTAGCGGATGCTTCTGGATTATCTGTGGCAGAAACTAATGCTTTTAGAGCGTTTTGTTACGAAAAAGGAGTTGAATACAAAGTTGTAAAAAACTCTTTTATCCAAAAAGCGCTAGAGAAACAGGAAGCAGATTTTTCTGGTATGTTTGATAGCCTTAAAGGGTTTTCAGGAATACTGTTTTCTCCAGAAGTAGGAAACGCTCCTGCAAAAGTTTTAAAAGAGTTTCGTAAGAAACATGATTTAAATAAGCCCTTGCTTAAAGCGGCTGCTATAGATACAGATGTTTTCGTTGGTGAAGAGCACTTAACTTATTTAAGTGAGCTTAAATCTAAAAATGAGCTTATCGGTGATGTTATTGCATTACTACAGTCTCCAGCGAAGAATGTTGTTTCAGCACTTCAAAGTGGTGGGAACAAGATTTCTGGATTAGTAAAAGCGCTTGAAGAAAGAGCACAATAAGAAAAAAAGAACAAAAACATTAAATTTAAATAACACAATCATGGCTGATATCAAAGCAATTGGAGATCAATTAGTAGAATTAACAGTAAAGGAAGTTAATGAACTTGCTGATTACCTTAAAGAAACACACGGTATCGAACCTGCAGCAGCAGCTGCTCCTGTTATGATGGCAGGTGGCGCTGGTGGTGGAGAAGGTGCTGCAGAAGAGAAATCTTCTTTTGACGTAGTATTAACTTCAGCAGGCTCTGCTAAGCTACAAGTTGTTAAAGCAGTTAAAGAATTAACTGGTTTGGGCTTGAAAGAAGCTAAAGAATTAGTTGATGGCGCTCCTAAAGCTGTTAAAGAAGGAGTAGCTAAAGACGAAGCAGAAGCACTTAAAAAGCAGCTTGAAGAAGCTGGTGCAGAAGTAGAATTAAAGTAATCAGATTTAATCCTGAATGGATTAGCTGATTTCTGCCCAAGAAATTAGGCCTGGTGCCTGACGTTTATGTCAGGCTCAGGTCTTTTCCTGTTTGTACATATTTTAGTGCAAACAATTTGTGTCTTATGACACTTACCTTTTAATACACAACTTTAAATATTCAGAGCCTTGGCTAATATAAATCAATCTGAAAGAATCAATTTCTCCTCTATTAAGAGGGTAATTGATTACCCTGATTTCCTAGATGTACAGTTACAATCATTCAAGGACTTTTTTCAATTAGAAACTCCAGCAGAAAAGAGAGCTGAAGAAGGTATTTTTAAAGTGTTTCAAGAGAATTTCCCAATCTCTGATTCACGTGAGAATTTTGTTCTTGAATTTGTTGACTATCTGGTAGATCCTCCAAAGTATGACATTGATGGTTGCATAGATAGAGGTTTAACTTATTCAGTGCCATTAAAGGCTAAGTTACGCTTATTGTGTAACGATGAAGATAATGAGGATTTCGAAACTATTGAGCAAGAAGTTTTCTTAGGTAATATTCCTTATATGACCGAGAAGGGATCTTTCATTATCAATGGAGCAGAAAGAGTTATTGTATCTCAGCTACATAGATCCCCAGGTGTATTCTTTGCTCAGAGCAAGCACACCAATGGTACAAAATTATATTCAGCTAGGATTATTCCTTTCAAAGGTTCTTGGATAGAATTTGCGACTGACGTTAATAACGTTATGTACGCTTACATTGACAGGAAGAAGAAATTTCCTGTTACTACATTATTAAGAGCTATAGGTTATGGCTCTGATAAAGACATTTTAGATCTTTTTAATTTATCTGAAGAAGTTAATGGAACTAAAGCGGCTTTAAAGAAAGCTGTAGGTAGAAAATTAGCGGCAAGGGTTTTAAGAACCTGGACGGAAGATTTCGTGGATGAGGATACTGGTGAAGTGGTATCTATTGATAGAAACGAGGTTTTATTAGAAAGAGATTCTGTAATTGAGGAAGAAGATATCGATTTGATCATCGATGCTGGTGTTAAGTCAATTATCCTTCACAGAAAAGATGTTAACATTACTGATTATAGTATTGTATATAACACCCTTCAAAAGGATAACTCTAACTCTGAAAAAGAAGCTGTAGAACAGATCTATCGTCAGTTGAGAAATACTGAAGCTCCAGATGAAGCTACTGCCCGTGAGATCATAAACAACCTATTCTTCTCTGAAAAGCGTTATGATTTAGGTGAAGTTGGTCGTTACAGAATTAATAAAAAATTAGGATTAGATATCGATGCTGAAACTAAGGTTTTAACAAAAGTTGATATCATCCACATTGTAAAATACTTAATTGGGTTAATCAACTCTAAAGCTATTGTTGATGATATTGACCACTTAAGTAATAGAAGAGTTAGAACAGTAGGTGAGCAATTATATGCTCAGTTTGGTGTTGGTCTTTCTCGTATGGCTCGTACCATTCGTGAAAGAATGAATGTGAGAGATAATGAGGATTTTAAACCTGTTGATCTTATTAATGCCAGAACACTTTCTTCTGTTATCAACTCATTCTTTGGAACTAACCAATTATCTCAGTTCATGGATCAAACGAATCCATTATCTGAGATTACACATAAAAGAAGAATGTCAGCCTTAGGTCCTGGTGGTCTTTCAAGAGAAAGAGCTGGTTTCGAGGTTCGTGACGTTCACTATACTCACTATGGTCGTCTTTGTACTATTGAGACGCCAGAGGGTCCAAATATTGGACTAATTTCTTCACTATGTGTGCATGCTAAAGTGAACAGCATGGGCTTCATCGAAACACCTTATCGTAAAGTTGAAAACGGTAAAGTGGATATGAGTGGTAATGTATTATACCTTACTGCTGAAGAAGAAGATGAACACAACATTGCGCAGGCTAATGCGCCTATCAGTGATAAAGGCCAATTTGAAAATGACAGAGTAAAGGCAAGATTTGAAGGTGACTTCCCAGTATTAGAGCCAAAAGAGCTTTCTTACATGGATATTGCACCTAACCAGATTGTATCGGTTGCGGCTTCTATGATTCCTTTCTTGGAGCATGATGATGCGAACCGTGCTTTGATGGGATCAAACATGCAGCGTCAAGCTGTTCCTTTGTTAAGACCTGAAGCGCCAATTGTAGGTACAGGTTTAGAAGGAAGAATTGCCAGAGATTCTCGCTCTTTAATTATAGCTGAGAAAGATGGTGAAGTAACATATGTTGATGCTACAAAAATAGTTATCAAGTATGATATGACCGAAGAAGAGGAGTTGGTGTCGTTTGATGATGATGAAATCACTTACGATTTAATCAAATTCAGAAGAACTAACCAAAACACTACTATTAACCTTAGGTCATTAGTATACAAAGGTGATAGAGTTGAAAAAGGTCAAATTCTTTGTGAAGGTTATGCTACTGAAAAAGGTGAACTAGCTATAGGTAGAAATATGAAGGTTGCCTTCATGCCTTGGCAAGGTTATAACTTTGAGGATGCGATTGTAATATCTGAGAGAGTTGTTAGAGAGGATATCTTTACATCAATTCACGTTGAAGAATTTGAACTTGAAGTTAGAGATACTAAGCGTGGTGAAGAAGAATTAACTTCTGAAATTCCAAACGTAAGTGAGGAAGCTGTTAAAAACTTAGATGAAAATGGTATCATCCGAGTTGGTGCTGAAATTTCAGAAGGTGACATATTAATTGGTAAAATCACGCCTAAAGGTGAAACTGATCCTACTCCGGAAGAAAAACTTTTAAGAGCTATCTTCGGAGATAAAGCAGGTGATGTAAAAGATGCTTCAATGAAAGCCTCTCCTTCATTAAAAGGTGTTGTAATTGATACTAAATTATTTGCTCGCCATAAGAAAGATAAAGATGGAAGAGCTGCTGCTAAAAAAGAAGTAGAAGTACTTTCTAAAGAATACAGTCGTCAATTGTTGACTATCAGAGAGCAGAAAATTGAGAAACTTACTCAATTGCTTGAAGGTAAAACTTCTCAAGGCATCAAGCACAAGTTTGGTGATGAGATCATGAGCAAAGGTGTTAAGTTCAATAGAAATAATATTGAAAAGAACCTTTTCCCTGAGAAGAATATCTACAGAGATGAAAGTAATTATAATGTACCTGAAGAGGTAAACTTGATATCTGATTTAATTCTTGATAATTGGACAGACGATGAAAATACCAATGCGTTAATCGTTGATCTTGTTAGAAATTATAATAAGAAGAGAAACGAGATTGCGGGTAAATTTAAAAGAGAGAGATTTACACTTGAGGTAGGGGATGAATTACCAGCTGGTATTGTTCAGTTAGCTAAAGTTTATGTTGCTAAAAAGAGAAAACTAAAAGTTGGTGATAAAATGGCAGGTCGTCACGGTAACAAGGGTGTAGTTGCCAAAATTGTACGTGATGAGGATATGCCATTCCTTGAAGATGGTTCTACGGTGGATATTGTATTAAATCCATTAGGTGTACCTTCAAGGATGAACATCGGTCAGATTTATGAAACCGTACTTGGTTGGGCAGGTCTTAAATTAGGTAGAAAATATGCTACTCCAATTTTTGATGGTGCAACTGCTGATGAGGTTTCTAAAGAATTGTCAGATGCTGGCTTACCAGAATTTGGTAGAACACATTTGTTTGATGGTTTAACTGGTGAAAGGTTTGACCAGAAAGTAACAGTAGGTGTCATCTATATGCTGAAACTAGGTCACTTAGTTGATGATAAGATGCACGCACGTTCTATCGGACCATACTCACTTATTACGCAGCAGCCGCTGGGTGGTAAAGCACAGTTTGGTGGTCAGCGTTTCGGAGAAATGGAGGTTTGGGCACTTGAGGCTTTCGGAGCATCTCACGTGTTACAAGAGATACTAACCATTAAATCAGATGACGTTATAGGTAGAGCAAAAGCCTATGAAGCCATCGTTAAGGGTGAAAATATGGGTAAACCAAATATTCCTGAATCATTCAATGTATTGGTTCATGAGTTGAGAGGTTTAGCATTAGAAATCACTCTAGATTAATTCATTTGTTAATAAGGGGACGCGAGTCCCCCTTGTTTAGATATTTAGATACCAACAATTATGGCATTCAAAAAAAATAAAAAGATCAACACTGATTTCTCCAAGATTACTATCAGTTTGGCTTCTCCAGAATCTATTCTTGAAAGTTCTCATGGTGAAGTAACCCAGCCAGAAACAATTAATTACAGAACATATAAGCCTGAAATGGGTGGTTTATTCTGTGAGAGAATTTTTGGCCCTGTAAAGGATTGGGAGTGTCATTGCGGAAAATATAAGAGAATACGTTATAAAGGTATTATCTGTGACCGTTGCGGTGTTGAGGTTACTGAAAAGAAAGTACGTAGAGAAAGAATGGGACACATTGAACTTGTGGTTCCTGTTGCTCATATATGGTACTTCAAATCATTGCCAAATAAAATAGGTTACCTTCTTGGTTTACCAACTAAGAAATTAGATCAGATTATCTATTATGAAAGATATGTAGTAATCCAGCCTGGTATTAAAGAAGAGGATGGAACTGCCTATATGGATTTCTTAACGGAAGATGAATACCTTGATATTCTTGATAAGCTTCCAAGAGAAAACCAACAGCTAGATGATGATGATCCAAATAAATTCATCGCTAAAATGGGTGCTGAAGCATTAGATATGCTTTTAGGCAGATTGAAGTTAGATGAATTATCTTATGAATTGCGTCATCAGGCAGCTACTGATACTTCTCAGCAAAGAAAAGCTGAAGCACTTAAGCGATTAAGAGTTGTTGAGGCTTTCCGTGATGCTAGAACAAGAATAGAAAATAGACCTGAGTGGATGGTCATTAAAATGGTTCCTGTAATTCCACCTGAATTACGTCCATTAGTGCCATTAGATGGTGGTCGATTTGCAACATCAGATTTAAATGATCTTTACAGAAGAGTTATTATTAGAAATAACCGTCTGAAAAGATTGATTGATATTAAGGCTCCGGAAGTTATTCTTAGAAATGAGAAACGTATGCTTCAGGAAGCTGTAGATTCACTTTTCGATAACTCAAGAAAAGTAAATGCGGTAAGATCAGATGGTAACAGAGCCCTTAAATCACTTTCAGATATGCTGAAAGGTAAACAAGGTCGTTTCCGTCAGAACTTATTAGGTAAGCGTGTGGATTATTCAGGTCGTTCAGTAATTGTTGTTGGACCAGAGTTGAAAATGCACGAATGCGGTATTCCTAAGAATATGGCAGCTGAGCTCTTTAAGCCTTTTGTAATTAGAAAGCTAATCGAAAGAGGAATCGTGAAGACAGTTAAGTCTGCGAAGAAAATTGTTGACAGAAAAGATCCAGTTGTTTGGGATATTCTGGAGAATGTAATGAAAGGACATCCGGTTCTTCTTAACCGTGCTCCAACACTTCACAGATTGGGTATTCAGGCATTCCAGCCTAAACTAATAGAAGGTAAGGCTATTCAGTTGCACCCATTAGCGTGTACTGCATTTAATGCCGATTTTGACGGTGACCAAATGGCTGTTCACGTTCCATTAGGACATGAGGCTATTTTGGAAGCTTCAACATTAATGCTTTCTTCTCATAATATACTGAATCCTGCTAACGGTGCTCCTATAACAGTACCTTCTCAGGACATGGTACTTGGTCTTTATTATGTAACCAAGGGTAGAAGAAGTACTGAAAACGAAAAAGTTTTAGGTGAAGGTAAAACCTTCTACAGTCCTCAGGAAGTAATTATTGCTACTAACGAAGGACAGCTTTCTAAGCATGCTTACATCAAGGTGAGAACTGAGGTGAGAACGCCTAGTGGAGAGCTTGAGACAAAAATAATTGAAACTGTAGCTGGTAGGGTAATCTTTAATCAAAGTGTACCTAAAGAGGTAGGCTTTGTAAATGAGCTACTTACCAAAAAGAAATTACAGGTAATTATTTCTAATGTATATAAGATAAGTGGTTCAGCCAGAACTGCACAATTCTTAGATGATATTAAAGAACTAGGTTTCCAAATGGCCTATAAGGGCGGTTTATCAATGGGACTTGGAGATATCATGGTTCCTGAAATTAAGGAAACACTTGTTGAGCAAGCTAAGGATGAGGTAGATGCAGTTTGGAACAACTACTTAATGGGTCTTATTACAGACAACGAGCGTTACAACCAGGTAATTGATATCTGGACTAGAATTAACTCTCAGTTGACTAACTCATTAATGCAGCAGCTTGAGGAAGACGATCAGGGATTCAACTCAATCTATATGATGATGCACTCTGGAGCCAGAGGTTCAAGAGAGCAGATTCGTCAGCTAGGTGGTATGAGGGGTCTAATGGCCAAGCCTCAGAAAAACCTTGCAGGATCAGTTGGTGGTATTATTGAAAACCCAATTCTATCTAACTTCCGTGAAGGACTTGATGTAATCGAGTACTTTATTTCAACTCACGGTGCTAGAAAGGGTCTTGCAGATACAGCCTTGAAAACGGCCGATGCTGGTTACTTAACCAGACGTTTAGTTGACGTTGCACAAGATGTTGTAGTGAACGAGACTGACTGTGGTACATTAAGAGGTCTTACAGTATCAGCTCTGAAGGATAATGAAGAAGTTGTTGAATCATTATATGAGAGGGTATTAGGTAGAGTTTCTGTTCATGATGTTTATGATCCTGTTTCTGAAGAGTTAATTGTAGAAAGTGGAGAGCAAATAAGTGAAGAAATTGCTGAAATTATTGAGAATTCCGCAATTGAAGAGGTAGAAATCAGATCGGTACTAACTTGCGAAACTCGTCAGGGAGTTTGTGGTAAGTGTTATGGTAGAAACCTTGCTACTTCTAAGATGGCACATAAAGGTGACTCTGTAGGTGTAATTGCTGCACAGTCAATTGGTGAACCAGGTACTCAGCTTACACTAAGAACATTCCACGTAGGTGGTACAGCTTCTAACATTGCAGTTGAAGCAACTGTAAAGGCCAAATTTGCTGGTGTTGTGGAGTTTGAAGATTTGAGAGCTATCCAATCAACCAATTCTGATGGTGAAAAGATCACTGTTGTAATGGGTAGATCTGGAGAGATAAAGATTGTTGATCCTAAGACTAAGAAAGTCTTAATGAGCAACAACGTGCCTTACAGTGCTGTACTTAAAGTAAAAGAAGGTCAGAAAGTAGAGAAGGATGAAGAACTTTGTTTCTGGGATCCTTATAATGCGGTGATCTTATCTGAATTTGAGGGTGTTGCTGAATTCGAATCAATCGAAGAAGGTGTTACTTATAAAGAAGAGTCTGATGAGCAAACTGGTCACAGAGAGAAAGTAATTATCGACACTAAGGATAAAACTAAGAACCCAGCGGTTATAGTTAAAACTGAAGGTAAAGATGATAAGGTTTATAACATTCCGGTTGATGCTCACTTAGCAGTTGATGACAACCAGAAAATTAAACCAGGTCAAATTCTTGCTAAAATTCCTAGATCGACTTCTAAGTCAAAAGATATTACTGGTGGTCTTCCAAGAGTAACTGAGTTATTTGAGGCAAGAAACCCATCGAATCCGGCTGTTGTGTCAGAAATTGATGGTGTGGTAACTTATGGTGGTATTAAAAGAGGTAATAGAGAAATCTTTATTGAATCTAAGGATGGTGTTAAGAAGAGATACTTAGTATCATTATCTAAGCACATTCTAGTTCAGGATAATGACTTTGTGAAAGCAGGTTATTCTCTTTCTGATGGTGCAACAACTCCTAATGACATTCTTTCAATTAAAGGACCTACTGCAGTTCAGGAATACATTGTAAACGAAATTCAGGAAGTTTACCGATTACAAGGTGTGAAGATCAATGATAAGCACATTGAAGTAATTGTAAGACAAATGATGCAGAAGGTTCAGGTTCTTGAATCTGGTGATACTGTATTCTTGCCTAATCAGGTGGTTGATAGATTTGTATTCAGAGAAGAAAATGATAGAATTCTGGATATGAAAGTTGTTACCGATGCTGGTGATTCTACTAATCTTAAACCAGGACAAATCATATCAGCTCGTAAGTTAAGAGATGAAAATTCTACACTTAAGAGAAAGGATATGAAAACTGTGAAGGTGAGAGATGCTGAAGCGGCTGTTTCTAAGCCTACACTTCAAGGTATCACACAAGCTTCATTAGGTACTGAAAGCTTTATATCTGCGGCTTCTTTCCAGGAAACCACTAAGGTATTAAGTGAGGCATCTATCAGAGGTAAAGAGGATAAACTAATAGGCTTGAAAGAGAATGTTATTGTTGGTCACTTGATACCAGCTGGTACAGGGCTTAGAGAGTACAACGATTTAATCGTAGGTTCTAAAGAGGAACTTGAAGCGATTAAAGAAAACAAAGTAGCTCAAACTGAAGAAGCAGATAAATAAGATAAAGAGATATCAAATTCATCAATAATGGAAGATAATAACCAAGGAAAGGGAAAAAATCCGAACCAAATAAATATCGAGTTATCAGAGGAAGTGTCAGAAGGTGTTTACGCTAATCTGGCAATGATAGCTCACTCCAACGGTGAATTTGTTATCGATTTTATCCGTTTGATGCCAGGAGTACCCAAAGCAAAGGTTAAGTCACGTATTGTTGTGACTCCTCAACATGCAAAAAGGTTACTGGGGGCATTAAAAGATAATATTGAGAAGTATGAGAAGAATTTTGGTCCGATAAAACAGTCAGAAGAAATGCCAAAATTTCCGATGAATTTCGGATCAACGATGGGAGAGGCGTAAGCTTATTCCTTATAAATTAGGAGTTTGTGAAAATAAATTAATCAGATGTGTTTGGATAATGCATCTGATTTTTTACCTTTGCAGTCCTAAAAATCTCCAGTAGATAGAGAACTAGTAATAGAAGATAAAGTAAATATAAATGCCTACTATACAGCAATTAGTTAGAAAAGGTAGAAAGAAGTTGACTTCAAAGTCAAAATCTCCTGCTTTAGATTCTTGCCCGCAAAGAAGAGGGGTTTGTACGCGTGTGTATACTACAACGCCTAAAAAACCTAACTCAGCGATGAGAAAAGTAGCAAGGGTAAGATTGACAAATCAAAAAGAAGTGAATGCCTACATTCCAGGTGAAGGTCACAACTTGCAAGAACACTCTATAGTTTTGATTAGAGGTGGAAGAGTGAAAGATTTACCGGGTGTAAGATATCACATCATCAGAGGTGCGCTAGATACTGCTGGTGTTAATGGTCGTACCCAAAGAAGATCGAAATACGGAGCTAAAAGACCTAAGAAATAAAATAAGATGAGGAAAGCGAAACCTAAAAAGAGATACGTTCTGCCAGACCCTAAGTTTGGTGATACAATGGTTACAAAATTTGTAAACTATTTGATGCAGGACGGTAAAAAAAGTACTGCCTACGCAATCTTTTATGATGCTGTTGCTTTAGTAGAGGAAAAGACAAAGGAAAATGGTCTTGAGACTTGGAAGAAAGCATTAGCTAACATATCTCCATCTGTTGAGGTAAAAAGTAGAAGAGTAGGTGGAGCAACTTTTCAGGTACCATTAGAAGTACGTCCTGAAAGAAAAGTTTCTTTAGGTATCAAATGGATGATCACTTTTGCAAGAAAAAGAGGTGAGAAGACAATGATGGAGAGACTTGCGGGAGAGATAATAGCCGCTTCAAAAGGCGAGGGTGCTGCTATCAAGAAAAAGGATGATACGCACAGAATGGCTGAAGCAAATAAAGCATTTTCACACTTTAGATTTTAAAATCTAGCATAATGGCAAGAGATCTTAGACTAACGAGAAATATTGGTATCGCTGCACACATCGATGCTGGAAAAACCACCACTACTGAGCGTATTCTGTATTATACAGGTGTAAGCCATAAGATTGGTGAAGTTCACGATGGTGCTGCAACAATGGACTGGATGGAGCAAGAGCAGGAAAGAGGTATAACAATTACTTCTGCTGCTACTACTGTTTTCTGGCCGTACAAAGATGAAAAATACCACATCAACATAATTGACACCCCAGGTCACGTAGATTTTACAGTTGAGGTAAACAGATCGTTAAGAGTATTAGATGGTTTAGTTTTCCTTTTTAGTGCAGTAGATGGTGTTGAACCTCAATCTGAAACTAACTGGAGATTAGCTGATAACTATAAAGTTGCTAGAATTGGTTTCGTAAATAAAATGGACCGTGATGGTGCTGACTTCTTAAACGTGTGTAAGCAGGTGAAGGAAATGTTAGGTACTAAAGCAGTTCCATTACAATTACCTATCGGTGCCGAAGGTAATTTCAAAGGTGTAGTTGACCTTGTTGAAATGAAAGCTATTCAGTGGAATGAGGAAGATCATGGTATGACTTTCGAAGAGATTGACATTCCTGCTGATATGGTTGACGAAGTAAATGAATACAGAGAAAAATTATTAGAGTCAGTTGCTGAGTATGACGAAACTCTAATGGAAAAATATTTCGAAGATCCTGAATCAATCTCTATTGACGAGGTGATTGCTGCTTTAAGAGCTGCGACAATTGATTTAGCCTTCGTTCCAATGATGTGTGGTTCTGCCTTTAAAAATAAAGGAGTTCAAACATTATTGAATTACGTAATGGAGTTGCTTCCTTCTCCGCTTGATAGAGATAGCATTGTAGGAACTGATCCAACAACTGAAGAGAAAACAAGTAGAAAGCCAACTTCAGAAGATCCGTTTGCTGCGTTAGCATTTAAAATTGCTACGGATCCATTTGTAGGTCGTTTATGCTTTGTAAGATCTTACTCAGGTACATTAGATTCTGGTTCCTATGTGTTTAACACAAGAACTAATAAGAAAGAAAGAATTTCAAGAATCTTCCAAATGCATGCAAATAAGCAGAACCAAATTGATACACTTCATGCTGGTGATATTGCTGCCGTGGTAGGTTTTAAAGATATTAAAACAGGTGATACCCTTTGTAACGAAAACCATAAGATTGTTTTAGAATCTATGGTATTCCCAGAGCCGGTAATTGGTTATGCAATTGAGCCAAAAACACAGGCTGATGTTGATAAAATGGGTATGGCTATTGCTAAGTTAGTTGAAGAGGATCCTACTCTTCAAGTTAATACTGACGAAGAAACAGGTCAAACTATTCTAAGAGGTATGGGTGAGCTTCACCTTGATATCATCATGGATAGATTAAAAAGAGAGTTTAAAGTTGAGGTAAGTCAAGGTGCTCCTCAGGTTGCTTATAAAGAAGCTATTACTACTCTTGTTGACCACAAAGAGGTTTATAAAAAGCAGTCAGGTGGTAAAGGTAAATTTGCTGATATAGTATTTAAACTTTCTCCAGCTGATCCTGATGAAAAGGGTGAAATCAAGCCAGGTTTACAGTTTGATAACCAAATTACAGGTGGTGTAATTCCTAAGGAATTTATCCCTGCAATTCAAAAAGGATTTACAGAAGCTATGAGCAATGGTCCTCTTGCAGGTTATCCAATTGAGGCTATGAAAGTTCAGCTTTATCATGGTAGTTTCCACGATGTGGATTCAGATGCGCTTTCTTTCGAATTGGCAGCAAGATTAGGATTTAAAGCTGCAGCTAAGCAAGCAGGTCCTCAATTACTTGAGCCAGTAATGAAAGTTGAAGTTACTACTCCTGATGAGTACACTGGGCCAGTAACAGGTGACTTGAATAAAAGACGTGGCCTAATGAAAGGTATGGATACAAAAGGTGCTGCTCAGTTAATAAAGGCTGACGTACCATTGTCAGAGCTTTTCGGATACGTTACAGATTTAAGAACTATTACTTCTGGTAGAGCAACAGCGTCATTAACATTCTCTCACTATGATCCAGTTCCAAAAAACATAGCTGATGAGGTGATAGAAAAAGTGAAAGGTGAAGCTGTTAAATAAGTAGAATTATGAATCAGAAAATTAGAATAAAATTAAAATCTTACGATCACAATTTAGTTGATAAATCTTCTGAGAAGATCGTTAGAGCGGTAAAAACAACAGGAGCTGTGGTAAGTGGCCCAATTCCTTTACCGACTGAGAAAGAAATATTTACTGTTTTACGTTCACCTCACGTGAATAAAAAATCTAGAGAGCAGTTTCAACTATGTACTTTCAAGAGATTGGTTGATATCTATTCGAATAGCGCAAAAACAGTTGATGCTTTAATGAAACTTGAGCTTCCTAGTGGAGTTGATGTTGAGATTAAGGTTTAAGTAAATCTGTAAGGAATACAGAAGAACCAATGGATTGTTTCATTGGTTCTTTTTTTTCACTATAAAGCGGTAATTTTTAAGGTGTTAGTTTTGTATCTAACATTAATTTACTAACTTTGCAGTCCTTTCGAGAAAAGCAGATCAGATGTGGCTTTCGATTGGGTGGAAAAATAAAGAATAATGTCTGGAATAATAGGAAAAAAAATCGGAATGACTAGTGTCTACGGTGCCGATGGACGAAATGTCGCATGCACGGTGATAGAAGCTGGTCCTTGTGTGGTTACACAAGTAAAAAAAGAGGATACCGATGGTTATTCTGCTGTTCAGTTGGGCTATGGCGAGCGCAAGGAGAAGAATACACCGAAGGCATTACAAGGGCACTTCAAAAAAGCACAAACAACTCCTAAGCAGCATGTTGCTGAATTCAGAGAGTATCCTGGAGAGGCTTTGTTTGTTGATGATATGTCCTTGGGTCAGGAAGTTAAGATAGCTGATATCTTTGTAGAAGGTGACTTCGTTGATGTTGCTGGTACTTCAAAAGGTAAAGGTTTTCAGGGTGTTGTAAAGCGTCATGGTTTTGGAGGTGTTGGTCAAGCTACACACGGTCAGCATAACAGACAGAGAGCCCCAGGATCTATTGGTGGTGCGTCTTACCCAGCTAGAGTTTTCCCTGGTATGAGAATGGCAGGAAGAACAGGTGGCGAGAGAGTAAAAAACACCAACCTACGTGTTTTAAAATTAATCCCGGAGAAGAATTTACTATTAGTAAGTGGTTCTATTCCTGGAGCTAAGAATTCAATCGTAATAATAGAGAAATAAAGATGGAGCTTTCAATACTTAAACATACAGGCGAAGACACTGGAAAGAAGGTAACTCTTTCTGATGCCATCTTTGATATTGAGCCGAATGATCATGCGATCTATCTTGATGTAAAGCAGCGTTTAGCTAATGCACGTCAAGGGACACATAAGTCAAAAGAGAGAGCAGAAATTTCTGGTTCAACAAGAAAGATCAAGAAACAAAAGGGTACTGGTACAGCTAGAGCTGGTAGTATTAAGTCACCTATATTTAAAGGTGGTGGTCGTGTATTCGGTCCTACACCTAGAGATTATAGTTTCAAGCTTAATAAGAAAGTTAAAAGATTGGCTAGAATGTCAGCTTTAACTTACAAAGCTAAAGACCAAATGATTAGTGTTTTAGAAGGCTTCAGTTTTGATGCACCTAAAACCAAGTCATATAAAGAGATGCTATCAAAGCTTTCTTTTGATTCAATAAAGACATTATTGGTCTTACCTGAGAATGATAAGAATATCTTTTTAGCTAGTAGAAATATTCAAAACACTCAAGTGTTAACGGTAGATAACCTAAATACATATGATGTTTTGCATGCTGACAGAATATTATTCGTAGAAGGCTCGGTTGAAAAGTTAGATAACCTATTGAAATAAGAGATATGAGCGTATTAGTAAAACCACTAGTGACTGAAAAAATCTCTGACCTTAACGAAAAAGGCAAATACGGATTTGTTGTTGATGTAAATGCCAATAAGGTAGCAATCAAAGCCGAGGTAGAGAAAAGATATGGTGTTAATGTAGAAGATGTTAACACAATGAAATATTTAGGTAAGCAAAAATCACGCTATACTAAATCGAGAATTTTAACAGGTCGTAAGCCTAGTTTTAAGAAAGCTATTGTAACGGTAGCCGAGGGCGAGATCATCGATTTCTACAGCGAAATTTAATCATCTGAACAATGGCAGTTAAAAAATTAAGACCGGTTTCAGCTGGACAAAGATATAGATTAGCACCAGTATATACTGAGCTAAGTAAAGTAGAGCCTGAGAAGTCTTTACTAATGCCACTTCGTAAGAAGGGTGGTAGAAACAACTCAGGTAAGATGACGATGCGCTACATAGGTGGTGGTCATAAAAAGAATGTTAGAATTATCGATTTTAAAAGAGATAAGTTTAATGTTCCTGCTACAGTAGCAACGTTAGAGTATGATCCATCTAGAACAGCTCACGTAGCTTTGCTTCATTATGCTGATGGTGAGAAAAGATACATTTTAGCACCTAATGGGTTGAAAGTTGGAGATAAAATAATGTCAGGTGATGATGTTGCTCCAGAGGTTGGTAATGCTTTACCACTTTCTAAAATACCTTTAGGTACTATAGTTCACAACATTGAAATCAGACCAGGTGCAGGTGCTGCAATGGTAAGAAGTGCAGGATCATATGCTCAACTTTTAGCTAGAGATGGTAAATACTCTACAATCAAATTGCCTTCTGGTGAAATGAGATTGGTATTGAGTGCATGTTTGGCGACTGTAGGAGTTGTTTCTAACTCTGATCACATGATCGTGAGATTAGGTAAAGCTGGTAGAAAGAGATGGTTGGGTAGAAGACCTCGTACAAGAGGTGTTGCTATGAACCCGGTAGATCACCCAATGGGTGGTGGTGAAGGTAGATCTTCAGGTGGACACCCTAGATCTAGAACTGGCTTATTAGCTAAAGGTTTAAAGACCAGAGCTCCTAAGAAGTATTCGAACAGGTTAATAATTGGTAAAAAGAAATAATAGATGGCTAGATCATTAAAAAAAGGACCATATATTGATTTCCGCCTTGAAAAAAAGGTGGACAATATGAATGAATCTGGAAAGAAGTCTGTGATCAAAACCTGGTCAAGAAGATCAATGATTTCTCCTGACTTTGTAGGCCATACTTTTGCAGTACACAATGGAAATAAATTTATTCCTGTGTATGTAACGGAGAATATGGTAGGACACAAACTAGGTGAGTTCTCTCCAACCAGAAACTTCCGTGGTCATATTAATAAGAAAGATAAAGGTAAAAGATAATGGAAGCTGTTGCTAAATTAAATAATGTACCAACTTCTCCTCGTAAAATGAGGATGGTTGTTGATTTAATCAGAGGTGAAAAGGTCAGCCGTGCTTTAGGTATCTTAAAATTTGAGTCTAAGCATGGGGCAGCAAGAGTTGAAAAGCTATTATTGTCTGCTATCGCTAACTGGCAACAAGCAAATCCTGAAGTTGATTTAGAAGAGGCAGATCTTTACGTGAAAAGTGTGAAGGTTGATGGTGGAAGAATTCTTAAGAGATTGAGACCAGCTCCTCAGGGTAGAGCACACCGTATAAGAAAGCGTTCTAACCATGTTACTTTAGTAGTGGATAGCGCTAATGCCGAGTTAGAAACTGTTGTTGAATCTGATAACACCGAAAATAAGTAAGAAATGGGACAGAAAGTTAATCCTACCGGTCTTCGTTTAGGTATCGTTAGAGGTTGGGAATCCAACTGGTACGGTGGAAAAGGTAATTCTTTTTCAGAAAAGCTAATTGAAGATCAGAAAATAAGAGAATACATTTTTGCACGTATTCCAAAAGGTGGTATCTCTAAAATAGTTATCGAGAGAACGCTTAAAAGAATCACTTTAACAGTGCATACTGCACGTCCTGGAGTTGTTATTGGTAAAGGTGGTAGTGAGGTTGATAAGCTTAAAGAAGAGCTTAGAAAGCTTACTGGAAAAGACGTTCAGATCAACATTTTTGAAATAAAAAGACCTGAGCTTGATGCTAAGTTAGTGGGTGAGTCAATCGCTCAACAACTTAAAGCTAGAATATCTTACAGAAGAGCTATGAAGCAAGCAATCGCTTCAGCTATGAGAGTAGGAGCTCAAGGTATTAAAATAAAAGTATCAGGTAGATTAGGTGGGGCTGAAATGGCTCGAACTGAAATGTATAAAGAAGGTAGAATTCCTCTACATACATTAAGAGCTGATATTGATTATGAGGTGTCAGAGGCAAATACTATCTATGGTATCATTGGTATCAAAGTATGGGTATTTAAAGGAGAGGTTTTCGGTAAAAGAGACTTATCTCTTAATGTAGGAGCAGGTGCACAAGGAAAAGGTGGTCCTGGTCAAGGAAATAACAGAAGAAGTGATCGTCCGAAAAGAAAGAGGAAATAATCTTTCAAAAGGCAAAAAGATAGAATAAGATGTTACAGCCAAAAAGAACGAAATTCAGAAAAAAGCAGAAAGGTAGAATCAAAGGCCTTGCACAGAGAGGTCATAGAATTGCCTTTGGTAGTTTCGCTTTAAAATCGCTCGAGCCAGGATGGATTACAAGTAGACAAATTGAGGCTTCAAGGATTGCAATGACTCGTGCAATGAAGCGTCAAGGTCAGGTATGGATCAGAATTTTTCCTGATAAGCCTGTTACTAAAAAGCCTGCAGAGGTACGTATGGGTAAAGGTAAGGGTGCTCCAGAATATTGGGTAGCAACTGTTAAGCCTGGTACTATTATGTTCGAAGCTGGTGGCGTTCCATTAGAATTGGCACAAGAAGCACTTAGATTAGCAGCGCAAAAATTACCTGTTAAAACTAAGTTTACTGTAAGAAGAGATTACTCAGAAAATTAATCGTCATGAAGAATACAGATATAAAGAAACTATCTATTGACGAGCTCAAAGAAAATATAAAAGGTGAAGCGCAGAAGCTTCAGAAGCTCCAGTTTGCTCACGCAATCTCTCCAATAGAAAACCCAATGCAAATTAGGGATACTCGTAAGAATATTGCTCGTTTGGAGACAGAGTTAAGGCAAAAGGAACTAGCTAAATAATTGCTAAGATGGAAAGAAACCTTAGAAAAGAAAGAATAGGGCTTGTTGTAAGTAACAAAATGGAAAAGTCTATCACTGTTTCTATCGAAAGAAAAGTGAAGCACCCTATTTATGGAAAGTTTGTTAAGAAATCGACTAAGTTCACTGCTCACGATGAAGCCAATGATTGCAATATCGGTGATACTGTAAAAATTGCAGAAACTCGTCCGTTGAGTAAGAACAAGAGATGGAGATTAGTAGAAATTCTTGAAAGAGCTAAATAACCATGATACAACAAGAATCAAGATTAAGTGTAGCGGATAATAGTGGTGCCAAAGAGGTGCTTTGTATTCGTGTATTAGGAGGTACTAAGAAAAGGTATGCCTCAATTGGTGATAAAATCATTGTAACTGTTAAGTCGGCTCTTTCATCAAGTAACCTTAAAAAAGGTACTGTTTCCAGAGCGGTTATCGTTAGAACTAAGAAAGAAGTAAGACGTAAAGATGGTTCTTACATTCGTTTCGAAGATAATGCTGCGGTATTGCTTAACCCTAATGATGAGCCAAGAGGAACTCGTATTTTTGGACCAGTTGCTAGAGAGTTAAGAGAGAAGCAGTTCATGAAAATAGTTTCCTTAGCACCTGAAGTATTATAATTATGGAAAGGAAAAAGAACAAACAACAAAAGCTTCATATCCGTAGAGGTGACACTGTAAAAGTAATTGCAGGTAACTCTAAAGGTAAGAGTGGTAAAGTTTTGGAAGTTATTGCTGAAAAGCAAAGAGCCGTAGTTGAAGGTGTTAACGTTATTACAAAACACAGAAAACCATCGGCTGCTAACCCTGAAGGTGGAGTAGATAAAGTTGAGGCTCCTGTACACATCAGTAATTTGATGTTGGTAGATCCTGCAACTGGTGAAACTACTAGAACTGGAAGAAAAGCAGACGATAAAGGTAAGTTACAAAGATATTCTAAGAAAACAGGGGAGGTAATTAAAAATGGCTAAACCAAGAATAAAGGAATTATATCTGGCAGAGATTGTTCCTTCTTTGAAGGAGAAGTTTCAGTATAAGTCTATCATGGAAGTACCTAAATTACAGAAAATTGTAATTAACAAAGGTATTGGAGCTGCTACAGCTGACAAAAAGTTAGTTGATGTAGGAGTTGAAGAACTTACTACTATCTCAGGTCAGAAAGCTGTTGCAACTTATGCTAAGAATTCTATCTCGAACTTTAAGTTACGTGAGGGAATGCCTATCGGTGCTAAAGTTACTTTAAGAGGTAATAAAATGTACGAATTTTTAGATAGGTTATTATCTGTATCACTTCCTCGAGTAAGAGATTTTAGAGGTGTTAAAGATAAAGGCTTTGACGGAAGAGGTAACTATACCTTAGGTATAAAAGAGCAAATTATTTTTCCTGAAATAAGCATCGATAAGGTGGCAAATATTACAGGAATGGACATAACATTTGTAACTACTGCAAACTCGGATGAAGAAAGCTTCGAATTAATGAAAGCATTCGGAATGCCATTTGCAAGTAAAAACAATAACTAATATGGCTAGAAAAGCAGTAATTGCCAGAGAGAAAAAAAGAGAAAAGTTAGTAGCAAAGTACGCTGCCAAAAGAGCTGAATTAAAGGCTAATGGTGACTACGAAGCACTAGACAAATTACCAAAGAATGCTTCTCCAGTTCGTCTGCACAACAGATGTAAATTAACTGGAAGACCTAAAGGTTACATGAGAAAGTTCGGTATCTCTAGGGTAACATTTAGAGAGATGGCGTCAGCAGGTAAGATACCTGGAGTAACCAAAGCTAGTTGGTGATTTTATTTAATAAATATTTTAATTAATAACTTATTTTCATATCTTTGCAGGCCTGTTTCGGCAGAGGTTTGAAGATTATAATAATATTAAGAAATGGTAACTGATCCAATAGCTGATTATTTGACAAGGGTTCGTAACGCTATTAAGGCGAATCATAGAATCGTTGAGGTGCCAGCATCTAACTTAAAGAAGAACTTAACAAAGGTGCTTCATGAAAAAGGTTATATCCTTAATTATAAGTTTGAAGATGCTACTGCTCAGGGTACTATAAAAATAGCTTTGAAGTATGATCCTGTGAGCAAAACACCTGCTATCACTAAATTAGAAAGGATTTCAAAGCCTGGTTTAAGAAAATATTGTGGTGCAGAAGAATTACCTAGAGTACTAAACGGTTTAGGTATTGCTGTACTTTCTACTTCTAAAGGTGTAATCACTGATAAAGAAGCTAGAAATTTGAATGTGGGTGGTGAAATATTGTGCTACGTTTATTAAAAAATAGAAATGTCACGAATAGGTAAAAGTCCAATTAATCTACCAGATGGTGTGTCTATTGACATCGCCAAGGATAATGTGATTACAGTTAAAGGTTCTAAAGGAACACTAACTGAATCTGTTGATCCATCAATAAAAGTGAAGGTAGAGGATGGTCAAATTATATTAGAGAGACCAACTGAATCAAAAAGACATAAGTCAATGCATGGTTTATATCGTGCACTTTTGGCTAATGCTGTTGAAGGTGTAAACCAAGGTTTCACTAAGAAATTAGAATTGGTTGGTGTTGGTTATAAAGCGGTTGCACAAGGAAATGTTTTAGAACTCAATATAGGTTATTCACATAGTATTTTTATGGGGTTACCTGATGAGGTTAAAGCATCGGCTGAGACAGTTAAGGGTCAAAACCCAGTGATTACTTTGGAAAGCATTGATAAGCAACTTATTGGACAGGTTGCTGCTAAGATAAAATCACTTAGAAAAGTAGAACCTTACAAAGGTAAAGGTGTACGTTTCGTTGGAGAGCAAATTAGACGTAAAGCGGGTAAAACTGCAGCTAAATAATATTAACAATGGCTATTAATAAAACAGCTAGAAGATTAAGAATCAAAAAGGGAATTAGAAGAAAAGTATCTGGTACGGCTTCTATACCTAGATTGAGTGTTTTCAAAAGTAATAGAGCTATCTATGCTCAAATAGTAGATGACTTAAAAGGACATACTTTGGCTGCAACTAACTCTATGGAGTTAGGCGCGAAAAGTAATGCTGATCTTGAGACTGCTGCTAAAGTGGGTGAAACATTGGCTAATAAAGCTAAAGAAGCAGGTATTGAACAAATCGTTTTTGATAGAGGCGGATACAGATACCACGGAAAAGTAAAGGCTTTGGCTGATGGTGCAAGAAAAGGTGGCTTAAAATTCTAATTATATGACTCAGAGTAATATAAAATCTGTAAGAGCAAGCGAAATCGATCTAAAAGAGAAGGTTGTTGCTATTAAAAGAGTTGCCAAGGTTGTTAAAGGTGGTAGAAGATTTAGTTTTTCTGCTATCGTAGTAGTTGGTGATGGAAATGGCGTTGTTGGTTATGGTTTAGGGAAAGCCAATGAGGTAACTGATGCAATAACTAAGGGAATTGACGATGCTAAGAAGAATTTGGTTAAGGTTCCTATTTTAAAAGGAACTGTACCTCATGAGTCATTAGGTAAATATAGCGGTGGTTTTGTTTTAGTTAAACCTGCTGCTCCAGGTACTGGTGTAATAGCTGGTGGTGCTATGCGTGCTGTACTGGAAAGTGCTGGTGTACATAATGTACTGGCAAAATCTAAAGGATCATCAAATCCACATAACGTGGTTAAGGCAACTTTCGATGCTTTAACAAAAATGAGAGATCCTTTTACAGTAGCAAAGAATAGAGGTGTTTCATTAGCTAGTGTTTTTAACGGATAATAACCATGGCGAAGACAATAAAAGTAACACAAATAAGAAGTGTAATTGGTAGACCGGAAGTTCAAAAAAGAACTATTCAGGCATTAGGCTTGGGTAAAATTAATAAAACGGTTGAGAAGACACTTACTCCTCAAATTGAGGGTATGATAAATAAAGTGAATCACTTAGTTACAGTAACTGAAGGATAAGATGAAATTACATACATTAAAACCGGCTGAAGGATCAACGAAAACTCGTAAGAGAATTGGTAGAGGTCAGGGTTCTGGCGCTGCTGGTACTGCAACTCGTGGACATAAAGGTGCTAAATCGAGAAGTGGTTATTCTCAGAAAATAGGTTTCGAGGGTGGTCAAATGCCACTACAAAGAAGAGTGCCTAAGTTTGGTTTCAATAACATCAACCGCGTAGCATATAAGGCAATCAATTTGAGTGATTTGCAGATGTTACACGAGAAGTTGAATGTTGATACTATTGACGTTGAACTATTGAAAACTAACGGTCTTGTAGGAAAGAAAGACCTTGTAAAAATTTTAGGTAATGGTGAGCTTAAAGCTAAGCTAAATGTAACTGCAAATGCATTCTCTAAGTCGGCATCAGCAGCTATAGAGAAGGCTGGAGGTTCTACATCAACTTTATAATATGAATCGTTTTTTTTCTACCATAAGGAATATTTTCTCTATAGAGGAACTTAGAGATAGAATTTTTAATACCATTGGGTTTTTAATAATTTTTAGACTAGGGTCCTTTGTAGTATTACCTGGTGTTGATCCAAGTAAGTTGTCTGGAGATGCGCAGGGTATTTTTGGTTTATTAGATACCATCTTAGGTGGTGCTTTTTCTAATGCTTCTATATTTGCATTAGGCATCATGCCTTATATTTCTGCGAGCATTGTTATACAGTTATTAACTGTTGCGGTGCCTTATTTTCAGAAAATGCAGAAGGAGGGTGAGTCTGGTAGAAAAAAGATTACCCAAATTACAAGGGTTTTAACTATAGCAATTACTATCGTTCAAGGTTCAGCTTACGTTAAGGGTACAATCCCTGCTGAGGCTATCATGATGGGTAATTTCTTCTTCACTATAACTTCAGTAATCATCTTAACATCAGGTACTATTTTCTGTATGTGGTTAGGTGAGAAAATTACTGATAAAGGTATAGGTAATGGTATTTCGTTACTTATTATGATAGGTATAATTTCAAGATTTCCAGGATCTATAGTTGCAGAAGCTTTATCTCTAGGAATGAGTGGATTGTTATTTTTCATTCTTGAAATTGTTGCTCTTTTCTTCGTTGTAATGGTAACTGTTATGTTGGTACAGGCAACTCGAAGAATACCAGTTCAGTATGCTAAGCAAGTAGTTGGAGGAAGAGTATACGGAGGACAACGTCAGTATATTCCATTGAAAGTTAATGCTTCTGGTGTAATGCCAATAATCTTTGCTCAGTCATTAATGTTCTTACCATCATTATTGGCTAATTTATGGGCAGATGATAGTGATACTGCAGCTTATATAGGTAGTGTATTTTCTGACTTTCAGAGCTGGCAATACAGTTTAACATTTGCGATTTTAATAATAATCTTTACCTTTTTATATACAGCAATAACTATTAATCCTAGTCAAATAGCTGATGATATGAAAAGGAACGGTGGCTTCATACCTGGTGTTAAACCTGGGAAGCAAACATCCGAGTTTATTGATAATGTGTTAACTAAAATAACTTTACCAGGCGCTATTTTCTTGGCTATTATAGCAATATTACCTGCTTTTGTAGCTAGAGCTGGTGTAGGTACTCAGTTCTCTCAATTTTTTGGAGGAACATCACTAATCATTATGGTTGGTGTTATCTTGGATACCTTGCAGCAAATTGAAAGTTACCTTCTTATGAGACATTATGAAGGTATGATGAAGTCTGGAAAAGTGAAGGGTAGTTCATCACAGACAACTGCGGTTGCTTAATTTAAAATTATGGCAAAACAAAGTTCAATAGAGCAAGACGGAACAATTACTGAAGCATTGTCTAATGCAATGTTTAGAGTAGAGTTAGGTAATGGTCATGAGGTGATTGCACATATCTCTGGTAAAATGCGAATGAATTATATCAAAATTTTACCAGGCGATAAGGTTAAGTTAGAAATGTCTCCTTATGATTTAACAAAAGGAAGAATTGTTTATCGATATAAATAAATCGAATTATGAAAGTTAAAGCTTCAATAAAAAAGAGAAGTGAAGATTGCAAGATTATCCGTAGAAAGGGTAAGCTTTACGTGATCAACAAGAAAAATCCACGTTTCAAACAAAGACAAGGGTAATTATGGCAAGAGTTTCTGGTGTAGATATTCCTGATAATAAAAGAGGAGCAATATCATTAACATATATTTTTGGTATTGGAAGAAGTTCAGCTCTTAAGATTTTAGAGCAAGCAGGTATTGATGCTGACAAAAAAGTAGCAGAGTGGTCTGAAGATGAGGCAAATGCCGTACGTAACGTCATTAGTGAAAATTATAAAACTGAAGGTGTTCTTAAATCTGAGGTACAAATGAGTATCAAAAGATTGTTGGACATTGGTTGTTATAGAGGCCTTCGTCACAGAAAGGGTCTTCCTGTACGTGGACAGAAAACCAAAAATAACGCTCGTACCAGAAAGGGTAAGAGAAAGACTATGGCTAATAAGAAGAAAGCTACTAAGTAATTTATAGATCATGGCTCAGAAAAGAAAAGATAAAGCAAAAAAGAGAGTAGTTAATGTAGAGGCTATTGGTCAGGCGCATATCAAAGCTTCTTTCAACAACATTATCATCTCTATGACTAATTCTACCGGACAGGTAGTTTCATGGGCATCTGCTGGTAAAATGGGATTCAAGGGTTCTAAAAAGAACACTCCATATGCTGGACAGGTGGCAGCTCAAAACGCTGCTCAAGCTGCTTATGACTTAGGTCTTAGAAAAGTTGAAGTATTTGTTAAAGGTCCTGGAGCGGGAAGAGATTCTGCTATCAGAAGCATTCAAAATACTGGTATAGAAGTAACGATGATCAAGGATGTTACTCCATTACCTCACAATGGTTGTCGTCCTCCAAAAAGACGAAGAGTATAATTTTATATAGCTAAGAATATTTAATAATGGCAAGATATAAAGGTCCAAAGTCTAAAATAGCCAGAAGGTTTAATGAGCCTATTTTTGGTGCTAGCAAAGCATTGTCTAAAAAAGCTTATCCTCCTGGTCAACACGGAAGAGGCAGAAGAAGAAAGCAATCTGAATATGCCATTCAGTTGATGGAGAAGCAAAAGGCGAAATACACTTATGGTGTTTTAGAAAAGCAATTTGCTAATTTATTCGATAAAGCTTCACGTAAAAAAGGTATTACTGGTGAGGTACTACTTCAATTGTTGGAGTCTAGATTGGATAACGTAGTATTCAGATTAGGTATCGCTCCAACAAGAAGAGCGGCTCGTCAATTAGTATCACATAAGCATATTCTTGTTAATGGTGAGATCGTAAATATACCATCTTATCAATTAAAAGAAGGTGATATGATTGGTGTTAGAGAGAAGTCAAAATCACTTGAAGCTGTTTCTAATAGCTTATCATCCAACACAGTTAGTAAGTATGGTTGGTTGGAATTTGACAAATCCGACATGACAGGTAAATACATTAATGTTCCTCAAAGAGAAGATATTCCTGAAAACATTAATGAGCAGCTTATTGTCGAGTTGTATTCAAAATAATTAGTCAATTTTATAGAAACTTTATAATATGTCTATTTTAGCATTCCAAATGCCTGAAAAGGTTGCAATGGAGAAGGCAGATGATTTTCATGGTCTTTTCACATTCAAACCATTAGAAAAAGGTTATGCAGTTACTGTAGGTAACGCATTAAGGAGAATTTTGCTTTCTTCACTAGAAGGCTATGCAATTACAGGTATTAAAATACCTAGCGTTTTGCATGAATTCTCTTCTATCGAAGGTGTGGTGGAAGATGTATCAGAGATTATTCTTAACCTGAAAATGGTAAGGTTTAAAAAAATCTCTGATAGTGCTGACAACAAATTGACAATATCTTTAAAGAATCAAAAAGAATTCAAAGCAGGTGATATTAACAAATTCACTACTGCTTATGAGATTTTGAATCCTGATTTATTGATATGTCATATGGATGAATCAGTGAATTTCGAAATCGAATTAACGATTGAAAAAGGTAGAGGATACGTTTCATCTGAAGAGAACAATAATGGCGAACAAGCTGCTGGCTATATTGCTATTGATTCAATCTTTACGCCTATCAAGAATGTGAAGTACAGTGTTGAAAATACACGTGTTGAGCAAAAAACTGACTATGAGCAGTTAGTTCTTGATATTGAGACTGATGGAAGTATTCATCCTGAGGCAGCGCTTAAAGGAGCAGCCAATATTCTTATCAAACATTTTATGTTATTCTCTGATCAGAACATGGTACTTGATGCCGGTGGTACTGATGAGCCAGAAGCGGTTGATGAAGAAATGCTTCATATGCGTAAAATGTTAAAAACTTCATTGAATGATCTTGATCTTTCTGTAAGAGCTTACAACTGCTTAAAAGCTGCTGATGTTAAATCATTAGGAGACTTAGTGAGCTTAGAAATTTCGGATATGATGAAGTTTAGAAACTTCGGTAAGAAGTCTTTAGCTGAATTAGAGCAATTAGTAGCTGATAAAGGTTTGACCTTTGGAATGGACTTGTCCAAGTACAAACTTGATGAAGAATAAGTAAAATGAGACACGGAAAGAAATTTAACCACTTAGGAAGAACTGCTCCGCATCGTAAAGCAATGCTTGCAAACATGGCAAGTTCTCTTATCGATTCTAAGAGAATTACTACTACTGTAGCAAAAGCGAAAGCTTTAAGAAGCTATATAGAGCCTTTGATTACTAAGTCAAAAGAAGATACAACTCATAATAGAAGAACTGTTTTTTCTTATTTACAAAGTAAGGAAGCTGTTAAAGAGTTGTTTGATGAAGTTGGTGCAAAAGTAGCTAACAGACCTGGTGGATATACAAGAATTATCAAATTAGGTTCAAGACTTGGTGATGATGCAGAAATGGCATTAATCGAGTTAGTTGATTACAACGAGTTACTTCTTGGTGATTCAGGTGAGTCTAAGAAAAAGACTACTAGAAGAAGTAGAAGAGGTGGTGGTTCTAAAGCTAAAGCTGAGTCAACTGAGACTAAAGCGGAAGCTAAAGAAGAGTCAACAGAAAAGAAAGAAACTAAGAAGAAGGCAGCACCTAAGAAAGACGAAGCTAAGGCAGAAGCTAAAGAGGCTCCTAAGAATGAAGAGAAGAAAGCTGAACCTAAAAAGGATGATTCAGCTAAGGATAAAGATACTGATGCTTAAAGGTATTGTTATCGCATAATTATTAAAAAGGGATTGAATTTACATTCAATCCCTTTTTTATTTTTATTTAAAATATAAATACTAGATTTTTGCATGGCAGAGACTTCTGTTATGCAGTTCTTAAGATAAATATTAGATGAAGTATACCGACAGACCAGACGCAGTATTGCTTTTAGAAGATGGCACTTTCTTTAAAGGCAAATCAATTGGCTTTAAAGGCACAAAGGGTGGCGAGATATGTTTTAATACGGGTATGACGGGTTATCAGGAAATTTATACTGATCCCTCTTACTATGCGCAAATTATGGTTAACACCAATGCACATATTGGTAATTATGGTACAGTTTCTACAGAAGTCGAGTCTGACTCACCTAAAATATTTGGACTAGTTACCAATAACTTTAGTGAAAGCTTTAGTAGACATACGGGAGAGGAAAGCCTCCATGATTATTTGAATAAACATGAGGTACCTGGAATTACCGATGTTGATACCAGAGCTATTGTAAGGCATATAAGAAGTAAGGGGGCTATGAATGCCATTATCTCTTCCGAGATTTTGGATGCTGATGAGTTGAAGAAAGAGCTGGACAAGGTCCCTTCTATGGAAGGACTGGAGTTGTCTTCGCAAGTATCGGTAAAGGAAGCGTATGAAGTTGGACCAGCAGATGGTATCAAGTTGGCAGTAATGGATTACGGTATAAAGTCCAGCATACTTCAGCAGTTAGTTCAAAGAGGCTTTTATTGTAAGGTGTTTCCAGCCAAAACTACTTTCGATATTACGGAAGAATGGAAACCTACAGCATATTTTTTATCAAACGGTCCTGGTGATCCTGCTGTTATGAAATATGCGATAGACCATGCTAAAAATATTATTGATGCTGACAAGCCACTTTTTGGAATTTGCCTCGGACATCAGTTAATAGCTCAGGCTTGTGGCATTGGTACTTTCAAAATGTATAATGGGCACAGAGGTTTAAACCAGCCCGTTAAAAATATTTTATCAGGGAAGAGTGAAATTACCTCTCAAAATCATGGTTTTAGTGTAATAAGCGAAGAAGTAAGAAACTCTGATTTAGTAGAAGTTACGCATATCAACCTGAATGATGATACAATTGAAGGTTTGAAAATCAAAAATAAAAAAGCCTTCTGCGTACAGTATCACCCAGAATCTTCACCGGGTCCGCATGATTCCCGTTATTTATTTGACCAATTTATTTCATTAATCAACTAATAGAATTATGAGCGTTATAGAAAGAATTCACGCAAGACAAATCTTAGATTCAAGAGGAAATCCTACCGTTGAGGTAGAAGTATTTACAGTAGATGGCGGATTCGGAAGGGCAGCAGTCCCTTCAGGTGCTAGTACAGGAGTACATGAAGCCGTTGAATTGCGTGATAAAGATAAATCGATTTACATGGGAAAGGGTGTACTTAAAGCTGTACACAATGTAAATACCACTATTGCAGAAGAGTTAGTTGGTTTTTCTGTTTTTGAGCAGAATTTGATTGATAAACTCATGATTGAGCTTGATGGTACAGATAACAAATCTAAGCTAGGAGCCAATGCTATTTTGGGTGTATCATTAGCTGTGGCAAAGGCTGCTGCTCAATTGAGTAATCAACCACTATATCGTTACGTGGGCGGGGTAAATGCTAATACATTACCTGTTCCAATGATGAACATCTTAAATGGTGGTAGTCATGCTGATAATAAAATTGACTTTCAGGAATTTATGGTAATGCCTGTTAATGCTGGTTCATTCTCTGAAGCATTACAAATGGGTACTTCCGTTTTCCATCATTTGAAAGCAGTGTTAAGCAAAAAAGGTCTTTCAACGAATGTTGGCGATGAAGGTGGTTTTGCGCCTAATATCGAATCAAATGATCAGGCTATAGAAGTGGTATTAACTGCTATTGAGAAGGCTGGATTTAAACCAGGAGAAGATATTTACATTGCTATGGATGCAGCAGCATCTGAGTTCTATGATGAAAACAAAAAGAAGTATGTTTTCGGTAGCACTGGTGAGGAATTGTCATCTGACGAAATGGTAGCTTATTGGAAGGACTGGTGTTCTAAATATCCAATACTTTCTATTGAAGATGGTATGCACGAAGACGACTGGACTGGTTGGGAAAAACTGACAAGAGAACTAGGTAGAGATGTTCAGCTAGTAGGTGATGACTTATTCGTTACTAACACAAAGCGTTTACAAAAAGGAATTGATGAAAAGATCGCCAATTCAATTCTCATTAAAGTAAACCAAATAGGAACGCTTACTGAGACGATCAATGCAATTAAGATGGCTGATAAAGCTTCATATAAGAGCGTAATGTCTCACCGTTCAGGTGAAACAGAAGATACCACAATAGCTGATTTAGCAGTTGCTTTGAATACTGGTCAAATTAAAACAGGTTCGGCATCTCGTTCAGACAGAATGGCTAAATACAATCAGCTATTAAGAATAGAAGAAGAACTTGGTGAAATGGCTTATTTCCCTGGCATCAATTTTTAAGTGATAATTTATATTAAAGAAGCTGCATTCCTATTAGTAGGTTTGCAGCTTTTTAGTTTCTACAATACTATTAGTGAAATTTTATTGTTATTTTAGTTGAAGTAAGCAATGAGCAAAATCCCGAAAATATTTAAGAATTTTTATTTCGTAGCTGGATCGGTATTTCTGATATGGATGCTATTCCTGGATAATAACGATATCATTTCTCAGCTCAAGCTATCTTCTAAATACAATGATCTTCAAGATCAAAAAGAATATTATCAGGAAAAAATAAAAGAGGTTGAAGTGGACAGGGCAGGTTTATTGTCGGATGAGGAATTGCTAGAGAAGTTTGCCAGAGAGCGCTACCTGATGAAGAAAAAAGAGGAAGACCTATTCATAATTGTTGAGGAAGAGGAATAAGGATGAAAGTAAGGATATTACTCATTTGTTTAACAGCATTAATGTTTGGAAGCTTTACTTCCCATGCCCAAAGATACGTTGATGAAAATAGTACTTTTGTTGAGAGGCTCTATTTTGGCGGCAATTTTGGAGCAGCATTCAGCAGTAATTTCACAAATATAGAAGTATCGCCCATTGTTGGTTATATGATCACCAATGAGCTTTCAGCAGGTGTTGGAGTTATCTACCAATATTTTAAAGTTGATCGTAGAGCGGCAAATGGAACTCCTTATTCATTAGAGACTAACATTTATGGAGGCAAACTATTTGGCAGGTATAATTTCACGCAACAACTTTTTGCCTATTCCGAATTTGAAGCGCTAAGTCTGGAAGTTTTTCAGGTTTCTACAGAATCAATAGTAAGAGATGTTGTACCATCTTTTTTTATTGGAGGCGGTTATTTTATTCCTTTAGGGAATAGAGCCGGAATGACAGCTATAGGATTATACAACATATTATATGATCCTTATACCTCACCATATAACAGTCCATTTGTATTAAGGGTAGGTTTTACTTTTTAAGGTACTCTTTGAACGCTATATTTAGTTCCTCACCAACTGCCGTTAAGTCTTCAATTACTGCATCAAGTAGCGGGATGCCATTAGTCATCCTTTCTGAAGTCATTTCCCTTTCAGGATCACCAGGAATTAATACTTTATCACTTTCATGGGTAGTTTTTGAATTCCTGAAAGTTTCAATCCAATTATCCATATGATTTTTGAAATCATCAGCAGGGCGGAAAGCATCAACACGCATAGCACCAAGGAAATGGCCTAAACCTTCTCCAACAGGATCTTCCCTAAGAGGAAGGAAACTAACGAAAGGAGGCGCCCATGGACCATAATTAGCTCCAGAAAGCACTGCAGAGAAAATATCTACAATAGAACCTAAAATATAACCTTTGTGACTTGCATGCTCTCTATCGCCACCCAAAGGCAACATACTTCCACCTTCTTTAAGGGCATCCACATTTTGGGTTGGTTTGCCATCCGCATCTTGCACCCAACCGAAAGGAGCATTTTGCCCTTTTCTTTTTAATACTTCAAGCTTCCCGTTGGCAGCCGTTGTTGTTGCGAAATCAGCTACGAAGGGCGGTTGTTCTTTTGTAGGAATAGCAATTGAGATAGGGTTGGTGCCTAATAACCTATCCTTTGAGAAGGTAGGAGAAACCAAAGGACTCGCATTGGTCATGGACCAGCCTATCATATCTTTTTCTAAGGCTAACATGCTATGGTAGCCGGCAATACCATAATGATTTGAATTTTTTACTGAAACCCATCCTGTACCAACTTTCTCAGCTTTTTCCATAGCTACTTGCATAGCAAAAGGGGCTACTACTAAACCCAGACCGGCATCACCGTCAATTACGGCTGTACTGGGAGTTTCATGTACAATCTTAATATTTGGCTTTGGATTAACCCTTTCACTTTGCCATAACCTGATATAGCCCTTAAGCCTGGCTACACCATGAGAGTCCACTCCCCTTAAATCCGCGCTGAGCAATACTTCGCTGGCTGTTTGAGCATGCTCATTAGAGCAGCCCATATTTAAAAAAACTTGTTTCGTAAAAGATTGAAGGTTTGAGTAAGAAATATTATGCATAATAACTGATTAAACCTGCTCCATTATTTCGCTTAATAAGCCCTCCTTCAGAGAATACGTGGAAACATGAATGGTATCAAAATCATTAATTTTTAGGATATAATCTATCAGACAGCTGGCTACAACAATCATGTCAACACGCATTTCCAGCATGCCAGGAATTTCAAGACGTTCTGCTCGGTTTTTTTCAATTAGTTCATGATAGATACCATTAAATTCTTCAATAGAAAGACTGAAAGAAGGATCGTCCGGCTTTAATTTATTTTGTTCAGCAAAGGCGATATCCACCAACGTATCGAAAGTGCCTGAAGATCCAATCAGGTGTTTTGGTTGATGTTTCTCTAATTGCTCTTGTAAGCTCTTTAATGAAGTATCTAAAAAATCTTTAAGTCTTACAATATCTTTTGGTTGTATAGGGTCATGCTCATGAAATTTGTCGAGCAGCCTCTGAGCTCCTATTTCAAAACTCTCTAACCAAAAAATATTGTCTTGATCACAAAGGATAAACTCTACGCTGCCTCCTCCAATGTCCATCACCAGTGCAGGTTCTTTACCTATTGTTAGCGCTTGCTTTACTCCATTATAAATATAAGTGGCTTCCTGAGCACCTGAAATAATGGCTATTTCAATACCTGTGGCCTCTTTCACCAGCTCCACAAGCTCTTGTCCATTATCTGCATTTCTAACTGCCGATGTTGCAGTAGCATGAATTGATTCCACGTGGTGTGCTTCTGCGGTAGTTTTAAACAGGCTAAGCGTATTGATGGCTCTTTTCTGTGCATCTTCGGTAATCTTATTATTGCTAATGCCATCCTTACCCAGACGCACGGCCACTTTTTCCTTATGCATTACCTTATTATGGTTTGCCAAATCCACAATCATTAAATGGAATGTGTTAGTGCCAATATCTATGATGGCTATCTTGCTCATAAAATCTACCTTAACAGAAATTTTGCGCAATATACCATATAAAAGGTTATGCGCAATGCTGAGTAAAATACAATTATTGACCCTATAAAAGTTCGTTTTTCGTATTGCCTCAACTATATTTGAAAAAATAATAAATCATTCACTATGTCCAAAAGCGATAAAAGTAAACCTGTATATACAAAACCAACTACTAAAGAGAAATTTGAACTACTCAAACAAAAAAATGAGGAAGCCCTCTTAGGTGGTGGTGAAGCACGTATTAAACAGCAGCATGACAAAGGCAAGCTTACTGCTCGTGAGCGTATTGATTTGTTGATGGATGAAGGCTCTTTTGAGGAGATTGGTAAGTTTGTGATGCATAGAGCAAAGGATTTTGGGCTAGATAAGCAGCATTACCCTGGTGATGGAGTTGTAACAGGTTACGGAACTATTAATGGGAGAGTGGTTTATGTTTTCTCTCAGGATTTCACCGTATTTGGTGGTTCTCTTTCAGAAACGCATGCTGAGAAGATTGTTAAGATTATGGATTTAGCCATGAAAAATGGTGCACCTGTAATTGGCCTAAACGATTCTGGAGGAGCACGAATTCAGGAAGGTGTAGTATCTCTAGGAGGTTATGCAGATATCTTCTATCGTAATGTAAGGGCATCAGGAGTTGTACCTCAGATTTCTGCGATTATGGGGCCATGTGCTGGTGGAGCAGTTTATTCTCCTGCCATCACAGACTTTATCATGATGGTTGAAAATACCAGTTACATGTTTGTAACAGGTCCTAATGTGGTTAAAACTGTTACTCAGGAGGACGTAACTTCAGAAGAATTAGGTGGTGCTAGTACACATAGTACCAAGAGTGGTGTTACACATTTCTCTTGTGCCAATGAGTTGGAAGCCATTAATAATATTAAAACTTTATTAAAATATATCCCTCAAAACTGTGAGGATAATCCACCTTCATTGCCTTATGAACTTAAGGAGGATGAGTCACGAAAAGCGCTTAATGAATTAGTACCTGATAATCCTAACCAGCCTTATGATATGCGTGAGGTAATAGAAGGTACAGTAGATGAGGGAAGCTTCTTTGAAGTACATAAGAACTATGCTGAAAACATCGTAGTAGGTTTTGCGCACTTGGCTGGCAGAAGTATCGGTGTGGTAGGTAACCAACCAGCATCCCTTGCTGGAGTATTAGATAATGAGGCTAGTAAAAAAGGCGCTCGTTTCGTTCGCTTCTGCGATAGCTTTAATATTCCTTTATTGGTATTTGAAGATGTGCCTGGTTTCTTACCAGGGACTGATCAGGAATGGAATGGTATCATATCAAATGGAGCCAAGTTACTTTATGCCTTCAGCGAAGCTACAGTACCAAGAGTTACCGTTATTACCAGAAAAGCTTATGGTGGTGCCTATGATGTGATGAACTCAAAGCATATTGGTGCAGATATGAATTATGCGTGGCCTACTGCAGAGATTGCTGTAATGGGTGCAAAAGGAGCTGCTGAAATAATTTTTAGAAAGGAAATTGCGGCAGCTGATGATAAACAAGCCAAACTAGATGAGAAGGTTGAAGAATACACCGAAAAGTTTGCTAACCCATACAGAGCTGCACACAGAGGTTATGTTGATGAGGTGATTATGCCTGAAAATACGAGGTTGAAACTTATTAGAGCTTTTAAGATGCTTGAAAATAAAGTAGATACATTACCTAAGAAGAAGCATGGTAATATTCCTTTATAAAAACCAGAAGTAAAGAAACATTATAAAGGCTATGGAGTATACTTCATAGCCTTTTTTATTATGCAGGAAACTGAGGAACAAAAATATCTTTTCATTTGTCAATCAAAAAGTTGTTTAAAACGTGGTAGTAGTCATGTGCGCAAGGAGTTAAAACAGCAGTTGAAGGAGAATAAAATGCATAAAAGAGTAAGAGTAGTAAACACCAAATGTATGGATGCTTGTAAATGTGGACCCAATTTAGTCTACGGAAATAAGCTTTATCAGGAAGTGGGCGGAAAAGATATTGACAGCATTATTAGAGCTTGTCAGTAGGTATGAGGTAATACTTCTATATCATTTCCAATACTTAAACTCTTAACTAAAATTCAATGACTGAAAAATTATACACCAAAGACTTTCTTTTACACTGCTTTAGCTACCTCATCATGGCGGTGTCATTCTATTTTTTGCTTCCAACCTTACCAACCTTTGTAACAGATGTTTTAAATGAAGACAAAGGTAAGGTTGGTTATATTATAGGGATTTATGCCCTTTCAGCACTTATTATAAGGCCATTTAGTGGTTATTTATTTGATAAGTACGGACGCAGAAAACTATTTCTGGTATCTATGTGTGCCTATGCCATTGTAATGGCTGCTTATGGTCTGGCTGCCTCATTTATCTTCTTGCTGTTTTTAAGATTGGTAAATGGTGGCTTTTGGGGAATGGTTACTACAGGTGGTGGAACTATAACCTCTGATATTGTGCCTGAAAGCAGAAGGGGAGAAGGTATTGGTATATTTGGTTTGTCGATGACATTGAGCATGGCAGTTGGCCCATTAGTTGGTCTGCAAATATTAGATATTACAGGCAGTTATACTTTTCTTTTTCTCTCATCAGGGGTGCTTTGTGTAATAGCGGTTGGTTTGTCATATTTTGTGAACCATCCCAAAATTAGCAACAGGAAGAATAAGCTGGAGTGGGCAAATGTATTTGAACCAAAAGTGGTGAAAGTATCTATGGTGATGCTACTGCTAGCCTTTCCATTTGCCGGTATTATGTCATTTATAACCTTGTTTGCAAAAGAAATTTCCATAGAAAATACTGGTCTGTTCTTCCTTATTTACGCAATTGGCGTTAGCATCATCCGACCAATGACTGGCAAATGGGTTGATACAAAAGGACCTGGTTTCGTAATGGTTCTGAGTTTTGCGGGTACAATTGCAGGACTTATTTTGTTATCGCAAAGTCAAAGCTTAACACCATTTTTAGTGGCAGCATTTGTATTAGGCTTAGGTAATGGCATAGTAATGCCAACGCTACAAACTATGGTGATCAATATGGTGAAGCCTGCAAAACGTGGTGTGGCTACCAGTACATTTTTCTCGGCTATAGATTTAGGTATAGGAATTGGCTCATTTGTGTTAGGTAATGTGGCAGAAATTTTCTCTTTATCAGAAATGTATTTATACTGCGCAATAGGAATGATTATTCCTGTAATTTTATTTTTTACTATCACTTTGAAAGATTATCAAACTAAAACACAAGTAACCCCAGCAGTAGCCAATGCCTGATTTACATTTTACCCCCGGACCAACAGCTTTATATTTTACCGTTGAAGAGCACATAAAAAATGCCCTTAAGCAGGGCATTACCAGTACCTCACATAGAGGCCAAGTATTTAAGGATATTTACAAGGAGTGCGCTAACAATTTAAAGTTGCTGATGGAAATACCAGATGATTATCATGTGTTGATAACTTCATCGGCTAATGAAGCTTGGGAGCGTATTATTCTGAACTGCGTGGAACATGACAGTTATCACTTGTCTATGGGGGCTTTTTCTTCTCGTTTCTTCAAGATTGCTGATGACTTGCAGCGAAATGCCAGTAGCCTTATTGTTGAGGATGGCACAGTTCCTGAGTTAGGTCAGATAAAGCCATCAACCTCTGATGAATTGATTACAATTTGTCTCAATGAGTCTGGAACGGGTGCTCATATACCTTTAGAAACCATTTATGAATTGCGTGAAAAGTTTCCTGATAAGTTAATCGCTGTAGATGGTGTGTCAGCGGTTCCTGTGTACCCTATTGATTTTTCTAAAATTGATACACTCTACTTTTCTGTCCAAAAGGCTTTCGGTTTACCTGCAGGTTTGGGAATCTGGATTGTAAATAACAGATGTGTTGAAAAAGCAGAACAACTGGCTGCCAAAGGAAAAGTGATTGGTTCTTACCATAAATTACCTGAAATGGTTGAAAAGGCAGCTCAGTTTCAAACGACAGAAACTCCCAACATTTTGGGCATCTATTTGCTGAGCAAGGTTGCTGAAGATATGCTTACCAAAGGCATTACAGCTATCAGAAGAGAGATAGATTATAAGTCTGCTATAATGAATATGGCAATTGACGAGCATCCTAATCTTAGACATTTTGTGAAAGAAGATAAGTGGCGCTCAAAAACGGTTAAGGTAGCTGAGACTGATTTTAGCAGTAAAAAGCTAATCCAGTACCTGGCAGAAAAGAAAATGAATATAGGTACAGGCTATGGTCAATATAAAGATAGTCAGGTTCGTATGGCTAACTTTCCTACTCATTCAAAGGAACAAGTAGAAATGTTAGTTGATACCATAGCTAAATTCAAGCCTTGATTTTATATAGCTAATTCTGATAATTTTGTATTTTGAAGGCTTCATGCAAGAAGCCTTTTTACATTTTATCTGGCAGTACCAAAAGTTCAATTCGGAAAATCTATTAACCGAAGGAGGAGATCCTATAACCATATTTAGTAATGGACAACACAATACTAATGCTGGCCCTGATTTTAAGGAAGCTCGAATAAAAATTGGGGATATAGAATGGGTGGGAGCTGTTGAAATACACCTGAAGGCCTCTGATTGGTTAAAGCACAAGCATCAGCATGATCCTAATTATGAGAATGTAATTTTGCATGTGGTATGGGAAGCTGATGAGCCCATCGAGTATATGGTTGATGGAAATGCAATCCCTACACTTTCAATGAAGAACAAAGTTGACCCGGGCTTGATCAGTCAGTATGAGGGAATTATCAGTTCCCAGTCTGTAATCCCTTGTGCTCATTTCTGGCCTGAAGTTAATTCACTCACAAAATATCAAATGCTTGAGGCAGCAGTAATAGAAAGGCTTTATGAGAAATCAACCAAAGCTACTAAGTTTCAAAAGAGAACCCAGGGTGATTGGGAAGAGACTACTTATTTTATGCTGCTCTCTGCTTTAGGTTTTAAAATTAACAGCCATGCCTTCGAACGATTGGCTACTTTACTTCCTTATGCGCTGCTCAGAAAATATAAAAATAACAGCACAATTGTACAGTGCCTATTATTTGGCATGGCAGGATTTTTAGATGACGAGTTTGAAGATGAAGCTAGAGTCCAATTAAAAAAGGAGTGGTTATTTTATCAGCATAAACACCAGCTTAAGGATAAATTAAGTAAGCATGAATGGAAGTTTTTAAGGTTGCGGCCTGCTAATTTTCCAACTGTTAGGTTGGCTCAACTAGTGCAAATAATTTGTTCTGTTGATAGTCTTTTTACAAGTTTCATTAAAGATTTGGAGATTAAAAGCTTAAAGAAATCACTGAGCATTACTGCTAAAGATTATTGGAATGAGGGAGAAGAAATGAAGCTTGGAACAACATCAATCGAAAATATCATGCTAAATGTAGCTCCTCCGTTATTAGCGCTATATTCCAGAAGTATAGATGAAACTAAATACATGGATTTGGCACTTGACACTTTGGAGCAATTAAAAGGAGAAAATAATGCGATAACCAGAAAGTATGTTGCATTAGGTGAGCAAATAAGAAGTGCATTTGAATCGCAGGGATATGTTCAGCTTCATAATGCCTACTGCACAGAAAGGAAATGCCTTAACTGTAAAATAGGAGTTTCTATAATGAATAGAGGCAAATGATATTCCTCGCTTATCTGATATTAGTTGCACTTCTTGTGCTATTTCAAAAGTACAATGCCAAACGCGAGTTTAAGGTTTTCTACAGCTATTTAGGCTTAAAGATCATAGCAGTTCTAGCTGTAAGCTGGCTATATAAAAGTTACTATCAAGGTACTGGTGATATGTTTGTCTTTTTTGATAATGCCAGCGCTTGGTATAAACAATTTCAAAATGGCTCCATAGGTTTTTTACAATGGATTGGTTTTGAAGCTAGTGAAGCAGCAGCTCACATTCTTCCTCTCGAAGAAAGAAGCAGGTTTTTCACAATCTTTTTGAGTTTACTTATGCCCTTGGCGCAGGGTGATTTTATGTTATTGAGTTTTATAATTACTGCTATTTCGGTAATTCCTACCTGGCTTTTAGTTAAAGAACTTAAACGAACTGGTATTAAATCGTGGCTTATTTATGCTTCTATATTATTTGTGCCTTCAATCCTGTTTTGGACATCGGGCATATTGAAAGAAACATTAATGTTAGGTTTGATGGCATCTATAGGCTGCTCCTATCTTAATTGGAAAACTTCCAAAGGTATTCTCCCTATTATTATTTTATTGGTATCAACCATTCTGCTTTGGAAGCTAAAGTATTATGTTCCTATACTATTGTTACCTCTTTTGGGTCTTGCTGAGTTATTTACGGCTAATTATAAACTATTACAACGGCTTAGTTTTGAGAAGAAAGTGATGTTGTTTTTAGGACTTATGCTAGTGTCTATTGCTGCAGTTTCCTTGCTACATCCTGTTTTTAATAGTGGTTTGTTTTTTGACTTGGTCCGCAAAAGCTATGAGTCAATTTTGAGCAGCAAGGCAGGTAGTAATTTCACATTTATTGATTACTCTGACAATATGCAGTTCGTAATATTTAATGCGCCTTATGCATTTTTTACCGGGCTCTTTAGGCCATTCTTATGGGAAGTAAACACTGTTATTTCTGGGCTAGTAGGTGCAGAACAGTTTATGTTTACAGTGACTACTGCATTCGCAATTTTCAGCATTTTTAAAATTGATTTGCCTGAAAATGAACGATTCTGGATCATTTCAGGCTTCATTTATATTGCTGCTATGGCTACCATTATCAGTTTATCAACTCCAAATTTCGGTTCTTTGGTACGCTATAGAGTTGCTTATATGCCAATAGCTTGGTTACTAAATCTTTACCTTATTAATAAATACTTAAGCGTTAGGAAGTAGCCTCTTTTTTATTTGATGAATCTTGTATAAGCTGTAACTTTGTTCCTTCAAAAAATTACTATGGATAAAAAACCAGTTATAATATTAGGGGCGAAAGGAATAGGGCCATCTGCTGCTGAAGTTTTTAAAAGCAACGGAATGGAAGTGTATTGCTTTTTAGATGATGATAAAGAAATGCACGGAAAGGAAATTGACTTAATTTCTGTGTTGGGTGAAACTACTGATGATGGTTACCTCAAATACATTGGTAAAAAATGCGATGCTTTTATTTCAGAAGAGAATATTACGGCAAGAAAGAAGCTGGTAAAACTCCTAAACGATAGAAGAAAGGTAATGCCGGCCAATGCCATTCATGACAAAGCACATATTTCGGACTTAGCACATATTGGCTATGGTAATTTTATTAATGCAAATGCTTTAGTTAGTGCCAATGCTAAAATCCCTAACCATTGCTTAATTCATAGTGGTGCAATCATTGAATATAATGCTGAATTAGGTGACTATGTTCAGGTGGGTGCAGGAGCCAGAATAAATAGCAATGTAACTGTGGGTGCTGAAACTTTTATTGGTTCGGGTGTTACAATAGTGGCAGGCGTGAAGATTGGTAAGAAAGCTAATATTGGTGCTGGTTCTGTAGTAGTTCAAGATGTTAAAGATGGGGAAACCGTATTTGGAAATCCCGCAAAAAAAGTAGAATTATAGTTAGAGTTAGGAGAGTGAGGTTGGGAGGTAGAAGATAGTAAATCATAAAACAAAATAAATATTTCACCTTATTTACACTAAGGCAGGAGTTATGGAAAATACAACAAACAATCAGTACAAGGTAATTTTATATTACTGCTATTCAGAAATTGAAAAACCAGATGAGTTCAGAGATCAGCATCATCTGCTATGTTTAGACCTTAACTTAAGAGGCAGAATCATTATAGCTTCAGAAGGTTTAAACGGTACAGTATCAGGTTCAGCGAAGGAAGTAGATGAGTACATGAAAACGGTAAAATCTGATCCGAGATTTGCTGATATTGAGTTTAAGGAAGAATTGGTTCCAGATCATACCTTCAAGAAACTACATGTTCGCGTGAAGGATGAAATTGTCCATTCAAGCTTGAAAGAAATTGATCCCACCAAAAAAACAGGGGCTTACGTAGAGCCTGATCAGCTCAGGGAAATGATTAAGAATCAGGATGATTTTGTAATCCTGGATGTACGTTCGAATTACGAACATAAGCTCGGTAAGTTTAAGAATGCTGTAACTTTGGATATCGATAATTTCAGGGATTTCCCTGATAAAATCAATGAGCTGGAGCAGTATAAAGGAAAGAAAATAGTGACCTATTGCACCGGAGGCATTAAATGTGAGAAAGCTAGTGCATACCTTTTGGAGCAAGGTTTTGATAATGTTCATCAGCTACATGGTGGTATAATAAAATACGGACTGGAAGCCGAAGGAGAAGATTTTGAGGGTAAATGCTATGTGTTTGACAGTAGACTAGCAGTTGACGTGAACAAAGTGAATCCTAAGGTAGTTTCAAAATGTTATGTATGTGATGAACCTTCTGATAGAATGGTAAATTGCGCTAACCCTACTTGTAATATTCATGTGCCAATATGTGAGGCTTGTGGGGAAGAAATGGAAGGTGCTTGCTCTGTTGAATGTAAAGAGCATCCTGAAAAAAGACCTTATGACGGCACAGGCTACTATCAGAAAGAGTCAAATGGCTATAACCCGTATAAAGGATTTCAAAGAAGAAATCTTTTAAAAGAAAAGAAAAACCAGGCAACAACTTAATCCTATGCAACCAAAATATCCTGAGTCCGAATTAATCCTGAATAAAGATGGATCTGTTTATCACTTGAGTTTAAGGCCTCAGGATATTTCTGATATTATCCTCACCGTGGGTGATCCCAGTCGTGTGCATAAGGTAAGTCAGTATTTTGATGAGGTTACTTTTGAAATGAATAAGCGTGAGTTTATCACGCATACCGGCTTATACAAAGGACGGAAAATAACTGTAATGTCTACAGGTATGGGTACCGATAATGTCGAAATCATGATGACTGAGCTTGATATCATTACTAATATCAACTTGAAAAAGCGAGAGAACAAATCTCGTAAAAAGTCATTGAAGATAATTCGCATAGGTACTTCCGGAGCTCTACAAGAAGATGTTCCTTTAGATTCTTTGCTTGTTTCGCAATATGCGATAGGTCTTGATACCTTAATGTATTTCTACAATCTGAACCGAACTGAAGCCGAAGAAAATGTAGAGGCAGCTTTACAATTAGAGGCTGAATTACCCTTCAGACCTTATTGCGTTGAAGGTTCGTCTAAATTATTTAAGCATTTCTCAACCGATACAGGAGTGGGAAATACTGTAACTTGTCCTGGGTTTTATGCGCCTCAAGGCCGTGAAATGAGGATACCTATTCGCTATCCTAATATTGTAGATAAACTTGCTGAATTTCATTACGGTGATTTATGGCTCACCAATTTTGAGATGGAAACAGCTGGTTATTATGCATTAGGGCGCTTATACGGACATGAGGTCATAAGTTGTAATGCAATTATTGCAAATAGGGCTACAAAGGAATTCTCTAAACATGCAGATAAAACCATCGATAATCTTATCAAATATGTATTAGATAAGGCGGTTGAACTAGATTAGTTTAACATAATCAAGCGGTGTTATTATAGCACAACTGTTTATCGAAATCCATTGTTTCTGAATTAATTATACTTTAAATTAATTGGGATACACGGATTATATGACTAACGTTTTTCGCATAATTTGCTTCCTATCTATTAGCTTCAGAATGTTTGCGCAAGAGCCTTACGAGCAGATGCGCTTCAATAGCTATTCCGTTGATGACGGCCTTTCACAAAATATAGTCGAAGCTATTTTACAAGATAGCGAGGGTTTTATGTGGTTTGGTACCCAGGATGGTCTCAACCGCTTCGATGGAGGCAATTTCAGAACATACTACTTTAAAATTGACGATTCCACAAGCTTAAGCAATAATTATGTAAAGGTATTGTATGAGGATCCAAAAGGTAATATTTGGGTTGGTACATATGGTGGCGGACTGAATAAGTTTGATAGAAAAGAGACTTTTGTTAGGTATACTGCGGAATCACAGAAAGCTAACGGAATCAATGATAATGTTGTATACAACATTGTTCAAACAGATGAAAATACGCTTTGGATGGGTACCAAAAGTGGTCTCAATCAAATGAATATTAGAGAAGAATCATTCAGCCATTATACAGCTGAAAAGGACAAGGGTGATTTAGTGAATAATGTAGTTTATGCTTTGATTAAAGCTGAGGAAGCCAATAAACTATGGGTAGGTACTCGCAACGGACTTGACCTTTTTGATATTAAAACAAAAACCACCACGCATTTTCCAAAGGTTAAACAAGATGGTGCATCCATTGATGTGCGCGATCTTTACTTGGACGACAATGGTACTTTATGGATTGCTACTAAGGGTGATGGTGTTTTTTTCAAAGAAAGAATGGACAATACTTTTCATCATATTAAGCTTAGCACTGATGATGAAGATCCTGTTTATGCCCGTAAAATTTATCCTGGTGATAATAGCTCCGTATGGATAGGCACATTTGGTGAAGGTCTTTTCTACGTAAATAGTGATAAAGAGGTAGAATTTACTTTTAAACAAAGCAATAAAATTTCTACGCTTTCAGAAGATAGAGTTGTTGCCATGTATAAAGATGAAGCCTCAAATTACTGGGTTGGTACTCATGGAGGAGGCTTGAATTATTTTAATCTTGAAGCTAATAAATTCAAGCATTACACAGCTAGAAAAGATGAACCTAATACACTTTCGCATTCAGCCGTAAACTATATTTATGAAGATAAGGGTGGCCAGATATATGTGGCGACTGATGCTGGTATAGACATCATAACTAACGACAGCGACAAATCAGGGAATTTAAAGTTTAAGAATATAATTGGAAGTGCTTCTGAAAAACTTGATGACAGAGGATGGCTCCTTTATGAAGATAGTGAAAATACATTATGGGTTGGTCTCTGGAATTATGGATTGTCAAAATATGATAGAAAAACAGGGAAGCTGACATCTTATACGCACGATCCTGATGATAAAAGCTCAATAGGTTCAAACTATATTGAATCAATTGAGGAAGATGAAATTGGCAATCTTTGGATTGGATTAATAGGTGGAGGTTTAGATTACTATGATAAGCAATCGGGAACTTTTAAACATTACGTGAATGATAAGGATAACCCCTCCAGCCTTTCAAACAATAGAGTGCATGCAATAACCTATGACAGCAAAGGAAGACTCTGGGTTGGTACTGATTTCGGATTGAATCTTTATGATCCATCAACGGATGGTTTTAAACACTTCCAATATAATGCTGATGACAGTCTAAGCCTGAATTATGACATTGTAAGGGTTTTATATATGGACTCTAACGGAACTATGTGGATAGGAACTGGAGGAGGAGGTATTTCGAAAATGGTAGAAACTGACGATGGGGATATTCGTTTCCAGCATTTTACAACATCGGATGGATTGCCTAATAATAATATTGCTGCTATTGTGGAGGATGATGATCACAAATTATGGATCACCACTTTTCAAGGTATGGCAAGCTTCAACCCTATAACAGAAGAATTCAGGAGCTATTCCACAAATGATGGGTTGCAAGGTCAGGAATTTATAAGGAGATCTGCATTTAAAAGCAGTGACGGAAGAATCTTCATGGGAGGATATAACGGGCTAAATGTTTTTCATCCATCTAATATCCAAGATGCTACTTATGAACCAGATGTACGTCTTGTTGGGGTAGACATTTTCAATAACAAGAAAACCAAAAAACGGCTAGATTTCCATGAGGATACAATTCTACTCAAGCACAATGATTATCTAATTTCCTTTGAAGTGGCAGCAACTGACTATACTTCCGTTAACGACAATCGTTATGCCTACAGGCTGGTAGGTTTTGACAATGAATGGGTGGATAATAAGAATAGAAGACATTTTTCATATACCAATTTACCTGCAGGGGACTACAAATTACAGGTTAGGGCTACTAATAGTGATGGAGTTTGGTCACCAAACACCATGAGTGTCTCCTTAAGTGTGATTCCTCCGTTTTGGCAAACCCTTTGGTTCCAGGTTTTTGTGGTGCTGCTTGGTGGGCTTGTTATATTCGGCTACATAAGGTGGAGAATTTACAATCTGCGCAAGTCAAAACAGAAACTCAAAACCTTAGTAGGTGAAAGAACTAAAGAAATTGAACAGGTTAATCAAAGGCTTCTTAAAAACCAATCACTTGTAAATGAGCAAAAAGACCAGATAAGTTTACAGCATGAGGAAATTATGAAGCAAAATAAAATCATTCAAAAGCAGAATGATGAATTAAAGCTTGCTAACATCCAACTTGAGCAAACGGTAAAGTCAAGAACTAAGGAGTTAAGGGAAACTAACCGTGAGCTATTCGCTTCTAATCACGAGCTTGATACTTTTTTCTACAGAGCAGCACATGATTTAAAAGGCCCGGTTTCTACCATTCTTGGACTTACATATTTAGCTTTAAAAGATGGTCCGGATAAACAAATGCATGAGTACTTAAGAAAGATGGATGATACCGCTAAGCGTATGTCTGAAATTCTTTTTAACCTGCAAAAAATTAATAAGATTAAGCATACAAATGCTGAAATATCTGAGTTTAGGCTAATGGATGTAATTCATCAAGCATTAAAGGATAATATTCCTGATAATGAGCAAATTGAGCAATTCATAAACTGTGATTACTACGGGGTTGAGGATGATACACTGATAAAGTGTGATTTCATCTTGCTTAAAATAATTTTCTCCAACTTATTCAGCAATGCCTTGAAGTTTAGCAAACCAGGAGAGAAAACTAAGGTGAATATCCAGTTTAGAAGTAACGAACAATCCAAAACCTATAGGATTGTTTTTGAGGATTTTGGGGTAGGAATTCCTGAGGAGTTTCGCGATAAAGTTTTCGATATGTTCTTTATTGCCAATGATAGAAATCCCGGTACAGGTTTAGGACTTTACAGTACTAAAATGGCTGTTAAAAAGCTAGGAGGCAGCATAATTGTGGATCCTTCATTTGAATCAAGCTCTGCATTTCTTGTGCAAATTCCTTTTCCTGCAGTAGTAGAAGAAGTTGAGGAAACCGTTTAATCTTCCTTACTCCAGATTTTTTCGGCCTGTTTACCAACTACCCAGAAGGAAATGGCAATGAGAGCAAAAAATAGGGCTTTGTGCATGCTATCCCAGAAGTACTCAAAGTAGCGCGTGTAAAGGTTAAGGAATACAAATACGATCCCAGTATTTTTAAGCCAATTATCTTCTTGTTTAATACCAACCACTATTGCAGCAATACTAGCTATCAACAATATGAGGCTGTAGAACCATAATTGATATTGTCTTATTTCCATCCAGTCATTATAGTCAGAATAGTTTCCAGAAATTGAAAGTAGCCACAAAGATACAAAGCTGAATACCAGCAGAAAGCTGTAGGTGTAATGGTAGAAAGGATCGAGTTTGGATTTGAGTAGTCTGCATATACCTAGTAACACTGCACTAAATAAAGTAAAGCGCATGATAATATTCATGCCTAGAAACATATCTGATGCATTTGCATATTGAACAGTGATTGCGCCATAGGCTATAATCAATGCTATTAGGCCAAATAGCCAGTACATCTCCTTCTTTCTATAAAAGGCAATTCCTAAATAGATTGCTGAGGCTATTAAAATTAAAAATCCCGGATTGCTCTCTGCGCCTATCATGAAAGCCAAAAAGCCAATCGTGATGGAAAAACTAATAGCTGCTAATAAGGCAAACAGTTCTTTGCTATACTTATTTGTGGCAATTTTACCTCTTGTATAACGAATATCAAGCAGATAGAATGCAGCCGTTATAAGTGCAAAAGCGATTGATTTTACCGTATAAGAAGTCTCAATAATTGCATCAATCAATTGCAATAATTCTTTATCTGCAAAAATACTTAGTACGGCAATTACAAGACTAACCAATGCAAAGATGAAAGCATAGAAAGCAAGACTTTTCCAATTGAAGGACTTCTCCTGCAAAGTATTGTTCAGCTTTTTAGAAAGAGATTCGTCAATTAAACCTTTTTCCTTCCAATGCGAAAGAGCCTTAACAATAGTTTCTTTATCCTTTTTCCCAACCTTCATAATAAGCTAAGTTATTAATTCTTGTCTTTTTTCGTGCCTGCGTAAAGCTCATATTCTAAGAGTCTGCACTCTATTTTTGCATTTAGGAAGGGGATTCTTCTTTTTGTTCGTAACCCTACTCTTTTCGCTAGCTTTAGATTTCCTGTAAAAATATAGCCTGTTTTACCTTTACACTCTTGCTTAAAGAAGTCGCCAATTTGAGCATATAAATTTGCCAGCTCAGTTTCTTCCCCTAAACGCTCGCCATATTCGGGGTTAAGAAAGACTATTCCTTCTCCTTCAGGAATTTCAGTATCTCTAAAGTCACACTTTTTAAAGGTGATAAAATCCTTTACTCCTGCAAAGTCTGCATTTTTCTCAGCGGCTTGTATCGCCAAACGGCTATGATCGGTGGCAATGATTTCCTTTTTAGGTTTAGTTTCTTTTTCTTTAGCTGCTTTCTTCATTTGATCAAAAGCCTCCAGATCAAAACCTTTCAAATAGTGAAAGCCAAACTTTTCTCTAAACTGCCCGGGAGCAATGTTGGCAGCCATTAAAGCAGCTTCAATGGCTAAAGTTCCTGAGCCACACATAGGGTTGATGAATGCCTGATCAGCTTTCCAATTACTTTCCATAATGGTGGCGGCTGCTAAAGCTTCCATCATTGGAGCTTTCCCGGGAATTTTACGGTAGCCATGCTTACTAATGGTTTCTCCGGAAGTATCTAAGTAAATACTGGCCTGCTCATCCATCCAATGAAGGAAAACCACCATCTGGTCACGGAGAGGTCCTGAATCTGGTCGATTGCCAGTTTGATCCTTTATTCTGTCAACAATAGCATCTTTAACACGAACATTTGCAAACTGCGTATTGAGGATTTTTTCATTATTCACATAGGAGGTTACGCATAAGTAGCCTTCTTCATACAAATGTTCTTCCCATTTTACCTGATATAATTGTTGGTATAACTGGTCAGGATTTTTACATCTGAAACTTTTTAGTTGGTATAAAACCTTATTGGCTGTTCTTAAATGAAGATTTAAAAACATACAGTCTTCGTAAGTTCCGTTAATAGAAACTTCCAAAGGACCTTCATTAGCTATTTTGTAACCGAGCTGTTCCAGCTCTTTTCTTAAAATGGGTGCCATGTGTGGAGGACACGGCATTACTATTTTTGATTGCTGCATAAGCTGCAAATTTAAACAATTTTATGAGGCCTTTCGATTCAAAAAGCTTTTGACTTATATTCGCATTCTCATTTCAACAAAAATATAATTTTTATGAAGCAGTGGTTTTTATGTAAGGTGAAGTATCAGAAAGAAGATGAAAATGGCAGACTAAAATCTGTAACCGAGCCCTATTTGGTTGATGCTGTTTCTTTTACAGAAGCTGAAACCCGCATTTATGAAGAAATGGGTGAGCGTGTTCGTGGTGAATTTATGATTACAGGCATAAGTAAGAGCAAAATTATTGATGTTTTTAACTATGAAGATATCGACATTTGGTTCAAATGCAAGGTGGTTTATTATGTAGCCGAAGAAAGCGGAAAAGAAAAGAAAATAGTAAATCAAATGATTGTTACAGCGCATAATGTGAAGGAAGCCTACGATCGCATTTATGAAAGTCTTAACAATATGCTGGTTAGTTTCCAGGTGCCTGAAGTAATTGAAAGCCCAATAATTGAAGTATTTAATTATGCTGGTGAGGTAACGCCTGAGGAGGAAGAAGAAATATTAGATAATTAACAATTGTCAATTATCATTTGAGAATAGATCAAATTAGTACTAAAACTTATAGAACGGAAGTCTGATAAGCTTATAGTCTACATGCTTATCAGGTTGAGGTTTTGTCTTACTTTAAGCTATGCTGAGTGTCTATTTTTCTTAGGTAAAGGTCTGTAAGCGTAATAGTGCAGAACTTCTTCTAGTGCTATTTTCATAGCCCTATTAATGGGTACAATGGTATTGGCTAATCTGAAGTCGATACGTGTTAATTTCATGTAGTAAGCTGTAAAAATTGGAATGGAAAGTCCCTCATTAATTGCAGCTTCTGCTTTTTGGAACTCTTCTGCCTGTGATTCTTTGATTTGGCGACAGCTTACCATTTTTAATTGATTAAGTTTATCTCGCCTGGCTCCATAACCAAATAAACGACAAATTAAGCCGCGGTACGCGTAGTCTGAACACTTTCCGTTATTGCTGCTCACAATGCTTAGTGGTTGGTATAAAAGGCAAATTCCGCTTTTATCATTTTCTAACTTTTCAAGATATTCCGCTGACTGACCATTAATAAAAACCTGAAAGGCCCAAGGAAGAAACTCCAAGGTTGATGCATTAATATCCGGCTTATTGCAACATTTTCCACAGCCTGTTAAACAGCTTAATTGAGTTACATCCCTAAACTGATTGATTTCATCTTGTAAAGTGTTGAACAACTGTTCTACAGCTTTTACTTTGCGTACGATTGACATTCTGGCCGCAAAAGTACGCTTAAAACTAATCGCTGATTTCGGAGAGAATTAATTTATTTTTATCTCTCTTTCATTTATTTCCTTCTCGGTCAATTCAAGAATATTCACATCCATACTTAATGAGGCAAGAGGTGCATCTAAAGAATCTGTTTCAACTTTGCCCAAAGCATCTAAAACATCAAGCCCTTTAACAACCTGACCAAAAATCATATAATCACCATCAAGACGCGGAAGTCCTTTTTTATTGTGCACAATATAGAATTGACAAATGGCTGAATTCTTATCAGAATTCATGTCTCTACCTATGCCTACTGCTCCATATACGTGCTTTAGTGAATCATTAAATTCTGGAGCTATGAGGTATTCAGGATCATTAAAGCCCTCTGGCGTATCAGGACAGCCACCCTGAATTACAAAATTTTCTATCACTCTATTAAAGGTTAGTGTGTCCCAATAATTAGCTTTTGCCAAACGTATAAAGGCAGCTTTATGATTAGTTGCTTTATCAGACATGGTGAAAATCATTTCACCTTTTGGAGTGATGATTTGGCCTAGCTTATAAGTTTTTACTTCTTTCTTTTTAGTTGAGCAAGAAATTAAGATTATAGTTATGAGTAATAAAGTGATTCTTTTCATCAGAGTAAGATAGCGCATTTCCATCTTTAAGAAAAATGGTTTTTGACTGAGTTCGAGCGGAAGTCGGACTGTTTGTTTTTATAAGTTAAAAACTTCATTCTAGTAAAAAAAATCATCCTATGACTTTGAGTCATAGGATGATCAGTTTAGCTTTTTGAAAAAGTTTGGATTGTGGCTTTACCCATAAACTCTTTTTACTTTTTCATCCCAGGCACGTTCTCTGGTTTTTTAGTTTGCCATAAGAATTTCTCAGCTTTTTTCTCAACAGGAGCTACTTCATCAAGTGTATTCGCATTATACACTCTACCATTTTTAACCACATGAGATAAAGTATTTGAGTTTCTGATATTATCCAATGGATTTTTCTCCATGATTAATAGGTCGGCAATTTTACCTTCTTCCACACTGCCTAAATCACTTTCCAGACCCAAAGCTTCAGCGCCTAGTATGGTGGCTGTTCTTAAAGCATCCATATTACTCATGCCACCACTGGCCATTGACCAAAGCTCCCAATGGTAACCTAAACCTTGAAGCTGTCCGTGGGAACCTACTCCAGCCAAGGCGCCTTCTTCCACCAATCGCTTCATATTTTCGGCATGACGAGGGAATACGTGCTCTTCCTCCATAAACCAGGCACCTCTTCTACGAGACTTACCAGCTAATTCCTCATAAGGAGTGAAGTATTGTAATTTTTCATCGTGGTAAGGGTCTTCAGTTGCGTAATAAAATTCTTCAGCCCAAGGCCCACCATATGATACCAATAAAGTTGGCGTAACTGCCATTTTTGATTCAGCAATTGTTTTAATAGCATCACCATAAATTGGTGCAATAGGTAAAGCATGCTCATGTCCTGGGTAGCCGTCCAATAGTTGGGTCATGTTCAATTTGTAATCTAAACCACCTTCGGTAGTAGGCATCAATTCTAATTCTTTTGCAGCCATGATTACCCACTGACGCATCTGTCTGTTACCAACCAAATACATTTTAATGTACTTGGTATTATAGTACTCGCTGTATTGTTTCAATATATCTTTAGCGTGATCTAACGACTTAATCTTGTAAGCCCAATAACCAACACCAGGGCCAGTGCTATACACTCTTGGGCCGTGAATCATGCCCGCATCTACCATGTCAGAGTAAGTTAATACATCGGTAGTAGCTGTTTGCGGATCGCGAGTTGTGGTAACACCATATGCTAAGTTGGCTGAATAAATCCAAACCTGATTTTTATGAACACCCCAGTTAGGCCACATATGTGCGTGAGTATCTACAAAACCCGGTGTAATGGTTTTTCCTGAAGCGTCAATAGTTTTTGTTCCTTTCGGGATTTCTAAAGTGCCGGATTCACCAACTGCTTTGATGCGATTGTTTTCTATTAAAAGATCACCTTTTTCAATAGTACCTGCATCGGACATGGTAATGATACGGGCGCCCTTTAATAACACAGTGCCATCTGGTATATCTCTGGTGTAAGGAACTTTAATCTTTAATTCAGTAGCCTTAAATTCTGCTTCTTCTTTCTTTTTGTTATCACTTTCCTCTGCCTTGGCTTCAGCCTTTTCTTCTTCTCCGCCATCTTCATCATCTTCTTTTACCTCTTCCTCATCCTTTTTGTCTTCTTTTTTCTTTTTTGCTTCAGCTTTTTTGGCTGCTGCTACGCTGTCAGCATAGGCTTTACCTTCCGCTACGTCATAAATGAAATGACTGGCTCCTAATGACCAATGCACATCATTGCTATTACCAGCCCATGCAGGAAATTCACCTCCCATAATGGTTAATTTCATAGCCGGGAATGCCGCACTTTCAGGACTTGCCACAGAAATAGATGGTGTTTGGCCATACTTCGGAATAGTAACAGAATAGATGTCATTATTGATTTTCGCTAGTGCGGTTGTGCCATCTGGCGAAATTCTTATTTCAGAAGGCTTAGAAGCTTTGTTATTCTCTCTCCATGCTGACTCTGAGTCAGGAAGTATATCAAGGTTATGACTTCCATCATGTGCATGTATCATGTCTATGGATGATCCATAAGTGGTAATACCTGTTAATTTCAGATGTGCTTTCTCATCTGTACCATCCCAACGGATAGATATTAAACCTTTTGAGCCATGGTTCAGATAGATTCTGTCTTCGTTCTTGGTGAAATGAGGAGTGTTTCTTCCTTCAGCTTTGTCTATAAGAACAACTTTTCCACCATCAGAAGAGATGTAGCATAAATCTTCCATCATTAGAGAACCGAAAGGATCAATAGCATCCTTATAAACCTGGTTGGCTCCTCTGTTAAATGCGATTCTATTTTTAGTGTATGACCATTCAGGATCAATGTAAAGTGCAGGTTCCTGGGTTAATTTAACTTGTTTCCCCTTTCCGTTTGCATTAATTTTATACAAGTGTCCACCTTCTTTTTCTTCCCATGTGGTGAAGACTAGCTGCGATCCATCTGGTGACCAGGTCGGCATGGCCTCTGTGAAATCATTTTTTGTTAATCTTTTAGGTTCACCATCTGGTAAATCCATCACATATAATCTGTTTAAAGCAGTGAAGGCTAGTTTGCTACCATCTGGTGAAGGTACCGCATCTCTTATTTGAGTAACGAAAGCTTCTTTTTCATCAGAAATAGGATACTCGAATTTTAGCCTTGGTCCTAATTCAAGTTTTAGATCAACTTCAAAAGGTATTTCATTAGCACCACTTCCATCAATGGCAATTTTATAGATTTTCCCTCCGTAACTGGCAATTAAATGCTGACTGTCAGGAGTAAATGACATGGCTGGGTAAACACCTAATGGAGCGATAGATTCTTGCTCATCTCTTTGAACGGGATAGGCTAACCATTCTTCATCTCCTGTTTTAATATTTCTTTTTACCAGACCAGTTTCAGTTTCAAATCTGGTGCCATAAACTAACCATTTACCATCAGGTGAAATAGTTGGCGTAAAGGCTGATCCATATCGGGAGGTAATAGTGGCCACATCACCATCTTTCATGTCATAAGTGCCGATCTGATATTGAGGGAATTGTGCATTATAATTCCAGGCACTTCTTCTTCTTGAGAAATACACCAAGTTTCCGTCAGGGCTAATTGCCGGGTCAATAGCCTTTAAGTTTTCAGGCTTATCTATTAGCTGTGCACCACTGCCACCATCTTTGTGGTAAATATGTAGTTTGATATTTCTACGACCTTTGGCACCTATAATGTACTCACCATCGGGTGTCCATTCAGCAGAGAAAAAATTCTGATTATTATCCTTAGTGATTTGTTTTTGTTCCTTGCTTTCAAGCTCCATTGTCCAGATGTTGTCTGAACCGCTTTTGTCTGAAACAAATACAATTGACTTACCATCAGGGCTAAATCGTGGATGGACGTCATAAGGCATTCCTTCTGTTAATTTGGTGGCTGTTCCACCAGCAATAGGCATGCTGTAAATATCTCCCATCATGTCAAAAACGATGGTTTTGCCATCAGGACTGACATCAACAGAAAGCCATGTACCTTCTTTGGTATTGAATTCGATTGTCCTTTCTGGCTCTAAGGGAAGTTCCTTAGTAGCCTTTTTAGTGCTGTCAGCTTCTTCTTTTTTAGCATCTTCATCCTGAGCGAAGGCCGAAATGCCAAAGCATAATGATAGCACCAAACAGAGTAGTATTGGTTTAATCTTGGTCATATATTGAAAGTTAAATTTTTAGCTTTTGTAATATAACCAATAATTAAGCTTAGCTGGAAATACTTTTACAAGAGTGGTTAGTACCTAAAAAAACAAGAAATAAACAATGATAAAGGTGCTTATAATTGTAACGAAGAAACTAATTAGGCTTGATTTATACTGGTGAATATAATAAGTGGATAGCATCAGTATCAAATTATCCTCTGGCGATTCAATGTTCCCATCTTCTGAGAAGGTTTTTGTATTGCATTTGGCAATCAACTGTCCATCCTTCATCAGGATCTTATCTTTATAAACATATATTTCATTATTGTAAACAATTCTTGCTACGGAGCTGAACTGCTCAAAATAAATTTCCGCAATAACGCTAAAGTCTTTCGTGTCTATCCAAAGTACTTTCTGTCCAAATCCTTGCGGCTCTATTGAATAGGTTTGTCCTTTAATAAGTACGCTCGAGTTGGTACTAAAAGAGCCAAAATTGAAAACGCCCACTTGCTCGCTGTTCTGAAATAGCTTTGTAGAACTACTGAAAGTGGGCTTTTGCCAAAATAGATAAGTCATGGTTGATAGTTTTTTACTAGCTCAATATACTATCTTATTACCTTTTCAGGAAACACAACCATTGATTCACTTCCGTTGGCTGCTACTGCTGCTACACCGAAGTAATAATTGTCTATTACAATTCCTTCTAAAGTATGCTGGTTTACTTTACCAACATATCTGAAATTATCCCATGTGGGTGAAGTAGTTAAGCGCCAGTAAATCTTATAACCCACAATGTTGTCATCTTCTACTTTATCCCACTCCAACTTAGCAGAAGGCTCAACCACACCGCCTATACCAACATTCTTTGGTGCAGGTGGTGCCCAAGCCAGGTTAGCCATACTGATAACATTTACAGCGGTAAGCTTTTTTGCATAGCCAAAGTTAACACCTGAAAGCACATCTCCATACTCAATACCATCCTCCGTTCTAATATCTTGATGTTGCCTATTGTAGTTTTCGTGGGCTTCCATTATGCGAACACCTGCAAAGCCTAAATCATTAAATGGTTTATGGTGACCACCTCTGCCAAACCTGTCCAATCTGTAGATCATCATAGGATTCATTTCAGGCATATAGGTTTTAGTTTGCTTATGTATATAGCGAGCCAATTGCCTTGAAATCCCATCCACTTCACCACCATAATATCTTCTCAAAGTTCTATCTCTTTCCGTTTCTGTAGGTGGTACAGGTTCTGAAAAAATTCTGAACGTGCGGTTGTCAATCACTCCATCTACACCTTCAATATTACCAATCATGTCATTATTGAGCACTCCAATAATGTTCCACTCATTTTCCTGAGCATACTTAGCTAGTCCAGATCCACCAAATAAACCTTGCTCTTCGCCCGAAAGTCCTACATAAACTAAGCTATGCTTGAATTTATATTTGGAAAGTACTCTGGCTGCCTCGATGGCTCCCGCCATGCCGCTTGCATTGTCATTGGCACCCGGAGCATCAGTGGTATAATCCATGGTATTACTGGCACGAGAATCTATATCACCAGACATGATGATATAATTGTTAGGATAATCCGTTCCTTTTTGAATAGCTACAACATTTACAACCCAGGCATCTTTTGGTACGCGAGAATTACCTTCTTTGGTAACGAAATCTTTTTGATAGAAAACTTCCAGGCAATTGTCACAGTCAGCGGATATTTTCTCAAACTCTGATTTTATCCATCTGCGGGCAGCCCCAATGCCTCTTTTGTCAGAAACTGTATCTGAAAAAGTATTTCTTGTACCGAAACTCACCAGCTTGGTAATATCTTTTTCTAATCGCTCAGCCGAAACTGATTCTATTAAATCATAAACCCGGGTGTCTATTTGAGGAGGTTCGTTTTGAGTGGTTTGTGCTAAAAGTGAAATGCTAAATAGGCAAATAAACAATACTGGTAGTAATAGCTTTTTCATAGTTATTTAAATGATTGAATTTTAATTTACTCTACTTAAAGTGAATTTATAACCAATTTGTTATAGGCGGGTAAATCGTAGTTTGACCATTTCATCTAATTATTCCCTAGCTTTGAGCTATTCAAATTTAAAAATGGAACAACCTAATAATCCTTTACACGGTATTACATTAAAGGCAATCCTTAATTTTCTGGTTGATAAGTATGGTTGGGAAGAGCTCGGATCAAGGATTAATATTCGATGTTTTAATTATGAACCTTCCATCAATTCAAGTTTAAAGTTTTTGAGAAAAACCCCCTGGGCCAGAGAAAAAGTTGAGAAACTTTATTTAAAATCTTTGAAGTGATCAAATTATAATGACCTTTAGCAAAACTGATTCATATGAATAACAATCTGGCAGTATTAATTGATGGTGACAATATATCATCAGCACCTGTGAAAGAAATGATGGAGGAAATCGCCAAATATGGTAATCCGACAATCAAGCGAATTTACGGAGATTGGACTAAGCCCAATTTGAGTAAATGGAAAGCTGTTTTATTAGAAAATGCCATTACACCTATTCAACAATATAGCTATACCACCGGTAAAAATGCCACTGATTCAGCTATGATTATTGATGCCATGGATATTCTTTATTCAGAAAAGGTAAATGGCTTCTGCCTGGTTTCGAGTGATAGTGATTTTACAAAGCTTGCTACCAGGCTAAGAGAGGCAGGTATGCAGGTGATTGGAATAGGTGAGAAGAAAACGCCAAGTCCGTTTATTGTAGCCTGCGATCGGTTTATTTATGTAGAAATTCTTAAAAGCACTCAAAAGAAGGAGTCTGGCGAGTCTCAGGTGAATAGCGAGAAGGATGCCATTGAAAAGATTACTCAAAAAGAAATTAATTTAATAGCTGCTACAGTTGCCGATGTTTCTGATGATGATGGATGGGCCTTTCTGGGAGATGTAGGTAGTTTGCTCCAAAAGAAACAGCCCAATTTTGACGCAAGAAATTATGGTTTCGAGAAACTCACTCCTTTAATAAAAGCCACAGGTAAATTCGATATTGAACAGCGTGATAATCCTAAAAGTAATAGCAAACTAATTTTTGTAAAACGTAAAGAAAATCAGAAAAGAAAAAGATAAGAAGGAGTCAGCTTTCATTTGAAAGACTTATTTTGGACAGGATTAATAGTGTCACAAAACCTCTGTTTAATTGAAAACAATAAAGAAATTCCTTAATGCTTTAAGCTATTTGCAATATCCGCTCATGCTTTTAGGCTTATTTTTTATATACAAACCACTTTTTCTAGGTTTTGAGAACCTCATCGATAATTATAATAATGGTCTGATCATTATGGGAGTTGCCATTAGTTTTTCCACTTTACAAGACACTACTAAAACTCAGAATAAACTGTCATTATGGGTTTTTCAAAGTGAAAAAAGGGCTAGGTTTTTCCTGATTTGGATAGCAATATTGGTTCTGTTTTTTATCATAAGTGGAGCTGTAGGGTACTTTCTTAGTCCTTTTAAAGAATGGAATGAGCTATCAATAGGGCTTATGGTTTTCGGAATAGGCGTAATGGGCTTACTTAAGGCTGCTAATGAAATGTCAGAAAATCATAGAATAGCCAAGAGCAACTAAAACTTTCACTAACACTACTCTTTTCCATCAAATGGGCTGTCATAAAAAGTGATATTGATTACCTTTGCCCAAATTTTCGATACAAAGTAAAATGCATAGAACACATAACTGCGGGGAATTAAGACTTCAAAATAAAGGAGAAAAAGTAATATTATCTGGTTGGGTACAGCGCGTAAGGGACAAAGGAGGCATGCTCTGGGTTGATCTGCGTGATAGATATGGAATTACTCAGCTTATTTTTCAGGAAGGTCAAACTTCGGAAGATCTTTTAGAGAAGGCGCGTAAACTGGGTAGAGAGTTCGTGATAAAGGCTGAGGGTGAAGTTACCGAGCGTTACGCCAAAAATGATAAAATGCCTACTGGCGATATTGAAATAGTAGTTGAAAACCTTACTGTTTTAAATGCGGCAAAAACACCTCCCTTTACTATTGAAGATGATACCGATGGCGGAGAAGAGCTTCGTATGCAATACAGGTATCTGGATTTAAGAAGAAATGCAGTTCGTGAAAAACTTCAGCTAAGGCACAAGTTGATGCAGGCGACCAGAAGGTATATGGATCAACAAAACTTCTTGGAAGTTGAAACGCCTGTTTTAATTAAATCTACTCCTGAAGGTGCTCGTGACTTTGTTGTTCCTTCCAGAGTGCACGATGGCGAATTTTATGCCTTGCCTCAATCACCGCAAACTTTCAAGCAGCTATTGATGGTTTCCGGTTTCGATAAATACTTCCAAATAGTTAAATGCTTTAGAGATGAAGATTTACGAGCAGATAGACAGCCAGAATTTACCCAGATAGATTGTGAAATGTCATTCGTGGAGCAGGAAGATGTGTTGAATACTTTCGAAGGCATGATGAAATTCCTTTTCAAAGAAGTAAAAGGAGTTGATCTGATTGATTTTGAAAGAATGACCTACGCTGAAGCAATGAGGCTATATGGTTCCGATAAACCTGACCTAAGATTCGGGATGCCTTTTATTGATATTTCTGACCTTACGAAAGGTAAAGGCTTTAATGTTTTTGAGCAATCGGAAGTAGTTTTAGCGATAAATGCTGAGGGTTGTGCCGATTACACACGTAAGCAGTTAGATGCATTAACTGATTTCGTGAAGCGTCCTCAAATTGGTGCCAAAGGTTTGGTTTATGTGAAATGCAATGAAGATGGTTCAATCAAGTCTTCTGTTGACAAATTCTATAACCAGGATGATTTAAAAGCATGGGCAGAACAAGCCAATGCCAAACCAGGAGATTTACTTCTAGTGCTTAGCGGTGATTTAGATCATACCAGAAAATGCATGAATGAATTACGCCTTAAAATGGGGTCTGATCTGGGCTTAAGAGATAAAAATACCTACAAACCACTTTGGGTAGTGGATTTCCCTCTTCTTGAATGGGATGAAGATACTAAGCGTTTCCATGCTATGCACCATCCTTTTACAAGTCCTAAACCTGAGGATGAGGCTTTAATTGAAACCGATCCGGGTAAGGTGCGAGCCAATGCTTACGATATGGTGATCAATGGTGTTGAAATTGGTGGAGGAAGTATTAGAATACATGACCGTGAATTACAATCAAAAATGTTTAAAGCATTAGGGTTTACTCCTGAAGAAGCACAAAAGCAATTTGGATTCTTACTTGATGCTTTTGAATATGGAGCACCTCCACATGGTGGTGTAGCATTCGGCTTCGATAGACTTTGTGCCATGTTTGGTGGTTCAGATTCTATTAGAGATTATATTGCATTTCCTAAAAATAATGCCGGTAGAGATGTTATGATTGATTCACCGGCCACAATTTCTGAAGAACAACTGAAAGAGCTACATATAGCAGTAAATAAAAAATAAGTGATACAACATACCTACATAGAGCTTTTCGGATTACAGCTGATGGATCCGCTTACTTTCGTTACCGATGTAATGATGTCGGTTGTAGCTTTTTACTGTGGTCATAAATTGTTTTATGACCATAAATTAAAGTATGCTAAATATGCTGGTATGTTTTTCCTTTTTTTAGGAATATCTTCTTTTATTGGAGGGAGCAGTCATTTATTGGAGCATTATTTTGGTAAAGTGCCTCATCTCGTGGCATGGACTGTTCAAGGCATCAGCATCCTTTTTGTAGAGCTAGCAAGTATCAGAGTAATAAAGCAGGCTAAATTGAAAAATCTATTGAGGATGTTTGTCTATGCCTTTTTTGGTGTGTTCATCTCGCAATTATTGAATATTCAACATTTTAATGTAGTGAAAATAAATACCACAGTAGGGTTAATCGGCTTTACAACAGTGATACACATTGTTAGTTATTTCCTTAATAAGGAAAAGGTATTTTTGAAAGTGCCAATGGCTATTTGTCTTTTTCTTTTGCCTGCCATAATCCATGGATTAGGAATTGCTTTTAATGCGTGGTTTAATCAGAATGTGTTGAGTCATCTTGTACTTCTACCATGTTATTTCCTCTTGTATAAAGGCTTCGATGCAGTTGCCAAGTATTTAGCTACATCCAAAACTCTGCAAGCACAGCAATTATAGCAGCTCCTCCCGCTACCAATAATTTATTGTAGCTAAGTTTATGATTTGGGCTACTTTCAAAAAATATGGTGGTGGAGATGTGTAGAAAGTTTCCTGACACTACTGCAAATAGTATGGCAAAGAAGTTTTCAGAAAAATAGCCTGCTTCATGAAAGATGTTACTGGATATAATACCAATAGGGCTCGCCAAACTAAAAATTGCCAATATTAAAATCGTTTTCCATTTAGCATGAATGTGGCAAGTGATTACAGACATTAAAGCAAAAGCAGCCGGTATTTTATGCATCAATATTCCTAAAAATACCGAATGATCTTGCCCATGATTGTGTAATGCTTGCGGATGAGCAAGTAAAGTTCCTTCAAGAAAAGCATGTGTGCAAAGCGCTATTAATAAACCTATCCACTGATTTGGCTTGTGGTTGTGTTCATTTTTATGTTGATGTAAATGGCCATGTTCAACGCCCTCTGAGAAGTATTCAATGATAACCTGCAGAAAAAAGCCCAGTAAAACATAAATGCCTAAATGGGGTACACTGCTCTGGTGTAAAAATAGATCAGGTAAGATATGGATTACTGTGATGGAAAAAAGATAAGAACCGGCAAAAACAAGACTCAGCTGGAAGTAGCTAGAGTTGAATTTAGGAACTATGAAAACGGCTAGTCCTCCTAATAATGTCAGTAAAAAAAGTGCAATAATTGATAACTCCATAAATGTACGTAAAGCTGCAAAAAGTAATTTACAATTTTTGGGTAATAAAAATCATTCTGTCAGATTGCTCCGGATGATAGGTTTCTAAACCATAGCTTCCAAAGGTATCTTTTAAGAGCAGATTTGCATTTCTAAAATAGTCTAAAAAATCCATTCGCCTAATGGCTTTAACCTTTTCCTGATAATGATAGGTTTCTCCCTCATCCTCGAACCGAATATCTTTTACGATATAAGTATCCTGAAAACTTCTATTAATGTGGAATTCTATTCCCTCTATCATTTTTATCTCCTCATCCACCAAATGATTAATCACCTTATACGGATTTAAGAAATCAAGTATGAAAAATCCACCATTTTTTAATGATGCAGCAATAGCAGAAATAGCTTTTTGGTTGTCAGCCTCATCTTCGAAGTAACCAATACTTGTAAAAAGGTTGAAAGCAAAGTCGTAATGAGCATTTCTGAAAGGCTCTCTCATATCATGCTCAAAGAAGTGCAAAGATTCGTTTTCGTGAACTCTTGCTGAACTGATATTGCTTTCGGAGAGATCAATTCCATCAACTTCAAAGCCTAAACTATTTAGAAAAATGGCATGCCGTCCCTTGCCACAAGCTACATCAAGCAGTTTATCATCTTTCTCAACTTTCAGGTGCTTTACCAAATGGTTGATGAAAAACTGCGCTTCGTTGTCATCACGGTTTTTATAAAGCACGTGGTAATAAGGTGAATTGAACCAATCCCCAAACCACTCTTTTCCCCATTTAGTCATTCACCTAAAATGATTTTATCCTTCAGATCCTCTGATACAAAGTTTTGTGTAGTGCCATTTTCATCTATATAGATAAAGTAAGCCTTTAACTGGGGTTGCTCTTTAAGAATTACTTTTGATTCTTGAAGGCCGAGCACCATGAACGCAGTCGACCAGGCATCAGCCTGCATACAGTCTGGAGCTAAAACTGTAGCAGAAATAATATCTCGCTGCACTGGGAAGCCAGTTCTCGGATCAATGGTGTGTCCGTAAGTCACGCCATCTTTTACAAAGAAATTCCTATAATTTCCTGATGTTGATACCGCCTGGTTTTTAAGTTTAACAATAGCGGCTCTGTCACTACCTCCTTTACCAGCTTGCGGGTTGTCTATTCCTATTGACCACGCCTCGTTTCTATCATTTACCCCCGCAGCTCTTACTTCACCACCTAATTCAATCATCACATTTTCAACTCCACCTCCAGTGATGTAATCAAATAAAACATCAATAGCATAACCCTGTGCTATGGCATTAAAATTAAGACCGATGTCATCAGTTTTTTTCCAGACTGCTTGCTCATTAAAGGCGATTTTATCGAAACCCACATGAGCTTTGATATTTTGAACAGTTGCGGTGTCCGGGAAATTACTTTCATCTTTGCCAAATCCCCATGCTTTGATCAAAGGGTAAATGGTAGGGTCAAATGCACCCTTAGAAGCTTCATAAACTTTTTGCGAAGCTTCAAGTACGGGGTAGAAGTAGTGAGTTTTAAAGTTTAAGCTATCAATCTCATCTTTATTGAAATAGCTTATTTCAGAATATTCTCTGTAGGTTGAAAGACTTTTATCAAAGGCTAATAAGAGCGAGTCTACCTCTTTTTTGAAGTTTCTTTTTTCTTCGTCTTGATAAGTTATGTTATAGCTAGTGCCCTGTGCTTTGCCTGTAATGAATGTATATGGAATGCTTTCTTCTTGAGCCTTATCGCTAGAATTGTTACGGTATAACCATACAGCACCAACAGCTACAATAAGCACTAGTGAATAGAGAGCATTTTTAATTCTGTTGTTCATAATATTAATTTACAACACGAAATTAAGTGATATGCTTTAGTTTTACGATCAGATTGTAATTTTTATAACAACTGATATTTCTACTGTTGTTTTTGTGACGAGTATTTGTCAATAAAATTTTAAATTGCAGCTAAATTCAATGTGATGAGAGAAGATTTTTTAAGTGGTGATGAGGAAAATTTAAGCTCTGCTGAAAGGGAATACGAAAAGGCCTTAAGGCCACTTTCTTTTGCGGATTTTACCGGACAGCAAAAAGTGCTGGACAACATCAAAGTATTTGTTCAGGCGGCTAAACTGCGTTCTGAACCACTTGATCATGTATTGTTACATGGCCCTCCGGGTTTAGGTAAAACTACGCTTTCACACATCATTGCTAATGAATTAAATACCAACATTAAAATCACTTCGGGTCCTGTTTTAGACAAGCCTGGTGATTTAGCAGGTTTGTTAACTAATCTTGAAGAAGGTGATGTTTTATTTATTGATGAAATTCACAGGCTGAATGCAGTAGTTGAAGAATATCTGTATTCTGCTATGGAGGATTACCGTATAGATATTATGCTTGATTCGGGCCCCAATGCTCGCTCAGTTCAAATTAGCTTAAATCCTTTTACATTAATTGGAGCCACTACCCGCTCTGGTTTACTAACATCACCCTTAAGAGCAAGATTTGGTATTAATGCCAGGCTTGAATATTATGATGCAGATTTATTAAAGCAAATTATTCAGCGTTCTGCTGACATATTAGACACACCTATGCTTGAAGATGCTTCCTTCGAGATTGCCAGAAGAAGTAGAGGGACGCCAAGAATTGCCAATATGCTCTTACGCAGAACCCGTGACTTTGCTCAGATCAAAGGGGATGGAACAATCACCAAAGAGATTTCAGAGATTGCGCTAAATGCATTAGATGTTGATCAGCACGGGCTTGATGAGATGGATAACCGTATTTTAAGTACCATTATAGAAAAATTTAAAGGTGGTCCTGTAGGTTTAGGAACCATAGCTACAGCAGTAGGTGAGGAGGCAGATACTATTGAAGAAGTGTATGAGCCATTTCTTATTCAAGAAGGTTATTTGAAGCGTACGGCCAGAGGTAGGCAGGTAACGGAGTTAGCTTTTAAGCATTTAGGGATAGTTCCACCAGCAAGATCAGGTGACCTTTTTAGTTAATGCTAAACCTTGAAAGTAAGCATAGTAGTCAGGTAAAGGATATAGCTCAAAGACTCGGATTTGATTTTTGTGGTATCTCAAAAGCCGAATTTCTTGAAGAAGAGGCGCCACGATTAGAAGAGTGGCTCAACAGAAATTATCAGGGGAAAATGAGCTATATGGCCAACCACTTTGATAAAAGGCTTGATCCTACCAAGCTTGTGGAAGGCGCAAAATCAGTAGTCTCTCTTGTTTATAATTATTATCCTCAGAAAGAACTCAACTATTCTGACAACTACAAAATTGCCAAATATGCATATGGTAAAGACTATCACTTTGTCATCAAGGATAAGCTGAAAGAATTCTTATCGATAATTCAAGAAGAAATTGGTGAAGTAGGAGGTCGTGTATTTGTGGATTCTGCACCAGTGATGGAGCGCCAATGGGCTGCTAAAAGCGGCTTGGGCTGGCTAGGTAAAAACTCATTACTTCTGAATAAACAAATGGGAAGTTTTTTCTTCCTGGCCGAACTAATTATTGATATAGAGCTTAGTCCTGACGCTCCCACTAAGGATTACTGTGGTACTTGCACAAAATGTATAGATGCTTGCCCTACTGATGCTATTGTAGGCAATCAAGTCATAGATGCGTCCAAATGTATTTCTTATTTGACCATTGAACTCAAAGATGAGATTCCTTCAGAGTTCTCTGGGAAAATGGATGATTGGATGTTTGGTTGTGATATCTGCCAGGATGTTTGCCCCTGGAACAGGTTTTCAAAACCACATCAAGAAGCACAATTTAATCCCCACGATGAAATGTTGAACCTCGATAAACAAGGCTGGCAAGAGCTTACTAAGGAGGTATTTAATGAAATTTTCAGAAAGTCAGCGGTAAAGAGAACAAAGTACGAAGGGCTAAAAAGGAATATAAAGTTTATTGAGGATAAAATGTAAAGGCATAAAAAAAACCTCTCAGTTGAGAGGTTCCATAAAGTAGTTAGTTTATCTAAATATGTGCCAGATGTTTACTGAGCACATCACCGTGTTTAGAGGAAAAGGTTTGGTAGCACCACTCCTTTAAATTTTGCAGCTCGTTTTCTACTAGCAGAGCCATTGCTTTGACCAATTCCTTTTCAAATAGTCTTTTGTCAAAGCTTACCTTAGAAAGAATTGATTTTACGTAATCTAACATAACATTAAATGTTTAGGTTGTAGATTTATTAAAAAGAACTTACTTCGGATTTTTGAAGCAAAACAATATAGCTATTTTCTGCATAAATCCGAAATTATCCACTAATTTTGACGTTCATGAATCGACTAAAATTGCCTTTAACAACGGAGATAATGATGATTAGGTTGAGAGAATTGAGCTTATTTTTTTTGATTTTTTTCTTTTCTGCATTTACGTTGCAGGCACAAGATATTTCTATTGAATTGGGGCCAGACAATATAGCCCTTAATCAGGCTTTCACTATTACAATTAATGTACAAGGTGAGACCTTAAAGTCATACGATAAGTTTCCTGACATACCTGGTTTAGTTAAAAGAGGAACTTCAAGCAGCTCTTCAACAAACATATTTAATGGGCAGGTAAGCAGAAGCCAAAGTATTACCCAAACTTATGTAGCGGAAAAGGAAGGAGTTGTAAATATTGCGCCTTTTAATATTACAGTAAATGGTAAGCAGGTTAGCTCACCAGGGAAACAAGTGAAGGTTGGTCCGGCTCAACAACGTCAGCAGCAAAGAAGATACGATCCTTTTGGGTCGGATCCTTTTGAAGATTTCTTTGGAAGGCGAGATGAGCCCACTGAATTTATTGATTTGAAAGATGATGCTTTTCTGGCACTTACAACGGATAAAGATGAGGTTTATGTGGGAGAAGGTGTAAACGCCACATTAGCTTTTTATATTTCTGAGAAGAATAGGGCACCATTGCAGTTTCATGATTTAACCAATCAACTCACAGATATTCTTAAAGAAATCAGACCCAAAAATGTGTGGGAAGAGAATTTTAATATTGAAAACATCTCACCTGAGTCAGTTAATATCAACGGTGAGCGATTTACGGTTTACAAGGTTTTTCAGGCAAGTTTCTTTCCTTTAAATGCCGATGACATAGAGTTTCCTTCTGTTGGCTTAAAAATGATCAAGTATCAGGTAGCGAAACGTTCAAGCTTTTTCGGCCAAAGCAGAAAGGAAGGCTTTAAAACGTTCTATACAAAAGCCAAGAAAATAAAAGTAAAGCAGCTTCCTCCTCATCCACTTAAAGATCAGGTGGCTGTAGGTAATTACAGTTTGGAAGAAAACTTAAATAATCCCAATGTTAAAACGGGAGAAAGTTTTCAATACCAATTCCAAATAAAGGGTGTGGGTAATATCGCTTACATAAATGAACCAAATATTAAAACAGATAGTGATTTAGAAATATATCCTCCGAACTCTCAGGAAAGAATAGTAAGAAGTGGAACAACTGTAAAAGGCACGAAAACATTTAGCTATTATGTTTCGCCAAAAGAACCTGGAGCGTACAATTTGGGAGATTATTTCAACTTTGTTTTCTTTAACACACAGAAGAACAGATACGATACACTGAAATCGGATTATAAAATTAATGTGGTAGGTGAAAGCCTAAAAAACCAGGCCCTAGGTTCTTCAATGTCTCAAGGTTTATTTTATGAACGCTTCGAGGGTGAATCGAACGAATTAGTCAGTTTGTCTAAAAATCAATGGCTCCAACCATTAGTTAACATTATAATTGTGCTGGCTTTAGGTCTTACATTATTCATCTTGATTAAAAAGTCCTAAATTGCGCCACAATTTCAATTTTGATGAGTAATAGCTTCGGAAAAATCTTTACAATTACAACCTACGGTGAGTCACATGGGCTAGGCATCGGGGTAATTATCGATGGTTGCCCCGCAGGTGTTACCATTGATGAGGAAGCTATTCGAATAGATATGCAAAGGCGTAAGCCAGGTCAGTCTAAAATTACTACACAAAGAAAAGAAGAGGACGAAGTTGAAATTCTTTCAGGAGTTTTTGAAGGGGAAACAACAGGTACGCCAATTGCGCTCAGTATCCGAAATAAGGATCAGAAAAGTAAGGATTATAGTCATATCAAGGATACCTATCGTCCTTCTCATGCCGATTTTACTTATGATGCGAAATACGGAGTACGCGACTACAGAGGAGGCGGAAGGAGTTCAGCGCGTGAAACCGCTGCAAGAGTTGCTGCCGGAGCAATAGCCAAATCTTTACTCTCTTCGTTGAATATTGACGTTCGTGCATATGTTTCTAAAGTTGGTAAAATAGGACTTGAAAAAGGTCATCATCAACTTAATCTGTCAAAGGCAGAAGAAAATATAGTTCGCTGTCCGGATGAACAGATGGCAGAACGGATGATCAGCCACATTGATGAAGTCCGTAAAAGCCGTGATACCGTAGGTGGTATAGTGAGTTGTGTAATAAAAGGAGTGCCGGCAGGATTAGGTGAACCCGTTTTTGATAAATTACATGCTGTACTAGGGCAGGCTATGTTAAGCATTAATGCTGTAAAAGGCTTCGAGTATGGCAGTGGCTTTGATGGTGTTGAAATGTATGGTTCAGAACATAACGACATCATAGAAAAGCAAGGAGAAAAAGTATCAACCAAAACCAATTACTCTGGTGGAATACAAGGGGGGATTTCCAATGGAGAAGATATTTATTTTAATGTGGCATTTAAACCAGTTGCCACAATCATGAACGATCAGGAAAGTATTGATAAAGAAGGCAATAAAGTAACAGTGAGTGGTAAAGGTAGACACGACCCTTGTGTTGTACCACGTGCAGTGCCAATAGTGGAAGCAATGGCTGCTATTACTATTGCGGATTTTATCCTTCAGAAGAAAACTAACAGAATTTAATGAAGAAATTACCTTTACACATTAAAATTATTATTGGTCTGGCCTTGGGTATCATTTGGGCCTTTGTTTCAAGTTATTTAGGCTGGAATCAGTTTACTATTGATTGGATTGACCCTTTCGGGAAGATCTTCATCAGAATATTAAAGGCAATTGCTGTACCACTTGTACTGCTCTCTATCATTAGTGGAGTATCAAGCCTTACTGATATTAATAGATTAGGGAAGTTGGGTTTGAAGACTATTTCATTTTACCTGGCATCAACAATTTTAGCTGTAGGAATTGGATTGGCAATAGTGAACTTGGTTCAACCTGGTAAGTTTGTTAATGAAGACCAGCGTGTTAAGAATAGAATAAAATATGAGCTTTGGGTAAAAAATAATCCTGATGTTCCTAAACCAAAAGATGGCCGTTCTTTCCTTACTGATGCCAAGTTTGACGACAAAGTAAGTAGTGCTATCTCTGATCAGGTGATGGACTCTTTAAGAGCTGCTGCCATACAGACCGATTCAAAAGTGAGCAAACTTTCTGAATCAGCTGATGAAACTTCTAGCAAAGGACCACTTCAATTCTTTGTTGATATGGTGCCTGAAAACGTTTTCGGTGCTTTCGGAAGCAACAGTAATATGCTACAAGTTATAGCCTTTGCACTCTTCTTTGGTATCTGTTTGGCTATGTTGCCAAATGACAAAGTAGGTGGTGTAATCAGCTTTGTAAATGGAGCCAATGAGGTGATTCTAAAAATGGTAGATATTACCATGAAGGCAGCTCCATTCTTTGTGTTTGCCTTGTTATCCGGTGTGATTGCCAAGATGGCTGACACTCCAGCCGAGGTATTACAGATATTCAAAGGATTAGGGAGTTACTCAGTAACACTTTTGGGAGGATTACTTTTTATGATATTCGTACTTTACCCAGTCATCACAAGTTTAATCATCAAAAAACTGAGCTATAAAGAATTCTTTAAGAGAATGTCTCCGGCTCAATTTTTAGCATTTTCTACTTCTAGTAGTGCGGCTACACTTCCTGTTACAATGGAATGTGTGGAAGAGAATATGGGTGTTTCTAAAAAGATATCATCTTTTGTTTTACCTGTTGGTGCTACTGTTAATATGGATGGTACCAGTATGTATCAGGCTGTAGCCGTTGTATTCTTGGCCCAGTTACATATGGTTGATTTAACCTTAGGGCAACAATTAACTATCGTGTTAACTGCAACTTTAGCTTCTATAGGTTCAGCGGCAGTACCAAGCGCAGGATTAGTAATGATGATTATTGTATTGAACTCTGTTGGTTTGAACCCTGCTTGGGTAGCAATTATCTTTCCTGTTGATAGAATTTTAGATATGTTTAGAACTGTGGTGAACGTTACAGGCGATGCAACTGTTTCTACTTTAATTGCTAAGTCAGAAGGTGAACTTAATGTGCCGGATGACGTTCCAGCTAACAAATAAAAACTGATAAAAAAGAAAAAGATGAGTACACAGACCAAACAACCTGTTACCATATATATGGAGGCAAACCCTAACCCAAACTCTTTGAAGTTTGCCACCAATCAAATGCTTGTACCAGAGGGCGATTCTTTTGATTTTCCTGCTCAGGAGGATACCAAAAAAGCTCCTCTAGCTAATAAATTGTTTGATTTTCCATTTGTAGACAGGGTTTTTTATATGAGTAACTTTGTAACAGTTACAAAAAAACCAGAATACGAGTGGGTTGAAATTCAGGTTCAAATTAAAGACCTGATCAAAGAATTTTTAGAAGAAGGTAACAGAGTAATAGAGTTTGAAGCCGAGGACTTTATCGAGACTCCTAATACAGGTGAAAATGCTGAAATAGAAGAACAGATAAAGAATATTCTGGAAGAATATATCAAGCCAGCTGTTGAGCAAGATGGTGGTGCTATTTCTTTTCATTCTTATGACAAAGAACCACAAAGAGTTAAATTGCTTTTACAAGGAGCATGTAGCGGATGCCCTTCATCAACTATTACGTTAAAGGCCGGGATTGAGAATCTTTTAAAAAGAATGCTTCCTAATGATGTAAAAGAAGTAGAAGCAGAGGGCGTTTAAAAATATTTTAATATCTTTTGTAAAGGAATACTGAATAAGTGTTCCTTTTTTATTTTCCGTATAAAATTTGATCCATGCCGCAAATCAGACCATTCCACCTCGCTTTTCCAGTGTATGATTTAGATAAAACCAGAAAATTTTATGAAGATATTCTAGATTGTAAAATAGGTAGAACCTCTGATAAATGGATTGACTTCGACTTTTTTGGTCATCAGGTAACGGCTCATTTAACAAAAGATAAAATTCAAGAACCACCAGCCAATGAGGTAGATGGTAAGGCAGTGCCTATTAAGCATTCAGGAGTTATTCTCGAATGGCAACAGTGGCATAAATTTGCCGATAAACTTAGAAGTAATTCTATTGAATTTATTATCAAACCACATATCAGATTCGAAGGACAGGCAGGTGAACAGGCTACAATGTTTTTCCTTGATCCCAGTGGAAACGCACTAGAGTTTAAAGCGTTTAAAGATGATAGCCATATCTTCAGAAAGTAACATTCAGCGATTACTGAGGTTCTAGTAGAAGTAAGTTTAATTCAAAATGGATTTCAAGGAATTACAAAGATTGGTGCGACAGGGCGAGGGAGATACCCTTGAGTTCAAGCGAAAGGTAGCTCATCCTGAAAAGATAATTAGGGAAGCCGTAGCATTTGCCAACACAAAAGGTGGCGATCTGCTCATTGGTGTAGATGATAATGGTAGTATACCTGGGGTTAAGTATGCTGACGAAGAAATTTTCGTCCTCAATAAGGCGCTATTCACACTCTGTAAGCCCAAACTCAAATTCTCTTATGATATTATTCCGCTGGATGAAGATGATAATAAAGCCGTAGTACATTATACCATTGAAGAAAGTAGGAAGAAGTTACATTATGCCCTACCAGATAGAGAAGCTGAAAAAGGTATAGCTTATGTACGCTCAGCTGATAAGAGCATAAAAGCAAGTAGAGAGGTTCGAAGAATTATCAAACTATCACAGCGGAAGAGTAACAGAGCTTTTAGTATAGAAGATAAAGAGAAAATGCTTTTGGAATATCTCGATCAACACAAGCATATTACTTTGTCAGAATTTCAGCAGCTTTCCAAACTTAATAGATTCAAGGCATCTCAAATACTGATTACACTTACCCTTTCAGGAATCATTGAAGTTCAACCTTCAGATAAAGAGGATATTTATAGCCTGTCTTCATCTTCTTACTAGTTTAAGAATTGATTCAAAAGTTTGTCCAATAATGAACCCTTTTTGAAAATTTTGTTCATTTTTTAAAATTATTATGTTCGTTTATGAACATAATTCAGTAGTTTACACCTTCCAAATAAGTTTAAAGGCTGTTTTAACGCTTTGGCACAGATATCGCCTTCAAATAGTCAAATATTAATTATTCACTAAAAACTATAAAAAATGGAAGCAAGTAAAGTAGATATGTTCATCATGAATAACGGTAAGTATTTTGAATCATACCAATTACCGCAAATCAGAGAGAAATTGATGAACATGCCTGACGATAAATGGTCGAGCCTTCAATTTCTGCAATTTAAAGACCCAACAATGATCTTAATTATTTCAATAGTTATTGGCTCATTAGGCATTGATAGGTTTATGATAGGCGATACTACATTAGGGATTATTAAGTTAATAACTTGTGGTGGATTGGGTATCTGGACGATTGTAGACTGGTTCCTAATAATGGGTGCTACAAAGGAAAAGAATACTGAGAATCTAGCTAGAGTGCTAGTGTAACATATTAAATGAAACAGAAGCGCTTTTATATTATAATTCTTAGCTTATTAGTGGTTGGAGTTGCCTGGTTTAGTTATAATCTAATGGATGCCAATCAAGTGAAAGGTCCCACCATCTGTTTGTTTAAGAATGTAAGTAGTCTTCCTTGTCCGGCATGCGGTTCTACAAGAAGCGCTATGCTGATTACTCAGGGCGAACTGAAAAAAGCTGCACTTCAAAACCCATTAGGGTTTTTATTAGTGTTAGGGTTATTCAGTTTACCCATCTGGTTGCTGCATGATTTGATTACTAGAAGAGCTTCTCTGTTTCAATTTTCACAAAGTATTAATGAAGTACTTAAGAAACCTCAATATTCATATCCATTAATAATATTGATATTGATCAACTGGTGCTGGAATATTTTTAAAGGCTTATGATTACGACAACTACATTTCGTTACGACATTCATGATAGCGAAGCAGAAAGAGCTTCTAACAGCTATCTGATGTCATTGATAGCAATTGTTGCAGGCTTGCCAATACCTATAATTAATCTATTGGCCACGCTTATTTTTTATTTAGCAAACAGAAAATCAACAGAGTTTGTCAGGTGGCATTGTACTCAGGCATTATATTCACAGCTGTCATTGTTTATTGTGAATTCAATTGGATTCTGGTGGACAATATCAATCATAACTGACGGTATACAGCTTTCTAATTATTACATAGCCTACATCATTATGATATTCCTTTTCAACTTTACTGAATTGCTGGCTACTATGTATACAGCCAGTAAAATCAGAAAACATAAACATATTAAGTGGTGGTTTTACTCTGATATAACTGATTTATCAATAAAAGGCTAATTATGAAAGTATTAGGGAAAGGATTGTTATTGGTTTTAATCTTTGTGGGTGGATGGCTCTTATTAAGTCAAATCAACTTTAGAGAATGGTGGGGCATCGATAAAGCAAGTGAAAAGTCAGAGGAGCGTATCAGCGAGTTTATTAAGGAAAATCTGGAGCGCACCGAAGATATTATTAAAGATAAGAAGGTAACCCAAAAGCTGGATAGCCTGCTGGAGAGAATAACCGATAGGAATAATCTCAACAGAAACGAGATCAAGCTAATTATTCTCAACAAGCCGGAAGTTAATGCTTTTGCTTTGCCAACAGATTATTTAGTAGTAAACAGTGGTTTGATTCAAGCGTGTGAATCTCCTGAGGCTTTGAGTGGTGTGTTGGCGCATGAATTAGGACATATTCAGCTGAATCACGTAAGAAAGAAGCTAATAAAGGAATTAGGTTTGGCAGTATTAATTTCTTCAACCTCTGGCGGAGGTGGAGAAGTTGTAAGACAAGTGACTCAAACACTTTCCTCTACGGCCTATGACCGTTCTTTGGAGGAAGAAGCAGATGAAAAAGCTGTCTCATATCTCCTCGAAGCCAATATTGATCCGGAACCGCTGGCAGAGTTCTTTTATCTATTATCGATGAAAGAACCTGATTTTATGTCTGATTTGGCTTGGTTGAGCACTCACCCGACCAGTGAAGATAGGGCTAAAGAAATAATGGGATTAATCAGCTCCGCTGATAAAGCTAGCTTTACAGAAGCTTTAAGTGAAAGCAGTTGGAAAGAATTGCAACAGTTGCTTTCCGATAAGGAAACTGACAACTATTGAAATTGTAAATAGATCGAGACCGCATTAGTAGTTAACTGCTGTACAGGTCTGCTGTAAGAGTTTTCAGTACTAAAAAGTGCGTTGGTAACTCCTCTAGAAAATCTGATTTCAGGTGAAAATTTGAAGAATTCGTAATAGATATCGAAACCTAATCCAAATTCTAACGCCAGGTTGAAGGTATTTAATAAAAGAATATCTTCATTTACCTCATCAGGTCTTTTTCCACTCACTTCATACGATGGCTTTACACCCCCAATAATATAGGCTCGAAAATTACCTCTTCGCTGAGATTTATACTTCATCATAAGCGGTAATTCGGCATAGAAAGCCTCTTTTTTGCCCTGTACTAAAATAGTTTGGGCATTATCATAAATATTGTAGTTCAGTGTGTATTGATAAAGTCCAACACCGGGTAAAACTCTAAAGTCCAGGTATTGAGCAGCTCTTAAGTTGAGTATAAACCCTACTGTAAAACCAGGAGAACTTTGTGGTACAATAGAATGTAAAGAATCGAATTCATTACTAAGATAAACATCATCATACTTTAGCTTCATACTGGCTGAGTGTCCACCAAGATAGAAACCATAATGTATTAACTCACTATCGTAATTTGGTAAATTCTCTTTCTCATATCTTCTTTGAGAAAGCGCCTGAAAAGGTAGGGTAAATAGTAAGCCTAAAAGGATTACTTTATACCCGTGTATATTGAGCTGATGCCTAAGGTTAATGGTTTGCATTGCGTTTTATTAAAGCCAACCCTATCCAAAATATCAGTGAACATTTTGCCATCGGGGAATGACTTTACTGATTCAGGAAGATAGGTATAAGCAGCTTTATCTTTTGAAATAAGTTTACCTACAGTTGGTAAGATATTTTTAAAATAGAAATTATACAATTGTTTGAAAGGAAAGCTTTTCGGTTTAGAAAATTCTAAAACTACTACTTTGCCTCCGGGTCTTAACACTCTGAACATTTCAGTTAGCCCCTTTTCCAAATTTTCAAAATTTCTTACTCCAAAGGCAACGATGATAGCATCGAACATATTGTCATCAAAAGGTAGGTTCTCTGAATCCCCTGATTTTAATGTGATTCTATCATCAAGCTTTCTTTTCTTAAGTTTTTCTCTACCTACAGATAGCATTCCTTCAGATATGTCAACTCCTACTACCTGCTCAGGATTTAAGCTCAATGACTCAATTGCAAAGTCGCCTGTACCAGTAGCAATATCTAAGATGTTTTTGGGCTTAATTTCCTGTAGTTGTTTAATGGCTTTTTTTCGCCATCTTATATCTATACCTAAACTTAGAAAGTGATTAAGAAAGTCGTACTTAGGACTGATGCTGTCAAACATGTCAGCAACTTGTTGCTTCTTAGCTGTGTCTTTATCTTTATAAGGAAGTACCGTCATGTAAATATTTATAGATAGGTGAGTTTAACAAAGCTTTTGTGAAAATGATTTGTTTTAAAACTCATAAAATTTAAAAAGGCTATTGAAAGCATTAAACCCTTCAATAGCCTTTCGGTATTTTATATGATTAACATGGCATCACCATAAGACAAGAAACGGTATTTCTCTTTTATGGCTACCTGATAAGCTTTCATTACGTTTTCATAACCACCAAAAGCGCAAGCCATCATCAACAAAGTTGACTCAGGCATATGGAAGTTAGTAATCAAGGCATTACAGATTTTAAACTCGTAAGGAGGGAAGATAAATCTGTCCGTCCAACCATCATTTGCCTTCAATCTGTTGCTTGCATTTACTGATGATTCTAAAGACCTCATTGAAGTAGTACCTACGGCACAAACTCTTTTCTTAGAGTCAAGTGCATCATTAACAAGCTTTGCAGTTTCAGTTGGTACTTTAAAGTTTTCGGAATCCATCTTATGTTTAGTAAGATCTTCAACGTCAACTGGTCTGAAAGTACCAAGGCCAATATGTAAAGTAATAGGAGTTGTATCTACACCTTTAAGCTCCATTCTTTTCAGAATTTGCTTGGTAAAGTGCATACCTGCTGTAGGAGCAGCAACTGCACCAACTTCTTCGGCATAAATAGTTTGGAAACGCTCTCTATCACTTTCTTCAACCGGTCTTTTGATATATTTAGGTAATGGTGTTTCACCTAAACTATCAACCAGTTTATAAAAGTCTTCATCTTCTCCATCATAAAGGAAACGGATGGTTCTACCTCTTGAGGTAGTGTTATCAATTACTTCAGCAACCAATTCACCATCACCAAAATAAAGCTTATTTCCGACTCTGATTTTTCTGGCAGGATCAACCAAAACATCCCAAAGGTGCATTTCTTTGTTAAGCTCTCTTAGCAAGAAAACTTCAATTTGAGCACCCGTTTTCTCCTTATTCCCGTATAAACGAGCAGGGAAAACTTTGGTGTTATTGGTAACAAGCACATCGCCTTCATCAAAATAGTCCACAATATCTTTAAAAGTCTTGTGTTCTATTTCACCAGTGTCTTTGTGAAGCACCAATAATCTTGATTGGTCTCTGTCATCAGTAGGATTTTGTGCTACTAATTTTAGGGGTAAATCGAATTTAAATTCAGATAATTTCATACTTAATATTACGGTATTAAGATGTTACATTAAAAATTAAGAGGGCAAAGTTAACAATAGTTTTTGATAAACTCGTAGCTTTATATTTTAATATTATAGTATGATATACATACATCTACTTCTTGAAAGCTTTCGTTTCGCACTCTCGGCATTACGAGCTAATTTAATGAGAACCATATTGTCCCTTTTGGGTGTAACAGTAGGTATTTTCTCTATTATTTTGGTATTTACACTTGTAGATTCTCTTGAGAAAAATATTAAGAGCAGCTTTAATTTTTTGGGTGATGATGTAGTAAGGATTGAGAAATTCCCATGGATTTTCGGTGAAAGCTACCCTTGGTGGAAATACATCAACAGGCCAAAGGCTGATTACAGCGAGTATAAGTTTCTTGCTGATAATACAAATCAGGCTAAGAGTATTACCATTTTTGCTGAACGCTTCGGTACGCTAATTAAGCATGAAAATAATAGTTTAAACGGGGCAATAGTTTCCGGAGTAGCTTATTCTCACAAAGATGTATTTGAAATACCTGTTGATGACGGTAGATACTTTAGTCCTCAAGAGGTTGAGAAAGGTTCAAATGTAGCAATCATTGGTTATGAAGTGGCGCAAACTTTATTTCCTAATACTATAGCAATAGGTAAAGAGGTTAAACTCAGAGGACTAAAATTCAGAGTGATTGGTGTAATGGAGAAAAAAGGAGCAAGTGTTTTGGATGCTCCTAGTGCAGATGATTACGTTTATGTACCCTATAAAACTTTTTTTAAAATGTATTCAGGTAGAGGCGTTTTTGGTGTGGAATCAATAATTGCTGCCAAAGGCTTTGAGGATGATGAGGGATTGAAGGAATTGGAAGGCGAGTTAACTGGTCTCTTAAGACAAAAAAGAGGTTTACGCCCTAAAGAAGATAAAAATTTTGCTATAAATAGACCCGAAGCCTTAGGTGAAATTATTGGTGGTTTATTCGATGTGGTAACATTGGCTGGCTGGGTTATTGGCAGCTTCTCAATTTTGGTAGGAGGTTTCGGAATAGCAAATATTATGTTTGTTTCGGTGAAAGAGCGTACTAATATTATTGGTATCCAGAAATCGTTAGGTGCCAAAAGGTTTTTTATTCTTTTCCAGTTTTTATTCGAGGCGGTTTTCTTATCCTTATTAGGAGGCCTGTTCGGCTTGTTGTTGGTTTATTTAATAAGCTTTATTTCTTTGGGTAGTCTCGATTTAACACTTTCATTCGGAAATATATTCTTGGGGGTTTCGGTATCTGTTATTATTGGTACTTTATCAGGAATTTTACCTGCTCTAGGCGCATCACGTTTAGACCCTGTAATAGCTATTAGAGCTTAATATTATTGAAACTTTATGATTAGATCTGTACTTCTATTTCTACTTATTTTATTTCCTTTTCAGGATAGCACACTTAAAAAGCAGAAACTTACTGAATACCTCACTATGGAGGTGTCGACATCATTGAGAGAAATGACCCAACAAGAGTTGTCAGCTAAATTTCTTGGTGCCAAAATTCCTGATGCGGCATTAACAGATGAAGCCAGCGCAATAGAATTGACCATCACAGGTTCCCCCACTTTTTGGCTGGAGAAAGATTTAAATCTTTTGAAGGATTTTTACGATTCTAGCATACCATCCTTATTTAGTGATATCGAATTTTCCAAAAAGAAGATAGTTAATATCAATGAAAGACAATTCGTGGCCTATGAATTTGAAGGGACACCGCAGGTAGATGATAACAATAGAACACCTGAAAAACGCTATACTTACCTGTTATACACCATTTTTAGAAATGGATTAGTCACAATTAGTTTTTCTTGTCCTCCTTACCTAAAAGATGAATGGAAACCTGTAGCACATCAAATGTTTGAATCCATCAAATTAAAGTAAACATAAGATGTCACTCACCGTTTATTCTGATGAGCACTTTATGAAGGAAGCACTGAAGCAGGCGCAAATGGCGTTTGATGAAGGTGAAATTCCGGTAGGTGCTGTCGTTGTTTGTCAAAATAAAATTATAGCCAGAGCTTACAATCAAACAGAACGGTTGAATGACGTTACGGCTCACGCTGAAATGTTAGCAATTACATCCGCAGCAAATTTTCTGGGAGGTAAATACTTACAGGATTGTACGCTTTATGTGACGCTAGAACCGTGTGGAATGTGTGCCGGTGCACTGTACTGGTCGCAACTGACTAAACTAGTTTATGCACAGCATGATCCTAAAAGAGGGTTTAGTAGCATTAATCCCAACATGGTCCATCCGAAAACAGAGATTAATTCGGGTTTAATGGCAGAAAGTAGCAAAAAGCTTCTGGATGATTTTTTTGCCAAACTGCGAAAATAGATTACAGTTTAATTTAATGTTTAACCTATAACTTTTTAACAATTATGGCTTTTGAATTACCAGCATTACCATATGCAAAAGATGCTTTAGAACCACATATTGATGCACAAACTATGGAGATACACCATGACAAGCATCATGCTGGTTATGTAAGCAAGTTAAATGCAGCAATTGAAGGAACTGACATGGATGGTAAGTCTTTAGAAGATTTACTAAAAAATAACTCTGATAATAATGGAGTAAGAAATAACGGTGGTGGTCACTACAATCACTCATTATTTTGGTCAGTTATGAGCCCTAATGGAGGTGGAACACCTTCTGGAGCTTTAGCGGAAGCTATCAACGAAGCTTACGGTTCATTTGATAAATTTAAAGAGGAATTTTCAAATGCTGCAGCTACAAGATTTGGTTCAGGATGGGCATGGTTATGCGTACATTCTGGTGGTAAGGTAGAAGTTTGTTCTTCACCAAATCAGGATAACCCAATTATGCCAAATGTAGGATGTGGAGGCACACCTATTTTAGGTCTTGATGTATGGGAACATGCTTATTACTTAAAATATCAAAATAAAAGACCTGATTACATCTCAGCATTCTTTAATGTTATTAACTGGGATGAAGTATCAAAAAGATACGAAGCAGGTAAATAAAAGATAAATAAATCAATTACCGAAAAGCCACTCTGATATCAAATTAGAGTGGCTTTTTTAGTTAAAACATTCTTCTACCAAGTGCCTGTCTGTTAAACAGTTCAAGATCTATTGAGGCCATAAGTGAGTGAGTACCGTAACCTATCAAGGCACTATTGTAAAGAGGTAATTCAAATGCATATCCAAATTTAAAGTTTTCTTTTACCTTCAGCTGCGTGTTTAACCCAATGGCACTAAAATTTCTGAAAGAAGCTCCAACCCAAAGTACCTCATTTAAGAGAAAAGAAGCATTTAAGTCAAGTGCGTAATTATTGTTATCTACGTACATCAATAAAATGGAAGGCTTGAATTTCACAGCAAATAAATCATCAAAAACATAGCCACTGCTTAAATAGAAATGCCGTCTGTACCTTACACTTTCTGAGTCTCCATCATTAACAGAAACATTAAATACCCTGGGGATGGATAAACCGATATAATAATTACTTCCCATCAACCAGGCACCCATTCCAAAATTGGGTTTGGTTACTTTTTGTGCAGCATTTAAAAGAACTTCATCATCAAAATATTCAAGGTTTAGTTCTTGAAAATTATAGTTGTAATTGATGATTCCACCTTGCAAACCAAAAGAAAAAACTCTGTTTTTGCTAAGGTCAATTTTGTAAGAATAGGCAAGGTTGAATTCTGTATTGTTATTAATTCCGTAGGTGTCATAAATTAGTTGTCCACCAATTCCAACTTTATTTTTGAAGGCAGATGTGCTTACTGACAAAGTGTTTGTGTTGGGCGAACCTTCCACTCCAGCCCATTGGGTTCTGCTGATCGCTGTTGCATTAAACACATCATGCACACCAGTATATGCAGGGTTTATAATGGCTTGATTGAAGAAATACTGATTGTATAGCGGATCAAGCTGGGCATAGCTTAATAAAGGACTTAAAATGAATAGTATTAATAGCTTTCTCATGTTGTGTTATCTTTGAATAAATAGAAATCCCTTTAGTGGTTTGTCTCCATTTCCTTTATCAATTACATAATGGTAATTGCCAGTAAGCAATTCATTACCATTGTCAGCAATGCCAATAAAGACCTTGTCTCGATTATTGTAAGCACTTATTTGCCAAAGTTTATTGCCCCATTTGTTATATATAGTCACTGTATTATTTGGGTACTCATTAATGTTTTCAATATTGAGGAAGTCATGTTTTCCATCTCCATTAGGTGTAATCACATTAAATACATTTATGTCTGTGCCGGAGATTGCTTCTTCTGGTAATTGAGCAAGGGTGTAGTATTGTTGAAGTGCAAGTTGATCGCTTGCGACAAATCCATTATTAAGTGTGCCGGAGTTATCAAATTCTCCTAAATTTTCTATATCTCCATTGGCCTCATCAGTAGCAATAACCACAAGCTTTTCAATATCTGTGAAGTTGTTATTGCCTAAGAGTGGAAGTTCTATATAGGCACCTTCATAATTCTGAAAACTCAATTGCCAATAGCGATTTTGATCAATTGTAGAAAACCTTTGGTCAGTGTTGAATATGCCTGAATCTGAAAAAGCAGTAGCTCTTATTGTTGGGTTATTACCTTCTATTTGTTCTAAACTTACTGGCAAATATTCGGTGTTGCTACCAATTGGAAAGAAGAGCTCCTCTGTGCCGCTTCTTGATAGCGTACCATTTATATATGAAGAGACAGAACCACCAAGAATCTCGGCATTTTGATTGACAATGAGTTTAGAACCATTTTGGGAAATTAAGATACCATCATCAAGAGTTAAACTTTCGGTAATGGTTAAGTCAGCTAAAAAATACTTTGCTCCACCTCCAACTATTCTAAGATTTGTGAATGACTGAGCATTATGATTAACCACCTGATCATTAGTGCTACTTAGAACAAATGTTCCTGAGCCTTCTTCATAGGTATTATTATTTGTCCACGCACCAGAGATAAACATGGAGCCATTGTTTATCACTGTCCCATTATTGGTGAAGTCAGAATTTATAAATAGGGTAGTGCCATCCGTAATACTAATAGTACTATTATTATTGATTATTCCTTGAGCCCATATGGCATTAATCATAAATGAAAACAATATTGTTAACAATGATTTCATAGGTTTCTAGTTAAGTATCCAATCGTTAATAGACCTGCTGACTTCCACCCAGGCACCTACGTTAGTATCATATATAAGGTGAAGTGTTGAATATTGGCTCAATGAGACAGTGAAGTTGTCTAAAATAACAGAATTTGGATTGATAACATTTGCAGCTCCGTTAACCCTAATAGTGATTGCCCCAGCATTTAAGAGAATTACTTCCTGTCCATCATCACCTGGTGAAATCGTTGAAATTATCGCAGGAATACCAGCAGAACCTGTTAATCTAACAATTCTTCTTGTTGGTTTTGCCAGATTGATAGTGCCGGTAACATTAGCAGCTGTGGCTGGGGTTGCAAATGTTCCATTTAGTTCAGTAGAGCCAACAACATCGAGTTTAGCTGAAGGTGAGGCAACACCAATACCCACATTAGCAGCATTGTCAATAGACATGGCTGTTCCTCCACTGTAAAATCTTAAAGCATTACTTTGGTCTTGAAAAATGTAACTTGAAAGTGTGCCATTTAACCAAAAACCGAGATAAGGGCGACCTGTCGCACTGGTTGAGTTTAGATTAAATCCTCCATATGCAGAACCAGAGATTGGCATATCAATGTCAACAAAGGAGGTTGGAGTTAGAAGGCTAGTTCTCCCTATTCCTAAATATGTACCATTATCAAATATTCTTGAAGCAACTTGTGTACTTCCATTTCCTTTTGGGATTACATTAGTTGTATTAAAAATGGAAGTAGTTATAGTTTGAGGTCCCCAGTTGCTACCATCCCAAACAAGTGCCTGCCCTGTTGTGGCTCCACCAGCATTAATTTTTGAAGGTGCCACATCATTTATTTTGGCATTGGTTACGGCACCATTGGCAATTCTTGCGGTTGTAACTCCATTATTAGCTATAGATAGAGGTGAACCTGAAGTTCCATCACCAGTAAGGCTAGTATTAGTTGTTATGGTTGTTAAACCCACATCATCACCATCAACCAAACCTGATGGTATTCCATTTAAGTCGGCAAAATTTCCTGAGAAAACATTGTTGTCAACATATAACTTTGTTGCTGCATCATTATTATTTGATGGCGAAGCCAGATTTGCTATGCTAGCACCACCGGCATCATTTCCGGAAGAAAGTACAGAGCTAAGGTTCTGTATCTCATTAGATGCATCATTATCATTATCGGCAATGCTAAAGGTTACTCCGTCACCCCCTGTTATATTAATGGTTCTGTTTTCTCCGGAATTGGTGACAGACAAATTCTGGTTATCGGTATTAGAGCCAACAAAAGGTGATAGATCAATAGCAGTGGCATTTGGATTGTTAGTAATGGAAAGAGCATTTCCATCGAGTATTAAATCCTGTATCTCATTAATACGATCATTGTCATTGTCTGCTACACTGAATGTAACGCCCGAACCGCCACTGATATCAATGGTTCTTTCATCGTTTATGCTTGTTAATGTTAAATTTTGATTATCTGTATTTGTACCACTAAATGGTGTTAAGTCTATTGAAGTAGCGCCCGGATTATTAGAAATAGATAGGTTGTTTCCGGTTAAAACAAGATCCTGGATTTCGTTAGTTGAGTCCAAATCTCCAAGATTAGAGATGGTGTTGCCTGAAATTGAAATGCCATTTCCTGCGTTAAATTGAGCTTGTGGTGACAAATTAACCCACTGTGTATCTTGCCAATAATAAAATTGTTTTTCAGTCAAATCAAAAACCAACAAACCATTATCACTTGTAGTGAGGTCATCGATAAATGTAGAACTCGTTCTTTGTGTTGTAGACATAGAAGGAATCAATAGCCCCTGATTGTTCCCTGTTGATACAAGATGCAGAACGGCATTCTCATTAGGTGTTTCAGTGCCTATACCTACTGTGTTCTGAGTCCAGCCGAATGATGGAAGCAATAAGGCAATTAGAACTGCAACTACCTTAATACATTTAGATAAGTTTAACTCAAAGTTCATAACAATCAGATCAATGTTAAGAATATAAATATTTGATCATTAAATATGAATAAATAAATATTTAATGTAAATATATAAATATACTTCTGTAATTAGAAATAAAACATGGATTATAATTGACTGACTTATAAATATTTATGAGTACTGTTAGAGTTTACTGGCTTTATGTAGTAGGTACAAAAAAAGCCTTGAACTATTTAGTTCAAGGCTTCATTATTTATGATTAACTAATTACTACTAGAAGAAGTAGTTAATTCCAATGCTTGGAGAGAAAGTGGATAATCCAAAATTGAAAGTATTAGTTTTATCCTCTACATCATTATTCGGGTCAGTATCGTTTTCAGCTCTAAAATTGATCAAATTGAAACCAAAGTCGATGTTTATGTGCTCGCTAGGGAAAAATGCTACACCTACTCCAGCTCCAAAGTTAAAAGTAGTAATATCACCAGTATCTGTTTCAGTAGCACCTACTACCTGCTTTGAATTACCTATACCAATACCAACTGAACCTTGTCCATAAAAATTGATTTGCTCATTGGCCGGCATGTAAACGCGTGCAAATGGAGAAAATGATATTGTTGAAGAAGCGGTATAATCATCATTAGGCTGAGTAGTTCGGCTACTTACATAACCTATACCAGCTCCCACAGCCAGTTTATCACTTACGAAATAACCAACTTTAGGTGTAAATCCTAAGCTGAAAGTGTTTGCTTTTTGTGTTGTAGTAGCTCCATTAGTTACTTCTCCTCCAGAAGTGGTAAATTGAAAACCGCCACCAACGAATAAATCGCCAGAACTTGTTTGTGCTTTAAGACTAAATGCGGCAAGAAAGAATACGCCTGCAAAAATTAATTTCTTCATAATAAATTGTTTTTTGGTACGGGCAGTTTTACGACTCATCGACTCAAGGGTTCAGTTTATCTAATTTTTCAAAAATTTAGAGATGTAAGTTTCACCGGTATTCTCTTCAAACAATTTTATTATGTATAAGCCATCTGGCAATGATTGAACCTCGATTTCATTTGAAGTATTGATACATCCACTCTTTACTTTTTTACCATTGTGGTTAAATATATCATACGTAAGCAGGTTAAAGTAGTGGTTGAAAGTAAGGTAGTTATGTACTGGGTTATTCTTTAATTCAATAGAACTAATTTTTGAATGCTTGTTTGAGGTAATAGTTTCCTGAAATGGCGCAATTTTAAAGTATAGTGATCCAATATCGCCAATTTCAAAGCTTTCAGCTGATGTGATATCTATGGTGAAAAACTTATTAGTGTTAGTTTTTAGTTTGGCTGTATCTAGCATAATATTAAATGAAACTGCACTATCTCCTTCAGCAATGGCCAAAGGAAACCTCGTTCCAGTAACCTCTTCAGAAACTGTAAACTGAGCAGGAAAGAAAACATTAGTGAAGTTGTTTAATCGGATTTCAAAGGTTTGAGTTTTATCCAATTTCCTTTGACTGTATAATTTAACTTCATACTTGCTTTGATCAGTTGAGGCAAAAATTGAGTCTTGAACGAAGCTGATAACAACACTTGTGTCCTGATCAGTGATCGTTGCGTTAAGTGCTAAGCTGTTTACCGTATCACTTTCTGAAATGAAGTAGAGCATCCCCTCAAAAGTACCTTCACTATAGTTTTCAGGTAAATAGTTGACTAGTATTTCTTGTTGAAGAGCGCCTTCCTGATTCGGTACTAATTCTTGAGTAGCTACCATATTTGAGCTTGCAGTACCAGTTTGGAAATTATTTGTAGCGGCTATTTTTAAACGGTTTCTTATACCTGATGCCTGAATATTTAAAGTCTGAGCCTCAGTTTGTTCAGTGTAAAAGATATTTGTACTAAAAGTATTTAACGAGCCTGTAATATTTACTAATGGATTATAAACGGCTACTACCTCACCGCTGAGAGAAACACTGATATTCTCTACTTCGGCTTGAGCTATAGAAATAAAACTATTGATAGTTGCATCTATGTTTTGTGTGGCTTCAAATTTTACAAAAACGGTTGCCTGAACATCTCCGTTACTTTCAGGAGTTATTAGACCAGCGTTTGAGAAGCTATTCTGATCATTAATAGATATTGTATACTCATCAGCCATTGCGCTTAATGAAATATTTTGTGACAAGTCAGACCCTGTAACCTCAAAGCTTTGTATGTCTGTACCTTCTCCAAAATTGACAGCATTGAAATTTAGATTTGTTGTTGATGTAGTGAGTTCAGGATTAAGCTGCTCTATCACAGTTGCATTTAAATCTATATTTATATCGGAAACTTCAGACTGTGTTATATTGAGTGTGCTGTTAATAGTTTCAGCTATATTTTGTACAGGCTCAAATTTAATGAAAATGGTTTCTGAAACATCTCCTGTGTTTTCTGGAGTAATTGTTTTGTTAGACTCAAAATTTGTTTGGCTACCAATAGCAATAGTGAACTCAGCCTCACTTGAGGATAGGTTTACAGTCTCCGTAAGATTCGCACCCGTTAATGAAAAACTTAAGACCTCATTTCCACTACCAAATTCAACATCACTAAAATCTAAAGTAGCAACTGTAGCTTCTAAGACTGGATTTGTCTGTTCAAGAACACCACCACTTAAATTAATGTTAATAATATCAACTTCACTTTGTGTGATTGAAAGCTGACCATTAATGGTTTCTGCGGTATTACTTAATGCAGCAAACTTTACATAGATAGTTGCGGATAGTTCTCCAGTATTATCAGGACTTAAAGTTTTGGAAGTACTAAAATTGGTTTCACTATCTATAGCTATGGTAAATTCAGCATCGCTCGAGCTTATAGTTATATCTTCCGTAAGGTCTTCACCGGTTAATGTGAAGCTTAAGGTTTCACTGTTACTACCAAAAACCTGATCACTAAAACTTAAAGAATTAGCTGAGCTGGTAAGCGAAGGATTCGCACTATTTTCACAAACACCTTCCCAAATACAGCTTACCCATTCAGGATGATCAATAAAAGGATTTCTATTACCTTGAAAGTCATAGACATCATTATTTCTGTCGACCTCTTTCTGACTAACAGGATCGCTGTCATGCCAACTTAAGAGCATTCTTAAAAACCAATCTTCATAAACCTGATCTTCTGAACCATTCAAAACTATATCCGACTCTGTGGAGTTCGTTTCCCAGGCATCAATGTCTGATTCATATCTCGCTGCCATATAAAAATAGATTCTTGCAACATCTCCTTTATATTCATCAGCTGGTTCAAATACTGTCCCAGTATATCCAGAAATTGTATTACTTCCTTTACGAGCTCCATTGGAAGAGATTATACCCCCATCGGTTTCACCATAGGGTAGATTACCTCTTTCTGAATTAATTTTCTTATCGGTTGGAAGTACCATATGAGCATCTGCTCTAGGTGTGCTTGCGGAGTTAAACCAGCTTTGAGGAAATGTATGTTCCCTATTATATTTATCGCATTCAGTTGTTCCACCAGTACCATTGTCTTGATCTGTGCCAAAGGTCAAATTGCAGTTTGAATAGATATCCCAAACAAAACCATCTGATCGAACATCAGCTATTTGGTATAAATCCCACAGTGCGCTGTACCCTCTATCAGTATGTCCATCAATAATGAATGATAATTCAGTTTTTAAAGCATAGCCGGTTTTACCTTCAGCACTTGTGTAATAGCCACTTGGGATTTGACCTAGGAGGATGCCTGATTGTATTAATAAAACGAATAGAAAGAGTTTTGCAGCCAGATGCTTCATACAGTTTTAAAATTTTAGGCTGCAAATATCTTAAAAAAAATAAATGCTAAGTGATTAGCCTATAGAATAATGGACAGCTTTCGCCAAAAAATGATGTATGCTTAACATTGTTTTGTATAATTGTTCTGCTAAAAAATTAAGAATGCATCAGTTTGTTGATTTTTTAAAGAAGCGATTAAAGTCCGATTTGCCAGGGGGAGAAGCTCATCAACGCATGATGGCTCAGCGAATTGGTGGTGATTTCAGAATGAACCACACCAGGCCTCCCAGAAAGGGAGCGGTTATGATTGCCCTTTATGAGGAGGATGGCAAAGTATTTTTTCCGCTTACACAAAGGCCAGATTACGATGGTGTACATGGTGGTCAGGTGAGCTTGCCCGGTGGTAAAATGGAGGAGGAAGATGTTGATTTAGAAACTACCGCTATCCGCGAAACTTTTGAAGAAATAGGAATTCAAATTGAAAGACAAAATGTAATAGGTGCGTTGTCTGATTTGAATATTACGGCTAGTAATTTTATCGTAAAGCCTGTCATCAGTTTTTTGGCTGAAAAGCCGGAATTTAGAAGAGACCCAAGAGAAGTGGCTCAGATATTTACTGCTGAGATAAATCACTTATCTGATGCAAGAACCTTGAAGGAAACAGAGCTAACTGTAGGACCAAATATCAGGCTGAGAGCACCTTATTTTGATATTGAAGAGAAAGTGGTGTGGGGAGCCACCTCTATGATATTGAGTGAATTTGTTAGTTTAATAAATGAGTATAAGAATGGATAAAACACCTTTAATTACCAATGATGCAGTAGTTTTTGGCTTACTGATGCTAATTTTGGCAGCTGTGTTTGTTACTTCAACAAGCGAGAAAACAGGCTGGCAGAAATTTTATAAATACATTCCATCTGTACTTCTTTGTTATTTCATTCCCTCCATATTTAATACACTCGGAATTATTTCAGGAGATGAAAGTCAGTTGTATTTTGTTGCTTCCCGCTACCTACTACCTACGGCCTTGGTATTGCTTACCATTAGTATTGATTTAAAGGGAATAGCCAGTCTTGGTAAAAAGGCTGTTATCATGTTTTTAACCGGAACGGTTGGAATTGTAATTGGCGGACCGCTGGCAATTTTAATCACTTCTGCATTTGCTCCTGAAGTTGTGGGTGGAGTAGGCCCTGATGCTGTATGGAGAGGTATGGCTACAATTGCAGGTAGCTGGATAGGTGGAGGAGCTAATCAGGCCGCAATGTTTGAAACTTTTGGTGCTAGTGAAGATTTATTTACAACCATGATTACGGTAGATGTAATCGTAGCCAATATTTGGATGGCCTTTTTATTATATGGTGCCGGAATTTCCAGTCAACTTGATAAAAGACTAAAGGCAGATGCTTCAGCTATAGATAAGGTCAAACATCAAATAGAGGAATACCAGCTTTCAATCATGAAGATTCCCAAATTACCAGAAGTAATGACAGTATTGGCAATTGGGTTTGGAGCAACTGGTCTTGCTCATTTTGGAGCAGATTTAATTGCACCTTTTATTGCTGAAAAGGCGCCCGGACTTGAAAAGTTCAGTTTAACATCAGGTTTCTTTTGGTTGGTTGTTATTGCTACTACCATTGGTTTACTTTTATCATTCACAAAGGCAAGAAAATTGGAAGGGGTAGGTGCTTCACGGCTGGGTTCTGTAATGATATATATATTGGTGGCTACAATCGGTATGAAAATGGACATAACAGCTATTTTTGATAACCCTGGCTTCTTTTTGGTTGGCTTAATATGGATGAGTATTCACGTAGTCCTGTTATTACTTATTGCAAAAATAATCAGAGCACCTTATTTCTTTGTGGCTGTTGGAAGTCAGGCAAATGTTGGAGGCGCAGCATCTGCACCCATTGTAGCAGGAGCTTTTCATCCTAGTTTGGCACCAGTAGGTGTACTATTAGCTGTGTTAGGTTACGCTTTAGGTACCTATGCAGCTTATTTGTGCGGCATTTTGATGCAGTTTGCTGCTGGCTAAAATAGAGTGCAATTCCAACGTTTTTGTAGTTTACAGAGTCAATCTATGAAACGTAATTTCCATATGAAGAAAATACTTTTCGCTTGCGCTATTTTTTGTCTGCTCATGAGCTGTGATGATACTTATTACGATCTAAGTGATGGAGCTGAAAATTTCACCTTATATGATAAGGGTGATAAATTAAGTTTGATAATCGAACAGGATACATTGGAGATGGAAGTCGATGTGTATCAAAATGAATATGAGGTACCAATGCCTAAGAGTTTTTATGAGTATATTTACTTAGAAGCTCATTTGAGTGATCGGAATGTTGCGGACGAGATTTTTAGTATTGACGTGAGGAATAATTTTAACTCCAATTATACCGAAGAAGCTGAAGTTAGCTATAATTTTCTTTTGAGTAATATTAATGACAGTCTGCCTGATTTCAGCTTTTTAGGAATTGTGGAAGGACAAAATCTATATCAAATTGAAAATGAAGGAAAATTACTCTTGTCTGAAAATGTATTAGATTTTAGTCAGGGAAAGTTTACTTTTAAACAACTGTATAACAGAAATAGAGATGTACAAGAAAGTTTGTTATTTAGCTTTGCCAATAGATTGGAACAACTAAAATATAGAGAGCTAGATACAATGTATTTTATCAATCATTAATTTAGCTCCAATACCTCTCTATAAGTCGAATCTGTTACCGAGTTGCGATTCCAATAGTCCAGCATAATTCTTTTTTTGAGCGTTCCTGTTGTGGTCATCATTTCACCATTTTCAGGATAAGTTTCTTCCCACGAGTTGATTTTATAAGGGGAACTGTTCTGATAGTTGATTTTTACTTTACGCTTTAAATCTGGATACTTTATAATTAGACTGCTATTTTCTCCTTGAATGTCTTTCTCAATACTGGCTTTGTAGGCAGCGGTTTGTTTATGCTTTAGCCTTAAATACATAGTAGAAGGGATCATCTTCATATTACCTGAAGGAATAGCAGAAGGATCCAACCGCAACAAATTCCAAAGCTCATCTTCACTCCATGCTTTAGGCAAGCTAAAGTTTTGATCGCCTTCGCTTTCAAAATAGCTTCGTATCATGGCGTCATAATTATTCGTTCCTTTATTAAACTGCATGAATACGTGTCCGCACCATTCTTGTACAGAAGTGGTGATTTTTACAGCGTGTAAATCATTTTCAGGATACACAGGATTAAAAATGGAGCTCATCATTGAATAAGGATATATACCAGTTTTAAACTTTTTCGTAAAGTTGAGCTTCATCACTTTCTCAGCATCTTCAGGATTAGCCTGCGGATTATCTAACTTCACCTGCTTTTCTTTCGAGAAATCTTCGGTTACGAATACAAGTACCGCATGACCTTCTCTTTTTTGACCATAACGCACTTGCGTTAAATCATAAGAAGTAAGTTCGGCTTTCCCCTGGTACCAGTAATCACCAAATTGCTCACTTAAATTAATCTTAGGTTCAGATTCAGATGCTTGTTGCTGACTGACAGCTTTCTTTTGATTACATGCTTGTAAAGAAATGGCAATTAATAAAAGGGAAGTGATTTTAATATTTTTCATGGTATGTGGTAAATCAAAAATCTATTTAGAAAACGCTGCCAACTAATTATTGTTAACCTTCAATGCTGAAAGCTTCCCTTTACATTGAAGCGGGCAAAAAGCTCTTCCTTATACCAGTTTTCCTGTTTAACTCTTTTGATAATTTCTTTGTGGGTATCTTGATAAGCGTAGTTTTTCATTGCTTCCATATTTTCCCAAATGCTGAAAGTGGCTTGTTCAATCAATGGCCATTCTCCAATACCTTTAGTAAAAACCAGACCTTTTGCTTCCTTTATAGCTTTGCTGGCTTTTGGTACATTACTCCAAAAACGGGGAAGTTTTAATACATTAATTCTGGCCCTGGTGATGATGGCTATTTGGTTTCCATCATATGCTGCATGCTCTTCAAAGGGATTTGCACCATACCAGCTTCCATGTGCACCTAACTCTTCAAGCAGATAGGTTTTAATAGTGTTGCTCTTCCCAACTAATTCTTGAAAGAGCTGATGACTATTAAAGAATTGGTCTTTTGTTGTTTCATCTTTCCATTTGATTAGTAAGGAATAAGTGCTGAAATCTGGTTTTAGACTAAAACCAAATCCGCTGCCGGTACCTAATAATTTAGAAAAGATTACTCCTTCAACTTGCTCAATTTCAGGTGGGAGTAAGCGCATTTGCTTAAAAGCCCACCATTTGTTTTCGGAATAATGAATAAATGAGATTGTGACCATAACTAGGGTCTTTCAACTACAAGCTATCGGATAAGTTTTAATCCCACATTTTCTGAAGCCATGCAAAAAGCTCCATGAGCCAGGCAATACCCACATGAGCCAGTATGCCTCCCCAGATGTTCTTACTCTGGTAAGCCAATACACCAAGGATGTAACCTCCGAAAAATGAGCCGATAGTTTCTCCTGCAGGCTTGCCATAGTGTAAGGCTACGTAAAGGCCTACCATTGGTAGAACAGCTCTTGGTCCTAAATAATAGGTAAAGCCAAGCACCATAAAACCTCTGAACATAAACTCGGTAGTTATGAAATCTAAACCGTAAAAGATTTCGAATACTGTGGCTCTGGTTTGCACTGACCAGTCAAGGAAATGCTGATTTTCCTTAAAAATAGGATAGAAGTTGCTAAAGCTTTCATGAAAGGAAGCGGCAGCAATTAAAGGGATCATTAAAAGAACCAGTGGCACATACTGACCAATCTTCCTAGCCGAAGCTTTAAAGCCATAGAGCGTTTGGTCATGCTTTTCCTTCCACCAGTAATAAATAAATAGAGGAAGAATAGCCGTTAAGGCACTGGTCATTTGACCAACTACTTTATATAAATAAAATCGGTTCTTGAATTCAAAATTTGCCCTGATGAAGTCTTTATGGAAATGGAAGCAAACATCTAAGGTTAGTATGGTCAACATAAAGAAGCTTTTTAGTATAAAGCTTCTGTTTTTCAATACATTATCGATGACCTTAAACTGAACACACAGCCAAACAATCAACCAGTAGATCACCGAGAACATGATGAAATGGCCAACATATGGTAAATAATCAGGCTTTAACCTATCCAGCCATTTTTCCAGTTTATAGGTGTAGTTAAACCAGGTAAGTAAACCTAAAAAAAGGGTGATAATTAGGTAAAGCCAAATCGGATGCTTTAATGAGGTGTGATAATCCTTAAAATACTTCCAGATGGTTTTCATTTCATAAATGGCTTGAGTTGCTGATATACTTTATGAATGGGTAAGCCCATCACTGTAAAATAAGAACCTTTTAATTCTTGAATGTGTGTAAGACCTATTCCTTCCTGAATACCATATGATCCAGCCTTGTCAAAAGGTTTGTGCTCAATAATGTATTGCTCAATTACGGCATCTTCCAATTTTCCGAAAGTAACGTAGGTGCTATCAGAAAAACTTTTGATCTCATTTTTATGCAAAATGGTGAAAGCAGAAACTACTTCATGAGTTCTACCACTTAAGGCTTTAAGCATTTCTTTTGATTCATCTGCATCGGCTGGTTTCTCAAGCAATACATCATCTATAAGCACTGTGGTATCAGCTGTAAGAATCAATTTATCTTCATAACCTCCTTTTTCAAGAAATGCCTTGGCTTTGAGTTCAGCCAAATAAGCTGCTACCTTATTTTTTGGTAAATCTTCAGGATAGTTCTCAGCCGTATCTAAACTTTCTGCGGAGAACAGAAAACCTGCTTTTTCTAGAATTTCTTTTCTTCTAGGCGATTTAGAGCCTAAAATAAGGGGGTAAGCTAAATTCATCTTCTTTTATTGAGCTAAATAAAAATCCGCAAATTGTTTTCGGATAAAAGTAAGTAGACTTTTGAGGCATGGTGTAGCCACTGAAACATACTTCTCTTACCTGTTCCATGCTTATTTCTTTTGTGATGAGTGCCATATTGGCTTCGCCACTTTGAACTTGTGTTAAGCAATTGAAGAAGTTACGTTCAAAAGCAATATTTTCAGATCGTCTTTGTTCTTTGCCTGCTATTCCTAATATTTTTTCTATAAAGAAATAATGCATCACAGTTAGGTCAAGCTGTTTAACCACATCAGGAAAAGGCCACTCGAGCTTATCAATACTTTCTGGTTTTAGCCTGATTTTATAGGTTTTATCCTTAAAGAGAAGGCCGAAAGCCCATTTCTTTCCCAATATAACTTCATGGATGTCAGAAGCATTTTCAACAGCCTTGATATGAAAATCTTCTTCCAGTTTTTGCATGATCTCAGCTTCATTAAAATCAGGCAAGTTTTGGATTAACCTATGTGTGGGTAGTATGCGTAAATCATCAGCAGCAGAGTTGGTGAAATACATCATATGAAAGTTGTAACCTTCCTCTCCGGTATGGTTAGGGTTTTCTTTAATCATTTGTTGCCTATAGAGCATAGAACCTTCATACCTATGATGGCCATCAGCCAAAATAATCTTCTGATCTGCTATTTTCTCGATAAACTTTTTAATGATTTTCGCATCATGAATCACGCTTAGGACTTCTCTTACACCCTGGTAATCCTCTGATTCAGATAGAGGCATTTTCATGGCTTCATCCATATATTCCTCAAGCTCAAAATCGTGATCCGTATATAAACCATGAGTTGCGCTTACATTCATCTGTGTTTTTTCCAGAATATCTATTCTGTCATTTACAGATTTAGGAATAGTATTTTCATGCCTTAATAGCTCGCCATCTTCCCAGTCATAGGCTCGAAGGAAAGCAATAAATCCTTTTCGAATGTACTCTTTGTTGCTACCAGGTAAGGTGAAATATTGATAATAGACATAAATGCCGGGAAGCGGATCCTGCTCAATTATACCTTGCTCTTTCCATTTTTGTAGCCTTTCTTTAGCTTTTTCAGCTGCATCAGGGCCTTGAGGAACAGAAAGATGTATGCTATTTAATTCATTTTTATAAAGAGCTTCGCGCTGCTTTGCAGAAACAACATCAAAAAGAGGGCTGGTTAAATCCTCTATTTCCTTTTGCAGTTCTTTATTGTAGCGCCAGCCTTTTATAGGCTTAATTTCTGCCATACTTTACATGCGGTTCTTTTTCCAAAGAGATTCTTTTCTGTGTGGCTCCAGAGCAGGTTGCGATTTAGTATCCTTCTCTCGCCATAATTTAGTCGTTAAGGCTGCGGCAATCTCTGCCTCGTCAGCCGTTAACTGCTGATCTAAATTTTCAGGTTTATAGTGTTTTTCAATAAATTTAGTATCGAAATTACCTGAAGTGAAAGCCTCATGACCCAATACAAATTTACAAAAACCGAGGGTAGTTTCGATACCAACAATTTCATATTCATCAATGGCTCGGATCATTCTTGAAATGGCTTCCTCTCTATTGTCAGCGTAAGTAACAAGTTTAGCAATCATCGGGTCATAATGGATAGGGATATCCATGCCCTGCTCAAAACCATCGTCTACTCTTATGCCAGTACCTTGTGGTCTCTTATAAACTTTAAGGTTACCAATATCAGGTAAGAAATTATTTTGAGGATCTTCTGCATAAACACGAACTTCAATAGAATGACCAATAATTTTGAGGTCATCTTGGTTAATAGATAGTTTTTCGCCTTCTGCAATTCTAATTTGCTCTTTTACTAAATCTACTCCCGTAATTTGTTCAGTTACCGGATGTTCTACCTGAAGCCTCGTATTCATTTCAAGAAAATAGAAATTTAGTTTGTCATCAACAATAAACTCTACTGTTCCTGCACCATAATAATTACATGCTTTGGCTACCTCAATAGCTGCTTGGCCCATTTTCTCTCTTTTTTCAGGAGTTAATACGCTAGATGGAGCCTCTTCAATTACCTTCTGATGTCTTCTTTGAATAGAGCATTCTCTTTCGAAAAGATGAACTACATTTCCATGCGTATCACCTACTACCTGAATTTCGATATGTCTGGGTGAGCTTACAAATTTTTCAATAAACACAGAGCCATCACCAAATGAGCTTTTGGCTTCACTAACTGCCCTGTCCATTTGCTCTTCAAAATCTTTTGGGTCTTCTACTATGCGCATACCCTTGCCACCACCACCGGCACTAGCTTTTATCAAAATAGGATAGCCAATTTCATCAGCTTTCTTTTTAGCGAAGTCGATGTCGGTAATTGCCTTATCTAAACCGGGAACCAAAGGGACATCATTTTTTTGAACGGCCGCTTTTGCCGCTAATTTATCCCCCATAACTTCAATGGCTTCGGGTGAAGGACCTATGAATATTATCCCTGCTTTTGTTACTTCTCTGGCAAAATCTGCATTTTCAGATAAGAAGCCATAACCAGGGTGAATGGCGTCTACCTTTAAGTTTTTGCAGGCCTCTATTATTTTATCCACTCTCAAATAACTTTCAGATGAAGCTGGAGGTCCTACACAAACAGCTTCATCAGCATATCTCACATGTAAAGCGTTTCTATCCGCTTCACTGAAAATGGCAACAGTTTGTATACCTAACTCACGAGCTGAGCGCATTACTCTTAGGGCTATTTCCCCGCGGTTGGCAACTAGAATTTTTTTAATTTTTGGCATACGTTAAGGCTTTGTATGTTATTAAATAATGAGCTTACAATGCTACACAATTATTGGCTCTTTTGCTAAATAATAAGCTTTTTAAGCCGATTGATCATTTTTTCATGTTTGCTTTTTTGTTTACATTTGTGGCTGGTTTATAGAATTTAAATAATATTTAGATAGATGGCAGTAGATTTATTTGAGAAATTGAAGGTGGACATGGGGCCACTAGGCAAGCACTCTGATGTATCAGAAGGCTATTTCATGTTTCCTAAGCTGGAAGGAGAGATTTCTCCCCACATGAAATTTAGAGGGAAGGATGTTTTAACCTGGAGTTTAAATAACTATTTGGGCTTAGCCAATCACCCTGAAATTAGAAAGGCAGATGCTGATTCAGCTGCGAAATGGGGTCTTGCTTACCCAATGGGAGCAAGAATGATGTCAGGTAATACTTCTCAACATGAGTTGCTTGAACAGCAGTTGGCTGATTTCATTAAGAAGCCAGATGTAATGCTGTTAAACTACGGCTATCAAGGCGTACTTTCTGTAATTGATGCTGTTGTTGGTAGAAAGGATGCTATTGTGTATGATGCCGAATCTCATGCATGTATTGTTGATGGTGTAAGGCTACATATGGGGAAACGTTTTGTTTATCCTCACAATGATGTTGAAAACCTTGAGAAACAATTACAGCGAGCTACTAAGCTTACTGACGAAACAGGTGGAGGTATATTAGTGATTACCGAAGGTGTATTTGGTATGACTGGTACTATGGGTAAGCTAAAGGAGATATTAGCGCTTAAAGAAAAATATAATTTCCGTTTATTAGTTGATGATGCTCATGGCTTTGGTACAATGGGACCAACAGGAGCGGGTACTGGTGAAGAGCAGGGAGTAATGGATGAAATTGATCTTTACTTCAGCACATTTGCTAAATCAATGGCGCTAATCGGAGCTTTTATTTCAGGAGATAAGGAAATAGTGAATTTCTTACGCTATAATATGCGTTCACAAATCTTTGCCAAGTCATTACCAATGCCAATGGTAGAAGGTGCATTAAAGCGTTTGGAAATGTTGAGAGATCAACCAGAGCATAAAGAAAATCTTTGGAAGGTTGTGAATGCTTTACAGAATGGATTAAAAGAAAATGGCTTTAGTATTGGTGATACACAATCGCCTGTTACTCCGGTAGTTCTGAATGGAACAGTTGGCGAGGCAGCTGCTTTAGCACACGATTTAAGAGAGAATCACAGCATTTTCTGTTCTGTTGTAATCTATCCGGTTATACCTAAAGGGATGATTATCTTGAGACTGATTCCTACGGCTTCACATAGCCTGGAAGATGTGGATAGAACGATCAAAGCATTTTCTGCTATTCAACACAGACTAACAAGTGGAGAGTACAGAGAAAACGAATTAGCGAAATCGTTTAAAGAGTAAAAAAATAGTCAAAAAAAGGGCGCTCATTGTTGTTTTTTAATGATTTTGCCTATATTGCTTCAAATTAATTTAATTATTTAGTCAACCGTAAACTAAAATAAGAATGAAAAGATTCGAACAAGTAAGAGATTTAGTAATGGGCCTAGAGGCTGATTTCGAAAAGTTTTATGACAAAGAAAACCAGGCTGCTGGTACTAGAGTAAGAAAAGGAATGCAGGAGTTGAAAAACTTAGCTCAAGAAATCAGAATTGAGGTTCAAGATATTAAGAACAAAGGTTAATTAACCCTTACTTCTTCAAGAGGGCCATCTGTCTAGTGACTGATGGCCTTTTTTGTTTCCAATAAAATTTGAGAGAATGAATATAGCATCTAAGTTACCATCTGTAGGAACAACCATTTTTACCGTCATGTCCCAAATGGCTGCAGAGCATAATGCCATCAACTTATCACAAGGCTTTCCTGAGTTTCCTATTTCGGAAGAACTCATTGAGTTGGTATACAGAAATATGCAAATGGGCCATAACCAATATGCGCCAATGCCAGGCTTACCAGCACTAAGAGAGGAGATAGCACAGAAGATTGCCAAACTTTATCAAACAGAAGTTAATCCTGATGAGGAAATCACTGTGACTGCAGGGGCCACGGAAGCTATATTTTCTACCATAATGGCTTTAGTGAATGAGGGAGAAGAAGTGGTGGTTCTGGAACCTGCTTACGATTGTTATATTCCGGCAATAGAATTGGCCGGTGGAGTCCCAAAAACAGTTGCTCTAAACCCAAAGGATTTCACACCGGATTGGGAAAAGATTCGGGACACTATTACTGAAAAAACTAGAATGCTGGTCATTAATACTCCTCATAATCCCTCCGGAGCAGTTTTCTCACCTGAAGATATTAAAGAACTTAAAGCGCTACTTGAGCAGAATCCGAACTTGTTAATTTTAAGCGATGAGGTATACGAGCATATTATTTTTGATGATAAACCCCATTTGGGTGTTCTGGCAGATCAAGAATTGGCTAAAAGGAGTATTGCGGTTTATTCATTCGGTAAAACTTTTCATGCAACTGGCTGGAAAATCGGATACTTGGTAGCTCCTACAAGTCTTACAAAAGAAATCAGAAAGGTTCATCAGTACAATTGCTTTTCAGTAAATACTCCAGCTCAATTTGCATTGGCTGAGTTCTTAAAAGATGAGTCAAACTATCAGGGTATAGGGGAGATGTACCAAAAGAAAAGAGATTATTTTGTGGAGAGATTAGCAGCTTCAAAGTTCAAAGTGATCCCTTCATATGGTACTTATTTCCAAATACTTAATTACGATAATGTATCTCAGGAAAGTGATGTTCAGTTTGCTGAAAGACTAACTAAAGAATACGGATTGGCCTCCATTCCCGTATCAGCTTTTTATCAACAGAAAACAGATAATAAGATGCTTCGTTTTTGTTTTGCCAAAGGTGAAGAAACATTAGAAAAAGCAGCAGATATTTTATGCAAGATTTAAAAGTAACACTTGTACAAACTCCTTTATACTGGGAAGATAAATCGGCTAATCTAGCCATGCTGGAAGAGCAACTTTTCAACTATGAGGAGGAAACAGACTTAATTGTTTTACCTGAAATGTTTAACACAGGTTTTAGTATGTCGGCTGAAAAGTTAGCTGAGCCTATGAACCTGCATACTTTCAAATGGATGAAACAGATGGCCACTCAGAAGAAGGTGGTAGTTACAGGGTCCTATATTGTAAAGGAAGATGGAAAGTATTTCAACAGATTAATTTGGATGCAGCCTGATGGCAATTATACCACTTATGATAAACGTCATCTTTTCAGAATGGCCGATGAGCACCATCATTTCAATATGGGACAAGAGTCTCCTATAGTTGAGTTAAAAGGTTGGAAGATTAAGCCTCTTATTTGTTACGATCTGCGCTTTCCGGTATGGAGTAGAAATACCAGCAAGAATGATACAATGGCATATGATCTTCTTCTCTACGTAGCCAATTGGCCAGCCGCAAGAGTGAATGCCTGGGATGCGCTGTTGAAAGCCAGAGCTATTGAGAATTTGAGCTATTGCTTAGGAGTTAATAGAATTGGAGATGATGGTAATGGTGTTCCTTTTAATGGTCATTCCGGTGCTTATAATTTTAAAGGGGAGACAATTTGCTTTCTAGATCAGGCAGAAATGATAAAAACTATAACTCTTTCTTATGAGGACTTGAAGAGAGGAAGAGAGAAATTCCCTGCCTATTTAGATGCCGATGATTTTAATGTTTTATAAGTAGCTTTCTGCTTTCAAAAGTGTTCTTGTCAAAGGATGCTGAAATAATATATAAGCCTTCCTTCAAGCTTTCTAAAGTAACTGAACTGGAGCCAGCTTGTAATTTCAAATCATTAATCACAACTTCTCCACTTAATGTAATAATACTGATGGTAGCCGCCTCTTTTAATTCAATCGTTAAATTGCTGCCATTGTTTGGGTTAGGATAAAAACTGAATTTAGTTTCTAAAGCAGATTCCTCTACTGGGTATTCCGAAACATTTCTTAAAACACTTAATCCGCCTGATATGCTTCCTGTAATCAGTGTAGGGTATTTTGAATCGTATAGGAAGCCAGCCGCCAGCGTGTTTTTTGATCCTAGGTCTGTTTTAGAAAAACTCTTTTGAATTTGGTTATAGGCGTAAAGTGTATCGAACTCTTCCGTTTCAGATTTAAAATCAGAATACACTTTGATTAAGCCAGATTGATCAGCAACTATTAAATCAGTACTGCCATCAGCATCAATATCAGATGATGTTAACTTTAATGATGACCGAAAAAAGTCATCACTAATTGATAGGTAAGTATTATTGGCCTGTTCGAAAGAAGGATTATCAAGTGTCCCAATGTTTTCATAATGAATGAGTCCTCCTGATGATTTACCAATTAATAGATCGCACTTATTTGCATCCGACACTTCTACAAAATGAAAGGAATAGCCGAAACCAATAAAAACATTATCAATTACATTTCTATTGTTAATATCTATCTGCCCATTTTGTGAAATACAGGTGTAAAGTGCATTTTGTCCATTCTCTGTTGCCTGAAAGGCTAAATCGATCTCACCATCTTTGTTCAAATCAGTAAATTGAATCAATAGGTTGGAGAAGTCCGTACCGTTGAAATTAAGATAGTCTTCATTAATCAAACTGAATGAAGGTGAGCTAGCATCACCAATGTTTTCAAAAAGGGCAACGCCACTATAAATAGTGTTGTTTTCATCAGTATTGGTATAGGCTACAAATAGATCGAGGTCATTGTCGTTATCATAATCAAATAAGGAAGGACCGGCTTGAATACCCAAATCGATCATATCTTCTTGAAGAAATGCTTTAGTTTTAAGTGTATAGTCACCATTTTCATCCTTTGTGTAAAGCCAATTAGAAGATTTGTAGTTGATGGCAATACTTAGTTGAGCTTCCAAATTAGGGCTAATGATCAAATCTTTCTGATCGTTATTGTTTGAAATAGCCATAGTGTTTGGGTAATAGTTAAATGCTGCTGGGTTTGCACTATTAGGGAATGAAGTGCTCACATCTGAATACTTCGGATTGATTCCTGCAGATGCACCACTATAGCTATAAAGCTCTGAGCACTCTTGATGGCTGGTAATTAAATCAATTATGTTATCATCATCTAAATATTCAGCAAATATACTTTTACCGCCAGCATGCAAAGCACCTCTTTCTTGCTGACCGATGTTACAGTCTTCTGTATCAAAAGCAAAGCTACCGCAGTTACACTCTTCAAAATTTCCCCAACGAGTTTCTTCTTCTATTAATATGTCCATATTTGGCGACTGCCCTTGCTCAATACTCAGGTTTTTGTAAAAAACAATGGTACTTTCAAGTCCAGAGGTGTTAAAAGCTAGAATGTCGATATCTCCATCATTATCAATGTCAGAAATATTAGGGTAATCATTATTTATTAATTGTAGGTTTACCTCGTTCCCACTTTTGCTTTCATATGTTAAGAAGTTACTCTGCTTTTCCCACTGAGGTATATTGTTAGTGCCTACATTCTTATAGGCGATCATGCCTAAATTGCCTGCGGTAAATAAATCTTTTTTTCCATCAGCATTGAAATCAGCTAAAATTAGAAAGTTGAAAATTTCTTCAGGAAAGAAATCATTGTAGGCAGGTGCATATTGATATTGCCCCTCTTTTAATAAGAAGCAATGAATCAATTTCGAAGAACGATCATAAGCTATTAAATCTTCAACACTATCACCGTTTAAATCCATTTGACTGTATTGAACACCATTTAATCCACCTACCCAGGGTGATTTGAGTTTCTGAGAGCCAACCCCAACAGGTGTGCCCTGGTAAAGCTGAAACTGATATTGACTAAAGCTCAGGCTGCTTTGCAATAGAAATGATGTTATAAGAAGGATGGATTTAAAATATTTGAACATAAATTGATATAGCAACTTATTATGAGGTTCTTGTTTAAACTACTTTTACAGTGATCAAAATTACACTATTTAGTAAGGATGACATGATAAACCAGAACGCATTTATTAATTTAGCTATTGTAAAATCAGCCTTGTAGATGGAAAAAATTGATCAGCTCTATACTTTATTTAGCAAAAGTACTGGTGTGTGTACTGATACCAGAAAAATTGAGAGTGGGAATTTATTCTTTGCTTTAAAGGGACCGAACTTTAACGGGAATAAGTTTGCTAAAAGTGCCCTAGATGCCGGGGCTTTGGCAGTAGTGCTTGATGAACAAATAGAAGGTGTTGCATCTGATAAATCATTTGTTGTTGATGATGCATTAGAAGCGTTACAAGAATTGGCGCTGTATCATAGAAATCAACTTGATATTCCAATTATAGGCATAACCGGATCTAACGGAAAAACTACTACTAAGGAATTGATGCAAGCTGCATTGTCAGCCAAATATAAAACATTTGCTACCAAAGGTAATCTAAACAATCATATTGGTGTACCATTAAGTTTGCTGGAGATTGATGAGCGCTATGAAATGGCCATTATTGAAATGGGGGCTAACCATATTGGTGAAATAGCCTCTTACTGTAAAATCGCTCGTCCTGGTTACGGTTTAATTACCAATATAGGCAAGGCACATATAGGAGAGTTCGGTGGTTTTGAAAATATAATCATTGGGAAAAGTGAGCTGTTCGACTTCGTGAAGAAAAATAATGGCGTTGCTTTTATTAATACTAATGATGCTGTTTTAAAAAACATGAAAAAACGGTTTGATAATGCTGCAACTTATCCTAATGAAGGCGATTACTTAACTGCTGTAGTGAGCACTAAGAAAATGTTTTTGACTGTTGAGGCTGAGAACAGTTTAGTAATTAACACTCATTTGGTAGGACAATATAATTTCAATAATGTAGCAGCTGCCTTATGTGTTGCTAAATATTTTGAAGTTGACATGAATAAAGCAGCAGAAGCCATATCTAATTATCATCCTGCCAATATGCGTTCTCAGCTGATAAGCACTGAAAAGTATAATATTATTTTGGATGCATATAATGCTAATCCTAACTCTATGGAATTGGCCATAGAAAGCCTTAGCGCCTCAGCTGAAGGAGAATCAATCACTATCTTAGGCGATATGCTTGAACTGGGAGATATGAGTACGCTTGAACATGAGAAGCTAGGTGAATTGGCTGTTGATTTAGGGGTTAGCCGAAGAATTTATTTAGGAGAGCAAATACAAAAGGCAAAGAAAACAGATCCTTTTGGAACATTTTTCGAGCGTAAGGAAGACCTAATTGAGCATTTAAAAGAGAATCCTCCTAAACAGGGAAGTACCATATTAATAAAAGGTTCAAGAAAGAATGCGTTGGAAGATTTGGTTGAAATCTTATCGGACTAATCTAAAAACTCAATTTTTATCATTTTTCCTTCTCTACCGGCCAGAATAGCTGTGCTTTTATTTATGAACTCAGCAGTCCATAGATTTAATTGGCTGAATTGAATCCACTTTCCTTTTTCTGACGCTAAAAAGTCAGCCCCATTTGGTCCGCAAACTAAGTATATATTGGTATTATCTATGTTAGAAATTGCGCTTCCATAAAACGCTCCCTTCGTAATGGGTTGATTAAGAGGTAGCCAGCTTTTACCGTTGTCGGAAGAGATAAAAAGATTATCAGTATAAACGTCAGATTTAGCCAGATCACCACCTGTAATGAAGAGTAAGTCATCTCCCTGTCTGATTGAAGTAATTCCTGCGGCTTCTCCTTTAATCATAGGGCTAATAAACTTTTGCCAATCTTTCCCTTTGTTTTTACTGTAAAGTACATTGGCTGATCCGCCAGCACCTGTGCCAATCCAGATATCACCTTTTTTGTTAATTGTAATGTTACTTCCACTTGATGCAAATCCACCTTCACCCTTGCTTGCAGTAACCGATGTTTCAACTCTTCCCCAGTTTTCTAAATTTTCATCAGACATTAATATAAAAGGTTGTTCATCAATGGCGTCTCCATAGGCAATGCCTAAACCATTGGGAAGTATTTCAATAGCATCAAGAAAACCTTCGCTGTGAGGCATTATATAAAGAGACTTCCATCCTGATATTTTTGAAAATTTAAATATTTGAGATGCCGGACCTTCGCCAGCACTCATAACGAGCGCCTCATTTGAGGAGATTGCCTTAATAGCTCGGAATTGCAAGCTATCAGCTTGCTCAAAGTGAAATGTCTCCCAGGTATTTCCTGCATTTGAGCTAAATAAAATTGTGGCGTTTGTTCCACTTGCCCATAAGTTATTTTCATCAAGGGCATCTAAACCAATAATAAGGGCAGAGGTACCGGAGCTTAAAGTATCAAGCTTATAATTCTTTTGCGCTTTAGCAATCGTAATATTTATGAGCAATATTACCAGCCATATTCTACCAGTCAAAATAGTCATCTTCAGTTACCTCAATTTCTTTCTTTTTTTCCTTTTTAACCTCTTTTCCGGTGATAATATTCACCAGATTTTTGCCCTCTTCTTTAACTTTTTCCGCAACCGATTTTAACGATTGCTTAGCATCCCAGCTTACATCAAAGTCATCTGTTGTACCTATTATTTTTAGATGCAATTTGGTGTAGTCAGTGGTTTCCTCTATGGCCCCAAAAGCCTCATCTTTATCAGGTTTTTTGTAATTCTTTAGTGGAACAAGAAGTCTGTAATTAATACGTTGATCAAACGTATGAGTTCCCTGAATTAGTATTTCCGAAATATTGGACTTTATGAGCATTTCGGGTAGATAAATGGTTTGGTCTTTTATTTGGATACTGTTGCTCAATTCTCCAAAGCTTAAATTAGCTAGCTGATCTTCATTTACATATTCAGATAAACTTTGCATAGGTTCGAAATCATTGAGCTCACCATTTTTTATTGAGGCAGCTATAGAAGCAGTGAAGTCTTCAGGTTTAAAATTCAATGATTTGTCGAGAACTATGTGCGCCATTACATCGGCATCAATCTTTCCTTTTAGGTGTTTTTGCGTAAGAAAGTCTTGCTTAAAGTCATTAAAGGTATAGAAAATGGAGTCAATATTAAGCTGATTGAAATTAGCTGTAGTGTGAATGTCAACCAAATTATCAGGTTGCGTATTGATGGAGCCGGAAAGCTTAATTTTGCCTCCCATACTGTTTACATTAAGATTTTCAGCTCGTAAAACCTGATTATTAACATTTAAACTACCGGCAATTCTTCTGCCCTCAAAGTTTTGGAAAATGAGTTTATCTATTTTGCTTTTTAGCTCTAGTTTTAGATAAGGACTAATTGAAAATTTATAAGATTCCTGCTGCTTTTCAGTAGTATTTTTTTCATTAGAAAGACCACTTAACAACTCATTTAAATCGATGTAGCTGCTGTTTGTTTCTGATTCAATAAGTAGAGATTGGTCATCTTCCAGCAGGTAGGGGAAAATGTTTAAAAAGAAACCAGTCATATTGATATCTGACTCTCCAATTCTTCCGCTTAATCGATTGATGGCAATATCATTTTTGTTAAATAATAGGCGTCCGTTTATCGCAGTCATAGGTAGCGGATATTCTTTATAGATTCCACCAACTTCTGTTAAAACTATTTCACCCGTGTTATTAATACGGCTTGCTGTAGATGCTTTTTTAAAATCATCAGCAGCTCCCGCCAGGCTAAAGTTGAATTTTATATTCCCTGCTAAACCCGAAAATTGATCTCTCTGAGGTAGAAAGGAGAACAGATCATAGGTGCTAATCTTTCCTTCTGCCGAAAGTTTTATAAAGTTGCGTTCAAGGTTGTCGACTGTTAGCTCAGCCTGAATTTTTTCCTCTTTTAAGCGCGCATTAATATTTCTTAGGCTTAGTTTTGATGTTGCCAGAGAATGTCTGGAACCGTTAGTGAAATTTCCTTGTAGATTAATTGAGTCTAAGCTGGTTTTATAGGTAGCTTCATAAAGTGAACCATTAGATACACTAAAATCCATTTCTACGAGCGGGTTATTTTTGCTATCCAAAACACCAATGATTTTACTACTGAAATTAGCATCACCCTTTGGTTGATAGTCGGCAAAATAATTAGCGTATTCTTTAGGGAGGAGTGTACTTATTGTTTGAAAATCCGTGTTAGTGCCATCAATTTTAAGGTTGATGTAGTTTGACTGTATTTTATATTGGCCAGTTACGCTAAAATTATTTTGGTTAACTACTATCTCCGAAGGTTTGAAATCAATGACTTCTCTGCTTTCATTGTAGACTAAATGAGCATTCAGGCTAAGAGCCTTATCTTCAAAATAGTTTAACTCGCCTATTTTAATTGATTTGCTATTAAGCTTACCTTTAACATCAATAAAATAATCATTTTCTACTTTGTTTAATGCTGCATTCAATGATTCGGCAAATGTTATATACGACTGATCAATTGATTCATCCACATAATTAATCTTGACCTTATCTATATGAATCCGCGATAAGTTAAAATTTACTTCTTTGTTATCTATTGGTTTATCTTGCCGCTTTACTATCAGAAAATTTCTTTCACCCGATTCAGAAATTCTGATGGTTACCTCGCCATTTGTTAGGCTAACTTTCTCGAATACATAATCTCCTTTTATTAATGAAAGTAGGTTGAAGGAGAGTGCAAGTTGTTCCAATTTAGCTAAAGGATAGGTGCTACCTTCAATAGCTTCCTGGATGTTAACATCCGTACAAACAACCGCTATATGAGGAAAATCGGTATACCAGTTTATGCTGATATTGCTTACTTCAACAGGAACATTGAGTTGCTTATTGATAGCACCTATAAGTTGTTGAACTACTTTATCCTGATTGAAATATAAGTAGGCAGAAACAGCTCCAAATAATACTACGAAGCTGATAATAAGCAGGAAGAAAAATTTGCGCAGTTTTTTCAAAAAAATCAAGATGTTTACTTGAAAACGAAAGTTGCAAAATAGCGGTATAAAAGCAAAGCAAAAGTTAAAGCTTAGTTAGCAGAGTTTGTTTTTAATTGTCAGAAAAAAAATAAAAGTCTTTAGGTCTGATTTTCAACTGGTTATTTTAAAGGGTGAAAAAATATTTTCTATTTTTTGAAAAATGGTTTGCCAATATAATTTTCTGTACTACATTTGCATTCCCATTCGCACGGAACGGGTTGAAAAATAAAGGGGATTATAGCTCAGTTGGTTTAGAGCACCTGCCTTACAAGCAGGGGGTCGTAGGTTCGAATCCTACTAATCCCACTAAAAGAAAAAGGTCAGAAGCAATTCTGACCTTTTTTTGTTTACTCAAATGTTATGTGCCATTTCTATATCTTGTACTCTTAATCTCTGGACAAGTATTATTGCGGACACACCTGTGATAAACTCTCAGAAAGACTTAGAAGACACAACTCAAATCATAATGGATATACAGGGAAAGCCTCCGATTGGGAAGTAGTATATTCAGAACAATTTGATGATAAGCAAACAGCACAGAGGAGGGAGATGGAAGTGAAAAAATGGAAGAGCAGGAAGAAGATAATTTCGCTGATCCAGCGTAAAAAAGGATTATAGCTCAACTAGTTTATAGCATCGCGATTTTAAGATCGGGAGGGTCGTAGGTTCTACCGAAAGCTTTCGGTACTACTAATCCCACAAGAAGAAAAGGTCAGAAGCAATTCTGACCTTTTTCTTTTTAGGTATAATTGTTTTTAAGAATTTAGTTACTCATTTTCTACAGTAGCCAATTTAACAACTTTTTGAACAGACCCTGTGTCGTCTAAAATTGGTGTATAGACTGCATTTAGCTTCACCAGATCTCCAGTTGAAGAAAATCTTTCAAAAACTCCTTTTTTAGAATGTCCATTCCCAAGCTCTTTCCAAAATGATTTGTATTCATCGGATTTTGCATACTCATCAGATGCAAATATTCTGTGATGCTTACCTTGAATATCTTCTAAAGAATAATTCATGGCATTTAAAAAATTATCATTTGCCTCAATAATAGTACCGTTAGGTTCAAACTCAATTATTGCCATAAGACTTTGCAAACCATTTAATAAAGACCTGCTTTCAGCACTTTGCTTCTCAATTTCTTTATTTTTTCTACTGATTTCTTCCTGTGTAGCTTCCATTTCTTCCATATTCTGCCTCATTTCTTCCTCTTGGGCCTTCATTTCCTCAGTTTGCTGCAGAGACTGCTGATATAGCGAATTTGTACGTTCATTTACCTTTGTTGTATTGATGGCTACGGCTATACTTTCACCAGCTTCTTTAAGGAATTCAATTTGATAATCTTCTAGCTCCTGGAATCCTGCGAGTTCCATAACACCTTCCACCATAGCATCACGCTTAATAGGTACTATAATGAGCACTCTTGGGTTGGCATCGCCCAGCCCGGATTTTATTCTGATGTAGTCTACAGGGATTTCGGTTAAGTATAGCGTATCTTTTTCCAGATAGCACTGCCCTACAAGTCCTTCACCAACGCCCACTTTTTGATTAATGCGTTTTCTTCTCTCGAATGCATAACAACCTTGAAGCTCAAGATATGTCTCTTCATTCTCTCCTTTATCATTGTGAGCAATGAAAATACCACCTTGATTAAGTTCCATGTATTTCACAAGGAAAGTGATGGTTTGGTAGGTAAGTTCTTCCATGCTTCCGTTATGGTCTCTTATAATATCTGATAGCTTAGCAAGACCTGCATTCATAAATTTTTCCTGTTTTTCACGCCTAGCACTCACCTTAAGACTGTCGCGCATATCTACAAGGGCTTTCCCTAATTGGTCGTCAGTTGAAAGTTCATACTGGTAATCGTAATTGCTGTTAGCAATTTCTTTGGCAAACTCTATGTTTACTTCTGTTTGCATGGCTCTTATATCTGCCAAATGCATTCTATCAAAAATCACCATTGATCTGGTTTTCATATAAATAGATGTAGCTCCTGCAATTACAACTGCCACGGCTACCAGACCTACATGGAAAAGGAATGTCTGCAAATCCATGTAATCTAACTGAGTGAAGTAAATTTGTTGATAGGCCTCATTTCCTTCTGTTACACCCAGATATTGGATATATGCGAAAGAGGCATGATGGATTACGATAAAAATAGTGGCTGGAAGCATTACTTTCCAATCTTGGTAGCCAATAAGAACAATGATGGCTATAAAGGCGGTAAAATGCATTTCAAATAGGCCATGCATTTGATAAATAAATTGGGCCATGAAAATGGCCATCACCAGGCTACCAATGTAGTGGTGAGCTTTTTGTTTAGGTAATAGAAGTTTAGTGCCGAAGTAAAGTGCCAGGTTTAAGAAGCCAACACACAGCCCGACCAACCAGGTGTCGTAAAAAAAGGCTAAGAAAATGCCGAATAGGAAGTATCCGGCTATGGTAAAACTTAGTACTCTGTCTGCTCTTTTGTTAATTTCTCCTTTGTATTCTTCTAGTTTTTGTTGTTTATCTGTCATTGTTAAAAGTTAAAGATGCTCCCCAATCTTGTACTTGTATTGCCATTTGAAGGTAACTCACAGCCATAAGGTATTTCTGCCAAAAGAGGCATTTCAGGCGGTTGTTTACCGTTTATCATGGCTTCAAGTGCCATTTCTGCAAAGCGCGTGTTACGCGAAGTACAGAATCTTGCTTTATTATAATTTCCTTTATAAAATATTTTACTGTTTTTAATGATGACGGCTTGTGGCGTGCTGTATATGCCTAAGGCATCGGCAATTAACCCGTCTTTATCGTTAATTGTTTCAACTCCCAAGTTATACTTTTCTTTGAATAATTTTTCTGCATTCTCAGATTTATCACCCGCTTGAACAACTGCTATGAAATCGATACTGTCAGAAAAATCGCGAACCATTGCCTTAAACTCCTTAATATTAAATCTGGAGCAGGGGCAGTCATAATTGTAAAAATGAATGAATAACGGTTTTGAAGCTTTATTTACAAAATCCAAATGGATGCTATCGTTAACCTCAACCAGTTTTAAATCACTTGGTTTTTTGGTGGGTTTAGTAAAGCGCAATTCTTGACGCCAGAAGATATAGCCAATCCCGGAAAGGCATATCAATACCAGTAAGATAACAAAGAATACTCTCAATTGATGTTTCTTATTTGTTAAAAATGAAAACTGTTATGGCAAACTAATATTTGTCCATTATGTTATTTCCAGCCACTTTCTCCTTTTAAAGGAACAAAGCTGAAGTCAGTAAATACTTCTTTCTCAATCTTTTTATTACTAATTTTTGTAAGGCGTAACATTTTTTGCACCTCATTATCTCCAACAGGAATGACCAATATGCCACCTTCCACTAGCTGACTAAGTAAAGCAGTAGGGACAGTTGGTGCTCCTGCTGTAACAATAATTTTATCATAAGGAGCATGAGCCGCTAAACCCTTAGAACCATCACCATAAAAAAAGAATGGTGAGTAGCCTAGCTCTGGTAAAAACTCTTTCGTTTTTAAATAGAGCGGTTTTTGGTACTCAATGGTATAAACCTTAGCTCCTAAACTAACTAATACTGCCGCCTGATATCCGGAACCTGTTCCTATTTCCAAAATCTTATCTCCTGCTTTTACTTTTAAAAGCTCGGTCTGAAAAGCTACGGTAAAAGGTTGTGAAATGGTTTGCCCATGGCCGATGGGAAAGGCTTTATCTTGGTAGGCGTGTTCTAGAAATGCTTTTTCAAAGAATACATGACGAGGAATTTGTTCCATTACCTGCAATACAGATTGGTCCATTATGCCTTTTTCGCGCAGTTTCTGAATTAGTCTTCTGCGCATGCCCTTATGCTTATAGCTATCCTCCATCATAACTCAAACTTAATCAAATTATGCCTTTAGAAAAGAGAAAAAAAGAGTGGTTCGTGATTTTATACTTTTGCCAAAACTATTATGCCTTAAAGTTGTAGTTATGCTTCTTAAGGCAATTGTTAATCATTAAATTTACTTTTCTTCGTTGCGCTTTTTATGAGATCATTTTTTTTCACTTTTCTTTTACTTTTCACCCTTTTGGAATCATCGAAAGCTCAGGATGCACTAAAGGCTTTAAAATATTTTGATGAAGGTGATATTACAAAGGGCATTGAGAAACTAGAGAAAGGAATAGAAAAGGATACCGGGGCACCAGCGAATTATTTTGTTTTAGCACATCTATATAGTCTTCCTAGCTTTTATGCTGAATCAGTAGACTCTGCTCATTATTACATTCAAGTGGCCGACACGAGTTGGAATAATCTTAAGGTAAAGCTTAAGAAAAAATATGATCGGAAGGGGATGGATTCTCTTAAAATAGAACAGTTGTCCTTGAAAATTGATAGCCTAGCCTTTTCTCTGGCTGAAAGTAAAAATAGTGCGGCAGCCTTTAATCATTTTATTAAGGTTTATCCTGATTCAAGGCAATATAAAGATGCTATTCTTTTAAGAAATGAGTTGGCTTATAAAGAAGCCTTAAGCGTTAATACACCAGAGGCACTTGCAGATTTTTTTAGGAATTACCCTGATGCTCCTCAGGCTAAAAAAGCCAGGGATGTGTTTGAGAATTTATATTATGAAGAGTTTACTGCCTCAAAAAGTAAGGAAGCCTATGAACAGTATATTTTACAAAGGCCAAATACCATTTTTGCGGAGGAAGCTGCACTAAACTTATTAAAGCTGGCAAGTACAAACATTAATTTAAAGAAGTTAGCTGAATTCACACAGCAATTTAGTGATTACAAGGCGGCTCAATTAGCCTCAGACTATTACAATTTTGTAAAAAGTGAACAGTCGGGTAACCCGCTCTTAACCCACTATGAAGATTCTATTTATTATTTTTTTGATGTTAATCAGCAGGAGTTTCTGGACCTAAAGCTCAAAAATGTGATTCCTGACAGTTGCAAATGGATTACAAATGGATACATCGAAGTTCAGGCGGAAGATCAGCGTAGGTTATTGAATAAGAAAGGAGAGTTAATTCTGGATAAATCTTCCAATTCTGAGAAATTAAGTTTCGGATGGATTAAATATCCAGAATCAAATTCATACCTCTTTAACATCAAGCATATCATCAATCATGAACTTTTAAATGACCAGGGATTGGAATTTAACATGCTGAATCCTTTTTATTATGCAAAGCAAGAAGCTAAGGGTTGGCAACTGTGTACTTTTACGGGAGAACCATTACTAAAAAGTTATGTCGATTCCATCTGGTTTGAAAATGATATATTCTTTCTAAAAAAGGGTGAAAAGATAGCTATAACAAGGCAACAAAGCTTTGAAAAGAATTCACTAACAGATTTACAGTCATTGGCCTTTCTTTATACAGACTATGCCTTTCTGGATGATTATATATGGTTAGCCTCAGACAATTTTGAGACTGTTTTAAACAAATCAGACCTTCAGATAATGCTTCCGTTGCAGTTTGCAACCATTACCAATAAAGGATCTTATTGGTTGGTTAGAGAAGAAGGTAATACTACTCTTTATAATAAAGAATTTACTAAGCTGATCGATGATAGGTTCCAACAAGTAGTGGTAAAGGATGAAACGGTTGCACTTGAAAAGGACAATAAGTGGGCCTTAGTCAATTGGAGTAAAAATCAATTTCCTTCCTTTGTTTACGACTCTGTTCGACTTTTTACGGATTGGTTGGCTTATGCTGAGAATGAGAAAGGAAGGCAGCTAATATTTGAAGACAGTATTACTGTTCAAATTGATGATGAGAGTAAATTTCAGCTATTGAATACCTATAATGAGGTCGTACTTCAAATGGATAAAGAAGTCCGGTTTTTACAGGTGACTAATGAAAAGGGTTATTCCAGAATTTTTGATGGTGGTGGTAAACAGGTGTGGGAAGGAGAATACGTGGAGCTTAAAATTTTGACACCAGATTTAATTTATATAAAAAAGAAGAGAGAAGATTTACTGGTTGATTTAAACAAAGGTATTACCAAACTAGAAGGTGTTACAGCTGTGGGGAGCTATAATGAAGGACTTATTCCTTTGTTAAAAGAAGGATTGTTTGGTGCATATTCCGTAAATCTTAAGCAAATAATTTCACCAGAGTCAGATGCCAGACTTCAAGTCTTTAATAAAGATTCGGTTTACATTTTTAAAGAAAGTGGAAAGCTTGGCTTATGTTCAAATTCAGACATAATAGTTGATGCTCAATTCAATAAGATCTTAAAATTGAATGATAGAATGGCCTTCGTTGAAAATTCCAATAAATGGCAATTGATTAATATACTAACTCAAGATAGCTTGTCGGACAACCTTCAAACAGTTGAGGTTTTGAAAGTTAAGAATGAAAACTATTTTAAAATAAGAGAAGATAAAGGTTTTGGTATATTAAATAACAAGGCAGATTTGATCGTACCGGCTATTTTTAATTCACTTACATTATATAATCACAAAGATCAGCTACTGTGGATAGCAGAAAGAAATCTTGAAGAACTCGACTATAAAGTGTTGGCCTACATTAATAAGGATGGGGAAATATTATTTAAACAAGGCTTTAGCTCTGAAGAGTTTCTTGTTAACAGCTGTGATTAATTCTTCAGATTTAACAATTAGAAAACATACCGAATTTTCATTTTTCTTTAAAAGCTTATCTTTGTGGGCTGGAAAACCAAACCATCAAATTCTATGCTTAGCTACCAATCATTTTTTAGACTGTCAGCTTTTTTAAGTGTTATTTTAGTGTATTCATGTGTCCCTAAAAAAAAGGCAGATCACAAAGTGAAGCCTAAACTGGTAGTGGGTATAGTGGTAGATCAAATGCGACCAGATTACATCAGCAGGTTTTCTGAGCATTTTACTGATGGCGGATTTAAAAGATTAGTAAAAGAAGGTTTTTATAATAGAAATACACATTACAATTATATCCCTACTTATACTGGCCCCGGTCATGCGTCCATTTATACGGGTACAACCCCGGCTACTCATGGTATTATAGCGAATGATTGGTATGATAGAGGCCTTGGCAGATATGTTTACTGTGCTGAAGATACTTCTGTTAATTCAGTTGGTACTGATTCAGATGATGGAAAAATGTCACCACATAGATTGTTAAGCACAACTATTACTGATGAACTCATGCTAGCCACTAATTTTAAATCTAAGGTGGTTGGTATTTCTATTAAGGATAGAGGCTCAATACTTCCGGCAGGTCATACACCAACAGCTTCTTATTGGTTTGATGGTAAAAGCGGAAATTTTATTACCAGCACCTATTATACCAACGAGCTGCCTAACTGGGTAAGGGATTTTAATAACAGAAAACTAGCGGAGCAATATTTAAAAGGAAGTTGGGAATTAAGTATGTCAATGGAAAAATACACGGCTTCAACTGCTGATAATATGCCATATGAGCATGTGATTGATACGGTGAAAGGAGCTGTGTTTCCGTACGAGCTGAGCAAGTTATGGAATCCTGAGAGAGGATATAGCCTGATTAAAAGTACACCTTACGGGAACACCATCTTGACAGAATTAGCTAAATCAACTATCTCTTCAGAAGAAATGGGAAAAGATGAGATTACTGATTTCCTTGCCATGAGTTATTCATCATCGGACTATATAGGTCATGCTTTTGGTCCTCGTTCAATTGAGTTGGAAGATATGTATATTAAGCTTGATCAGGAGATTGAAGGCTTATTAAATTTTTTAGATAAAAACGTTGGTAAAGGAGCTTATACCGTATTTCTTACTGCAGATCATGCTGCCGCAGAAGTGCCTCAATATTTAATGGATAAGGATATTCCTGCTGGTTACTTTGATAATAGAGCGTTAAGAAGCAAAGTTGAAGAAGTGTTAACTAAAAGGTTTGGGAAAGGTGAATGGATTGAAAGCTTCTCAAACGGTCAATTCTTTATTAATCATCAAACTGTTTTAGATAGAAAGGTAGCACTTGAAGAGGTAATAGAAGCAACTATTCAAGAAGTACTTCAATTTAAGGGAGTGGCAGAAGCCTACAGTGCACTTGAAATTAGAGAAAATGAATTCACTCAGGGCATGAAGATGCGCTTACAGAATGGTTATAATTTTCAACGATCGGGAGATGTATTACTTACTTTAGAGCCTGGCTGGTTTGGAAAGGGAGGTAGTGCCACAACTCATGGTTCTGGTTACACATACGACACGCATGTTCCTCTTCTATGGTATGGAGCCGGCATTTCTTCAGGTGAATCTTTTGAGAGACAAAACATAACTGATATTGCTCCCACCTTGTCATTTATGCTTGATGTTAAGCTACCAAATGGAGCTATAGGTGAGCCAATCAAGGAAGTTCTTGGGGTGCATGATAATTAAAATTTCATATACCATTTGAATTGCTCATCCAGTATTCTGGTTTTTTCTTTTCTTACGTAATCGAGAAAAGCCTGGGCTACTGGTGATAGTTTTTTCCCTTTAAGCCAAATCAAACGCCATTCTGTGCTAATGGGTAAGCCTTCTGATTCAATTATATAGAGCTGTTTGTTCAATAACTCATTTTTAATGCCTATTACAGGCATTATAGAATTGCCAAGTCCGGCAATTACGGCTTGCTTAACTGCTTCATTGGAAGTTAGCTCCAGCCGTTTGCGCTTACTGCCTTCGTGCGTAAGAAAATAGTTTTCCATAGCTGCTCGGGTGGCAGAGCCTTTTTCTCTATAAATTAAAGGTATATTGGCTGATCTGTTAGGTTGACTGCCTATAAGAAAAAGTTTATTGGCAATGATAATTTCCTCTTCCACCTGCACGTTTTCGGGAACCACTGAAACAAGGGCGAGTTCTGTCTGATTATTTTTTAAACTTTCCATCACCATAGTTTTATTGGTTACATCCAAAACAAGATCAACGGCAGTGTTCTGTTCAATAAATCCTGATAAAAAAAATGGAATAACATACTTTCCGGTTGAGGCTGAGAAGATTTTTAGTTTACCGGTAAGTAAACCTTTATAAGCCTGTGTTTTGTAATTAATATTTGCAATTTCCTGGATTATCTTTTCTGCAATTAGAGCTATTTCCTCCCCAAACTCTGTAACATACAGTTGCCTTCCAATTACTTCGGTTAAGGGAATATCGAACTGATCTTGAAAGTTTTTAAGCTGAATAGAAACCGCAGGCTGAGTCATAAAAAGCTCTTCTGCAGCCTTAGTTATGCTTTTTTTCTGGGTGACTTTTAGAAATATCTGAAGTTGGTTAATGGTATAATTCATAAAATATATTTATGATTCACATAATAAATATAAATAAAAATTTATGAACAGTATTATTCATTTTTGCCTTTATAAAATAAAATATAATGGAAACAGCATTTAATAGCGAATTAGAAAAGAACATCGAACAGAAGGTAAATCTTATCAAAGGAGAGTTCTCACCTTCAGAGGCGGAAGAAATTTTGTGTCATTTAATTGATAAGAAAATCAACTTCCACAAAGTAAGAGACTTTAGCAGAGAAATAAGGTTCGGTATTAATGAGAATAGCTCATCGAATCGAATTGAAGAACTACAAGAGGTAAGAGAACGAGTTTCCGACATCGTAAAAGAAGCTGAGCTAAGAGGTAAGTCAATGAAGATTAAGGCTAATATTGAAATAGAGCTTGTTTAGGCAAACTTCATATCCTGATTTTCAACAAAAAACATAGCTCATGACAAGTTCGAACCTACTTTATTTCATTTTACTATCACCACTATTCTTTTTAATAGTGGCTATGCTCTCTCGTTATCAAGTTGGCTTAAGGCCTCGTTTGGTTATTAAAGCAGCTAATCTGGCAACCATCTTTGGTATAATAGCAGCTGTTTTTGGTTCAGTACTGATGCTCAATTATGGCTCTTTACAAACAACTGATGCGGACAAATTCCTCCAGGTCGCCAATATAAGACTTGATGCTGTCAGCCTAATTATGTTTGGGATGATTGCTTTATTGAGCTTTGTTATTATTCGATATAGCAAAAACTATTTAGATGGTGACAAAAGACAAGGAGTATTTCTAGGTAGGTTGTCTGCGACAATAGCATCTGTTCAACTTTTGGTGCTAGCAGGAAACTTGGCCATGCTTTTTGTTGCCTGGGTTTTCACCAGTATATGCTTAAGTAGTTTATTAACATTTTATGCTGACAGGCCAGTTGCACTAATAGCTGCTAAAAAGAAATTTATAATGGCGAGGTTGGCTGACGCTTCACTGCTGGTTGCTTGTATTCTTCTGTTTATGGAATTTGATACGATCAATCTTGAGGCAATTTTTGTTGGAATTGGTGAGTTAACACCGGCCTTTTTAACAAATGGAAATTTAGGTTTGGTAGCTACCTTTTTGGTTATGGCTGCTATGCTGAAATCGGCTCAATTTCCTACTCATGCATGGTTAATTGAAGTAATGGAAACACCAACTCCTGTTTCGGCTATGTTACATGCCGGTTTACTAAATGCCGGTCCTTTCCTTATTATTAGAATGGCTTATGTGATGGAAGCTACTCATGCGGCAAGTTCCTTACTGATTTTGGTAGGAGGGTTTACAGCTATTTTCGGCTCTGTAGTATTTATGACTCAAAGCTCTGTAAAAACAGCATTAAGTTATTCAAGTATTGCACATATGGGGTTCAGCTTAATGGTATGTGGCATGGGTGCCTATGGTGCTGCTATGCTTCATCTTGTAGCTCATTCATTTTATAAATCGCACGCTTTCCTTTCTTCAGGAAGTGTTATAGATGCTTTAAAATCTTCTAAGGGCTTTAAACTTAATCCAAAGAAAAACATTCTTTCTGTAATTCTTAGTATTGTGTTAGCCTCTGGTATATATGCTGGTTTCGCTTACATAAAGGATATAGACTTAGTAAATGAAATACCATTACTGGCTATTGGTCTTGTTATCCTATTAGGGATGACACGGATTTTCTCTTTAGCCTTTAATGGAAGCAATCTCCTCAGTTTTACTTCAAAGGCCGCTTTATTTGGTCTTCTAGTGGTGACCTCTTTCTTTGTTCTTGAAAGTGCTATGGCGGTGTTATTAACAGATGCTGTTCCTGAATTAGCTGCTTTAGCTACTTCTCAATATGTAATGATTGGTGGATTGACCACTGCTTTCGCCATAATTGTTTTCATACAGGTTTGCGATCCTTTTATAAGCTCACGTCCTGCTTTTAAGGTGCTTTCAATACATTTAAAAAATGGTCTTTATATCAATGCACTATTTGATAGAATGATTGGTGCTTTCTATGTAAGACCAGAATCTATTGATTATAATGAAGCAATAAATTCGAAAATCACTTATCCTGAACTAACTAAAGCTACTCAAGAGGAAGCTACTTTAAATCATTAAACCAATCTCATGGAAAATAAAGTAATGAATGATATGGATAATAAGACTTCAATAAATAAGAAGCATCTTTTTGAGATAGTAAACGATGCTGCCAAGAAAGTAGCACCTCTATGGCCACTTGAGAACTTTGTTGCAGTCAATCCTTTTATGGGTATGAGTGATAAAAGCTTTAACAGAGTAGCTCATGAATTATCTATTACTGCTGATATTCAGATGACTCTGCCAACTGCTTTTTACCTTCAGAAGATTGATGAAGGTACCATTAAAGAAACTGATTTGGCTGCGATTTTAGATAGAAAACAGCATCATAATTATTCGGATGTCGATGATTTCATACACGCCTTAAAAAACTACAAATATGAAGATGCCCGATCTTTTCAGCTTGTGGTTGATTTAGCTTCAGAATTAACAGGTAAAGATTGGGATAGATACGTTAAACATAGAATTACAACTTGGGCTACTTCTTACTTTGATAAAGGTCAGGCTAGCTGGCAGGCCTCATTTACTGGAGAGAAGCTTTTCCATGCCTGGAAGAAAGAAGCCGAAATAGACAGAACATCGGATATATCAGGAATAAGAGGTTTCAGGAGGTTATTAAAGGCGATGCCTGATGATCATTTGCTGGCTATTGAATATGCTTGTGAAACTTTAGGCATAAACCAGAAAGTATTACCTATTTACTTACAAAGCTTATTGTTGCGCAATGGTGGCTGGGCAGCTTTTATCGCTAAAATAGATTGGGATGCTAAACTCAAAGGCGAAGAGTCAAACGTGCTCACACAATTTGTAGCAATTCTACTCACTATGGAGTTAGGTCTGTTTTCTTGTATAAAGAATCATGAGTTAATGAATCGCTGGGATTCAAACATGCGGAACTTATCAGATATTGAGTTTGATAATATGACAAATGGACAACTCGTAAATAACTTGATTTTACAAGAGGCCTTTGATCATGCCAAGCAACGTGAGTTGATAGAGAAACTTAATATGGCTAGTCCTACAAAAGAAAACAAAGTTAAGGTTAAAGCGCAGGCGATCTTCTGTATTGACGTTCGCTCGGAGGTGTTTAGAAGGAATTTAGAACATGTAGATAACGCAATTGAAACATTAGGTTTTGCAGGCTTCTTCGGCTTTCCAGTTAAACATGTGCCTATTGGTCAAAAAGAAGGTGATGATCATTGTCCAGCCTTAATTACAACTTCTCACACTATTGAAGAGTATATTCCTGACAGTGACTTAAACAAAAGAGCTTTCAACTCAAGCAAGCTGTTCACACAGTTTCAACAATTGGTAAAAACTTTTAAGTCTGGAGCCATTACTTGCTTCAGTTTTGTAAGTCCATTAGGACTGTCATTTCTTCCAAAACTATTTACTGATTCCTTTGGACTGACAAGTCCGGTAAAAAAGCCATCCAGTCAATTTGGTGATAAGATTGAAAGTAAGAAGGCAGTCAATCTATCAACCATAAGTGGGGCAGAAATTACTACTGGTATACCGCTGGAAGACAGAGTTAAGCTGGCAAAAAATGCATTGAAAGCTATGAGCTTAACTTCCGGATTTGGAGAGTTTGTTTTAATCGTTGGCCATGCGGCAGATATGGTGAACAACCCACATGCATCAGGATATGATTGTGGGGCCTGTGGTGGTAGAAGCGGGGCACCAAATGCAAAGGTTGCTGCCAAAGTGCTTAATGATGTTAAAGTACGTGAAGCACTAAATGTTGATGGTATAAATACCCCGAAAGAAACCGTTTTCATGGCTTGCCTGCATAATACTACAACTGACGAAATCAAAGTTTATCATGAAGACGAACTAGATGCAGACAAGTTAAATGCTTTTCAATCAGTGAAAGAATCATTAGCAATGGCAGGCCATTTAACCAGAGCAGAAAGATTGCTCAGGTTTCAGTCAGAAGGTGATGATGTTAATAAGGAGATATTCAAAAGAACGAAAGACTGGTCGCAAGTGAGGCCTGAATGGGGTTTGGCGGGATGCTCTTCTTTTGTGGTAGCTTCAAGGGAACGTACAAAAGCTGTCAACCTTGATGGCAAAACATTTTTGCACTCTTACAATTGGCAGCAAGATGAAAATTTCGCTGTACTTGAATCGATCATGACAGCACCTATGGTGGTTACAAATTGGATTAATTTACAATACTTTGCTTCTACTGTGGATAACCTACATTTCGGTTCAGGTAACAAAACGCTACATAATGTATCTGCAGGAGTAGGAGTTTTAGAAGGCTATTCAGGAGACTTAAGAGTAGGCTTACCATGGCAGGCCGTTCATGATGGAGAAAAATATCAGCACGAGCCAGTTAGATTAAAAGTAGTTATTGAAGCACCAATTGAAGCTATGAATAAAGTGCTCGCTAAACATGATAATGTAAAGCAACTATGTGATAATGGCTGGTTGCAATTACTAGCGATGAACGAGGAAGGCAGGGTTGATCAGCGCTATAATGGCAATTTACAATGGAACCCAATTGAACAGTAGGTTAATATTTTTACTCAACTCTAAAGCTAATCCAGAAATGGATTAGCTTTTTTAATTTCCATATAAATGAATTATACATTCTCTAAATTTTATATAGTTTTATAGTCTACTATCAACCTGATTGAATGACTATGACCAAACTATTTAGCCTCAGTTTATTCTTTTTGAGTCAAATGCTTTTTGCTCAGCCAGAAAGTAATTTAGAAAAGGAGTGGGTAAAATATGTAAATACTGAGTTCGAACTCAGTATGCCTGTGTCAAAAACAAATTACAGACCGGTTGCAGTTCCTTTTGAAAAGAGTGTGGTAAAGCGAATTCTTAATTCTGTTAATGCACATGATTTCTTAGAATATAGAGGGTCTAATGACGAATTCTTTTGTACAGTGCAGATTACAGCCTTTGAGGAGGAAATGAGCACAGAAGGAGTTTCAACTAAATTAATGCAGGCTTTAAAAGATGAACTTGACAAGCTGGATAATAAGGATTTGGTTTACGAAAATCTTGAGCCTATCCAGAATGAAAAGAGAATATACCTGGAATATAAAGGCATAAAAGAAACCATGACTATGGTTATGTGGATTAGCCGAAAGCGTGTTATCACAGTTTACCTTACTGATGTTAATACCAATAAAAAGTGGACCAGGAAGTTCTTGGAGAACTTTAAAGTCTATGAATAAACAGAGATTAGAAAAATTGTTAAAAAACTTTTCGAAATAGTGTAATAAAAAGTAGAGCATGCGGACTAAAGTGCTGAACGTTCGAAAAAATCTACTTTATGCATAAAGGTGAAAATTGAATTGAAACCTTTAATCACTATTAAAATGAAAAGATTAGTATTTGCAATCGCTTTATTATTTACAATAAGTTTTACGCTTAACGCTCAAATTAATAAGAGCTATTCTGAATTTGAGGTAGAAGTTACAGGCTCGGGACCGAATTTATTATTAATCCCGGGTGCAACATGCAGTGGGGCAGTATGGTATGAAACTGTAAAAGAATTATCGAATCAGTACACCTGCCATGTTTTTACGCTTGCTGGCTATGCAGGAGCTAAGCCATTGGAAGAAGCACCAATTTTACCACAGATCGAAAAGGCATTAGCAAACTACATCCTAAAAGAAGCACCCAAACCAGTTGTAATGGGGCACAGCATTGGCGGTTTTATTACGCTTGAGTTGGCTATCCAAAATAAGGACTTAATCCAAAAAGCCATTGTGGTTGATGCGCTTCCATTTTTGGTAGCGGCCAACAATCCAGCCATGACGGAAGAAATGGCAAAGCAGTATCCTGTTGAGCCTATGCTGAAACAATATAAGGAGATGGGTGAAGAGCAATTCCGCAATATGCAAAGCCAAGTGGTAACGAGTATGTTGGCTAATGAAGCTTATCATGATAAAGTTTTGGATTGGTCCATGAAGTCTGACAGAGCCACCATGGCTTACACTATGAATGAAATGATGACTACAGACTTAAGAGATGATATTGCGGCTATTGAAATTCCTGTTATGGTTTTGGGTGCATGGTATCCTCAGTCGCCTTATCCGAAGGAGCAAACAGAAGCACTTTATGCCTCACAATACGAGAAGCTTGATAAGCTGCAGTTAAAGATGGCTGATAATGCCAGGCACTTCATTATGTATGATTCGCCAGAATGGTTTATGAGTCAGGTAAAGGGTTTTCTTTCAGCTAAATCTCTTTAATTTTAGCACTACATTAGCCTATAGCATGCACAATCAGAAGCAAAAATTTGAATCCTTTCTTTTAAATCATAAGGATAAAATATACCGGATTTGCCGGGCTTATGTGTACTATCCTGAACTTACGGATGATCTTATGCAGGAGGTTCTGATAAACCTTTGGTCTAGTCTGGCCTCCTTCAAAGGTCAATCGCAGCTCACTACCTGGGCTTACCGGGTAACGGTTAATACAGCTATCTCTTTTAATAAAAAGGAGAAGACTTATCAGGGGAAAAATGCTGGTGAGTATAAAGGTGAATTGACAGATGATACTTCACACCGATCCGCCCAGCTGGAAAAAGAAGCACAGTTAGAAAGGCTTCATTTAGCCATAGCGGATTTACCCAAAGCTGAAAGACTGCTGATTGGTATGTACCTGGAAGATATTTCCTACAAAGAAATTGCGACTATTCTGGGTACAACAACAAACCATGTTGGTGTAAAGCTGAATAGAATTAAGAAACAGTTATCAAAAAAATTAAGCTAATCAATTATGGATATAGATGATTTAAAAAACGATTGGCAACAAGAAACCAGTTCCTCTGCACATATAGAAATTGCAGCTGATAGCTTGCAACAAAAGCTGGAACGACTAAGGAAGAAAATACTGAAAACGAATATCTTCCAAACAGTGGTGATGAGTATCACCATGATATTCATAGCCTGCATATGGTATGTTTTCAGAGAGGGCAGGAGCTGGGCTTTTCATGCCAGTATCGTGAGCATTGAGTTATTAATAATTGCCATGGTAAGTTTCTTTTGGTCGAGAACCATTTTGAAGAGAGAGCTTAGCCTGGAGCAAGAAACAGGTGTCTTTATCAGGAATAGCCTTAAAAGACTAAGAAGAACTATTTTTCTCACGAAAGTAGCCACACCGGTTTATGTGATTTTACTATGGATAAGTCTTATGCTGTATATGTATGAGCTGATGCATTCAGATATGAAAATGTTTTGGATAGCATCAGGTATAACCACAGCTTATATGTTAGTGGTTTTAATTTTTGGTTATAGAAAGCATCGGAAGAAGCAAAGAAAAAATGTTGAACCAATAATTAAGGAGTTGGAAGAAATGTTGGAGACTCTGGAAGGATAAAAAGATAAGCAGCTGATTAGCTGCTTTTTTTATGCCTTTCGATGAACGGCTTGGTCTATGGGATTTAATTATATAGATTGGAAGTTGTATTTTACAAATAAAATCAATCAAAACCTAAACAGAGGTGGTTTCCATAAAACCGCTCTCATTGATTTTTAATAATGAAAAATAAGAGGAAAATAAACGCACTGCATAATTCAGCGAGCTTCTCACTTTTTGTAACCTCTTATGCTCCATTATTCTTTTTAATAATTTTTAAGCAAGTTTATGAAAATATACAATTTCTTAGTTGGGGTGGACTTAATTCAGCTTCAATCACAATTTTTATAGAAAGGTTTGGGTTGTCAACTATCCTTTTGATGATTGGAGTTGTTGGTATTTACGGAACATACAAAACTCTATCCAATATACATGAAAGAGCTAAAAACGGATTTCAGGTTGAAATAACTGACCTAAAGAATAGAAATAGCGAAGCTATTAATTACATCGCAACGTATATCATTCCATTTGCTTTTCAATCATTTGATAGTTGGCTAGACCTAATATCCATATTAACTATAATTTTTATCGTTTATCGCATATATATAAGCTCATCATTAATATTAGTAAATCCAATGTTAAGCTTTAAATATGGACTTTTTGAAATTGAATACGAGGAAAATGGAAAGATCAGAAGTGCCTTTCTAATATCTAGGGATAAATATATTTCTGAAAATCAAAAAGTTTTGTTGTATGAAGTTGGACATAAGATGTATTATTCAATTAAACCAAAATCGAAGTGATAAAAGACTTACTAAGAAAAATAAAAGAAAGTGATTCAGATAATCTCAATTTATATTTTGTAACAAGAAAACTAAAGAAAGGGATAAAGGCTAGAGCCAAAGTATTGGAGAAGTACGAGTTTACTGTATACAGTGTTGATATTGATGATGAGATACGTGAACATTTATATGATTTGACAATTAAACAGTTCGACAACGTTGTAGAAAAAGAGCTTGAGACGACCCCCTTTGAAGTCATTTCTGATGATATTAAAAAGATTTTCACTTATGACATGACTAATAGAGCTATGTCTTTTGCAGATGTAGTAAATAATCAATTAGCCAATAAATCTTTATTGAATAAAATTAATGATCTTTCTGATTTATTAAAGGAAGAGGAATTGTGGGCTTATTCTGTAGGCTTTTATGACGAATCTGATGATGACTGGTTTTATACTTTCCGTAAAATACTTCGTGGAAAAGTGGTTGTTGATGAAGAAAATAGAAAAAGTAAAAAGCAGAAAGTTAATTTTTTCAGAGCAAAATTTGATGTTGATAATAGTAAGCTAGAGATGCTTCATGGAGAAACAGTCAATTTAGATGAAAAAGTTGATTGCATATTTTATAATGAAGTCTTTTATATTCTTCAAAGAACGCAATTTGAACAGATTACTGGAATGGCGGAAGAATTTAAAGTGGAGGCGCAGAATGTTGTTGAAGAACTGAAAAAGACTAATCTGTTTGAAGGACTTGAGCTATTAGAGCAACATGTAGAAGACAAACCACCTCTTCATAAAAAGTTGGTAAGACTAAAAAAGGTTAATACCTATCAAAACCTTAAAATTAAAGATATCAATAGAATGCTTAAAATTGCTAAAAAATATGGAGGCATACTAAGAAAGGACAAGTCTGGTAAACTTTTAATAGAAAGTAAGGAAGATATTGATTTAACTATTAAGGTTCTGGTTGACTACTTTAAAAAAGGAGAATTTTCTGGTAATTCATATGGAACTTATAGTGGTAAGCAAATATCTTAATATCTAGGTTAAGCATATAGTAATTAAATGTCCCTCTACCAAAAAATAGCTGCCATTGGCACCAAATACTTAGGTAAATCAAGAACCTTTAAATACGGTTTCAACTGGTCGCCTATGTACAGAAGAAGTACGGGGAGAATCATTTCTGTTTCTGATGATTTACTATATATAAAAATCAAGTTGCCCATCAACTATAAAAACCGGAATTATGTGAATTCCATATTTGGTGGCAGTATGTTTTCTGCTGTTGATCCCATCCCTATGGTACAACTCATGAATTTGTTAGGTAACGATTATGTGGTGTGGGACAAGACTGCTGAAATTCGCTTTAAGCGCCCAGCCAGAGAAGACCTCTTCGCGGAGTTTATATATTCAATATCTGAATTGAATGACATTAAAAGTAGGGTGGAGGCTCAGGATGAAATCGAAATTGTGAAAACTACTTTACTCACCAATAAAGCCGGAGACAAAACCTTCTGCGAAGTACATAAAACCATTTATATCGCTGATAAGGAGTTCTTTAAGGAGAAGAAGCGGTCTAAAGAAAGCTAAGCTTTCTAGTTAAAGATCCCTACCGATAGCTATCGGTAGGAATGACGTTCAACTAAAAAGTGCTAGAAAAAGCCGTCATTCCCTCGAAAGAGGGAATCCATTAATTCAACCATAGGTTGGATCTTGATGAATGTAGTAAAAAGGATACTTAAACTTATTGAAAGTCAAGCTTTCTAATACAAGATCCCCTTTTTCAAGGGGATGACGCTAGAATAATTAGGTGAGTTTCTATAAACCGTCATTCCCCTGAAAAGGTGAATCTGTTCTGTTCAGATAAAGTCTGAAAAATACTAAATTGAATTATGCGCGCTAAAGGAGGATATGTTTATATAGTCAGTAATGTTATAAGAAGTGTGCTTTACATTGGTGTAACCTCTAACTTATCTGCACGAAGTTCTGAGCATAAACATGGAGAAGGTTCTCAATTCACTAAAAAATATAAATGCACAGATTTAATTTATTATGAAGTTTTTGAATCAATAGAGGAGGCTATAGCAAGAGAAAAAGTTTTAAAGAAATGGAATCGAAAATGGAAGTTGGAACTGATCCGTAAAATGAATCCTAATTTGAAGGACTTATACGATGAGGTAGAAGATTTTAAATAATATTATTTTGTAGAAAGTCAACTTTCTAACACAAGATCCCTCCCGATAGCTATCGGGAGGAATGAGGCTAGAATAAGGATTTCCGCTTAATAAGATCGTCATTCCCTCGAAAGAGAGAATCTATTAATTCAACCATAGGTTGAATCTTTCTAAGAATAGGTGAATTTCAAGTATTAATTTATAGAAAGCTTAGCTTTCTAAGAACAGATTCCCGATTGCTCGGGAATGACGCTAGAATTTTCTGATTAGCGTATGAAAACGTCATTCCCCTGAAAAGGGGAATCTGCTCTTTTCAACCGAAGGTTGAAAATGCTTTTTGTTAACTTCTAAGATTTTAAGGGATGACGATTTGAAACAAAAAAAGCAGGCCGCTTCCGCAACCTGCCATTAACCAAACCCATCATTTACAAACTTCATAGCTCTAACGAGCCTATTGTATATTAATTGTTAGCTAATCTCAACTTCATCAACATTCTTGAAGCTAATTTCATCACCTTCCATTTCAACAAGCACCGTGGCATCATTGCTAATTTCATTTGAAAGAATCTTTTTAGACAATTCATTCAAAATCAGCTTTTGCATTTTACGTTTTAGCGGCCTTGCTCCATACTGAGAGTCATAACCTACTCTTCCCAGGTAATCCAGCACCTCTTTAGTCGCATCAATATTAACCCCATTTTGTTTAAGCGTTTTCTGAATTTGCTTCCACTGAATGTTTACAATAGCCCTTAAAATATCCTTGCTTAATGGCTCAAACATGATGGTTTCATCAATTCGGTTTAAGAACTCAGGCTTCATGTGTTGCTTGAGCAGCTCAAAAACTTCATTTCTGGTCTGCTCCAGTACTTCTGCCTTTTTCCATTCATCACCTTCCATATTCTCCGGTTTCAATCTTTCTTGTATCAATTGAGAACCTAAATTGGTTGTCATGATGATGATGGTATTCTTAAAGTTGGCAATTCTACCTTTATTGTCGGTTAATCTACCATCATCCAACACCTGCAATAAAATATTGAAAGTATCAGGATGTGCCTTTTCTATCTCATCAAGTAGGATTACAGAATATGGTTTTCTTCGCACTGCCTCTGTCAGCTGGCCACCTTCATCATAACCCACATAGCCCGGAGGTGCTCCAACGAGTCTGCTCACACTATGCCTTTCCTGGTACTCGCTCATGTCAATACGAACCATCGCATTCTCATCATTAAAGAGATATTCAGCCAATGCTTTAGCCAGCTCAGTTTTACCAACACCAGTAGTACCCATAAAAATGAAACTACCAATTGGTCTGTTAGGATCCTGCAAACCTGCTCTACTTCTCCTCACTGCATCTGATAAGGCTTCAATAGCCTGACGCTGTCCTGCTACTCTTCTGCCTAACTCTTCTTCCAGATGAAGCAGTTTTTCGCGCTCGCTTTGTAACATCTTGCTAACAGGAATACCAGTCCAGCGAGCCACCACATCTGCAATTTCTTCTGCACCAACTTCCTCTTTTAACAGCGTATGGCTTGAGGCTTGCATCTCCTTCATTTTGGACTGATACTCATTCAGTTTCTCTTCCTCCTGGGCTAGCTTACCATAGCGGATTTCAGCCACTTTGCCATATTCACCTGCACGTTCGGCCTGCTCTGCTTCAAGTTTCAGTTTATCGAGTAATTCCTTCTGATGTTGAATACCCTGAATCACTTCTTTCTCACCCTGCCATTTAGCTTTGAGTGATTTTCGCTTGTCTTCCAAGTCAGCGAGTTCTTTATTGATTACAGACTCCTTATCCTTATTTTTCTCACGTCTCATGGCCTCTCTTTCAATCTCGAGCTGCATGATACGCCTGTTCAACTCGTCTAATTCTTCCGGTAAAGAGTCTATTTCTATACGCATTTTTGACGCGGCTTCATCCATTAGGTCAATGGCCTTATCTGGTAAAAACCTGTCAGAAATATACCTGGTAGATAACTCCACAGCAGCAATTACTGCATCATCTTTTATGCGTACACCATGGTGTACCTCATATTTATCTTTAATACCTCTGAGAATGGAAATAGCATCTTCTTGTGATGGCTCATCAACCATTACAGATTGGAACCTACGCTCTAAAGCCTTGTCCTTTTCAACATATTTCTGATACTCCTTCAATGTTGTAGCGCCAATGGCATGTAACTCACCTCTTGCTAGTGCTGGTTTTAATAAGTTGGCTGCATCCATTGCGCCTTCACCTCCACCTGCTCCAATCAGGGTATGAATCTCATCTATAAACAGGATGATCTGTCCATCAGAGTCAGTTACCTCTTTAATAACAGCCTTCAAGCGCTCTTCGAACTCACCTTTATATTTGGCTCCTGCTACTAGCAAGCCCATATCCAGGGAAATCAGAATTTTGTCACGCAAATTTTCAGGCACATCCCCATCCACTATGCGTTGAGCCATGCCTTCTACTATGGCAGTTTTACCAACTCCAGGTTCACCAAGAAGAATTGGGTTGTTCTTAGTTCTTCGGGAAAGAATTTGTAACACCCTTCTTATTTCCTCATCACGCCCTATTACAGGATCAATTTTGCCATTCTTGGCCTGCTCATTTAAGTTGATGGAATAACGCTCCAATGACCTGTATTTTGATTCAGCATTCTGATCTTTCACAGATTCACCACCACGCAATTCTTTAATAGCAGCAATAAGTTCTTTTTCTGATAAACCGGCATCTTTCAAAATTGTGCTTAGTTTATCACCAGTTTTTAGTAGCCCTAAAACCAGATGTTCAATAGCTACATATTCATCTTTAAATGTTTTTAAGAATGATTTTGCATTGGTTAAAGCTTTGTGTGCATCATTTGATAAATAGGGTTGTCCGCTCACCTTAGGATAAGAACCAATTAACTCATCCACCTTTTTGGTTAAAAGCTGGCTATTGGCATTCAATTTTTTAAATACAAATGAAAGCACATTTTCATCAACTTGCTGAATGGCTTTCATTAAATGGCCTGTTTCTATCGCCTGATGCCCTTCAGCCTGAGCAAGCTCAGTGGCCTTCTGAAGTGCCTCTTGTGATTTTATAGTATATTCGTTGAAGTTCATTTCGTATTATTTTATTCAGTCAGCATATATCAAAAGCTCGTCCAAATTACCTAAAATGACATTATGTCTTATTTTGATAATTTATTGAATTATTAAAAGACAGAATGACTGATTTTAAACAGAATTTCACATGAAAAACAAGTTCTGAACTGACATGTTTACTTAAATATTAGGCGCTACTGAAAGAAACTAAGCACAAATTATTGTAGCTTAGTGCGTGCACACAAATGCAACAATGAGAAAATTATTTTTGGCCATAACCTTATTTTTTTACTGGTCTGCTCAAGCACAGGACGGATATCTTTCTCTAAAGCACTACAAAGTTCCTCTCCCTGAACAAGATCACGTTTTTAATGATCTAACAGTAGACGTACACAACAGAGTACTTTTGGCGCACAGAAAAGGAATCCTTCAATTTGATGGCCGCATTTGGGATAAAGTAAAAACAGAAAGCACTCCTTATAAATTTCTGACTATTGATTCTTCAAGTTATGTACTCACCAGAAACGGAATAGGGCTTCTTAAAGAAGATATATATTACCAAAATGTGCTTGAGAATATTTACAGAAATGAGAATGGCTATACAGGTAAGGACCTTCTCAAGTATAATGGCGCTTTTTATTATTTGATTAACAAGAGTATCAAAAAATTATCGATAGCAGACTTTTCAGAGGATACTACCTATAAAAGTAATTTAGGCTATGAAGATATTTTTGTGCTTCAGAATAGATTATTCGCATTTGAGGGCAACTTTCTACTTGAGCTGATTGATGGTACATGGGTAGATTTGAACAAATATGCAGCCGAGAATAGTGAGTTTGTCTTTTCTTGTCAAACTAAAAATCAGGTGTTTTTTGCTTACGATAATGGAGATTTCTTTTCTTTCAATGGAGATGAACTTAAGAAGTATTCAAATGAGCTGAATCAATATTTAGAAGAGAATTATCCTGTTTCCGGTAAAGTAATAAAAGATAAGTTGTTGATTGCTACAATTAGCGGTGGTGCTGTTGTAGTAGATATTGCTTCTTCAGAAATCGATTACACCATTCAATATTATAATGGATTACCTGCAGATGAGGTGAAAGCAATCACCTTGGATAAGCAGGGTGGTATTTGGTTGGCGCACGAAGCTGGTTTGTCCAGGGCTATTCCTGATTTACCTTTAAAGGAATTTCAGCATTACCCTGGTTTGGAAGGTCTTCCTGAAGTAGTGTATAAACGAAATGACACACTCGTAGTGGGAACAAATGAAGGTTTATTTTATCTGGCGGAAGTGCGGGATTATGAAACGCTTCAGAAAGTTTTTAAGCAGCGTGTTAAAGTGAAATCACCTGAAACCACTAAAGAGGAAGAAAGTACTGAGGGTTTTTTTGATAATCTTTTTGATTTTGGTGGAGAAGATTCTGAAAAGGAAGAATACATAGATGCGCAGATGCAGAAGTATAAATCTATATACCGAAAGCAGGGATATAGATTTAAAAGTCTCAGAGAAAAGCTTGATGCCAAAGAGAATGCCTTAAGAGATTCTATTGCTTCAGTTAGTGATGTGAAAAAGGGAAAAAGTAAAGGTGCCAGCTATACTTACAGAACGGTCAATAAAGTCGTTAATGTATCTAAACTGAAATCAGTTAAATATCAGTTTAAGCGATATAGTGGTATTGATAAGAAAGTTGTTGCTGTTAAAGCAACGTCCAAAGGATTGGTTGTTTTAGCTTCTGAAGGTCTGTATTTGATTAAGGGAACTGAAGCCGTGAAATTAGTCAACAAGCTATTCCTTGACAACTTTATGTATGACGAACCCAGGGAATTACTTTGGCTTTATGGTGTAGATGGCCTTTATACTTTTGATCTGGGTGAGGATAATCCAAAGCTTAGGCAGAAACTGAATTTTGAAGTAAGAGATTTAAGCATTCAGGGTGATGAAGTTGCTATAGCCAATAGTAGTAAAATTGCCTCATACAACTATTCAGCTGATGGAAATTTGAGCTTGATAAATGAGTCTGCCCTAGATAATGCATATGCTGCAGAAGTATTAATATACCATCAAAAAGGGCAGCTACATGTCTTAAATGCAGATGGTATGTTTACCTATAATAGTGATCAAGACAGCTTAATACTTAATAAATCACTTACAAGTAAAAATTCACTTTATCTGAAAGACGACAGGAATCAGGTTTGGCTATCTTCTGATCAAAACTGGCAAATTCTCAATAACGATAATTTAGGCAAAGAGCTCACCTGGCTTAAAATTGTACCCAATATGAATGGTATACATTATATCTCTGATGACATGATTTATTTTGTATCCCAGGGAAAGATTATCAGGTTGAATAATCAACAGGAATATGATTACACGGAAAATGAGAGCTTTATAAGAGGTGCGTATCAATCTAGTTCAGAGCTTTTAGATGATGAGGAAATAGAGCTTACTCATGATAATAATACCTTAAAAATCAGTTTAAGCACACCGGAATATCTTTATCCTGAAGGAGTGAAATATCAATATTACATCAAGGGCCTAATGGATGATTGGTCGGCATGGTCAGGTGCAAGTGAAATAGAATTTCCTTTTATCCCAACAGGGGACTACACCTTGAAAATTAAGTCTAAAACGGGGATTTATGCTAATGTTAATGAGTTTGACTTTAAGTTTGAGGTGCTACCACCTTACTGGCAAACCTGGTGGTTTTATATGCTGGAAATAGGTTTCTTTAGTAGCTTGATTCTTCTTTCTCAACGTTTAAATAGAAGTAGCAAAAACACCTACTTAACTAATGTAATCACCTTCTTAACGTTAATACTCTTCATAGAATTTTTAGCTACAGTGTTGGAAAATAACCTTGAAGGCTATTTAGATGAGTCTCCCGTTTATGGCTTTCTACTAAATGTAGTCCTTGCGCTTTCCATTACTCCGCTTGAACGAGGAATGAACAAGATGCTGGTAGTTATGAACAGCAAGAAGGTAAAAAACATAGTCTCCAAAATGAGAGATGAAGATCAAAATAATAACTGAAATGGCAAGAGTTAAAATTCAGGAACCACTTAAATATTTGTTTACAGCACAAATACATACAAGAATAACCGATTTGAACTATGGAGGCCACGTAGGTAATGATAGAATTTTTGCTTTCATGCATGATGCGCGGGTGCAATTCTTTAAATATTTAGGCTTTAAAGACGAAATAAGCTTTGATGGTTTGGGAATCATCCAAACAGATGCCGCCATTAGTTATAAAGCTGAAATTTTCGAGCATGAAGTAGTTGAAATAGCAGTAGGTGTTTTAGAGCCTAACAAATATGGATGTGATTTGGTATACCGCTTCACCAAAAAAGATCAGAAGCTTGCCGCATTAGGAAAAACAGGAATAGTATTCTTTGATTATAAGGCAAGAAAAATAGCAGAAATGCCAGCAGTGTTTAAGGATAAGGTATTTCCTAAAAGTTAATTATCACTCACAATTATTTGAAAGTGCTCACATATTTTAATGTAGTGCTCATGCCTTGGTAAATAGCCTTTGAGGCTTGTTTATAATAATTATCTGACCTAATTTTGGCAGCAAATTCATAACGTTATGCAGAGAGACACCGCAGTATTTGACTTAATTCAGCAAGAAAGAAAAAGACAAGAAGAAGGAATAGAATTAATTGCTTCAGAGAATTTTACCTCCCCTGAAGTGATGGAGGCTATGGGCAGTGTTTTAACTAATAAATACGCTGAGGGTCTTCCAGGAAAAAGATACTATGGTGGTTGCGAAGTGGTTGATCAGGTTGAGAATTTAGCTATTGAAAGAGTTAAAGAACTTTTTGGTGCTACCTGGGCTAACGTTCAGCCACATTCTGGTGCTCAGGCTAATGCAGCTGTGATGTTGGCTTGTTTAAACCCTGGTGATAAAATTTTGGGGTTTGATTTATCTCATGGTGGTCACCTTACACACGGTTCTCCTGTTAATTTTTCGGGTAAGCTTTATCAGCCAAGTTTTTATGGGGTTGAAAAAGAAACTGGATTAATAAACTGGGATAAGGTTGAAGAAACCGCTAAAAAGGAACAACCAAAAATGATTATTTGTGGAGCGTCTGCTTATAGCCGAGACTGGGATTATTCCCGACTAAGAGATATCGCTGATGAGGTGGGTGCCGTGCTACTTGCTGATATTTCTCACCCTTCAGGTTTAATAGCGCGTGGCTTATTGAATGATCCACTTGAGTATTGTGACATTGTAACTACAACTACACATAAAACGCTGAGAGGTCCTCGTGGAGGTTTGATCATGATGCGTGAAGATTTTGAGAATCCTTTTGGTATTAAAAACCCAAAGGGTGAATTGAGAATGATGACTCAGCTGCTTGATTCTGGAGTTTTTCCTGGTACGCAGGGTGGCCCATTAGAGCATGTAATTGCTGCTAAAGCTGTTTCGTTTGGTCAAGCGTTAACTGATGATTATTTCAATTACATACTGCAAGTGAAGAAGAATGCTGCAGCAATGGCAAAAGCATTTAATGATAAAGATTACGATATCATTTCTGGTGGTACTGATAACCATATGATGTTGATTGATCTTCGCTCGAAGAATATTACAGGTAAAATAGCTGAGGCTGTTTTAGGGCAGGCAGAAATTACCATAAATAAAAACATGGTGCCTTTTGATGATAAATCACCATTTGTTACTTCAGGTATGAGAATAGGTACTGCAGCTATTACAACTAGAGGCTTGGTTGAAAGTGATATGGAAAAAGTAGTAGGTTATATTGATGCTGCATTAACCAATCATGAAAACGAGCAAAAGCTAAAAGATATCAAGCTAGAGATCAATTCATGGATGTCTGGTTTTCCTTTATTTAAATAATATTTATGCCAGCAGATCAGCCGCAGGATGAAATGAGCTTTCTGGAGCATCTGGAAGCTCTGAGGTGGCACATTGTGCGCTCAGTAGTGGCTATAATTGTTTTATCAGTAGCCGCATTTGCTGCCAAAGAATTTGTTTTTGGTACCTTAATACTTGGGCCGTCAAGACCCGACTTTTGGTTTTACCAGATGGCCTGTAAGTTCGGCCAGCAAGTAGCTGGTTCAACAGCTTTTTGTATTGAGCAGCTTCCTTTCATTATTCAAAGTAGAAAAATGACAGGCCAGTTTTCTATGCACATAACTGTATCGCTGGTTCTTGGCTTTGTTGTGGCTTTCCCATATGTATTCTGGGAGATATGGAGATTCATAAGCCCTGCTTTGTATGACACTGAAAAAAGAAACAGTAGGGGAGCAACATTCTTTGTGAGTCTGCTATTCTCCCTGGGAGTATTGTTTGGATACTTCATCGTTTCACCTATTTCAATCAACTTCCTGGCCAATTACCAGGTTGATCCTAGTGTATTAAATGAGTTTGATATAACCTCATATGTATCTACTATTACAATGTTAGTACTGGCATGTGGTTTAATGTTTCAATTGCCAATGGTAGTCTTTTTTATGAGTAAGGCAGGCATAGTTACACCTTCCGTATTAAGAAATTATAGAAGGCACGCCATTGTGGTTATTTTGATATTAGGGGCTATTATAACCCCACCTGATCCTATTAGTCAGGTGTTAATAGCATTGCCTATTCTAATTTTATATGAAATTAGTATTTCAGTATCCGGAGCAGTGCTCAAAAGAAAACTGAAGAAACAGAAACTAAATCCATAATATGCTTTTTGCAGATATACCAGGATTACATGATTTAAAGAAACAACTGATTAAGGGTGTTAAGCAAAACCATATTGCTCACGCACAATTGTTTCTCGGTAAGGCCGGTACTGCAAATCTACCAATGGCTTTGGCCTATGCTAATTATTTAAATTGCCAGAATAAGGGTGATGAAGATGCCTGTGGAAACTGCGATTCGTGCAGTAAAAATGCCAAGTTTATTCATCCTGATTTCCATTTTTCCTTCCCAGTAGCGGCAAATGATTCCATAAAAGCTGACCAGGCAAAAGTTAGTAGTAGTTTTTTAAAATACTGGAGAACTTTTTTAAGTAACAATCCTTTTGGTTCTGCAGCAGATTGGATTGAAACCTTGGGTGTAGGGAATAAACAACTGAATATTTCAAGAGAAGAGAGCCGACAGATCATTAAAAACTTATCCTTAAAGGCATTTGTAGGTGAATATAAGGTAATGCTTATATGGTTGCCTGAATATTTACATCCTTCAGCAGCTAATGCACTTCTTAAGATTATTGAAGAACCATCTGATAAAACAGTGTTTCTTTTGGTTAGTAACAATCAAGGTAAGCTTTTAGGAACTATTACATCCAGAACGCAAAGTGTATTTGTACCTGCTTATTCTGATGAAGAGATCAAAGATATTTTAGTGAGTTGGTATGAACTTACAGCTCAGAAGGCCGAACAATTAGCCCATTTGGCTCAAGGTGATTTACATAAGGCAGTCTCTTTAATTGATGATGTTTCTGATGATACACAGCAGGAATTTGAACAATGGATGCGTGAATGCTATACTGGCGACTTTACCAAGTTAGTAAAACGTTCGGAGGACTTTCATAAATGGAGTAAACTGAATCAACAACAATGGCTGATTCATGCTGAAAATGTAATCAGAGAAGCACTGATGGCAGGTATACAATCAAAGGAATTATTGAGAATTCCCGAGGCCCATCTGAAGTTCATTGAAAATTTTAGCAAGACTATTACCCTTGAAAGAGGATCTGCAATGGCTACTTTATTGAATGATACTGCTTATCATCTAGAACGTAATGCCAGTGCTAAAATGGCCTTTATGAATCTTTCTATAAACTTCATGAAGTTATTTCGTGAGAGCTGATTAATCTGAAAGGCTTTCAGAAATAGCCATGATGGCTTTTACTCTTCTTGAGGGATAGATATTTCTGGCAATCTTCAATTCTTCAACCGCTTTTTGATAAGCCTTATTATTTAATGCCAAAATTCCCTGATTGTAATATTGCAGTGCGTATAGCTGCATAAAATTTACTTCATTATAAATGGTGTTGCCTTCAGATGAAGTAAAGTAAGCTCTTCCTATTTCATCTGCTGAATTTAATCCTAATGAATTTTTATCAGGAAAATACTTAATCTTGAATTTTAGCACTTCTTTTTTATCCGTAATAAAGCCTCCAAGAGGATCGGTTACTTCAAAAATAAATTCCTTACCCTCTGGTTTAACAATAAGAAAAGCATGAAAATCAGTCTCTATTATTTTATATGGAATATTGAAATGATCGAGAATAAAGGCATAAAGCAGTGAACCTGTTACACAATCGTAGTTACCGTTTGCTAAAACTTCATCTAAACTACTATTATACTTAGTGTAATGCTTCAGAATTTTCCTATGCGTTTTGTAGAATAAATGCTCAAGAAAGTAATCAATGGAGTTGCCTTTTTTCTTTGCCAACTTATTTAATAGAGGTTCAAGTTGAGCGAAATACTGCGTTTTAATGCTGTCAGGGATTTGTTTTTGCACTGCATTATCAACTGGAAAAGTATGTGTTGCCCTAAGCTCGCTTTGTATCCCAGCTAGAGAAAATAGTATTATAGAAATAAAAAATATATAATTTTTATAATTCATATAGTCAATGTTAACTAATTGTTAACAAATATCTAAAGAAATTGATTCAAAAATTAATATTTAGGTAACATTACTCGATGAGTGTAAGCTTTTTAGAGAAATTAATTAATAATTGATAGGTGAAATTAATTGTAGATAATCCTTATATTTAATAGGAACGTTAGACGTTGCCATGATGAATAAAACAAAACTTGCAAAGTTCTTTTACCCCAATGAGAGAATTCTGGTTGGTACAATAAGTGATATTGAAGTAAACCAGCAATTACTAAAGGATTACCTTATTGAACTCCTTAACATGCTCAGGACATCAGAGAGCCCATTAATATTAATTAATGATATTTCAATGGCACGCCCTCTTAATGCCGAACAACGATTAATGGTTGGTGAGTTTATAAAAAAATACAAAGATGATATAGAGCACTCTTTACAAGCTATGGCCTATGTAGTACCAAATCCTTCTATGCAAATAGTGTTAGAGAATATATTTAGAGTTAAAAGTCCCCCCATACATTATGAATTATTTACAAAATATGAGGAGGCCCTTTCTTGGTGTCAAAATCAGATGTTAAGCAATAATATTAGTTTCTAGACGACATTATTGTGGGAAAGTGTTTTTCCATTACCTCTACAAACATTTCTGATGTAAGTGGTTTATGCATAAACTGATCCACTTCTTTAAATTTGGCAGCCCTATCCTTGTCGTCAGGGTTTACTGAAGTTGTAAGCATTACAACAACGTGTTTACCTTTCTGCTCTGTGGTTAATTTTTCATATTCTTCCAGAAATTCAAATCCATCCATACCTGGCATATTGATGTCTAGAAAAATTAAATCCGGCTGAGGGTGTTCGCCATTCTCGGTTGATGTAAGGTATTCTAAAGCTTCAAATCCGCTCTCCCTAACAACTATCTTCTCTGCACAACAAGACTCTTCTATTACCATTTGATTAATGAAGTTGGTTGCTTCATCATCATCCACTAGTAATACACAATTTATTTGCTTTAGCATTTAATTTGATTGATTCATTTAAAAATTAGAATACAAATGTACCTTAATTATCACTAGGTAAATCACCTATTTAAATCTATAACCAGGCAAAAATCACTAATGTAACGTTTCATACTTTAAATAAAATAAATAAGAAGTGTCCTAGATTGAATTGAACCTACTCTTAATACTAGTTATTTAAGCCGTTAAATAAATGATTTTAAAGAACCTGCTTAATATTAAGAAGTGAAAAGGTATCATTGTTTAGTTTTTCTTACCTCAGGAAATATAATGTAAAAAACTTTTTTATGGTCGTTATAGCTGAAATCCGTTTTCTGCCTTAGTTGGAGAAGGTATATCAGCATCATTGATCATTTCTCTTAAATCAATCTCAATTGTTCTGGCAATTGAAGTGATGGGTACATCATTATAAGTACCTTCAAATGGATTTTCAGAATAGTCTCCTATTTTTTCCATCAAAAAGAAGATCCAGATGACTAAGGCAGAAATAAAAGGAGATAGCCAATAAGCCCACCCACTTATGTTATGAAAAACATCTACCATTCCGAGTGGGGTGAGTGCAGCAAATACCATTGTAAGCCACAAAGTTGTAGAAGCATATTGTCTGGGAAAAGGGAAATTTTTTATTCTTTCTGATTTCCCCTGGTCGGTATAAAAGGCGGTTACTAACTGATGAAACTCCATATGGCGGAAATCATCAAAATATTGTTGGTTTCTTAGCTCCTGTAATCGTTCAGATTGCCTACGCATTATCTGAGTGGCAATGTTGGAGTTTTCTTTATAAGAATTTAGCTCTTCAGCATTTAAATAGAATGCTAATTCGCCATCAAGTTTATCAATAAATTCTTCACATACTTTTGGGCTATAGCGCCCCTTAATTCTTTCATTAGTATGCTCCCATTCTTTGGTAAGTCTAAGTTGATAACGTAATGCCGTTAACCATGCAATGTGTCTGTAAATCAATTCTTTTTTAAGGATATCTTCATTATCACCCTGAATGAATGTGACGGTGGCAGCCCCAAAAGAACGGCTGAAATTTACAATGCTTCCCCAAATTTTTCGGGCTTCCCAAGTACGATCATAAGAACTGTTATTTTTAAAGCCCAGGTAAAATGCAACGGCAATGCCTATTACACTCAAAGGTTGCCAAGGCAAGAAAAGATTAAAATCAAAATAATAGGCTATAGCCGAAATTGAAAGCGCATATATAAGACCTAGGAGAAAGGGTACATATGACCAACTAAAGGTCATCCAAAAGCCATAGTGTCTTTTAATATACATGGAGCAGCATCTTTAGCTGTTCAAGATAAGGATTATTTCGTTATAGGCGGAATTCTTTGTTAGCCTCCATTGACTCCATCAATTTAGGGTAATGAGCTCGCATGTTTTCCATCATAAATTCAACAGGGATGTCATCAAAAGAGCCATAATCTTCTATATATTCCATGAACTGATTATCTTCTTTATCATATTCCTGAAAGAGGGAATCATTTTCACCATCAAAATCAAGCGGATCGACCTTGCATTTAATGCATAGTTCCTTATTGAAAGCTGGAGAAGCTTTTAGCCATTTTCCATCTAAATAAATATCAACCATACCATGAGGGGTAAGCTCATTGGTGCCCAGCCATTCTGTTAAGCTTTCCACGGCAATATGATTTTTTACTTTAGCAAGATGTAGCCTGGCCGGTATTCCCAATCCTCTTAAACCAGAAACTAATAGCACAGATTTATCAATGCAGTGGCCGTAGGGCTTTTTATAGATGTTGCTTGATTTTAAGAAATCAGGATTGAAAGAGATATGATCTGGTTTATAATACCAGCCATCTCTAATTTTATTGTAAAGCGCTATAGCCTTTTCTTTGTCGGATAACTCATAAGTATTAAACTCTTTTATGAGTTCTTGAATTTCTTCAGATTTGTAATCAAAAAAGAAGCTTTCAGCTAAATATTTATCCATTAATAATTGCTTGCTAATGTGTTAAATAATGTCAAACGTATCTTTAAAATTAAAGATACTTTTTAACCCCCGAAAACCATTTTGAAGAAAGGATTACTTTTTCGGTACTTAAAGCCTTGTAAAGCTGAGAAAAAAGCGAGTACCACAGTGGCAAGAATTGCAGCATTTGCTATAGATTGTATTTCTCCCCAATGCCTTACAGCTATAGCTATAAAAGCCCACATGCCTACAGCAGCAAATTCACGCATATACCTGCTCCACAGCATATACAAATATATGGCAGTAGAAATACCAATTAGAATGATTGCCCAGTGGGGCTCACTAAAAAGCCAGTTAAAATCATTAACCTTTAAATAGGCTGAAATATTGGTGACTGTTGCTACCGTTATCCAACCGCTGTATAGACAAACAGGCCACCACACAAAGCCAATTATTGTAGCTGGTGCATCCAACCTTTCCATATTAAGTTTAACGATGGCGATGAGTAATGAAAGAAGTATTAAGAGCATAAATACCACGGATAGTGCAAACTGCTCGTTGAGCCAAAACCACAGCCAAAAACCAGATGCTACATTGGCAAATGATAGCCAGGGGCCGAGCTGTTCTAGAATCTTACCTTCCTCATTTTTGAAAGCTTTGATAACATACCATACCGCATTAACTAAAAGTGCAAGGTAAATAAGGCTCCATATAGAAAAGGCATAACCTGCAGGTGTAAATAAGCTATTGATTTCATCACTTAACTGACCCATTTTTTGGTTATTAATGAAGCCTGTTGCAGCCAAGTAGTTCCAATAAATAATTCCGATAACTGATGCCAAATTAAAGATGCTCCAGAATTTTTTCATAAGCCTAATGTTAAATGAAGTTCTGTACTTTTAACATTCATCAGGGCTTAATGTTTCTGAACCCAGAACACTAAAATTTGTACATCAAGCCTCCATTAAAAGAGTAATAGAAAAGATGTGCTGGTATAAATGGAACGAATTCACCAAAAAATTCGGCTTCAGCTATAAGATTAATTCTTAGCTTATCAGTTATCAAAAACTGACTACCAATATTAAATGAATTAGTGATTACAGCGGGGACATAAAAATTGATACCATAAGAAGCAGTAGGTCTTACCTTCCATTTAGGAAATACATATTGGAAGTGAATAGGGATTTTATATTCAGTCTCTCCAGATTCATCAAGTTTCAAATGTAATCTCTGCAAACCTGTTTTAAAAAAAAGCTTTTCATTGGTTCTTGGCATCCATAAGTGTAGCAGAACACCCTGTTGTAAAAAGTATTTTATTTCGCTATCGACCTCTTTTCTTAAAGACTTTGCCAAAGTCACATTACCAACAAAAAGCTCAACTCCTAAACTGAATAATGGGAGTTGTTTTTCAAAAACAATACATTCTGAACCATCTGTACAAACTTGCTCATGATACTTTTTAGCAATGTTAATTAAGCCTTTATGATTAGGTTCTTTTAGATTCTGAATATTTTGATGAATTTCTGGGGCATCTTCTGTGTAAATACTAAGCAAACCGATGTGTTTTGTGCTTTTAAAGGCATATTCTACATCATTCTGCATTCTGGTACCTTCTGAGTAAGGGAGTTCAGTAAGTTCTTTGTTTTCCTTTTCTACTAAATAATGATCACCAGCCTTATCTCTGTAATAGAAAACATCAAGTTCTCCGTTGACTAAAAACTCAAGAAAAAGCTGCTTGCCTTTGTAGCTTTTACTTACATAATATTTACCATCGAGGAATTTGTAAGCATTAATATCGGCTGGTAGATATATTTCAATATTAGCCTCTTTAGTTTGCTTAAACCTGCATTTCTCAGCCATCATTAAATCACCCCGATAGTCTATTAAACCATAGATGGTATCATTGACATGGTTTACTATAAAGCCAGCTTTAAAATCTGCTTGACCAAAAGAAGTGTTCTGATTTAGGAGAATCAGAAAAAGAGAGATGAACACTGTGAGTTTTAAATGCATAAGATAAAAATCAGCTCGCAATTTAATTTATTGAAGCCGTTTATACAATTTTCAGTTGATACTTAGCTAATAAACCTGATAGACCTTGACTTGAGAATTTCGCAGCTTTCATTTGATTGCTTTCAGGATCAATTTGATAGTTAAGGGCAGTAGAGAAGTCAGCTTTTTGAAGATTCGTTGCCTCGAAGATAGCACCTGATAAGTCCGATTCATCAAAATTTGATTCAGTTAGATTAGCTTCTGAAAAGTCAACCTCTTTGAGCTGGCAGTTAATGAAGTTGGTTTTACTCATTTTACGCTGATAAAATGAGGCAAAATCCAATTGGCAATTGTTGAAATTAACTTCAAAGAGAAAGTCATTGCATTCGTCAAACTTCAACCCAATAAGTTTACAGTCATAAAAATCAACTTCACGAAAGGCGGCTCTTAATATATTGGTGTTGCTTAAATCACATCCTTTAAATTCGCAGTTGATAAATACATAATCACGAAGATCATGGGAGGCTAGTTTGCAATCGATAAAAGTGCAATCCTCATAAGTGCCTTTTTCAATTGAGGAGCTATTTTTATAGGTTTCTTCAGTGAAGTAGGTGTCCATTTCCTTGTCTATTTTATTTCTTTTACAAAATGACTTTTTCGCCCAAAAGCGATAGTGATTGAATAAACTGATCCACTTAGAGGAGGAACTAATACATCAAAGCCCGGATTTTGATAACTAAACCCTATTCGCTTTATTTTATAATCTCTTCTCTTGTGCACTTTTTTGTTGAAAATGAAATTACATTTATTGAGCTCCTTTGTGAAATCAATGTTAACCCCAAACATCAATGGGTTGTAAAATGGAATATTCAGGCTATTCTCTTCATCGGATGGTTTAATAATGATAATTCCTCTTAAACCAGCTAATGGTGCAACCTTTATTTTTGATGTGTTAATAAGGTCATATGAAACAGAAACATCAATAAGTGTAAAGCCCGCATTTTCGTCTTTAGGCCATGTAGAACCATAATCGAAATCCTGCTTAATGTTTTGGAATAAACTCCTGCCAAAACCTCCTGATAAAGTAAATCTCTCATAGGAAAGTGCTAACCTCGCTATTATAGGCACCGAGAATGATAGATATTCATTTAACGGTTTTGACTGAAGGATTAAACCCGTTTCAAAAAATGCTGAATAAGTAAATTTACTTGTTTTGAACCTTTGTTTGAAGAATTTTTCAGCAAATACTGCAAGTTCACTTCCGTGATATTTTTGAATAAAAACTTCTGTAGTCTCAGAAATTCTTTTTTCTAGATTTTCTTCGCATGGATTAAATTTATATAAGTAATCATCTAAGTAAAGCTTTATAAATTCCAATTCACTCGAGCTGAGATCACTTTCAAGTAATTCATCTATAATCGCAGACTTATGCTTAAGTACATATTGAGGAAGGTTGTATTTGAATGATTCGAATGAGAAATAGAGAGTTATTGTTTCCCGATCCTCCGCCCAATAGCGATCTTGATCATTACTCGTAATCTTGTCAGATTTAATACTTTTAAAAAATGCATCGTATTTTTTTCTAAGAAGTAGCAAAATTTCCCAGTCGGTAGGATTGAAGATGTAGAAACTTTGCTTTGGCAAATATGCTATTTTAACCAAAGCTAATGAATTGAATTCACTCATATTGCTATCTATAAGTGCATTCACAGTTTTTAACCTGTAATTATCCAATACTTCTTGGCTTATTTCAGCTGCTTCTTTGTTATCAAAAGCATATGTGAAGAAAATCTCTCCGTTCTTTATTTTCTCTATTTCCTTCTGAGTATGTTGTGCATATAACTTTTGTGAGAAAACTAATAAAAGAATGATGCTAAAAAGGTTTAATTTCATTGAATGAGAATAAATAATTAAATCCGTTTAGAAATTAATATAACGCATAACAGTCCAAAGGCAAGTATAAAAATAACGATTAGGCTTGTCTTTAAAATTGCGGCTGTTAGGCCATTTTTATTGTCATGATGGGCTTTGGCTTTATACTTTTTAAGTTGTTCTGGGCTGGCTTTGGGGATTTTAATCTTTTGATGGCTAGCTTTTTTGTTGGATTCCTTTTGCATCTCAAAATATGACTTCCTCCTGAGTAAAGCACTATTTTGCTTCATCTTTTTGGCCATATCTGCTATAAATCCTGCTCCTATCATTTCACAAATTTATATTAATATTTTACTGCTTTAGAAACTCTCTAACCACCTCCAAACTCCTTTCAGGGATTTCCTCCATGGGCACGTGGCCAGCTTTATCTAAAATTACCAGCGTATCATTAGGTAAATCTTGATGGAATTGCTCTGCCATATAAACTGGAATTAAATCGTCCTGCTTACCCCACATCACCAAAGTAGGTTGTTGAATAGCTTTAATGAAGTCTACAGCAGTTGTATCGTAGCTGGCAGAAAATCTATCGACAAATGCTTGCCTATTTCCGTCTCTAAGTGTTAACTCAAAATATCGATCAACTAATTCTTCAGTCACTTTTGATTGATCATAATACACATTTTCTACACTAGCCTTGGCTACAGATCGAGGAGTGATATAGGTGAAAAGGTTTTTGATTACCGGAATTCTGGCAGCTTTAAAAGCCGGAGGTACACTTTTAGATCTTATGGTATAACCTGCTGCATCTATCAGAATCAGCTTGTTAACTTTATCAGGATAAGCAGCTGTATAGCGCCAGGCAATTTGACCACCTAAAGAATTACCAGCAATAATGCATTGGTCAATACGTAATTGGTTCAGAAAACCATTGAGAAAATCGACATAGTGTTCTATGTTGTAGTTGCCATCAGGAAATGGCCCCGTTAGTCCATAAGCCGGTAAATCCATTCGTATGACGCGATGATTTTCTTTTAGTGATGCTGCCCAGTCGTTAAATGTATGCAAGCTAGCTCCTGTACCATGAATCAGTATAATGGGGAGAGAATCCTGCTTATTACCTTCATCTCTATAGTGCACCTCCATGCCATTTAATGGCATAAATTGAGAGTGCTCATTTGCATATTTTGCTTTTAGTTCCTCTAAAGGAATATCAGCATGCCCGAATAGAACAACAATCAATATTATAGCAATTACTAATAGAATGATTAGTGTTCTGAGTGTTTTGAAAATGATTTTCATTAGGTAAAAGTAACAGAAGTTTTTTTGATGTAAATTAATAGAAAGAAATGCTCGCCATTAATAACTATCAATTATGAATAAAATTAAAATAATAGGTTTAATACTTATTTTAACGCTGCTGTTGACGGCAGCAACAAGTGAGTCAATAAATGTAGAAGAGGCCCCCGCCTATAGCTGGATTCAAGGCAGTTGGGTAGGAGATGGATTTGGAGGTTATTCGGAAGAACTTTGGTCGCCACCTGGCTTAGATGGAAAAGTAATGGGTACTTACAGACATTACAATGCAGATAGTAGCCTCAACTTTTATGAATTTTTTGTGCTCGATGAAGAAGGACTTTATTTAAAACATTTTAATCCTGATATGACTGGTTGGGAAGAAAAGGGTGATTATCTTACTTTTAAGATGATATCATTCGATGATAAAACAATCGAGCTAAAAGGACTGAAATATGAATACTTGCCGCCTGATAGTATGAACATCTATTTAAAAATGAAAACGAAAGACGGAGGTGTGAGAACCGAAGTTTTTCATATGAAGCGTAAGTAAATAGAATATAACAGTTATCCTATGACTTTAAGTCATGGGATGACTTAATGATGGATTAATCAATTTATCAAATATGCTGCTTTACCGCATTGTGCATAATCGTTTATGCGCTCCAGAGGCATATCAAAGTCGGAATCGAAAGTGGCAATTTTATTGGTAAATTGGTTTTTAATAGAGTCACTTAACTCAGGGGAAAGTACCTTGAATAGATGAGTTTTCACCTGACCATCGGCTTTAAAATAAATTCTGTGAAATATTTTTAGCGTGGTTTCAGCCGTGTCATCGGATGTAAGTTCCGACTTATTCAATATTTCGCCCAAGCCTGTGTGATAGTCTTGCCAGGCTTTTAGTACCGCATCATATTGTTCTTTACTTTTGGAAGGGTCTAGCAAATTCTGGTGAATAGAATCCAGTTGTTTCACATATTCCATAGTGTAGCTGTCTCTATTATCAAGATTGATTACTTCAACTTTTGACTCAGTAACTAAAGCTTTATCTTCATCCTTTTTTGTAGAACAGGCTATAATTGAAAGAAATACTAAAAGTGCAAGTAAGTATGTTTTTGTCATTTTCATAAAATCAACTAATTATTTAGTTGAAAGATAATCAAAAAAAGGGAAGCGCAAAACCTCCCTCTTTTATAAATTGACTTCTTCTGTTATAATTTCTTCAATCCTTTAGTCTCTTTTTTGTCTTTCACAGGCACAAGGCTAATAGCATAACCACCACCCGATGCGCAGTTGATGCTAATATCAGACTTACTATTTACTACATATTTCTTGATTTCATAAGCTGCAGGATTTTTCTCCCAGCTAGCATCAGCCGCATCGCTATAAACTGTAGCGATGTAATCTTGCCCTTTAGTTAAGAAGCCGAAATTTATGTTAGAAGTTCTTTTTTCTTCATCATTAGTTCTCCCTACAAACCATCTTTCTCCATTTTTCTCTTTACGAGCATAAGTGATGAAGTCTCCAGGTTCAGCTTCTAAGACTAAGCTTTTCTGCCAGTCAATCGCTACATCTTTAATGAATTGGAAAGCATCCATATACATTTCATAATGTTCTGGTAAGTCGGCAGCCATTTGCAACGGACTGTACATAGTTACATACAATGCTAACTGACGAGCGATGGTTGATCTTACCCTTGAGTTGTTATTAGGATTCAGCTTAGTCATATCCATTACGAAAATACCTGGTGTGTAATCCATAGGGCCTCCAATCAACCTTGTGAACGGAAGTATGGTGGTATGATCAGGAGTATTTCCACCGAAAGCTTCATATTCAGTTCCTCTGGCAGATTCATTACCTATCATGTTTGGCCATGTTCTGCGTAAGCCCGTTGGTCTAACAGCCTCATGTGCATTCACCATTACTTTATAATCTGCAGCCTTTCTTACAGCATAATTGTAATGGTTGATAGCCCATTGACCATAATGGTGCTCTCCACGAGGGATAATATCACCTACGTATCCACTTTTTACTGAATTGTAATTGTTATCGACCATAAACTGGTAAGCCTGGTCCATCCAACGTTCGTAGTTTCTGATAGCTCCTGAAGTTTCATGGTGCATCATCAACCGAACCCCTTTGCTCTTGGCATACTCTCTTAATTCTACTACATCAAAATCAGGATAAGCCGTGATGAAGTCAAAAACGAAATCTTTCGACTTACCGAACCAGTCTTCCCAACCTTCATTCCAGCCCTCAACTAAAACCTGATCGAAACCATGTTCGGCAGCAAAATCGATATACCTTTTTACCTTGGTAGTATTGGCCGCATGACGTGGAGAAGCTTCATATTTGGAATAATCCGTTTGGCCTAGTTTAACAGTACCTATCGACTGATTATAAGCCCAATCACTTTTTCCCGTTATCATTTCCCACCAAACGCCAATGTATTTTACAGGCTCAATCCAGCTTACATCTTCAATGGCATTAGGTTCATTCAAATTCAAAGTTATATTGGACAAAAGAATATCACCTGCGTTTTCACTGGCAATAATAGTACGCCACGGGGTTTTAGCTGGTGTTTGCATATAAGCCATATTACCAACGGCATCAGGCGTTAAGGTAGATTCAAACACCATGCGATCTGTATCCAGCTCTAAGTGCATGCATGAATATTTTAATAAAGCGGCCTCGTGCAGGTTGATGTATAGGCCATCATCTGATTTCATCATCAAAGATGTTTGCACAGCAGATTCTGAAATAGGAGTTTGCGAAGCATTAGGCCCAATGGCATTTTCCATTTTAGAAGGGATTTCTGAAAGCTTAGATTTGGTATAATCATACTCTTGCGTATCATAATCGCCTGCGAGCCACCAGGCGGTGTGGTCACCCGCCATAGCAAATTCTGTTTTCTCATCAGTTACTATAAAGTAATTGAGGTCAGTTTGCTTAGGGAATTCATAACGAAAACCTAAACCATCATCAAATACCCTAAAACGGATCATCATGCTGCGCTTAGTGTTTTCCTGAGTTAAGGTCACCAAGAGTTCGTTGTAATGATTTCTGATGGTTGCAGTTTCTCCCCAAACTGGTTCCCAGGTTTCATCAAAGGTGGTTTCTTTGGTGTCGGCCACCATAAAATTGCCTGTAAGTGGCTCCATATCTTTTATTTCAAGGCCTAACTTACTCTCTTTTATAATAGGCTTGCCCTTATAACTTAACCGATAAGTAGGAATCCCTTTATTCAGCTGGAAGATCAGTTCGAAATTTCCATTAGGGGATTTATGCTGCTGTGCATTCACTGTGGTTATTAGCGCGAATGACAAGATGAAAATGAGTATGCGTTGCATGATTGTAGCTGTTTTTTATGCAAAATAGGAAATCGTTTTCATGCCTGAAAGGAATGAATCAATTAAGTGTAATAGGTACACTTAGTAAGTTTCAGTAGTCAAATGTACGGCTAATAAATTGTCAGCTTTATCTACCAATCAATAGGAAAGTAGTCTTTCAGGAATTTTCCGCACCAGTGTTTTCCAGTATTGATACCATCGAATAATGGATCCATTACACGGGCAGCTCCATCAACAATATCCAATGGAGGTTGAAAATCGTGAATTTCTTGCTTCTTTTTGGCTAATTCTGCTGGGTCTTCATCAGTTACCCAACCTGTGTCAACGGCATTCATGTAAATGCCATCTTTAGCTAAGCCTTGTGCTGAAGTGTGTGTCATCATATTTAAGGCTGCTTTTGCCATATTGGTATGCGGATGGCGGTCTTCTTTGTGCCATCTATGGAATTTGCCTTCCATAGCAGAAACATTGATGATATGTTTTTTACCTGTATTGTCTTTTTGCATAAGCTTAGCAAGCCTGTTGCAAAGCACAAATGGCGCTACAGAATTCACTAACTGAACTTCCAGCATTTCATTGGTATGCACCTCTCCAAGTCTCAAACGCCAGCTATTGGTTTTTCTTAAATCCACTTGTTGCAGGTCAGCGTCAAGTTTACCTTCAGGAAATACTTCATCAGCCGAAAGCGAGTTGTCAATACTATAGGGAATTTGCGATAGTTTGGCCGAAGCACTTAGCCCAATGCCTATTTGTTTTCCGTGCCAGGTGACTGGTAAGTTTTTATTTTCTCCTTTTTGGAAGGGCTCACTCAAAGTTCTTAGTTCAGCCAGGCAAGCTTCATGGTCTTTCAGTAAATCCTGAGCGTAAGGTGGTAGACTGCTAAAACTTTTTTCTTCATTTGGCATTAAATGCTGGTAAAAACCAGCCGGCCTTCTTACCGTTTGGGCTGCGTTGTTTATTAGCACATCCAGTCTATCATATTGCTGTTCTATGTAATTACAGAATATTTCAACACTTGGTATATGTCTTAAATCCAGACCATGAATTTTTAATCGATGGCCCCAATCATTAAAGTCATCTTCCTTGGCAAAGCGTAAGGCTGAGTCAACAGGAAAGCGTGTAGTAGCAATAACGGTTGCTCCGGCACGTAACATCATCAAAGTAATGTGGTAACCAATTTTTAAGCGGGAGCCTGTAACCAAGGCTACCTGGCCTGTTAGGTCCGCTGTTTGGAAACGTTTGGCATAGTTGAAATCACCACATTCCGGACACATGGTATCATAAAAATGGTGCAACTTGGTATATACTTTTTTACAAACGTAACAGTTTCTAGGAGACTCTAGCTCAGGCATATCTTCCAACGAAGAGGTGTCATCTAACATGCGAGGAGCAATAAAGATGGTGGCTTCTCTGGCACTCCTAATTCCAGTTCCATTTCGGGCGTGCTTATCCCGCTCAGCCAACTTCCGCTTTTGAGCTTTCTTAGCGTCTTTTTTTCTACGAGCAAATTCTTCTCTGCTTGGTCTTGATAGCAAACCTGCGGCTTTTAACAAGGCAATGCGTTGCTCTTCAGCAATTTCAAAAATTTGATGAGTATTCTTATTGAGTAATTCTAAAGTGGCAATGCATTGGGCAATTTGCTCTTCACTTAATTCTTCTTGATGACCGTTCTGATCCACTTGACACATATGTAAAAAATTGTGGCAAAGCTAGTTAAAATAAGTGAGGTAAAAGACTAAAAATTGCTACTTTCAATATGAAAATTATGCCTAGTTTTTAATCTCAAATCCCATTCTATAAATAAAGTCTTTCAGGCAATTGCTGCTGCCAAACAATTTTCAGGGATATCAAATACTTCTGTTAAGGCCACCGCATCTTTTCTTAACTCCCAGCTCAGCTGATTTACCATTTTTCTTATAGCCTTTGTCTTTACGCCCTCCATATAGCCATCTTCTAAATACCAACCTTTATTTTTTTCTATCACTGAAAGAGCAAATAAGCTAGCAAGTTTATCTAAAGTTGGCTTTAAAGATTCATCTTCTACATTCTTGATGGCTTCATGAAATTGCTCTAAAACAATTCTTTCAATATAGGCGATGCCAACATTCACCAAATGATGTCCACTTACATTGAAGGCATCGAAGGAATCCATGCCGTCATCAATCAATCTTTTTAGTCTTTGAGCTGCAGCGCTCAAAATGTGCTCTTCTCTGTAGCGGAAGGCACTTTCGTGAAATTCCAAATCAAGTAGATGTTCATCATCCGTGCGTCTTACAGCAATAGGATTTTTCTCTATCAGGTTAACCTTTGCGCTATTGGTGAGGTAGTTAAACACAGTAATGAAATCCATATCGCCAAATTCCTGTTTGAATTCGGTGAGCCTGTTTTTGGCTACCAGTTGCATTAGCACAGTATTATCGCCTTCAAAAGTGGTGTAGATGTCCGTATCAGCTTTTAGTGCTGGTATAGCATTTTCCCACAGGTAACCTTTGCCGCCAGTCGCTTCTCTACACTCCTGTAAAGTAGCAGTGGTAAACCAGGTAGTATAAGCTTTAAGTCCTGCTGCGAGTGCTTCTATTTCGCGGGCATCATCCTCAGTTTTATTGAGGAAGCGTTTGGTTAAATATTGCAAGCTGAAGTGAAGCGCATAGCTTGTTGCCAAAGGGGGCAATAGCCTCCTTTGATGCATGCGGTAATTGAGGATAGGTACTTCTTCTCCATTTTTTGGTCCGAATTGCTTACGCTGATCACTGTATCTAATGGCTATAGTCAAGCCTTTTTTTGCAGCTGCTAGTGCGGACCGTGGAATACCAATACGGCCACCTACCAGCGTACCTAGCATGGTAAAAAACCGTCTGTTATCACTGGAGATAGAGCTAAAAAATTCACCATGGTCATCTATTCCTGAAAATTTATCCAGCATGTCATCCACTGGTATCGCCACATTATCGAACCAGATTTTACCGTTATCAACACCATTGAGTCCCATTTTTCTGCCACAGTCTTCTATGCGAACACCATCTATCAGGTTTCCTTCTGAAGTTCTGAGCGGCACTACAAAAGCGCTAACGCCATAATCTACTTCATCTATAATGAGCTTGGCGAAAACTGTAGCCTTTTGTCCGTGCATGGCTGCATTGCCAATATATTCTTTGCAAGCCTTCTCATGAGGCGTATTGATGGTTATGGTTTTATCTGCTTTACTGTAGGTAGCGGTAGTTTCAAGGCCCTTCACATTACTACCATGGTTGGTTTCCGTCATTGCAAAACAGCCAGGTAGTTTCAAGCTCCCAATATCGGTTAGGTATTTCTGATGATGCTTTTCTGAGCCCAAAAAGAATACGCTCATTCCCCACAGGCCAAATTGAACGCCAAATTTGATTACAAGGCTCAAGTCATGATAGCTCAAGGTTTCCATGATGGTGAAGTAGCCTTCCATATCACCTTTACCTCCGTACTCCTTCGGGAATGCCCAACTTCCAAAACCATTTTCTGCCAAAGTTTTGCACAAGGCGTAAACCTGTTCCCGCTCTGTTTGAAGATCGCCTTTATCAGGATATTTAAAAGAAGGATCGCTGATAACAGCCTTTACTTTTTGGATGGTTTCACCTTGTGTGCCTTCCAATAGTTGTGTCAGCTTTTTTACCGGAAAGTCGGACTCTGTCTGTAGTTGAGATGTAACCGTATCATGCTTTTTCTGAAAAATGTAATTGGTTTCTTTATGTAGTAGGCCGATTTTTTCTTCAGCTTCTTGAAAGCTTTCTAAGGTTTCAGGACTGATAGCGGCTTCATGCTCTTTGTCATGATGTTTCACCAACGCCTTACCCAAAGTGCTTAATGATTCTTCCTGAGTTTCGGCTGCTTCGAGTATTGTTTTTCTCCACTTTTTGAGTGTTTGCGGACTTGGCGGGTTTTCAGGATTTAAATATTGCTCTAAAAAATCCTGCTCTTCAGCATTAATCCATTTCTGACTTTTAATCAGCTCTTCAAGCAATTGCAGCTCTCGTTTAGAAAGCACTGAATCGGCCCAAAGCACATAAAGCATTGGTAGGAAAAGATAAAGCTTGGGATTATTCTCAAAATAAGTGGAGTTGACCATAGGTATAAGGTTTTAAAACCAAATAACTATGCAAGGCCTATTTTGATTAAAGAAATATAATTTTTCGGTAAGGTAAATCCTTTATTTACCTCTGTGCTTTATCTGCAAGCCAAGCATGAAGTTCCTTAAAAACTGGTCCATGAATGGCCGATATTGTGGTTGCTTGGGGTTCCGAAGAAAGGCGGTAATTTCCGTATTGCTTACCTTTAAATCAGTCAATTCAAAAAGCTCAACTATGTCTTCCGTTTTGAGCGTAAGTGCGATTTTGAGCTTTTTAAGGATAAGATTGTTATTCAACGTTTTTTCGATAGGGGGTTGCACGCCTTCTTTTTTACCTCTTTTCAGGTTGATAAAACCATTGAGGAAGGCAGCCAGCTGATTATCGTGCATTTCTTTATAATCGGCATCGGTTTCAGGCTTGAGCCAATCTGAAATGAGAGAACGAGTTACTTTTACATCTGCCTGCTCATAGATATCAATCATTTGCTCATCTGAAAAATCGAATGTGTATCTAAGTCTGCGGAGGATGTCGTTATTGCTTAATGCTGCCATAGGCTGGCAAATTTAAGGGATTTTAAATATTATTTAAAACAAGTCGAAACGGACATAACCTGTTAAGTAAAAATAGCTTAAGGAGCAAAACCAAAGATGCCTGTATTATTGGCGATAAATTTTTCGACTAAAGATGTGAAAATTAAGATATAGAATTGTAATAATCTATTATATTCACAATTCTGAGTACAACCGCCAAAGCCTTTTTAATTGTTTTTTAGCTATAAATCTCCCCTTAGTTCTAGTATAATAACAAGATTACTAACATATGAATAGTAGACTAGAAGAGGTAAACTCATATGAACTTTTTGATACCGCTTCCGAAAAAGACTTAGATGATATAACAGAGCTAGCTTCCATTATTTGTGGAACTCCTATATCACTGATCACCATACTCGATGAAAAGCGACAATGGTTTAAATCCAATAAAGGACTTACAGTGAATGAAACCAAGGTAGAAGACTCTTTTTGTAAACACACCTTGCATAAGCCAAATGAAGTACTTGTTGTAAACGATGCTCTAAAAGATGAACGTTTTGCAGATAATAAATTGGTTTTAGATGACCCTAATATTCGCTTTTATGCAGGAGCACCTCTTGTAAGCAAGAATAACCATGTACTGGGTACTTTATGTATAATTGATAGGAAGCCGAGGGAAATCACCGAAGACCAGAAACGTGCACTTCAAATTCTGGCAAAAAAGGCAATTGATAGAATAGAAGCTCGTAAAGTAATTAAGAACCTAAACAGATCTTTAGACTTTAATTCTAGCAGATTAGTTAAACTAACTGAAAACTTACCTGTAGGTTTATTTGAAATGATAGTATCTGAATCAGGAGCCTTTAAATTTACTTATCTGAGTCAGGGCATGAAAAAACTACACCCTACTGTTAATTTAGAAGAATGGTTAAAGGATGCAACTATTGGCTTTTCTTTGATGCATACTGATGATGTAGAGGACTTGAGAAATGCCGTTTTGGAATCAGCAAATAAGGGAACGCCTCTTTATCACGAATATAGGGTAAAGCATGAGGCAGCTTATAAGTGGCATGCCGTAAGTGGAAGCCCTTCTAAAAATGAGCATGGTGAGTCAATTTTACACGGTTCATTTATTGATGTTAGCCAACACTATGAACATTCATCTGCCCTTGAGCAAATATGCTTTGATATTTCTCATGTTTTACGTAGGCCAGTTACCTCTATGTTAGGGCTTATGAATTTAATTGAAAACGATCGAGACCTTTCTGAAGATAAATTTAGAAACTATTTGAGTTACATGAGAGAAATAACAAATCAAATGGAGGAGTTCACTCGTAACCTAAATAAAATTTATACCAAGAAAAAACAAAGGCAAAAGATGAATAATCCCAATGGTTAATAATAAGAGAGTCGAAAGAATGAATATCAAATTGAAATACCCAAACCAGAATGAGTGTACTCCTATAAAAAATTGAATAAGGTGTAATAAACTTACTGATCATGACACTAACCCAATAAAAGGCAACTAAAAAATATGACTATGAAAAAAATACAGACTTTAAACGCATTGCTTTGGGCTATACTATTATTGGTAGTTACGTACTTATTCAGAGATCATGAGTATGCAAAGTTCACAGGTATGATCTTTATTTTGGGTTATACTGCTTCTGATTTATTCCTTCGCAGAGCATTTGAGCAAAAAGCTGAGAAGCGTTAAATATATTATCATAAAAAATGATTAAGCTCAGGCCAGCCACTATAAATGATTTGGACTTACTCCAATATTGGGATACCCAGCAGCATGTAATTGATTGCGACCCTGATGACGACTGGATGTGGGAAGAAGAACTCAAAAGAAACCCTGAATGGCGTGAGCAGCTGATAGCTGAGTTGGATGGCAAAGCTATCGGCTTTGTTCAAATCATTGATCCTTACCTGGAAGATAGCCACTATTGGGGAAAGGTGCCACCTAACAAACGTGCTATTGATATTTGGATAGGTGAAGCAGACTGCCTCAATAAAGGCTATGGCAGCCAAATGATGCAACTGGCTATTGAAAAATGTTTCAGTGACCCTGCTATAACAAGCATTCTTATTGATCCACTAAAAAGCAACACCAAAGCCCACCAATTTTATGAGCGCCTTGGCTTTCAATTTGTGGAGGAAAGAACTTTTGATACCAGTATTTGCTATGTTTATGAATTAAGCAGAGAACAAGCAAGCATTAAAAAGTAACAAGAGGCCAATTTTCTATTCTTAATAATCAATAAAAAATTATCTTTAAGCTACTTATTGAATTAATGCGTAAATGATGGAAAATAGCTTACTGGCTGAAATGACTGATGAGCAGCTACTGCTTGAAAAGAAGAAAATGCAGAAATCAAAGATGCTCAATGCCCTGGTCATTGGCTTTCTGGGAGGTGTTGTAGGTGTGGGACTTGTGGCTGCCTTTAAGTCTAAGAATTTTGTAATTATCATACCTATGTTATTCCCTATATACTTCATGTATAAAATGCTGACTAAGCCTAACAAACATGCAGAGTTGGAAGCCTTATTGAAAGAGCGAGGGCTTTGACTGATAATATTAATGTTATTAAATCAGTTTTTGGCAACAGAATTTTAAGTAATTTTTCAGTTTATTATTAGTAAAGCATGAAGTCTGAAACTCATCATGAATCAACATGATACATAAAATTTCAATTTTATTAGGATTAATTATATTGGTTTCTTGCAGTAAACAGACTCAAGAAAAAACTGACAGAGAGAAGCCAAAGGTTGCTTTGGAAAAGAAAACCTTAACCAAAGAGAGTCCAGCAAATGTAGAGGGTACTAAAAAGCTTAAGCCTGTTCCCAAATCTGAACTGTCAGATTGTGATAAGTATTGGAGGAGGCGATTTCCAAAGGATTCTGTGAAGGTTAATTATATCAATCAAGTACTATCAAGAGCTGAACTTTCCGAAAATAATAGGGATCTTTTGAGTGCATTAAAGAATGACGAGAAGCAAAGTCTAGCATTCAAGGAAGTGCTTTCCCCAATTTTTAGAGTGACTGATTCGGCAATTGGTATTTTAACTTATCCGAAATACAAACGTGTTGATAACAGGCAAATTCCCGTTTCACAAGAAATGGACTTAATCAATAAGGTTGATACTTCATCAGAATTTTCAATTGAGGATTTAGGTAAATTAAAGTTCTATCCAATGGTGTTAGATTCTATGTATAAGTCTACTTCTAAGCCAACAATTAATTACTATAAAATTAATGGCACTGGCACTACTAAAATAACAGAGTTGGGTTCCTACTTTGATGAATGCCTTGAGTTTTACTTATACTCACTTGACACAACTTCTATTTCTAAAAGTGACAAGATTCTATTCAGCAGTCCTTTAAAACTAGATTTAATTTTCGAAAGTAATCCTACAGTTGATTCAATAATAAGAAGTGATTATAAAAAGGAATGTCTTGATTGCCCAAATAGTAATCAGTATCAAAAAACCTTCGCCAGAATTGAAGGATCAGATAATTTATTCTTTGTATATGCTGATACATTTCCAATTAATGATGAATTAGATACACCTTCTAGAGCATTGGTATACAGAAATAAGGAAAATGAAATTATCTATTTATGGTATGAAGAAATTGACTTTTTCGGATGTAGTTGTCTTTAAGTAAAAAAGTTAATCGTATAGCTATAAGTCAGCAATGCAATAAATAGAACTTTGAATCTTATCAAAATGAAAAATCGAATTATAATACTTTCCGCGTTTGTAGTTATAGTCAGTTGTAGTAGTCCCAAGCCAAAAATCAATCGCCAAACAACTATTGATAGTGTGGCTATTGTTGACGATAGAATGCAGGATTCTACAAAGATTCTAGTTTCAGATTTACCTATTCGATTTGACAGCACAGATGTGTTACTTCATACTGTAGGACTGGTTGAATTCAAGCGAAGAGGAAAGTACAGTAAATACTCTTCGACTTCCTATAGTAGTTCAGATATTGCCTCTAATTATTTTAAGTCAGACAATTTTAGAGGAGACTTCATCAATATTATTTTTGAAGACAGTTCAGGAAGAAGACTTTTAACGAAAAATAAAATTACTATAAAGGGAGGTGTTTTTTTAAGACAACTCTATGATTTAACTAAGCAGGCTTATCTACTTTATGTTGTCTATGATAGAGATACTAATGGTGATTCCAAATTGAATAGTGAGGATATTGAATCACTCTACATAAGTAAATTGAATGGAACAGAATTAACCAAGATTACACCAGAACTACATGAGTTTTATGATTACCGAATGCTAAAAGGAGATAATGGACTTTATTATAGAACTTTAGAAGATGTAAATGAAGATGGTGAATTAACTACGCAAGATAGATTTCATTACTTTTATCTCGAATTTAGAAAAGAAGGCTACTCAAAGAAAGAATATTATCCATTGGATATAATCAAAGATTTACATGATCAAATACATCCTTAGCCTATTTTTTTATTCCTTTTCTTAACAGTTGATTCAGAGCAAAAAGTGGCCATTACCATTGATGATGTGCCCAATACTTGCTTATAATAAGGAACTCGTTAATTTTAAATTATGATGTCTAAATCAACGGAGTATCTATTCACGCTTATTCTTTTAATACTCTCTGCCTGTTCTAGTAGTCAAAGTAATTATGAAAAACTAAATCAAAGGGAAAAGCTGTTGGTCGGCAATTGGATGAGGGTGATAGATAATGGACAAGTTCAAGGCTGGTATTTGGAGTTTCACGAAGACCGATCTGGTATTTTTGGTCCTGTTATGCAAGCCGATGGAAAGGATGTGATATTGCCTTATATGTCACTCTTGATGAAATCGTGGAAGCTAGTGAATGATACTTTAGTTATCGAGTCAAAAATCGATCCTAATTATGTAGTACATGGGTCTGATGGCAAAGAGATAAAGCAAAATGACAAACCGAGCTATGTTACATATCTGGTTTCAGAATTATCAGATACGATTATGGTGTTAGAAGATTTAACTACAGGAGTTTCACTCAAGAAAAAGCAATTCAGCAAGACAGAAAAATTAACAAATTAAATTTATTAATATACCTATTTTGAGTGAGTTTACAAATCAATCCACTATCAAATCATATGAAAAAAAACTTAACTTAACGACATTGAACTCGCGCCAGCAAAGATCATCGGTTAAAATAGCACGAGCTACAAGCTCGCGCTAGCGAAGCCTGACAACTCTAAACTTCCTTCTCCACCCTTCTTATTTCCTAAAATTCACATAGTTTTGCCTCTTAAACTCTATAAATATTATGGCCTCAGGATTTTTTGCCTTATTCGATGACATCGCAACGCTTATGGATGATGTAGCAGCCATGAGCAAAAGTACCACTCAAAAAACAGCAGGCCTCCTGGCCGATGATTTGGCTGTAAATGCAGAAAAAGCTTCAGGTTTTGTGGCAGCCAGAGAGCTACCCGTGTTATGGGAAATTAGCAAAGGCTCATTACTGAATAAACTGATTATACTGCCAGTAGCTTTTCTGTTAAGTGCTTATCTGCCTGTAGTGATTACCCCCATCCTTTTAATTGGTGGTACTTATTTAGCTTTTGAAGGCGTAGAGAAAATCTATGGGTATTTCTTTCATAAAGGAGAGAAAAAGCAGAATGACCTGGATACTAAGCTTTCAAAAAAGGAAATACTGGCTCGCGAAAAGGCCAAAATTAAATCCGCCATTTTAGTTGATTTTATCCTTTCTATAGAAATTATCATGATTGCCTTGGGTAATGTGGTGGAAGAAGAAATTCTCCTGCAAATTATAGTGGTAACGATTATAGCTGTACTGGCAACAATAGGTGTTTATGGGGTAGTGGCACTACTGGTAAGAATGGATGATTTAGGTTATAAACTGATAGCCAGGAGTGATTCAAAAGAAAGCTTTATGGCTAAGCTGGGAGCTGGACTTATTAAATTATTGCCTTGGTTAATCAGAGCACTCACGGTGTTGGGTACTGTTGCCATGTTATTAGTTGGGGGTGGACTTTACGTACACAACATTCATTATTTACATGAGCTTTTGCATGCTTTGCCTTCTATGCTGGCTGAGCTACTTGTTGGTTTAGTAGTTGGCATAATCGCCCTGCTCATTTTTAAATTGTTTAAACTGGTGAAAGGGGCTGTTAATAATAAAGATTAATATTAGAAAGAGGGGAAACACTTAGCTTCAATAAAGTTGAGAAAAATGAAATATTTTGAGTTAATCATAGTTTTTAACTTAAAAAGAAATGAAAGTTTCTAATTACTTAATCCCCCTATTATTTTTTTCTCTTTTGATAAGTTCATGTAAGAATTCAACCGATGATTTCAATCAAGGAAGTGAAATTGAAGGTAGCTGGCATTTGGTTGAATATATGCCCAATGTCTTTTTTCAAGATGATCAACTAACTTTTGATAGAGGTGAAATTGTATGGCATTTTAATACAGAGGAAAAAGTATTATTTATTGAAATGGCTGCCGGTGTTGATTTTAATGTAATTGAAAAGGGAATTCATACCTACGAATTTGGTGATAATGGATGTAATTATGACGATAACAAGTTTATCAAAGTTGAATCGAACGGACTAGGAGTTTTAATTAAAGATGATATCCCTAAGGGGATTTTAACAATAAGCAATGCCTGTGTGGATGGTCATATCTTAAAATTCGAAAGATAAACTGCTGCTATTTCAATCGCTTCATTAAAACAGCTGCTCTTTTAGCCTGAACAGCTAATTTACTCAGATCACCAGTTTCGTTGATGGTATGGTCATCAGCACCGCTTAGACCCATACCGTCTATGGCCATATCTACCAAGCCAGCTGTGAAGCTTACATCTGCAGCACCGGCATTACGAGGATTTACAGCTTCCACTGTGCCAAAACCTAAATCCTCACTTACTTCATTATATAAACTTAATAATCGGTGATTGCCCTTTGTGGAGGCTAGTGGAGGATAGCCACCAGCTTTGAAAGTTAACTCGGCAGAAGTACCAGGATAGTTTTCATTTACAATTTGCTCCATTTTAGCTTTAGCCATTGCTAATTGTTCTTTGCTTACAGCTCTAATATCGCCCTGAACTGTTACTTCTTGTGCTACCACATTGGTTTTACCAAATGCGGTGCCTGAGTTGGTATTTGCGTCAAAAGTAGTCTGTGTACCACCCACTATTACTCCGGGATTGAAAGTTAGATTTTCTTCTTTGCTTAATTCCTGATAGAAGCTGTCGAGAATGCGAGAAGCCTCATAAATAGCACCAACACCTACTTTATCAGTAAACACTTGTGAGCTATGGGCGGCATTTCCTTTGACTTTTAATGACCAGCTAGATGAACCTCTACGAGCCACTACAATCGTTTTTGGATCACCATCTGCATTTTCAAAAGCAAGGGCAATGTCAGCCCATTCGGCTGCATCAGTTAATGCTTTTTTAGAGGCTTCTATTGGGCTTCCACTTTTTTCTTCATCACCTGTCATCACTACTTTAATTTGCATCTGGTCAAGTAGCTTTGCTTTTTTTAAGGCTTTAAGTGCCATGAGAATAATCACATCGCCACCTTTCATATCTGCTACTCCCGGACCTTTCATAATGCTATCGTTAAGCATTTCATAGCTTTGAAAAGGACTGTCTGGCTCGAATACGGTATCTAAATGACCAATTAATAAAAGCTTTGGACCTTTATTGCCTTTGGTTTCAGCGATTAGATGACCTGCCCTGTTCCATGAGGCACCATCCTTCCAGGTGGCATCCATATTGAGTTTTTCAAATTCGCTTTTAAGTCGCATGCCTACGGATTTTACACCCTCGAAATTCATGGTGCCGCTGTTCATGTTTACTAGCTCTTTCAGCAAATCAGTATAATAAGCTGTATGTTTATCTACAGACTGCACCAGTTTACGCTCAGTCTTATCTTTTTGTGCAAAAGATGAAGTTATGAGGAATAAGGTAAGAACGATTGAAAGAAAAAATCTGAACATGAATTAAAGGTTTATTGGTCTGTTCAAATTAATAAAATTTGAGAGGTTTTGTTTAAAGTGGATCTATACAATAGTGGATAATCTTTTTCCAACCCGTCATTCCCGAGAAATCGGGAATCTGTTCCAGAAAGTGTGCTTGCTAAATGGCTCTTATATTTAGATAAATTTGACTCTTCAGTATTTCACTGCTCATAACTTTGAGAAGAGGAGTCTAATGTACACTTGTTTTGGCAAGCCTGTCATAAATAGTTCTTTCACCTTTACTAAAAAACAAGCTTATAAAATATCCGAAGACTAGAATTTGTGGTAAAACCATTAAAGCCCAAACCCAGAATGGAATTTGCAAACCCTTGTTTTCATAATAAAACAACCAATGAATGCCAGTATGCGCGAGCTCCCAGGGAAGAAATTTTAGGAAGTTTCTAATAAAGATGGAGCTTTCATTGGTAGAAGTTCGAAGTTTAATTTTAAGGATTCTTTTCCCCAGTGTGGCTTTATGTCTTCCTTTCTCAGTAAGATATACATACAGAAATGCTGGTATTGTTAAACTTATTAGACCAGTTAATTGGCCTTCAATAGGGCCTAGAACAGGTATACTCATATTTGAGAAAGTGGCCCATAAAATAAACGCATAACTGCCAATAATTAGGTAATCAATGAATGTGGCGATAGCTCTTTTGATTATTAACAAAATCATAGTTTTATGGATTTGGTTGGTAGTTGGCAGGTAACATTAAAGCCATTTTCTTATTGGCTATTGTACCTGAAAACAGGATTTCATTGAAATTGGTGTGAATTCCATTCGTGTCTATCAAAAAGTTATTAGTATAAAAACTGACAGCTGATTGCTCCTTTTTATTATAAAGGATGCTCAGACGAGCTACAAAATTTTTCGGATTGAAACCTCTTTCTTGTTGCTCTACGGTCACACTGGTCATCTGGTTAGCATTTTCTAAACTTAGAAATCGCTCCGGTTCAACAGGGAAACTTTTAAAATAAAGCTGGTAGCCATTTTCTTTTAGTTTATTTGCTTTAAGTGCCCTGAAAAAGGAAATAGTAGAATTCTCAAATGCTTTATTTCTTCTTTTCAGAAGCTTTTTGTTGCTTTCTTTTTCTATAAATTGTGCGGTACCTGAATAAGTGTTAGATCTGATCTCATTGACATTTAGTGTGAAACTGTAGTAGATACTCTGAAACTGAACGAGATCATAATTTACTTCATAACCTAAATAGTTATTCATTATGTGAAGTGGTTTGGAGGCAGTAGCTGAGAATGACAAGGTTCTAGGATTATACTTAAAACGGATATCCTCTTCGTTGAGAATCACACATTTCTTCTGTAAAGATTTATCACCAATAAACTGCTCTTTAAAGGCTTTCATCATTTGCTCACGAGTAAATGGATTATTAAAAACCACTACCTCATTCATAACTGATACATCTTCTTTTAAGATAATATTATAGTTTGTATCTGCCCTTGGTTGTTCTATATATGCTTTTTTGTAACCTAAGAAGCTTATTACCATCAGGGCATTGAGGTTGTTCTTATATTCGAAGGAAAACTCACCTTCTGTGTTAGTAGCGTCTCCTATTGTGGTACCATCAATATAAACTGTGGCTCCAACGAGTGCTTCACCTTCCTCAGTTGAAACTTTACCTTTAATAAACTGAGCTGATAAATTAATGCTACAACTAAAAAATAATATTAGGAGTAAATGATTCTTCATGCTTAATGATTTGAGTTTACAATTCACCAAAGTTAATTAGCTCATCGGAGTGGATTAATAATCAAATTTATGCCTTAAAAGCTCCAGGCTAAAATTCGACTTTTTTTGTTTCCCTGAGCCATATCTAATACTCGAAATCTTTTAACTTCTTGCTTCTGTAACACCTTTTTAAGTTTGTGTAGATTATCTTCTTTCGAGATTAAACAGCTAAACCATAATACTTGATCGCCAAAAGCTTTACTTTCTCGTATGTAGTTTTTTACGAACTGAATTTCTCCTCCCGGATACCATAACTCATTGCTTTGGCCACCGAAGTTTAATTCAACCTTTGCAGTTACCTTGCCCTTTAAATTCTTCAGTTTTCGTTTTGTGCCAGCTTCAGCCTCTTTTGCCGAAGCATGAAAAGGTGGATTACACATTGTGAGGTGATAATACTCATCAGGCCTGATAATTCCATTCAAAATGGATTGCTTGTCCTTTTGTAGACGAATACCAATTTTCCTGGCAATAGCTGTATTATTGGTAACATTCTTTCGAGCAGCTTCAACAGAGTCTTTAGCTATTTCGCTGCCTACAAAATGCCACCCGAAAAGACTAGCGCCAATTAAAGGATAAATGCAATTGGCGCCTGTTCCAATATCTAATACCGTTGTTTGCTCGGTTGTGCCTGCTGGCGTAGCATCTAGTAAATCTTTTAGATACAAGAGGTGATCGGCTCGTCCTGGTATAGGAGGACAAAGGTTGTTATTTGGGATATCCCAGTATTGTAGCTCATAATGATGCAACAGTAATGCTTTATTCAATTCCTTTACAGCTTCAGGATCGAAGAAATTAATAGTCTCCTGACCATGTTCATTTACAAAAAGGTGCTGTTTTAAAGCAGGGTTAGCCTTTGTAAGAGGAGGGAAGCTATACCTGCCGTGATGTTTGCTTTGAGGATGTAAACTACCTTTTTTTGCCATTTTATCAGCATTTATTTCATGCCTTGATTACAAGGTATTAGAAATAATGCAATTGATATAAACTGATGTGAATAAAAAAGCTCGATAGAAGTCTATCGAGCTTTTAAGCTTATAATTTTAGAAAGGTTATTTTCCGCTTTCCATGGATTCGCCTTCTACTGGCTCACCTTTGGCGTTAAGTTTTACAATTTCATATCCTAATTTTCTCAGACCTTCTATATTTGAAGCTTCATCACCAACTACAACAATCACCATTTGGTCTGTTTTCAGTCTGTCTTTGGCAATCTGATCAAGTTCTTTCTTAGTAATTTTGTTTAGAATCTTCATCTGCTCTTTCACATAATCTTCATCTAAATCATAATGTACAATTCTACGCAGGAAACCGGCTTTTTGTCTTGGCGTTTCATAGTTTAAAGCATCTTGCTGACCAATAGATTTCTTCATGAAATCCACCTCTGCAGGTGTTACACCATTTTCCCTGTAATCGGTAATTACGGTCATGAACTCATATACAGAGCTATCTGTAGCATCGGCTTTCACACCAGCGCTGGCAGTAAATGGTCCCGGATTTTCACCTGTCTCAAAGTAAGAACGGGCACCATAGGTCCATCCTTTTTCTTCTCTTAGCTTTAAATTGATACGACTATTAAAAGCACCACCTAAATTGTAGTTCATCAAGTATGCTTTGTAAGTCTCTCCTGTTGGGTCATAGGTCATATCTGTCAAATAACCTATTCTTATTTGTGACTGTGCAGCATCTTTTTTATCAACCAAATAAATCTTTGTTTTATCTGTATCAGCCTCAAATGTTAATGAAGGCATTTTGACATCTGGACCTGTCCATGATTTTAAGAACGAAAGTTTAGGTAGAATGTCCTCTTTTGAGACATCACCTACAACTACTAATTCGCCAACTTTTGGTGAATAATATTTTTTATAGAAGCTCTTTACGTCATCTAAAGTGATATTCTCAACCGTTTCGGCAAGTCCGGAAGACGGCACCGAGAAGATATGGTTGTCGCCATAAATTAATTTATCATAAACAAAACTCGCTATGGAAGAAGGATCTGTTTCATTAGATTTTATTCCTTCGATTGTTTGCTTTTGATTTCTTGCAAAATCGGCAGAATCAAATCTAGGATTCATTAGAGCATCTTCTGCTAACTCCAATGTTCTGTCCAGATTTTTAACCAATGTATTGATAGATAACACTGTTGAGTTTTGTCCGGCATAGAATGAAACTGAGCTTCCTATTTTTCTCAGCTCTTCCTGAAATTCCTCAGAGCTTAGTGAAGTGGTTCCTTCGTTCATCATACTTGCAGTTAAGCTTGCAAGTCCTGATTTAGTAGGATCATTAGCATCTAACTGGTGACCTCCATTTAAAGTCAGCTGAATAGCAACAGTAGGTATTTCATTACTTTCCGTTCCTATGATTTTCATACCGTTGCTCCATTTTTCATTCCAAATTGTAGGTACTTTTACCAATGGGCTCTGACCTGGAACAGGCTTCTTACTTCTATCGTACTTACCATCATCAGGTCTGTTATAGCTTAAGCCTGAGTAATCAGTTGTAGGGAAAGGATTTTCGCCTTCAGTTTTAGGCTCATAATTATCAGGAGCGGCAGGTTCTACCTGATCATTAGGAAGCACGCTTTGAATAACCGCTGGCTTACCTTTAATGTATTTGTTAAATACTCTGATAACATCCTCTTTAGTTACAGCTAAATATCTGTCTAAATCTTTTTGGATGTAATTCGGATCATTTCTAAAGGTTTCATAAGAAGCTAGCTGACTTACTTTACCACTTACGCTGGCTAAACCATTTATAGTGTTAGACTCATAATTGGCCTTGAACTTCTCGATATCCGCATCAGTTACGCCATTTTCCTCAAAATCCTTAAGGATTTCCCTAACCTCATTTTCAAAATCTGCTAATTTCTGTCCAGGGAAGGGAAGTGTAAACATGGTGAACTCACCCGCTAGCTCACTAGTTGGGTGGAATGTACTGGCCTGAATAGCCTTTTGTGTTAATACAAATTTCTTGTAGAAATAAGAGCTTTTTCCTGCGCCTAGAATTTCAGATAAGCAATCTAAAGCAGCTTCGTCTTCATGAAAACGAGGCACTGTTGGGTAAGTAAATAATAATAAAGGAAATCTGATATTACTATCCACATAGCTCACATATCTGTCTTCATCTATAGTTACTGGCTTTAAGGCCATTGGATCAACTTCCGGACCTGAAGGAATACTTCCAAAGTACTTCTCAACCTTTTTGATAACTTCTTCTGGGTCTACATCTCCTCCTACAGTTAATGTAGCATTATTTGGACCGTACCACCTTAAAAAGAATTTCTTTAAATCTGTCACGTCAACTCTATCCAGATCTTCTAATTTACCGATGGTAAGCCATGAATAAGGATGTCCGTAAGGATAAAGAGATGCAGCGTTCACCTCTCTGAATAAACCGTAAGGTCTGTTGTTGTAATTCTGACCCTTTTCATTTTTAACAGTAGCGCGTTGAACTTCAAATTTCTCTTGCGTTACAGCTGGTAATAAGAAACCCATTCTGTCAGCTTCTAACCATAACATGCGGTCAAGTTGGTTGCTTGGTACCGTTTCAAAATAGTTTGTTCTGTCTCTGTTCGTAGTTCCGTTTAATCTACCACCTGATTCCGTTACCAATTTAAAATGTTCTTCATCAGCTACATTCTCAGAGCCTTGAAACATCATATGCTCAAAGAAGTGTGCGAACCCGGATTTGTTGAGTTCTTCTCTTGCAGAACCCACATGATAAGTTACATCTACATGAACAACCGGATCGGAATGGTCTTCATGAATTATCAGGGTTAGGCCATTGTCTAGCTCATACTTTTCGTAGGGGATTACGATTTTGCCCTCTACCTGAGGTACCTTCTCTATCAGCTTAGTTTGGCTGAAAGCAGTTGTGCTTATAAAAGCAAACAACACAAATAGTATTTTCTTCATCTTTAAAAGTTTTAGTTTTTTTAAAGATAGTAAAAGAAGCTAGAAGATGTGGTGATTTAACTTGTTGTGTATATTAAATAATCTAATGAAGATTTGAACTAATTTACTTATTTATTCTTTTTACTCTCAATATACTCATCCATTCGATCTAACAAACGCCACCATTCGGTACCATCTTCACGATAGACTCTGATGGCTCCTGCACGAACCAGTATTTTGCGCAATTCGTCATCCTCAAAACCTCCCATATGGTTTTGCAAGGTTTCAAAAGACCGATCGGTATAAGCTTTATGACTCAGAAAATGTTTGGCAGTACTTTCAGCCATAAACTCGGTTTTATTTTCTTCCTGATGAAGCTTGAGTTGTTGTTTAAACTGTTGTCTGTTAAGAAAGTAGGAGATAAGTCCTCCGAAGAGTGTGCCTGCTAGTGTAAAAAGTGCTGTTTCCAAATTATAAGTGTTTAGGTTCTTTATCTTGCATTTCTCTGGCTTTTGAAAGGGCAGAAGCAAACAAACCTGCTGGAACTGTTACCACACCAATCCCTATCAATAATACAAAGAAAGTGAAAATTCTTCCACCAACTGTGATTGGATAAACATCACCGTAGCCAACCGTGGTGAGTGTAACAATGGCCCACCATAAGCTGTGGAAGATAGATTGAAAAAGCGCTGGCTGGGCTTCATTCTCAAAATAATAAATACCCGAAGCAGAGATGAATAGCAGGACCCCAGTCATCACAGAGAATAATACTATTTCCTCTCTGATCACTCTGGTTGCAATATGAAATCTTTCAAGAGCTCTGTTGTAACGGATTAGTTTGAGTGATCTGAAAATCCTGAAAACTCTAAATGTTCTTAGTACTCTTAAATCTAAAGCGGTTCTAATGTAAAAAGGTAAAATAGCAAGAAGGTCAATAAGTCCGTAAAAGCTAAAAATGTATTTAAATGGTCTTTTGGCTACGAAAATTCTTAGAAAATATTCTGTAGAGAAAATAATAATACTTACTAATTCTATTAGGTCAAGGATTTTCTGCGTTTGACTATCCAAATTAGGCAATGTGTCAATCGAGAAACTTACAAGGGAGATTAGGATTAAAGCTTGAATACAATAATCAAATATTCTTCCTTTTCGAGTAGTGTTATCGGAAACTATTTCTCTTAGATAATCCCTTAATCTTTTCATTACCTATCAACCAAAATCTTTTTAACAGAAGTGCTTTTACCGGTACTAAGCTGAACAAAGTACAGACCTTCGGCTAAATTCTTAATGCTGATACTTTGTTGGCCAGAGATTAATGTTCCCTGAAGCTTAAGTTTTCCCTGCATGTCAAGAATCATGTATTTCAATGAAGAGATTTCACCTTCGAATATAACTTGTATATAGTCTTTGGCAGGGTTAGGATAAAGCTGAATCTGGCTCTCAAGTTTGTTGCTGTTACTTAATACAGTGCCATTTTGATCGTAAATATCCAGCACTATATTTTCACCTTCCTGAATTCTATAGCTTCTTAAATAATCGGAATTGGAAAATTCAGAACGGTCGTTGTCAGTATTGTTGATACGGTATTTGTAGCTAACCGATTTACCAATTTGGATATTCTCAAGTGTCAACTCATAAATACCATCTTTATCTGAATCTGATAATACTCCCATACTATTCCCCATATCATTTTCTGTTGAAACTAAATCAACTGTTTCAGTAGCCCGATCGAATTCACCATTGTTGATTAAATGGTTCATATCTACCATTAATTTTAAGTTGGAAGTAAGTGCATCAGCTGATAAAACCTTGAAAATATAAGTCTTTTGAGGGCTTAAATTTTCTAGAGAAATGGAAAGACGCTCATCTGACGCCACAGTTAAAGGTATTGCCCTCCCAGATTTTAAATCAAGGAGCGTATAAGTACCGGAATTAATATTGGTAAGGCTGGCACTTAATTGAACTGATTCAATAATCTCTGAACTTAAGTTGTGCACTACTATGATATGTTCATCCTCGAATTGTCTTAAATAGGCGGAAACTTGCTCAGTAGAAGCGTCAATGGCCTTATAATTACCTTTTTGCAATGCAGGCTGGTTATTTCTGATAGCAATTAATTGGTGGTATTCACTCCATAAAGAAGCGGTATCTAATTGTTGGTTTTCCACATTCTTTGAGCTAAAATCATTAAAAGGTGCTCTCCAAGGATTACCAGTAGTAAAACCTGCTGCATTTTTATTGTTCCATTGCATAGGTCTTCTGATGTCTTCATCAGGCTTGGTGCCGCGCATACCAATTTCTTCTCCATAATAAAGATAAGGAACGCCAGGAATGGTCAGTAAAAAATTGGCAGCAAGTTTTGCTCTATCCTCATCGTTACCTAGAACATCCATTATTCTGTTAATGTCATGGTTGGTTAAGAAAGTGCCAAATTGCAGGTAAGGATAGCTACCCATTACATTTTGTATTTGGGTTTTAAAGAGCGATCCATTTTCATTCATTACTGCATTGATGATGGCGTTTGACAAATCAAATTCAAAAACATAATCCAACCCACCATCAACTACATATTTTCTAGCTTTATCAGTGGAGGTCCATGCTTCACCAACTGCAAAGGCATCTTCATTTATGCTTTTATAATGATTTCTGAAATCTTTCCAGAATTCGAAGGTTTCGGGTAAATCTTCCAGGCCTGCTTCACTTTCATAGATGTATTTTACCGCATCTAACCGAAAGCCATCGGTTTGCATGTCTTCCAGCCAAAAGGTAGAGATGTCAAACATTTCATCTTTCAACGATGCACTGTTGTAATTCAAATCAGGCATTCCTCCCCAGAAGATGCCATAGTAATAATCTCCATTTGAGTTATGCCAAACTTGTTGTCCCCAAGGCCCTAATCCGCCAGGGTTGCTGTCTGACCAAACGTACCAATCTCTTTTTTCATCAGCAGGATTCTTGGAATCGATAAACCAGGGATGCTCACTTGAGCTATGGTTCATCACATAATCTATTATTACCTTGATGCCACGCTTATGTGCTTCGGCAATGAATTCTTTGAAATCCTCATTAGTGCCATAATCAGGCTCAACTTTTCTGTAATCTGTTACATCATAGCCATGGTAGCTGGGCGATTCCTGTATAGGCATAAGCCAGATGCCTGTAATGCCTAAATCATTATGTGTAGCTGGGTTGCCATCATTGAGGTAATCCAATTTTTTAATCAATCCTTGAAAATCGCCTTTTCCATCTCCATCATTATCATAAAAACTGCGGACAAATATTTCGTAAAAGACAGACTCATTCCACCAATAAGTTTCTGTATTGCCTATGGTGATAAAGTTGGTAAAGGTCTTGCTCAAGCTTTCATTTTCTGCATTTGTTATGGTGAGTGTAACATTGTATTGTCCTTCGGAGGCATAAGTTACCACTGGGTCTTGGTCTGTGCTGCTACTTGGGTTAGCTCCTTCAAAAGTCCATTCCCAACTTACAGGGTTTCCGTTTGAATTATCAGAAAATTGAATGACTTCTCCAGGTACCCCAAAATAAGTGGAAGCTGAGATATCTACGGCTAAGATGTTATCAGGTACCTCATCATTGTACCAAAATGCTATGATGTCATCTGCTGATACGGTATGGCTTCTGTTTGGGCCACCTCCTGCAAACTCCTCACGACCGCCCCATTCACCATTAATGCGTGCTTTGAATTCTATATTGCTACCGATTGAAAGGCTGGTATTTGCAGTGTAAATGCCATCTTCATCCTCGTCAGAAAGCATCAATCCATTAGGATCGCCCCAGGCATTAAATGAACCTGCTATATCTACAAACTCTGTAGCGGCACTGAATTTATCCTGATTGATTTGCTCATTCATATTCACCTCAAAACGAACAGAGGTAGTTTGAGCAATGGACTGAAATGAAATAAGTGTAAGGTATATAAAAGCTAAAATCCGCATGTTTTGATTATTGTGACTATCAAAAATACGGATTTTAGAAGTGATTAGCTAGAGCTTGTTGATACTCATTATTGCTTAATTAGCTTAGTAAATTTAGTTTCTCCATTCATCTCCAAAACCAACATATAGATGCCAGCTTCTAAATCTATTAAACTCTTGAATGAGCTATTTGCTTTAATAATTGATCGAACCACTTTTCCTTCAGAGTTGTATAGAAATGCCTTTTGAAATTCTCCATCAATGGTTATCTCATTGTTAAAAGGATTTGGATAGACCTCATAAGTATTTTGAGATATTTCTTTCGAAGCAGTAATTACTTCAGATGAACTATAAAGACTTAAGCTTTTGTATACAGCGCTTGAATTTTCAGAGGTAAATTGATTTTTATAATAAACTTTTAATTGATAAACTTTATTGATATCAATAGAGCTAAGCTCTAATGTTTTAGATAAATTAATTTGAGAGTTTTTATCAATATTTAATACCCGCTCGAATAATTCTTCTCCTATTTTTACATCATTTTCTATTAGCTCAAAATAGAAAGTTGTATTCAGAGAGTCTAATGGGTCATTATTATTTCCTGTCAATTCTAATAATATGTTAACGGAATTTGCTTCAACGCTTATGCTGTCAGGTACTAATAGGTTTGAGACACTAAAAGTCGGATCTTTTACGCGGAAGTCAGTTACAATGCTTTTATTTAATTCTTGAATCGGGTGCTCTAGTTCAATAAATAGTTGATAAGATGCAGGTTCTAATGAATCTAACAAAACAAATTGTTTGTTGTATGAAGCTTCTGCTCCAATCTCAAGATCAAGATTTAATGATTCTTTATTAGTTTGTAGCGTATCGCCTTCTTGGATTAAATGGAAATTAAGATTCACATCTAAATTGGAAACAGCGTCATCTTTGTTCCCGCTTAGCTTGAAATTGTAGAAAAGAGAATCGCTGATAATTGTTGGTTCAACTGACATTTCAATATTGTTCAAAGTAACTGCTTCGTTTTTAACTCTAAACAAGACTTCTTCTTTCCTATTCAACGCTTTATTCGGGTGCTTTAGCTCAAGTATTAATTGATAATCACCAACTTGCAATTCTTCATCGAGTAGAATTTCTTCATTAAATAATAATTCTTCTCCTCTAGGGATGTTTAAAACTGTTTCCCTTGTTGCACTTTGAACAGTGTCGCTATTATTAATTATGTAATATTTGAATTGAGCATTCATATTAGCTATAGAATCCTCATTATTTGCTGCAACCCTAAATATTGTGTTAATCTTTTGATCATATGCCAAAGGTTGATTGGTAAATTCAAAATCCTTGATTATCACTTCTTCATTAATTACTCTAAATTGAACATCCTTAATTTTATTAAGAGCACTATTAGGATGTTTGAGCAACACTCTTAAAGTATAATCGCCTGCGATTAAATTTCCGGTAAAAGATATTTTCCTGTCTATAGCTAGACTATCAAATTGAGCTAAGTTTAATCTTAAATCTTCCCAATCAGACTTAATTGTGTCATTATCTTGAAGAATAAAATAACTGAGATTTATATCGAGATTATTTATAGAGTCTCTTCCGGGTTTGTAAACTGTGAAACTGTAAAATAGCGAATCAAGTGAGGAAGAAGGTTTTTTGTTTATAGATAGATGCTTAAGGGATAGCTCCTCATCCTTTATTTTAAAATCAAGAAATTTCATCTGATCTGTAAAGTGCCCTTTTCCAACTGGGTAAAAATTAGTTATCAATTTATAATTCCCATAAGGTAAAGGTGTTTCAAGGTTAATAGTGTCTATTAAGTTTAATGATTCATGTGCATCAATATCTAGTCTTTTATTAAAGTTACGAGAAGTAACTGTATCATTACTTTCATCTAAAATATAATACTCATATTCGATTGGTATATTAGTTAGGTGGCTGCTTGATCCATGTATATCAAGATTAATCTTGAGATTATTAGCTTCTTGATTAGGCAAAGTAAGCAATCCTAAATTGTTTAAAATGACATGGCTATCAAGTATTGTTTTTTGGTATGTGAAATGTCCGGTAAATCCTCCTGTATATTTATTTCTATAACTTAGAGTAATATCATAACTACCCGGGCTTAATAGGTCTTCTGGTATCAACGACTTGGAAAACGCTGAAAAGGAATTGTAATTAATTATTTCGTCAAAAATAAAAGTTGCTGTGTCACCATTGGATTGGTTAACAAACTCTATTTTAAAGGATACTGGCAACATATTGTTTTCATCGAATGAATCTTTGGAGACGCTAGCAGCAATAGATATATGCTGTTCCGTTCTACCATTGTATTGCACAGTATCATCATAACTTGTTGCGAATCTAATGTCATAGTCAAATTTTCTAACTGAATCGGCATAGCTTTCATAAAGTTTGGCAACATAAAGGTCGTTTATGCTGTCAATGGTAAACATGGAGCTTCTATGCGATTTTAGAATATTTCCATCGTCAAAATACATAAGGTATTCTCCTGCTTCTAAATCTTCTAAATGAAGAGTTTGAGTTGTGGGAGTGTAATATTGAAGTGGGATAGAATCTTCAGCTGATAACAGCATGATTAAAGTAGAGGCTGAATCAAGCTCAGTGTCACTAAAGTCCATCACTAATTCTTTAGTACCTTTAAACTGTTTATTAGTTATTTCTGCAACTCTAATTTGTTTTGTAACATCCTCAGTTAGGTTGAGTCCGTAAGGATATTCTATACTGCCTGAATGGTAAGTTGGTAATGCATTCGGGTAAAGTACAGTATCAGGATAGACTTTAAGTATATAATTTTTACTGGTAGAATTAAAAAGTACTTTCCCAGTTGAATCTAGTGATGCAATGTCATAGAGCGTATCCACTCCTTCGATATTATACATTTTTACAATCCCGGAAACTATTGGATTCCCAGACTGATTTTTTACAATTACCTCAATGTCATATGTAGTGGGTAATACTTTGAATGAGTTGGCTTTGGCTTGTTTAACAGAATCTTGAAATTGTGTAAAGTAATATATTTCTACTTCATAATTTCCAGTATCTAGCTCGGCAGAAAGGTCAAGGCTCTTGTTAAGTCTTAAAGTGTCATTTTGTGCAATGGAAATAGTTTCTGAGAAATTTATGGAATCAATCTGTTTATTGTTGCTTGTGATAAGTGCATAGAACTCAGTAAATAAAGTGTCAATGTTATTGCTTTTATAGTAATTTGTAATTTCCAGATTAATAGGTAGCTCTAAATGGTGAGCTTCAATATCTGCCGAAGTGACGTTTAGTGTTTCTATTTCCAGTTTTAAATTCTCTACACTTGCCTGTCCACTTTGATTTATTACCAATTTAGCTACATCATCAGTCTCTTCCAAAAGCACCTCAGCCTCCATATCATTCGTTTCCAGAATTTCACCATCATCAAAAAATACTTCATAATCTCCTTCTTCAACATTGTAAAAAGCAAACTGTCCTAAAGGAGTTGTATAAGTAACGGATACTATCTCGCTATCTTTTATAAGGTAAACAGGGGTTTCACTAAAAATTGTAGAGTCAGGGGTTGCATTGGTTTTAAAAGACACTCCTTCTGTTACCATGCCAGCTGATAAATTTCCTTCTATGGTTTTTGACCCATTCATTTGATTTGGATCCACATAAATAGGTTCTATTACTACGGTTGTATCATTATTAACCTGCGTGAAGCTCGATTCGGTTAACTTAAAAGTATTCCCAGAGACAGTTCTTATATAATTTGGGAAGGCCGTTTTGTTTGGTACAACATAGAACATAAAGTTTCCATCAGCCCTTATGAAACTAGCATTTCCAGTGCCATTTACCTCTGCTAATGATTGACTTTTTATATAAGTAATGCTTCCGTCAGTTTCCTTTTCATAGAAATATACAGTTCCCTCATTAATGATATCACCATTTTGCCCAACTACGTCTACATCGATGGTATTGTCTGAACTGAATATTTCTATTTGACTGCTAAAAGGACCAGCACTACCATCTTCATAATCCAGATTTATTTCAACAGTTACATCATAAATACCCGCTCGAAGACTTGGCCTGTTGGGTAATTCTAAATCTAAAGTTTCGTTACTGTAATTATTTAATCTTATTCTTTCATTCTTTTGGAATACTTCTAAAACTTGTTTGTCCTCTGATAATAGCTGAATATCTAATGTTGCATATTCTGATATGTAGGTGTTATTTGGATTCTCCAAATCAATTGAAATTGGTATTTTAGCTGATTCTGTTTCTACACTATCAGTTAAATAAACATCCGAGATATTAAAATTGTAGTTGAAAACAGGTTTGCTTCCAATATAGATTTCTGTTGGCGAGATAATGGGGTATTTTGGGTCATCATTTGAAATAGTGATATAGCTTCCATTGATTTGCCAATCATCGATCATTATAAATTCTAAAGAACTTTCGCCTCCTCTTATACTCTGAAAACCCATTTGACTCGGAATAGAGCCGTAGCCATATGTGTCTGAAATATCATACTTATAGTTGGAAACCTCAGAATTGCCTAAATTATCAATTTGAAATGCTATATGAACACCTGTAGAATTCCAATCTACAATTGCAGAATATGGTTCAATACTCAGGACAGCATCTGATGTATTCAATTGAACAGATCCTCCATGGAAGATATTATTATCTTCATTAATTTCATCAATGCGGTTATTTTTATCAAACTCTAAAAACACATAATATTCACCCTCTGGTTGGTTAAATGGAATTTCAAAATCATTCAAAATATTTCCCGTTGTACTATTTTGATAATCAAATCTTAAATATTCTAAACCATCCAATCCAAGATCATTCTGATCAAAAGTATTATCCTCTGACAAATAAGCTTTTACGTAAGCTCCTCTTATATTTGATCCAGGATTAGTGGCATCAACACTAAAAGAAAGCATACCCCCCTGTACCAGATTGGATTGCGGGTTTAAATTGATGTTACTTAAAATTACATCCGCAGTTGAAGCAATAACTTCTATAGTTCCTGCCTGAAAACTGTTGTTTGAATGGTCCACATCTGAAAAATTGTAGGAGTTTGGATCAACGATGGCATTTACATAATAAGTACCTACCTCTTCTCCAATGCTGTTTAAATTTTCAGAACCTCCAATTTCAAAAGTCTTTGAGAAGCTTTCATCAGCAGAAAGTGCTGGAATTGTATAAGAGTCAACATAATGGGTATACTCTGTTGCATTACCTCCTAAATATACCTTTAGAGTTGCTGAATTGGAAGTAACTACTCCAATGTTCTTTACAGTAATGCTATAAGTAAAAGCCGAGTGCCTATGGTAGCTTTCTTCTATGGTCATGGAGGTAATGGTTAAATCCTGACCAAAAGAATTTAAGGAAGTAAACAGTATGAAACTAAATAGTAATATTACTTTTCTCATAGAATTTTGCATAAATCAAGTTGCAAAAGTAATGAGAATCAAGCTTTTAGAATATATAAAAACTAAGTTTTTTAGTACATGAGACTAACTTATCGATGAACAGTATGTCTTTTATGCTGAATGAGTTGTTAAATCTGTAAATAGCATGTTTACAACTCATCCACCTTATCCAAATAAGTTTCTGCTTGCTTCAATATTTTTTGCTGCTCTTCTTTGCCTTTCTTTTCCCAGGTGCGGTACATCATGGATATGCGCTGGTTACCCTTGAGTTTATCCTCATGCACATGGTAGAAATTCCAATAAAGTGAGTTGAAAGGACAGGCTTTATCACCATATTTCTTGGTTTTGCTATAATGGCAATTACTGCAATAATTACTCATTTTATTCATATAATTGGCACTTGCTACATAAGGTTTTGTACCAATAATGCCTCCATCAGCAAACTGGCTCATACCTCTTGTGTTGGTTATTTCTACCCACTCAATGGCATCGATGTAAATTCCCAAATACCATTCATCCACTACGGCAGGATCGGTTAAGTTGAGTAAGGCAAAATTACCGGTAACCATCAGTCGCTGAATGTGGTGTGCGTAAGCATCGCATAATGATTGTTTGATGGATTTCTCTAAGCACTTCATTTTGGTGTCACCCGTCCAATACCATTCTGGAAGTTTTCTTTTGTGGTCGAAAAAATTCTTTTCAGCGTAATCAGGCATTTTAGCCCAATAGATACCGCGCATAAATTCGCGCCAGCCAATAATTTGCCTGATATAACCTTCCACCTGCGCAATTGAAATGTTGTCCTGATCTTCGTGCCAATATTTAAGCACATAATCCACCATTTCTGTCGGACTGATCAATTTAGTATTGAGTGCAAAGGAAATTCTGGAATGGAAAAGAAACTTCTCCTCAGTATGCATGGCATCCTGAAAACGACCAAAATGGGGGAGTAGCTCTTTACAGAAGTATCGGGCAAATTGCTGCGCCTGTTGCCGATCAATGGGCCAATGAAAATTTTCAGCATCTATAGAACCAATGGTTTTGATGCCGGCTTTTTCAATTGATGAGACTATGTCGGATACATCAGTTTTATAAGAATATGCTTTGGGAATAGGTACTTCACCTTTGTACTTTTTGCGATTTTCTTCATCGTAGTTCCACTTACCACCTTCCGGCTCATCACCTTCCATCATGATGTCATGCTTTTTGCGCATCATGCGGTAGAAGTTTTCCATCAGATATTGCTTCTTGCCTTTAAAGAATTCGGCAACATCATTTCTTTGCGTGAGAAAATGCTCTGTATCAAAAGCCTCCGTTTCAATATTTAATTCGTTACGTAAATCTTTTAGCTGTTGATCAAGTCTGTATTCATCTGGTAACTGATATTCGAGCTTATCAAATTCGTTTTCTTTTAGGTAGGCTTTGATGTTCTTGCTTAAATCCTGCTGATTTTGTTCACTATCAATTTTATAATAAACTATTTGATGACCTTCTTCTCTTAGCCAATCTTTGAATGCGCGCATGGCGGCAAAAAAGCCAGCCACTTTTTGGATGTGATGGGTGACGTAGTCTGTTTCCTGCAGCATTTCCATCATTAAATAAGTGACTTGACTATTCTTTTCTTTAAACCAGCTATGTTGCTGATTGAGCTGATCGCCCAGTATTAATCGAAGGGTTTTAGGCATACAAATGATTTTGGAAAATAACTGAATGCCGGTTTGATTGTTATTTTAATGAAAACCAAACATAAGCGCACCCTTAACAATTTCTTTTTATGAACGTGCGTATATTTATTATAACTTTATAGAAACATCAAAACCACAGCAATGAAGAAACTTTTGATCATTCTCGGAAGCATTATTGGCTTACTTTTTCTAACCGTAATATTAGTTCCTTTTCTTTTCAAGGATAAAATTTTTGAAACCGTTCAGAAGGAGATCGACAAATCTGTCAATGCCAATATCAATCTTGATCCCTCCAATTTTAGTTTGTCACTTTTATCCAACTTCCCGAATATCACTGTAGGGATTGAAGATTTTTCCATTACTAATAAAGCTCCTTTTGAAGGAGATACCCTTTTTGCAGCCCAGCAATTTTCTATTGAATTAGATTTATTGTCAGTTATTTCAGATGACCCGATCAATATCAATGGTATCAGTCTTAATAAACCAGTCATCAATATATTGGTGTTAGAGGATGGCACTGCTAATTATGACATAACAGTGCCTTCTGATGAAACAGCCGAAGAAACAACCGATAGCAGTTCGGAACCTATTCAGATTGGGGTAGATCATTGGGAGATCATTGATGGTACTATTGGCTACTTTGATCAGGCTGGGCAGATTGCGCTTTCATTAAAGGGGGTTGACCACAGTGGAAGCGGAGATTTTACCCTTTCAGTTTTTGATATGAATACTTCCACTTCTGTGAAGAGTTTCAATTTCGCCTATGAGGATGTGGTATATGTGTCCAACAAAACTTTAGAAGCTGATATGCTTTTGGGGATGGATCTAGACAATATGAAATTCACTTTCAAGGATGCAAAAGCTAAGGTCAATCAATTGGGCTTAGGTTTCGATGGATTCTTTGCCATGCCAACTGATGATTATGAAATGGACATCAACTTCAAAGCTGATAATAATAGCTTTAAAAGTGTGCTTTCATTAGTGCCTGGTATGTATGCCGAAGGCTTTGATGATTTGGAAACCAACGGCACTTTTGATTTATCAGGTTACGTAAAAGGCGTTTATAATGAAACGCAAATGCCAGGTTTTAAAGTAGCCTTAAATGTTAAGGATGCTTATGTGAAATCGGCTGAAGTACCAGTTCCGATAGAGAAAATTGCGCTGGACATGGTGGCAGAATCAAAAAGTGGTGACATGAAAGAAGGTACTTTGGTTGTTAACAACTTTGGGTTGAATATTGATAAAGATAGGTTTACAGCCAAAGCAAAAGTCAATAATTTTGATTCACCAAGCTGGGATTTAACAGCCAATGGCAAACTAAATTTAGACATCATCTCTAAAATTCAGCCAACTACAGACTTTACTGTTGGCGGAGTGATCATTGCTAATTTGAATTCTGCCGGTAATTATGCAGCTGTAGAAGCAGAAGCTTACGATCAACTTAAAACTTCCGGTACTTTACAATTACAAAACTTCACCTATGTAAGCGCAGAATATCCTGAAGTGAAAATATCCAAAGCATCCATGAGCTTTGATCCTAAAAACATTGCCCTTAGTGATATGCAAGGAAATTTCGGTAAAACAGATTTTACCGTTTCAGGCCAACTGAGCAACTATTTGGCTTATGCACTTGATGAAAATGCTCTTTTAGTGGGTAATATGAGCTTGAATGCTAATATGCTCGATGTAAACGAGATGATGGGAGAATCAGAAGAGAGCACAGAAGAGTCAACTGACACTACTGCAATGGAATTAGTAGTGGTTCCGAAAGACATTGACTTTACTTTTAAGGCCAACATAAACACCATCGTTTATGATAATTTTAATTTAAAAAATGCTGTTGGGGTGTTAAAAATCCAAAATGGCATACTCACCATGGATCCTTTGAGTTTCCAAACCTTAGGTGGAAGCATTAAAATGGTTGGTAACTATAACACTGAAAACGAGCTTGATCCTAAATTCAATTTCGATCTTGATATTTCTGAATTGAGTATTCCTGAAACTTTCAAGAATGTGGTGACGGTGCAAAAATTTATTCCTGTGGCTGAGAAAATGACAGGTAAATTCAGCACTAATTTTAACTTGAACGGTGCCATGACACAGGAAATGATGCCTGATTTTGAGACCTTAAATGGTGCAGGTTTGATTAAACTGGCTCAAGCAGCTGTGAAAGATTCCAAAGTGATTAGTGGAATAACTAGTCTTTCGAAGCTTGATAAAACCAATACCATTGAGTTGAATGATGTGAAATTAAAAGCACAAATTAAAGATGGCAGGTTTAGTGTAGAGCCTTTCGATATTAAGTATGATAAGTATAAAGCTACTATTGACGGCTACACCACTTTTACCGGTAAAATAGGTTACAATTTTATGCTTAATGTGCCTACAGGTAGTTTAGGTACAGCTGCAAATCAGGCTATATCAAATCTGCTTGGGTCTAAAACCAGCGTAGTAGGTAATTCTGTCAATATGAATTTCAACATTGGTGGTACTTATGATAATCCTCAAGTGAAGCTAGGTAAAACCACAACTGAGGGAGGGCAATCTGTTTCGGGTAGTGTAAAGTCAGCTGTGAATGATAAAATTGATGAGGAAAAAGAGAAGCTAAAAGCAGAGGCAGAGGAGACAATCCAGCAAGCTAAAGACAGCGCAAAAAATGAGGCTGAACGCTTGAAGAAAAAAGCCGAAGAAGAAGCTAAAAAGAAAGCTGAAGAGGAAGCCAAAAAACTGAAAGATAAAGCAAAAAGCAAATTGAAAGATATCTTTGGTGGAGGAGGAATTCAATAATTATCAATTATCAATGGACAATGATCAATTGCCTTTGACTTGCAAATTATTGAATTATACTTTTTTAGTTAAGAGGTACGGGTAAAAGGTTACGAGCTTCAAGATAATTGTTGAAGCTCGTAACCCGCAGCTCGAAACTTGAAGCTCATTACTGCTTATATCCCACTCCCAAAAGCAGAAATCCTAGTTATCCTAAACACTATTTTATACCTTTGGTTGCTTTTATAAAATAACAGATAAAATTAGATAGATATGCCAAAAGGAATTTACCATGTACCCTTTGCGGAAAACGAACCGGTAAACAGCTATGCACCGGGAACACCAGAGCGTGAAAAGCTACAAGCGGCTTTGAAAGAAGCACGTTCTAAGAAGGTTGATGTTCCTATGTACATTGGTGCGGACGAGGTTAGAACTGATAATACAAAGCCATTAAGTCCGCCACATGATCATCAACATATTCTAGGTCATTTTCACGAAGGAGATGCCAGTCATGTGAAGCAGGCTATTGATGCTGCTCTTGCTGCAAAAGAAGAATGGGCTAACCTCCCTTGGGAGCACAGAGCTTCAATATTCTTAAAAGCCGCAGATTTGATTTCTGGTCCTTACAGAGATAAAATTAACGCAGCTACCATGTTGGCTCAGTCGAAAAATGCTTATCAGGCAGAAATTGATTCAGCGTGTGAGTTAGCAGATTTCTTGAGGTTCAACGTGCAGTACATGACCGAAATTTACAATGAGCAGCCGGAATCTTCTCCAGGCATGTGGAACAGATTGGAATACAGACCGCTTGAAGGTTTCGTATTTGCACTTACACCATTCAACTTTACGGCCATTGCAGGTAATTTACCTTCAAGTGCTGCCCTAATGGGAAATGTTACAGTATGGAAGCCTGCTTATAGCCAGATTTACTCGGCTAAGGTGGTGATGGAAGTATTTAAAGATGCTGGTGTGCCTGATGGTGTAATCAACCTAATCTATGTTGATGGACCAACAACAGGTGATGTAATCTTCAAGCATCCTGAATTTGCAGGAATTCACTTTACAGGAAGTACTGGTGTATTCAAACACATTTGGAAAACTATTGGTGAGAATATTGATACTTATAAATCTTATCCTAGAATTGTAGGTGAAACAGGTGGTAAAGATTTCATTCTTGCGCACCCTACGGCTAAAGCTAAAGAAGTAGCAACTGCCATTACAAGAGGTGCTTTCGAATTCCAGGGACAGAAATGTTCAGCTGCTTCAAGAGTTTACATTCCATCAAATCTTTGGGATGACGTGAAGAAGTATTTATTGGAAGACATTAAGGACATCAAAATGGGTGGCCCTGAAGATTTCGAGAACTTCTTCAATGCCGTGATTGATAAAAAGGCTTTTGATAAAATTAGAGGTTACATCAACGCAGCTAAAGAGAGTGATGTGGCTGAAATTATTGCAGGTGGCGAATGTGACGATTCAAAAGGATATTTCATTCAACCAACTGTCATACAAGCTAAAGATCCTCAGTACACCACAATGAAAGAAGAAATCTTTGGCCCTGTAGTGACTATCTATGTGTATCAGGAAGATAACTTTGATGAGACCATCACTTTAGTGAATGAAACATCTCCTTATGCCTTAACAGGAGCCATCTTCAGCCAAGACAGATATGCCATTGAAGAGGCTACAAAAAGGCTTTCAAATGCTGCCGGTAACTTCTACATCAACGATAAGCCGACAGGTGCTGTTGTAGGTCAGCAGCCATTTGGTGGAGCAAGAGCTTCAGGAACAAATGATAAAGCAGGTTCTAAATTGAACTTGTTAAGATGGGTTCAGGCAAGAACTATCAAAGAAACATTTGTACCAGCAACTGATTACAAATATCCTTTCATGGGAAAAGAATAGATTAACTCAAATTGAGTATTTGAAGCCTCCTGATAGCTATTGGGAGGCTTTTTTTGTGGTCAGCTACCTGACCAATAGAATAAAAACCTTCAATTAATTGTATTTGCTCAAATGATATTCAACATCTTTATACCAAAATTTATATTATGAGAATATTTACTTCCTTCTTTCTTACTTCAATAATTATATTTTCTTGCTCAACAAAGCAAGAAAATCAGTCAGCTGAATCAGTACAAGAAATTAAAATGGAGTCAAAGACTGAATATCCACAGTCATTAAATGACTTAACGAAAGCTCATAATATGGAAGCTTTTAACAATAAGGAAGTGATTGCCTTCGATATTGAATTATATTTCAGAGGTAACTTAAGATTGGATGGTACTATTTACTCAAGAACCAATTCAACTAAGGTATTGGTTGAAAAGAAGGATGGTGTGAAATTATTTTTCGATGGGAGTGAAGTGTATATAAGTCCTGATAGTGCTGATACCAAAGGCGTACGCTTTGATGCGCTTACCTGGCAATATTTTGCTTTAGCACCTTTCAAATTTAAAGATGAAGGCACTAATTGGGAGGAAAATGATTCGCTACCGTTAGATATTGGCAAACAAAAACAACCTACTTTGAAGTTGACTTTTGGAGAGGGCATAGGCGATGCACCAGACGATTGGTATATCGTCTTTCAATATGATGACAGCCATTTGCTAAAAGCTATGGCTTACATAGTTACTTTCGGAAACACTCCTCAGGAAAAAGCAGAGAAAAATCCGCATGCTATAGTTTACGATAGCTATACTGAAATTGATGGTGTTCAAATGGCTACAGAATGGAGTTTCCATAATTGGAGCTTTGAAACGGGCCTAGGTGAGCAGTTAGGAAAAGCCAGCATTAGTAATATCCGCTTTACTAAGGAAACTGAAGATTTGTTTGGGGTAGAAAATAAGAAGATGGTGCCTTTGCCTTAGATAATATTTAAATCAACGGGTTTGTTTTTATTATTAACTTCTTTTAAAGCTTGATTGTATAAAGTTAATCACAGAAGATCTACCTATTTACAGTTAAGGTAGTCTTTAAGGGATATTGTATATTTTTTTTCGTTCTAATTATTAGCCAAACTGTTTATTTAATATTGGATAAATTTTGTTTCTAAGCATAGTGTATACAATCTCCAATAGGTGTTTAGGATAATAGTTTAATCTTAAAAACCTTTATTCTCTCATTCATCTCAAATATTTATAACTTAACGTCAATTTATTTCTTTATTATTTTTGCAAATCTAACCTTTCCTTGTCGTGTAGCATTTATTAGATATATTCCGGCTGGAATATTTTCTCTTATGAAAATGGAGTTTCCTTCTGTATTAAATTCAATCTTTTGACCATCAATACTGTATATTTCTAGTTGGTCATAACTCTCTATTTCGGAGATGTAAAACCTATTGAAAAATGGATTGGGAAATACATCGATGGTTCTGGTTTCCGTAAAATTAGATAACTTGGCTTTGCTAGATTCTGAAGCAGATGTCCCTGTGCTTCTGTTTTCCGAAGTGCTTGCTAAGCAAGATGTTCTAATATAACAATATGAATCAAAGTTATTGAAATTATAATTGTTTGTTACCCTAACAGAAACACGGTACAGCCAATCATTTTTTATCCAATTAAACATTGAAAGATCAATTGAGGGTTTTAAGGAATATTCAATATGAGTAGAAATGATAGAATCTGTTGTTCCGTTATTTTTGATTCTTTCAAACTTAAATTCATAAGTAAAATCATTGTTCAATGAATTTGTTGAAATTATCCAGTCGTTAATTTTATTACCACAATCCTCATCAATTAATTTAAGTGATAAGTTTGAAGGTGTACTAATTGTACATAAAGTATTACCATAACCACCAAAAATGGGATGATTTACCGCCCGTACAAGTACTTGATAAGTGGTGTTTGGTACTATCCACTCTTTACTAGAAAGGTCTATAGTGGGAGAAGAGGATTCAACGAAATGAATTGTTTCATCAGCTGTGTTACGTATTCTAAACTTATAAGTATAATTACCATCAACAGGAAATGCGGATATTTTCATATCAGTACCATCAATCTGCTTATTACAATCCTCATCAATTAATTTAAGTGATAAGTTTGAAGGTGTACTAATTGTGCATAAAGTATTACCATAACCACCAAAAATGGGATGATTTACCGCCCGTACAAGTACTTGATAAGTGGTGTTTGGTACTATCCACTCTTTACTAGAAAGGTCTATAGTGGGAGAAGAGGATTCAACGAAATGAATTGTTTCATCAGCTGTATTACGTATTCTAAACTTATAAGTATAATTACCATCAACAGGAAATGCGGATATTTTCATATCAGTACCATCAATCTGCTTATTACAATCCTCATCAATTAATTTAAGTGATAAGTTTGAAGGTGTACTAATTGTACATAAAGTATTACCATAACTACCGAAAATGGGATGATTTACCGCCCGTACAAGTACTTGATAAGTGGTGTTTGGTACTATCCATTCTTTACTAGAAAGGTCTATAGTGGGAGAAGAGGATTCAACGAAATGAATTGTTTCATTAGCTGTATTACGTATTCTAAACTTATAAGTATAATTACCATCAACAGGAAATGCGGATATTTTCATATCAGTACCATCAATCTGTTTATTACAATCTTCTTCTTTTAAGCTTAAATGAGAACCTTCAATATTAATAGGGTTTAGATCGTGATCTGAAGCCCAAATGTCATCAATATAAAAAACTTTCTTTTCTGTAGATGTAGGAGCCTGTGAATTCCACCAATTTGGTTTATAAATACCTAGCTTCCAATATAAATTAAATAAGACTGGTTGGTTTCTTTCATTCATTTGGTAAAAAACTAATTCGTTGTCTTTCCAAATTTCTATCAGTCCATTATTATCAATTGAAAATTTGACTCTTATTTTCCAACTTACCCATTCATCTTTTATTACACTTGCAATTCGATATCTTTGGGTATTAGAAGTTTCTCCATGAGTTACCACATACCAATCATGACCAATAATTTGAATGTTTAATGGTGGTTTTGATGGTTTGCTCTTAGTATGAAATTGTCCAATGATATCGTGACTATTTTTACTTAGGTCACTTTCATTGAAAGAGTAGATAGGTTCTAATTCATAATCTGGATCTAATTTAATTCTGTAGTGAAACCAATGTTCTTTATTTGGATCATATTTTAAATCACATTCGTTTGTTACGGTAAATTCATTTCTATTCATGAAAGTTTGAAAATTTATTGGACTTTCAGTAGTGTTCTTATTATAGTTAAAAAATAGGGAGTCACTTATCCGGTTAAATTCAACTTTTATAGCAGTGTTGCCATCTGGTCCATTAAAAATTGAAGTGTTTTTGAATACTTCAAATGCCTCTTGTTGATTATTTTGGTTGAGATCCACCCAGCTTCCAGATTGGCTTGGTTGGTAATATGGGTTTTCAATAAGGTCGTTGTAATTGTCATACTCCTCTATATCATCATAAAAATATAGCTGGGCATTTAATTGATTAATAAATAAATGAATGGCTAAAATTAGTATTATTTTTTTCATGTTATTAGGTGAGTTAATTCTCAAACACAAACAATATAATCCTCAGCACATAAAGAATCTATTCTTAGGTGGCTACTTATCCACCAAAACATCTTCCTTGTCTTTTTTGAGCTTGTCAATAATTAAGCTGCTGGCGCCAATAATTGGGGCTGATTGGTTTTGTAGTTGAGAAGAGATCACTCTTACTTTTCCTTTAAATATGGGCATCAGGTGTTTCTCAAGATGCTTCTTGGTAGGTTCAAATATTAAATCACCAGCCTGAGAAAGTCCGCCAAAGATAAAAATGGCTTCAGGGTCAGTATGCACAACGGTGTCGGCAAGTTTGGTCCCTAAAATGCGGCCTGTATATTCAAAGGCTTGTTTGGCAATAATGTCACCTTTTAGTGCATATTTGGTGATCATCTCTGGGCTGAGTTCATCAAAGCTTACACTTCTCAATTCACTAGGTTCAGTGTAATCAGCAATGAGCTTATAAACAGTTCTTTTAATGCCTGTAGCTGATACATAAGTCTCTAAACAACCGCGTTTGCCACAACCACAAAAACGGCCATTGGTATAATTTACCGTAGTATGTCCAAGCTCACCACCAAAACCGTGTGCTCCATTGATTATTTGTCCGTTGGATACAACACCTGCACCCAGGCCAGTGCCTAAGGTGATTACAATGAAGTCTTTCATATCCTTGGCACCACCAAAAATCATTTCACCTACAGCGGCAGCATTGGCATCGTTAGTTACCACAACAGGAACGCTAAACTCATCTTCCAGACAATTGGCGAGTGGAAGTATGCCTTTCCAACGAAGATTTGGTGCATGTTCAATAGTACCTTTATGGTAGTTGGCATTTGGGGCTCCAACGCCAATACCAATCAAGTCATGTTCGTCAGCATTTAATCCTTTTCTTATTTCTTTGGCAACTGCGCCTATGAAATCCTCAAAAATAGCTTCGGTTTGAGTAGGTAAGCTTCCCTGGTATAATACCTTACCTTCCATATTAACGATACCGAATTTAGTACCTGTTCCTCCTATGTCTATGCCAATGCTTACCTTCATAATTCTTCTATTTTTGAGTTGCTATTTTCTCTGACAGAAACGCTTTTCTTAATTTTTATAATGCTTGTCTATTAGGTAGTCTACCAACAAATTGATAGGCTCTTCAATAAACTGGCCTTTATTCAACCCTTTTTCTTCTATTAACTCATTAACAATTTGTTCAAAGTGGTAGGGTACAGAACCAACAAAATTGATCTTGTAGTTTTCTACATTTTTATACTGCAGAATGTATATCTCAAAAAAATCTTTAATACTACTCTTTACCATGTCATGCACGAAAGGGTGCTCAATACGCTCCTTCAAAAACTGGCTGAAGCTTGAGAAGAATACATTCGCGTAAGGTTTGATGTAAACGCTTAATTGAATGTCCTGCTTAGATAGTTGAAACTCCTGCTCAAGCTCTCTATGTATTTCTGCTGGTAATTGTTTTTTAAGGTATTTGCTCAATAGCGTCTTTCCGAAGTGGCTTCTACTTCCTTCATCGCCTAGAATAAAATCTAGTCCGCTTACTTCCTGCCTCACAATATCACCATCAAAAAGGCAGGCATTAGAACCTGTGCCAATTAGAGCAGTAATTGAAGGTTCGCCTGTGTAGGTGGCAAAAGCTGCTGCTACTATATCCTCTTTCACATATAAGTGAGGCTTGTTGAATACCATAGAAAGCCCACGCTCAACCATGGCAGAAAAGTGTCTGCTTGAACAACCTGCACCAAAAAAATAAACTACCTCGATCTTATCCTTATGTTGAAGGATGTCGTCACCAAGGGTTTTTACGGTTTCAGAAATGGCTATGTCATCCATAAAAAATGGATTGATGCCATGTGTGCTTTTTCTTACGGTTGGCTTTTTGTCTTCAACTAATTGCCAATCGCATTTGGTAGAGCCGCTTGTTCCTATTAAGATCATATCAGATTGATAATATTTTTGCTATTCTAAGGTCGTCTTTATGAACGTATTTTGGTTGGGTCATGATTTCCTCAAATTTATTGTAAACCATTTTATTGTTCACAATACCAATCATTACGTCAGTTTTGCCTTCATCAAGGCTCTCAACTGCCGCTACCCCCATTTTGCTGGCCAATACCCTATCAAAATATGTAGGAGCACCACCACGCTGCAAATGACCTAATATAGTTACTTTTGTGTCAAAATAGGAGGATTTTTCCTTAACCTTTTGGGCTATTTCCATTGCAGAGCCAGATTTTCCTCCTTCAGCTACTATAACAAGACTTGAGCTCTTATTGTGTTTGCCACCCTCATTTAATTTTTTTACCAATTCGTCAATGGAAGTTTGCTCTTCAGGTATGATTACGGAAACAGCGCCTCCTGCAATGCCTGCATTGATGGCTATATAGCCCGAGTCTCTTCCCATTACTTCAATGAAAAATAGACGATTATGAGATAATGCAGTATCCCTGATTTTATCAATTGCTTCAACAGCGGTATTGGTTGCTGTATCGAAACCGATGGTATAATCGGTTCCCGGAATGTCATTGTCAATAGTACCGGGTAAGCATACATAAGGTATACCATGCTCCTTGTATAAATGATGCATACCAGTAAAGGAACCATCACCACCTATGCCTATTAAGCCATCGATATTATGCTTTTTTAATTGTTCATATGCTTTGGCTCTTCCTTCAGGGGTCTTAAACTCTGTTGAACGTGCCGATTTTAAAATGGTGCCGCCTCTTTGAAGAATGTTAGAAACAGAGCGTACATCCATGGGTACAAAATCGCCTTCAATCATTCCCTCATAGCCTCTGTAAATTCCTATGATTTCTTTGTCGTAATAAATTCCTGCCCTTACTACTGCTCTGATGGCAGCATTCATACCAGGAGCGTCTCCTCCTGACGTAAAAACGCCAATCCGCTTCATGTTTGTCATATTAAATTTTATCAGCCTGCCAAAGATAGTGTAATAGGTACACTTACCCAATAGTATTTTATTATCTTTGTCCTTTACTTTTTAGAACAAGATGGCAACATTTCACTATAACCCACATATTTCAGTCGACTGTGTAATCTTCGGTTTCGATGACGAAAAAATCAATATTTTATTGATTAAACGTAAGCAGATAGATAAAAAAGTTTATGCCCTGCCAGGTGATTTGGTTAAAAAAGGAGAGGATTTAGATGTTGCCGCAGCGCGTATATTGTCCGAATTAACAGGGCTTTCAAACGTGTATCAGGAGCAGTTTAAAACATTTGGTTCGCCAGATAGAATTCAGGATCCTGCTGATATTGAATGGTTGAAGTCTATTAGGGAACATCCAGAAGCACGGGTAATTACAGTGGGCTATAATGCTATTATCAAGACTAATGATTTTGAAATTCATGCTTCTTCTTTTGCAGAAGAGGTGATGTGGCATCCGATTGAAAAGCCTCAGAAATTAGCATTCGATCATAATGATATTGCCAATACAGGATGGGCCATGCTCAGAGAAAAAATTAAGCGTGAGCCAATAGTTGCCTTTAACCTTTTACCAAAAAAATTCACCTTGCGTCAGTTACAAACGCTCTATGAAGCCATAGTTGGTAATGAGCTGGATAAGCGTAATTTCAGGAAACGTATGCTACGTAATAAATTTATAGTACCGCTTGACGAGAAAGAGCAGAATGTTTCTCATAAACCTGCTCAGTATTTTGCTTTCGATAAAGAAATCTACAAAGAAGACTTTGCCAAAGATCAATGGTTTTTGTTTTGAATTAATTAATCCTAGCTAGTGTTAAAATAATTAGCTAAAGTTTTATTAAAGGCTTACCTTAATACATTATGAATATCAAAGAAAGGATAATAAAAAGGGTTAATGACATTAATGATCCCGAACTTTTAAATGAATTGCTAAGTGCAATTGAGTTAGAACATGAGATAGAAAATTTTCATGAATTAAATTCTAGCGAGAAAAAAGCAATTGATGAAGGCATAGTTGAAGCTGATAAGGGCTTACTAAAGTCTAGTGAGGATGCCAAAGCATTAATGAATCAATGGCTAAAGAAGTAAAATGGACTGATAAATCTATTAAGGATAGAGTAGAAATTTATAAATATTGGGCTGAACGAAACAAGTCTGAAGTTTACTCTAGGAATCTGGATGAATTATTTGAGAAGTCAGCTAGAGCTATTTCAATATTTCCACTTATCGGAACTCCTACCAATTACAAAAATGTGTATGCCAAGATTGTTAGGGATTATAAAATATTCTATCGTTTAAGAATTGATGAAGTTCAAATTTTAAGAGTGTGGGATACCAGAAGAAACCCAAATAAAGTAGGTCTTTAGGTGCTTATTTGGCTATACACCCGGTCGTTTGAAAGTAATCCGTTTATAATTCTCCTTTTTCCATTGCATACTCAAAAAGTTGAGTAAATTTTGTGTCTATGTGTGCAATCGCAGGTATATGGCATAAAGATCCTAATCAGCTTAATGAATCTTCTTTCAGGGAAGTCCTACAATTAATGCGTCATCGCGGACCTGATCATACAGAAATCAGGAAATCAGCAAACGTGATTTTAGGTGCTAACAGACTAAAAATTATCGATCTTAAATTCGGAAATCAGCCGCTTTACGATGCTTCAGGACGAAGTTTGGTCTTTAACGGTGCCATTTATAACTACCCGGAACTCGCAAATGAGCATGAAATAGATTCTGCTTCGGATAGTGTTGTGCTTTTTGAATTATTAAAAAAATATGGGGATTTCTGTCTTGAGAAACTGCGAGGTATGTTCGCCTTTTCATTTTATGATCAATCAAAAGATGAGTTGTTGCTCGCTAGAGATAGGGTAGGGCAAAAGCCACTTTACTACTATAAAACCGAGGAGTTATTCCTTTTTGCCTCTGAAATAAAAGGATTAGTGAGACTGATGAAAACTTACGGTATCAATCCAGAAATTAATGAGGAGGCGATTTATCAATACCTATGCTTTTCAAATATTCCTGAACCTGATACTATTTATAAGAACGTTTGTGCTTTAGAGGCAGGCTATTTTATGCAGCTTAAAGCAGGAAAGATTACTACTACCAAATATTGGGATTATGATTATTCACCAAAGAATAAAGCTGATAAAGAAGAGGTTTTAAATGAAACAAAAAGCATTATTTCTGAGGCTGTTAAGATAAGGCTAAGAGCAGATGTACCCATTGGCTTATTTCTTTCAGGAGGCTGGGATAGCTCGGTAATAGCTTATGAAGCCAGTCAATTCACAAAGGATATAAAAACCTTCACGGTTACTTACCCTTTTGAAACCAGTCAGAATGAGGCGAAAGTTGCTAAGCAAACGGCTGAATCATTGGGCTTGTCTCATGAGGTTATAAAGGTTGACTTAAATCCTAAAGAAGCACTAATGGATGTAGTGAAAACCTTTGACCAACCTTTTGCTGATAGCAGTGCTATTCCTAATCTGGCCATTGCTAAGGCAGCTTCTGAACATGTGAAGGTGATGCTGAATGGTGATGGAGGAGATGAACAGTTTGGCGGTTATAGAAGGTATTTCCTTGCTAGAAATGTAAATCGACTTTCTTTATTGAAGAACTTAAAGCTATCCTCATCCGGCACAAGACGATCCCAAAAAGGTTTTATAAACAGAGTAAGTAAAATCATTGGTCAGTCTGGTGCAGATCAATATTTGGCATATACCACGGATATGCTTAATCAAGCTGATATTCCTTTTATTTGGAGAAATGAGTTAAAAACTGATTTGATCGATAAACAGTTGAATCGCAAGCTTAAACCTCATTTAACTGGGCTCGACAATCTTATGCACCATGACAGGAAGTTTAACATGCTATCGGGTATTTTGGTGAAAATGGATAGAGCTAGCATGGCGCACTCTATTGAAGCCCGTTCTCCCTTTTTAGATCAAAAATTATTTGAATACACCTCTTGCCTGCCAGATAAGTATAAAGTGAGGGACTTTAAGCGTAAATATTTACTGAAAGAATTATATGGTGATAAACTTCCTGAGGAGGTAGTCAATGGGAAAAAAGTTTCGTTCGAAGCACCATTGCAACAATGGCTTCAGAATGATTTTACGTCTTTGGTTGAGGAACTATTAATTCCTAAAGAAGCAAAAATCTACCAATTTCTGGTGTATGAAGAGGTGCAGCTGATACTTCAATATAGAAAGTACCAAGATAGGAATGTTGACTATATTATTTATGCTCTATTAATTCTTGAGTTATGGCTTCAGGAAAACACTTGATTTACATTTAAACTTTAACAAGCTTTGTGAATGGCTTATAAATCAATCGACCCCAAATCGTTAAAAACACCCGAATTACATGGCTTATTGTTGGGCTCAATAGCACCACGGCCTATTGCCTTTGCCAGTACAATTGATAAGGAAGGAAACGTAAATCTCAGTCCTTACAGCTTTTTCAACGTATTTGGATCGAACCCTCCTACACTTATTTTTTCTCCTGCCAGAAGAGGAAGAGATAATACAGTCAAACACAGCTACGAAAATGTGAAGGAAGTTGCTGAAGTGGTGATCAACATTGCTAATTACCCTATGGTTGAGCAGATGTCTCTTTCTTCAACAGAATATGCTAAAGGGGTAAATGAATTTGTTAAAGCAGGTTTTACCGAGGCGAAATCCGAGAAAGTAAAACCTCCTAGAGTAGCGGAAGCGCCAGTGGCCTTTGAATGTATTGTTAAAGAAGTTGTTGAAACGGGTCAGGAGGGTGGCGCAGGAAATTTGGTGATTTGTGAAGTGGTTCACCTACATGTGAATGAAGCTATACTTGACGAAGCTGGAAAGATTGATCCCTTTAAATTAGACCCTATCGGTAGACTTGGAGGTAATTGGTATACCCGATCTAAACAGGCACTCTTTGAAGTGGAGAAGCCGCTGGCCAAGCTGGGAATTGGCGTTGATGCCTTGCCAGACACTATAAAAAACAGTGATGTACTTACAGGTAATGATTTAGGAAAGCTGGGTAATGTGGAGGCAATTCCTGAGGTTGATAATTCCATACTAGAAAATGACGAAAATTTCAGGTCTACCATGAAACCGGAAAAACTGAAAGGCTTAAGCTTATCTGCTTTGCATAGCTATGCACATGAGTTACTTGAAGAGAATCGTGTGGCTCAGGCTTGGCAGGTGTTGCTTCGTGCTAATTAATAAGCCTTTGGGTATTTAGAGAAATGCAACTCTCCCATGCCATTTTTCAGGGCATGGGCAACACAGTTTTCTTTACCTAATAATGATTCTTGACTGTTGTTTAAATTCAATTGAATTGTTGTTTCACCTACATCTAAAAAGTAATAAACTTCGGTAGTACCGTATTTAGTATGTGGTAAAAGATTAGCGTGCTTTTCTATATTTTCCCACAATGTATCAGACACATTATAGGCATACAATCTCTTGATAGGACCCGTATTATTCTTATTTCGAACAAATCCAATTTGTTCAAAGTCACCTTCAATACTGTTAATATTTTCAGCTAAAAATAAGTCAAATAACATCGCAGCTAAGACTGCAATAAGTGCTAAGGCAAAAATTAATTTTATTAGGAAGCCACTTTTCAAAACCTCAAGTTCTCCTTAAACGTCATTAAATCATCTTTTAGAACGCCCGGCTTACCAAAATCAACATATTGCTTAAGCTTGGTTTCAGGACTAACAAGCAGTTCCCTTAGCTTAAGGTGCTGATTAATGAAGGTAAATTCCATTTCCGGATAAAGTTCTTTAAGTACATCAACTATATCTAGTACCTGTAAATTGTTATCCACTACATTGTAGTAGTCAGAAGGAATTTCATTATTAAAACATACCTGTTCTACAATAGAGCTAAGTTTGTTAATTGAAATAAATGGTCTGTGCTGCTTTCCATCTCCATTGATGGCAATTCTTCCGTTGAAGTTTGCATCGAACATGAAGCGGTTAATCACGGCATCGAAACGAACAGCTTGTGCATAGCCATAAACATTTCCTAATCTTAAAATTTGTGTATTTATCTTGTCGAAAAGTCGCGCGACATGCTCTTCTCCACGCATTTTGGAGATTCCATATATCGTACGAGGATTGGTGTGATGACCTTCTTTAATCAAATCAGAAGACGAACCATAAACTGATACGGAACTTGCAAAAATGAATTTTTTCACTGAAGATGATGCCTCCACAGCATATACTAATTCAGCTGTTCCCCAATGATTGACTTGTTCAAAGTAATGTGGATCAGCATCGGCAAAAGGGGTAGTCACCTTAGCAGCTAAATGAATAACCGTATCAATCCCTTTTAGTGCTTTTGTTAGCTTACGTGAATCTAACAATTCGCCATCGATAAAACTTAATTTTCCTCTTTGCTGAAGAGGAGTTCCTAAGAAGAAATGATAATTCTTTCTGGCCAGGTTATCATATATTGTGATAGACTTAACCTCTTTATTATTAACTAATTGGGTAACCAAGGCTGAACCTATATATCCAGCTCCTCCAGTTATTAAAATGTTTTTCATATTTTTTGATAATATGTATTAAGTCTCAAGTATTAAGAATAATCATAATACTTAATACATTTAAGCTACTTCTCGATTAAATCGGTGTGCAATCCGCATTCGGTTTTGTTCATACCATACCAGCGTGATTCTCTTTCCTGCATATCCAGATCAAATTTTCGTGTGCAAGGTTCACAGCCAATGCTGAAGTAGCCTTTCGCCTCAAGCGGGTGCTCTGGTAATTGATTTTCCTTTCTGTAGTCATGAATCATTTTACTGTTCCAGTCCAGCATAGGATGTAGCCTTTTGGTACCATGTGGAGCATCTTGTACCACTTTCATAGATGCCCTGGTCTTGCTTTGGTCTGCACGAACACCATTAATCCAATAATCGTACTTCATAAGTACTGCATCCATTGGTTGGGTTTTGTTGAGATAGCAGCAATAATCAGGATCAGAGGTGAAGAACATTTTGCCATCGGTACCACGCTGCATATTCTTTGGCGTTAAAGGTTTTAAATCAACCAGATTGGTTAAGCCAAAGTCACTCATGATTTTATCTCTGAAGGCCACCGTTTCAGGGAAGTGATAACCTGTATTGATAAAGTATACAGGAATAGCCTTGTCTATTTTACTCAGCATGTGTAGTAAAACAAGGCTGTGTGTTTGAAAGGAAGAAGTAGTAAAATACTGCTTCCCTTCAGCTTTTAGTTGGTGTATATTGTCTTCAAGTTCCTGAAAAGTCATAAGTGTTTTTTATCATCCGAAAGATTAGCTCACTGAACTACCCGGATTTACACGATCACTAGGGCTTAAAAGTTTTAACTGTCCTTCTGAATCTTCAACCATGAGCACCATACCTTCTGAAACTTCTCCCATCATAGGCCGTGGTGCAAGGTTTACCAAAACACTCACTTGCTTACCAACCATTTCTTCTGCTGAGTAATGCTTGGCAATTCCACTTAAAATAGTTCTTTCATCTAAACCTGTATCCACTCTTAGTTTGAGCAATTTGTTAGATTTCTTTACTTTTTCAGCTGAAACAACCGTTCCAATACGGATGTCAACTTTCATAAAGTCATCAAATGTTATTTCTGGTTTCATAGGACTTACTTTTATAGCCTTATCTTTGGCGTTTTCTTTTTTGGCGTCTTCTAATTTTTGTATTTGCTCTTCAACAGTTGAATCTTCAATTTTCTCAAAGAGCAATTCTGGTTTATTGAGCTGATGGCCTGCTTCAAGCAAATGAATACTTCCAGCTTGCTCCCATTCTAGTCTATCTATCTGAAGCATTTTTCTTAGCTTTTCAGTTGTGAAAGGCAAAAATGGCTCTGCTACAATGCTTAAGTTAGCAACTATCTGAAGCGCAATATTCATAATGGTTTTAACTCGCTCTGGATTCTCCTTCTGTAATTTCCAAGGTTCAGTATCAGCGAGATATTTATTACCCAGACGGGCAAAATCCATCATGTGGGCTAGTGCCTCACGGAATCTGTACTGAGCGATTTTATCTTCAATTAACTGAGGGTAGCCTGTTAGCTGTTCAACTATTTCCTCGTCATAAGGCTGTAATTCTCCAGCTGCTGGTACTTTGCCATCATAATATTTGTGTGTAAGAACTACTGCTCTGTTTACAAAGTTGCCAAATATGGCTACCAGCTCACTATTATTTCTTTGCTGAAAATCCTTCCAGGTAAATTCGCTATCCTTTGTTTCAGGTAAAGTAGAGGCAAGTGCATAACGCAATACATCTTCTTTACCAGGGAAATCTTCTAAATATTCGTGTAGCCATACTGCCCAGTTTCTGCTTGTGGAAAGCTTATCTCCTTCCAGATTTAAGAACTCATTAGCAGGCACGTTTTCCGGCAAAATGTATTCGCCATGCGCATGAAGTATAGCTGGGAAAATAATGCAGTGGAAAACGATATTGTCTTTTCCTATAAAATGGATAAGCGTAGAATCGTCCTCTGGATTTTGATGCTTTTTCCAGTAATCTTCCCAATTTTTGTTATTGTCTTTGGCCCACTGCTTGGTGGCAGAAATGTAGCCAATAGGAGCATCTAGCCAAACATAAAGTTTTTTACCCTCCGCTTCTTTTAGGGGAACATCAACTCCCCAGTCAAGATCACGTGTCATAGCTCTGGGTTGTAATCCGGCTTTTAGCCAAGAACTACACTGACCATATACGTTTGATTTCCATTTGCCTTTTTTACCTTCAACCAACCATTTCTCGAGCCAAGCTTGGTATTTATCGAGGGGTAAGAACCAATGTTTAGTAGTTCTTAAAACTGGTGTTTTACCACTTAAAGTTGACTTTGGATTAATTAGGTCAGTAGGGCTTAATGATGAACCACACTTTTCGCACTGATCACCATACGCACCTTCATTACCGCATTTCGGGCAGGTACCGGTTATATACCTGTCAGCCAAAAACTGGTTGAATTCTTCATCGTAATATTGTTCACTTTCACGCTCAACAAACTCACCTTTTTCATACAAATTCATGAAAAATTCCTGAGATAACTCATGGTGAATAGGCTCAGAAGTTCGGTGATACATGTCAAAGTTTATTCCGAATTTTTCGAAAGTACCTTTGTTCAACTCATGATACTTATCAATTATTTCTTTCGGAGAAATACCTTCCTTTTTAGCACGGATAGTAATAGCAGCTCCATGTTCATCACTTCCACACATGAAAGCAACATCTTTCTTTTTAAGTCTCAGATATCTGACAAAAATATCTGCTGGTAGGTAAGCACCTGCAATGTGACCAATATGTAGTGGTCCATTGGCATAAGGAAGTGCTGCTGTAATGGTATATCTGTTATTCTTAAGTGTCATGTATTAATATTTGGGGCAAATATAGCAACTAGAGTATTGTAAAAAGAATGTGTGGCTTGATATCAACTTTTTTTCTTATTCCATCTTTTATAAACATCTGGGTGGGGAAAAGATTTATTTATTTTCACAATAGCAAAGTCCTTCCTAACTTAGGATACCATTTTAAATACAGATAGATAATATTTTAAGAATTTTTCATCAACCTTATGCAAACTGAATTAAAGGATATCAACAGAATATTAGTTGCCAACAGAGGCGAAATTGCCATTCGTGTACTTCGAGCAGCCTCTGAGTTAAGAATAAGAACCGTTGCCATTTATACCTATGAAGATAGATATTCACTTCATCGATATAAGGCTGATGAAGCTTATCAAATTGGCAAGGATGATGATCCTTTAAAACCGTATTTAGATATTGAGGAAATCATAAGCTTGGCAAAGCATAAGAATATTGATGCCATTCATCCGGGATACGGTTTTCTTTCAGAGAATGTAAACTTCGCCAGAAGATGTAGAGAAGAAGGGATCATTTTTGTTGGGCCAGAACCTGAGGTTATGCAGAACCTTGGAGATAAAGTGGCTGCTAAAAATATTGCACTCAAAGCTAATGTTCCTATTATTGAGGATAGCAAAGAAGATCTTGTAGATACAGAAACTGCATTAAAAGAAGCAAACAGAATCGGTTATCCGATTATGGTAAAGGCGGCTTCCGGTGGTGGAGGTAGAGGAATGCGTGTAGTTCGCAATGATAATGATTTGAAAAAATCATTTAGTGAAGCAAAGAATGAAGCAGGTAATGCTTTTGGAGATGACACTGTATTTCTGGAGAAATTTATAGAAGAGCCTAAGCATATTGAGGTGCAGATAATGGGCGATAATTATGGAAACCTTGTACATCTATTTGAAAGAGATTGCTCTGTGCAAAGGCGCTTTCAGAAGGTAGTTGAAGTAGCTCCGTGTATGACTTTGTCACAAGAGGCAAAGAATAGAATCTACAATTACGCGCTAGCTATAACCAAGCAGGTAAATTACAATAATGTTGGTACAGTTGAGTTTCTCGTAGATAAAGAAGAAAACATCTACTTCATAGAAGTAAACCCAAGAATTCAGGTTGAGCATACCATTACCGAAGAGGTTACAGGAATAGATATTGTACGCTCGCAGATTTTAATAGCTAGAGGCCATGCTTTAGACGATCCACGTATTTATATAAAGAGTCAGGATGACGTACAGTGCAATGGCTATGCAATACAGTGTAGAATAACCACTGAAGATCCTGAAAATGGCTTCAAACCGGATTATGGTACTATTATAGCCTACAGAAATGCTGGTGGTTTCGGTATCAGAATAGATGAAGGTAGTTCTTATCCGGGAGTGACCATATCGCCATTCTTTGATTCCATGATGGCTAAAGTTTCTGCCTCTGGTAGAACGCTAAGAGGAGCATCACAAAGATTACACAGGGCCTTACGAGAGTTTAGAATAAGAGGTGTAAAAACCAATATTGGTTTCCTTGAGAATGTAATAGCACACCCTACTTTTTATAATGGTGAGTGTACCGTAAAATTTATTGATGATAATCCTGATCTCTTTGAAATAAGTAAGAAGTTTGACCGAGCCACGAAAACCCTAAGATTCCTGGCTAATGTTACCGTTAATGGTCACCCGGATATTAAAGTAAAACACGAAAATAAGTACTTCAGAACACCTACTGTACCGGATTATGATAAATACGGTCAATACCCGAAAGGCACAAAAGACAAGCTGACTGAACTAGGGCCTGAAAAGTTTGCTCAGTGGTTAAAGAATGAAAAGTCTATACATTATACTGATACTACTTTTAGAGATGCTCACCAGTCATTACTGGCAACCAGAATGAGAACGGTTGATATGCTCAAGGTAGCTGAAGGCTTTGCAAAGAATAATCCTGAAGTTTTCTCTATGGAAGTTTGGGGAGGAGCCACCTTTGATGTGTGTATGCGCTTCCTGAATGAAGATCCGTGGGAAAGATTAGCTAAATTCAGAAAAGCTGTTCCAAATATCTTATTGCAAATGCTACTCAGAGGCTCGAATGGAGTAGGGTATAAGGCTTATCCTGATAATCTGATTGAAGAGTTTATTATAAAGAGTGCCGGAGAAGGTATTGATATATTTAGAATATTTGATTCGCTCAACTGGTTAGAAGCCATGAAGGTCAGCATTAAAACTGTTCGCGAAAAAACTAATTCTATCGCGGAAGCCGCAATCTGTTACACAGGTGATATTCTTGATCCAAATCAGACCAAATATACGGTTGACTACTATACCAACTTTGCCAAGCAATTAGAAAACGAAGGAGCACATATCATTGCCATAAAAGATATGGCGGGCTTGCTTAAGCCTTATGCAGCTACAGAATTGGTAGCAGCCTTAAAGGATGCGGTTAATATACCTATTCACCTTCATACACATGATACCTCATCAATCCAATCTGCTACTTACCTAAAAGCTATTGAAGCAGGCGTTGATGTGGTTGATGTTGCATTAGGCGCAATGTCGGGCTTAACATCGCAACCGAATTTTAATTCTGTTGCATCTTACATGAAAGGGCAGGAAAGAGAGTTACCACTCAATATCGATTCCTTAAATGATTACAGTACCTATTGGGAAGATGTCAGAGAGTTCTACTACCCATTTGAATCAGGCTTAAAAGCTGGTTCTGCTGAAGTGTACGATCATGAAATTCCTGGTGGGCAGTATTCAAACTTAAGGCCACAAGCTGAGGCACTTGGTTTAGCAGAGAAGTTTGAAACAGTTAAGAAGAATTATGCGCTTGTAAATGAAATGTTTGGTGATTTGGTGAAGGTAACACCATCGTCAAAGGTAGTGGGTGATATGGCACTTTATATGACCTCTAATAACCTTACCACTCAAGATATATTGGAAAAAGGTAAATCACTTTCATTCCCTGAATCAGTGGTGAGCTTATTTAAAGGAGAACTTGGTCAGCCTGAAGGTGGATTTCCTTCTAAGCTAAGTGAAATTATCCTTAAAGGTGAAAAGCCTTTTACAGATCGACCAAATGCTCATTTGAAGCCGGTTGATTTGGATAAGGAAATGGCTGAATTCAAAAAGAAATTTGACAAAAACCGAACGGAGCTTGATCTACTTTCTTATCTGCTTTACCCTAAGGTTTATGAGCAGTATTACAATCACCTGCAAACCTATGGCGAAGTTTGGTACATCCCTACATTGCCATTCTTCTATGGTTTGAAAAATGGGGAAGAAATGTTGGTTGAAATAGCAGAGGGTAAAACCATTGTTATCCGTTTACTTTTTGTTTCTGAACCAAATGAAGAAGGACTGAGAACGGTTTCTTTCGAATTGAATGGTCAAACCAGAAGGGTTAAGGTGAAAGATGAATCTGCCAAGGTTGATAAGGTCAATAATGTGAAGGCCGTAGAAGAAAATGAGGTTGGAGCGCCCTTACAAGGAAAACTGGCAGAAATAAAGGTTAAAGTAGGAGAAGAAGTTACCGAAAACACGCCATTATTTGTTATTGAGGCCATGAAAATGGAATCTACCATTACTCCACCACGAGCAGGAGTAGTCAAAAAGGTGCATTTGAAAGGTGGTGATATGGTTGCTCAAGATGATTTAGTAGTTACTTTGGAATAACTTCTATAAAATAGAAGTTTAAATAAAAGGCCAGTTTCTGTTTTCAGGAACTGGCTTTTTTGATATCAGAATTACGTATACAATCTATTTTATAACCTGATCCAGAACCCAGTATTCAATCTCATTATCTTGTAAGGCAATCAGTCCTTTTTCGGTACTATAATAGGACTTAGAACCTGAGTTGTTATCAATATTCATGTATACATCTTTAAAAGGTCTGCTAAAAAGGGTAGTGTCTCCAAGATGCATGACATCAACATCTAAATAAAACTCGTCTGTTGAAAATTGATAGTCTTTTGTATCCGTAATTAGCTTGAAGGGAGTTTTATCTTCGTTGTTTATATATGTGATAATATGCAGATAATCAAATAAATATACATCATCACCAATTGGACCAGAACTTGTTCTTAAATAAATACTCATTTCTCCAGATTCACTGGTGAAAATACCTTTAATAGAAGACCCATCATAATATTCATACTGCTTATCTACATAGCTTTCATTGCATAAATTCTTAGTTTGAATATTATTTGAAGTTTCATTAAAGTCCTCTGAAATGGTGAATACAACTTTCTCATTGTCTTGATTGATGAAAATCAGTTGTTCTTTTCCAGAGTAGGGCAAAAAGTTTTTTGATTGCTCAGTTAATTTTGAAGTACCTACTTTAACATCAGGTCCACAGCTACAAGAAGACATAACAGCAATCAATAGCAATAATATCAAGTATTTCATCTTAAGTAAGGTTTGATTATTGGGTATAAACGAAAGTAGCAAAGTTTTTGGTATGATCTTATAACACTTAATGTTCTACCATGTTAATAGAGAACAACTTATTGTGAACATTAAACTTTTTAATTATGGCAAAGGACCCTTATAAAATTGTAAAAGAACTATCCACCAAGAATGGAAACCTTAAATACTACAGTTTGAAAGAACTGGAGAATCAAGGTCATGAAATTTCAAAATTACCTTTCTCCATCAGAGTACTACTGGAGAATGCAGTCCGAAACTTTGACGACTTTGCCATTACAAAAGAAAATGTTGAAACGCTTTTAAATTGGAAGCCAGAGCCATCTGACAAAGACATTCCTTATAAACCTGCAAGAGTATTGATGCAAGATTTTACTGGAGTACCGGCAGTAGTTGATATTGCTTCATTGCGGGCAGAAGCAGTAAGAAAAGGGAAAAAACCAAAAGAAATAAATCCACTAATACCTGTCGATTTGGTTATTGACCACTCAGTTCAGATTGATTATTTCGGAACCAATTATGCCTATAAAAAGAATGTGGATGTTGAATATGAAAGAAACGGTGAGCGATATAAATTTCTAAAATGGGCACAAAAATACTTTAACAACTTCTCGGTAGTACCTCCAGGCATGGGCATTTGTCACCAGGTAAACTTAGAATACCTGGCTAAAGGCGTTATAGAGCGTGACGGATATTTAATTCCTGATACTTTAGTAGGTACTGATTCGCACACACCAATGGTCAACGGAATTGGTGTTGTTGGCTGGGGTGTTGGAGGAATAGAGGCTGAAGCTGCCATACTGGGGCAGCCTATTTATTTCATCATGCCAGAGGTTATCGGTTTAAGGCTAACAGGTAAATTACCTACTGGAACAACCGCCACAGATATGGTATTAACTATTACCAAACTGCTTAGAGACTATGGAGTAGTTGGTAAATTCGTGGAGGTATTCGGACCTGGACTGGAGCATTTAAGTGTTCCCGACAGAGCCACTATTTCTAATATGTCTCCAGAGTTTGGCTGTACTGTTACTTACTTCCCGATAGATGATCAGACTTTGGCCTATATGGACAAAACCAATCGATCAAAAGATCAGATAGAGCTGGTTGAGAAGTATTGCAAAGCCAATAAGTTATGGAGAGAAGATGAAGATAAAATTAATTATTCGCACGTATTAGAGCTTGATTTAAGCACAGTGGTACCAACAGTATCAGGCCCTAAAAGACCACAGGATAAAATTGTTGTATCTGAATTTCATGATAAATTTAAGGATTTGTTAAAAACTGAGCATGGTAGAGATTATGTAGCTCCTAACGACAGGCAGGTAAGTACCTGGTATGCAGAAGGTGGTGCTCAGATGAATAAGCAAAGCCAAGGTGGTGGAGAAGATGTAGTAGTTGAAGAGAAATCAAACAACGGTCTCAAAACCGTTAGCATTGAAACTAAAGATGGTGAGTATGATTTGAGTGATGGATCCATCGCCATTGCGGCCATAACCAGTTGTACCAATACATCAAACCCGAGTGTAATGATTGGTGCTGGTTTAGTAGCTAAGAAAGCTGTTGAAAGAGGTATTGATGTGAAACCATGGGTGAAAACGAGTTTAGCGCCAGGTTCTAAAGTAGTAACTGATTACTTACGAAAAGCTAATTTGTTAGGTGATCTGGAAGCCTTGAGGTTCCACTTAGTAGGATACGGTTGTACATCATGTATTGGTAATTCTGGACCATTACCAGCTGATATTTCTAAAGCTGTTGAAGAAAGTGATTTAGTTGTTGCTTCTGTATTATCAGGAAACAGAAATTTTGAAGCAAGGGTGCATCCTCAGGTAAAAATGAATTTCTTGATGTCGCCAATGTTGGTGGTTGCCTATGCCCTTGCAGGTAGAGTAGACATCGATTTAAATAATGATGCGCTTGGTTACGATGCCAACAATGAGCCTGTTTATTTGAAAGATGTATGGCCAAGCAATGATGAAATCAATGAAGTGATGAGCAAAGTCCTTTCTCCTGAAAGTTATGATAAAAACTATGGAGAGATCTTTGAGGGCAATGAACAATGGAAATCTATGCAAGCTCCTGAAAATGAAGATTATGAATGGGATGATAATTCGACCTATATCAAAGAAGCACCATTCTTCAAAAATCTTTCTGTAGATGCAAAAGAAGCTAAGGATATTGAAGATGCTTACGTCTTATTAAAATTAGGAGATTCAATCACAACAGATCATATTTCTCCGGCAGGTGCTTTTGCAGAAGCATCAGCAGCAGGACAATACCTAAAAGGAAGAGGAGTAGAGCGAAAGGATTTTAACTCTTATGGTTCAAGAAGAGGTAATGATGAGGTAATGGTGAGAGGTACATTTGCCAATGTCCGTATTAAGAATCAGTTGGCAACTCAGGAAGGTGGTTATTCAACACATATCCCGAGTGGTGAAGAGGCAACAGTGTACGAAACTGCTAGCAAATATATGGAAAACGACACACCTACTATTGTACTGGCAGGTAAAGAATATGGTAGTGGTTCTTCCAGAGACTGGGCTGCAAAAGGCACTTACTTATTAGGTATTAAAGCGGTGATAGCTGAAAGTTACGAACGTATCCATAGAAGTAATTTAGTAGGAATGGGAGTGCTTCCATTGCAATATGAGTCAGGTGATACTGCTGATTCATTAGGATTAGATGGTACAGAGCAATTCACCATTACAGGAATTTCTGATGGTTTATCCGTAGGTAAAAAACTTGATGTTATTGCTAAATCAAAAGAGGGTAAAGAGACTAAGTTTAAAGTACTTTGCCGATTAGATTCAGGAATAGAAATAGAATATTATAAAAATGAAGGTATTCTTCAGTATGTGCTAAGACAGTTCTTGAAGGAATAGTTTCATAATAATCATTTATTGAAGCCTCAACATTGTTGGGGCTTTTTTTATGTCTCAAGATTAAAACATGTGTCTTACTACAGTGTTGCTCTTTTAATGTCACAACCCATTCAAATAGTATGGTTAAAGCGGGATTTGCGTTTAACAGATCACGCGCCAATAAAGAAAGCAGTTGATAGCGCATTGCCCACTTTGTTACTGTACGTTTGGGAACCATCCCTCATGAAGGCGGAAGATTACAGTGAGCGCCATTGGAGATTTATTGCTGAATCTCTAAATGATCTATCCGACCAACTTTCAAAATATAATTTATCCATTCATCAGTTTAGAGGTGAAGTAGTAGATGTTTTTCAATATCTGGATGAAAAGTACGATGTGAAATATCTCTTATCACATGAAGAAACTGGGCTTAAACTCACTTATGATCGTGACAAGGCAGTTAAGCGTTTTTGTTATCAAAATAATATTGAGTGGATTGAATATCAGCAATTCGGAGTGCAAAGAGGTCGGGCTAATCGGACGGATTGGGCTAAAGAATGGTATGCCTTTATGGAAGAAACTATTGAAAGCATTTCAATAGAGAAATTAAACGGTGTAAATGATCTTGACATTCCTTTAGAGCTTAATGGCCAAAGAATTTCCAAGGAGTTACTTCTGGCGAATCATAACATGCAAAAGGGAGGATCGGATACAGCCATAAAATATTTCAATTCATTTCTTTTTGATAGGCACGCTTCCTACAATAAGAATATTAGTAAACCGGAAGCTTCAAGAAGATCGTGCAGTAGGTTAAGTCCCTATTTAGCCTTTGGCAATTTGAGTATGCGAGAGGTTTATCAGGGAGCTAAGAAGGCAAAGGAAAAAGGAAATAAAAGTGCACTCAATAGCTTTATGTCTCGTTTGCGGTGGCACTGCCATTTCATTCAGAAATTTGAGATGGAAGATCGTTATGAGTTTGAGAATATCAATCGAGGCTATAATTCTATCAGGCAGGAAGAAGATAAATTTTTATATGAAGCCTGGGAAGCTGGCGAAACAGGTTTTCCACTTGTTGATGCGTGCATGCGTTGCGTAAAAGCTACTGGATATCTTAATTTCAGGATGCGCGCCATGCTGGTATCTTTCTTAACATACCATTTATGGCAACCCTGGAGAAGAGGCGCAGTATTTCTTGGAAGGCAATTTTTAGATTTTGAACCAGGCATTCATTATCCGCAATTTCAAATGCAATCTGGTGTAACAGGTATCAATACCATCAGAATTTACAATCCTGTTAAGCAGTCTCAGGATCATGATGGTAAGGCTGAATTTATTAAAAAATGGGTGCCTGAATTAAGGGAGTTACCTGCTCATTTTGCTTTACAGCCTTGGGAATTAACAGCCATGGAAATGAGTGAATACAATTTTACATTAGGAGAAGATTATCCTCAACCTATTATTGATTTTGAAAAGGCCGGTAAACATGCGAGAAATGAAATTTGGGCTATGAAGAAAGATCCTGTAGTGAAACAAGAAGCCAAGCGTATTTTAAGAAAACACACTACTGAGAATAGAATCGTTTAATGACCTCCAATCTGAATAATTAATTACTTACGTTTGTGTGATAAACCAATTCTTCAACTTTGAAGCATAGCCTCACATACTTTTATAGTCTTTACAGGAAAAAATCCTTCCGCCTATGCTTATTAATTTGCTGGATTTCCCTTATAGGTATCTCTATTTACCAGCTACAATATTTAAAATTAGCTTTCGACTTTGAGTCATTCTTTGCTCAGGACAGCCCCGATAAGCAATTCTACGATGAACATAAGAAGGCTTTTGGTTATGATAATGATTACTTACTGCTCATCATTGAAGCCGAAAATAGACTGTTCTCTTCATCTGTTTTTACGGCCTTGGATCAATGGCAGAAGCAAGCTTCTCGCATTGAAGGTGTAGAGAAAATCAATTCGCCATTATCCTTAAAGCGAGTAATTGAAACACCTTTTGGACTGACCGCTTACCCATTAATTCATTTCGAAGATAGTACCAAGTTAGCGGCCGACAGCTCTAAAATTGCGCAACATCCTTTATACAAACAATATTTTAGTTTTGAGAGAAAGGCCATGATAGCTGTTATACAACATGTCCATTTCACCGATAAAAAAGTAGAAGAGGACTTCCTCAAACAACTCAAAGCCAGCTTAAACAGCTCAAATTTATCAAAAACTAGTCTTGTAGGTAGGCTAACAGCTCAGCAGTCATTCGTTGAGAACATCAAACATGATTTTATTTGGTTTTCCTCACTGGCGTTGATCCTTTCTGCTATTATTCTGCTCTTAATTTATCGTTCATTCAGGTTAATGTTAGTACCTTATTTGATGAGCGTAACCGCTATGTTCTTCACTTTAGGGCTTACTTCAATGTTAGGAATTCCGCTCAGTATCTTAAGCGTACTATTGCCAACCATCATATTATTTGTTTCAACTTCTGATGCTATTCACTTGTTAAATAGTTTCAGACATACTCAAAAATCCTCACATAATAATCGATTGTCAGAAGCTGTTCATAAGGTTTTGATTCCTACATTTTTAACTTCTTTAACAACGGCAATTGGCTTCATCAGCTTAATTTTTCTTCCATCGAGTCCTATAAAACAATTGGGTATATTAGCTGCAACTGGGGTGCTACTTGCCTTTATCGTAAATTTTCTATTTGCCCCGCTTTTATTGGCTAAGAATTACAAGCAAGCTCAAGGCAAGCTTCCGTGGAAAGCCTTAACGGTTATCATTTTCCGAAATAGGAAACTGATTTATGTTATTTTTGGTGGCTTCATATTGCTCTCTGCGTATTTTACCTTTCAGCTCAATACCGATAGTTATTTACTACGAGATTTACCTGAAGATGATGAGGTAAGGCAGAGTTTTGAGCTGGTCGACAACAGTTTTGGAGGATCCAAACCTTGGGAAATAGCATTGTGGCCTACGGACAGTTCGGAAACTGTTTGGAATGCTGAATTTATGAATGAGGTGAATAAGATTAGTTCGTATTTAAACGATTCTCTTGACTTTGGAAGAGTAGTAGCACCGTCTCAATTATTGAAATATGCTAATCAGGTAAATAAGGGCGGATTGGTTGGTAACTATGCTTATCCTTATGAAAATACTCAAGATTTAATGGGAACAGCTGAAAAACTTAATCGCTATTTGAATGGGGCAGTAATCAATCAAGAAGGAAATTATGCCAGAATATTAGCTTTCATGCCCGATTGGGGAGCAAGTAAAACGACTAGGAAAAATGCAAAACTCGTTAAATTTATTTCTGATAATGTAGATCAAAAAGTACTCGGTTATAGACTGACAGGTACCTCATTCTTGATTGATAAGAGCAATGAACTTGTATCATTGAATCTTCTAAAGGGATTGCTGATAGCAATTGGTTTAATTTCAATTATTCTGGCAGTTTATTTCAAATCATTCAAAATACTTTTGATTAGCTTAATACCTAATTTAGTACCTCTCTTAATAACAGCTGGTTTAATGGGATTAATGCAAGTGCCTATTAAGCTTACTACAACTATCATTTTTGTAGTTGCCTTTAGTATTGCCGTTGATGATACTATTCATTTTATAGCCTCTTATAAAAAGCAAAGCGCTAAGAATCACATATGGAACACGCTAAAAACCTTTAGACTAGCAGGACTTTCCATCATAATCACCACACTTATCATTGTGAGTGGATTCTCTCTTTTCATATTAAGTAGTTTTGCCACTACCTTTTATTTGGGTTTATTTCTGTCCTTATCGCTTCTAATAGCGCTATTGACGGATATTTTCTTACTACCTATTATTCTACCAAAGAATAGATAAAACTACTTTCTGTCTTTTGAATCAATAATTATAGTCACAGGTCCATCATTTATTAAATTTACTTTCATATCTGCACCGAACTCTCCAGTCTGAATTTCTGTCGGGATCGAATTATTCAATGATTTAATCATGGACTCATAAAGAGGAATTGCAATATCTGGTTTTGCAGCTTTAATGTAGGAAGGCCTATTTCCTTTTTTAGTGCTTGCATGTAGTGTAAACTGACTTACTAGAAGTATTTCACCATGCACATCGATCAAGCTCTTGTTCATAACGCCTTCTTCGTCATTAAAAAGCCTCATATTTACAATTTTCCTACTTAGCCAGTCAATATCTTCCTGATTATCGGCTTCCTCTATTCCAAGCAAAATCATTAATCCTGACTCTATTTGACCTTTTATATCACCTGCTATTTTAACAGAGGCTTCACTTACCCTTTGAATTACAGCAATCATTTTACTTCTTGTATTTTATCAGATTCTATTACTTTGAAGTTCTCCGATGAATTTAAGGCAAAGTGCTTCATAGCATGGGCAATTTGCTTGGCGCTTACTGGGCCATATTTCTTTAAAGGACCTTTAAAAATAAAGTCTAATTTAGTCATTAGCCATTTAGCAGTGGCTTCACCTGAACGTTTTTCATTTCGCTCACCCGTAATTAATGAAGGTCTATGTATATAAGTTCTATTAATCTTTAGTGATTTTACAGCATCTTCAGTTTCGCCTTTCACTTTATTATAAAAAATCATTGATGAGGATTTTGCACCCATTGCTGAAATAAGGCTAAACGAATCACCATCATGTTCCTTTGCTACAGCAGCAAAGTCAACAACATATTGGTAGTCTACTTTCTTAAAGTTTTCCTTACTGCCGGCTTTGTTAATAGTAGTACCCAAACAGCAGAAGTAATCAGTTGCCTTTAATTCAGTTTGATGGTTATTCATGTTGCTGAAATCATCCATGATAACCTCTTTCACCTTACTTTCATCCTGCAGTTCTTGACTTCTTCTATTCACTACAATTACTTGCTCAAAGGAATCATCTTCTATTAGCATATCGAGCAAATGCCCTCCAACTAGGCCTGTAGCCCCAGTTATACATGCTATTCTTTTATTGGTTTTCATCTATTATTTCCTTGTTATTAGTTTTACTTTTTCTTTCCCATAATAAAAATTCGTTTAGTTCAGACTGTAATCTATCATAGGTCCATAAGGCAAGAGAGGCGTCATCTAGAAGACCACTTACTGGTATGAAATCTGGAATTAAATCTGTCGGAGTAATGAAATATATGATGACGGCTGTAATGTAGAGCATATTTTTCCATGAAATATCCCTGTATGAACCATTCACGTATGACTTGATAAGTCTGATAAAGTCAGCAAAAACCTTTCTGGTAGCTCTTACCTTCTTAGAAACTTTTGCCTTTGACTGCAGTGTTTCACTGGCATTCCTGATAAGCTTATTGCTGAGTTTCTTATCTCTCAAGATAAATGATGCACGCCTTACAGCATTTTTATAGGATAACTTCTTACTCATTATTATGCTGCTTTAATTTTTTATTCTTCTTTATAGGCACATAGATGTAAGCATATAGGGTATAAAGTGTAAAAGAACCTAAAAGGATCAGATAGAAATCTGTGAGCAGATTTTTGTAAATGAATATGGCCCAGAAAACTATTGTAAAAAGTATACCAAGCACTATCCTTATATTATTAGCCTTTATTTGAGTTTTAATAAATTTATCCTCCATAAATAATGATTTGATCGATGTCTAATTTAATGAATCAATTATTAATGAAAGAGTTTACTTAATAACAACCAAAAAGTTTTTTTCTGTGTCTGTTAATTCGTTAACCGAAATGTTACATCATGCTTAAAACTATCTTACCAATACTACTAATTTTTTTCACTTTATCAGCCAGGGCTCAAATTGATACAGATACTACTAAGACACTGATTGTAGTACACACAAAAACAGGTGATGTTATCAAAGGATATTTAATTTCACAAGATAGGGAGTATCTAAAGATGGAAAGTATAATAGCAGGTACATTAACCATCTCAGTGAAACAAATTGATAAAATTGTTTTACAAGATGCTAATACTGATCGAAACGATTTAACAGAAGTTGAAATTAGGGAAAAGACATTATCAAATAAAAATGGCGAAGTATATTTAAATGAGCAGTATTACATACTTTCAAGTTCAGCCTTTAATCTGAAACAAGGTGAGTCTACCTTGAAAAATAACATACTGACTTTTGGATATGGTTTCTCCGATAATTTCTCAATGGGATTTGGAACCAGTGTACTAGCCATTTTGGGAGGAGTAGGAGCATTATATATTAGCCCAAAATATACTGTAAGAATTAATGACTATGTACGGCTTAAGTTTGGTCTGGATGCATTTGTAGGCGCAAGCGTTGAAAATGAAAGTGCCGCTGCAGCCATTCTTAATACAGGCGTAACAATAGGGAGTCCAAATGCTCATTTAACCTCATCAATATATTATGGCTATGCTTCTGATTTTGGTTCTACGGATTTTCTGTACTCGGTAGCCGCAATGGTAAGGGTAACCAGAAAATTAAGTTTTATTGCAGATAATTTATTGTTTCGATTCAGTGAAGACAAATATCAATATCTTACAACAGCCGCCATGCGCTTACATAATATGAAAACTACTTTTGACCTTGGCTTTCTAACAACAGAAGAAATAACGCAAGAGCTTCCTGTTTTAGGAATTCCTTTTATTGGCTTTTCTTATAAATTTTAGATTTAAAATTCTCTTTGAATTTCTTCCTTTAATAAGGCTAAGCTGTAGGCAATTGAATCATTAGTTTTACTCAGCGCCTGTTCATAAATACGTTTCACCAGTGATAAGGCTTTATCTTCCGGGTTGAGCTCTTTTGCGGCCTGGTTAATTGACATAATCAGCTCTTCTTTTGCGGTTTTTACAGATGACCAGGCATCATTGCTTATGTAAACCTGCTGAGCCAGGTTATGATTAAATTCTTCTCTAATTTCGTTAAGAAGCAAAAACTGTAACTCCGCCACATTCTGATCTTTTTGCTGAACCCTTCTTATTAATTGTTCAGGTGAAATTCTTTCAAGGTAGAGACACATCCTTTCATAAGCTTGTAACCTTAGCGGAAGAATGATCTCTTTATTTTTACCTTTTAAATTGATAAGGTTTCTCTCATTTGATTTCTGCAGCATTGTTTGAATGGCCAGATACATGGCGTATAAAACTATAGCAGCAGGTATTATAATTTTAAGTAAGTCCCATAATGGTTCCATAAGCGAAAACGTATTGAATTTTTCCAAAAGTAAATTAAAATGGCTTTACTACATAGCTTAAGCAATCAGAAAACTTACTTTTGTTTTTATTCGTTGCCCTATAAAGTAAAAAATAAAATCAATGATTCCTGTAGATATTAGCAAAGAGGCACTTGATGAAGTGAAGAATATAATGGCAAACAAGAATATCCCTGAAGGATATGGCTTACGCATTGGTGTAAGAGGTGGAGGAGGTTGTTCAGTAGCTGGTATGAATTATATATTAGGTTTTGACAAGAAGAAGGCAACAGATAAAGAATTTAAGGTGGACGGTGTCACTATATATATAGAGAAGAGTCATTTTATGTATATTATAGGAACAAAGGTGAAGTTTGTAAATGACAATGAGAGTAGCGGTTTTGTTTTTGAAAAGGTTTAATCTAAGAATATTTACTTTTAATCTTTGAATAATAGGAGTTTATCCTTTTAAAATATTAACTAAAAATCCCGTATAAAATTTTTATACCATTAATTCTTTGTTAAGTTTGTTATTGAGTAAACAATTTTTAACCTAAACAAACTAATATGAAGAAGATTCTACTAACATGTTTCATGTTGGTGTTCGTGCTTTACGCATGGGCCCAGGATCGCACTGTAAGTGGTAAAGTCACCGATGCACAAACAGGTGAAGGCTTACCAGGTGTGAATGTTTTAATTAAGGGTACCAGTAATGGTGTGAATACTGACCTTAATGGTCAGTTCAAAATATCTGTCCCTTCAAGCGATGCCGTTCTTGTATTTACTTTTATTGGAATGGAGAAAAAGGAAGTTACAGTAGGCTCCAGGTCGGTAGTTGATGTTAGTCTAGCTCCGGATGTCCAGCAGTTATCTGAGGTAGTAGTGACTGCTATGAACGTTTCTAGAGATAAGGCTTCATTAGGTTATTCCCAACAGACCTTGGATGCCGATGCAGTTAGTAAAGTTAAGGAAACTAACTTTATTAATTCTTTGTCTGGTAAAGTAGCTGGTGTGAATGTTCGTCAAAATAACACCATGGGTGGTTCAACGAATATTACAATTAGAGGTAATTCTTCATTTTCTAATAACCAGCCTTTATTCGTGATAGATGGTGTGCCAGTTAGTAATGAGACTAATAACTCAGCTGCTCAACAAAACGGTGGTTATGGTTATGATTACGGTAATCCAGCTGCTGATATAAACCCTGAGGATATTGCATCTATGTCCGTTCTTAAAGGCGCAGCCGCTACAGCATTATACGGTGCTCGTGGCCAAAATGGTGTAATTTTAATAACTACTAAAAAAGGTAATAAAGGTAAAGGCCTGGGAATTACTATTAGTTCAGGACTAACTATTGGATCTATCGATAGAAGTACGTTTGCTGAATACCAAGATAAATATGGTGCTGGATATGGTCCATACTATGGCAGTACTGGTTACTTTGAAGATGGTGACGTTGATGGAGATGGTACAGAGGATTTTTACGTACCTACAACAGAGGATGGATCTTATGGAGGAGCTTTCGATGGATCAAACGTTTTTCATTGGGATGCATTTGTTCCTGAGTCAGATAACTACAGAACCGCAAAACCATGGGTTGCAGCAGCAAACGGTCCTGCAGAGTTTTTTGAAACGCAAACAACTTGGAACAATTCAATAGCCTTATCTGGAGGCAATGAAAATAATTCATTCAGATTAAGTTATTCTAATGTTGATGAGAGTGGTATCATGCCAAACAGTACAATGGATAAAAACACTATCAATTTTACTGGTTCAACTAAGTTGTCTGAAAAGCTTTCTACTGATGTTTTATTTCAATATAACAGGCAAGATGTAGTTGGTAGATATTCTACTGGATATAGCGATAACATTATGTCCAATTTTAGACAGTGGTGGCAGGTAAATGTTGATGTTAAAGAACAAGAAGATATTTACAATAAAACTGGAAAAAATTACACATGGAATGCTGCCGACCCATTCGCAGATCCTACTAATCCAATTTATTGGGATAATCCATATTGGACAAGATATGAGAACTACAATTCAGATACTAGAGATAGAATTTTATCAAAAATTGGTATTAATTACCAAATTAATGATTGGTTAAATTTCTCTGGTCGCGCTTCAATTGACACTTATTTTGAAGAAAGAGAAGAGCGCAGAGCTGTTGGTTCCGTTCCAACTGCATTTGGTGTGCAAAGAAATTCTGAGTCATCAGGTTATCAAAGAACTGATATTACTAGTGCTGAGTATAACTATAATGGTGTTCTTTCAGGAACCAAAGAAGTTTCAGCAGATTTCTCTATTTCAGGTTTGTTAGGATTTAATCTTAGAAAAGAGCGTTATGAGTATTCTCAAAAATCTACAAGTGGTGGTTTAGCCGTTCCTGGTTTGTATGCATTAGGGAATTCTGTAAACCCTAATCCTTTCCCTTTTGAGCAAATATTAGAGAAAGAAGTGTATGGTTACTTTGGTAATATCAACTTAGGTTACGGAGACTTCCTATATTTAGATGGAAACTATAGAGTAGATGTGTCTTCAGCTTTGCCGCTAGATAATAATCAATATGATTACTTTTCACTTGGTTTAGGTTTCGTATTTTCTGAATTAGTTGATATTGACTGGATGGATTTTGGTAAATTCAGGGCTAGTTATGGTACGGTAGGTAATGATGCAACTGCTCTTAGAGTGAAAGATATTTACTTAAGGCAACCAAACTTTGGTACTGCAATACAGACAACGTTACCAACAACCAAGAATAACAGTAACTTATTGCCTGAAATTACAAAGGAATATGAGGTTGGTTTACAATTCACAGGTTTAAATAGAAGATTAAACGTTGATTTAGCTTATTACAATAGAGAAACGTCTAACCAACTGTTAAGCGTTCAACTATCTAAAGCCACTGGTTATGGATCTACTTATTTAAATGCAGGCGCTATCCAAAATCAGGGTGTTGAGTTAGTATTAGGTGGTGATATCATTAGAAATAATGATTTCAAATTTAATATGACTGCTAACTTTACTAAAAATGTTAGTGAAGTTCTTAGTTTAATTGGTGATACTGAGAATTATGTATTTGGGTCTTTCCAATCTGGTGTGACATCAAATGCTACAGTAGGAGAGCCTTTCGGTGTTCTTAAAGGTACAGGTTACGAGTATATTGACGGAGAAATTGTTATCAACGGAAGCGGATACCCTGTAGCAGTAGCTGATCAGATAATTGGTGATCCTAACCCAGATTGGACATTGGGTGTGAATAATACTTTATCTTATAAAGGTTTTGCTTTAAACTTCTTAGTTGATGTGCAAAAAGGAGGTGATGTTTATTCGCTGGATATGCATTATGGAAGAGGTACTGGTCTATATCCTGAAACAGCTGCTTTAAATGCTAATGGTGTGAATGTGCGTGAACCTGTTGCCGATGGCGGTGGTTTTCTTTATGAAGGTGTAACTGAAAGTGGAGAGCCTAATACAACTTACGCGGATGCATCTTTTTATGGAGGTGCCTTTTATTGGGGTAACTCAAGTAGACAACCTAACCAAATGACAGTGTATGATGCTTCATCAGTAAGATTAAGAGAAGCATCTTTAACTTATAGCTTGCCACAGAGTATGGTAGAAAGTTTCGCTAGAAGCGTTAATCTTTCATTTGTAGGTAGAAACCTTTGGATAATACACAAAAACGTTCCTTATGCTGATCCTGAATCAGGTTTAGGTTCTGGTCCAGCACAGGGTTTCTTGGTAGGGTCTTATCCAACGGTTAGAACTACTGGTTTCAAATTAGACATCACATTTTAATTATAAATTAGATATAGTATGAAAAAGATATTATTTCTCATCCTTCTAACTATCGGATTCTTCGGATGTGATGATAGATTGGATGAATTAAATACAGATAAAATCAACCCCGCAGAGGTTGATCCGTCATCTTTGTTTACTCGAGGTTTAGTAGAAACTTTTAATAACATGGTGACACCTAACGTAAACTCTAATCCATTTAAGTTATATGGTCAGTATTGGTCTCAGACAACATATCCTGAGGAATCACAGTATAATCTAACTAGTAGAAATATACCTGCTGGTTTTTGGACAAATGTTTATAGAGATGTTTTAGTGGATTTAAAAGAAGCTAAAAGACTAATTTCTTTGGAGATTGAGAATCCAACTCCTTCAACAAACGTTGTTCAGTTAACAAATCAGGTGGCGGTTATCGACATTTTAATGGCATATAATTATGCTGTTCTTGTTGATGTATTTGGTAATGTACCTTTTACTGAAGCTTTAGATCCTGATAACATTACACCAGCTTATGATGATGCTAGCTCTGTATATGATAATGTACTTACAATGATTGATGGAGCATTATCTGCTGTAGATGCGTCTGAGGACGGCTTTACCGGAGGACAAGATGTACTATACAGTGGTGACATGATGGCATGGACAAAATTCGCTAATTCTGTCAAATTCAGATTAGGAATGAGATTAGCTGATGTCAATTCATCAAAGTCAGTTTCTGTAGTTAATAGTGCGCTTAATGCTGGAGTTTTTACGTCAAACGCGGATAATGCTTCTATGGCATACCAAAGTGCAGCACCTAATACGAATCCAGTTTATTCGGCATTGGTATTAAGTGGAAGGAGTGATTATGTGATATCAAATGTTCTTGCAGATAAATTAAATAGTACCATGGATGGTAGACTATTTAGATATGCAAGTGGTCCGATAGATTTTCCTTTTCCAACTGATGATAATGATGTAACACAGGATACGACCTTTACAACTGATGGTTTATTCCTGATTATTGATGGAGAAACCACTCATGTGTCTGGGGAAGTAACTCTTACTGCTGATCAAGAGGGATCGGTATCTTATATTCAAGGAGGTGTATACGGTACTAATAATTCGTTTAATGCTTTCTCTAAAGTTAGTGCATTACTTTATGATGATCCAGAATATCCAGGTACAATATTGAACTATGCAGAACTAGAGTTTTTGATGGCCGAAGCTGTTGAAAGAGGAGGGTATTCTGTTACCGGAACTGCTGAGGAGCATTATAATGCAGGTATACAGGCTTCATTTGATCAATGGGGTGCTTCAGGTTATGTCGATTATATCGCGCAACCAGAAATAGCGTATGCTACTGCATCTGGTGATTATAAGCAAAAAATTGGTTTTCAAATGTGGGTGGCCTTATATAATCAGGGTTTTGAGTCTTGGAATACTTGGAAAAGACTTGATTTTGATGGGTTGGTCCCATTACCTGGTGAAACAGATTTGTCTATTCCTCTTCGTTTACCATACCCACTTGAAGAAGCCCAGCTTAATGGTCAGAATCTGAGTGCTGCTGCTTCAGCTATTGGTGGTGATGAAGTTACCACCAAGATTTTCTGGGATATGAACTAAGGTTGAATTGCTCAACAAATTTTTAAAAGGTCAGAATTATTTCTGACCTTTTTTTGTATTATTGTAGAAAAAGAATTTTCTCTAGCTAAATTAATAAAATATGAAGATAAATTTACAGAAAGCCTTAATACTCATATCCATTAGTTGTTTGATTGGTATGATTATCTTTATTCCTTATCCCAAGGATCAAATTCTATCTGAAAATGACCCTAAGTCAGAATTTTGGTCTTCTAAGAAGGCAAGAATAAAGGGTGGACAAGATGAATATATGAAACCAGATGGCTTCATAGAATATTTTAATCAGGTCAATAAGGAAATAGGACAAAATCATGACTCGTATTCAAAAGGTTATAGAACGAGAGAACTGAATCAGTCTTTTCTGAATTACAAGAACTCTAAGCATGCATCTAAGAATATTAATGACCTAAGTGCTACTTTTATTTCTCGCGGTCCGGGCAACGTAGGAGGTCGTACGAGGGCGATAGCTGTTGATCCTGATGACCAAACACACTGTACCTGGATTGCAGGTGCTGCCAGTGGCGGACTATGGAAAACTACAGATTGTGGTTTAAGTTGGATAAATATTTCTGAGGGTCTACCTAATTTATCTACAAACTCTATTGCTCAGGCAGCTAGTAATCCAGATGTTATTTATGTAGGTACAGGTGAAGTTTTTGCCGGAAACGCAACTTTTGTTCGTGGTGATGGTATTTATAAATCAACGGACAGGGGGGGTACTTGGAGTCTTCTGAATTCTACTGTAGATAATACCGATTACATTTCTGTGAATAGAATAGCTGTAGACCCTCTTGATGAAGATATTTTAGTTATTGCAACCAATAGTGGTATCTACAAATCTACTGATGGTGGAAATTCTTGGATAGAAACTTTTGATTCTCCTGCAGGTTCTTCTGTTCAAGACTTACAAGTGAATCCAGATGATTTCTCGATACAATATGCTGGTGTTAATAGTCGTGGTATTTATAAATCAATCGATGCTGGTCAAACTTGGGTTCAATCAAGCGAAGGTATATCTGAGGGTCTCAGATTTGAAGTTGCAGTGGCACCAAGTAATCCTGATGTAGTTTATACTTCTACTTACGTAGGAACTACAACAATATTGTATGTTTCAACAGACAGCGGAGAAACTTGGGTAAAAGCGAAAGATGAGAGTCAAAACACTGATTTTCTAGGTGGACAGGGTTGGTATGACAATACAATAGAAGTAAATCCTTATGATGCTACGGAGGTTTTTGTTGGTGGAGTAAGCATTGGCAAATTTAAAGTTAATGCGAGTTCTATCACAGAATCTGATAGACAGTTTCTAGGTATCGATGAAGAAAACACTTCATTTTTATCGTTTGTCAATTTCGGAGCTACTTATAATAGTGGTTCTTTAAATATTTCTGACGGAAGTTTGTCACCTTCTCAAAATCCAGTATCAGTAGAGATTAGATGGGGAGGCGATAATGTGCAAAAAGCTCATAGATTTGAGGTTCCTTCAAATGGTGGAAGTAATTCCGATGGCGGGGCTGGTGTCCCAGTAACTAATTACTCTTATCAGGATTATGTTGACGTACCTTTTGAGGTTTGGGATATTGAAAATGATAGACAGTTGATGGTTTCTTTCAGAGATCAAGAGGCTGACGGGACTTTTAATTTAAATCCTAGAGACGATAACGCAGATCCTGAATTACTAACCGCTAGAGAGTATTTATATATTCACGATATTACATATGACCCAGAGAATCCTGATTCAGATATAACTGGTAGATCAGGTGGAGTAGAGTACAAAAATATGTATTACTTTTGGCCTATTTTGGCCGAAGGAGCTATTTGGAATCCATCATCTTTTACTGATGCAATTTTAAGATTTAAATATGGAGCAGAGGTGTTCGCATCAGCACAGGCTACCACGATTTACGATGCATATGGAGATTGGAACGGTGAAAATAGAAATACACTCCACCCTGATCATCATAATTTAACGTTTGTAAAGACAAATGAGGCCAACAAAGAATTTATGGTGGTTAATGGCAATGATGGTGCTTTTGGTTTTTCATCTGATAATGGTATTACATTTGAAGAAAGAGAAAAAGGCTATGTAACCTCTCAGTTTTATGGTGCAGATAAAAAACCTGGTGAAGATAAGTTTATAGGAGGTACTCAAGACAATGGGACATGGGTGTCTAATGGTGAGAATGTTGACAATACGAACAGTTACTCTTTTGTTTTAGGTGGTGATGGTTTTGAAGTACTTTGGAATTCCAGAGATTCTGACTTAGTATTGGGAACTATTTATAATAATAGAATTTACAAATCCACTAATGGAGGAACCATTTTTCAACCGTCTAGTACGGGAATTGCTAATGACGATGGTCCATTTATAACGAGATTGGCAAACTCGAAATCATCTCCGAATATAGTTTATGCAATAGGTGATGGAGGTGTATATAAAAGCACAGACTTCGGGTCAAATTGGACGCTTAAATCGATCAATTCAGCTGAATGGGCTGGTAATAATAGCTCTAGTGATGTAGAAGTGTCGTTAGCAAACGATAGTATTGTTTGGGCTGGAGCTGGTATGGCAAGTGGTGTAGTAAGAATGTTCGTTTCTACAGATAAAGGAGAAAGTTATAAAGTAACGGATATTCCTTTAGAAGCACCAAGGGCTTATTGTACAGGTATTTATACGCACCCTATAGAAGAAGAAACAGCTTATATTTTATTTTCGGTTGCAGATAGGGCAAAGATTCTTAAAACAGAAAATTTGGGTGTAACGTGGACTGATATTTCTGGTTTCGGTACTGGAGCGGATCAAAGTAATAATGGTTTTCCAGATGTATATGTACATAGTTTATTGGTTATGCCGTTTAACACAGATATAATCTGGGTTGGAACTGAAATTGGATTATTTGAGTCATTAGACGGTGGTGAAACATGGAATATCCGAAATGATTTTCCATCTGTTTCTATATGGTCAATGAAGGCAGTGGATGATCAAATTGTAATAGGGACTCATGGACGTGGTATTTGGACAGCGACAATCGATGACTTATCATACGCTGCCTTATCTATCAATGATTTCACATATAATGGTTATGGAAATGCTGAAATGAGATATTCATTGCCAAACGCCTATGAACAATTGACAATATCAGCAAATGGAGTAATTTTAGATACAATCGAGAGCCCTGAAATGGGAGATAATGTTTATTCTTTTGATTCTTTCACATATCTGAAAGGGGCAAAAATAACTATTTCAGCTTCAGCTATTAATCAACAATTCAGAGCAAGTTATAGTATAGAAGAAATTGATAGCTCCCCTGAAATATTAAAGTTTGAAACGGGAGACTTGGTTGCAGATGGATACCCTATTGTGTTGGAAGTCGAAAATACAGAGCCATTTAATAAAGTTGAAGTTTATTTTGATGATCAATTAGTTCATACAGATAATCAGACTTTGACTGTCGAAGATGAGAAAAGGATTATTAGTTTTAAATATCAGGATCAAGGTACTTTTACTGTTACAGTAAAGTCCTATTTAGGCAATATTGTCTTTGAGAGTGTTCTAAATAACGTAGTTACTTCTAACCAATCAGCATTTGAAAGAGGGGTCAGCCTTTACCCTAATCCAGTAGTCTCAGAACTAAATATCGAAGATGAAACTTCAGCTTTGAGAAGAGTACAGATATTTACTTCAAACGGAAAACTGGTAAAATCACTTAAACTGAATGAAGCCTCTCGATTAACAACTGTTAATGTTGGGGAACTTGAAGAAGGAATGTATTTAGTTCAGTTAACTGATAAAAACGGAGCTATCAAAACGAAAAGAATAGTGAAGCAATAATGAGGTATTATTTATTATCGATTTGTTTAATAATGATTGTTGGTTGTTCGCCTAAAATGTCGAACAGCCAACAATCTGGTTATTCGGAAGATTTTATGAATGCAGCCTATGAAGCGGTAAATGCTCCTATGATTGATTTCAAAGAAAATTCATCGAATGACTACGTGCTATGTACTTACATGAAGCCAACAGATGTGCCTGGTTCTGAACCATTAAAAATAGCAGTTGTGGAAAAGTCCACCAATAAGGTTACTTATAAAACAAGTGTGAGTAATGGATCAGTTAAATGGGTTGATCAGTATAAACTTGAACTAGTATCGCCACCGGGTATACCTAATGGTAATAAAGCTACCCTTGAGGATTATACTTATACGATTGATGTGAAAACTGGTAAAAGGAATAAGAAACTAAATGTGGAAGTTAAGAACTAAGCTTTAATTAGTTCTTTAACATATTGCTGAACCCCTTCCTCTAATGGAGTGAAGGGGTTTTTATATCCTATTCTTTTAAGCTTATCCATGTTAGCTTCAGTGAAATACTGATATTTATCTCGAATATCTTCAGGGGTGTCAATGAAACTAATATTTTCCTCCTTATTCATTGATTTAAATACAGCTCTCACCAAATCTAGAAAAGTGCGTGCTTTACCGCTGCCTAGGTTATAAATGCCGGAATTTTTTCTGTGATGCATCAACCAAATCATCACATTAACTACGTCTTCTACAAACACAAAATCGCGCATTTGCTCACCATCTTTGAATTCAGGATTATGAGACCTGAAGAGTTTCATGCCATCAGTTTTTTGTATTTGATTAAAAGCATGAAAGATAACGCTGGCCATTCTGCCTTTGTGGTATTCTCTTGGGCCGTAAACATTAAAGAATTTTAACCCTGTCCAGAAGAATGGTTTTTCCTTCTGCTCTAATGCCCAAATGTCAAACTCATTTTTGGATTCACCATACGGGTTTAAAGGCTTCAAGTTAGGAATTTTTGACTCATCGTCATCATAACCTAACTCACCTAAACCGTATGTAGCGGCTGAACTCGCGTATACCAGCGGTATCTGTTTATCGATGCATAACTTCCATATCTTCTTAGAATAATCTGTATTGAGCGACCATAGTAGTTCTCTGTCGAACTCTGAAGTATCAGTTCTAGCACCTAAATGAAAGATGAATTCAATTTCTTGTTCTTGACCGTAAGCCCATTCAAAAAAGTCGTTTCTTTCAACTTTTTGAAGAATAGTTAAGTCTTCTAGATTTTTATTTTTCTCGGGATTATCGAACTTATCGACAGCAATAATTTGTTTGAAACCGTCTGTATTGAGCCTTTTTATAAGATTGCTAGCTATAAAGCCAGCAGCGCCAGTAACAATGATCATAGATTCTATAAATATGCTTTTAAGCAAAGCTATTTATATTAAACGAATAAAGCGTATATTTGCAGCCTAAAATTTGAACGACATGGTTTACGTCAATCGCAAAGAACATTTTAATGCCGCTCATAAGCTATTCAATCCTAATTGGAGTAAAGAGCAGAATGCCGAAGTTTTTGGACCTTGTGCTAATGAAAATTGGCATGGACATAACTTTGAATTGATAGTTACGGTAGCAGGTGAGCCAGATCCTAATACTGGTTTTGTGATTGACCTTAAGAAGCTAAGCATACTAATTAAAGAGGAGATCATTAAAAAGGTAGATCATAAAAACTTGAATTTAGATGTTCCCTTCCTGGTAGGTAAGATGACAAGCTGCGAAGTCATCATAAAAGAGTTTTGGGATATATTAGCGCCTAAAATAGGGGGAATCCAGCCTTCAGCCTCTCTTTATAAATTAACCTTATATGAGACTCCACGAAATTTTGTGGAATACATGGGGTAATAATTTTTATCAGACTTATTCCGATATTTCAGGAAGAGATTTTTAACTTGCGGTAATGGAGAATTTTGTTGTTTCTGCTAGAAAGTATAGACCGAAAGGATTTGATGAAGTGGTTGGTCAAAGCCATATTACTTCTACTCTAAAGAATGCTATTGATAACAATCATTTAGCGCAAGCTTTGCTTTTTTGTGGTCCTCGTGGAGTAGGTAAAACTACTTGTGCGCGTATACTTGCCAGGCTCATCAACGATTTTGATGTTGATAACATGGAAGGTTCTTCTTCTATGAATATTTATGAGCTTGATGCAGCCTCCAATAACTCAGTAGACGATGTTCGTAACCTGATTGACCAAGTGCGGGTACCACCTCAGCAGGGGAAATATAAGGTGTACATCATTGATGAGGTTCACATGCTTTCTAATCAGGCCTTCAATGCCTTCTTGAAAACACTGGAAGAGCCGCCCTCATATGCCATATTTATATTGGCCACTACAGAGAAACATAAGGTAATTCCAACTATACTTTCTCGTTGTCAAATTTATGACTTCAATAGAATTCAAGTTTCTAACATTGCAGAGCACCTATTAGATATTGCAAAAAGGGAAAATATTGAAACTGAAGAAGCAGCACTTCATCTTATCGCCCAGAAGGCAGATGGTGCCCTTCGAGATGCACTTTCTATATTTGATTTGGTAGTGACTTTTTCACCTGATAATAAAATAACCTATCAGGCAACTATCGATAATCTGCATATTCTTGATTATGACTACTATTTCAAAATAGTTGATCATCTTTTCGATGAGAATATTCCTCAGAGCCTTTTAATATTTGATGAAATATTAAAGAAGGGCTTTGATGGACAAAATTTCCTAAATGGCTTATCTGCACATCTTCGAGATTTACTAGTTTGTAAGGATACCGCAACCCTAGTTTTGTTGGAAGTTTCAGATCAAGTGAAACAGAGATACAATGAGCAGGCCAAGGCTTTGAATACCTCATTTATCCTTACTGCTCTACAGGTTATCAATCAGGCCGATCAGACTTATAAGGCAAGCAAAAACCAACGACTGCACGTAGAATTGGCACTGATGAAAATTGCTAAAATTAATAGTGCCATCAGTTTAGCGAAATCTAACCAAGAGGTTTTAAAAAAAAAAGTGAGCTAGCAGCCGCTAAGGCTGATAGTTCTCAGGAAACAACAGATGAATCGGGTGATAAAGATTATCTGAGTCAACTGACTAATGGCCCCAAAAAGGAGCAAAAGCTAAGATCAACAATTGATATTCCTAAACCCGGACAGCAAGCTAAGCCAGCCAATGAAGCTAGTAAGGTTGTTCTCAATGAAAACTCTGATAATGAACCAAGTCTGGAATTGTCAGAGCCTAATTCACAGTCTGAACAGGAGTCTATTGTTAAATCTGAAGAATCTATTCCTTTAACAAAGGAGAATTTATCAGAATCAATCCAGCAATACGTAGAAGAGAATAAAGCTATAGATATAATGGCTAAGAATAGCCTGAAAAGTGATTTTGAATTTGAGGGAAATCAGATTACTTATAAGCTGGCCAATCCTTTAGAAAAAGATAAGGTTGAACTGGAGAAGGGTGCCTTACTAAATCATCTGCGAGTAAAGTTTAACGAACCCAATTTGAATATTAATTATGTAATTGATGTACAAACGGGATCGTCTAGACCTTATACCCCAAAAGAGAAGTTTGAGGCCATGATGAATAAAAATCCTGCTCTTGCTAAACTAAGAGATAAACTGGGGTTAGATACTGACTATTGATCATATAATTGATCTAAATGGTGGTTTATTATTGAATCGCTATTTAGATTCTTGTTTTTGCTTTCAAAATAAATATTAATTACTTGATCTTGGTGTAATTTGTTGAATTCTAATTTAGGATTATTAAAGATGACCCCAGCAGTTTTTAAGTAAATATTTTCTAGTGTTATTCTGTCTAGATTAGTCTCATTTCTGATAGTGTCAAAATTCATTTTAGCACCAAAACGTGCTTCTTTTGACTCAATAATTAAGTTGTATTGAGTATTTTCTATATCAACTTTGGTACTTGTGTTAAATACAATTGATTGAGTTAACAAGATTAGATTAAATAAAGCATGAAATATAAAACCTAAAAGAAAATGCATCCTAACCCTTACATAACTGAGGCATAGGCCACCAATTATCTGAGATAAGACTAAAAGAGGACTAATTATGATTATTATAAGCGTGACATCCTCGAAATTGGTTAAATGAATAAATCCAAACGCTAAAACGAAAAAGTATAAAAAATACGAATAATATTTTTTCCAAAATTCTTTTAGCCGATTGCTACCGAGAATATAATTAATTATTCGAAAGATATAGTTATAACGCCAGATTAATGGAAATCTAAAAATCACCTCTTCTAAAAAAGGGACTAAAATAACGCCAAATACGATTATAAAGGTGACGGAAGTATCGTCTAGCAATCTGTCAATTTGGTGTGATGGTAATTCAATGATACTATATGAACTTAACAATTCAAGAAGAAAGTGTACTGCTAAACCTACTATAAGGTTAATGAGTAATAGTAGAGAAAATACTTTAATATTTTGCCACCTTGATAAAGTGCTTCGGCCTTCATTAGGATTTTTAGAGAACCTTATGAAATCGCTAAGTATTTTCAATACTTGCTCTTAGATCTTCAGGGAGAAGCCTATAGCAATTGCACTCTTGAACTGAACGCCTGGAGCTAATCTGGTGTCTCCAGTTGTTTCATTCACTACAATTTCTTTCGATTTAATATCCTCATCGTAGATTAATTGCGTGCTAAAGGTAGCGTTAATGAATTTGTTTACTTTGAAGACTAATGTGTTTTCCCAGTTAACATCTATCTCAGCTAACTCTTCGTAAGCGGCAAAGAGGTTGAGGTTAGAAGAGAAAGTCACATTTTCTACAATTGTTTTGTTAAAAGCTGAGGCAAAGTTAACACCACCCTGAAACCTGTACTTATCACCAGCCTCAACTCCGTATGCTCCACTGCTCGACAGAGAATCATCTAATACAAAAGTTGTTTTAGATGATAATGGTGAAAGGGTAGCATTAAAAATCTTTTTGTATTTATAGGTAATACCTATGTTGGCTAGCAAGAAGCCCGGTGCCATAAATTTAGAAATAACTGAATCTCTACCATCAATTTCTTCAACACCTTCAGCAAACTGAGTTCTGAAATCGACCAAGGCAGAAGCAAACCAGTTTTGAGTCATTTTTCTACTGTATCTTGATGTTAAAATGATATTATCATCAGTTTTTATAAAAGGCTGGTCTTCATCTCCTTGTCTTAAAATGCCATAAGCCATGTCTAGTCTATTGGCCCACAGATTCTTTCCCTTTTCGTAATCCGCCTTAAAGTTAGTTAGTCCAGTAATTGATATAGAGCTTTGGCCACCACCAGCCCAGTTAGTTAAGCTTACTTGCGAAAAGTTTAAGTTGATAACTGCCTCTTTTGTCCAATAAGAGGTGTCTGCAGGAATAGTATCATTCTGCGCTTTAAGTTGTAACACGCTAAAAATTATGGCTACAATGAGTGATAGCTTTTTCATAGGAGAGAAAATAAATTGGTGTTTACCCTAGAATTATAAATCTAACGACCTGATTTCATTTAAAGCATTTTCTGTTAATGGCTTTGTAATGAACTTTATCACGTGATCGTTATTAACGATTTTATCAATATCTCTTTTATTATCTGAGCTGGAAAGAATTATTACTTTACACTTGTCTTTAACTGTGTCAGTAAATTTTTCAAATTCATATAAAAATACAAAACCATCAACTATGGGCATGTTGATGTCAAGAAAGATAATATTTGGTAATTTATCTGGATCATTCTTGTGCTCTTCAAGATACTCTAAGGCACTTTTTCCAGAATTTTTTATTTCAACGGTCTTAGCGAATTCGGTAATTTCAATGATTCGTTTACTGATAAAGTTATCAGTATCGTTATCATCTACTAGCATCACTAAATCAACAGTTTTTGTAGCTGTTACCATGTAATTCCTTACTTGATTCTATTTCTGTTTACTCTGTTTTAGAGTTATATCTAAACATAAGTAAACTTTTTTTTAATTAAAACTTATTCTGTTTGAAAAATTAGTTTTTTCGAACAGTGAGTGCAAATGTAAGACAATGAACTAACAATTAATCCGTTTTGGATTAATTATTTACGTTTAATGATAATTATTTCGCCCTCTTTTATACTGTAATCATCTTTGTTATTCCACTCCAGAATTTCCTTAAGGCTTACATTATATTTTCGAGCCAAGCTATAAAGTGTTTCTCCAGATGATATTTTATGTTCAATGTCAGCTTTTTGCTCAGAAGAACTTTCAGATGAATTGTCTTCATTATCAGATGCTTGTTGCCGCTCACTATCAGGAATAACCATTTTGTTAACCAGAATTTTTTGGTCAATTGCTAAGGTATCTCTGATGTCTAAATCATTGTAATTAAGTAAATCTGAGATTCTCATATTGAACCTGTTTGAGATGGAGAAAAAGGTGTCTCCTTTTTTGATAGTATATTCCATTAACTCAGTATTCTCTCTTTCTTGCTCAAAATTCTCTGTGTCAACTTGAGTAGAATCAATTTCTATAGCGGAGGTATCATTTTTTAAAGTATCTGAAGTAATCACTTCATGGTCAACAGAGGGAGTTTTATCCAGTTCATGAGAAACATCCATAGTGCTGTTAGTAGAGTCTTGTTTAACTGATGTAATCGTACTATCAGTTTCAGCTATGGGTTCAATATTTATTGGCTTAGCAACTTCTTCCTTTTTAGTTTGGACAGAATCAAGCTGAATGGAACTCTTATCTTTCTGAGAGGGAGCTTTTATCTCAGCTTTTTCATCTATTACTTTTTCCTGTTCTTGTTTTGGTTTAACAGGCATTCTAATTTCTTTATATTCAACAGGAATATTGCTTGGTCTGTTAAGTCTTAACCACAGCACACGGCCTGCTTTTGGTGTTGCAGGATCTTTCATTCTATTTTTCCTATAAAGTTTATGCAGCTTTAGTCCATACTTTTGGCTTATCTCCCACATGCTTTCACCAGGTTGAACTGTATGATAATAGAACTTGGCTCTATTTCTTTTTCTTTGGAGATAATATATTTCTCCTATTTCTAACGACTGTCTAAGTGACATGTCATTAAACTTTCTGAATTTAGATGCCTTTAGTCCGCCTTTTTCGGCTAATGATTCAACTTTATATCCTTCAGCTGCTACAATTCCTTTTAATCCATTTACTTTAATTTCATGGGCGATGGTAGCGTTTTTACTAGCTGCTTTATCTTCAATGATAGGGTATTGATTTTGAAGTCTTTGATTAACCTTCCCCGGTAAATCTACAGTAGGCTCTTTTTTGGTGTTATGATAGGGTGTGTCACTATTTGCGCGATCAATAGGGACAATAACTGTATAATTTTTATCATCGGGAATTCTACCTCTTAGAAGCCATTTGTTATAGTCTTCGATTAATTCCTGTTCTACATTTTCTTCATTGGCAATATCTTTCAAATGTTTGCCTTGAGCATCTTTAACCTCTTTTAAGTAATAAGTAGGTTGTGTTGTACCTAATGCATTTTCAAAGGCTACTTTGTGAGCCAGATATTTCTTTAAATACCAATAAGTGTTCTTTGTGATGGGTAGCTTCCGTGCACCAAAATAACGCTCATCAATTACACTTCTGGCACCTGCAACACCTCGTTGATAAGCTATTAAAGTATAGGCCCAGTTGTCAAACTGTTCATTGTGCTTTTTGAGATAATTGGCCGCTGCATGTGAGGCGGATACTATGTTCATTCTTTCATCAACCTGCCGATCTATTCTGAGGCCATTTTCCAAACCTGATATCTCTTTGAACTGCCAGAAACCTACAGCATTACTAGATGATACTGCATCAGGGATAAGTGCGCTTTCTTGTATTACTAAATACTTAAAATCATCAGGCAGCCCCTCTTCTTTGAAAATTCTTTCGATGATGGGCATGTACATATCTGCCTTCTCCAATTGCTTCTGAAAATAAGAATCGCTTCTTGTCAAAGCATCAACATGAGACTGAATATCTTTGATAGCATCTTTTGTGAGCTTGAGTTCCATATCCGCAAAATCAATTTTATGCGGAACAGTCTGGCTCAGTCCACTGAATGAAATTAGAAGCAGGTTAAGTACTAGTAAACAGGTTATTCTCATTTTTTTCTTAAGATCATTAAACCATCCCTAATAGGGAAAAGCACATCTTGCACGCGCTCATCGTCATGCACAAATTTATTAAAGCCAAGGATTGCTTCGGTATCTTTATCTAGTTTTTTACGATTTTTTGCGAGCACTTTGCCGCTCCATAAAACATTGTCAATAAGTATGTAACCTCCTTGCTTAACCTGATCGAAGCACAATTTATAGTAGTTCAAATAATTCTCCTTATCGGCATCAATAAATACCATGTCCCATTTTTCATCAAGCGTAGGAACTATATCCAAAGCATTGCCCTTTAGGAATTTTATTGAATTAGAGAAATCACTTTGATTAAAATAGCTTTGCACACGCTTCTCTAACTCTTCATTGATATCAATAGTGTAAAGAAGTCCATCTTTCTGAAGCCCTTCTGCCATGCTTAGTGCCGAGTAGCCAGTGTAGGTTCCAATCTCTAAAATCCGAGATGGTTTAATCATATGACTTAGCATGGAAAGTACTCTACCCTGTAAATGGCCGCTGAGCATGCGTGGTTTCAATACTTGAAGATGCGTTTCTCTATTAATTGATTTTAGAAGCTCAGGTTCGTTTTCGGTATGTTCTTCTATGTACTTTGATAAATCCTCGTCAAGAAACTCCATAATTGTTTATTTGGCGCTGTAAGTTAAAATACTCAAATTTTCCTCTGCCCATACTTCATTGGCAATATCCATTAATTCGTTGGCAGAAATTTTCTTAATCTGCGTAAAAATCTCGTCTATAGATTCTATGTTGTCTTTATCCAGAAGGCTACGGCCTAGCATGAGCATGAAGCTCATATTATTTTCTTCAGCCATTGCCAGCTGGCCCATTAGTTGTTCTTTTGCTACATGCAATTGTAAACTGCCCAAAGGTGTTTTTTGCAGCTTTTGAAGTTCTTTCTTAACTAAATTGATACTTCTATTGAGCTGCCCCGGATCAGTTCCGAAAAATATACTAAATAGTGCTGTATCAATAAAAGGATGGTAGCCAGCATCAATAGCATAGACAAAACCATGTTTTTCACGCAAAACCATATTTAACCGTGTATTCATTCCTGGTCCTCCAAGTATGTTTGATAGCATGAAGAATGGTAACCGCTTTGGATGATGAATTGGGTAGGCGGTAGTTCCAATTGCACATTGCGCCTGGCTGATTTCTTTTTTTACATTTTTTGTCTTAGGCTTATACTGATCAAATAAAAGGCGATCTCTTTGCCTGGTTTTGTGCGGTATATTGTATAAGTATTTATCAATAAGCCTGTTTAACTTTCTTTCTTTGATATCTCCTACAACAGAAAATACTATCCTTTCAGTATCAATATTCTCATCAAGAAAGTTTATAAAGTCTTCTCTTGTAAAACTTTTGAGGCTTTTCTGTGTGCCTAAGATGTTATTTCCTAACGGATGATCGCTAAAGATAACCTCATCAAACTCATCTTGAATGGCATCTTCAGGTGAATCAGCATACATGGCCATTTCTTCAAGAATGACCTGCCTTTCCTTTTGAATTTGCTTTTCAGGAAAGTTGGAATTGAAAGTGATATCTGTTAATAAATCAATGGCTCTTTCGACATGTTGTTCCAGAACTGATGCATGGAAAAATATTTTTTCTTTTGTTGTATAAGCATTGAGCTCGCCACCAACAGAGTCTAACCTATTGAGAATATGATAAGCCTTCCTTTTCTCAGTTCCTTTGAAAGCCATATGCTCCCAAAAGTGAGCTATTCCAACTTGGTGGGGCTTTTCATCTCTACTGCCTACATCAAGCGTAAAACCACAATGAACAATTTTTGAATTGTTAACTGGCTGATGTACTACCCGGATTCCGTTATTTAATGTTCTTACCTGAAATGATTTCATGTATGTAGTTTATTTTTCAACGGCCACATGGAATTCGCTTCGATGAGCTAATTCTCAGTTGGCCTCGAAAGTATAAGATGCCTTGTCATGAGTATGGTCAAATTTTTAACGACTACCTATAATTCAACATTAACATTTATTGGGCAGTTCGTATAAGACTATCTTGAATGTATATGCTCATTTCATGCTGTCCCCACTTAGCTGGCAAAAGTACAAATTTTTGATGGTTTACCTACCTTAAAATTATAGAACAAGAAGGTAGGAGAATGGAGAGAAATTAAAATTTGTTAACACAAGAAATCAGAAAATGCTTAGTTTTAAAAGTTACAATAGTTGACTGGTCTGCAAAGGGAGCCACCTAATAACTTTAAAATTTTTAGTGTGACTCCATGTGACCTATAAAGCAAAACTTGTATTAGATGAAAATAGCCTTCGAAGCAAAAAGGGCCTTTAATAATTTTACGGGCCTTGGCAATTATGCAAGATTCGTGATCAGTGCGATAGATAAACATCTGGATGCAGACGGCTTGCTATTGTATACGCCTGGTATAAAGGATCATCCTGAAGCGCAAGCATTTTATAGGAAATACAAAAACCAAGTGATTCAGCCAAAAGGTGTTTACAGTAAAGGAGCTCTTAAAAAAGTCTGGAGAAGTGCATCAATTTATAAAAATGCAGTTAAGGAAAATGCAAATATTTTTCATGGCTTAAGTAATGAACTTCCTTCTGGCTACAACAACAAAACAAAGCGCATTGTAACCATACATGACTTAATATTTCTGAGATACCCAGAATATTATCCGTTTATTGACAGGAATATCTATAAAAGAAAGTTTAAGAAAGCGTGTACTTCATCTGATGCTATAATCGCTGTAAGTGAGCAAACAAAGGCAGACATTATCGAATTTCTTGGTATCCCTGAAGAGAAAATACAAGTAGTTTATCAGGGAGTTCACGACAATTATCACATCGAGATTGGCACTGAACGCATGCTACATTTAACACAGAAATATGGCTTGCATAGGCCTTATTTATTGTATGTGGGTTCCATTGAAGAAAGGAAAAATGCGCTACAAATGGTGAAAGCGTTTAAGCGTATGAAAGAGCAAAACCCAAAAGATGATACATTGCTGATTCTGGTTGGTAAGAAAACCAAGTATCAGGAGGCTGTAGAAAAAGAGATAAGACAACTGAATATAATTGAAGATGTACTTATTTTGAATAAAGTACCATTTGGTGAGTTGCCTTTTCTATATAAAGGTGCAGCCGGCACTATCTATCCATCTTCATTTGAAGGTTTTGGTATTCCTGTTTTAGAATCACTAACCATGCGCACACCAGTTTTAGCAGGTAAAGGTTCAGCTATGGAAGAAGCAGGAGGGAAGCATGCACTATATGCAGATCCGTTTCAAGTTGAAGAATTTGCAGCTCAAATCTCAAAACTTATAAATGATCAGTCCTTAAGTACGGGTATGCTTTCAGGAGTAGAAGAGCACTTAGCAAAATTCACAAGCAAAAAAATAGCTTCTGATCTGGAGCGTGTTTATAATAGTGTTTTATAGATTACTTTTCAGGCCAAACTATTTCCAGCACTAATTCATCTTTTGCAGTAATGGTTGTGTATTTCACCTTCTTATCGGGACGTTCAATGATAAGTTCTTCCTCTGAATCATTTCTTCTTCTAATTCCATGATCCGAAACATTTATGCTGTCTTGTTTATGGAAGTACTCAATTTGCACTATGTCTTTATAAGTACTTAAATCAAATGAGTTGCTTTTTGCTCTTACAAATTGAGTATTGTCTTCTGTCGGTTTATTTTGAAGCTGAAGTTTAATGTTTTCACAATCAGGGACACCATAGCCGAGGTAATTATTTGGTAGCCTACTCAAATGTCCGGAATTTTTAATGATTTCCATTATATCATAATTGGTTAGAGTAGAATCATACTGCCAAATGCAGGCGGCCAGTCCCGTAATAACAGGAGCACTATACGAGGTGCCGTTTGCAGCAAAACATGATATATCCGGCTTTACATAAGCTAGTTTTTCCGGGCCTATGGAACTGTAGCTCATCTTTGACCAATCACCAAAATTTGTAGAACCTACCGCCATTACACCCTTAGCATCAGCAGGTAATGAAATTACTTTCCATTTATGACTACCATCATTGCCGGCTGAGATAACTAACAACATTCCTTTTTCGGCCGCTTTTTGAGCCGCTTGCGTAATCATGCTAGTCTTGCCATCAACCTCATTCACTTTATGGTTTTCCTTTTTCTTGTCAAAGTCATCAGTATAGCCTAACGAAGAATTCACTAAACGAACACCCATGTCGTAAAAACGCTCAAGTGCCATTACCCAGTAATCTTCCTCCAATCTATTTTCTCTAATTCCATGATCTGTTCTTGCCAGATAAAGCTGTGCATCAGGAGCCATACCCGTTTGTAAATCGATATCATCATTTTTACCAATGATCATTTTTAAAACCTCGGTGCCATGGTCATCATGTGCCAATCTTTTTCCATAAAAGGGATCTGTGTTTCCTTTCATTAAATAATCAGTAAAGTGTTTGAGTTGCTCATTTTTGAAAGCTTGAGCCAGGGCAGGTTCTTTATCCGCAGCCATAAAGCCACCATCAATAACTCCAATTTTAATTCCTTTCCCGCTAAGTTTTAAACTGTCAGTTAGGTACCAGGCCTTTATCTGTTCCAATACGAAAGCGTATTCAAAGGTATTTCGCTCAGTAGCATGCTGTTTTAAGGTTGCAACAGGTTGAAAATCAGTCATTATACCTTCATTTAGTAGCCTCTTTAAAATATCTTCTTCACCATAAATGCTGTAAGCTTCCAAGAATTCTGAATAGAAAAAAAGCTCCATGCTTTCTCTTTCCAGCACCTGAGTGATTGATGATTTAGTCAGGTCATCAGCAAACTCTACCCAATACTTGTTTTGCGCAACACTTCGGCTAGAAAGAAGTATAAGAAGTATTATATTTAAATTTAGAAGGAGATACCGCTTTTTAAACATGCCGAAATTTACTGATTAAGTAAGTGGATATCACATGTAGGCGGTTTTTATTTGTGAAAATCACTTTATGAAATACAATCCATTAGATAAGTCAGTTTACATTAATAATAGAAAAAGCTTTACCAAGCATTTGCCTTCAAAGTCGTTAGCAGTTTTTAACTCAAATGATGTAATGCCCACCAATGCTGATGGCACAATGAGCTTTAGGCAAAACAATGATATATTCTATCTATCGGGCATAGATCAGGAAGAGAGTATCTTGGTTTTATTCCCTGATTTTCCGGTTCCAGCTTTTCGTGAGATTTTGTTTGTAACTAAAACTAATGAACATATCGCTATTTGGGAAGGACATAAGTACACTAAAGAAGAAGCTACAAATGCCTCCGGTGTTAAGAATGTGATGTGGCTAGATCAATTTCCAACTGTATTTACAACACTAATGGCCGAAGCCGAGCAAGTTTTTGTGAATACCAATGAGCATATGAGAGCTCCCAAAGAAGTTGAAACCAGAGATGATAGGTTTATTAAGTGGTGTAAAGATAAATATCCTGCTCATCAATATAGAAAGGCAGCTCCTATTATGCATGACTTGAGAGCTATTAAATCCCAAGCTGAAATTGATCAGCTTCAGGTCGCTAACACCATTACTGAGCAGGCTTTCAAGCGAGTACTTAACTTTGTGAAACCCGGAGTAAAAGAGTACGAAATTGAAGCGGAATACTTGCATGAGTTTGTAAGAAATGGCTCAAAGGGATTTGCTTACACCCCAATTATAGCTTCAGGTGCTAATGCATGCGTACTTCATTATATTGAAAATAGTGATGTATGTAATGATGGTGAGCTTCTATTGATGGATGTAGGAGCAGAATATGGTAATTATAATGCCGATATGACACGAACAATCCCCGTTGGAGGAAAGTATACCAAAAGGCAAAAGGATGTTTACAATGCCGTTCTTCGTGTTCAGCGTGAGGCTATGAAATTACTGATACCAGGTAATACACTGCCTGAGTATCAGAAAGAAGTAGGTAGACTTATGGAGAGTGAGTTGTTAGGTTTGGGTTTGTTGGATAAAACAGATGTGAAAAATCAAGACCCCAGAAATCCCGCTTACAAGAAATATTTTATGCACGGAACCTCGCATCATATTGGGTTGGATGTTCACGATGTAGGGAATATTTACAAAAAGCTTGAGAAAAATATGGTATTTACCATTGAGCCAGGCATATATATACAGGAGGAAGGAATAGGAATAAGATTGGAAAATGATGTGGTGATTACTGATGATGGCTTGCATGATTTAATGCGAAATATTCCAATAGAGGCAGATGAGATAGAGGATATTATGAATTCATAAAGAGCTATGTGGATCAAAGATGTTATAAAAGAGCTACGGGAAATAAAGCAGTCTACTGAGGCTGAGTTTGGTCAATTATCAGATGAAGAACTTCGCTGGAAACCATCTGAAAAGAGTTGGTCAATTGCTGAGTGTTTAAAGCATATTGAAATTGCCAACAATATGTATTTAAACGACATTAACAAAAAGCTTGAGAAGGCTGAGGTGAGAACTATTGAGTATCCGATTAAACTATCCTGGATGGGTCGTATCTTCCTGTTATTTGTTGATCCTAAATATAAATGGAAAGTAAGAGCACCAAGAATCTTCAAGCCTATAAATGAAAATAAGGTAGAAGATGGAACTCAAGTGCTAACAAATTATCTTCAGCTTCAGAATGAAATTATTGAGACAGCTGAAAGAGCTATTGGTTATGACCATGCTAGTATTTACACAGTAAGTCCATTGAGTTCATTATTGAAATTTAATATAGGTGAACAATTTTATATAATGATGCGCCATGAACTGCGTCATTTAAATCAAGCAAAAAGAGTTAAGGATAAATTGAGTTTAAAAAACAAAGCTGCCTAATGTCAATCTGTAAAAATTCAGAAAGAGCCCCACTACCTGTAGGCCTATATCCGCACGCCAGACAAGTTGGCGATTTATGGTTTTTATCAGGCGTTGGTCCAAGAAAAAAGGATAGCAAGGAAATACCAGGTGTCACCTTAAAGGAAGACGGTTCTATTGCTTCTTATGATATTGAAGCACAATGTCATTCAGTATTTCAAAATGTTAAAATGATTTTGGAAGATATTGGATCTGATTGGTCGAAACTGGTTGATGTTACTGTTTTCCTCACCAATATGAAAGATGATTTTAAAACTTTCAATAGAATTTATGCTGACTATTTCAAAGAAAATCAGCCTTGTAGAACTACAGTAGAAGTAAATGCATTACCTACACCTATAGCTATTGAATTAAAGTGTGTGGCAGAGGTGTAGGTATTAATCCTGCTTTACAATAAGGTACCAGTCATTGCCCGTAGGAAGAATGCCGTACTCGTAATTATACAGATAAGTATCTCCTTTTTTTGTGGTGTAAGTATGTGTATGGTATTTCATTAAATAACCTTTTTCTTGTAGTTGCTGGCCATGTATTTTAGCGGTATCCTTATTGCCAAGTGTATCCTTCAGTACTATTCTGTTTTTTCTGAGCGCATTGTTAATGTTACGCATTATGTTCGTGCTAACTTGCTTAGCCTGATTGTTATATGCATTCCGGCATGAATCATCACAAAATTTCTTATCGGCTCTTCCTTGTATAGGTTTACCGCAGTTCAAACATTCACGTATTTCCATTTTTGAAGCATTATTTAGAATGAGATCATATAGGTATGAAGTAATATATTAAAGAATTATTATACTTTTAAGATATGTGAATGAAATAAATTTGATGTTATTACAGGGAATAATCTTTTTATTATATTCCTTTTCAATATGACTTTTTTTATGAAGCTTTAATTTTTTGCTAACCGTATTGATTTGTTTTTTCTACCAAAAATTGAACAATGGATCAGTTAACAGAGTTTTTTCAAAAGCTATTTGATACTAGCGATTGGCCTGCCCGCTGGTATTGTGGTGAGTGGAGCGATTTTCATGGATGGCTTTATATTTTTAGTGATGTAGCAATTTGGCTTGCCTATTTCTTTATTCCCATGATAATCATCTGGTTTATTCAACGTAAGCCAAATGTTCCATTTTTACCGGTGTTTTGGCTGTTTGGTGTTTTTATTATTTCATGCGGAGCAACACATTTTTTAGATGCCATAATTTTTTGGTGGCCTGTTTACCGCCTAAGTGGCTTACTCAAGTTTATTACCGCAATAGTGAGTATGTTAACAGTGTTTGCGCTCATACGCGATATGCCTAAAATAATGGATTATAAAGAAGATTTACTAAATGAAATTGCGAATAAAGACGCTTTGATTGATGAATTAAGAAGAGAGATAGAAGCTAAGGGAGATAATTACTGATGCGAATAGGAAAAAGGAACGATAACATTCAATCAGTAGTATTATTGACAATGGCTTTAGTGTTGTCAGGTATAATTTTTATTGCTGATATTTTCGTTTCTTCGCATATTGCTGTAAGCGTACTTTATTGCATAGTAATATTATATAGCTGGTTACTACCGGGGAATAGAACCACCGTTTATACAGCTATTTTCTGTACAATTTTAATTTTCATTTCGGATTTCTTTGGCGATGAGACTTACAACATTAAAGACGTTTACTTGATCAATAATTTCATAGCGTTTATTGCTATATGGATTTGTGTTGCTTTAGTCAGTTTGGCTAAACATGGTTTTAAGAGTTTTGAGAACTTAACACAGTCCTTAGAAGATGAGGTGGAGAAGAGAACCTCAGAATTAAAAAATGTAAGCTTAAGAGAAAAAAGAAATGCTAATCTACTCGCTACAAAAAATAAAGCCTTATCTCAATTTGCACATGTGGCATCTCACGATTTACAAGAACCTCTTATAACAATATCGCAAACAACGGAGCTCATTAGTAAGAGGATTAATAATAGCGATGACAGGTTACTAAATAAGTACTTAGAGTATCTTCATGGCTCAACCACAAAAATGCAATTGTTAGTTAGGGGTTTAATGGATTATTCCAGATTGGGGAGTCATTGGGAGCTGCAAAAAGTTGATGTTAATAACATTATTACTGAGCTGAAACATGAGGTGCTGAATAAAAACAGGCATATAAAGGCTAATCTTTCTGTTAAGAATACTTTACCAAAAGTTTCGGCAAATCGAGAAGATTTAAAATTGCTTTTCCAAATATTGCTAGACAATTCATTGAAGTTTAGAGAACATGGAGCGGAAGTTAAAATTGAAATTGATGCTATTTCAGATGATGGATTTTGGGAGTTCACTTTTTGCGACAATGGTATTGGCATTCCAAAACGTTATCAATCTAAAATATTTGTTATTTACAAAAGACTCAATAAAGAAAAGGATTATGAAGGAATTGGTCTAGGCTTATCCTTAGCGAAAAAAATTATTGAGCTGCATGATGGTGAAATTTGGGTAGAATCTGAAGTAGAAAAAGGAAGTACATTTCACTTCACCATACCTAAATAACCTGCCTCAATTCATTTAGAGTATCTTTCTTATATTATTCGCTTGCTCAATGCTCGCTTGCATTTTTTCATTTTCATTATTTTCTATAAATGATTTCAATCGCTTCATTTCATTAATGTAAGCATCAATAGCAGCAATCATATGCTCTTTATTAGCTTGGAAAATAGGCACCCACATATCGGCTGAACTTTTGGCAAGGCGAACAGTCGATTCAAACCCACTTCCTGCCATGTTGAAAATGTTCTTTTCGTCTTTTTCAAGAGCCTGTACTGTTAAGCTCAAAGCAAAAGAAGTTATGTGAGAGAGGTGAGATACGTAAGTAATATGCTTATCATGAGTGGATGAATCCATGAAAATATTAGTGGAGCCCATTTGCTCGAACAGATGCTTTACTTTTTGAACTGCTTCTTTATCACTTTCTTCCTGATTGCAAATTATATTGATTTTCCCCTGAAATAAACCTGTGAAGGCAGCCTCCGGACCGGAGAACTCAGTCCCGGCTATCGGATGACAAGCTACAAACTGTTTCCTTTTTGGGTGGTTTGCTATTGCCTTACAAATAGCTCCTTTTACTGAGCCAACATCCAATATGATGGTTCCAGTTTTTATGAAGTCTAAAATTTCAATTAGTATATCTGAAGCTACACTAACTGGTGTGGCCAATATAATCAAATCTGAAATTTGGCAGGCTTCATCAAGTGAAACTCCCTTATCTATTATATTCAGTTCAACAGCTTTTTGCAGATTCACTTCAGACCTATCTACTCCAAATGTTTGTTTAGCTAAACCTGCCTTTTTTAAATCTAAAGCTATAGAGCCCCCTATAAGGCCAACACCTATTATACTTACAATCATTTCTTTTGCTTGAATTTTATAATCCGTTCTAAAGCTTTATTCAACTTTTCTTTATCAGCGCATAGGGAGATTCTCACATATTTACTTCCATTGCTTCCGAATACTGTTCCAGGAACTATAAATACTTGAGCATGATGAAGTATCTCATCTGTGAAATTTTCAACACTCGTAACATGTTCAGGAATTTTACCCCAGGCAAACATGCCAGATTGCTCTGATTGATAACTGCAATCGAGGCTATTGAGGATTTTGAAGGCTATTTCTTTTCTTTCCTTGTAAAGCGCATTTTGTTGCTGGTACCAATCATCAGATAAATTTAGTGCTTCTATAGCGGCCAATTGAATAGGTTTAAACATGCCACTATCCATATTGCTTTTAAATTTCAGGATGTTATTGATATGATGCTCTTTTGCTGCGATTACTCCAATACGCCAGCCAGCCATATTGTGCGATTTGCTTAAGGAGTTAAGCTCAATTACATGATCATTTGGTCCATTTTTTAGAATGCTTTCTGGCTTTTCATTTAGAATGAAACTATAAGGATTGTCATGACAGATTAGGATATTATGCTGTTCAGCAAATGTGTTGAGTTTTTTGAAGAGCTCATTATCTACCTTAGCTCCAGTAGGCATATGAGGATAATTCACCCACATGAGTTTTACTTTGCTTAAATCAGTTTTGGCTAGTTCATTAAGATCGGGTTGCCAATTTTCATCTTCCTTTAAATCATAATAGCGAATTTCAGCTCCGGCCAGTTTGGCTGTGGCACTATAGGCAGGATAACCAGGATTGGGCACCAATACTTCATCTCCATGTTCCAGATATGCCATAGAAATATGAAGTATACCTTCTTTCGATCCCATTAATGGAAGTAATTCTGAATCGGGATTGAGCTTAACCTTAAAATATTTCTGATACCAGTTGGCAAAGGCTTCTCTTAATTCAGGCAAGCCTCTATAACTTTGGTAGCCATGATTTTCAGTTAACTGAGCAGCATTGTTTAATGCTTCTATTACGGATTCATGCGGAGGTAAATCTGGGCTACCAATACCAAGATTGATAATGCCCTTGCCATTTTTATTCAGCGCATCAACCTCTTTCAGTTTTTTTGAAAAGTAATATTCTTCCACATGGCTAATGCGAGATGCTGAATTTATCATATTGTTATTCCTTTTTTATAACTACCTAAAAGCCTCAAAGAAGAGGTTTTGTGTTTTAATTCTTCAATCAAATTGTAGAGCTCCTTAATTTCATCAAATTCTATGTCCACTACAAAATAATAAGACCATTCCTGCTCAATAATTGGGAATGACTGGATTTTAGAGATGTTGAAGTCGTATTCCCCGATTGTGATTAATACATCAGACAAACTTTTTGGTTCATGAACTAAGCTAAAAAGCAAGCTAGCTTTGTTTGCTTCATGGTTATCTCTCTGTTCAGGATTTATTACAAGGAAACGGGTGAAGTTATTCTTTACAGTTTCAATGTTGGGTGCAATAATCTCGAGATCATAAATTTTAGCAGCCTGTTCACCTGCAATAGCTGCTACTCCTTTTAAGTGCTCATTTTTTATCTTTTTAGCACTTAAGGCCGTATCCTCAGTTTCAACCAACTTGATATTAGGATGCTTCTTTAGAAATTCCTCACACTGTTTTATAGCCATGTGGTGTGAATGTATTTCTTTAATGTCGGAAATAGTCTGACCAGGTAAAGCCATTAATTGCTGACCAATTTGCAAATATACCTCACCAACAATTGAAAGAGCTGAATTTCTAAGAAGCTGATAATTAGGTAGAATAGTACCGGCAATGGAGTTCTCAATGGCCATTAGTCCACCATCAGACAACTCGCTATCTTCAGAAGCTTTTACAACTTCAGAAAAGGTGTTGCAGTAAACAAATGAGAGCGTCTCATTAAAATAATGCTGAGCGGCTTTTTCATGAAAACTTCCTGAAAAACCTTGAATGGCAACTCTTATGTTATCCTTAATACTTTTATTCATTGGTAGTGTTTGTCAATACTAAGCTATTAATAAAGTTGGATTGTTGTAATAATCCTTGCTGCAATTAGTGAAGGGGATAAATAATAGGAATTAGGATGGAAGCTGTAATCCAAAGCAAAAGACTCAATGGAGCACCTACCTTAAAGAAATCAGTGAACTTGTAATTACCAGCACTGTATACCATGGTGTTCGTTTGATAACCAATGGGAGTCATAAAGCTCGCACTGCCGGCCATCATAACAGTAATTAGCAAGGGAGTAGTGTTTAAACCCATAATTTGTGCGAGGGCAATCACAACCGGAGCCAATAAAGCAGCCGCTGCATTATTTGACATGATCTCTGTGAAAACCATTGTAATAAGATATAGTGTGGCAATAATCATCATTTGACCTCCGGTGTCTTTAAGAAAGCTCATAAGGTATTCGGCTATAATTTGTGTTAACCCACTGGATTTCATAGCTGCACCAAAACTAAGCGAGCCTGCCAACAAGAATATTACCTTCCAATCTATTGCCTGATAGGTATCTGTCATGCTTAGAATTCTAAAAATTACTAGTATTGCCACCCCAGCCCAGGCAGCAATAACAATGGGAAGAATATTCAAGGATGCTAATAATATTACGCCTAAAACAACTGAACAAGTAAGGTATAGATTTTTCTTTTGAGGTATTTCTACAGCTGTTTCTCTTACTGAAAGAAATGGTGCATTAGGATTCTTTTCATCGTTTTTTAGTAATTCGTAGCCATTCTCATTGGTTTGTAATAGCAAAACATCACCTATTTTAAGGCGCAGGTTTTCAAGGTTCGAAAACTTTCTTTTGCCTCTCTGCCTAATAGCTAGTACTCTTGCCTGATAGTTTTTTAAGAAATTCACATTTTTAAGTTTTTTACCCACGAGCTGAGTTCTTGGCATAATGATAACTTCAACCATCTTTGTGCCTTCTTCAGGAAAGCTTTTTTCGTTAATATTACTTCTTATTGATAGGTCATTATCCTCAATTACCTGCCTTACTTTGTCCATGGCTCCGCTGATGAGTAATACATCCTTTTCTTGCAAAATTTTTGAGGGAGAAGGATTGTTCTCAATTTCATCGCCTCTCTTTAGTCGCTTTACTTCTACTTTTAAATCTTTTTCTTCAAATAATTCTTGAATGGTGGCTCCTTTCTTATCCTCTGAAAGCTTGTTAATCTGAACCTCCGTAAAGAAAGTTTTAATGGAATTGTCGTCTTCAAGTGTCTTTCTTTTACTTTTTTTAGGGAGTAAATATTTACTTATGAAAATCAGGTAGAAAAGTCCGACCACTACAAACACCAATCCTATAGGAGTCATGGTAAACAGGTTTATTTGAGTAGCTTCATTATTTGCTGCAATTCCTGCAACCAATAGATTAGTGGAGGTACCCAGCAAGGTGCAACTTCCGCCTAAAATGGCTCCGTATGATAGCGGTATCAGAAATTTATTAGGCTCCATTTGTAGCTTTTTAGCAGATTTAGAAACTATAGGGATAAGCGTAGCTACTACCGGGGTATTATTGATAAAAGCAGATATTGAGCTGGTGCCAATGCTCATTCCGAAAACTGCTGCTCCGAATGATTTGCTAAATAAACGTGTAGTAATTGGTGCAATTACCTGTATAATTCCTGACCTGAGTAAAGCATCGCTCAAAATAAACATGGCGGCTACTGTAAGGGTAGCACTGTTGGAAAAGCCTGCAAAACTTTCTTCCGGACTAAGAATGCCTGCGGCTACCCAGACTACCATTACACATAAAGCTACCAGATCAATGCTTAGAAGCTCAGTAGCAAAAAGTACCATTGCGCAAATGATTACTGCAATGGTTATAATCAACTGATAGTCCATAAGATATAATTATAAAAAAATAGGTATGTAACAAACTGCTACATACCTAAATAAATAAAATTTAATAATTTATGTTTAAGGTCATCTGACCACAGTTACTCCACCACGCTCTTCATAAGTTCGGCCATTATTAGCATCAGTACTGCTAAAAGTAATGATATAGGCATAGGTACCTTGAGGTACTGCATTACCATTAGTATCTGTGGTATCCCATTCAAAATCTTTGTCAGTTGATTGAAATACCAAGTTACCCCATCTGTTATAAATGATGATTTGGAAATCACCCACATACTCATTTGCAAAAACACTAAAAGTTCTGTTTTGAGCAATGCCACTACCAGGCCTTACTGCATTAGGAGCAAAAACCTTTGGCTTACAGTCTTCCAGCACTGTGGTTGAAATATTGTATTCGCAGCCAGCAGCTCTAAGTACTACTTCATAAGTACCAGGCTCATTGGCAATCACAGTTCTGCTTGTTGCTGTGCTACCATTAGGTAAAGTCCATAAATAGGAGCCGTAAGAGCCAGGGTCTAAAGTGACAGCTCTTTCACTTTCAACACCAGTAGAACAGATGAAGTAAGTATCTTGAATGGTAGGTTCAAATACTTCTTGCACTGTGATATCTCGAATGATTTCTACTTCTTCGCAGGTCTTATTGCCCTCATCAGAAACCTTAAATCTATAAGTATCAGTTGCTGTTATATTCCACTCTGGAACATTCTGAGAAGGATCGGTAGTAGGAATATCATTGTCATTACTGTTTTTTAATGTAAAGGAATATGGGCCTTCTCCTCCGCTAATATTACCTCTTAATAAAACTGTTCCATCTTCACAGTTGATTTGAGAAGTTAAAGCTACATCTAGAGGTTCATAGATACTTTCAACATTAAAAGAGGCCGAATCAGCACAACTAACATTACTATTAGGGAACACAGAAACTCTGTAGGTTCCTGTTTGCTGCACAGTTATACTTTGGCCTTGCGCACCATTGCTCCAGCTAAAATCAAAATTGGCCGGATCGCCACTTACTAAAAATGCCGTAAGTGTTTGTCCGCCATCACAATTTATATTGTTTTCAATATTGCTAATTTCTGCTGATGCGGAAATGTTAACAGTTATATCTTCTTCACTATCGCAAAGTCCTGTCTGAGTTGCTGTTATTCTAATAGGACCCGTTGTACTAGTAATATTGTTTACATCTGTTGGCATAGGATCGTAATCAAAAGTAACACCAGTAGCAGTGATGCCTTGTAAGTATGCTTCCAAATCAAAGGTACCACAGGAAGAGACTACAGAATCTGGATTGAAGGCTACAGAATCAGCTGGTGTTAAAGAAAAATCTATTACTCCTAAACAGCCAGCCCCGCTATTATCTGTTACCTCAATGGAGTAGTCTCCAATACTTAACGAACCAATAGTAAAAGGCTCAGTAGTCTCTGTTCCATTTGATATCTGAGTTCCTTGCTGGTCAAGAATGCTCCAATCGAAATCAGGAGTGAATGTCCCAGTTAGATCAACTGTAATTTCCTGATTGTTTTCTTCACAAATATCTGGGGTTTGAGTTACGGCAACCGTAAAATCACCATTCTCTCCCAATGGGACAGTTAGTGTGCTATTGCATCCAGTTAAGTTATCAGTTATAGTTATATTATAGCTTCCTGCTTCTAGATTAGCTGGACTAGTATTAGTTGTATTTTCTGTGACAGGTGTTGGCCCATTCCATGTAATAGTGTAATCTCCTGACCCGCCATTTGTTCCCAACTCAATTCCGCCTTCCGCCATATTACAATTAGGTATAGTTGTAGAAATTAAACTTAGTGAAGGTGTTTCATTCACTATAACTTCAACCTCGTCCACTGCTACACAATTAGGGTCTAAAGGATCAGGAATTTCTACTCTGACAAGAAATGTTCCATGGTTAGCTGTAGATAGGTCATAAGTTCTACCTGAAGCTGACATATCTTGCACATCATTAACAAACCAATTATAGGTGTTTGCATTTACATTGGCATCTAAGGTTAAAATCTCATTCTGACAAACATTTTGATCAGGTCCTAAATCAACATCGAAAGGAGGTCCTACGAATATTTCTGCTTCAGACGTACAGCCATTGGCGCTAGTCACGGTTACATTGTAAATGGCTTGTTCAGTAACAGTAATGGTTCTTGTAGTTTCGCCAGTGCTCCACAGATAAGTTTGTCCGGCAACTTCAGGTATTTCCTGTCCTAGTGTTAAAGTATCACCACAGAAGTTTCTTGGACTTACAATCTGACTCAAATCAGGGCTTGCAAATATTTCAATATTTTCGACTAATAAATTATCATATCCGCATTGGTTAGTAATTCTAAGGGCCACTTCATATTGCCCTGGGTCAATGGCTACATCAACTGTGTCATTTTGCTGGTTTGAAGTATACACACTCGCTGAACCATCAGCAGGCGTAATTGTCCAATTAAACACATCGAAGTTTGTAGTTCCTGATCCTTGCAAGATAATCGGATCAGATGAACAGGCGGCAATTACATTTATGCTAGGTTCCTGCTCAGGGGTAGATAAATTTTGAATGAAATTAGGAAGTCCTAAGCGTGAGTTTCTTCCAGATAAATTAAAAGGCTGCAAACTACTGGCCAGGTTAGCTCCCTGATCAGGTTGAAAGCGATTGTCGGCACTACCAATAGTATATACATCACCCGAATTATCGGCAGCCGCATAAAGCTGACCATCAGGTCCGGTTTGGATTGCTCCTGCAACAAAGTCTAAATCCGCAACAGTTACGCTATCCGGATTTTCAATATCGGCAATTGTATAACTATCTAGAACAGGTATTTGAACTAACTGAGATGTTCCTCCATTAATTATTGTGGCATAGAGATAATCGGTTGAAGGTGAAAATTCAATTCCGTAAACTTCTCCTCCAAAATTTACATCTATCAATGCAGACTCATAAGCACCTGTGCTGTCAGCTCTTAAATAATCAATAAATGCCCCTCCACTATTATAAGCATGAGCTATTTTATCGCCTCCTGCAGCATATTTAATATAGCCTGGCATGCTTTCTTCAGAGACGAAGGTTGCACCCTCTGAAACGAAATTAGGAGAATTGATACCTTGTGCGTTCACATCAAATGCTCTGAAATTATTAGTGCCTAGTTCATGCGTTAGAACGGTAGTGTTATCGGCACCTACAGCAGCAATTTTTTCGAGGTTTTCGCTATAGATCTTTCTATTCTTGAGTACCACATCACCTAAACCATTATTAAGTTTAAGGTCTACTAAAGCATATTTGAATGATTTTGAAGTACTGCTTTCATCTTCACTCAAGAAAATGTAATAGAGTGAAGGGTCAACTCCATGAGCTACAGCCAACACACCTTGCGAAGCAGCTTGGCTACCTCCTAGGTTAGTACCATTAGCCATTTCGTTATGCTCGGAGTCCCATATGGTTTCTCCATTTGTGTAGAATAGTAAGTCCCCATTGTCATCTGAAACCGTTGCACAACCCTGCTCAGCAATTATATTACCATCAGTAACCGCTTGGGGACCAGCATCACCATTGAAATCAATACCGGCACCATCACCAAAGTACCAGAAGTTCGCGAGCTGTTTGCCTTCTTCGAAAAGTGTGAGGGTAAAAGTTGCAGTTACAGTACAAGAACCAACAGTTACTGCTGCAGAGTAGGTGCCTGATTCATTAAATGTGGCTGTTCCATCTCCATTTACAGTAAATTTCTCCGGATCAGGATTAATCCAGGTGATATCGTCCGGTTGGCCTCCATCACTTAAAGTAGGTCCGTAGTTCTCAAGAGGAAGTTCACAAACTGTTGTGTCTTGTAATTGTACCTGGCTATCAAACTGATTCACCACTACTGTTCCGGAATCTATGAAAATATTACCACCCGCATTAACTGTTAACGTAACATTGAAACTACCAGCATCGGGGAAATCAACAATTGGACTTATGGCATTAGAAGTTTGACCGTTACCGAAATCCCAATTAATTCCTGAAATATCCTCTAAGTCATCATATGAGGCGAAAAATGAGATTGGGTTGTTTTGACAGATGGTAGCATTGAGCTGTGTATCATACCAGTCGAAACTAACAGGAGCATCTATCAACTGAGGAGGGCTCGAAAACGGTAAATTGCGAGCATTTCCAAAACTGGTTGCATTAAATAGATTCCACTGAATGTTTAAAGAATCAGGTATAGAATCAGCAAATTGGATGTTGCTCAAAAATGATTCGGCACCGTTATTATATAAAAAATAAAGTTCACCATCAGGGCCATTTTGGAGGGCTAATGCTTCGTTAATATTTCTGTTTAGAATATTTTGAGTTGTTAAACTATCAGGGTTAAACTGAAAGATATTTCCTTCATTAGTGCTTAGGTTGTTTCTAGAATAGTAGAGATTGCTTCCACCTACTGACCATTCTACATCTGTTATTAATTGATTAAGTGCACCTGTATTGGTAAGTACCTGTTCGTTCTCAAAATTGGCAGTACTCGGATCAGCCCCTATTAAATCTAATAAAATCACGTTCTTTGGAGATCCTGCTACATTTTCAGAACTGAAAGCAAATTGAATCGAGTCCTGTCCAATGGAGCGCATGCTTAAGTTATTAACTGCATAGTTTTGTGAGAATGTATGAGATAAGACAGTAGTTAGACTACCATCATTATTTATTTGAGCTATCTGAAGTTGATTGTCCGCGGTAGTCTCAAATAGAACATAAAAGCTATCGCCAGCGCGAAATGTCTTTACCAAAGGAGATAAATTATTGAATCCGGTTGCAACAGGAGCTGATGTTACTTCTCCAAAAGTACCTAATGAAAGGTCTACATCTACATAGCTTAATCCTCGAGAAGCTGTTATGAAATACACATGAAAAACTTCATTATTTCCGATAGGAGAAGGGCTAATAGCCACTGGGTGTCTTAAAGTATTATCTCCGGTAATGGCTCCGTCAGGAAGCATTTGATGATTCTGACCATAAATGGTTGCTCCATCTGTGTAAAAAAGCAATTGTCCGTTAGTACCTCTTGCAGCTACAGCAGCACCGTTTTGCCCAAATGGAGTAGCCTGATCATCAATTAATATAGGTCTTCTACCTTGGTTTTTATTGAACTGAATGGCATTGGAGTTGTCTCCGAAATACCAGAAAGACTCGCTATATTCCTGTGCGAAGAGTTGATTTCCGAAAAACAGCAGGCTAACGAGAATTGATTTTATGTAGAATTTATGCATAGCTAAGCTCACTCAAATTTTAAGATACCCATTTAACGTTTAAAGGCATGATTTAATTTTTAATTGTATTAAAATATACAGAATTGAAATTCAGACCGTTTAAACTCAACATCGAAATTAATAAATTAAATGCTTAAACTGATGGATGATACAAAGCCTTTTTATGTTTTATTTAATCTGTTTAAGTGAATTTATTGTGATTGGTACTTAGCCTTTGTCACTATTTTCATATATTTCGACAATTTTGAATACTGTTTGTGTGCTAAAGAATATTTTGAAAGTTAAGTTTATTCCGAAGTTATCGGCTGTGGTGCTGCTAATGATTTGTTCTATGCAGCAAGTTTCTGCTCAGGATCCACAGTTTTCACAGTTCTATGCAGCTCCTTTATATTTAAATCCTGCATTTGCCGGAAATACGCAGATGAGTCGTTTTGGCGTTAACTACAGAAATCAATGGCCTAGTATAAGTGCTAACTTCACCACCTACTCTGCTTATTTTGATCACTATTTTGATATGATCAATAGTGGGGTTGGTTTTATTGTTTTAAGAGATCAGGAAGGTCAGGTAGGGTATAGGTCAACTACAGTTGGTGCTCAATATTCCTATCAGTTAAGGCTTACTGAGAAGCTGACCTTTCGACCTGGAGTACAGGTAGGTGTTATTAATACAAATCTGGATTTTAGCAGATTAACCTTTGCTGATTCGTTTGATCCTGAATGCCAATGCTTTTCAAATCCTACGGGTGAATCAGGTGCGGGATCAAGTAAATTTATTTTCGACCTTTCTTTGGGAGGAGTATTGTATACAGAGAATCTATGGTTCGGTTATTCCAACTATCACTTGAATCAACCTAATCAATCTGTTGTAGGGACCGCCAGTGTGTTGAATATGAGACACTCATTTCATGCAGGTTATAAAATACCTCTTAAAACTGGACAAGGGAGACCTGGTTACACCAGATATGGTGATGAAAGAAGCATAACCCCAACTGCTCAATTCAAAATGCAAGGTCCTTTTCGTCAGTTGGATTTAGGTGTATACAGCACACTAGAGCCAATGGTGGTTGGTTTACAATATAGAGGGATTCCGTTTGCGTCAGCTAATGAAGGGTTCTCTAGTGCTGAATCTTTAATATTAATATTGGGTTATACCTATGAGAAGCTTTCTGTAGGTTATAGCTTTGATTATACCTTATCAGGCTTAGGAATTAGAAGTGGAGGCGCTCATGAAATATCTATTTCATATGTGCTGTCCCTTACCGATCCTAGACGCCCACCTGCAGATAAATTGAGGATTCCTTGTCCTAAATTTTAATAATTTATGCAATTACATACTGAAGCTTTCCTGACTATCATATTAGTGATAATCACTGGTGAGTATTTGCTTACTACGCTGATAGATTTATTGAATTTGGGTAAAGATAGTACCACTAAAGTACCTGATTCAGTAAAGCTGTTTTACAATCAAGAAAAATATAAAAAAGCATTGGCCTACCAGAGGGAGAACACTTACTTCGGGCTTATTAATGGTTTTTTTAGTCTTATTCTCATTCTGTTAGTCGTAATATTTGGGTTGTTAGGCTGGCTTGATGAGTGGGTGAGTCACTACTTCTATTCTCTAGTAGGACAAACACTGGCTTTCTTCGGCATTATTTTCTTGATTAATGATTTATTAAACACGCCTTTTCAGCTCTATGCTACTTTTAAAATTGAAGATAGGTATGGCTTTAATAAAGCGACACTAAAGACATTCTTTCTTGATAAGCTTAAAGGTTATGTGTTAACAGCTTTGTTAGGAGGGATATTAATTGCTCTTCTGATATTTCTTATCATTAGTTTGGGGCAGTCATTTTGGTGGATATTCTGGATAGTGATATCAGTATTTATGATTGGGATGAATTTCTTTTATACTAGTTGGATAGTTCCACTATTTAACAAACTCACGCCTCTGGATGAAGGTGAACTAAGGACAGCCATCATGGAATATGGAAAATCTGTTGAGTTTCCGATAAACAATATTTTCGTCATTGATGGCTCCAAACGCTCAACCAAAGCGAATGCTTATTTCTCTGGCTTCGGTAGCAGGAAAAAGATTGTGCTTTTTGATACACTTATTGAAAAGCATACAACAGAAGAACTTGTTGCTATTTTAGCTCATGAGGTAGGTCACTATAAGTTAAAGCATACTTATTCGGGTATGTTTAGTGGAATTTTACAAATTGGCGTAATGCTCTTTATTATGTCCTTCATGATTTTTCAACCTACATTAAGTGAGGCCTTAGGTACGGATAGGTTGAGTTTTGGTGTCAATTTCATCGCATTCGGAATTATCTATACACCCATCAGCTTGTTAACTGGCTTGTTATCAAATTTCATCAGCAGAAAACATGAGTTTGAAGCAGATAATTTTGCAGCTAAAACTTACAAAGGTGAAGCTTTAGCAACAGCGCTTAAAAAACTTTCAGTTGATAACTTGAGTAATTTAAGGCCTCATAGTTTGTATGTTTTCTTCCATTACTCACATCCTCCATTGTTAAAAAGGCTGGCTGCAATTGAAAGAACAGCCTGATTTCTTATCCTATTTTAAATAAATACTATATATTTAAGACAGTTTGAGGGTAGTGCAACTATTTTTATTCAGTAATTAAAATAGTTCATCAAATCAAGATGAGTAACATCCAAACAGTATACAACTTACAAAGTTCTTAGTAAGCATGCAGGCTACACTTTGTGCCGCTTAACATTAACTATTATGAAGAAATTATTCTTTACATTACTATTTTTTGCAAGTGCCTTGGCAGTATTAGGTCAACAATCAAAAATTGATGATTTAATATACCGAGGGGAAAACTACTTCAAAATCGAGAATTATGATGCTGCCATTCCTCAATTGAATGAAGCAGTAGAACTTGGTTCAAAGGAGCCATATGTGCTTTATATGCTCGGTGTTTCCTATTTGAAGCAACCTAATGCAACTGATCAGTTAAAATCTATTAAGAGCTTTGAAACACTTGATAGAATGAATAATTTTCAAAATGTGCCTAATGAAGTTTACTACTATATGGCACAGGCTTACCATAAAAACTTACAGTTAGAAAAAGCCGAAAAATACTACGATAAATATCTTTCTCTCATCAAAGGTAAGGATGCCAAATTAGAAGATGAAGTAAGCCTACAAAAGCAAAAAAGTCAGAATGCAGTACGTTTACTAAACGATAAAAAGGAGATTGATATAGTGAGAATGGCACCTCCTATTAATACAGAATATACTGAGTACAATCCTGTAGTTTCTGCTGATCAGTCTATCATGGCATTTACCACTTTAAGACCAGGCGAAAGAGGAGGTAGGGCTGTAGAAGAGGTTTATACAGCTACAAGCAGTTCTGGTGGTAACTGGGGTGATTTAACTAAAGTTTCTTTTAATACCAATGAGAATGTTGGTACTGCAGGTATTTCACCTGATGGCCAGCAAATGCTTGTTTTTATAGGCTCTGGAAACAAGGGAAATATATACATCATGAATAAAGAAGGTGACAAGTGGAGCACTCCGGCACCTCTGAAAGGATTGAACTCAACAAGCCTTGAATCTACTGCCTCAATTACACCTGATGGTAAAATGATTTATTTTGCCAGTAACAGACCTGGCGGTTTTGGTGGTATGGATATTTATGTGGCAGAAAAATTAGCCAATGGCAGCTGGGGAAATGTTAAAAACCTTGGGCCTAATATCAACAGTAAGTATGATGAAGATGCACCATTTATTCATCCGGATATGAAAACCTTATATTTCACCTCCAATGGAATGGGTTCAATGGGTGGTAGAGATATTTTCAAAAGTGTTAAACTTGGTGGTAAATGGGATGCACCACAAAATATGGGTTACCCAATCAATACACCTTTAGATGATAATTACTTTACGCTGACAGCTGATGGTAGCAGAGGTTTCTTTTCTTCAGATCGTCAAGGTGGTTATGGAGGTCAGGACATCTACACTTTTGAGATGCCTGAGCAATATGCCAATATACCACTTACTATGTTAAAAGGTAAAATTACAGCAGGAGACGAGGAAAAACCTGTACCAACAAAAATAAAACTGATTGACAACGAGAACAATACCAAAGTAGATTATGTGTATGATCCGGATCCAAAAACTGGTAATTACCTAATCATTTTGCCTCCGGGTAAAAACTATGACCTCATCATTGAATCGGAAGGTTATTTACCATATACCTTAAATATCAATGTGCCTAATCAGACTTATTTTTATGAGTTATACCAGAAAATTAATTTGAAGTTGATCAAACAATTCGATGTAGTGGTTGGGCAGGAAGTAACTGTTAATAATGCCTTCTATGATACCAAGCAATCACAGCAGTATAATCCTAGGCAAGCAAACGAGGCGATGCTCGTGCAGAATGATAGCCTTGATGTGTATGACATGATGGATGCTATTATTGCCACAGAAGATACGGCAGCATTTAATTATTTAATGGATTTAATGTATACAGTTAATCCTGTAGATGATGTTGATTTCTCTTCCAATAGTGATGAGATGGAAGTGGCTAGTCGAACTTATTACTACGATGAGAGTGATACCACTACCTTGAAAAGCAGAAATGTTGAGGGGGAAACTATTTACTCGTTACCTACTATGTATGTGACGGAAGAAGCTGAGAAACAAAAAGAGGATAAGTCAAAATCGGCTTCAGTAAATTATGACAAGTCATTATTGGAACCTATTTACAAAATTTATTTTGATGTAGGCCAGGCTCAATTGAAGGATGAGTATAAGAGTAAACTTCAGCAGATATATGATATCCTTCAGGATAATGAAGAGTTAGGTATTCAGATTTCCGGATATGCTTCAGCAGAGGGGGATCCTGAGTTTAACAGGAAACTATCCAATAAAAGAGCAATTGAGGTGCTTAACTTCTTTAATTTAAAAGCAAATGGTATAGTGCGTAGAAGAATTATTGCAAAAGGTTATGGTGCAACTCAAGCTGACTCTCAGAACCCTGAAGAAAACAGAAGGGTTGAAGTTCAAATAGTAGATTTGAATAAAGCAGAAAGATAATTGATACCACAGACTAGTAAATTAAAAAGGCTGATCATCTGATCAGCCTTTTTAATTTAAGATTTTGAGGTTTACGCTTCTTGCAGTTCGGACTTTTCTACTTGAGGTAATTTAACCTTGTCTAACAATTCTTCTTCTAGTAAATCTGCCCATGCTTTCATATAAAGCACTACATCTTCCTTAACATTATGTCTTAGCTGTATCCCTTTTTCGCCTAATACCTTTCTTACTTCATGGTTTTTTAGGCGTTCTAATTCAATCATATCATTTCTCTCCAATCCTGATTCCATCATAGAAGAGATGATCTCATCCATTGGCATTTCGGTAATGCCACAAAAATCATTAACCTGCTCGGTCCAGTCTCCTGATTTCCGCATAGCATATTCATGAATTTCTCTTTTGGAAAATTGGGTGAGTTCTTGTGCTAAATGTCCGCAGTTGCATCCGCCCATATGGCCCCACTGATAATTTGAGCCATCCTCTATTTTCTTAGCGGCTTTTCTAATCGCATCAATCAATTTTATGTTTGCTCTAGCCATAATTTTTGCTTTGTGTTTATAACTGAATGTTTTTAGAGAAAGTTTGTTCCTTCCTCTTGAAATATTTAGAAAGCCACAATCTTTTAAATACATGTCGTTTTTAATGAATGATTCTTATTTTTGTGCAAACCTTAAACATAACAAGCTGTTATCAGCTAAAATTATAGATAGATTATGGCATTTAATTTTTTCAAAAAGAAAGATAAAGACACAAGTAAAAAGCAGGATAGATATAAAGAATTAACTGTAAAAGAAGTAATTAAGGCAACTAAAGATGCCATCGTTATTGAATTTGAAAAGCCTGACTGGGAGTTTACCTACACAGCTGGTCAGTTTATAACGCTTATAACTGATATTGAAGGCGAAAGTGTTAGAAGAGCCTACTCGCTTTGTACTTCACCTTTAGTGGATGAATATCCTGCAGTTTCAGTAAAGCGTGTGGAAAATGGTAAGATGTCAAATTTCCTGAATGACAATACCAAAGCCGGTGATACCTTTAAGGTATTAGAGCCAATGGGTAAATTCACGACTGAGGTAGATGCCGAAAAGAAAAGACACCTAATCATGTTTGCCGGAGGTAGTGGTATTACACCAATGATGGGTATTTCAAAGTCTATCCTTCATGCAGAAAATGATAGCATTATCTCATTGATTTATGCCAACAGAAATCTTGAATCAGTCATCTTCAAAAAGGAACTGGATGATTTGCAAGACAAGTTTGAGGGTAGAATGCACATCATTCATGTGCTTGATGATGCACCACTTAACTGGCAGGGTGAATCCGGACTTTTAAATGAAGAAATGCTCAAGAAAATATTCGATCGTATTCCTAGCTGGGGACATGAAAACACGCAGTACCTGATGTGTGGCCCTGAAGGCATGATGAAGAATGTTGAGCAGATGCTTGAATCTTTAAGCATTCCTAAAGACAATGTATACAAAGAAAGCTTTGTTCAGGGTACTATTGATAAAGCCCAAAAAGAGACAACTGAAGGCAGTGGTCAGGATTATGAAGTAACAGTTCTTTTCGATGATGAAGAGCATGTTTTTACTGTTCCTGCTGATAAATCTATTCTGGAAACTGCTTTAGATAAAGATATTGATTTGCCGTTTTCTTGCCAGAGTGGTTTATGTACCGCCTGTAGAGGGAAACTACTTTCAGGTACCATGCATTTGGATGAAGATGAAGGTCTTTCTGATTCTGAAAGAGAAGAAGGTTATGTGTTAACCTGTGTAGGGCATCCTACTTCGCCAGGAGTAAAGATTCAAATCGGGTAACATTTAGTGCTATAAAGAGTAAAATAAGAAGAGGACATGTTCCTCTTTTTTTATGAATGATAACTTATGGAATTTACGATATACAAAAGAATATTTTTACCGGAAGATTTTAAAGTAGAAGACTGGGACGGACTTAAGCCTTATTTCGATCAACTTCTGGAAGCGGAAATCAACTCTGAAGATGAATTGCGGATATGGTTTAAGCAAATGAGTGAATTGGAGGCTGTGGTTTCAGAGGATATGGCATGGCGTTATATAAAAATGACATGCGATACTGCTGATGAAACACTTGCTCAGGCTTACGAGTACTTTGTACGGGAAATTGAACCTCATATGGCTCCTTATTCTGATAAGCTCAATAAAAAGGCATTAGCATCTCCTTATCTCGATGCTTTAAAAAAGGAACCAGGCTTTGATATTATGATTCGTGAGATGGAAAAGGAAGTTAAAATCTTCAGAGAAGAGAATATTCCTTTACAGACTGAAATTGCTAGTAAGAGTCAGAAATATGGAGCCATTTCCGGAGCTATGGATATTACACATGGTGGTAAAGAAATGACATTACAACAGGCGGCTGTTATGTTGCAATCCACTGATCGGGAATTAAGAGAAGAAATTTATACAAAGATTAGCGATAGAAGGCAGCAGGATAAAGATAAGCTGGATGAGCTGTTCAATGAACTTATTGCTCTAAGAACTGAGCTAGCTAAAAACGCTGGCTTTGATAACTTCCGCGATTATATGTTCGCGGCTATGGGCCGTTTTGACTATGCTCCTAAAGATTGCTTTGACTTCCATGATTCTGTACAAACAGAGGTAGTGCCTTTATTGGACGATATTGCCAAAGAGCGAAAGGAGAAGCTAGGTGTAGAAAATTTACGTCCATGGGATAAAGCGGTAGATGTTACCGGTAAGAAAGCTTTAGAACCTTTCCATGGGGCAAAAGACCTTACTAAGAAAACAGTGACTTGCTTTAAAAGGCTCGATCCTTATTTAGGGGAGTGTCTGGAGAAGATGGAGGAAATGGGTCATCTCGATCTTGATTCAAGAAAAGGGAAGGCTCCGGGTGGTTATAATTACCCACTTTCGGAAACAGGTGTGCCTTTCATCTTTATGAATGCTACTTCCACCTTAAGAGATATGGTTACTTTATTGCATGAAGGTGGCCATGCAGTACACTCATTCCTCATGAATGACCTCTCATTGAATAGCTTTAAGGAAACCCCTTCCGAGGTAGCGGAATTAGCTTCCATGAGCATGGAGCTGATTACTATGGATCACTGGGACGTGTTTTTTGATAATGAAGAGGAATTGAAAAGAGCCAAGAAGGAACACCTCGAACAAATTATTGAAACCTTGCCATGGGTAGCTACCATTGATAAATTTCAGCATTGGATTTATGAAAACCCAAATCATACAATTGAAGAGCGCACAGAGGAGTGGAACAGGATATTTGATGCTTTCTCTGATGGTGTAACAGATTGGTCAGGTCTTGAAAAGAAAAAGGATAATATCTGGCAGAAGCAGCTGCATCTGTTTGAGGTACCTTTTTATTACATTGAATATGGCATGGCGCAATTAGGTGCTGTAGCGGTTTGGAAGAACTTTAAAGCAGATAATAAAAAAGGATTGGAAGCTTATATGAATGCCTTGAAATTGGGTTATACTAAATCTATTCCTGAAGTATACGAGGCTGCCAATATCAAATTCGATTTTAGCGAAGAGAACATCAGTAGTCTGATAAATTTTGTTAAAGAGGAAATGGCTAAAATTGATTAAAAACAGAAAAGCTCATAATCTTTACGATTATGAGCTTTTAACATCAATATCTAGTTGGTACTAATTCAAAAAGAACTTAATAAGCCAACAAGCCTTCTATCTCTTTCGCTACTTTTTCGGCATTAGGTAACATGGCATTTTCCCATACTACATTTAAGCCAATAGCAGGTAGGTTTAACGCGCCATAAGCTTTTACTGGTGCATCTAAATGCTCGAAACAATGTTGGTTTAATCGTCCGGCAAGTGACTCGGCAAAAGAATTCATTACCGGTTCCTCGGTAAGCACCAAGCCTCTTCCATGTTTTTTAACACTTTCAGAAATGGTTTCCCAATCTATTGGGTTAAGCGTTCTCAAGTCAATGATTTCTACTTGACCTTCAAACTGCTTGCTGGCTTCCTTAGCCCAGTAAACGCCCATACCATAAGTGATAACTACCATAGATTCGCCAGCATCAATCATTGCCTGATCGGCTTCCTGATCTACTCTGGCTTTGCCCAATGGAATAATATAGTCTTCGTCAGGCTCGAAAGTCTTGGCATCGTCAGTTCCAGGCACTTTAGACCAGTATAAGCCTTTGTGCTCAAAGCAAACTACTGGATTTGGGTCATGGAAAGCTGCCTTTAACAAACCTTTCATATCGGCCGCGTTGGATGGGAATATTACTTTAATTCCCCTAATGTTCAATACTGTTGATTCAATACTGCCAGAATGATAAGGACCACCACCACCATAAGCACCTATCGGAATTCTTATGAGTGATTGAATAGGAAACTGACCATTTGATAGATAACAAGATTTAGAAAGCTCTTCAACCAATTGGTTAATACCAGGCCAGATATAGTCAGCAAATTGAATTTCAACTATGGGTTTAGCACCAACAGCAGACATGCCTGCTGTGCTTCCTACTATGTAAGCTTCCTGAATTGGCGTATTGAAAACGCGCTCGTCACCGTATTTTTTGGCAAGATTAGCTGCTTCACGGAATACACCACCTAGCGTACCGCCAACATCTTGCCCATAAAACAAGGCTTCAGGATTATTTTTTAAGATATCATCAACTGCATGCAAGGCGGCATCTACCATCACGCTTTTTTCAGCGCCTTTTGGTTTTCTTTCTCCTTTTTCTTCAACAATTGGTGTTTCAGCAAACTCATGTAACATCACATCCTCAGGATCAGGATCTGCGGCTTCTACAGCTCGCTCAAATGAATCTTCAGCAATCTTAACACCAGCTTTTGCTAACTTATCAAGTTCCTTTTCTTCAAAACCTGCCTCCACCAAATATTTGTGAAACTTAGGTAATGGATCACCTACTGCATGAATTTCTAAATCATCATCCGTACGATACCATTCCTTACGCACACCTGAAGTATGGTGACCTAATAGCGGACAATTTGCGTGAACCAAAACGGGTCCTTTTCTTTTCCTCACATGGTCAATAGCCTGTTTCATCTTATCGAATGAATCTGCAAAGTCAGAGCCATTTGCCTGAATGCGTTTTAACCCTTTGAAACCTGCGGCAAATTCATAGGCGTTCATGGCCCGCATTTCTGCTCCTGTAGCTGAAATGCCCCAATCATTATCCTGAATCAAATATATGATAGGGAGGTTCTTTAATACTGCCATTTGAAAAGCCTCTGATACTTCCCCTTCAGTAACGGAGCCATCTCCTAAAGAACAAACCACTACAGGTTTTTTGTCTCCTTCAAGTAAGTTTTGTCCTTCCAAATATTTAATAGCATGTGCCATCCCTGTAGCAGGTATTGCCTGCATGCCAGTAGCAGAACTTTGGTGCGGAATGGTTGGCATGCCTTCCCTTTTTAAAGAAGGGTGGTTATAGTAGGTTCTTCCTCCTGAGAAAGGATCATCTTTTTTAGCCATTAGCTGAAGCATCAATTCGTATGGCTCCATACCTATGCCCAACAAGAATGACTCATCACGATAATAAGGCGCAGCGTAATCGATTGCATCCAACTGCATAGAAGCAGCTAGTTGGATAGCTTCATGACCTCTTGAGGTACTATGAACATATTTAGCCGCAACAGGCTTATTTTCATCGTAAATTTCTGCCATTCTTTTGGCAGTGTGCATCAGCTCGTAAGCTTTAAGAAGAATTTCTTTATCTATTTTGGATTTACTTTTCTGACTGGTTTTTGTACTCATTCGGCTTAATTTTCTACCTTCGTTCCACCTCAAAAATAGTTAATTTTGCCCGAAGGCTAAGAGATTATTACACAAATTTGATAATAGGAGAAAAAGCGGTATAAGATGATTTCCAAAGAGAATATTAGCAATTGGTTTCAGGAGTTACAAAGCGATATATGCAATGCCATTGAGAAGGAAGATGGTAAAGGAGAATTTAAAACTGATGAATGGCAACATACCTCTGGCGGTGGAGGTAAATCAAGACTTTTAAGTAATGGAGCAGTGCTTGAAAAAGCTGGAGTGAACTTCTCGGCTGTGAAAGGAGAAGCACCCAAAAGTCTTTTAAATACTCTGGAAGTTGAAGTAGATGATGAACAAACACCTACCTTTTTCGCTACGGGTGTTTCCATTGTCATGCATCCCAAAAGCCCAATGGTTCCTATCATCCATATGAATGTGCGCTACTTTGAATTGAGTAATGGTACTTATTGGTTTGGTGGCGGAATAGATTTAACTCCGCATATTATTGATAAAGAACAAGCCTCATGGTTTCATCAACAATTAAAAAATGCTTGTGACCGGCATGATTTAGATTATTATCCTAACTTCAAAAGCTGGGCCGATGAATACTTTTATCTTCCTCATAGAAATGAAACCAGAGGAATAGGTGGGATATTCTTCGACAGATTGAAAGAGGACAGTAATAAATCGAAAGAAGATGTATTCAAATTTGTTCAGTCAATAGGGGAGAGCTTTGCGCCTGTTTATACGCACCTTATGCAGATTAATAAAGAGAAACTCTTTGAGGAAAAGCATAAGGCATGGCAACTATTAAGAAGAGGCCGATACGTGGAATTTAACTTAGTATGGGATAGAGGAACCAAATTTGGTCTACAAACAGGAGGAAGAACAGAATCCATTTTAATGAGTATGCCACCAACAGCAAATTGGGCATACAATTATCAACATCAGGAAGGTTTTGAGAAAGAAACTGCAAAATTACTAAAGAAGAATATTGATTGGATAAACTAAAGTGATTTACCGAGTTCTAAACAATTTCTTTATATTCATGCAGTGGTTATTTGTTTCCGATATATTCTGGAATCATTGAAAGACCTTTAAATAACCTATTGAACATGAACATTAAAGAAATATTTAAAAATAATCAGGCCTGGGTTAACGAAAAGCTTTCAGTTGATAAAAATTACTTTAGCGATATGTCTAAAGGGCAAAACCCTGAAGTGCTCTACATCGGATGCTCGGACAGTCGGGTTACTGCTGAAGAGTTAATGGGGTTAGGCCCGGGTGATGTTTTTGTACACAGGAATATTGCCAACATGGTGCCTACCACTGATCAAAGTGCCCTTTCAGTAGTGAATTATGCAGTGGAGCATTTAAAAGTAAATCATGTAGTGGTTTGTGGTCATTATTTTTGTGGAGGTGTTAAAGCGGCTATGCAGTCGGCTGATTTAGGAGTTCTAAATCCCTGGTTAAGAAATATTCGGGATGTTTACAGACTTCATAAAAAGGAGCTTGACAGCCTTAGTGATGATGATGAGAAATATAAACGGTTGGTGGAGTTAAATGTGCAGGAGCAATGTACCAATGTTTTAAAAACACCAGAAGTACAAAAAGCTATTAAAGAAAGGAATTTAACAGTTCATGGTTGGGTGTTCGATATACACTCAGGTAAACTTATTGATTTAGAAATTAACTTCGAGCAGATTTTGAATAATATCATGGAGATTTACAGGATTGTATAAGCCATAGATGGTATAAAAGGTTAATTCATAAAAAAAGGTGATTCCATTTTGGATCACCTTTTGTATTATCTAAACGCAATAAAAATTTACTTCTTTAAATCGAAACGATCAAGATTCATCACTTTGTCCCACGCTGCTACAAAGTCGTGAACAAATTTCTCTTTAGCATCGTCAGTAGCATAAACCTCAGCAAGTGCTCTTAACTCTGAATTTGATCCAAAAATTAAATCGTTTCTGGTTCCCGTCCACTTAACTTTACCGGTTTTCCTGTCTTTACCTTCAAAAACTGTTTGCTCGTCATTAGTTGAGTTCCAGGTAGTTCCAAAGTCTAATAAATTCACAAAGAAATCATTCGTCAGTTTACCAGGCGTTTCAGTAAATACACCATGTTTCGATCCATCGTAATTAGCATTCATGGCACGCATACCACCTACTAAAACAGTCATTTCAGGTGCCGTTAATGAAAGCAACTGAGCATGATTGATCAATACTCTTTCGGCAATTGATGCATTGTTTTTATTGGCGAAATTTCTAAAACCATCTACAGCTGGTTCTAAAGGATCAAATGCTTCGGCATCGGTTTGCTCAGCAGTAGCATCGCCTCTTCCAGGGGTGAATGGAACAGTAATATCAAATCCTGCATCTTTTGCAGCTTTCTCAACACCGGCACATCCTGCCAGAACAATTAAATCAGCAATAGATATTTCTTTACCAAAGTCTTTTTTAATAGCTTCTAGTTTGTCAAGAACCTTAGACAATTGAGTAGGATTGTTTACCTCCCAATCTTTTTGAGGTGCTAGCCTGATGCGGCCACCATTTGCACCACCTCTTTTATCTGAGTTCCTGAAAGTAGCCGCTGATCCCCATGCAGTAGTTACTAGTTCGGCAATAGATAAGCCTGAATCAAGCACTTTCTTTTTCAAATCAGCAATATCACTATCACTTAGTTTATAATTAACCTTTGGTATAGGATCTTGCCAGATGAGTTCTTCTTTAGGAACCTCTTCACCCAGGTAGCGATCAATAGGTCCCATATCTCTGTGGGTTAATTTGTACCAAGCTTTGGAATAGGCTTCTGCTAGCTCATCAGGATTTTCATAAAAGTGGCGTGATATTTTTTCATATGCTGGATCTACTTTCAATGAAAGGTCAGTAGTTAGCATAAAAGGAGCGTGCTTCTTGCTCGGGTCATGTGCATCTGGAATTGTACCTTCACCAGCACCATCTTTAGGTTTCCACTGATAAGCACCCCCAGGGCCTTTATGTAATTCCCAATCGTATTTAAAAAGGTTTTCAAAGTAGCCATTACTCCATTTTGTCGGTGTTGCAGTCCATGCACCTTCAATACCGCTGGTAATTGTATCAGCACCTTTTCCAGAACCATGTGAGTTTTTCCATCCCATTGATTGTTCTTCCATACTAGCACCAGCTGGCTCTACCCCCACATGTTTAGTAGGATCGGCCGCACCGTGCGTTTTACCAAATGTATGACCACCTGCTATAAGGGCTACTGTTTCATAATCATTCATAGCCATACGTTTGAATGTCTCCCTAATATAATGTGCAGCTTCGGCAGGATCAGGATTTCCGTTATGGCCTTCAGGATTTACATAAATTAATCCCATATGAGCGGCAGCTAAAGGATTCTCTAAATCTTCTCCTTCATATCTGGCTTTGCTGCCCAGCCATTCTGTTTCAGAGCCCCAATAGATTTCTTCTTCAGGTTGCCAAACATCTTCACGACCACCAGCAAAACCATACATCTCGAGCCCCATAGACTCATGAGCACAGTTGCCTGCTAATATCATTAAATCAGCCCAGGATATTTTCTTGCCATATTTCTTCTTGATTGGCCACAACAATAAGCGCGCTTTATCAAGGTTTGCGTTATCGGGCCAGCTATTTAATGGAGCAAAACGTTGAGTACCTGAACCTGCACCACCACGCCCATCACCAATTCTGTAGGTTCCGGCTGCATGCCAGGCCATTCTAATAAAGAAAGGACCATAATGACCATAATCTGCAGGCCACCAGTCTTGTGAATCAGTCATTAAATCATAGATATCCTGCTTAATAGCTTTTAAATCTAGCTTTTTGAATTCTTCAGCATAGTTGAAATCCTTTTCCATTGGGTCAACCAAGTTGGAATGCTGTCTAAGAACGTCTAGGTTTAGCATGTTTGGCCACCAGTCGCGGTTACGCGGACCGCCACCTGCAATTTCTTCCATTTTTCCGTTATGAAAAGGGCACTTGCTAATGTCGCCCGAGTTGGTTTGGTACGATGCTGTACTCTCGTTTATGTCTCCCATGTTTTAAAAAGTTTATTGGTTTAGTACTTGTAATTTAGTGAAATCGATTATATAATTTTCATCTATATGATTTATGAAGTGATAGATGATTACTATTGTGTTTTTACTATTTATTTAAACAATCATATCGGGTGATTTTTGTTCGTTTCAGGAGCTTATTTATTCAATGATTTTAATCATAAAATAAGCTTTCCCTTCAATTGATTATGAAGTAATTACAAAAGGTGTTTAACCTGAATACAAGCGACATATAATTGTTGAATCATATATTTGATTAGGATTTTCTATATAAATAATGTGGTCCCTAAGCTTTCAACACTCAAAATAAAAACCTTATTATTGTGGCATGCTAGAAACACTCATTCACTGGGACGAAAAATTATTTCTTTTTCTAAATGGCTTACATGCTGATTGGCTAGATCCTATTATGCGTTTTATTACCGGGCGTAATGAATGGATTCCGCTTTACCTGCTAATAATCATCTTAATCATTAGACAGCTTGGGTGGAGGTCTGTATTTATGCTTTTGGGCTTTGGCTTGCTTATTACCTTGGCAGATCAGTCTGCATCAGGTTTCTTTAAACCTTTCTTTGAACGATTAAGGCCATGTCATAATCCCGAAATTGAGCACTTAGTACACACTATTAAGAGGTGTGGAGGTCAATATGGTTTTGCATCCTCACATGCTAGTAATACTTTTGCTCTGGGCACCTTTCTATTTCTGGTCTACAGAAATAAGTGGAGCAAGCTCATGTTGGTTTGGGCTGCAGTAGTTTCTTATTCCCGCATATACGCAGGTGTTCATTACCCAGGAGATATACTAATGGGTGCTATTTTAGGTGTTCTTTCCGCTTTTATAGTGTACTGGTTGTATAAAAAGTTCTTCTACAAAGACCTACAGAAAATTCATGGTCTTGTATAGTTTCTCTTTGTAAGAAGCACCGATAGGAATTGACTTTACTTTGATGTGAATACTCAAATCTTCAATGAAGTCGATCTTTTCTAAATTCACTATGAATGATCTGTGTACCCTTACAAACCGACCTTCTGGTAGTTTCTTTTCTACACCTTTCATGGTATGGTGAACAATATACTTTTTAGCTTCTGTGTTGATAACAACATAGTCGGCAAGTGCTTCAACAAAAAGTATATCTTGTAATCGTAGGTGAATTATTTTACCATCACTTTTGATAAAAATATGCTCCAGATGAGCTTTCTTCTTTCTAAAAGTTTCAATGTTAACTTTGGCCTTATTTACAGCCTGGCTAAATCTATCGTACTCAAAAGGCTTAATTAAATAATCCGTTACTCGCTGATCGAAAGCATCAACAGCATAACTGTCGTTGGCTGTAACTAATATTACTTCGTAACCATTATTCAGACGCTGAACAAGTTCAATCCCTGTCATTTCAGGCATTTGAACATCAAGGAAGATGATGTCTACTTCATGTTCTTCTAAAAGCTCAATGGCCTTTGGGGCACTATCTGCCTCAGTAACCAATTTTAAACCATTAGTTTCTTTGATTTGCTTACTTATATATTGTCTAAAAATCGGGTCGTCATCAACGACCATACAATTTATTTCTGCAGCCATGCTTAATTATTTCTTGTTTAAACCGACAAGTTTATGTACATATTTTCCAATTATATCGAATTCTATGTTCACTTCATCGTTTTTTTTGATTTTTTTAAAATTTGTGTGCTCAAAGGTATAGGGAATAATGGCAACTTTAAAACTGTCATCTGTAACCTCGAAGCAGGTTAGGCTTACACCATTGATACATACTGATCCTTTTTCTACTAAAACATTATCATGGCTATTATAGCTAAATGTAAATAACCAACTACCATCGCTTTCTTCTACACCCATACATTTGCTTTTTGCATCTACGTGTCCTTGAACTATATGACCATCAAGCCGTCCGTTCATTTGCATACAACGCTCAAGGTTTACCAGGTCACCATCTTTAATATTCCCTATATTCGACTTCTTTAATGTTTCGTCAATCGCTACAACAGTATGGGCACCAGGATGCAATTCCGTTACTGTTAAGCATACGCCATTGTGTGATACACTTTGGTCAATTTTTAATTCTTCCGAAATATGACTTTTTATGGTCAATATCAGGTTGCTTTTATCTTTTACAGCCGAAAGCACTTTCCCGGTCTCTTCAATTATTCCTGTAAACATATATCTTGTTTTAGCGCATTTTACTTCTCTTAATTAAAAAGGAAGCCAGCGCTTTTTCTATATTTTCGTTAATATCAATTTTAGTAAGGTCAATCTTATATTGTTGACACTTTAATTCAATTTCTTTGAAATATGCTTCAGATTTTTCCTTGTACCAATCTTTAACATCTGAAGGGTTTAACTTCATTTGATTGCCGCTCTCAAGATCTTCAATCAAATAAGGTCTGTCCTCTAAACCGAGATCAAGCTCTGTTTGTTGGTCATTAATTTGAAAAAACAATACTTCGTGTTTTTTATGCTTTAAATGTTGAATGGCTTGGAAGAACTCATCCAGCTCATTATTGGCAGTGAGCAAATCACTAAAAATAATAACTAGTGAGCGCTTATGTATTTTTTCTGCTACTGTATGAATAGTATCTGCGAGGGCGGTAGTTTTTTGAGAGCTTTCTTGCTCAAGCAAATGTTGAAAGTGGGTGAATAGATTGCGTAAATGCGATTGTGTTGATTTTACTTCAGTAAACAAATCTATTTTATCCGAAAAGCTTATTAGTCCTACAGCATCTCTTTGCTTTTGTAAAAGATAAGAGAGACATGCTGCCGCTAAAACAGCATATTTTATTTTGCCTTTATTTTCTGATGGATAATACATGGAAGAACTATTATCAACCATGATGTATGCTCTTAAATTAGTTTCTTCATCATACTGTTTGGTGAAAAGCTTATCGGTTCTGGCAAACACCTTCCAATCAATATGTTTTGTGCTTTCACCAGTATTATAGAGTCTATGTTCTGCAAATTCAACGGAAAATCCATGAAATGGCGATTTGTGCAAACCCGTAATAAATCCTTCAACTAATTTTTTAGCGAGTAGATCAATATTTGGTAGGTGAGGTAGCTCTTCGAAGGATATCTTCATACGGGTATTGTCTATTTTAAATTAAGGTTATCATTCTTCAATTTGAATGAACCGATTTGCATTTGTGAAATCTATTATACTATATTTAAAATTGTTAATTAAAATTAAACTTAGTAGTTGGCAACATTTTGATGTTGCAATATAGTGAGCTATATGGAAAGAGAACAAGAAGAAATTTTTTCAAAGAAGATTAGAGCAGGTAAGAGGACGTATTTTTTTGACGTAAAAACAACCAGAGCCAACGATTATTATTTGACTATCACCGAAAGTAAGAGGAAATACAAGGAAGATGGTTTCACTTATGAGAAACATAAAATCTTTCTTTACAAAGAAGACTTTAACAAATTTGTGAGCGCATTAACTGAAAGTGTTGACCACATAAAAACAGAGTTGATGCCTGAATTTGACTTTACTGAATTCGATAGGGAATATTCTGAAGAGAAGAGCGACAGCGAAGGCGATAACCTTTCCTGGAATTAAAATAGCAAAAGAGGCCCTTTAAAAGAGGGCCTTTTTTTGTAGCCTTTAAGTATTATCTTAGTGCTGTGAACAGACTTAGACCAATACTTTATTTGCTAGGAAGTGCAGCTGCCATTTACCTTTTTGGGTTGCTGTTTACTGATATTTTAGTTTACCTGGTAATTGCCTTAATTATTACGACCATTTTAAGGCCACTTACCAACTATCTACAGAAGGTTTATTTTTTCGGCTATCAAATTCCAAAGTTTTTAACTATTCTTATTGGATTCGCTAGCCTTATAGGATTTATTGTTTTGTTCATAGGTCTGTTTATACCTTTAGTATCAGAACAGATAAACATCTTAAATAAGCTGGATTATGATGCACTTTATAAAAGTGTGTCAGAACCTATAAGAGCAGTTGAAGCATTCTTAATAGAATCAATTCCTTCAATAGGCGAGAAAGGTTTTATTATTGATACTCTCAGAACCAATATTCTCAACTTTGTTCAGACCTTAGATTTCAGTCTACTCATCAATAATTTCATTTCTTTTACTGGTAGTTTCTTTATAGCCATTTTGGCGGTAACTTTTATCAGTTTCTTCATGCTCTATGAAAAGGGGTTAATAAGAAGAACTTTTATTTCGCTTATCCCTAACAAGTATTTTGAGGTATCTATTGGTGCTATTTACAAAATAGAGAGTCTGTTGTCTAATTACCTATTGGGTTTGCTTTTTCAAATGGTTTCTATATTTACAATTGCATCGGTAGGCCTAAGTATATTTGGTGTTAAATATGCAGTAACTATAGCTGTATTTGCAGCTGTTGCCAATCTTATTCCTTATGCAGGCCCTATTCTAGGTTCGCTCTTTGGTATTATTGTAGGGGTAACTACCGGAGGTCTTTTTGAAATGAACAATGAATTACTCTTTCTACTAGTTAAGATAGTATCAGTATTTGCGGTTGTTCAAATCACTGATAATATTGTTCTACAACCGCTTATTTTCTCAAAAAGTGTAAAAGCTCACCCATTAGAAATTTTTGTTATTATCTTTGCGGGCGCATCCCTGGCAGGGGTAGTGGGTATGATTGCCGCTATTCCAGCTTACACAGTTATCCGCGTGGTATTTGTGGAGCTTTATAAAGGGTATAGCCAGTATAAGATTTTTCAGAATTAAATATTACTATAGATGGGTTTAAGATGTGGTATTGTAGGCCTTCCGAATGTTGGGAAGTCAACTTTGTTCAACGCATTATCTAACGCAAAGGCAGAAGCTGCCAACTTTCCTTTTTGTACCATTGAACCAAACGTTGGTGTTATCAGTGTTCCTGATGAGCGCTTAGAAATTCTAGAAGAGTTGGTGAATCCGGAAAAGGTTATTCCTACTATCATTGAATTCGTTGACATTGCTGGGCTAGTAGAAGGTGCTAGTAAAGGTGAAGGACTAGGGAATAAATTTTTAGCCAATATTCGTGAAGTAGACGCCATTGTACATGTAGTTCGCTGCTTCGAGGATGATAATATAACACACGTAGCAGGCCGGGTAAATCCTATTGCTGATAAAGATATTATTGATACCGAGCTTCAGCTTAAAGATCTTGATTCTGTTGAAAAGAAGATTCAGAAAACTGAAAAAGTAGCAAAATCTGGAGATGCTAAAGCGAGAGCTGAACTCGCAATTCTTAACAAGTATAAGGAAGCCCTTGAGTCTGGTAAAAATGCACGAACGCTCGATTTGAGCAAAGAAGAAAAAGAGCCGGTTCGAGATTTGATGTTGTTGACCGATAAGCCAGTTATTTATGTAACTAATGTGGAAGAGTCAGCAGCTGTAAATGGCAACAAATTCGTTGAAGAGTTTAAAGAGCATGTGAAGGATGAGAATGCAGAAGTAATTATTGTAAGCGCAGCTATTGAAGCTCAAATAGCTGAGTTCGATGATGAAGAAGAAAAAGAAATGTTTCTTGATGAGTATGGTTTGAAGGAATCAGGCTTAAACAAACTTATAAGAGCTTCCTATTCAATATTAGATTTAATTACCTACTTCACAGCTGGTAAGCAAGAAGTTAGAGCATGGACTATCAAAAAAGGGTGGAAAGCTCCTGCTGCTGCGGGTGTTATACATACTGATTTTGAAAAAGGCTTTATTAAGGCTGAGGTTATAAAGCTCGAAAATTATCAGAAATATAAAACAGAGCATGCCTGTAAAGAGGCCGGAAAAATGGCTATTGAAGGAAAAGAATATGTTGTACAGGATGGTGATATAATGCACTTCAGGTTCAATGTCTGATTTTTTTCATTATTTATTAAACAATAGCAGCTACCTTATTGTCTACTTGCAAAATTGTATGGTTTGCGAGTAAGGTTGATATTTGAAAATAAGGAAAAGGGGGCTTCAGTTCCATTTCATCACCAGTATTATTTATACAGGCTCTTCAAAGGTTTGGTAAGTAAGTGTGGTGATGATGATTTAAGGAATTTTAAGAATTACAATTTTTCAGGACTCAAAGGGCAAACCAAGGTTAGTAAGAGTGGTTTGCACTTCTACAGTAATAAAATTACAATAGTTTTTTCTTGTGAGAATAAAGAGTTTATAGACTCGCTAATTCAAACAATATTTTCTTTTGAAGCACTTAAAGTTCGAAATCTGGTGTTAAAGCCATTGTCCGTTGAGCTTGAGCCGGAGATAACTTTCAAAGAGGAAATGAACTATATCTGTATTTCACCTATCATTCTTTTATCTCCTGAATTTTCTGATGATTCAGCGAAAGAATTTATTCATCCACAATCAATAGAATTTTCCGAATTACTGGCACAGAGAATTTCAGATGGTTTGAATGGGAAAGATCTTGGAGGTGATATAGAATTTCAGCCTGATGAGGATTATGTTGAAAGGATTGAGAGCCACGGTAAAAAATATTCACGGGTATATCCATTATATGATCAGGATGTACCTTTTGAAGTAAGAGGATATACTTTACCCTTCACTCTGAAAGCTCCTGTCGAAGTACAAAAACATATTTTCAACAACGGTCTTGGCTTATTTAATAATAAAGGCTTCGGTATGGTTGACCTAACTAATATTGAACCTGGTACTGAAACAACTACCTATTTTGACGGGCACTTCGTGAGTTAAAGTGCGTATAGCCAATTAACTGATCATATCTTAATTGTGGATTGCTATAATAAATAGCGATATCATATTCATTCTCGGTATCTACATAACTACCTTCATATTCATAATGTGGAGCTTCCTTGCTGTAGTATAAATACTCTAAATAGCCTTGTTTTAAGAGGTATGAATTTTCATATATACCGGTTAAAGTGTTGAATTTAAGTCTGCTCTTGCTATTGATCTCCCAGTTATTGAATTCACCAACAATATAGATGGGTTCATCCTGCTGTGCTACATCTAGGCGAAAAGTTACATCAATGTAATCGTTCACTAATTCATCAGTTTGTCTTTCTCTATTGCCAATTAAGAATTTACCGTTTCTATCTTCCCATTCCCTGTAAGCCTGATTAGAACGGTCAGTATCTTTTCCCGCAATCATACTAATAGGAGAGCTCTCTTTATTGATTGAGGCAATATTAGTGCCTCTGAAGTTTACCGTTGAAATATCAATAAATCGGAATTCATTGCTTCCAGGGAAGTTTAGCTGGCCATCGAAAAAAGAATAAATAAGTTTGTCAGATTCAATATGGCGTGGACTCTGTAAATATTTAGCGTTTAGCTCATTATTGTTTTGTCTAACTACCGGATATATGTCCGATCCTCTATTTAAAATATTAGCTCCATTCAAATTAACTTCAAACTCGACTTCTTGCATATTTCTTCTATTCTTCACAAGATTAGATGGTACAATCTTATAACTTATTTGCGTTAAATTTTCGTAGACTCTAAATCTTTCACTTAGCACAATATCTTCAGAGTTGCTACCTCGGTATACTACTAGTAAATAGTTACCAGTCACTTTTACTTGAGGTAGCTGAAGGCTATAGTGGATATAGGGAACTTTGGTATCAAAAGAATACTCATAATTTCTAATGGCAAACTGATTATATTCTCCCAAATAATTCATTGGGAGTACATGGCTCTTTTTCGTCCAATCTTTATTTACATGTATAATTTTAGCCTGATATAATTGCTGCTGATTACTTAAATCATCAAATGTCAAGAATAGGCCCTCATTTTTATCCAATTGAATGGTTGGATTGTTAAGAGCTACCTGTTGCTCACCTTCAAAGCGAAACAACTGAACCGTTTTAATATCAGGGTCATAAGTGGTATTTTCGAAGCGTAGTTGTGGGTAATTAGCTGAGGATGAATTACTACTTGTCGGTTGAACAGGAACACAACTTTGGATGAAAATTAAAAAAGTAAATAAAAGTAATCGATAAAAATTTTCTCTGATTCCAACCATATATTGTTAATTTGGGTCTAAAGATAAGAGAATCCGAAAGGTTTCAATATGTCAACAGCCATTGAAATTATAAAAGGTTGCCAAAAAGGTGACAGAAAAAGCCAATACCAGCTTTACAAGCAGTATGCCTCAGGCATGATGGCTGTTGCTATGCGTTATTCTAAATCAACGCAAGAGGCGGAGGATATATTACAAGAAGGCTTTATTAAGGTATTTCAGCACATAAAAAATTTCAGGCAAGATTCGAGTATAGGGTACTGGATAAAAAGAATTATTGTCAATACGGCCTTAAATCATCAAAGAAATAAACTCTATTTATATCCTATGGTGGATGTAGATGATCTAAAGGAAGGACTTGGAGCCGTTTCTATTGAAAATTTGGCAATGGAAGAGTTGATGGAAATGGTGCAAACACTACCAACAGGCTGTCAGGTAATTTTTAACCTATATGCAGTTGAAGGTTATCAACATAAAGAAATAGCAAAAATGCTTTCTATAAGTGAAGGCACAAGTAAATCTCAATATTCCAGGGCAAGAAAACTACTGATGGAATATATTGAAAAGAACACTAAGTGGGGGAATGAAAGAATTCAATAACGATAGGGACAATTTTAATAAATCTTTAAAGCAAAGATTTAGCGAGGCAGCTTTTGAACCTTCTTCAAATGTATGGGAGGGTATTGAAACGGAGCTTTTAAGAGCTGATAATGCCAAAATGAAGAAGAGAGCATTGTGGTATAGAAATACTGCAGCGGCTATTTTATTAATTGCGTTGGTTTCGCTTTACTTCAATTTTAATGGCAATAGCTTTAAAGAGTTTGCCAATGTAAATGATATTGAACCTATCGATTTAAATGGTAGTAGCTTGGTATTGCAAGCAGGGCTTAATAACAATTATACCGCTGAAGTTCCTTCAGTAACTAAAAGAACAGACCTAAATTTACTAGCTTCAAGAAGTTCAAATAAGTCTAGCTCATTAAAGCGAAATGAAACTTCTAGTAGTGCTGATAAAGGACAAAAGTTTGTGGCTACAAGGTCATCTGAAGGTCTGAATAAGTCCCAAAATATCTCTTCTCAAAATGTGTTTCTCAATAATGATATTTTAACTTCTAATGAAGCTATTGCCTTAGCTCAGAAATCTTATATCAATCCAGAAACCGAAACCAAATGGACTCCAATAGATATTCCTGTTGAGGAGGTTTCTTACTTTGCAGTAAGTGAGTTGGAATCTAATAAAAAGAAGGAGTCGGTTAATTTTCAAGCTAATTTAAACTTTGGTTCGGGTAGTTTTAATCCTAACACAAATATTACCTCGGCTCCTGTAAATTCCACAGTATCTTCACTTAATAGCCCAGGTTCTGCCGGTAGGTCTTTTTCTTCTGCTGATAGTCCGGAAAGAGAGATAGTGGAAGATTTGAGTTCAGCACCGATAAAAAGTAATATATCATTAAGTTATGGTATAAACTTCGGTTTAAGACTAAGTGAGCGATGGACGATCAAATCAGGATTGCAGTATGGTAACTACAGATCTTCCTCTCAAAGTAGCACGGTTATAAGAGATGTAAATAGTGATGAATTTTTACCCTATCATGGTGCTAGTAGTACGGTAGAAGTTAGCGATGGTAAAATACTAAATGTTACTTCTACTTATAATCTTAATAATAACTTCGAAATTCTTTCTATACCGGTTTTCGCGACATATAAGCTTTTAAATAGCAAATTTGGTGTTGGTCTGGTTGCCGGAGCAACTGCTGACTTTATTTTGTCTAATACTATAACAGGTTCTAGCGAACAAATAAAGGCTATTAGTTTTGATGCCAATGATCAGAAATCTTACAGAAACACTTTTGCAAGTGGCACTTTGGGCTTGGAGTTAAGCTATGATATTAATAAACATTATGGATTAACATTGACTCCTCTCTATAAGAAAGCTTTGATGGACGTAACTACGAATTCAGCAAACTTCAGTAGCACACCTGCATTTGCGAGTGTTAATATGAGTTTTCAATATATCTTCTAATTATTTCTCGTCTGAATTGGCCATGGTAGATTGAATGTCTTCTAAAGCCATATCAATGCTGTTTGTGTCGTAAGGGCTCTTAACAAATTTGGCGCCTTCCTTAAATAACATTATAGGAGTTCTTAGGAGAGAAAAATCCTCACAAATCATTTTAAGTATATCGTTATCCTCGAAATCTGCATCTTTGAGCTCGTCTTTATATTTGTCATTCTCAGGGTCGAGCAAGTCACTTACCATAACATTCAATTTACGAGCAATGTCTGCTAGCATTCTTTCAGTTAATGCATTATTGTAAACATCGGTTTCATTGATTTTATGGTTGCCTAAAGATTTAACGTAGCCCAAGGCTTCACGCTCCTGTAATGCATTGCTGTTGTATATAAAATTAATTTCCATGTCCATTCGTTTTTTATTACTCATACTAATACAACAGTAATTAAAGCCTAGTGTTTGCCAAAGAATAACAAGTGTGGAACTTTCTAATTTTTTAAAATGGGAATCCTGAATTTGATGAAGAGGTTAACTTCAGGATTAAGTTTGTTCACTGTACTGCCGAAGCCAGGAATCTGCTTGGTTTCTGCCAGTTCGAACTGAGAATATTTGAGATATGATTTTAATCTAAACTTAAAGCCTAGAGAAAGAAAATCCTTAATGTCGTTTTTAAATATTCTTCTCACGTTTTTTTCAGAAGTGATTACTAACTCATACCAGTGAGCGAATAATTCCTCTCTTTTTATTTCTCCTATTTGTCCTTCAAATAATGGATTGGTAGTGCTATATGTGATATTTTCTGAGTAGTTTGATCCAGAGTACCTTAACCCGAACATGATGAGATTTGTCGGGTTAATATTTGTTTGATAGTCAAATCCAAGTCTGTAATAGGTGCCTTCAGAAATATAGTTAGCATTATAGTAGGCGTCTTTAGGACTAAGTGTTGACATGCCTGCTTCCACTATTAAGGCATAATGGTTTAGCAGATTTATATTGAAAGCACCTTCCCACTTTTTACTATTATCTAATGCCAAAGTATGTAGCTTTAAATAGTCAAAAGTAAGGCCTACTTCAATAACTTTCTTTTTTGTAGTGTCTATCTCTTGTTCAGTTTCTTCTGACTGAGCGTTGACTAAAAATGCTTGCAATGAGCAAAATAATAAAAGTAATAGAGTTTTAGATTTCAACATATAGTGTCAATTCATTGCTAATGCATACTTCTTTTGAACAACCTCTTGGCCCATTGATCGAATCATAATTATGAGATTCAACTTTAAAATCGAAAGCTGCTTTGGTTATCCTACTTTCAATTACCGAATCTTTTAAAGTATATGAAACAGAAAGATTATTTGATTGGTCAGTTCCCTCAATTTTTATTATATAATCGGAAAAGGTATTGTTGGGGTCTAATGGAATTCTAAAATTTACAAGACTGTCACCACCTTGAGCATTTTCAAACAGATTACTTTCCCCATTAATCTGTTCAATGCTAATAAGTCTGGCCTTTGTAATTCTAATTAAATCAGCTAAAATATCAATAGAGTCTTCTATTATGGCTACTTGAGCGTTTAATGAATCGCTTTTACCAGAGAATTCAGGATTGTTGAGTGCCTCTTTTGTAGTCGTTAAATCGTTTTTAAAGCGGGTATTATCTGCATTAAGTGTGTCTAAAGAAGTTTTATTTAAAATAGTTAATTTAAAATATGGAGAAGCATTCTCTGGTCCACACTCTTCGCATGGCTCACATGAAAACATTGCCAGAATCAGCGTAGGAATTAATCCGAATGTGATAAGCTTGAAAAACACTTTATTCATAGTTGCGAAATTAAAAGCTTTGCAGCAAAAACCAGACCTTATTCTTGAGTAAATGCAAAAGAGATAATATTGGCCCCCATTTTCAGAGCTTTTTGACGAACAGCCTCTGGATCGTTATGAATTGTTGGGTCTTCCCAGCCGTTTCCTAAGTCAGATTCATAGGAGTAAAAGCAAACCAGTCGTCCTTCATAAATGATTCCAAACCCTTGTGCGGGCTTACCGTCATGCTCATGGATTTTTGGCAAACTATCTTCAAAATCAAATTTCTGATGATAAATAGGATGGTCAAAAGGGATTTCAACAAACTCCTTATCAGGAAACACTTTCTTCATTTCAAGCCTGATAAAGGGATTTAAACCATAGTTATCGTCAATATGTAAAAAACCACCACCAATTAAGTAAGCTCTCAAATTCCTGGCCTCAGCATCTGAAAATACAACATTACCATGACCTGTTAAATATATATAAGGATACTGATATAGATCTTGTCCACCAACTTCTACTATGTAATCCTTACTGTCAATTTTAGTGTTAAGTGTTTCATTGCAAAACTCAATCAGATTAGGTAAGGCTGTTTTGTTAGCATACCAGTCACCACCTCCATTGTATTTTACTTTAGCAACTTTAATCTGTTGCGCATTAGCCAAGCTTGTAAAACAAAGAAGAATGAATACGATCCTTATCATAAATTAGTAACGGATAGTTGAGTGAAATCTTTTGTTTTCAGAATCACCTTGTCAGGTAATTGTTCAAAGTTAAGAGAAGTAGCCAAACCCACCACTTCAATACCAGCATTGTGAGCTGATTCTATGCCAGCAAGGGCATCTTCAAATACTAAACAATCTTGAGGCTCACATGCGAGGGTTGATGCTGCTTTAAGGTAGATTTCAGGATCAGGCTTGCCACGTGAAACCATAGTGCTATCAACTATAGCATTAAAGTACTTTCTTAAGTGCAAGCCATCAAGCGTGAATTCAACATTACTTGTAATTGCAGAAGTGGCTACTGCCATTAAGATACCAGCATTTTTGGCTTCTTCTAAAAATGAGATTAATCCATCTGTTGGTTTAAGATGTTCTCTGTATAAGCTTCGGTAAATACTTTCTTTTTTTTCTGTCAGCTGCATTATTTCCTCCTGCGAGGCATCTGGTTTTAGGCCAAGAACTACTTCTTGCATAGTTCTGCCATTGAGATGTTTTTGGAAATATTCGTCATCCACTTCTTGACCAAACTGAGCAAGAAACTGTTTTAATGCTTGTATATGGTAAGTAATATTATCAACTATTACTCCATCCATATCAAAAATATAAGCCTTTTTAGCAGGGAACTTATTCACAGACACTTGAATTACACTTTACTATTTACCCTATGGTTGACTCTCTTGGAAAAAGTGAAGCCTCTTTATAAACCTGACGAACAGTTTTACGCTTAGCTCCTTGGTCTTTCATAGTTTCCATCAGCAAATTAATGGCTTCTACCCCCATTTCCAATGGCAATTGTGTAATTTTAGAAAGGTTTGGCTTTATCAATTCCCTAATTGGATCATTTCTAAAACAGTTTATTTTAATTTCTTCTGATATTTTTACTCCATGTCTTTTTTAGCTTTACTAAAGCTACAGCTGCAATAGGGTTACTCAATGCAAAAATACCATCTACCTTTTTGAGTAGCATTAAGAATTTTTCAATGACCTGCTCATCGAACTGATCACTCTCGTAACCTGTTGAGATGATTAACCTCGCATCGATCAGTAAATTGTTCTCGAGTAATGCTGTCAGATACTGCACCTCCGAATAAATTGCTTCCTATATACCGATTACATCTGGGGTTTGAAATATTAAGAAACCTGCTACATGTGATTTTCAGTTTTTCTACTGATTAATGCCATCTCCTGTATTAGCAAAGCGAATGTTGAACGTAATTGCTTTAAAAGATTCCTGATCGCGAATTACTACGCTAAAAGCCAGTATTTATATGATAATGGAATGTTTCATTTGATGGATTTTGAGCAAAGTAAATGAATTCTACCTAATAGATAGACAATATGGTATGAACTTTATGTGAAGTAAGTCTGATTAACACCAAGTAAAACAGGACTGACTCAACGATTTTTTGGAATACTTCATAGAATAAATAGAGTTGTCCCTATTTAAAATACATTTTATTTGCTAACTAGACTAACAAACTATATAACAGAAAGAAATATGAAAGAATTTTACAAATTACCTTGCGGGTCCTCTCCCTCAATTATAAAAATCAAATAGTTTAAACGAACAGCTTTTTCCAACGCTAAACCGACTGTCAGTTGGGTTTAATAAGGATAGGTAACTCTTAATTTTTTGAGTCTACTAAAGCTAAATATGTCTGAAAACGAGTTTTTACTGATAGTATGATCGGTATTCATTCAGACACTGTATTTGAACAAATAAATATCCTAACGAAAATTATTACTTAATGATAAAACAACAATTACTGAAACTAATTCTGGTCCTGATTTTTACAGGCGGAATTTCAACCTATTCCCATGGGCAATGTACGGACGGTAACTCCAATACTACAAACACCAATTTTGCGACAGGCAACCTGGCTAATTCATTTGTTGCAGACTGCAGCGGAAATTTAACTTCAGTTGAGTTACAATGGGGAGGTGCTGATACTTCTTTTTCTATTGAATTGTTTGAGGGTAACGGAACAGGAGGAACTCAGGTGGGGACTTCTGTTACTGGGTTAGCATCAGCAGGATCAGGTTTGAATAACTTTGAAAGTTTTGATGTTTCATCTGGAGGGTTTTCTGTCACTAGTGGAAACACTTATACGATACAAGTATCCGCAGCAAATAACCTTATTTATGACCAGAGTGGAGGATCTGCTTTTTCAGAAGGAATTTTATATTTTAACGGAGGAGCACAAAGCACGCTGGATATGGTTTTCCGAGTGAATGTAACAGCTGCAGCCTCTACTCCCGAAGTAACACTTTCATCTTCTGCAACATCCGCTTTAGAAACTGGTGGGTCGATCACTGTTACAGCAACAGCATCTTCCGCGCCAAGTTCAGATCTGACAGTGCCTCTTCAATTTACTGGCACAGCAACAACCGGAGTAGACTATACCGGCTCTGGAGATATCACTATTTCAGGTGGGAGTACTACGGGATCTATCACTTTGAACATGACATCAGATGTTATATACGAGCCTGGAGGTGAATCGCTCAACGTAGCCATTAATTCAACAACTATTTCTGGCGCTACGGTTGGGAGCCCTTCCTCAGTAGCGCTAACAATTACGGATGATGACTCCCAGCCAACAATTACCATTAATGATGTCACACAGAACGAAGGTATTGCAGGCACTACGAATTTTACATTTACCATATCACTATCGAATCCCAGCAGTGAGACCATCGGGGTGAATTATGCTTCTGCAGACGGTTCTGCTCTTGCTGGAGTTGACTATACATCGGTCAGTGGATCATTATCTTTTACGCCAGGTCAAACGAGCAAGATTGTAACTGTACTGGTGAATGGTGAGACCCTGGATGAGAATGATGAAACCTTTACGGTTAATCTATCAAGCCCAACAAATGCTACCATCTCTGATGCATCTGGAACAGGTACTATTTCAAATGATGATACTGCCTTTCAACCAAATGCTTCACTAGAGGTACTCTCTATTTACAACCCTATTACCGATGAGAGCGGAGGACAAGTATATGTTAGAGGTAAGTTAGACAGGATATCAGGTAAAACAGTTGATATTCCACTTAGTTTTTCTGGTACAGCTGTAGGTGGTGGCACTGATTACAGCATTACAAGCTCTACCATTACGCTAACGAGTGGAGAAATTATGGACAGTATTCGCATCACCTCACTGTTTGACGGTATTGAAGAGGGAGATGAAACCATTATCATTGATATGGACGTGCCAACCAATTCTATTGAAAGTGGAACGCAGCAGGTTACTATTACCATTCAAGATGAAGACGCAGCAGCTCCTGTTGTTAGTTCAGTAAACGTTCCAGGCAATGGCACCTATATCATCAATCAAAACCTAGACTTCACGGTAAATTTTAACGAAAATGTAGACGTAGTCACCACAGGTGGCACTCCCCAACTGGCTATTACTATAGGAAGCACTACCCGCCAGGCAACCTATATCAGTGGTTCAGGCTCCAGTTCTCTTGTATTTCGCTATACGGTGCAATCGGGTGACCAGGACGCTGATGGAATCAGCATCGGAACGTTGGCAGCTAATGGAGGCTCTATTAGAGATGCTTTCGGCACTGATGCTAACCTAACACTCAATGGTGTGGGAAATACAACCGGTATTTTGGTGGATGCAACTGGTCCAGTTGTCAGCTCGGTAAGTGTACCAACTAATAACACTTACACACAGGGGCAAAATCTTGACTTTACCGTCAACTTTAACGAAAATGTCACAATTGCCAGCGGACTACCCCAGTTAGGTTTAACAATAGGCGCTACAGCTCGTCAAGCCGACTATGTGAGTGGTTCAGGTTCAAGCTCAATTTTATTTCGTTATACTATTCAGGCTGGTGAATCAGATACTGATGGAATTTCTATTGGTAGTATAGCTGCTAACGGTGCTACTTTTAGAGATGCCTCTGGAAATGATGCTACTTTAACGCTAAATGGTGTTGGCTCTACTACGGATGTATTAGTCGATACAGAAGCCCCACGAGTTACCAGAATTGAAAGACAAACACCTGGTTCAAGCCCTACTAATGCGGATGCAGTTACTTTCAGAGTAACTTTCTCTGAAGATATTTCGGGAGCTGACTTAAATGACTTTGAAGTTACAGGACCAACCGGAGCATCTATTGGAGTGACAGGTACAGGGTCTATACGTGATATTACTATTTCAGGAGGAAATATGGTCTCTTATGAGGGTACGGTCACTATAAGTTTTGCCAGTGGTCAGAATATTGCAGATATAGCAGGCAATGCGCTCACGAATATGACTCCAACTGTAGTTAATATTAATACCTATCTATTGGATAATACGGCTCCAGCGGTCACAAGTATCGCGAGACAAAATCCAACCGATACACCAACTAATGCGGACGCCCTTGTTTTCAGGTTGACATTTAATTCAAATGTCACAGCTGTAAATGATGCAGATTTTGAGGTAACCGGTCCTACAGGAGAGTCTATTGGGGTAGTTGGTTCAGGTACCACCTATGATGTCACCGTTTCTGGTGGAGATATGGCTAGTTTGAATGGCGATGTTACCTTGTCTTTTGCAAGTGGTCAGAACATAACGGATGTCGCTGGAAACCCGTTGGTAGTTACAACTCCAACAGGAACTAATGATAATACCTATACAATAGATAATACTGCACCAACAGTAAGTACGTTAAGTCCAGCAGATAATGCTACTGATGTTAGTTTAAGCTCAAATTTTGTCATCACATTCAATGAAGATGTAGTGGTCAATAGTGGTAACCTGACCGTCCATAGAGTAAGTGATGATGGAGTAGTTAGGACATTTGATGTTACTAATAATACCATTGTTTCTGTTTCAGGAAATGAGGTCACTTTTGATAATACTACTGACCTGGCTTTAAATACAGAGCACTATATTTTACTCGACAATGGAGCATTTGAAGACGAAGCGGGCAATGCATATGGTGGAATCATCAGTACAACAGCCTGGAGTTTTACCACTACAGATGAAACGGAGATTGCTACCAATGACCCTTCAGTAACGGAAGGCAACACTGGTTCAAGTAATCTTACCTTCACTGTTTCGCTATCTCAGCCGGCCCCATCAGGTGGTGCTACGGTTGACTATGCTACTTCTGATGGTACTGCTACAGCAGGTACGGACTACACCGCTACTTCAGGAACCTTGAGTTTTGCAGCAGGAGAGTCCAGTAAAACTATCGATGTGGTTGTATCAGGAGATCTCATGTTAGAACCTGATGAGACGGTGATTCTGACACTTTCTAACCCTACAGGTACTAATGTGGTCATTTCGGATAATACAGGTACAGGTACCATAAATGATGATGATGCAGCTGCTGTTACCATAGCGGATGTAAATGCTAATGAAGATGACGGCACCATTACACTTACAGCCACATTAGACGCCCAGGTACAAGGTGGATTTACAGTAGATGTGAGTACAGCAGATGGCACTGCAACGGTAGCTGATAATGATTATACAGCTGTAACGGGCCAAACATTGACTTTCGTTGGTACAGCTGGGGAGACACAAAACATTACAGTTGTGCCTACTGCGGATACTAAGCTAGAGCCTAATGAAAACCTGACAGTCAGTATGTCTAACCTGGCATCTACCAGTTTAGCAGTTGACATTACCGATCAGGCCACTATCACTTTAACTAACGATGATGAAGCCATGGTCACCATAGCAGATGTGAGTGGCAATGAAGATGATGGAGCTATTACACTCACAGCAACATTAAACGCTGAAGTGGTTGGTGGTTTTTCTGTAGATGTTAGTACTGTAGATGGTACGGCAACAACTGCAGATGGTGATTTCACAGCCGTAACGAGTGAAACACTCACTTTCAGCGGTAATTTAGGAGAGACACAAACCTTTACAGTTATACCCAATGCAGACACAAAACTAGAAGGCAATGAAACTGTAGCGGTAAGCATGTCCAACCTCTCAGGGACAGCACTTACGATTGATATCAGTGACAATGCAATAGTAACTATCAATAACGATGATACTGCTGCAATAACCATTGCAAATGTAGGTGGCAATGAAGATGATGGTTCAATCACAATGACAGCCACGTTGAATGCAGAGGTGCAAGGAGGGTTTAAAGTAGAGGTTGCTACTGCAGATGGTAGTGCCTCTACCGCAGATGGAGATTACATAGCTATCACCGGACAGACCTTAACCTTTACAGGAACTGCAGGAGAGACACAGACATTTACTGTAGTTCCTACGGCAGATACCAAGTATGAGTCTAATGAAACTTTTACAGTTGGTTTGTCAAACCTTACTGGTACTAGTCTTCCTATCACCATTTCAGACGTTGCTACGGTAACCATAACCAATGATGACGCAGCGGCTGTCACCATAGGAGATGTAAGTGCTAATGAAGATGACGGTACCATTACGCTGACAGCCACGCTAGATGCTCAGGTGCAAGGTGGATTTACAGTAGATGTGAGTACAGCAGATGGAACAGCAACAGTAGCTGATAATGACTACACGGCTTTAACGAGCCGAACGTTGACTTTTGCTGGTACAGCTGGGGAAACACAGGCATTTACAATCGCTCCAATTTCAGATATAAAAGTAGAAGTGGATGAGACATTCAGCGTAAGCATGTCTAATCTGGCATCTACCAGTTTAGCAGTTGATATTACCGATCAGGCTACTATTACATTAACTAACGATGATGAAGCAATGGTCACCATATCAGATGTGAGTGGCAATGAAGATGATGGAGCTATTACACTCACAGCAACATTAAACGCTGAAGTGGTTGGTGGTTTTTCTGTAGATGTAAGCACTGCAGATGGCACAGCTACAACTGCAGATGCTGATTACACACCGATTAGTAATCAGAAGTTAACATTTGCCGGTAATGAAGGAGAAACGCAAACTTTCACACTTACACCAACCGCTGATACTAAAGTAGAAATAGATGAGTCAGTAAATATATCACTCAGCAACCTCTCTGGCACTTCTTTACCGATTGACATTACTGACGGAGCAGTTGTGACCATTTTGAATGATGATATAACCGAAATACAGTTTACAAGTACTGAAGGTAATGGTTCTGAAGCCATTTCTTCTCACCAATTTGCTGTTGAATTAACAAGAAGTGCTGCTATCCCTGTTACGGTTGATTATTCGGTTACAGGCACAGCTACAGGAAGTGGAACAGATTACACGTTGACCAACGGCACGCTGACAATAGCGGCAGGAAACACATCGGGCACACTCGAAATAACAGGAATTGTGGATGATGAAATAGTGGAACAGAACGAAACAGTTATTGTGACACTTGCTAACCCTAACAATGCCATATTGGGTACCACTACAATGTATACCTATACTATAACAGATAATGATGAGGCTGTTTTGTCCCTTGAAGCTACCGATCAGGCAGCCGAAGATGATGTAAATGGTTTGTTTACCATCTCTAGTACGAAGCAATTTGCTAATGAGGTGAATTTGACTTTTTCTATTAGTGGAACAGCAACCGAATCAAATGATTATGAGGCAATAGGTACCTCGATAGTTTTCCCTTCTTTAACAAGTTCAATCACCATTCCAGTAGTAGTGAGGGCTGATAATGAGGTTGAAGAAGATGAAACAGTCCAGTTATCGTTAGAAAGTGTTAGCAATACATCAGCTTCAATAGCAGCGGAATCAACAGCCACTATTACCATCACTGATAACGATGACCAATTGCCCCAAACTATTACGTTTAATCCAATAGATGATAAAAGATTAAGCGATCGAGAGGTGGTTTTAGAAGCCACAGGTGGTGATTCTAATGAGCCGATTACCTTTACTATTTCAACAGATCCTGTCAATGGTGTAGCTACTTTATCAAATGAAGTCATCCTTTTGGAAGGTGTTGGTACTGTAACTGTGACAGCTAGCCAGGCAGGGAACAATTCGTATCTACCAGCTGAAGATGTTAGTCAAAGTTTCTCTATTCTTTCAGATGAGTTATTGCTACCAACTTTATTTACACCTAATAATGATAGGGTAAATGATTTGCTACTCATTAGAGGAGGAGCTAGTGTTCAGTCCATTAGCTTTAGAATCTATAACCGAGAAGGAAATCTCGTTTTTGAATCTGATAGTTTTCAGGAATTAACAGAAATCGGTTGGGATGGAAAGAAAAACGGGGTTAATCAACCTACTGGCGCCTACGTATGGGTGATTGCTGGCACTATGACTAATGGTCAGCCTATTACTATTAATGGATCAAATAAGGGTACAATATTTATCGCTAGATAATAACTGAAAAACATTCAAAACCGATGAAAAAAAATATTCAATATATAGCAATAGTAGCTTTAACAGCTTGTTTAAGTAGTGTTTCAGTGGCTCAGGAAGGTAATTTTTCCATGTACAGGTATACTCCTTTTTACACAAACCCAGGACAAATATCGACTACGCACCATTTAAACTTCATGTTAAATAGTAGGATTCAACCACTAAATACTGGAGAGAATTTAACAACTACTGTTATTTCGGGATATATGCCTATTCATTTTTCTAACCAGCATAAATTAGTGGTAGGTGCAAATGTGAGTACGGAACAATCTGCTGGCTTGTTAAATTCTAATGGTGGCATGCTGGCTTTTTCATACACAGTTCCTTTAAATGACAGGTCTGAGTTAAGTTTGGGAGTGCAAGGTGGTTTGTTTCAAAATAAGATCGGTGGTGATTTTATTACTGATGGACAAATAGAAGGTGGCGTTATAAATCCTGGAGCAGGTCAGATTGATCCGCTGTTAAACCAGCAACATGCTTATCCTACCATTAGTAGTGGCCTTTACTATAGACTAAAAGATGCTAATTACCATGATAAGGCATTTGTAGGTGTTTCTTTATTCAATATGACAGAGCCTAATATTTCTTTTGTTGAAAATGGAGATACATATAAACTTCCTATGAGTATAAAGACAATAGCAGGTTATAAGGTATATGATAATACTACGCTGTCAGTATCCCCTACAGTGAGGTGGATCAGCCAAGCTCAAAATAATGCATTTGATTTGGGTACTGATGTCGGCTACAGACTATCTGGAGATGCAGAAGATTTCAAAAAGTTAATTTTAAGTCTATGGTATAATTCAAATTCAATTGGCGTGATGAGTCTTGCCTATGAACAAAAAAGAATTGCCGTTGGTGTTAGCTATGACATCCCAGTTGGAACAGGATTTAACCTAGCACAGAATGGTATTTTTGAATTTGCTATTTCGTATAAATTAAAGAATAAGAAACAAGCAGAAGAAACGCCAGGCGTAATACTACAAGAAGAATCAGAGGTTCAAAAAGAAGAAGCTGAAAATGAAATAGAACAACCACAAAAGAAGAAGGTTGACGAAATAGAAGAAGCTGAAGAACCTCAAAAAGAAGAGCCGGTTAAGGAAAAAATAGTAATGGAGGAACCAGTTAAGGAAGAACCAAAAGTTGAAGAGGAAGTAACTGAAGTCATTTTTCAGCCACTTACTGAAAAAGAAAAGGAAACGCTAGCCAAGACGGTTCGATTCAAATTAAATTCAGATGATTTAAACGAGGATTCAAAGGCTTTTATAGACGAAGTAATTGATATTCTCTCTAAGAAAGAAAACTATAGTATTACTTTAATTGGTCATACTTGTAATTTAGGTGAAAGCTCATTTAATGGTGAATTAGGTATGGATAGGGCACAGATCGTAAGGGATTATATGGTAGCTAATGGTATAAATGAAGCTAGAATAAGTACCAATTCTAAAGGTGAAACAGATCCTATTGCAACAAATGAAAACAAGATGGGTAGAGAGAAAAATAGAAGAGTAGAGTTTGAGGTCTCCTTCTAAGATCAATTTTGTAATAAGAAAAGACTTTGAAATACATTTTCAAAGTCTTTTTTATACCACCTTATACCTCTTCCCAGGGAGTGATTTGATAATTCCTTTAAATTCAAGATTCAAAAGTGTACTAGCTAGCTGGTTAAGGTTTATTTGGCATTTTATACTGAGCAGGTCAATACTTAACTCCTTATCATGCTGCAGTAGAGTATGTACAACTTCCCGTTCTTTCTCATCTAATTCAGAAAGATTCAACACCTTCTTTTTTATGTTTTGCTGATTATCCATTTCCCAATTCATCAGCCTGAGTATATCATCAGCTGATTCTATGAGATGTGCCTTATTATATTTAATAAGCTTATTACAGCCTTCAGAATAGGTATCGTGAATTCTGCCAGGAAAAGCAGCTACCTCTCTGTCATAAGAATTAGCGAGCTCTGCTGTGATAAGTGCTCCACCTTTTTTTGCTGCTTCAACAACCACTACTAAATCAGCCATGCCAGCAATAATTCTATTTCTGGCAGGAAAGTTAAAAGCATCTGGTTTAGCACCAAAAAGTTGTTCAGTTATAATCCCACCCTTATTAAGCATTTCAATAGCTGTGTTTTTATGAGCGGCTGGATAGATCACATCTATGCCCGAGCCGAGTACGGCATATGTGCTTAAATTATTCTTTAAGGCAGCTTTATGAGCAGTTATGTCTATTCCGTAAGCTAGGCCACTCAATATGATTGGGTTGAGAGGAGCGAGGTTTTCAATTATTTCTTCGGTTAGTTTTTTACCATTATCTGTGGCGTTTCGTGTGCCAATAATAGCAAGTGTAGGCCGCTTATCGTTTACAGGCCAAATCCCTTTTGAGAAAATGATGGGAGGAGCATCAGGTATTTGCTTGAGTCTGTATGGGTAACTTTTATCTAAATAGGAGGTGATAAATGTGTCCGTAGCTCTGGCAGTATCAATTACTTTATCTGTTTCCTCCTTAAGTTCATTACTTCTTAATTTGGAAGCAGCTTTAGGGCCAATTCCGGGTATTTTTAAAAGTTTATTTGTATGTAATGCTAGAACATTCTCAGCTGAGCCGGCATAACTTATTAAGTTCTTTATCAGTCTGCTACCAATGCCAGAAACAGACATCAAAGAAAGTAACGCCTTCTTTTCAGCATTCAACGCTTATAGTTGTTCTTTGATTTCAGTTAAAAAGGTGCGGATATTTTTTAATGAATCAAGCATGTCCATTTTATCTTTAACCGCATGAGAGTCATTCTTGAGCATGTCCTTAGCTCCTTGAAGTGTAAAACCTTTTTCTTTTACCAGGTGGTAAATCAGCTTTACGTTTTCAATATCCTCTTTTGTGAATTGCCTGTTGCCTTTACGATTTTTTTTAGGTTTGATAATATCAAATTCACCCTCCCAAAACCTGATTAAAGAGGTAGCTACATCAAATTGATCGGCTACTTCACCAATGGTGTAGTATTTTTTCTCTATGGTTTTTTCTTTGTAAGGCACTTTTTCCTAATTATGGTTGTGAAGATAACGAATATTACCTTCTAGGTCAATAGAAATATTCGATTCGGGAAAGTCCGATTCTGTTAATTCCTTAATTCTAAGGGCTGCTGCATGTGAACCATCGATCACGGGGATGCCTGCGCCCTTTTGTTTGGCAGAAATAATTTTACCCGAAATGAATTTTCCCTTATTGTCAATATTAATTTTCGCTATAGGCGCTAAACCTTTTACCCCTCTTAAATTAAAACGACCGTAAGTTGCAAAATTGCCTAAGCTATAGGCTATAAATCTGTTTTTATAAACTTCTACCGCTCTTGCCACATGAGGTCCATGCCCGAAAATTACATCCGCTCCTGCATCTATTAAAGCATGTGAAAACTCATATACGTTTCCTCTGTTTTCTCCGTAGAAAAACTCTCTTTCTCTGGTCAGGTGTTCGTATTTACTACCTTCAGCACCACCATGAAACGAAATAATTATAATATCCGATAAACTGTCCAAATGTTTTACGATATCTACTGCTGCTTCTAGGTCGTTAATGCTTTGTGTGCCAGTGTTGGGTGAGAAAGCAGCAAAGCCGTAAGTAACTCTATCCTTTTCAAAAATGGTAAAAGGTTGTGCTAATTGGCCTGCATGGTGAATGCCTAAACTATCCAGCGTTCTCATAGTGTTTTTTCTTCCTTCATCTCCAAAGTCACCAGCGTGGTTATTTGCCAGACTCATGAAATCTATTCCAGCTTCAACGTAATGTTGTGCCAAATACTCAGGGCTTCGGAAAATATAACACACATCAGGATTTGAACAGTATTTTTGCTTTCCTCCTTCATTTAGAATTACTCCTTCCTGATTTCCGAATGTTAAGTCGGCATCACGTAAAGTGGCAGCGACTTCAGCAAGCATATACTTACCAGAATCAGGTGGGAGGTAGCCTTCATTAGGGAAATTTGTTCCTATCATGATATCTCCCACACCAATAAGTGTAATAGTGTCTTTTAAGGGAGAAACAGTGAGCACAATGCTGTCTTGAGCTTTTGGTTCAGCAACTTCCACTAACTTAATTGTATCTTTTGAAACTAAGGCACTATCAACTTGGCTCAACTCAGACTTGTCATCTTTTTTGCTAGATGATGGCTGAACAGTTTTACAGGACTGAAAAACTATTGCAAATAAGGAAGTGTATAAAAGTAGTTTCTTCATAAATAATCATAAAAAAAGCAGCCTGCAAGACTGCTTTTTTATCAAAAGTCTTTTACTATTATCCTAATGACTGATTCTTGATTTCAGATAACTCTAATAGTTTTTCATATTCTCCATCAGTAACATCCTGATAGAAATAGTGAATAGGATTGATAGGTTTTCCTTTATGGTGAATTTCATAATGCAAGTGAGGAGCAGTGGATGAACCTGTATTACCAACAAAGCCTATACAATCACCTCTTTTTACTTTATCTCCTTTCTTGACATTAAACGAAGACATATGAGCATACTTAGTAACAAAACCATAGCCATGGTCTATTACTACAAGCTTACCAAAGCCACCGTAAGTATTTGAAATTCTAACTACTTCCCCATCACCAGTTGCATATATTGGAGTTCCTCTTGGAGCAGAGAAATCACAACCTTCATGCATTCTGACAACTTTTAGGATAGGATGCATACGCATACCATAACCAGAAGCTAGTCTTTTCAACTCTTTATTAGGAATAGGCTGAATAGCTGGCATGGCAGCAAGCATTTTTTCTTTGTCTCTTGCCATTTCCAAGATCTCATCATAAGATTTGGTCTGAATATACATTTGCTTCTTAACCTTATCTATATCTGTCATCATATCCATAATAAGCTTTTCCCTTTCAAGCTCACTTTCAATGATGTTCTTATATCTTTCAGCACCACCAACTCCTGCTTGTCTTATGCTTGAAGGAATAGGCTCAGTACCCATGATGTTACGATATACTTCATCGTCTCTTTCCTGAAGGGCACCCAAAACACTCTGCATGTTTTGAACCTCTTTCTCCATCATATTGTAATAAAACTGTAACTCTTTATTTTCCTTTTTAAGACGTGCTTCTTTTGGAGAGTCAAAATATGCGTTGTAGGTAATAATTATACCAACTGCTAGTATTAAAGAAACTGATAGGAAACCTAGTAAATTCAAAAGGATATCCCATTTTGATACTTTTACTCGTTCATACCTACAAGTTTCGGTATCATAGTAATATTTAATTCTCGCCATCCTGTTTTAGACTCGTTAAAACTTTCTAATTTTGTAACCGGATATTCAAAGGCACAAAATTGCATAAAGGTTCAGTTAAAATCAAATTTTTTATTAGAACCCAACTGATATCCACAAATATAAAGAAATATTTTTAAAGTAAAACATTAAATAGAAATACTTTACTACATGACTGCCAGCGAGATACGTAAAAAGTTCCTAGAATTTTTTGAAAATAAAAATCATAAAATTGTTCCTTCTGCTCCTATGGTTTTGAAGAACGATCCTACTTTGATGTTTACCAATGCAGGAATGAATCAGTTCAAAGACTACTTTTTAGGTAATCAGGAAGCTGCAAGTTCAAGAGTAACGGATACACAGAAATGTTTGCGTGTTTCTGGAAAGCATAATGATTTGGAAGAGGTAGGGCATGATACCTATCACCATACTATGTTTGAAATGCTCGGGAACTGGTCGTTTGGCGATTATTTCAAAAAGGAAGCCATTGAATGGTCGTGGGAGCTATTAACAGAGGTTTATAAGTTACCAGAAGATCGTTTGTATGTAACAGTTTTTGAAGGCGATAAGGGTGATAACCTTCCTTTTGATCAGGAAGCTTTTGACTTATGGAAAGCTCATGTAGATGAAAGTAAAATTCTTAACGGAGATAAAAAAGATAATTTTTGGGAGATGGGGGAGACAGGTCCTTGTGGCCCGTGTTCCGAAATTCATATCGATTTAAGAAGTGAGGATGAAATTGCAAAAGTACCAGGAGCAGATTTAGTGAATCAGGATCATCCTTTGGTTATTGAAATTTGGAACCTTGTTTTCATGCAGTTTAACAGGATGGCTGACGGCAAACTTGTTAGTCTTCCTGCTCAGCATGTTGATACAGGCATGGGTTTTGAGCGACTATGTATGGCCATTCAGGGTAAAACCTCAAACTATGATACTGATGTTTTCACTCCTTTATTAGCTAAAGTAGCAGAAATTTCTGGAAAGAAATATGGAACAACTACTAAGGAAGATATAGCTTTCAGAGTTATTGTTGACCATATTCGAGCAATTGCTTTAGCCATTAGTGACGGACAACTGCCTTCTAACAACAAAGCTGGTTACGTAATAAGAAGGATTTTAAGAAGAGCCATCAGATATGGATATACTTTCCTCGATTTAAAGGAGCCTTTCCTTCATAAGTTGGTTGAGACATTGGCGAATCAGTTCGAGAATGTATTCCCAGAGCTTAAAGCTCAGCAGGCACTAGTTGAAAAAGTGATTAGTGAGGAAGAGCAAACTTTCTTGAGAACTTTAGATAAAGGCTTGAAGCGTATTGAAGTGATCAAAGCTGATTTAGCCGAGGAGAATAAGAATCAAATTCCTGGTGAAGTAGCTTTTGAGTTGTTCGACACCTATGGCTTCCCGGTTGATTTAACCATGTTGATTGCCAAAGAAAATGGTTTGGAGCTAGATGAAAAAGGCTTTGAAGAAGCTATGGCTGAACAGAAAAACAGGTCTAAATCTGCTGGAAAGCTTGAGGCTGGTGATTGGCATGTAGTAAAGGAGAGTCAGGATGTTGAGTTTGTCGGCTATGACAAATTAAGTGCTGAAGCTCAATTATTAAGATACAGAATTGTAAAAAACAAGAATAAAGAGCAGTATCAAATTGTATTAAACAAAACACCCTTTTATGCTGAAAGTGGAGGACAGATAGGAGATACTGGTACATTAGATTTCGAGGGTGAAAAAATTAATGTGCTCGATACCAAAAAGGAAAATGACCTCATCGTTCACTTTGTTAATAAATTACCTGAGCATAAAGAGGTAAAGGTTACTGCTGAGGTAGATGCCGAAAGAAGAAGAAAAATAATATATAACCATTCTGCTACACACCTTTTACATGCTGCCTTAAGGCAAGTGCTTGGTGACCACGTTCAGCAGAAAGGATCACTGGTGTCGGATAAGTTGCTTCGCTTTGATTTCTCTCATTTCTCAAAAATGACTGATGAAGAGCTACAGAAAGTAGAGCAGATTGTTAATCAAAAGATTAGAGAAAACATCCAGAAAGGAGAGGAGAGAAATATTCCGATTGAAGAAGCAAAAGCTAAAGGTGCTATGGCACTATTTGGGGAGAAATATGGTGATTCAGTAAGGGTGATCACTTTTGATCCTAAGTTCTCAGTTGAGCTTTGTGGTGGTGTACATGTTCCTGCTACAGGTAATATTGGGCAGTTTAAAATTACCACAGAAACTTCAGTTGCCGCTGGTATAAGAAGAATAGAAGCTATTACTGGAGATACTGCTGAAGCCTATTTAAATAGCCAGGAGGATTTAGTGAAGCAGATTGCTGATTTACTGAAAAATCCGAAGGACGTTAAACAGGCTGTTTCTCAATTAATCAATGAAAAAGCTGAGCTACAAAAGGCATTAGATAAAGAACATCAGAAAAAATCTGGTGCACTTAAGGAAGAGCTGATTAAAAAAGCTACAGAACAAAATGGAGTTTCTGTGATCATAGATCAAATAGAGCTGCCAAATGCTGATTCGCTTAAAAAGCTTTCTTTTGAACTAAAAAATGAGTTAGAGGCACTTTTTGCTGTATTGGCATGCAATATTGAAGGCAAACCTCAGATTTCTGTTGTAATTTCAGAGTCTATTGTTGAAAGTAAAGGGTTAAATGCTGGTCAGATTATTCGTGACCTTGCCAAACATATTCAAGGTGGCGGTGGCGGACAGCCTTTCTTTGCGACAGCTGGAGGTAAAAATGTGGAAGGACTTCCGCAAGTTGTTGAAAGTGCGAAGGAATTAGCCAGCACTAAATTATAATAAGCATGTTAGAACAGTCGGTACGAGATAAATATACAGCCATAATAGGTCTGGAAGTGCATGCTCAGTTAATGACTGAGAGCAAGATGTTCTGTGCTGATTCTAATAAGTTTGGAGCTGAGCCTAATACTAATATCAGCACAATCTCTCTGGGACATCCTGGTGTACTACCAAAAGCCAACAAGAAAGCATTTGATTATGCTATCATGATGGGCTTAGCATGTGAATGTGAAATAACCAAAGAAAACATCTTTGCACGCAAAAATTACTTTTATCCAGATTTACCAAAGGGTTATCAGGTAACACAAGACAAGGCACCTATTTGCGTAGGAGGTAAAGTATGGGTGAAACCTGAAGGTGCAGAAAAAGAGCATACTGTTCAGCTAAACCGCATTCATTTAGAAGAGGATGCTGGTAAATCTATGCATTTGGCAGGTGAAACAGAAACGCTTGTTGATTACAATAGGGCAGGGGTTCCTCTAATTGAGATTGTTACCGAACCTGTGCTGAAGTCTTCAGCGGAAGCGGCAGCATTTCTTACCGAAATTAGGAAGTTGGTGCGTTATCTTAACATATGCGATGGCAATATGGAAGAAGGCTCATTAAGATGCGATGCTAATATTTCAGTCATGCTAAATGGAGCAGAAAAGCTTGGCAATAAGGTGGAGGTTAAGAACATGAACTCCATTAGAAATGTGAAGAGAGCCGTTGATCATGAAATAGAAAGACAGATTGAAGAACTTGAGAAAGGTAGTACCATAATATCTGAAACTAGAGATTTTGATGCTGATAGTGGCACTACTTCTAGTTTGAGGACTAAAGAAGATTTAAACGATTACAGATATTTCCCTGAACCGGATCTTTCACCCATTATTGTAGACGATGCATGGATTTCTGAAATTAAGGAACTTATGCCTGCTTTGCCTAGAGAGCTTAAGCAGAAATTTATGGAGCAATATGAGCTACCGGAGTATGATGCTCAGATATTGACTGATAATAAAGAAACTGCCTTTTATTTTGAAGCGCTTTGCAAAGGTGTAAGTAATTGTAAAGTTGCTTCCAATTGGCTGATGGGTACTGTAAAGTCTTATTTGAATGATGTAGGAATTACGATAGAAGCGTTTTCTATTTCACCTCAAAGGCTAGCAGAGCTCATAAATTTAGTAGAACAAAATAAGGTAAGTAACTCAGCTGCTGCACAAAAGATTTTCCCAATTATGCTGAAAGAGCCAAATAAAGGAGCTTTAAGTATAGCCGAAGAGCAAAACCTTATACAAGATAGCTCGTCTGATAGCATTCAGCCAATTGTTGAAGAGGTCTTAAATGATATGTCGGACAAGGTAAAAGCTTATAAATCAGGTAAAAAAGGACTGATTGGGCTGTTTATGGGAGAGGTTATGAAAAGGAGTAAGGGTAAGGCTGACCCTCAAGTGGCTCAAAAATTATTAAAAGAAGTATTAGATTAAAATCAACATAAAATGAAGAAAATAGCTTTAGGCTTAATTGCTGTAATATTTTTCGCGGCTTGTGAAAGCAAAGATGGAAACCAGGTAACCGTAAGTGGTACAATAGAGAACCCGCCAGAAGAAGGAATGATGACGATTTCCCTTTTAGAGCAAGGCAAGTTATCCTTAAAAGATACCATTGTACTAAATGAGGATAATACGTTTGAATACACCATGCCGGCAGGAGCGCCAGAGTTCTACATCTTAAATATGTTCAATACTCAAAGGGCTACTTTAATTCTTAGTGAAGAGGATGTAGAGGTAATTGCAGATGGATCTGAAAGAAATGGTAAACTAGAAATTACGGGTTCCGAAGATATCAAGCATCTAGAAGCTATTCGCAATATGACTGAAGAACAGAATGAGGAAGTTAGAGAAATTAATGCTCAATTTCTTGCGGCAAGAAAAGCTGATGATCAGGAAAAGATGAAGAATATTCAGGATGATTTCATGATCATTCAGGAGAAGCGTAAAGAAAATATTAAGGCTAAAGTTGAGGAAATGTTGCCTTCTATTGCTGTTATTCAGGCCATGAATTTCTTCAATCCTAATGAAGATTTTGAGTTCATGCAAAAGGTAAGTGCAAGTCTTGAAGAGGCACATCCTAACTCGAGTATCGTACAGTTTTATGCCAAGCAGATTGACGATCTGTCAAAAGTATCAATAGGTGTGGTAGCACCTGACTTTTCTATGCCAACTCCAGAAGGAGATACCGTTAGTCTTTCTGACTACAGAGGAGGCTATGTTTTGGTTGATTTCTGGGCAGCTTGGTGTAAGCCTTGTAGAGCAGAAAACCCAAATGTTGTAGCAGCATACAATAAATATAAAGATCAGGGATTTGAAATTTTAGGCGTTTCACTGGATAAGAAAAGAGAAGATTGGTTAAAAGCTATTGAACAGGATGGACTTGAATGGACTCAAGTGTCAGACCTTAAATATTGGCAAACCCCTGTTGTTCAGGAATACAAAATTTCAGGCATTCCTTTTTCACTATTAATAGGTCCGGAAGGTAAAATTGTAGCTAAGAATTTAAGAGGGGATGAACTTCATCAAAAATTAGAGGAGATTTACTCTGGCTCTTAATCATTTTAGAGTTTATCATATTAATAAAGGCTGGTGTAAACCAGCCTTTTTTTGTTTAGCGTCTTTCTCTATTCTTCAATTTCTCATATTCTTTTTCAGTTACATCCACACCGTCATTTACATAAACCTGAATGTAATTTGTTACAATGCCAATGCCCCAACCTAGCGTAACAAAGGCTGCCCAGGGAAAACCATCATAATAAGGTGCAGTTGTAAAATACCAGACAAGCCAAATGAATATGTTAACAAGAATATAGGTTGTCAGATGCTTTTTAAAGCCGACTCTTGCTTCAGCTTTTTTCCATAATTTATCATCTTTTTCATTTTCCATAGTTCAGTTATTTAGGTTCGAAGATTTGATTAAGTACTACACCAAAGTAAATTCCTCTTCTTGATAGATAGTTTTTACTGTAGTAATTATAGTTAAAATTGTATTCTAAATCTCGGGTATTTTTAAAGTCAAGTGCATTATTCAGACTGAAAAACCATACGCTGCTTAATCTGTCTCCTAATTGCATTAATTTAGAAATTGAAACGGAGATGTTTCTGTATGGTCTGAAATGACTACTACCATTTTCATAAATTGGGCTGTAAACATCTAATTGCTCACTGTAAGTTGAGGATGTAATCATCTGATATCGCTGGCCTTTAAAGAATTGAAGGATCGCACTGAATGACCAACTAGGTAGAAACTTCCAATCAATTGTACTTCGTGAAAACCAGTCAAAACTGTTATCATTATCTAACAAACTGAGGTTCTGGTTGACTTGCAGTTTTCTACTGAATCTAAAATTAACACTCGTTTCAGAGCCTATTACGTTTTTATGATCAAAGGCATTTCTGTAAAAGCTTTGGGTAAAGGCTAACTTGCGTGCATCATATTCAATATCGATTGATTGCTGAAATGAAGTTATAAATTCATCAGCTTCAGTTTCTTCGGCTATTCTATTCTGATAATATTTACCAGCTGCTAGCTTTAACTTAAGTTTTTTGTTGAGCTGCTGCGAAAACTGCAATTGATAGGAAATCTCATTTTGAGCATTTTTAAGCATGCCAACCCTTACACCACCGCCTAAAGCAGTATTACCGAAACTATGTCTATGGTAGCCATACACTTCATGAATATTACTTGAAGCAGTATAGCTTAATTCATCACTAGGGTTTTCAGGGCTTAAAGCAAAGTCATACAGTGGGTACTGCCCATCAAAGTGGTTCTCTCTTCCCCAATAGGAGTAGCCAATTTTTGAGATATGAGATGTTCCTTCTTGTATTACATGACCAGCTAGGTAAGGAGATAAGTTTTCATCATCATAATCCAGGTTACCAAACTCAAAATTATTTTGGTTATAGCTGTTTCCAGCTATTAGTGAAAAGGTGAAATCACTTAAATCATAGACCCATTTCAAAGTACTAATACTTCTTACTGAAGACTGTACGAACTCTCCTTTGTAACTCGGATGATTAAAGGCAAAATTGTAACTATCCATCAAGCCATACTGAAAGAATTTGAAAGAGCCAAAGGCACTATGCTTCACCAGCAGTACGCCCAAATCATTTGATCTGAAACTATTGATGTCCTCTAAACCTCTTGGGTTGGTAAACTGTAGCAGTTCATTGAACTGAAAGTTGGTAAATACGCCTACATGAGAATCATTATTAAGTTGGTTTCTAAAAGAGTAACCAAGATTGGCCAAAGATAAGCTCAAGCTATGTTGTTGATACTTGGGAAACCGATCAGCCATTTCCAGAATAATAGCACCTGAGGTAGATTGACCATATTCTAAAGGAGGATTACCCGGGAAGATGGTTACATCTCGTAAAAAATCAGTATTGAAAATACTCAAAGTCCCTGTATTATTAAGTTGAGTATATTTCACAGGATTTTTTAAGGGCACTCCATTTATAAAATATGCCGTTTGATTGGCAGTAGCTCCTCTAAATGAAACAGCAGCATTCTCATCTTTTGTGGTGGAAGAAGCCGTGGTATTGACTGCCACTAGTGGATCAGCCTTTGATGCAGGATTCAGATAAATATCAAGAGGCTTTAATTTCTCCATGGCGAAAACTTCCGCACCCATAGGTACAGCCTTAACTGATACTTCCCTAAGTACGCGCTGTTCTCTTGTCAACTGAATATTTAATGCATCCATTTCTTTTGGTATATAAAGCCTTTCCTGATACCCTATGTATTTAATCAGGAGCGTATCGGTTTCTTGAAATTTAATTAGTATGAATTTACCGGTTTCATCTGTTACAGCACTATGATCAATATTATTGAGGTTGATGATATGAGCACCAATAAGTGGTTCATTTTCACTATTAGTCACTAGGCCTGTAACAGATTCTTGTGCAACTGCTACCATTGCACAAAAAATGAAACCGGTTAAGAATATGAGCTTTCTCATAGCTAAAGAATTACTTCTTTTGAACTTGAGGTCTCAAAACCTTTGATACATAATAGAAATCAGGAGCTAACTCTAAGGCTTGATTATAAATAGCCAGTGCTTGCTCATCCTTATCAATGGCATGATAGGCCTGACCAAGGTTCGCCAATGTGTATAAATACATCCAGTTGTCATTGACAGCTTCTCGTTCTTCAAATAAAGCTACACTTTGCTCGAATTTCTTACTGGCTTCAACCTTGTCTCCACCAAAGGCTGTAGGTGTATAGTAAAGTGAATTTGCCTGAAGTGATAAAACAATAGGGCTTTTAGGTGCTAGCTCATAAGCTTTTTCAAGACAAGAGGAACTTTTATAACCATATACCATTCCTTTCCAGGGAGAATACGCCATAATAAGCCCATAAACTCCAGAACGAATAGCCAAGGCTTCAGCAGTATAGGCTGGTTCTTCTTCCAGCTTTCTTAATAGGTCTAAAGTTCGATCAATGTATTCGTCAAATAATGCTTCGTCCTGATCAGACATGGTACCAATTAATAAGCCATAGTGAGCTAATGCACTTGTCCATAAATTTCCTTCAGACTTTGTTACGGCCTGTTTCCAAAGAGTCTTGCTGTTTGTTACATAAGCTTTCTTCATTAGCTGATCTACATTTTGACCAACTGATTTTGATGAGTACATCATAACAATTATTGTTATGATCATTGTTGTTAAATTCTTCATTGTAAATAAGTTTATAATGTAAACTAAAATAATAAAATAATAAGGCTATGTGTAGCCTCTTGTAGTGTTAATGCTCTTATTGTTTATTCAATGTCATTTCAAAAAACTGAAACCAATTGCCATTTCTATTCATTTCTCCAATTTCATGCCATTGGCCATTGTTATTAACTGTAATAATGTAACGGATGAAGTCATTCGGATACCAATAGAATTTTCCATCAATTATTTCTCCTGTGAAAACACCACCTTTACCGTCTGATAAATTTGATGAAAAACGGAAATTCTGCTTTTCTTTATCATAAGTAATTACTGCCATAGCATCATGAACAGTCTTGCCGTTTGAGGTTCCATGACCTTCAACAAGTATGGCCGTACCATCTAATTTAAATTGTACTTTTTCTGTCTGCTCAAAAGAATGCTTCTGTCCATCGGCACTATAACGCCAACCAGTACCTTCCCAATAACCTTCCATAAATGTAAGTTTGGATACTTCATTTTTTGCAATTTGATCTGTTTGTGCCGGTTGCGCATTTAGATAACTAAATACAAATAGGCTTAAAATTAAGATTGATAGCTTTTTCATTTTTCTATTATTTATTCTGGTTTAATATACGATCTTAAGGCATTGAGATACTTTTCAAATGCTTCAACGCCTGCCTGGGTAATTTTACAGGTTGTAAGCGGGTAATTGTCTTTAAAAGATTTTTCAACCGTTATATAACCTGCATCTTTTAGTTTATTCACCTGTACACTTAAGTTACCAGCAGTTGCCTTAGTTTTTTCTTTAATGTAAGTGAACTCGGCTTCTTCCACACTCATAAGTAGGCTGACAACGGCTAGCCTGAGCTGCGAATGTAATATAGGGTCTAGAGGCTCAAACATGACTTAATCGTTTTGAGCTTTTGGTAATAAATGCCCTGGAATTACATAACTTACTATTACTGCTAGGGCTAATAAGAATAACTGGATGTCGAAAGGTTGATAAAAAGCAAGCAAGCCAACACCCATGCTTAAATAACCGCCAATCACTAAAGGTTTGAATTTCATAATCCCACCTGAAGTGGCAGTTCCTATTCCATAAAGTACCATGAAGATAGGATATACAGCACTCCAACCAATTTGAGGAGAGGCAAGAAGGAAAATAATCAGGGCAACAATAAAAGCGATCCAAATTGAACTCATTGCTCTATCTGTAAATGTTTTTGCCGTGCTATGCTTCTTTTTTCTTCCATAATAGATACCAGTAATAATTCCGGCCACTGGCATGCTCAGCCATACATAATATGCTTGACTTATTTCAAACTGAAATTTTAATACATAATGAGCAAGTGAAGAAATGGCAACCAAATAGCCCCACATCAAATAGATGACTTTATCTCTGGCTATATTGTACTTAGTACTTTGCACCATCTCCATGATGATCTTAATGCTGTCCTGATTTGATAATTCTTGTTGATTCATGGTTCCTCTGTTATAAATTATACTCAAAAATAAAGTAGTTTATAAAGTAAACCAAGTAATCATAAAAAAAGTTGCATCTAAGCCAACTTTTTTAAATTTCCCCACAATTGTTTCTTGTAGGTTATGTTTTGATCGAGCTCAGCTAAAGCGTGTGCATAAATTACCTTTATGTTATTGATGATATTAATTTCATATTCACCTTTAGGGGCATAGTTCGGGTGGAAAGAAAGAAATAATTGTGTACCACTTAAGCTGGTGAATTTTTCCGGATGTGATTGAATCAGCTGAACATCATCCATTGAAATATTGATGGCGCCAAGAATTTTCTCTAAAAGTGTTTTGTGCTCAACCTTCAGTATTTCATGAATAAGAACAATGGCTCTGGGTGGCTTTTCATAGGCAGCTGCTTCCTCTTTTACCTCAGCCACTGGAGATTCCTCAGTTTCTACTTTAACAGCTTCTTCAGCCACCACTGATTTATCGGCATTAGTACTTTGCGCATCAGAAGACAAATAGACTACATCATCTCCAAATATCAGGTGCAAGTATTCATCTTCTATGTGCATTACTGATCGAGTTTAAAAATAGATTTTAGTTCTGTTGCTTCTTCAGGCTTCATACGTTTTGCCAGTACCAGCCTAAGTTGTCTTCTTCTTAAGGCTCCTTCAAATAATTCTGTTTCTTCCTCCGTTTCAGGAATTAACTCTGGCACATCAATCGGTTTACCACTTTGATCTACAGCTACAAAGGTGAAGAAAGCCGAGTTAGAATGATATTTCTTTCCGGAAGGAATATTCTCACCCATAACCATGATATGCACCTCAATGGAAGAACTAAAGGCACGAGTTACTTTGGCTTCAAGCGTTACTACATCGCCTAAAGCAATTGGATTTTGAAAAGAAATATTATCCACCGAAGCAGTAACCACTATTCTGTTGCTATGCTTTTGCGCACTAATGGCAGAAACAATATCCATCCAATGCATAAGTCTTCCTCCCATAAGGTTATTCAAAGGATTGGTGTCGTTGGGTAGCACCAGCTCTGTCATGATGGTATAAGTGTCTTTGGGATTTTTTGCTTGTCTTGCCATGTGAAATTCTTTTGTGCAAAGATACACCGCATCCTTTTTTCTACATAATCACAATTCATTTTTTAAATGCACTATACCTAAACATTTCTGGTAAAAACTGATTCAATACTCAAGTGTCATTTTGCTGACTAAACAGCATGAACTCCGTCACGTATGCAATTCAATATTTACAATTTCAAAATAGAATATATTAATCATGAATAAAGATCAAGCATTATTAAAGTCATTTAATTTAGCAGGCCAGGACCTTAAGAATAGGGTAGTGATGGCACCCATGACCAGAAGCAGGGCCGATAATCCTGAAAAGGTACCTACGGCTGAGTTACAAGGCGAATATTATAAACAAAGAGCCTCTGCAGGATTAATCATTACCGAAGGCTCTCAGATTTCTGAAAAGGCAGTTGGTTACATCAACACGCCTGGCATTCATACCAAAGCCCAAATGGAAGGATGGAAAGAAGTGACCAAAATGGTTCATGACGAAGGCGGAAAGATTTTCATCCAGCTATGGCATGTAGGTAGAATGTCTCATCCTGATTTCCATAACGGAGATTTACCGCATGCGCCATCAGCCATTAACCCGAATTCAAAGTCGTACACGCCTGAAGGGTTCAAAGATACCGTTACACCTAAAGAGATGACCATTGAAGAGATCAAGCAGACCACAGAAGATTATAAGAAGTCTGCTGAAAATGCCATGGAGGCAGGTTTTGATGGTGTGGAAATTCACTCTTCTAACGGCTATCTGCTGCATCAGTTTTTTAACGGTACTTCTAACCACAGAGCTGACGAATACGGTGGTTCAATTGAAAATAGAGCAAAAATTCTATTTGAGGTAATTGATGCGATCAAAGAAGTGATGCCCGAAGAAAAAATAGGCTTAAGATTAAATCCTTCTTTACACGGCATTTTCGGGATGACCATGGATGAAGAAACCATCCCTACTTTTGATTACATTATTGATGAGCTGAATAAATATGATTTAGCGTATCTGCATTTGTCAGAACCATTTAATGATGTGTCAGATATTCCTTATGCGGAAACGGAAATTGCGAAAAGATACCGCCCAAAGTTCAGAGGTAACTTAATCATCAATGCTGGTTTTGACAGAGAATCCGGCAATAAGGTAATTGAAGAAGGTAATGCCGATATGGTAGCTTACGGAAAACCTTATGTTTCCAATCCTGATTTGGTTGAGCGTTTTGAAGCCGAAGCTGAATTAGTAGAGTGGGATCAGGATACTTTCTACACACCAGGCCATAAAGGTTATACCGATTACCCAAAAATGGAAGAAGTAGAAGCCTAAGAATAATTTAGTTTAGATTTAACGGTGAAACCACCCCGATGAAAATCGGGGTGGTTTTTTTATGTTAATACTTACAGCTTAGCTGAAAGAGATGAGATTCCCGATAAATTCTTTTGTTCCACTTCAGAATTTTCGGGAATGACGATTGTAGTTTTATCCCGAATGCTTGCTCAGAGCGTCATTCCCGTGGAAACGGGAATCTTGTGTTTTAAATTTTCCAAATCTCTTCTCGCCAACTCGTAACTTTACTAAGAATCTCAAGTAGGTTATAATCTTTTGATAACATTTCTACACCTAGTGTTATTGGGGAGTCATCAGGAGGATCAAATTTATGTCCATCACTTGTTTCTATGTTATAAGCCAAGTCAAGTTTATCTAAAACCTTCGTAGTATGTTTTTGAAGTGGTCTTAGGTCATCCCTGTGCTTATAATAATTAGAGAGAGTAACTATTAACTGAATATTAGTAATTGATGAGTTGTTTATTTTTTGCCCAATTTCGTAAAAGTCTATAGTTGAATCCAAAGGTTTACCTCCTGCTTTTCTTTCATATATGCTGCTATTAATATAATTCTGGAAAGCAATCAATGTCAGACCGAATACTTCTTCAGCATCTTGCCAAAAATGCAGACCATCATACCAGGGTTCTAATTGCATACGTCCCTCGTATTCTTCAATTAACTGCTGATGGACATTTACAATTCGAGTAAGGTTGTTAATTCTCATATCAAATTCCAACACATAACCTTCTGCCTGCTTTCTATCCATAATTCTAGTTCGTTTATGTTATTTAATATTAGTCAAAAAAGGAGCCTGTAATAGTAATTTCGTGAAGTTTTTCAAATAAACCTCTTATACGCAAAGGCTTTGCCGCTACCAGATTTTAAATATTTCTCAAATTGGAAGGCTTTTATTTTATCCTTAAAAGCTATATAAGTAATTAATTCAACCGGTAGTCTTGATTTTGTAAAACCCACTTGTCCTTTCTGGTGAGCTTCCAGCCGTTGTTTTAGATTACCTGAACATCCTGTATAAATCTTGCCATCAGCACATTTTAATAAATAAACATATTGCATAGTGGAACTATCTTTTAACCTAAGTATAAGTTAAATATATCTTAAAAAATGAAGGTTGGTCAGTTAAGCCTTTTATTATAGAAATTAAAAAGTTCTCATTCGTGTGAGGCTTCGGAATGTGATATTGTGGAGCTCTCCACCGAAGCCTTTGATGGTGGGAGTTAAGAGAAGGAAAGTGTTAAATTAAAAAGCCCTCCTTCGCGTGAAGCTTCGGAGGGCGTAGGTGGAGTTGGAGGGATTCGAACCCTCGTCCGGATAAGGAACCTATGCATCTTCTACATGCTTAGTTACTAATTGGGTTTTCGAGCCTGTTATGGAAAGTAACAGTCCTGTGGCAGGCCTTAGCTACTAAAGTTTCGCAATGGCTTAATAGCATCACCACGCTAGTTCCTTCTAGTCGACACTCCTTGACCAGCCCCGAAGAAACGTAGGGCTGAGGAATGTGGCTGGGGAATCCGTTTGGGGACTCAACCCTTCTCAGCTAATCTTAAAATGAATTAAGATTATGCAGCCATGGCGTAATTAGATTCGCCAATTATAGTTTGCGTGAATTACTTGAGGATGTACACGCTACACCCTGCATGCTAATACATAACTTACACTTACCGTCAATACCGGTCAACCCCATATATTTGACTTGTAATTGTAATCTCATCGGCTTTTCCAATGAGGGCAACAAAGATAATCTTTTATTATTTGCCTGCCATACAATACGGAAATACTTTTGCAACGTTGTAGCCAACAGTAAATATTAACGCTATGAATAAATTTTCTTATATTATCCTATTTTTAATTGTATCAATCACCTCTACTCAGGCACAAATTCTGAATGTTGAGAATATTCGTAAAAGTGCGGCAACCGATAAGGATTTGCTCGGTAACCTGGATTTTAATTTTAGCATGAACAACAGGAATTCCACGCCTGATTCATCTTCTATTTATACACAGTTTGGTGTTAAAGCCAATGTAGCTTTAATTAAAGATATCACAGCCTACATTCTCATTGGTGATGTAACCTATAATTCTCTGGCGGGAGATGCTTTCATCAGTGCCGGATATATCCATTACAGAAATCATTTCTTTTATCAGTCGCGCTTTTCTATGGAGCAATTTAACCAATGGCAGTATGATGCAGGTAGAGGCTTAGCTAATAGATGGCTTACCGGAGTAGGAGGTAGGTATGAATTGCTAGACACAGGGAAGTTTAGTTTGGCCGTGGGTTCAGGAATCATGCTTGAGTATGAAGCTTGGAATGCGGAGGACGGACTTCGAGAGAAGACTTTGCCTAAATCATCGAACTACATTGCTTTTAAAGCTAAGTTCAATGAAGCAGTAAATGTTAATTTCACTAATTATTACCAGGTGGGTTATGATTGGGAAGATGATCTGTACAGGCAGCGATTCAGCACGGATTTGTCGCTTAAGGTAAAGCTCACTTCAAAATTATTATTCACTACTTCCTTTACGGCAACTTATGATGCCCAGCCGATTATCCCGATCAGGAAGTTTCTTTTCAGTTTAGATAATGGTTTAAGGCTGAAATTTTAAATTTTTATTCTCTGATATTCAATGGTATAAAAACAGTTTTACAGTTTTTCTTAATAGGCTGTTTACAAATCAATAACATTTACTTACCTTTGCATCGGCAAATCGGCACGACCAGCTCCTGCTGAATTCCCCCAGGACCGGAAGGTAGCAAGGGTAGGCGGTTGTAGCGGTGCGATGTTGGTTTGCCATTTTTATTTCCCTTCTTTTCAATTTCTTTTTCACATTCCATTTTCCGATTAATATTCTACCTTTGTAGCCATCAAAGCTGAACTTTTTGTCAGCTAAAACTTATTGAAAAACCTCAAAAACTGTAGAATGAAATTCTTTATCGACACCGCAAATCTTGATGAAATTAAAGAAGCTTACGATTTAGGCGTATTAGATGGTGTAACCACTAATCCTAGCCTAATGGCCAAAGAAGGCATTAAAGGAGATGATAATGTAAGAGCCCATTATAAGGCTATCTGCGATATTGTTGATAATAACGTAAGTGCTGAGGTAATAGCTACAGATTATGAAGGCATCATTAAAGAAGGCAAAGAATTGGCCAAAATAGATGATAAAATTGTGGTGAAAGTACCCATGATTAAAGATGGTGTTAAAGCTATTAAGCACTTTACTTCTGAAGGAATCAGAACTAACTGTACCTTGGTATTTTCGGCTGGTCAGGCGTTGCTAGCGGCTAAAGCGGGAGCTTCTTACGTGTCACCATTTATTGGTAGGTTAGATGACATCTCAATGGATGGCTTAACCCTTATTGAAGATATAGTAGGCATCTACCAAAACTATTATTTTGAAACGGAAGTCTTAGCTGCCTCAGTGCGTCATTCAATGCACTTATTAGAGTGTGCTAACATCGGTGCTGATGTGGTAACTTGTCCACTTAAAGTAATTACTTCCTTATTAAATCACCCATTAACTGATAAAGGATTAGCGCAATTCTTAGCCGATCATAAAAAAGTTAATAGTTGATTGACTGTATAATTGTATCAAGTATTAAGAGATATTTCTTAGTACTTGATACAAAAATCTTGATACTTCCACCATGTATATCATCAAAGTAAAAGGCAAGGCAAAAATTCCTGATTATATTCAGCTGCGCGATGAAGATTTTGTGCTCATTGCCTATTTCAGAGCAGACAGGCCGCTTAAGAACATGGAAAAATATGGTTTGGAGGGCAAGGAAGAAGCACTTCAGGCAGTTATTGAGCGTTTGTCTTTTGGTAAAATTGAAAAACTAGATATTTAATAAATATGTCCTTTTCCAACGATCCTGTAGTTAGAGTAGAAAATGCCACCATCTTTCAGGAAGATAAAGCTGTACTCAGCGATATTTCATTGACGGTAGGAAAAGGAGAGTTTGTGTACTTGATAGGCCGAACAGGAAGCGGAAAATCATCCTTATTAAAAACCCTGTATGCTGACCTTCCATTAAGACTTGGTCAGATGGAAACTGCTGGTTTTAAAATTAACGGCATCTCCTCAAAAAAAATAAGCCAGCTCCGTAGAAAAATAGGGATCATCTTCCAAGATTTTGAGTTGTTACCTGATAGAACCGTAGCCGAAAATCTCCAATTTGTGATGCGTGCTACCGGCTGGAAAGACCGCTCTAAAATGAAGAAGCGTATGGCCGATGTGCTGATGCAAGTAGGTTTGGGCTCCATTGACAATAAAATGCCTTATCAACTTTCAGGAGGGGAACAGCAGCGTGTAGTAATTGCCAGGGCCTTGTTAAATGAACCTGTATTATTAATTGCAGATGAGCCAACTGGTAACCTTGATCCGGAAGTTTCTGATGGTGTTTTTAAATTATTTACTGATATCAATAAAAGTGGCACTGCCGTACTCATGGGTACGCACGATCACAGTTTTATAGAAAAGCACCCTGCCAGGGTGTTAAAATGTTTCCAAGGTAAACTTCTTGATTCTCAGAAGGAAGAGTTTGATCTGAGGAGTAATTATTAGCGTAATTCCAACGGATCGATTTTCGGGTGTGTCTGTATCAAGCAAACTATAAAAGCTTAAAAATGAAAAACACCCTTAAAATTACTGCATTATTTTTAATCTTGGTACTACAAACTTCTTGCTCTTTTTTCGGGGAGGAAAACTGTGATGATATAGCATGCTTTACTCCGCCAAATCCTATCTACTTTCAGCTGTATAGTAATCAGTCAGATTTTATAGCTTCAGATACTTTTCAATTAAGTAAACTCAAAGTTTCTCCGTTATCCTCAGATGAAAGACTTACTCTTGATACTTTGGTTATTGAGGGGAATTATTATTTAAGGGCTGAAGAAATAGGGTGGCAACAAGGCTTACATAATTATGGATTCATGTATGGCGATGAGGATTTGTTCACTTTTTCTATTGATTCTAATCAAATATCAGAGGACTGTTGCGCCTATACTGAGTATAATGAAATATTAATTACAGGTGCCGATTATGAGGAGCTCGATTCTGATATTATTGACTTGGTTTACAAGGTCTATTTAAACCTTTAATCACAATGAGCTATCTGCATCAGAATGTTACTTCCTTATTACTATGAATAAACCTGATTATCGACCTCAAATACCAAAAGCCAAGGTGACAGGTGAAACTTTGGCAGAGGAAGAGTTTCAGAATGTCTCATTAAGACCTATTATCAAACAAGTTCACGAAGTGCTCATAATGCATTTTTGCGCCCATTTAAAGGCAAAGCAAAATACTTATTTCAAACTATCAGATATAGATAAAAGTAAATATGTTATTAAAATATTTGAGTCTGATAGTGCTTATAAAAAGGAGTTGAGAGGAATTATTATTGGTCATTTTACGGCTGATGAATTTAATAGATACCTCAGCTTTAAGCCGGAAGTTCATAGGAGGATAAATAAGATAGTTCTTGAACGTTTGTTAAGTTCACAAAATGAATTTAACATGCAATGAAGAGCGTCTTTGTACTTCTTTTTCTTAGTATTAGTTTTCTTGGTAAAGCTCAAATAGGTCATGAAAACTCCCATCCTGACACGCTTAACAAAGTTGCTTTAAGGAAGGTGATTCTAACCGAATCAGTTTCTTATGCAGCTGGCTTATCTTTCTTGCATTTTATCTGGTATAAAGATACTGACAGGGTACCCTTTCATTATTATGATGATAGTAAAGGGTATTTGCAACTAGATAAAGGCGGACATGCTTTTACGGCTTACAGAGAAAGCGCTGCTGCCTACAGGGCACTTCGGTCTTCTGGTGTCTCTAAAAAGAAGGCTTTACTTTTTGGTGGACCGATGGGATTAGTATTTCAAACACCTATCGAAATTTTTGATGGTTTGTATGAAGGTTGGGGTTTTTCATGGTCTGACATGATCGCTAATACTTTTGGTTCGGCTCTTTTTATGGCGCAGGAAGTTGCTTTTGATCAGCAAATTTTATTGATGAAGTTCTCCTATAGTCCTAGTCCTTATGCTGCTTACTATCCTCCTTTGGGCGATACACCTGTCGAACAATTCTTTTATGATTATAATGGTCATACTTATTGGTTGTCAGCCAATATCAATAGTATAGTCGAAAATAGTTGGGTTCCTGATTGGCTAAATGTAGCTGTAGGTTACAGTGGAAATGGAATGTTGAAAGAGTTTGAAAATCCTAGTACCTACAGAGGTGAAGCATTGCCAGAATTTATACGCCATAGGCAGTGTATATTATCTCTTGATATAGATTTTTCTAGAATACATACTGATAGAAAATGGCTCAAAATGATCTTGAGAGCCGCCAACCTTATTAAAGTACCATTTCCAGCTCTTGAGTATAACAAAGTAGAAGGCTTTGTTTTTAGGTCTTTGTATTTCTGATTACTTTGTCTGGGTAGATTTTAACATTGCTATTTCAAATCTTCTCCTTACCTTTGTTATGAATTATGGTTACGGACGAGGCATGAGCCTGTCTGTATTAAAAGGGAATCTGGTGATTAGCCGTTAAAACTAAAATTCCAGAACTGTCCCCGCAACTGTAAGTCCCTATTGCTTGATGTAAAGCAGTAGTTTTTGCAACCTCTTTGCCACTGTACTGGTGTAGCAATCAGCATGGGAAGGCCGCAAAATCAGGACAAGTCAGGAGACCTGCCACAATTCTTAAGTATTTCGACTTTCGGGTGAAAGGTCAGGAATGTACGAAGCTATATTTATATCTTTTTACATCTGATTTTTACCGCAGTCGCATTAAAAATTAATGCATGCGCGTATTTTTGATAATCATATTGTTTGCAACAGCTAATTTGGCTTTGGGGCAGGATCAAATGCAGGATTCCCTGCTGCGGCTAGATGAGGTTGCTGTATACGGAAGTAATGCTCAGCTCAATCTGGTGGGGAGTAGGGTAATTGTTCCGGATGAAAACTTAGTTGCTTTTAACAAACAAGCATCGCTAACTGGATTTCTCAATTCACAGTCGAGTACCTATCTGAAATCTTATGGCAACAACATGCTAAGTACCATCTCTTTTAGAGGTACTAATGCCAGCCAAACATCTGTTTTATGGAATAATTTCAGCATAAATAATTATACTTTAGGTCAAACCGATTTCTCTACGGTTCCGCTTTCTGTTACAGACGAAGTTACCTTAATTCCTGGAGGAGGCAGTTCTTTTGGTGGAAGTGGAGCAATAGGTGGTACAGTTGCACTTGCAAACCCCTTATCTTATCGTAAAAATATGACTGCTGAAATCCAGCAGTCAGTAGGTAGTTTTAATACATACAGAACTTTAGGCTCATTTGAGAAGTCCACCGAAAAATTATCTTACAAAATAAATGCGTACTACAATGTTTCTGAAAATGACTTCCTAATACCAGAAAGAAATTTGAGACAAGAGCATGCAGCATACCAAAGTTATGGGGCACTCACAGCTTTAGGTTATAAATTAACTGATGATCAGAAGCTGGAGTTTAGTCTTTGGTATAATGATAACTACAGGGAGATACAACCAACTTTAAGTGGAGGAAGCAATAATAGTGATCAGCAAGATGAAAATTTAAGAACTTCAATCCAATATCAATTGCAATCACGATTCTTTCAACTTCATTCCGGTATTGGCTATTTCAACGATAAATTGGATTACAAAGATGGATTGGCACGGTCCCTATACATTGTGAATAGGATAGAGGGTTTCTCAAAAATTACGACATCATTGGCAAAAAATCATATTGTTGAAGCAGAGTTAAGAGGGAATGTTATTTCCGCTCAAAACCCTGGATATGAGCAAGAGCAGGCTTTTGAAGAGCGCTACAGCATTATGGTTCAATCAAGAGGTGAGCTTTTTCAAAAAATCAATTATGCTGCTCATATTAAACAACAATATATATCTGACTCGCCTGAAAGTCCACTATCTCCATACTTGGGCTTAGCTTACCAACTTTTCCAGCGTTCAAGGCATAAGTTGAAGTTAAAAGTCAGCAGTTCTGTTAATTACCGAATTCCTACACTTAACGATCGTTTTTGGCAAAATGCTGGCGATCCTGAATTGAAAACCGAACGTGGCTTCAATAATGAATTAGGACTAGAGTTAAATAGTGGTATTAGCAACCTTCAGAACAATTTTAGTGTAACAACTTATCGTAACCTAATCAGTGATTATATACAATGGAAGCCCACTAATATGGGTAATAGCAGGCCTGAAAACGTAAAGACAGTTGAAATTTTGGGTTTAGAGTTAAATAATCAAACGAGCTTTAGGGTTAATGAGCTGAAATTAGGATTAGATCTTGCCTACAGCTTCACAAATTCTACCGTTTTAGAAGCGGAAAGAGAAATTGAAATTGGTAAACACCTCGTTTATGTGCCATCTCACAAGGCAAATGTGTCATTATTTACAACTTACAAAGTGTGGCGTTTGAGCTATTTGGCTAATTATACTGGTAAGGTTTATACCTCTCAGGTTAATACAGAAGTTTATGCGCTGCCGCAATTTATTTTGCATGATGTAGGTTTTCAGTACGCATTACCCTCTGGTATAACTTGTGGATTCAGAATTAGAAATGCCCTAAATACAAATTATCAGACTTACGCGGGTTATGCCATGCCGGGTAGAAATTACGAATTAACACTTAATTATAATTTTAAATCAAATAACTAAATGAAAAAGCAACTATTACTTTTTTTATCGATTATCACTTTTGCCTGTTCAGAGAACGATGAGCCTCAGGTGCAGTCATCCGGTAATGTATTTATTATTAATGAGGGGAGTTTTGGTGCATCCAATGCAAGTATAGATATATATAACACTACTGATACCACTTATCAATTAGCGGCTTATAAGAACACTAATGGCGACTTTATTGGTGATGTAATTCAGGATGTAGAAATAGATAATAACATTGCCTATGCTGTATTAAATGGGAGCAATAGGGTAGTATCATTTTCACTTGCTGATTTAAAAACAATTGATGCCCTTCAGGCAAGTGTAATAGATAAGCCGCGTTACATGACCATAGATGGAAATAAAGCATATCTTACCGTTTGGGGTCCTTATGGCGAGAACTATTCATTAACAGATAGTAAGATTGTTGTTATCGATTTAACAACTTTTGAAATCGAATCTACTATAGCCACAGAGCCTGGTGTAGAACAAATACTTGAGCATTCCGGTAAACTTTATGTCTCAAGAAATTACTACGGAGCATATAATAATTTGACAATTATTGATATCGCTTCAGAAACCATCCTGGCAGATTTAAGAATAGCCACTGGACCTGATGAAATATTTGTTGATAACCAGAACCGAGTATGGGTTGCCTGCTCTTCAGGTGCACTTGTTGAAATAGATACCAATACAGATAACGTTTCACAGACTATTAACCTTAATGGAGAAATCCTCTCTGATGTAGAGTTTTTTGAAGGTAAGGTATATTATTATCAGGGTAATGCTGTAAAGGCGGTTGACTTAAACTCTCCTAAGGATGAAACAATAATTGACAATGTTGAGCTGGGATTACCTTACGCATTTTCTATTAATCCGGATAATGGAGATATATATTTAGGTGATGGGGTAGCGTATGGCAGTGAAGGAGAGTTTATTCATTACACAAGTGATGGAGAATTTGTAGCAGTTTTTACCTCAGGTATTTTACCAACACAATTCATATTTAGATAATGGATTTAGAAAAGCAAAATGCCGCAATTACCAAAGTAACAAAGGCGGTTTTCCCGAATACGACTAATCATTATGATACCCTTTTTGGAGGTACTGCTCTGAATTGGATGGATGAAGTAGCTTTTATTACGGCTACCCGTTATTCAAGACAGAAGATGGTAACGGTAAGCAGTGATAAAATCGATTTTAATAAAGCTATTCCGGCAGGTACCATTGTTGAATTGATTGGTTCAGTTCAAAAGGTCGGTAGAACAAGTATGGAAGTTTTGGTAGAGGTTTTCACCGAAGAGATGTATTCTGAGAACAGAGAAAAATCCATTTCAGGCCTCTTTACTATGGTGGCTATCGATGAAGAGAAAAAGCCTATTGCAATAAGATGAGTAATAAAAAGGACAGTATTAATTTAGAGGCAAAAGATTTCTATTTTGAAAATGGATTAATGGTCTTTACAGCTCAATATCATTTAAAGCGCGGGTTTTGCTGTGGAAATAAATGCCGACATTGTCCTTATCAACATAAAAATGTGAGAGATAAGAATTAAGTAAATAGTTGCTGACAAAAAAATAGCCCGATAGAAGTTATCGGGCTATTTTAAAATGTCTTCAAATTGATGTTTCTACTCTTTAACCACTCTTTTTACAGCTTTACGTCCTTCGATGTCAGTAAATACGAGCAGGTAGAGCCCTTCTTTCCAATGAGCTGTGCTGATTGATGTTCTATTTGCAGCTTTAATTTGTTCTATTTTAGCTCCGGCAGCATTATATATTTCGATTAAATTAAGTTCATAAGAATTATCCAGTGCTTCAATTTTTAATTCAGTATTAAACGGATTTGGGAATACTTTCAGGTTCTGCTCAAGTATATTTTTAGAGCTAAGAATTAAGTCTAAATCCAATACTTCAGTATAGATAGAGTCGCCACAAGTGTTCGAAGTCGTTAATTTAACTTCATATTGACCATTAGATGAGTAAGTGTGAATAGGATTCTCTTCTATAGACGTATTTCCATCACCAAAGTCCCAAAGGATTGAATTAGCGTTTTGTACATCTGAAATAAAACTAAAGGTAATGCTCTCATCTTCTTCTTGAATAACAGCATACGAAAAATGCGAAACGGGTTTAGTTATTGTGATTTCTTTAGATAAACTTGTATTACCACATGCGCTTGATGCTGTTAGAGTAATAGTATAACTTCCACATTCTGCATAAGAATGACTAGTAGAATTTTCTGAAGATAAAGCAGATTCATCCCCAAAATCCCATTCAAAGCTTTGTGCTCCTGTTGAATTGTTCGTTAGAGTTACAGTATTGCCCATCAATGAGATGTCAAAGTCTGCAATAGGTGGTGACTGATACCCGTTTGATGCATAACTGTAAACGATTTCACCTGTTGATATCGTGACTTTGCATCTGTACTCACTTCCATTCAGATTATCTGATTCATTTGTAATTGTTAACTCGTCTGAATTGACACCATCATAAGTGTTATTGTCTTGGATATCGTTAAAATGTGCGCCATCAAATAACTGCCATTGGTATTCCGAAACTTCAAATTGATCATCCGTATTAACATTAAGTGTAGTAGGATTTTCACAACTTACGAATTCAGGATGACTAGTTATTACATCTTTGATGTTTGGTTTTACAGCGAAAAAACCATTATCAATATCAGAAATTATTAATATGCCACTTTCGAAAAACGGATAATTGCTCCAACTCCCATTAAAGCTAGTGTTGTCTCCTTGCGGGAATGTGTCAAAATAACCCAGCTCTCTAATATTGGTTGAACCTACTTTTTTAGCATCTAACATTACTACACCATTTTGATAGTTAGACTGAAAAATTACATTATCATGCACGTATAAGTTGTGGTCAATAGCTACTCTATCAGAAAAATACTCTCTAATTAAAGTCGGGTTATCTAAATCCTGAATATCCCATATTAAGGTTCTGGTATTGTCTACCAAACCGTTTATTTCATCTAGTTCATCATTAGAAATTAAATATCTATGATCTTCCGTAACCCAGCTTTGATGTGTGTAAGCTGAAGCACTATAGCCTTCCTTACTAATTAAACTTGTATTAGAAGGATCACTTACATCAGCAATAGTAATGGTATTTTCATTTGAATTAAAGGCGATCTGTTTACCAACATAAGTTTGATCAGGGCCGCTGTAGGTAACCACTTGTGCATCATGCGTGTATCCATCAGCATCAAAACATCCAGCATAGGTGGGATTAAGTGGATTCGATATATTAACTATGTGAAGACCACCTTCTCCGCAACCATTAGAAGCTCCCCGTGCTCCAACAATATAAGCAAGACCTTTACTAGGGTTAATTACTACATTATGAGCACTTGATACCCCTGTATAACGCGCGTCAGCCACAAAATTCTGGGGAGGATTGGTGACATTGCGTAATTTAGAAAGGTCAAATACTTGCATGCCATGACCAGAGTTGTTGTCAGCTACAATAAATGCAAAATTATTATACACCTTTACATCTCTCCATGCGCTCGACTTATTGTTGTGTGATGGAAGTCTACCTACTATTGTGGGATTTGCGGGATCACTAAGTTCAATAAACACAGTGCCATTTGTTTGTGCCATTAAAGCATACTCAATACCCGATTGAGGATCAGTCCAGCCCCATATGTCCGAACCTTCTACTCCACTAGTACCTGCTAAAGTAGCATTATCAATATGGGAATAAAAGTCTACCTGATTACAAGGATATCCTCCCGCACTTCCATTTTCACATGGTGTTTGTGAATATGCTATGGTCAATGAAAAAGATAAAAGAAGAGTGAAGATCAGTTTATTCATTTTTAAGCTTTATATTTTTTAATAAGTTCTAAGGCGGCTTTAACCGCATGCTGGTTTCCAGATTTTACATCCTCTTCAAATTTCGGTAAATTCTCCTTAATTACAGGTGTATTATAAAAGTTCTTGCGTAAATATTGATGAACGGTCTCATGCATCCAATTGATAGCTTGCTGACTTCTGTTGTGGTCAAAAAAACCATTCTCTTTCATTTTTTTGATAAAACTGTTAATCAGCTTTTCAACTTCCTGAGCTCCTTCACCATCAACGGCAGAACTTAGTTCTACTTTAGGTAGCCAACCATTCTCGTTAGGGGGGAAAAGATGTAAGGCATTTTCATATTCTTTTTTTGCTTTACGAGCTGCATTTTCATTTCCGCTGTCAACTTTGGTTATAACTATCGCATCAGCCATTTCCATAATACCTTTCTTTATGCCTTGAAGTTCATCACCCGCACCGGCCAGCATCAGAAGCAAGAAGAAATCAACCATGCCCTTAACCGAAGTTTCTGATTGTCCGACACCAACAGTTTCTATAATGATAATTTCGTAACCAGCAGCCTCACATAAAAGCATGCTTTCGCGCGTTCTATGGGCAATACCTCCTAGTGCATCACCTGTGGCCGATGGTCTTATGTAGGCATTCTTGTCTTGGCTAAGCTCATTCATTCTGGTCTTATCCCCAAGTATGCTGCCACCACTTTTTTGACTTGAGGGGTCAATAGTCAACACGGCTATCTTTTTCCCTTTCGATATCAAATACTTACCAAAGTATTCAATAAAGGTACTTTTGCCTACTCCAGGCACACCGGTAATTCCAATCCTAATAGAATTACCTGTAGAAGGATAAAGTTCATCGATTAATTGCGTGCTTAATTCATTGTCCTCTTGTAAGTTACTTTCAACAAGTGTAATGGCTCTACTAAGAATAATCCTGTCTCCAGATAAAATACCTTCTTTATATTGTGCTAAACTTAATCTGTTTTTTTTTCTCAAAGATTTTTATGCATTTTTAAAGGTGCAAAAGTTACAGACATCTAGGCAGTTAAATCAAGTTTTGCCATTATTTATTGTTAATTAGGATTAAAAACAATAATTTTACTATTTCAATAAAAAAAAGTATTATTTTAATAATATAAAGTGAAGATACGAAACAACAGATGGGTCGATTCTCTAATAGCCACAGCCTTTATATTTCTGGTAATGTGGGGCTTGTCAGGTTTGTTTAATGCTTTTGAGGCAATAGATCCTATTGGAGAAGCTTTAGCAGATGTTGAGTTTACCGATGTTGTTTATTCTAAGCTGCGTGAAGATCCTATGGCCGAGGATGACATCGTACTTGTAAATATGGGTACTTTACCACGTGCTGGTGTGGCAGAACAGATTAAGATAATAAGTAAGTACAATCCTAAAGTTATAGGTGTTGATTCATTTTTTCCTTTTCCGAAAGATGAAGAACAGGACAGCCTTTTAGCGGAAGCCTTAAATGAGGTTGAAACTTTAGTGATGGCATCCAAAGTATTAAACTTTGTGGAGGAAGAGAGTGGCAAATGGTATTATGACTCTCTTAAACTGTCAGATCCAAAGTTTCGTGATAATGCAATTTTTGCTCATGCTAACTTAGTGACTGACGAAGGGGTAACCCAAGAGGATGTAAAAACAAACAGGGTGTTCAACCCGGTTTTGCCGTATAAAAGCGATAGCTCTCAAATGGCATTTGCTGTTAAAATTGCATCAATTTATGCCCCTGAAAAGGCTGAAAAGTTTTTAGCGAGAAATAATGAGGTAGAATACATCAATTATAAGGGTAATTCATTAGGGTCACAATCGAATTTTGCTACCACTTTCTTCGCGCTGGATGTTCATGATGTTTTTCAAGAGAACTTTGTTCCTGAAATGATTGAAGGAAAGATTGTTCTTTTCGGGTTTTTAGGGAGGTTTTTTGGTGATCGCTATAATATAGAAGATAAATATTTTACCCCTCTCAATAAGAAATATGCCGGTAGGGGTGAGCCTGATATGTACGGAGTGGTTATTCATGCCAATATCATTTCCATGATTCTGGATGAAGATTATGTAGGAACCATAAGTAATGAGCTACAAATTTTAATAGCTATATTGCTTTGTTACTTGAATGTTGTAGCTTTTATGTGGGTTTATTACCGCTTACCTGCTTGGTACGATGGTATAACCAAATTGGCCCAACTAATTGAATTGATATTAATTGTGGGATTGATAATCTACGCTTATCATTTATATGATTGGATTTTGGATTTAACCATAGCAATGGCTGCAGTTGCCTTGGTAGGTGACTCCCTTGAGGTATATAATGGAGTAGTTAAAAATATATTTACCAAAGAAGGTAGAAAGGAACTGTTTAAAGTACAGAAAAAGAAGAAGGAAGTTGTTATTAATTAATGGCTTGAATTTTGAATTAAAGTGAAGACAATTTTATTAAACTAGGAGATATGAAATCAATTGTAAAATTACTGTTTATCGGCTTTATGCTATTTAGTGTATCAGCTAATGCACAAAGCTATGTTTTTAAGGTGTTGGCGAATAAAGGAGATAACTCCTACAAATCAGGAGGTAGTGAATGGTCGCCATTAAAGACGGGACAATCATTGAATAGTGGTGATGAATTGAAGCTTTCTGACGAAGCTTATATTGGCTTAATGCATAATACAGGAAAGACGCTGGAAGTTAAAACCGCTGGAACGCATTCTGTAAGTTCATTAGCTAGCAGTTTAAAGAATAAAAATTCAAGTGTTGCTAGCAAATATGCTGATTTTGTAATAAACAAAATGACCGATAGCGGTGATGGCAGTGATTACAGAAAAAGTTTGGGAGCAACAGGGGCTGTTGACAGAGCACTTGCAAGTGGCGCTACTATTAATATTATGGCCCATAGCTCTACTGATATAATCAATTCAGAAGTGGTTATCAGATGGAATAAGCCTCAACAAGAAGGAGAGGTTGAAGATTTAACTTATGAGCTTATATTTAGCAATTTATTTGATGATGTAATCAAAACTGCTGAGACTGGTAAAACATCATACATGTTGAATATGGCAGAGGAGCCTTTTGCCTCTTTAGATAATAAGTTTGTGAAAGTGAAAGTTACGGTGAAAGGAAACGATTTAACATCTGATGAATATGCTATCACTACCAAGCCTGAAGACGAATCTTATGAGTTGAAGAAAACACTTGCTGAATTAAGAGGTGAGGTTGAAGAGTCTACTGCATTAGATAATATTGTGTTAGCAGCTTTCTATGAAGAACATGATTTATTATTAGATGCATTAACAGCTTATGAAAGAGCGATAAATATTGCCCCAGATGTTGAAATGTATCAGCAGGCATATACAGATTTCTTGATTAGAAATAATTTTTCTAAATGATAAGATCACAAGTCAACAAAAAAGGGAAGCATTTGCTTCCCTTTTTTGTTTTTATCAGGCTATTTTTTCAAGGTCTCTTATTAGTATCTTGCGTCTATCGAAGTTAATGATGTTTTTATCTCTAAGGTCGTTGAGAATAGTAGTCACTGTTTGACGGGATGTTCCTGTTAATGATGCGATATCCTTATGAGTCAGGTGGTTTGGTATCATGGTTTCATACCCTACCTTTTTTCCTTTCTCTTCTGCTTCATCTTTAAGAAACTCAACTACTCTTGTACGTGCATCTTTAAAGACCAATGACTCTAGTCTTCTTTCTACTTTTCTAAGTCTCAAACCTATTAGTTTCATCAGTTTAAAACTGAGCGGTTTATTGTGAGCCATCATTTGCTTCATTTCATTTAAGCTCATCGGGCAGACAATTGTGTCATTGTCTAAGGCTTGTGCAAAGTCATTTCTTTTTTCTTCACCAGTCAATGCCAGTTCTCCAAATATTTCACCAGGCCCTAATATAGCCTTTACAATTTCCTTACCTTCATTTGTATAAGAACCTACTTTTATCCTGCCTTCCGCAATCATGTAAACATGATGAGGGATGTCATTTGGAAAATAAATAAACTCATTCTTTTTGAAACGGTTCATGACGTGATTCTCAGACAGACCTGCTAGCTTATGCGGACACAGAATGTTGAAAAGATCAACATTTTCGAAATACCATATACTACTTTCAGTGCTCATTGTGGGAATTGTATAAAAATAAGGTTGTTCTCTTTACGTGAATTAAGTAGAATTAGTTCAAACTTTATAAGTTTGCAGCAGTATAACAATATTGTAAGTAAGCAATTGATCAATGTATCTTTATCTAAAATCACTTCATATAATTTTTATAGTTACCTGGTTCGCAGGCTTATTTTATATGGTACGTTTATTTATTTACCATACCGAAGCCTTGGCGAAGCAAGAACCAGAAAAAGGTATTTTAGATAAGCAATTAGCTAAAATGAGCAGGTTATTATGGAAAGTGATTACCTGGCCATCAGCCATTATTACATTAATTCTGGGAACTTCCTTAATTATATCCCAGCCTTCGTGGTTGAAGATGCCATTTATGCATGTAAAGCTGAGCTTTGTGTTTTTTCTTTACCTGTATCACTTTGCCTGCCACTATATTTACAAACAACTTCAAAAAGGGGAAGCAAAATACACCTCTTTTCAGTTACGTATATGGAATGAGGTAGCAACTTTATTTTTAGTGGCTATCGTTTTTCTTATTGTATTAAAAAATCAATTTAACTGGATTTGGGGAACATTAGGCTTTTTGGCCTTTGGCTTTTTAATCATGATAATAGTTAGAGTTTATAAATCATTCAGGGAGAAATCTACAAAGAAGTAATTTTATGAGTTTAAGAAATAGAATATTAGGTGCAGTTAGCTTGTTTGCAATAATCGTCTTGTCTGCCTGTGAGAATCAAAAAAAATCTGAAGCTGAAAATGCATTTCCTATTCTTGGTCGTAAAGAGTATGTTGAAAGAGTAGTTGATGGAGAGGTGGTAACCGATACGGTTGAACATACTGTTCCGGACTTTAAATTGATGAATCAGGACAGTGTATGGGTAACGCCTCAATCTTTTGAGGGAAAGGTTTATGTTGCGGATTTCTTCTTTACAAGTTGCCCAACTATCTGCCCTACCATGAAAAAGGAGATGCTAAGGGTATATGAGGCATATAAAAATAATGATGAGGTAGGTATTATCTCACATACCATAGATCCGGAATATGATACTGTGCCACTCTTGAATGACTTTGCAGAACGCTTAGGAGTTGAAGCACCAAAATGGCACTTTGTAACTGGCGATAAAGAAGAGATTTATGAGTTAGGACAGCAGGGTTATATGGTCACAGCTATGGAGGATGAGAATGAAGCTGGAGGATACATTCATAGTGGAGCCTTCTTGCTAGTTGACAAGGAAGGACATATTAGAGGAGTATATGATGGTACCAAGAGTGAGGAGGTAGATAAGTTGATTAAGGATATTGATTTACTATTGAAAACTTATAATCAACCAAATGAATAGAATCTTTACCATCCTTTGTGCTGCACTACTACTCTCGGCATGTGGTAGTTATGAATCCTTTCAGAATGAAGCTACCAAGGAGTATTCCTCTGAGCAGATGAAAAAATTTGCTAAATACATGATACAAGGTAAAACACTTTATACTTCGTATTGTAGTAATTGCCACCAGGCTGATGGTGCTGGTTTGGGTAAAGTTTATCCTCCTTTGGCTAAAGCAGATTATATGCTGACTGACATGTCAAGATCGCTTTGTATCATTAAAAATGGCATGCAAGGTGAAATAAAGGTGAACGGAGTTTTGTATAGCCAGAAAATGCCTGATAATAATTCTTTAACAGATTTGGAAGTAGCCGAGATAGCAACTTACATTAATAATTCCTGGGGTAATGCCAAAGGTTTAGTATCTGTGAAAACAGTTCAAAAATCGCTTGCAAACTGTAAAGATTAATCTTGTTGCTTTTCGAGAAATATTTTGGCCTCTGATATGGCGCTAAGCATTTTTTGTTTCACTAATTTAATAGCAGCCTCTTCCTTCATAAGATAAGTTAACTTCTCTTCCTCGCTCATGCCTTCCATTAGGCTGTCATAGTTGCGCATCCAGTTCATCATGCTCTTATCGGCTTTCTCCAGGTTGTCAATTAGGTTGTTTACTAATATCAACTCATCACTTGGTAAAACCTCCGCGGTATCGGCTTTAATAAGTTTTAGTTGTGCTTTCAATTTCATGATGTCATCCATTTTAGGCATTACTTCATCATGGACTTCTATAACATCCGCCTGCAATTCTTCAACACTTTTTTTATCTGTTTCACAAGAGAAAAATAATATAGCAACTAATACACAAATAGAAAAACGAGTAAATAAATGCATAACAATTCGATTTAAAATAACTTGACAAGCCCTGGATTTTCTAAAGCCGTTTCAAGTTAACGAATTATTCAGATTTGGTGAAGGGCATCTTTTGATTCCTATATAAATAACTTAATAAAGAAAATCCTCTAATCGAATAAATAGCATGGAAACAGGCTACAGTCATAAAATATAGACTTAAAGGACCTTTAGTTAAAAAGGAAACAAGTAACGGAATTATTGAGAATAGTAAGAAGGGAATAGAATTGGCAATTCGTAAATGATCAGTGTTGGCTTTAGAGATGTCTTTATATTCAATCCTTAAAACAAGCTGTCGCCAGCTCCAAATATAGGCAACAGTAGCACTACCGAAACGTTTCATTAATTCAGCTCTGGATATTTCATGAATTACATGAAACGGAATTAAAACTGTAAGTAGTCCACCATTTACAGCTATGATCCACATGCGCGAATCAATATCAGCATAAGATTTGAAGGCGTAGTTGATAATAAAGGAAACAGCTATACTTACTATGTAGGCAAGATAGAAGACTGTTGCCCTATTAAGCTTAAAAATATTAGAAGCTATAAAGATTCCCTGTTTTTCATCATCATAGAAAAAACTAGGGTCTATCTTATTATCAGTTTTTAATTGTGGCTTGCGTGCTGTAATAGACATTATCAAAGATACGTGCTTATACAACCTTAAACTTTACCAACTTGTTAAACTTATATTAAGTTTGTATTTGAAAAGGCATAAAAAAGCCCTGATCTGATTGATCAAGGCTTAAATTATTTATGCGTTTGCTTATTTCTTTTCTGCTTTTTCTTCTACCTCTTCTTCACCATTAATTCTGGCTCTAATTTTAGCTTCTATTTCTTCCATAAGCTCAGGGTTATCGAGTAGTAGATTTTTGACAGAATCTCTACCTTGTCCTAATTTATTATCCATATAAGAGAACCACGAACCAGCCTTCTTAACAATATCAAGCTCCACACCTAAATCAATTATTTCACCTACTTTTGATATGCCTAGTCCATACATAATGTCAAACTCAACTACTTTGAAAGGAGGAGCTACTTTGTTTTTCACAACCTTCACTTTAACTCTATTACCAGTGATATTATCAGGACCTTCCTTAATGCTTCCTATTCTACGGATATCAAGCCTTACAGAAGCGTAAAATTTAAGCGCATTACCACCTGTTGTTGTTTCAGGATTACCGAACATTACACCAATTTTCTCCCTAAGCTGGTTAATGAAAATACATGAACATCCTGTTTTGCTAATTGCACCAGTAAGTTTACGCAAGGCCTGAGACATTAATCGAGCTTGAAGTCCCATTTTACTATCACCCATTTCCCCTTCTAACTCACCTCGAGGTACAAGCGCTGCAACTGAATCGATCACCACGATATCCAATGCTCCAGATCTAATCAAGTGTTCTGCGATTTCTAGTGCCTGCTCACCACTATCTGGCTGAGAAATCAATAGGTCTTCAGTGTTAATACCTAACTTCTCAGCATAACTCTTGTCAAAGGCATGCTCAGCATCCACTATGGCAGCTAAACCTCCAGCTTTTTGAGCTTCGGCTATGCAATGCATGGCTAAGGTAGTTTTACCTGATGATTCAGGTCCGTATACTTCAATAATTCTACCTTTAGGGATACCTCCAATGCCCAGGGCTATGTCTAACCCTAAAGAACCCGTATGGATAGAAGGAACATCAACTACTTTTTCATCACTTAATTTCATTACGGTTCCTTTACCGTAAGTTTTTTCAAGTTTATCTATGGTAAGCTTTAATGCCTTTAATTTCTCGTTTTTTTCGCTCATCTTATTTTATGTAAATGCTGATTGTGTAACTTGCCGAATCGAATTTAGTAGGAATTGCTTCAATTGCCAAATGGAGCATATTGCTTTTTATCAAAGGATTAAATGCCCAAATACAGTAAAATCTACACCATATTTTTTCTTTTTTTAAGCTTAAATGCCTTACATGCACAGCTTGATAATAGCGGGCTTGAACAAAAGCTTGAATTAGATTCATCTTACAAAACACCCTATACTTTTAGTTTAAGAGCTCTGGGTTTTAATAAAAATAACGAATACTATAACAAGATTAACCAAGGTTACACGCTTTTTGGTTACAAGATTATTCCTTCATTAGGATGGCAACTTAATGCCCAATTAAAAATTAATGGAGGAGTAATGCTGCAACAAGATTTTGGCAACCCTGACCTTACTTATTACGAGCCATATTTTAACATTTTATATGGATGGGACAGCAATCAATTGATTTTTGGTAATATCAACGGTAGTGTTCATCATAGAATGATTGAACCTTTAGAGGATTTCGAACGCTTGCTTTATGATAGACCAGAAAAGGGTTTACAGTTTTTAAGAGAAACTGATAAAATGTTTCTTGATGGATGGGTTAATTGGGAACAAATGATTTATCCAGCCTCTGATTTTAAAGAACATATTTCTGGAGGATTGGTAAATCACTACAAGCTCATAAATAATGAAAAGCAAAAGCTTAATTTAATATATCAGTTCCGCGGTTATCACAGAGGAGGTCAAATTGATACCTTACAAAATGTTCCATTAATAATTGTATTTAACAATAGCATTGGAGCCAGTTATGAAAAAGGCTTTTCCGGAAAACATCTGAACAGTTTTAAGCTTGAAGGACACGTGGTGCACTTTGTGGATACCTCTCCTGAACCAGAGCTACCTTATTTAGAGGGTTATGGCGCATATTTAAATGCAAGTATTTCAGGTGAAATAGGAACTTTTATGCTTTCTTACTGGCGGGGAGATCATTTCTATTCTTACAAAGGAGGGCGCATTTACCAATCTTATACTACCAATTTTGGATCACGCTATTTTGAAGATGTAAGGGAATTACTGATTCTAAGAGTTATGAATGAGTTTTCTTTGGGAGAATCAACTAATTTGTTGTTGAGGTTTGAGCCTTTCTGGGATTTCGGAAATAATAAATTTGAATTCTCACATGCCATCTATTTCAATATTTTTAAAACTATTCCTATTGGAAAGGGCTAATGAAACTAGCTAGAGGTAGAAAAATACTTATTCTTGTTTTGTTGTTAATTACAGCGGTATGCAGTCTTTTTTATAAAGAGCTATCATATGGCTTTATGCAAGCTAAGGGTCAATTCAAAATTATTAAGGAGGCTCAGCCAGTTGGTTATTTTTTGAATAGCCCTGATTTCCCTGATAGTTTAAAGAGTAAACTTAAACTACTTGACGAAATAAAGCGCTACGCAGTTGATAGCCTTAGCTTACCTGCAGAAGATCAATACGAAAAAGTATTTGACCAAAAAGGAAAAGATGTTTTATGGGTTGTGACTGCGGCTGAACCTTATGAGCTTAAGAGTTATACCTGGCAATTTCCCATATTGGGTGAAGTCAGTTATAAAGGCTTTTTTATTTACAAAGAGGCTGAGAAAGAAGCTAAAAGACTATCTAATAAAGGCTTTGATGTTAGGATTCGTCCTGTCGGGGCATGGTCTACATTAGGCTGGTTTAATGATCCTTTAATGAGTAAACTACTTGAACGCAGCGAAGCTAAACTAGCTGAAGTGATATTTCATGAGTTGATTCATGATGTGGTTTACATTAAAGATAGTACAGATTTCAACGAAAACTTAGCCTCTTTCCTGGGTAGAAAGATGACCTTAAAATACCTGAGAGATTCTAATTATTTTTCTGAGGAAATCAACCAGTATCAGTCTAATATTCAGGATGCCTTAAGACTTAATAGCTTTATCAACAATCAATTGAGCTTTTTTAATGAGTTATATATTGGATTAGAAGGTTTAGATGACAGCCAAAAAGCAAAGGCTAAAGCTAAGGCGTTTATAAATTTCAGGAATCAATTGAGCATGTTGCAATTTAACAACCCGGTCTATGCCGATTATCTCATTCAAAATGATTCACTTAATAATGCGCATTTACTTGCCTTTGAAAGATATGGTAGTATTCAGCAAAAACTAGAAGAACAGTATCTTTCTGATTTTGATGAAGATGTGCTTAAGATGCTGGCTTACTATGCTACAAATTTCAACTCTATTTGAAGGTTTTTCACCGAGTGCTAGGTATTAAGAAATTGTTAATAACCATTTATCTGCTTAATTTATTGATATTTTTATCGAGTTTTAAGTGAAAATAAAGTAACAATAAACACTATGGCTAACAAGCAAAACCAAAAAGTATTGGTTGTAGATGATGAGTCTGACATTCTTGAAATTCTTGAATATAACCTTGAAAAGGAGGGATATGAGGTTAAAACTGCTTCTGATGGAGTAAAGGCAGTTGAAATTGCAAAGAAATTTCAGCCGCAACTTGTGCTTCTTGATATTATGATGCCTAATCAGGATGGAGTAGAAACTTGTAGACAATTGAGAGAAGCTCCAGAAACTACTGGTGCCTTTATCATATTTCTAACTGCCCGCTCCGAAGAGTACTCTGAAGTAGCTGCTTTTGAAAATGGTGCTGATGATTACATTACGAAGCCTATAAAGCCAAGAGCATTGATGAGCAGAATTAATGCTTATTTTAGAAGAGATACTAAAAAGAAAAAGGAAAACAGTAAAATTACAATTGGTGACTTATCAATTGATAGAACAAGTTACACAGTTAGTGTTGGCGATAAACAAGTTACATTGCCTAAAAAGGAATTCGAATTATTGTATTTCTTAGCCCAGAACCCGAATAAAGTCTTTAATAGGGATGAGCTGCTTCAAAACATCTGGGGAGCCGATGTTTATGTGTTGGCTAGAACGGTGGATGTGCACGTGCGAAAAGTGAGGGAGAAAGTTGGTGAGGGATTTATCACTACTATAAAAGGAGTAGGGTATAAGTTTGATTTAGATTCCTAATTTATGTTTTACAATTCGCGGGCGGTAGCGGTTTTACTAGCATTTTCCATTGCGGTTGTAACTACGGCATTTCTAAGCTTAATTGATGGTATTAGTATACAGGCCTTACTGCTTACTTTTGCAGTAGCGGCATCAAGTGCCTATTTGCTTATTTCAATCATTCTCGAATTCGTTTTTTTTCGGGAAATCAATAAAATTTACGAAGTATTCAATAAACTGGGTAATAAGGATTATTCTTTTATTGATGAGTTTGAGGAGAAAAGTACGCTTAATCCATTAAAAAGAATTAATCAGGAGATTTATAGCTACGCAGCCAATAAACAACAGGAAATAGAAGAGCTTAAGAGAATGGCAGCTTACAGAAGAGAGTTTCTGGCAGATGTTTCTCACGAGCTTAAAACTCCAATATTTGCTGCACAAGGCTTTATTTATACACTCCTCGATGGTGCCGTAAAGGATAAATCAGTAAGGAATAAATTTCTTAAAAAGGCCGGCAAAAGTCTTGATGGTCTGGAAATGTTAGTAAATGATTTACTTACGCTTTCTCATATAGAGGCCGGAGAGATAAAAATGCATTTTGAAAGCTTTGATATTCTGGCCCTTGTTCATGATGTGATTGATCAGCTTGAGGGAAAAGCTGAGAAAAAACATATGCAGCTAAAATTGGATAAGGCTTATGAGCCAATTGAGGTTTATGCTGATTATAATAGAATTTATCAGGTGATTATTAACCTCGTTACCAATGCTTTAAAGTATTCAAGTGAAGATACAGAAGTAGTAATCGGGTTTGAGATACATAAGGCTGATGTAGAAGTTTCTGTGAAAGATAATGGATCAGGTATTTCTCCTGAGCATATAAAACGTATCTTTGATCGTTTTTACAGGATTGACAAGAGTAGGTCAAAAGATAGAGGAGGCACCGGTCTTGGTCTGGCCATCGTAAAGCATATAGTGGAAGCACATGGCTCATCGGTAATAGTAACCAGTGCTGTGGGTAAAGGCTCAACCTTTAGCTTTAAACTTCCAAGAATGAATCCTATAAAACATAAAGTTGTTGAATCTGACGAAGCTGAATAGTAGTAAATGTATTTCGATTCTTTAAAACCTCTTATTCTTAAAGAAACAGAGGATTACATATTTATTAATAAACCACCTTTTATTTCCACATTAGCAGATAGGAATGATCTTATCACTATTCTTTCCTTGGTTAAGGACTATCTGCCGGATGCTCAGATCTGTCATAGATTAGATAAAGAAACTTCTGGAGTGCTGTTGATAGCTAAGAATGCTGAGGCTTACAGAAATGCATCTATTCAGTTTGAGAAGCGAATTACTATAAAAAAATACCATGCCATAGCTGATGGTATCCATGATTTTAAAAATGAAATAGTTGATTTACCTCTACATATTACTTCTTCAGGTTATGTGAAAATTTCTCACAAAAAAGGTAAAGAAGCTAAGACGAGTTTTAACACTTTAGAGGCATATAAAAGACATACTTTGGTGGAGTGTACTCCAGAGACAGGTAGGATGCATCAAATAAGAGTTCATTTGGCTTCATTAAATGCCTCCATTACCGGTGATGATGCTTATGGAGGTAAACCGCTTTTATTATCTAACCTAAAAAGCAAATACCATTTAGCCAAAGGAAAAGAAGAACTCCCCATCATTAAGCGATTTGCATTGCATGCACGTTTTTTATCTATTTTGGATTTAAATGAAGCGCCTTTGAGCTGTGAAGCTCCCTATCCAAAAGATTTTGAAGTGGCCATTAAGCAGTTAACTAAAAACAGAAATTGAAAAGTAGTCTTAGAATTGCTATTAATTTTTCAGTTCCTTATTGCATTTTCATAATTAAGCAGCTATCTTTGTGTCCCTTTTAGCAGGAAGTGTGTCCATTTGGGTATGGAGCCATTAGCTAAAAGGCTTATTTACATTTAGTTAGGAATAATCAAAAAGAGAAAATAGTGGATACGCTTAGTTACAAAACCATCTCGGCAAATAAAGCTACAGTAGACAAGAATTGGGTTGTTGTAGATGCAACAGGTCAAGTTTTAGGTAGATTTGCAAGTGAGGTAGCAAAAATCATCCGTGGGAAGAACAAGCCTAATTATACTCCAAATGTTGATTGTGGTGATAACGTTATTGTTATTAACGCTGATAAAATCCAGATGACTGGAGACAAGTGGGACGACAGAGTATATTTAAGATATACTGGTTACCCAGGAGGACAGCGTGCTACTACACCTCGTGAGTTAAAGGCAAAATCATCTACATTGTTAGTTGAAAGAGCTATCAGAGGTATGTTGCCTAAAAACAGATTAGGTAGAGACCTTTTCAGAAATCTTTATGTATACGAAGGTGCTGAACATGGTCATGAAGCACAAAAACCTACAGTAAAAGAAATCGCAAAATAATTATAGATGGAAGTTATAAATACTATTGGTAGAAGAAAGACATCTGTTGCTCGTTTGTACTTACAAGCAGGTAAAGGTGAAATCACTGTTAATGCCAAAGAATTAAAAGAATATTTCCCTACTGAAGTTTTACAAACTATTGTAAGACAGCCTTTAGCTACTTCAGGAACTGAAGGAAATTATGATCTTAAAATTAACGTTGATGGTGGTGGTGTTGCAGGACAAGCGGAAGCTATCCGTTTAGCTATTTCCAGAGCTTTATGCGAAATAGATCCAGAGCACAGACCAGCATTGAAGAAAGAAGGATTTCTTACAAGAGACCCGAGAATGGTTGAGCGTAAGAAATACGGTAGAAGAAAAGCGAGAAGAAAATTCCAGTTCTCGAAACGTTAATAAAATTTTTGAATTGGTTGGAGCGCTACTCCAACCAACTTCTTTTTCAATAAATTTCAATTTAAAAATAAACACTTATGGCTAAGCTTGAGTACAAAGATTTACTTGAAGCTGGTGTCCATTTCGGACACTTAACAAGAAAGTGGGATCCAAAGATGGCTCCTTACATTTTCATGGAGCGTAATGGCATCCATATCATTGACTTGAACAAAACATTGGCAGCTCTTGATGAGGCTTGTCACGCTATCAAGCAACATGTACGTTCAGGTAAAAAAGTGCTTTTTGTAGCAACTAAAAAGCAAGCACAAGATATCGTGCAGGATGAAGCAAAAAGGTTGAACATGCCTTTCGTAACCGACAGATGGTTAGGTGGTATGATGACAAACTTTGCTACTATCCGTAAGTCTCTTAAGAAGATGTCTAACATCGATAAAATGATGAAAGACGAAGCTTACTTAAACCTTGCAAAAAGGGAGAGATTGATGATTCAGCGTGAGCGTGAAAAATTAGAAAGAGTACTTGGTGGTATCTCTGATCTAAACAGACTTCCATCTGCGCTTTTCGTAGTTGATATCAAAAGAGAGCACATTGCTATTAAAGAAGCACAAAAATTGAATATTCCTGTATTCGCTATTGTTGATACTAACTCTGATCCTACTCAGGTTGACTATCCAATTCCAGCGAATGATGATGCTTGGAAATCAATTAGCTTAATTCTTAAAACTTTCGGTAAGGCTATTGAAGAAGGCTTACAAGAAAGAAAGCAAGAGAAGGACGAAGCTAAAATGAAAGAAGCTGAAGAGGAAAAGAAAGCAGTAGATACTAAAGCAGAAGAAGCTCCTTCAAAGGAAGAAGCTAAAGATGCTAAATAATACTTTGATTATTTGATGTAATGCAAAAATTGAACATTGGACTAGATTCGGTGTTCAATTTTTTTTATCCACATCACTATAATTTTAAACTCTAATTAAAACCATTTAAATTTTATAAGCATGGCTATTACAGCACAAGAAGTAAATAAGCTTAGACAAATGACAGGTGCCGGCATGATGGATTGCAAGAAGGCCCTAACTGAAGCTGATGGTGATTTCGATAAAGCAATTGAAATCCTTAGAAAAAAAGGACAAAAATTATCTGAGAAGAGAGCTGACAGAGCTACTTCTGAAGGTAATGTTTTTATCAAAACTAATGCTGACGAATCTGAAGCTTACTTGATCTCTCTTACTTGTGAGACTGACTTCGTTGCAAAAAATGACGACTTCCAAAAATTAGGTCAGGAAATTATTGAGCTTGTTGCAGACAAGAAACCTGCTGATCTTGAAGAATTAAAAGCTTTACCTTTAGGTGATACTACAGTTCAGGAGAAAGTAGTTGAGAACATAGGTAAAATCGGAGAGAAACTTGAAATCAGCCATTACGAAACGCTTTCAGGTGAAAAGGTTGTTTCATATGTACACGCAGGTAGTAAATTAGGTGTTTTAGTAGCACTTAAGAATACAGGTGATGCTGACGTAAGTGAAGCTGGAAGAGATGTAGCAATGCAAATTGCAGCTATGAATCCTGTAGCTGTTGATAAAGAAGGTGTTGATGCTTCTACTATTGAGAAGGAAATCGAGATAGGTAAAGAAACAGCCCGTCAGGAAGGTAAGCCAGAAGAAATGCTTGAGAAAATTGCTCAAGGTAAATTGAACAAGTTCTTCAAAGAGAATACCTTATTACCACAGGCATTTGTGAAAGATAATAAGCAATCAATCGCTCAATATCTTGATAGCGTAAATAAGGGAATGACTGTTTCTGCTTTCAAAAGAGTAGCAATCGGTTAATTCAGGAAATTTCTTTAATAAATTTTAAGCCCTCCATTGAGGGCTTTTTTATTATACTAATATGTTACAAACTATTCATAAAATTGCTTTTATAGCGGTGATATCTGCTATGTCATTAATAACCGTTATAAATCATTCATATGCGCAGGAATTCTCCTTATATGGAGATATTGGTTATAATTATGGCTTTAAGAATACCAATATGGACTATGCCGGAAATGATGTAATGTATGGTTATGGTAGCGGATTAGGTATTTCTTTTGGTGTTCAGCTTGATAGCGAACTTCCTATTTTCCTTTACGCAGGGGCTGGAATCAATTTCGCACTGGCTCTACAGTATGAAAATATAAATGGTGTCTCAAATAAAAGTTCCTTCAACTTTAATTATAAGTCTTTATCACTAGGCATTGGTCATGTGTTCAGGTTCGAAGATCAAGGTGCACTCTACGGTATTAGAGCGCATGGTGGCTTAGATTATAATTTACCTGCGGAGGCATCACAGACAGAAAATAATAATTACAACGGAGATGTGGCATATGGTAATTCAATTGGTTATCAATTTGGCGCAAAACTAAGCCTTGTATACAAAGAGGTGTTTTTTATTGAACCGGGCTTTACCTTTAGAAATGCCAATTTTCAGTATTCATCATACGACTGGAACGAAGGTAATGGTCGGCCGAATAACTTTATGTTAAGTCCTAATGCAAATCATTTGGCCATAAGTCTTACAGTGAGAAAGATGTTAGGCAACTAATTCAAAAACCTATCGTTCGATAGCGATAGGTTTTAAACAAACCTGATAGATTACTTACATGACTGAATATTTAAGCGTTTTAGCTTGTTGATATAAATATGCTCTTCTACTTTTGTATCATAAATGAATAAGGTATTACATAAATACTTCTTAATATTTGCGCTACTGCTGTACGCAGGTAGTCATGTTAATGCTGCAGGTCAGCAGTCAGATACCCTTATATCTTATTTAGCAACTAAGGTAGATGCTGTTTATGATGCTAGTAATCATCAATCTGCAGTCATATCCTCTCAGGCTAGCCAAGGTCACATTCACGATGATAGAAACGGCTGGATTGATGACAACCTTATTGAAGAGGAAGAAGAAAATGAACGATCTTCTTCAGAATATGATGTGAAATGCATTGAGCATTCGCTAGAATCACCTTATTCATCAGTTTATCATAATTCTAACTTTAGCTTACCCAAAAGCTTACAATACGATAATTTATCTCATCATCTTATCTCCAATAAGAGATATAAACTGCATGCAGTTTTTAGAATATAATACCACTCATAGGGCTGTGATCTTACAGTTCCAGATTTTCAATTCCTTTTAGAAATTACTTAAAAAAATAACTAGCAGCTTATGCTTTACAAAGCTGCTGTTTAACACTTTTATCAATCTTATTTAAACAACAAAATACCTGTTACAGGTAATAACTCGCATTACAGCTTTAATGGAAGCACGTTCTATTGCGATGGTTTAATCCTGTGTTCAGTATAAATAAATATCAACATGAAAAAAATATTGATTTTCATTGGTGTGTCATTCGCTTTATGGACAAGCAGTTGTCAGCACAAGGAAGCACATCATGAAGCCGAACATAAGTTTCCAGTTACATCTCCAGTTAGAAAAGACACTTCATTAGTAAAAGAGTATGTCTGTCAAATTCATTCCATAAGGCACATTGAGTTAATGGCGCAGGAAAGAGGATATCTCGAAAATATTTATGTTGACGAAGGCCAACATGTAAAAAAGGGGCAACTCTTATTTAAAGTAATGCCTCGTTTATATCAGGCTGAATTAGAAAGAGCAGAGGCAGAGGTGAATTTTGCTCAAATTGAATATGATAATACTAAAAACCTGGCTGAAAATAATGTAGTTGCTCCGAATGAGCTAGCCATGGCCAAAGCAAAATTAGCTAAAGCCAAGGCTGAGCTGAGTCTTGCCAGAGTACACCTTGATTTTACTGATATTCGTGCACCTTTTGACGGAATTATTGATCGCTTCCATGTACGGGAAGGAAGTTTGGTTGAAGAAGGTGAATTGCTTACTCACCTATCCGACAATAGCCAAATGTGGGTGTATTATAATGTACCCGAGGCAGAATATTTGGATTATATGACGGAGCTGAAAAGTGATAGTGCAGTGACAGTGCAACTGCTTATGGCTAATAACAAGCTTTTCAAATATGACGGGAAAGTAGAAACTATCGAGGCTGATTTTAATCATGAAACAGGTAACATTCCGTTTAGGGCTACTTTTCCAAATCCTGATGCATTATTGAGACATGGTGAGACAGGTAATATTGAAATGCGGGTTGCATTAAATGATGCCTTATTAATACCTCAAAAGGCAACCTTTGAGGTGTTAGAGAAAAAGTATGTCTTTGTAATTGATGAAGAGCATAGGGTACAGGCACGAGAAATTGAAATTGCAAGTGAGTTACCTCACATCTATGCTATTAGCGATGGTTTAAAAGAAGATGATAAGATTCTTCTTGATGGTTTAAGATTAGTTCGAGCTAATGATCAAATAGAGTTTGACTTTGTAGAACCATCAACTGCATTGGCGGGTCTGGAGCTTTACGCTGAATAATTCATCATTAAAAATATTCACATATGTTTAGTAAAATAATCCACAGACCAGTATTGGCAATAGTGATTTCTATCACTATTGTATTTGTTGGTTTGCTAGCTATACGTCAACTGCCTATCTCGCAGTTTCCGCAAATTGCCCCAACCACAGTAAATATATTTATAGCTTACCCAGGCTCAAGTGCTGAAGTACTTGTAAACTCTACTTTAGTAACACTTGAAAATTCAATTAATGGTGTACAGGGTATGCGCTACATGGCTACCGATGCTACCAGTGCCGGTGAAGCTACACTAAGAGTGATATTTGAACCTGGTACAGATCCTAACCAAGCCGTAATTCGAGTCAAGACGCGAGTCGATCAGGTAATGCCACTATTACCTGAGTTGGTACAAAGGGAAGGTGTAATCATCACACCTATTCAGCCAAGTATGTTGATGTATGTCAACCTATATGGTAATGATGAAAGGATGGACGAAAAATTCCTATACAACTATGCTAACGTTCATATGATACCTGAAATACAGCGTATCAATGGTGTAGCAAGGGCACAAATACTAGGTAGCCGTAAATATGCTATGCGTGTATGGCTGAACCCCGACCGAATGAGAGCTTATGATATTTCTATTGATGAAGTAATGGAAGCTATGGGAGAGCAGAGTATTATTGGTCGTCCGGGTAGGTTGGGCCGTAGCTCAGGTATAGCGGCACAATCTTTAGAATATGTTCTTACTTATCAAGGAAGGTTCAATAAGCCAGAACAGTATGAAAATATAATTGTAAGGGCTAATGCAGAAGGAGAGAGCATTCACCTGAAAGATATTGCCAAGATAGAGCTTGGTAGTGAGTTCTTTGATATTTACTCCAACTTAGATGGTCACCCTTCTGCAGCAATAGTACTCAAGCAGAATTATGGTACCAATGCCACAGAAGTAATTGAGAATGTAAAGTCTACGCTTGAGGAAATGAAGCAGAATTTCCCTCCGGGAGTAGATTACAAAATCAGTTATGATGTATCTAAATTCCTGGATGCCTCAATTGAGCAGGTAATTCACACATTAAGAGATGCGTTTATTTTGGTTGCTATAGTGGTATTTATATTCCTGGGTGACTGGCGTTCAACATTAATACCAATTCTGGCAGTACCAGTTTCTTTAATAGGTGCCTTTTTCGTGATTCAGTTCTTTGGGCTATCCATTAACTTGGTGACACTTTTTGCCCTGGTGCTAGCCATTGGTATTGTGGTCGATGATGCCATTGTGGTGGTTGAAGCCGTCCACGCCAAGATGGAAGAGGAAAACCTAACGCCATACAAAGCAGTGCGAAAGGTAATGTCTGAAATTAGCGGAGCTATTATTGCCATAACAATGGTGATGGTATCAGTATTTTTACCGATATCATTTATGTCTGGTCCGGTGGGTACCTTCTACCGCCAGTTCTCTATAACTATGGCAAGTTCAATAGTTATTTCAGCGCTTATTGCCTTAACGCTTACTCCTGTTTTATGTGCCATGTTATTGAAAAATACGCATGGTAAACCTCGTAAGAAACACTTGTTAAACAGAGGAATTGATAGTTTCAATAGAGGTTTTGAAAAGCTCACAGGTCGATATACAAGCTTGTTGAAGTTGATAGTAAATAGAAGAATGTTAACGTTCGGTGTATTAATTGCCTTCTGCGTTGGTATCTTCTTTGAAAATCAAATACTGCCTTCAGGCTTCATTCCTAGTGAAGATCAAGGAACTATATATGCCATTATTCAGACACCTCCGGGTGCAACACTTGAGCGTACCAATCAGGTCTCGCAGAAGTTGCAAAAGGTAGCTGAAGAAGTTGACGGTATAGAGTCAGTATCATCATTGGCAGGTTACGAAATCATGACAGAGGGTAGGGGATCGAATGCCGGTACTTGTTTGATTAACCTTAAAAGCTGGTCAGAAAGAGAGCATACTGTAACTGAGATTATGGAAGAGCTTGAAGAAAAATCTAAAGGTCTTGGAGCCGTTATTGAGTTTTTTGAGCCTCCGGCAATTCCAGGTTTTGGTTCTTCAGGAGGTTTCTCTATGCGTTTGCTTGATAAAACAACAAGCACAGATTATCAGGAATTTGATAAAATCAACAACCAGTTTATGGATAATCTGCGTGAGCGACCTGAGATTACTGGTTTGTTTACTTTCTTCGCAGCCAACTATCCTCAGTATGAATTAACTATTGATAATGAGTTAGCCATGCAGAAGGGGGTTTCCATTGGTAAGGCTATGGAGAACCTGAATATTTTAATTGGTAGTACTTATGAGCAAGGCTTCATTAGGTTCGGAAGATTCTTCAAAGTATATGTTCAGGCCGATCCTCAGTTTAGAAGAATGCCATCTGATATTCTGAAATTTTATGTGAAGAATGATCATGGTGAGATGGTACCTTATTCATCCTTTATGAAAATAGAGAAGAAGCAGGGACCAAATGAAATTACCAGGTTTAACATGTATAATTCAGCATCCATCAGAGGTTTACCGGCTAAAGGTTATACTTCTGCCGATGCTATTCAGGCGGTAAGAGAAGTAGCAGAGAAAACCTTACCTCGTGGTTATGATATTGCCTGGGAAGGACTTTCATACGATGAAGCGCAACGTGGAAATGAAGCACTTTACGTATTCATAATTGTATTGGTGTTTGTCTATTTCGTTTTGGCAGCACAATATGAGAGCTTTATTATTCCTTTAGCTGTTGTGCTATCACTTCCTGTAGGGGTATTTGGTTCGTTCATGTTACTTAAAGCTATGGGCTTAGCCAATGACATTTATGCTCAAATAGGTCTTATCATGCTGGTAGGTTTATTGGGTAAAAATGCTGTGCTAATTGTAGAGTTTGCTGTACAGAAGAGGAGTCAGGGCGCAACAATTCTGGAAGCGGCTATTGAAGGTGCTCGCGTTCGTTTCCGTCCTATTTTGATGACTTCTTTCGCCTTTATAGCTGGTTTAATTCCTTTAATTATTGCTACAGGAGCTGGTGCTATTGGTAATAGAACCATCGGTTCTTCAGCTTTAGGAGGTATGCTTTTCGGTACCGTATTCGGTGTAATCATTATACCAGGTTTGTACTACATATTTGGTAGAATGGCTGATGGTAGGTCCATGATTAAGGATGAGTATGATTCACCATTGAGTGAAGATTATAATCCTGTTTATGAGTCTGAAGATGATGACAAGGACGATGATCATGATGAAAAAGTACGCATTGATTAAACGAAAAGAAATGAATAGAAGCATAATAAAAATAACATTTGGAGTAATCTTCCTTTCATTGGTGTTTACAGCATGTAAAACACCTTCGTTAGTGGAGCGTTCAGCGCAGGTAAATCTCCCCGATACTTATAGTGCATCGGAAGATACTACCAATAATACTAAGGTTCACTGGAAGGACTATTTTCAGGATCAGTATTTGATAGGTCTGATAGATACAGCTTTAAGCAACAACCAGGAGTTGAATATTGTACTTCAGGAAATTGCTATTTCAGCTAATGAAGTTCAAGCTAAGCAAGGTGAGATACTTCCTTCAGTTGGTCTCAAAGCAGGTGGTGGACTAGAGAAAAACGCCCTTCATACACCTTTAGGTGCCAATGAAGAGTATTTCAATGAGCAGGAAGAGCGTAATCTGGACAGCCCAGTGCCCGACTTAATGGTTGGTGCTGTGGCTAACTGGGAAGTGGATATCTGGCGAAAGCTTAGAAATTCTAAGAAGTCTGCAGTGAAGAGATATATGTCTTCCATTGAGGGTAAGAATTTTCTTGTTACTAATCTGGTAGCTGAAATTGCCAATGCTTACTATGAGTTACTGGCGCTTGATAATCAGCTGGCAATAGTAAAAAGGAATATTGAGATACAAAGCAATGCGCTTGAAATTGTGAAGTTGCAAAAACAGGCAGCCAAGGTCACTGAATTGGCTGTTCGTAAGTTTGAGGCAGAAGTATTTCACACCAGAAGCTTACAATACGATATTCAGCAAAGAATCTATGAAACGGAAAATGAGCTGAATTACCTGGTAGGTAGGTATCCTCAACCAATTGAGCGAGATGCAGAAACCTTCAACAACTTAATGCCAGATACTATACAGGCAGGTGTTCCATCTCAATTGTTAGAGAACAGACCGGACGTTAGAGAAGCAGCATTAAATCTTGAAGCTGCTAAGTTGGATGTCAAAGTGGCTAAAGCAAGGTTTTATCCATCGTTGGATATATCGGCAGCCATAGGGCTTCAGGCCTTTAATCCATCATTTTTAGTAAAAACTCCTGAATCAATGTTGTACTCTTTGGCAGGGGAATTGGCAGCCCCTTTAATTAACAGAAAGGCTATTAAAGCTGAATATAAGAGTGCTAATTCAAGACAAATTCAGGCGGTTATTGATTATGAGCGTACGGTATTAAATGCCTACATAGAGGTGGCCAATCAATTGTCAAATATTGGTAACCTTCAGAGTAGTTATGATTTAAAGTCCAAAGAGGTGGATGCGTTAACAGAATCCATCACTATAGCTAATACTTTATTCAGATCAGCCAGGGCAGATTATATGGAAGTGCTACTGACTCAAAGAGATGCCCTGGAATCTAAATTTGAGTTAGTAGAAACAAAAATGCAACGCATGAATGCAAGGGTGAATGTTTACAGAGCTCTTGGTGGCGGTTGGCAAAATTAAATTAATCAGAAAGTGAAAGGCCAGCTCATGAGAGCTGGCTTTTTTTATGTCTTTTCAGATAGGATTTTTCCAGTCTATCGAGAAGTTCATCATAAGGTCCTCTAGGTGTCAGGGTTTTTAAAAGAATAGGCGTGCTCTCAACTATAATGAATAGGAGCGTAATAAAGAATACTGCCCACCATAAAGTGGATGACCTGCTGCTGAGTCTGTTTAAAGCATGTAATTGTGCAGCAGGCCCATTGGCCATAGGCTGCTGTATATTTTCTATGGCCATGGCTGATGCATTTCTTAAGCTGTCTTTTTGATTTTGCAGCTTTAAAAACTGCCTGTCATGATATTCCTTAAATTCGGAAAGCTCTTGCTGATACGCCTGAAGGTTAGCTTTCTTTACTTCGTAGATGGGGCCTAAGTTTCTCTTTCCACTTCCACCTGTACCATCAGCTTCTTGTTGAGCCGTTTTGACTAATTCGTCTCTTTTGTTTGTTTTAACTGCAAGCTCGCCACCCAATTGATCTTCTTTGAGTTCTATAAGTTGTAGTTCACTTTTTAGTTGTTGATTGATACTATCTGTTTGCTGCTGTGTTATTTCACGTCTGATTAGAGTAAGTTCATCAGTTATTTCCTGCTCAAATATTTTAAGCTCTAAAGGCTTGGCAATAACCAAAGAAAGCATGCAGGCCAAAATCAATCTGGGAATGATGCTCCATAAGTTCATCTTCAGCGATTCATATTTACGGATGCTGGAAATAATGTACCTGTCCAGGTTAAAAATCATTAGGCCCCAAAACAGCCCTATTATGATGGGAATTAAATAGGAGTTAAATACTATCATTAAGGTGTAGGTGGCAGCAATGCATGCAAATAATCCTGTAAAGAAAACTGAGGCTCCAATGCCTACAAACTTGTTTTTCTCTGAAGGGCACTCTTCCAATAATGGCTGATGTACGCCTGAGCAGAACAAAAAGAATTTCGAAACTTTATTCATACCTGATTAATATGACGATATACAAATCAAGTAAGGTGCCATTCATGAAAACTCGCTTTAAATAACCTAAAAGAGTTCTCTAAACTTGGGTGTGTTCGAAAATAGTACATGACAATTAAAGATTTGAACAGTACCTCTACTCTTATTTTCTTTACAAATTATTCATTCAAACTTGCTTTCTTAACTTAAGTCAATGCATGCAAAAGCTTTCATGAACAATTTTGAACTACTAAAAAAAAATCAAAAAAGTGATGAAAGTAATTTTAACAACTATTTTTTGCGTTGCTGTCTTTGTTCAAATTTCAGCACAAAATTATACGCAAACAGTTAGAGGAATCGTGATGGATGAGGTTACTAAAGAACCTCTGGTTGGTGCTTCTGTTTATGTAATGGATTCCGATCCTTTAAAAGGAGATGCTACTGATGTAGATGGAACATTTAGAATAGATAGTGTTTCAGTAGGCAGAATAGGACTTTTAGTTTCCTACATTGGTTACCAAAGCAAGAGTATTGGAAATATCGAATTGAACTCCGCAAAAGAAGTAGTTTTAGAAATTGAATTAGCGGAATCTGCAGAAAAACTAAACGAGGTAGTAATAAAAGCACCAAGTGATAATTCTGTTCTTAACGATTTTGCTTTGGTGGGTGCTAAATCAATTTCACCTGAAGAAACCTCACGATATGCAGGCGGTTTTAATGATCCTTCTAAAATAGCTTCGAATTTTGCCGGAGTGTCAAGTGCTCCTGATGGTGGCAACGAAATTGTTATAAGAGGAAACTCCCCAAAGTATATACAGTGGAGGTTAGAGGGGAATGAAATTACTAATCCAAATCATTTTGGAGACCAGAATGCGATAAGTGGTATAGTTGGGGCTCTGAACAATAATATTTTAGCAAAGTCAGATTTCTATATGGCAGCCTTTCCTTCAGAGTTTGGCAATGCTTTATCTGGAATTTATGATGTTAGAATCAGAAAAGGAAATAACGAAAAGTTTGAGGGTATTTTAGGACTAGGGCTTTTAGGTACTGATCTAACCCTGGAAGGTCCTTTTAAAAAAGGATATAAAGGGTCTTATCTTATAAACTACAGATATTCTACAATTGGTTTGGCCAATGAATTAAATTTAGTGGAGGTTGATGGAGCGAATCTAAATTTTCAAGATGCTACCTATAAAATGTGGCTACCAACAGATAAGATGGGCGCTTTCTCAATTTATGGCTTGCAAGGGAAAAGTGGTTTTACCTTTGAAGATGTTGACCCGGCTACTTGGGTAACTCCGGGAGAAGATTTTATACAGTCAGAGGTGACTAAGGATTTTGAGAAAGATGCTTCTCTTTTCAATACAGGATTAAACCACTTCATTAGTATTGGTAAAAAGGCAATTGTAGAATCAAGCTTATCGTACTCTTCTGAAGGTATTAAAGATAGAGTTTTTGAAAATATATATACCGATGATGAAACTGAGCAGAGGCTTCAATTTCAAACGGACTTATTTAAACGTGTTTATCGTTTAAATTCCATATTTACGTATAAAGTTAATGCAAAGCATAATTTCAGGGCTGGGTTAAGATACTCTATATCTGAACAAGACTTAACTCAAAGTAGCTTAAATGAAACTAATCAAAGAACATACCTGGCAGATTTTAATGAAAGTATAGAAAGTTTACAATCCTTTGCATCATGGAAGTATTCTCCCAATAACCAATTATCTTTTGTAGCCGGATTGCACAACAATAATATTCTGTTCAACAATAAAAACACTCTTGAACCTCGTTTATCAGCGCAATATTTGTTTAATGATAGGTTAGAATTAAACCTTGGTTATGGCAACCATAGTAAAATGGAAAGTATTCATAATTACTTTACTATAATTTTGGATGACGAAGGTAGAAGAACTTATCCCAACTTAGACTTAGGCCTACTTAGAGCTAACCACTATGTAGCCAGCCTTAAATCATACATTACTGATGGTATTCAGTTAAGTACAGAAATTTATTATCAGCAACTCTATAACATACCTGTTGAAAATAGTATAAGCAGTTCTTACTCAACTTTAAATGAAGGCTTAGAGTTGAATTATGTTGATTTAGTTAATGAAGGGACAGGCGAAAATTATGGAGTAGAAATAAACTTAGAACGGTTTATGAGAAGGGGATTCTACTTTTTACTTAATGCCAGTTTGTATGAGTCAAATTACACTGCATTGGATGGTGTAAAAAGAAATACACGTTTTAACGGAAATTACCTTGTGAATTTACTGGCAGGGAAAGAGTTTGAAGGTTGGGGTAGAAAAAACAATCAAATATTTGGCGTAAACTTTAAAACGCATTTAGGAGGTGGCAGGCATATAATTCCCTTATTAAGAGATGGAGAGGGTAGGTTAGATGTCGACCCTGAAAATGGCCAGATATATGATTATTCGAGAGCTTATGAGACAAAATTGGACGATATTGTCAATGTAGTACTAAGTTTGAGTTATAAATGGAATAAACGAAGTACAACACACGAGTTATTTCTAAACATTGATAATATAACTAATAATAGGGCTAGGCTTACTGAGTTTTATGACACAAGTGCTGAAAATGGAATAGGCAATGAAAGACAGGTAGGGATAGTGCCAAATGTCTTATACCGTTTCTATTTTTAGCTTATGCCTGTTTATTCTTTTCATGAATTCTTTTACGTAACCTGCTTAATGATTCAGGCTTTATTCCTAAAAACGAAGCCAGCTGTACCTGAGGAACTCTGTTCAATAGCGTAGGTCTTGTTTCCATTAAATTTTGGTAACGTTCTTCTGGGGAAGAAGAGATGAATTTAGTCCATTCTTGCTTTTCTTTCCCAGATTTTTCCTTTGCTACTTCAATAATTATGGCATCTAACCTCGGTACTAATTTTCTAAGCTCTTCTTCAAAATTTTCAGTACTTATAGTGAGAATACAATTTTCAATACATTCTAAATAGTGCTTTGAGGCAAATCCTTTTCCCTGATCTGTATAAGACGTGATTTTATCGCCTTCAGTATAAAATGCTGTTGATTTTTCTTCACCATCTATTATCACAAATTCTCTGACACAACCGGATAGCACCATGTAACAATATTTCGGGATTTCACCTTCTTTTAAAAGTAAGGAACCCTTCTTATAATCCTTCAAAATCGTGTTTTCAGCAATAATCTCAACTTCTTCTCCCGTCAGTACCTGCATCTGCCCGAGAAAATTCTTCAAAATATCAGTGTTGCTCATCTCTAAAATAATCTTGTTCTATTTTAACACGAACATAGTAATATCTTGGCATTAAGCGAGGCATGATTTTTAATTTCTCAAAAGTCATACCTGGCGGAAACAATAATTTTTAAGGATGCCAATACATCCTTAAAAATTTAATAACAAACATTGCTCGTTTTAAAGATGAAATGCCACCAAATTTATTGCTCAATTTCTCATGAAGGTTATTTCGCTACATACTGACTTACAACTGCTACAGGAAATGCAGAAAGGTAATGAGAAGGCTATGCGCCTGCTATTTGAGCGTTATTATGTAGCACTATGTCGATTTGCCTATCAATATTTAAAAGATAAAGATCTTGCAGAGGAGGTTGTTGCAGATGTATTTATGCATTTATGGCAAAAACGAAATAAGTTATCTATCACTAAATCCATAAAGGCATACCTATACAAATGTGTTATTCACAAAAGCCTAAATGAAATTCGAAAGAATAAAATTGAGTTTACAACAGATGAACTAGATATAGATAAGGCTCATCATACAACTCCTGAACTTCAAATGATCGATGCTGAAAATCAAGTAGGTATAGAGAAAATGCTAGGGATACTATCTGAACCAGTTAAGGTTGTTTTTCTTCTTCATCGTGAGGATGGTTTTTCGTATAAAGAAATTGCAGAACTACTTCAAATTTCTGTTAAAACAGTAGAGGCTCATATGGGTAAAGCCTTGAAACTCTTAAGAGAAAATCTTAAAAACACCTCATTTGATATGTTAATTAAGAGTTAATGACTTTTTTTACTTCTTAATATTTAATTAACACGATTTTATAAGGGTAGCTTTCTTATTTTTGTGTCCTAAACACAAATGAGTTATCCAATGTCTCAAGAAATAACAGACGAATTTTTGGCGCGTTACTTTGCACGAGAAACCAACCCGGTTGAAGATGCAGTAATTGAAAAGTGGGCGGCTGATAATATCAGTAATTATGAGCAATTTCATGAAGCCAAACAGGCATGGAATCAAAGCTTTCGACTAAATACACCAGAATTTTCCTCAGATCAATCTTTTCATAAAGTGAGTGATTTCATATATCAGGAGAATCAAAGAAGTAAATCAAATAAATGGAGGTTTAGGTTTGCCGCGGCCATCGCATTAATGATTCTTACAAGTGCCCTATTATATATAATACAAACCAACCAGAATGGTTTTGTTACTCAAACCACCGCTTTTGGTGAAAGACTAGAAGTTAAATTGTCTGATGGTTCATTAGTTATATTAAATGTAGGTAGTAGCATTACTTATCCAAAACATTTTGATGACGATATAAGAGAGGTTGTTTTAAGTGGGGAAGCTTTTTTCAAAGTAAAAAGAGATGAAAGCAAACCTTTTATTATACAATCTGCCGGTCTTCAAACCAAAGTACTGGGAACATCTTTCAATATAGAGGCCTACGAAGGTCAAAAACAGATAGTGACTGTTGCCACGGGAAAAGTATCTGTTAGCACTTCTGATGCTAAAGTATTCTTAGAACCTCATCAGCAGGCCATTTTTGAAAATGAGCATCTCTCAAAAAGTAAGGCGGATTTAAATGATGTGTTGGCTTGGCAAACAGGTACAATGAATTTCAAGAATACCTCATTAGAGCAGGTAATTGTGGAGCTTGAGAGATGGTATTATATGGATATAACAATCAAAAATTCCTCTATAGCAAATTGTGTTTTTACCGGACAGTTTAAAAATGAGAAGCTGTTAAATGTACTTGAAGTCTTAAAAGAAGCTTTGGGTATTTCTTATGAAGTGAAATCGAACAGAATATATATAAACGGAAAAGGATGTAACAATCAAAAATAAAAAAGAGGGCGCGGCAACGCCCTCTTCCAATTAATAGTCATCGGCAAATGACTATCACATTTTATCAAAACCCTATAGTTCTAACAAAACATTCAAAATTATGAAAAAAAAGTTACTAAGGCGTATAATTATGCTTAGCAAATTCACACTTTACGGCCTTTTTACGGTAACACTGCTCAGTAGCACGCTTTGGGCCAAAAATGGAAATGCTCAAAATGTAAAGTCAGTAGAGGTTTCTCTCCAAAAAAGATTTGAAAGTGTAGAAGCACTCTTGCGGTCAATTGAATCCGAAACAGATTTTACTTTTACTTATAGCAGCGATCGGGTAAAGCTAAATCAACCCATTGAATTAAGAAAATCAGACGCTACGGTTGCTGATATTCTTTATGAGGTTTCTGAAAAAGCAAACTTAAAATTTCGTCAAATTAACCAAAGTATTGTGGTAAGTCCTCATAATCACAAATCACCAGCTGTTATTAAAAAGGCAGAAGCCTGGGGGATTATTACCGGGCAAGTGCTTGATGCTGCAACCAATGAACCTTTACCAGGTGCAAGCATAACTGTTGCAGGTAGTAATAATGGTACCGTTACTGATTTGCAAGGTGAGTTTTCTTTAATTGCGCAAATCGATGTTAAGCAACTCGAGGTTCGTTACTTAGGATTCGAAACCAAGCTGATTGAGGTGGAGGTTAAAGAAAGTGATATTGTGCAGGTAGAGAATATATTGATGAAACCAAGTACGGTCTCATTAAATGAAGTGATTGCTTATGGTAATCTTGAAGGACAGCAGAAAGCGTTAAATCAACAGAAGAATGCTGATAATATCAAAAATGTTGTAGCTGCTGATCAAATTGGTAGGTTTCCGGATCCTAACGTTGCTGAGGCTTTACAAAGGATTCCTGGAGCAAACATTGAGCGTGATCAAGGTGAAGGTAGGTATGTTTTGGTGAGAGGATTAGCTCCTCAGTTTACTAATATAAATATTAATGGTGAACAGGTTCCATCTCCTGAATCAGGTGTTAGGTTTGTAGCGCTTGATGCTATTCCTGCGGATCAACTAGCTTCTATTGAGGTAACAAAAGCGCTTACTCCGGATATGGATGGTGATGCTATTGGTGGTTCAGTAAATTTGATTACGAGAACAGCTAAATCGGCTAATCCAAGTATTAATGGAACACTAATCGGAGGCTATAATGCCCTTATGCAAAAGCCAAACGGGCAAGCATCACTTCAATACGGTCAAAGATTTGGTGACAAACAACAGCTAGGTTTACTTATCAATACAAGCCATTATTATACTGATAGGGGATCGGATAACTGGGAAAGAGATGGAAGCGAATTTGAGCTGAGAGATTATGCTCTTGAAAGAAGTAGGTCGGCAATAAGTGGTACGTTAGATTATAATGTAAGTCCTAATAGTAACTTATACTTCAGAGCCATTTACAATAATTTTCAAGATAGAGAACAAAGAAGAACATTTCTATTTGTAGCTAATGAAGATAATTCTCCTTTTGAAGATGCTGAAATTGAAAGAGCTAGTAAAGATAGGTTAGAAAAGCAGATTGTAACCAGTTTTAATTTGGGTGGTAAGCATACTTTTCCGTCCCTTATGCTAGACTATGAAGTTGCCTATGCGGAAGCTTATCAAGATACACCATTTGACTTTGAACCAGTATTCAAAGCCGAAGTTGATAACATACTTTTAGACTTTGACAGCAATCCTTTATTTCCTGAATTTGCGGTTGAAGGTGCTGACTATTTGGATAATACAATTTATGAATTTGATGAAGTTGAGTTCGGAAATACTTTCGCTATAGACATCAACAAAACTGCGAAGTTAAATTTAGGAATTCCTTTTCAACTGGGTAATTCAGATGGTTTAATTAAACTAGGTGGTAAAGTAAGGCTTAAGGAAAAGTCTTTAGATATCACACAAAATGTTTACAGCTGGGAAGGAGATGAAGTTAGCTTTGATGGCTTAGAAGGTGATTTTACATTAGAAAAGTTTGAAGGCGGATTACTTGATAACAGCTTTTTAGATAACAAATATGCCATTAACCGCAATATTGATGTTAGCAGGTTTACTGATTTCTTTAACCAAAACAGGAATGGCTTCAAACTAGAGGTAGATGACAAAATAGTCGCAGAATCTGTTGAGTCATATACAGCTACAGAAGATGTTTATGCTGCCTATCTAATGGGTAAAATACAGTTTAATAAGCTAATGGCTTTAGCAGGTGTTCGTTATGAAACTACCAATGTAACCTATGAATCTCAGGCGGCAGTTTTCGATATAGAAGGTGACTTAAATCGTATCGATCCTGTAAATGGGGGCGTAACTTATGATTTCATTCTGCCTCAGGCACATCTTAAATATCAGCTTAATCCATTAACTAATATTCGTTTGGCTGCTACTGCTAGTTATTCTAGGCCAAATTTTGAGGACATCGTTCCATCGCAGGAAATAGAGCTCAACGCGAGGGAAGGAAGTATTGGTAATCCGGAATTAGCACCAGTATCAGCTATCAACCTGGATTTAATGGTTGAACACTATTTTGGCACAGTAGGAATCATCTCGGGAGGAGTTTTTCATAAACAGCTTAATGATTTTATTTATACACAAAGATTCGATTCAACGATCAATGATGTAAACGTTGTGTTAAATCAATCTCAGAATGGAGAGTCCGCTTCATTAACAGGTGTAGAACTAGCCTATCAACAGAATTTTACATTTCTACCGGGTATCTGGAGAGGTCTTGGCATATATGCTAACTATACTTATACAAATTCTGAAGCAAGCATTCTCAATAGAGAAGAAGGTTCAGGGACTGAGAATATCCGATTGCCAGGTCAGGCCGCTCATGTTGGTAACCTCTCACTTTCTTACGACTACAAGAAGTTGAATTTGAGAATTTCCTCAAACTTCAATGGTTCTTATTTAGCAGAATTAGGTGATGATGCATCTGAAGACGTTTTTGTGAAAGAGCGTTTACAGCTTGATTTATCTGCGGCTTATCGTTTTAACAATAAATTCCAGGTTTTTGCTGAAATGATGAACCTTACCAATCAACCATATGAAGTTTATCTAGGAGAAGAGGACCACTATATTCAGCGTGAATTCTATTCATGGTGGTCAAGAATCGGTTTAAAATTCAATCTTTAATAGAAACTTATAATGAAGACTTTATATAAAATATTTATTCCAATATTTCTTTTAACTGCTTTTACAGCTTGTGTAGAACAAGATTTTGTAGAACCTAAAGATGCTGAGGAGGATTCCCTCTTCGTTTTACTGCTCGATGCAAATGAGGGTGGTACTTATGAATCTGAAACTGATTATAAACTCGAAATTAAGTTTGAAGATTACATAGGTGAGTTGCCCGATGATGAAATAGTACTTAGCTATCAGCTAACTGATGCTTCGGGATTTGATATTGGAGATGGTGACAATCAACTAAACATTAAAGAAGTTATTTATGAAATAGATGATTGTAATGAAGGAGAGTTAGCATATACTTTCAATAACGGAGAAGGTACTATTTCCATTACGCCTGATGCTGAAATAGGTATGCCAGAGTCATTTGAAGTGGTTTTCAACCTGCCATTTAATACCGTTATTGAAGACGGAGAAGAGGAAGAAGAAGCTATTTTTAATGACGATATTGAGAATGAAGAAAGGCCATCATTTAGCTTCGAAGTAACGGGGATTAGTTCTTCCAATGAAAGAATTCAATTCAGCCCAATTACCACCTTTGAATTTGAGTTATTAGATGATGAAACCATCACTACAGAGTGGGTATTAGATATTTCTGATGAAGCCGTTTTCAATGGTTTCAAAGAGGCTTTTTCACCAGTAAGTGCTGAATTTTCCGAACTTGTATACGAGGAAATAAGCGAGATCAAATTCGAATTTGAATACGAAGAAATGGCTATTAAAATTGAATTAGTGGAAGAAGAGGAGGATGAATGTGAAGCTGGTGAGTTCGAGGCTATAGAGGTCGAAATAGAGGCAGAATTTGAAGCAGAGGATGGTGAATTAGTTTTGGAAGGTAGCTACTTTGTTTTTAATGAAGATGATGGAGAACCTGAAGAAGAACTTGATTTTATTCTAGAGGCCGGTTACAGCATATCCGTTCAAAATGAAACCTTAATTATTCAAATCAATTCATTGATTGATGAAGATAATTATGGTGAGGAAGCTTTTTACAGAAATGAAAATGGAGCGTATTCATTCACTTTAGTAAAAGATTAATACGCAATCCTTGTCCTTTAATTAGCAGCACTTCTTTCTTAATTCTAAATCGATAGAAAGAAGTGCTCATTTATAATCTTAAAAGCACTTGCTGTGCTCAATCAAACAATAATAAAAGATGAAATTAAATAATACGACACTTTTTATAATATCCGGCTTTTTAGTACTTACTGCTTGTAACATATCCAAGAAAGAGACTTCAAATGAAAATGAGAATAAGCAAATAGCGATAATTGAGCCTGATTATGTGACTGAAAAAGTTGCTTATGATACAGATGATCCTGCCATTTGGTATAATGAGGAGGATCCATCTGCTAGTTTAATAATTGGTACTGACAAAGGCGATGACAATACCCTTGGTGGACTATATGTATTTAATTTACATGGTCAAATTGATCGAGAGAAGAGCATCACTAATCTTGAAAGACCTAATAATGTTGATATAGCCTATGATTTTATTTACCAAGGTGATACAATTGATATTGCTGTCTGTACAGAGCGTTTCAGAAATGCTATAAGAGTATTCCGACTACCAGAATTAACACCAATAGACGCTGGCGGTATTAAAGTTTTTGAAGGAGATTCACTGAATGCACCTATGGGTATTGCATTATATACGCAACCGAGTGATGGTAAAATATTTGCCATTGTAGGAAGAAAAGAAGGGCCAAAGGAAGGCTATTTCTGGCAGTATCAACTAACAAATAACGACAATGATGAAGTTGTTGGAGAAGTTGTAAGGAAATTTGGAAACTGGAGCGGTATAAAGGAGATAGAGGCCATAGCCGTAGATGATCAATTAGGTTATGTTTACTATTCAGATGAACATGTGGGCATAAGAAAGCAGTTTGTGAATCCTGATTCTTCAAATGTTGAGCTTGCATTATTCGGTAAAGACAACTTCGGAGATGATCGAGAAGGAATTTCAATTTATCCTACTGGTGAGAAAACCGGTTATATTTTAGTGTCAGATCAGGGTAGTAATGAATTTCATGTGTTTGATAGATCTGGCAATCATGATTTAATTGCTGAACTACCTTTCAGTACTATGGACAGCGATGGTAGTGAGTCCAGTAATAAGAATTTTGGTCAAGAATTTCCTAAAGGGATTTTTGTAGCCATGTCAACTGATAAGACATTCCATATTTATGACTGGCGAAAAATACAAAGGGCGATTGATGAAAGATAATTGTTTGTTTTAATAGTGCGGTTGCAAAGAAAAGCCAGCATTTCGCTGGCTTTTTATTTAATCGTTCACCAGGGCCAGTAAAGGTATTTTAGTATGAAAGATCAACGACTTACTTTCACTTCTTCCGAATAGCTTTTGGAATAGTCCTTTTTTTCTTGGTGCCACTACAAGCATGTCAATAGCTTCTTGCTCCATGAATTTGTGGAGGCCTATTTCAACATTTTCATCCTTTATGAAATGAAATTGGTGTGGAATGTCTTTCAGGTGATGATAAAGCTCTTTTGCCTCCGCTGACTTCTTAGTATCAAGAATAGGTTCTTTGCTAATATGTATTAGGTGTAGCTTAGCCCCGAATGTCATGTCCACATCTTTAAGGGCAATAATAGCATCAGGAGTTAATCCCTTATAGTCGTTAGATACTGCCATGTTTTCGATCTTGCCATAACTGGCGTTTTGTGGTATCACTAAAACTGGTGCTACAGCAGACTGAATGATCCTGTGTGCATTGCTACCTAGCACTACTTCGTCTACTCCGCTGGCACCTAGTGTACCCATCACAATTAAATCCACTTTCTTTTCATCACAGAATTCTTCAACAGCATCCTTCAAAAAAGTAGCTTTGAGGGACGTCTTATAGTCCAGTTGTTTTAATAAGGGTACCTGCTCTTCAAGTTCGCTGAACTCCTTTTTAATATGCTCTTCTACCTCATTAGCTTCAAGACCTGGCCCAAAGCTGATGTTGATGTCAGAATAGGCAAGGGGTAAGGTGTATGCATTGAGAATGGTAAGTTTGGGTTTAGTGCTCATGTCAAGTGCGAAATGAACAGCGAAATCCAAGGCGTTAATAGCGCATGGTGAAAAATCTGTCGGTATTAAGATGTGCTTAATCATGGCTACGAAGTTTAAGTTTTATCTTCCTTTTATACCACTAAAGCTACATTAATACCAACATCTTACTTATGACATCTGTGGCCAGAAATTATGATTTATGTCAGGTTCTGATTTTTACTTATTTATGCATCAGTAGCATAAATGAAATGATTAGTATTTTTTAAAAGTTCACAGTTATCTATCATGAAAGCCTTTGCCTTCCATAATTTTAGGAATACATTTTTCTATTCGAGAAACTCTGGTTGATGCTTGTTTTGCCTGCGTGATATGCAATAAATAACTACGTTGCTTACCAGGCGTAAGGGCTTCAAAAGCTTCTTTTAAAGTAGGATCATCATTGAAGAAGTCTACCAACTCTTCTGGTAAATCCATATTTCTAACTTCAGGTTTTGGCTCAGGTTTTATTCCAGCTTTCTCCAATTCGATGGCTTCATGTATATAAGCCAGAAGTATGTCCTGTTTATTTTCAATTTGTTTTGCATCGGTAAAGCGAATAACCCTGTCGTTTTGAGTATTAGGTCCTGGCTTTTCTAAAAGCCCTGCTTCATCTTTTAGTAAAGACCCTTTCATAAAGCTGATGGAAGCATGAGGCTTAAAGGCGCTTATCATGGTTACATTTGCACCCTTGTGCGTATAGCATGGCACACCCCATTTAATTTCTTCAGTAAGCCCGGTGGAAAGCACAATTTTTCTGAGCGTTTGTAACTCCTTGCTCCATAGGTGTACTTTACATTCCGGTGTAGCAAAGAGCGAACAACGGCCACAACCATCTTTTAAATATTCATCAACAGAGGTGATTTTCATGCTATGAATTTATAAAAAAATAAGATACTTAAATTTAATGAGAGCTAAAATTGCGTGATGTAATAGTCTCTTACATGAAAAATATTGTAGCAAATAAGGCGGGGAAATGTATATTTGAAATATGTTCAGGAAGTTTATCCCTTTAGTTTTATTCTTATTAGTTAGCCACCTTGCATGGTCTCAACAATATAATTACCGTTTTCATTCGTATGATGAAGAAGATGGACTGCCATCACAAGAAATTAATTCAATTATTGAAGACTCTTATGGATTTTTATGGATTGGTACCAATGGTGGTTTATGCCGATTTGATGCCTATGAATTCAAAACATTTCCATTAACAAAAAACGACTCACTAACAGATTCGGCAATAAGAATCAACGTATTACTTGCTGTATCAGATAGTATTATTTTAGTAGGAGCTGATGAGGGTCTATTTTCATTCAATATAGATACAGAAGAAAGCATTTTACTAGCTGATACTTTATATGTTGAAGCTCTGGAAAAAACAAATAACCTGCTTTATGTAGGTACTGATCAAGGAGTTGTAAAGCACAACCTGACTAGTAAAACCTCTGAGCAACTAACTTTATCCGCAGGTGAAAAAGTACCAGGAGTTTTTCAACTTCTGGTTGATAGCAAAGAAAGGCTATGGATTGCGACTATTGGCCAGGGTCTTATTAAGTATGAAAACAATAGAATTACTCAATATAACACAGCGAACAATTCCGGTATTTCTTCTGATGTATTGCGTGATTTGGTGGAACTACCTGATGGCAAAATAGCTATTGGCACCGAGGATGATGGCCTAAATATCTTGAATCCGGAAACGGAGGAGTTTGTTAACTTTACTAGAAAAGATAATGATAAATACTCATTATCAAGCAGTTCTGCCTACTCATTATTGGTAGATGATCTGGATCAACTCTGGATAGGCACATGGGCTCATGGACTCAATCTATTGGATAAAAAGTCTCAGAATGTTTTTCATCGCTTTACGGCCAATAACGATGATCCTTATAGTATTCCGAATAATTTCATAAAATGCCTTTACCAAAGTTCAGATGGTACAATATGGATGGGCTCCGCTGGTGATGGATTAGGGCGTTTTCATGCGAATGAGCAAAAAATAATTCGTTTTAGACATGATAATAGTGACGAAAATTCGATAACCACCAATAATGTGAAGTCTGTTTACGAGGATGAGAAAGGCAATATTTGGATTGGCACCAGCCAGTCTGGATTAAACAAGTATACTCCTTCAGAAGACAAATTTAAAACTTATTTAGCGTCTGATGGCACCAGAGATGCCATGGCCAGGGGTACAATCTGGTCTATCTCACCTGGGAAAGACAACGCGCTATGGCTTGGTACCTCCAGAGGTATTGGTAAGCTCAACACTCAAACTGAGGAAATTGAATTTATTGCGCCTTCTAAGGAAGGTTTGCTAGGAAATAATGTACTAAAAGTTCTAGATGATGGTCAAGGCAATCTTTGGGCAGGTTCTTGGTATGGAGGCCTTAATAAAATGAATATTGCAACTGGAAAATTTGAGCAATACACCCATAATCCTGAAAACCCTTCATCAATTGCTTCCAATAATGTAAATGATATTCACCAAGCCAGCAACGGAAGTATTTGGGTTGCTACTTCTTCCTCATTAAGCAAGCTATTGAATGATGGTAAATCATTTAAGAACTTCCCTTACATCACCTTGATGATTGCTGAAGATAATGAGCAAAATCTCTGGCTATCCACGTCTAAAGGTCTCGCAAAATTAATTCACGGTACAGACTCACTCTACTTTTTCACAAATAGAGATGGCTTAACAACAACAAAGGTTAGCTCCATATTAATAGCGGAAAATGGAAATCTCTGGCTTGGGTCTGATACTGGAATTGACATTTATCATCCTGAAAAAGGTTTATTGAAACACCTCGATAGAAATGACGGCTTAGCAGGCAATAGCTGCTTATCTAGGGCATGTTTTAAGAGCAAATCAGGAAATTTTTATTTTGGAGGAAGCGAGGGATTATCATTAATCGATCCTGAAAAAATTGATTTTGTAAGAACCAAGCCTAAACTGCAGTACACAGGCCTTTTATTATTTAATGAGCCCGTTGGTATTAGCGATTCAACTTTCCTATATAAAGGTGTGCATGCGCAAGATCGGGTTATCTTCAATTACAAAGATTATATTTTTGCTTTTGAATTTGCGGCATTAGATTTTAACAGATCTGAACAAGTAAACTATCAATATCAGCTGACTGGCTTTGATAATGCATGGATTAGCACAAGCGCCAAAAACAGGAAGGCTGTTTACACTAATGTTCCCCCTGGTGATTATACGCTTAAAGTTAGGGCAGAGGCTTTTGGACAGGTCCCGATGGTAGAAAATGCCATAAAAATTTCAATTACTCCACCATGGTGGGAAACTTGGTGGGCTCAATCGCTATTTTATGGAATGCTGCTGCTTGTCATTGTAGCTATATTTCAAATTAGGGTAGCGGTAATAAAGAAGCAAAAAAAAGTGCTGGAGCAACAAGTTCTTTATCGGACTGCTGAAATAGAAAACCAGAAAGAGGAAATAGAGCAGCAGGCTAGCCAGCTACAACTGTTAAATGAACAAAAAGATAAGCTATTTTCTATGGTTTCTCATGACATGAGAAACCCACTTGCCACTCTGAAAGGAACTGTTATGTTGCTTGACCCTAAAATTCTAAGAGAAGAGGATTTAGCCAATATCAAGAAGGATATAGGGGATAAAATTGAAGGCTTAAGTGCTGTAATTATCAATTTGTTAGATTGGTCTAAAAGTCAACTATCAGGTGAAACCACTGTGCCTGAACCATTTAATCTGAAGGTTATAGGTCAGCAAATGCTTGAATTATTTGCAGATCCTGCTCAAAAGAAAGGCATTGAAGTATTAAATAATTTCCCTAAAGAAATCCGTCTTTTTGCAGATGTAAATCAGGTAAGAACCATATTTAGAAACTTAATAGGTAATGCGCTCAAGTTTTCCGAATCAGGAGATACAATTGAGCTTAATGTTAAGATTGATAATGATATGGCCATTATTGAGGTGAAGGATACTGGTCTAGGAATGGATCAGAATAAAATCAATAGTCTCTTTTCATTAGAAACGAATATTTCCACCCCTGGCACTTCTGGAGAAAAAGGTGTTGGACTTGGTACTTTGCTTATTAAAGAATTCGTAGAAAAAAATAGTGGGAAGGTATGGGTTGATAGTAAAGAAGGCCAAGGCACAAGTGTGTTTTTTACACTTAAATTGTTTAATGAGGAATTATCATAATAGAATTTATGGTATTCATATTTAAATTAAGCAGACTTCCTTTCCCCTTCTTTTAAGGAGTTACTCAAATCGAGCAATAAATCTATCACCTGTTCTGATTTAGCACTATTTTTTAAGAAAGTAGAGTTAACAACCTGGCCTGAATAGCCATTGAATGCAATTCGAGCAAGGGTTTTATGTGATTTGATTTCATAAATCAATACCTCATAGATGGAAATATCTACACCATTGTGATAGCCGGTTCCCATTTTCCAGCTAAGCCCGCTATTATCCGTTATTAGGTAATTTAGCAAATCAACTACAGTGTCTTTATCTATGGCCATGGTATTAAGTGTCTGATTTCTTATAATTTATAAAAAACTAGATTCAAATGCTATTGTTGGCTAGCTGAATTAATAACTGAACTTATTAAATCATCTAAATAAAGTCTCAAATCATTTAAGACTTCAGTCTTACCATTTATGAAGTCTCAAATCATAATATAAGGCGCAAAAGGCTTAATGACCGGTTACCTTAGTTTCATCTTTCACCCAAATGCTAGCCAATGGTGAAACAAAAATGCAAAACACTTAAAAAAAGAAATAATGAAAACTTTATTGATGACAATGCTCTTTGCTACCAATATAGCAATGGCACAAACCGAAAACATTCAAATAGCCGCTGGCAAATCTGCCGAGTTGAGCTATAAAGAATTTGCCGAATATGATGTACAGCTGAAAAATAAAACCGGAAAAGGCATAAAAGTAGCTGTTCTTAATCCTGAAACCAACGAACAAATAAAAGGCTTTGGCTTAGGGCCTACGGGCAAAGTAGTGGTGGATGTTCCCGCTGGCACTATACTTAAATTAACAAATAACAATTTGGTTGAAGCCAACATCGATCTAAAGTTTGTTGAGAAAGAATCTGATAATAGGTCAGAAAGAGAAAAGCCCACAGTAAGTTTTACGCTTTATAATTCCTCACTCAGATCTGTCCCTTTAATTATTCCCAGCGTGATGAACCCAAACTTGTCTCCTCTTTCCAGCAGTGGTGTAGGTCTAAAAATGGGACAGAAGATTTACTACAAAAAAGGAGGTAAACGAAAGTTATTGCTTATTGTAGATAAAAATATTAAGCAGGGCGATAAAATTGATGTGCCTCGTTTAATCAAACAACTCGAAAAAGATTCGTAATTTAAAATGATGCATCAAGATTCCTGAACTTCACCAAATAGTAGGTAAAGTGAAGGAATCTTCTTTAACAAACCAATGTCGCTCTATACTACACCACTTCAACTAGGTTACTTTTTCAGCTTGTTACTGTGGCTGCTCTTCCTTATAAGAGGTTACAGAGAACAGCGCAACTCAGATAGCTTTCTGGGGTGGATTATGTTCATCCTGGCGATGGAATTACAAGATTATACTTTCGGTTTCGCGGGTATAAACTTTTTATGGAATGAAATGAATGGCTTTCCCAGGAGTGTAGGTTTGTTATTTGGGCCTGTTGTTTATTTCTATTTCAAGTCGCAGGTTAACCGATCCTTTAAACTTAAAAAGCACCATTTTTGGCATTTTGCACCTTATTTGATTTACATCAGCTATGACTTATTCTTCTTTTTGCAAGGACCGGAAGGCGTTCAGCAAAAGATTGGTTCTACTCATAACCTGATCTTATCTTATGTTTATCACTTTGCGGTGTGGGGCTCTTATGTCTTTTATCTCACTAAATGTCTCAATATTTACAAAGCTTATAGAAAATGGAGCCTCAGCCAGTTTAGTAATGAGGATTTAATAAGCTTCCGATGGTTCAGAAACTTTATCTATGCCATGATTTTTTGGTTAGTCTGTCGTGAGATTATGGGTGTTTTGGATGGTATTTACCAGCTCGATTTCTACCAGGACTGGTGGTGGAATTTGGCCCTGGTTGCGGTAGTTTTTTACATTGGCTTGACGGGCTATTCACAAGCACAGCCTGCTAAAATCAGTTTTGAAACAGATGTTTCTCAGGAAGCAATGCTCGCTAAAAACGAGCCCATTAATACAAGCTCACAAACCAGTAGCTTAGATAAGAGTGAATTGGCTCATACACTTCAGAAGTTGATGCAAAGTGATAGGTTATACCTTCAGGCTGATTTAAGCTTGCAGGAATTGGCTCAGCATTTAGATGTAAACACAGTACATCTTTCAGCAACCATCAATCATGTTTTGCATAAGAATTTTAACGATTACATCAATGAGCTCAGAATTGAAGAATTTATCAAACTGTTTAAGTCTGATAAAGGCAGGCAGTTCACCATGCTTTCCATAGCGCTTGATTCAGGTTTCAACTCTAAGGCAACTTTCAACAGGGCATTCAAGAAAATAAAAGGTTGTTCGCCAAAGGAATACCTTAGTAAATCCTAATATCCTACATTGCCGTTGTCCATATCGGAAAAAATAAGCCATTTATCACCTTCTTTTTTCAAGGTTAAAGTGAATTTACCAGTGTCAGCTCCGTTTTCATTTCCCTTATAACCACCAATGATATAGGCTATATCACCTTCAACAGCATAAGCATAAGCCGATAAAAATAAAGGTCCACCGGAACCTTTGTACTTTTTAGTAATAGCGTCCTTTCCTCTTACCGGAGGCTTAGCTGGTGACATGACAAAGCCATCTGCAGTAAATAAGCTTGCCAGCCCCTGAGCATCAAAATTACGCCAATGCGATTCATAATTGCGTAGTACAATTTCTAAATCATCTGGTAAATCTATGGCTTCAATTGGTGTTGTGTCTTGTGCTTTGAGTGTAGTTGCTAAAGCACATGAAATCATTAAACCAAAAATAAACTTAATTCCTTTCATACTATTTATAGTAATGGTTTCATTCCTTATTACAGAAGTATTTAATTTACCAAATAATAAACAATTAGCAATAATGAAAAAACTATTAGCCTTTACCTCCATAATCCTTATCAGCTCTAATCTTTTGATAGCGCAAGATGTTCAGTTTTACCATAACGATGAGGGTGAAAAGCATCTGATTGGGGAATATTCTGTAGAATATCTTAAGCAAGACACTACCTATTCACATTGGTTCAATGAGGGTTATGCCGATTTCCAATTAAAAGAAAAAGATTACAACTGGGCTGAAAACTTAAAGGATGATACCGTTGAAATTTATATGGGTACCTGGTGTGGCGATAGCCAGGAATGGGTACCGCGTTTCGTAAAACTCTGGGATGAACTTGGCCTGGATCGTGAACAATTAAAATTTACTGCTTTATATGGTTCGGGTGATAATTATAAACAAGGCCCTAATGGTGAAGAGAAAGGATTGAATATTCATCGCGTTCCAACCTTCATCTTTAAAGAAGATGGAAAGGAATATGCCAGAATTGTAGAATCTCCAAGCACTGATTTATTAACTGATGTAGCACAAATTGCATCGGGTTATCCTTCAGCTCCTAACTATGCTGGTGCAACTTATATGCTTAATTTATTTGATGAAAAAAGCATGGAAGAGATCTATAAAGATATGAACAATGTTTGGCGAACACTTTACTATAAAGTGGGTCGATATGCTGAGCTAAACACGCTAGGGAACGTTCTATATGCTGCAGGACAGAAAGATCAGGCACTATTCGCATTTAATTTAAACACAGCCTATTACCCTGGTAACTGGCGTGTTCAGGAGCGTTTCGCTGAATTACTGGCAGAAATGGAAGATTACGAGAATGCAATAATTTTCTATGAGAAAGTAGTTCAACTGAACCCTGAAAACGAAGAAGCCAAATTAGAACTCGAAAGAATAAAGAAACTACAAGCTGAAAAAGAAGAAACAAAAAAGGATGCTGATTAAGCATCCTTTTTTAACCCAACTATTCTCCCGTCCTATTTATATCTTAGCATTTAACGAGGCCCATCCGCCACCATTCACTACATTTTCGTATCCTTTTGCTTCCAGAATACCTTTTGCACGGCCACTGCGCATGCCTGAAGCACAGCAGGTAATAACAGGTTTCTGCTTATCCTTCAATTTGCTCAAATTTCTTTCTAGCGTATCAAGTGGAATGTTTATGGATCCCTTTATATGACCTCCACTATATTCTCCCGGAGTTCGCACATCTACTATAATAGCACCTTCATCAACTAGAGCCTTATAATCTACACTTTTTATACCTAATAAATCTTTTAGAAAATTCATAACTCGTTCTTTTTTACGTAAATGTAAGCAGTTCTAGTTGGCTAAAAGTAACAATTGTTACCTAGCTCAATGCGGCAGGTGATTTCTTAGCAGACCATAACAATAAGTACCCAAAAGGGCTGATAAGATCATTAAAATAGCCACATTAACTCCATTACCTACTAAAATGAAAAGTGGTCCGGGGCATGCTCCGGTAAGTGCCCAGCCAAAACCAAAGATTAACCCTCCAATGGTATACCTGGCCCAGCTAAATTTTTTAGGAGGCATGTGAATAGGTTCTCCTGCTAACGTTTTAATATTAAAGTATTTGATGACTTGAAGACCTATTATTCCAATTACAACGGCTGAGCCAATCACTCCATACATGTGAAATGCATCAAACTGAAACATCTCAAAAATTCTATACCACGAAATAACCTCAGCTTTGGTTAGCGTGATTCCAAATATGATACCTACTACTAAGTATTTAAAAAATTTAAGCATAAATCAGCAATCAAAGATTTAAAAGATAAGGCATTACGAAATGTGTGATTAATAAACCTCCGGCAAAGAAGCTAATAGTAGCCAGTAAAGAAGCTTTTTGTAAATCACTTAGTCCTGTAATGGCATGCCCTGAAGTACAGCCGCCTCCATATCGGGTGCCGAAACCTACCAGAAAACCACCCAATACAATGAAGATGAATCCTTGCAAACTCAACACATTACTCCAGTTAAATACTTCTGAAGGAAGTAACTCATCAGCTTGTACATAAATATCATAGGAGGCCAACTTTTCCGCAGTAGTTTCTGCTATTTGAATAAGTTGATTATCACTCATAAACTCATGTGCTATAAACCCGCCTATTATTAAACCTAAAGCAAACACCAAATTCCAGCCTTGCTGTTTCCAATCATAATCGAAATAATCGCAACTTTTGCCTCCACCAAGTATCGAACACATGGTTCTTAAGTTGGATGACAGTCCAAAAGTTTTTCCAAACAATATTAAAGACAACATTACTACCGCTATCAACGGCCCCGCTACATACCAGGGCCAGGGCTGATTAATCCATTCTATAAAACTACTCCACATATTTATTTTAGTTATCACCCTATTAAATGTAACTACATATAATTTTGTTGCGCTTATGTAGGATATTAATGACTTTTGTCTTTAACAGAACAATTCAATGGAAAAACAATGAGTTGTAAAAAGCCTTTATGCTGCTAACAGTCCGTATTTTGCCTTGTTCTACGAACAGATTACCTTATATTCGCTCTTCTGAAAAATTAATAATAAAAATATGTTTAGATCCGAAACTTATAAAAATAGACGAGCTCAGCTGAGCAAAGATGTGAATGAAGGTATCATCCTATTGCTGGGCAATACGGAAAGCAGTATGAACTTTGCCGACAACCATTACCACTTTGTTCAGGATAGTTCTTTCCGCTATTTTTTCGGACTGATAAATCCTGATATTGCAGGTATCATAGATTGTGACAGTGGAGAGGAAATGCTCTTTGGCGATGATCTTACCATTGATCAAATTGTATGGACAGGTTTTCAGCCTACCATGAAAGAATTAGCTGAGCAAGTAGGTATAGACAAAACTGCCCCTTTTGCCAAATTAGCCGAACTAGTGCAGAAAGCTTTGGCAGATGGCAGAACCGTACACTACCTCCCACCATATCGTGCTACGCAAAGGATTACCTTATCTAACTTAACTAATCAAGCAGTCAGCAAAGTTGACGAGGGAGCCTCAGTAAAACTGATTAAGGCTATAGTGAAGCAAAGAAATATTAAAACCACTGAGGAAATTGAAGAACTAGAAAAAGCAGTTGACATCACCGCTCAAATGCACATTGCTGCGATGCAGCATACCCGTCCTGGTATGAAGGAATATGAGGTAGGTGCCATTGTGCAAAATACGGCTAAGATGCATGGCGCTGAGCTGAGCTTCCCAATGATTATTACAAAAGATGGACAAACACTACATAACCATTATCAAGGAAACACCCTGAAGTCAGGTGATTTATTGCTTTGCGATAGCGGTGCCCAGGCAGTTTCTGGCTACTGCGGTGACATGACTAGGACTTTCCCTGTTGATAAAAAGTTCACCAGTCGACAGGCAGAGCTTTATCAAATCGCTTTAGATGCTCATGAAGCAGCTATCAAAGAACTTGCTCCGGGCAAGAGATTCAAAGACATCCATTTACTTGCCGGAAAAACCATTTTTGAAGGATTGAAAGCTGTGGGATTAACTAAAGGCGATACTGAAAGCGCTGTAGCAGCAGGAGCTCATACCATGTTCATGCAAACTGGTCTGGGACATATGATGGGGATGGATGTACATGACATGGAGAACCTAGGTGAGCCTTATGTGGGCTATACTGACGAACTGAAGAAATCAACTGAATTTGGCTTGAAGTCTTTACGTTTGGGTAAAGCATTAGAAGCAGGAAATGTAATCACTGTGGAACCTGGTATCTACATCATCCCACAGCTGATAGATCTTTGGAAAAGTGAGAAGAAATATGAAGAATTCATCAATTATGATGAGCTAGAGAAATATAAAGACTTTGGTGGTATCAGAATTGAAGAGGATTTTGTGATAACTGATGAGGGTGCAAAAATGCTTGGCAGACAAGTACCTAAAACCATTGCTGATGTAGAAAATACCAGAGCTTAATTAGATAATGTAAAGTAACTGGTAATTGCGAGGAACAAAGTAATCTTTTGATTGCTTATAGAATTAAAACAAAGATTGCCTGCGCTGCGCTCGCAATAACCAGGAAAAAATTCAATTTCATAAAAAAAAGGCTAGCTGAATCATTCAGCTAGCCTTTTTCATTTGAGGATAAAGTTTACTTTATTTCAACGTAGTAGGACAAACATAATCGGTGGTAGGAATATCCGTTTGGCTAATGGCTTTGAAACCACCGGCTACATCTACCAAATTGTGAAAACCTCTTGATTTTAAGATAGAGGCAGCAATCATAGAACGATAACCGCCTGCACAATGCAAGTGATAGGTTTTATCTTCCTCCAGTTTTTCCATTTCTTCATTGATGTAATCTAAAGGATGATTTACCGCATCTTCTACATGCTCAGCACTAAATTCTGATGGCTTACGTACATCTACAACATGTAAATCACCTTTCTTTAATTCATCAGCAAATGCTGTTGCAGGAATAGATTTTACAGCATCCGTTTCTTTTCCGGCTGCTTTCCAGGCATCAATGCCTCCTTTAAGGAAACCTAAAGTATTGTCATAGCCCACACGAGATAAGCGTGTCACCACTTCTTCTTCTCTGCCTTCGTCAGCAAGGAAGATGATCGGCTGCTGCAAATCCGGAATTAAAGCACCTACCCAAGGAGCGAAACCACCATCAATACCAATAAATATTGAGTTAGGAATATGCGCCTGAGCAAAATCCTTTTGGTTTCTGGTATCCAATACCAAGGCACCTTCATGGTTGGCATAAGCCTCAAAAGTATCTACATCCAAAGCAACTTTACCTTTAGCCAAAATATCATCTAATCCATGGGTATCTGCCGATTTGTTCATAGCCACATTAGCTGCAAAATATTGCGGAGGTGGCAACAAACCATCTGTCACTTCTTTGATGAATTCTTCCTTGGTCATATCAGCACGAAGTGCATAATTCGTCTTTTTCTGATTGCCTAATGAATCGGTAGTTTCTTTGCTCATGTTTTTGCCACAAGCTGAACCTGCACCATGTGCAGGATACACGGTTACCTCATCAGGAAGTGTCATGATTTTATTTCTAAGACTATCATATAGCATGCCTGCCAAATCATCCTGTGTGATGTCACCTTTTTGAGCAAGGTCTGGTCTACCTACATCACCAATAAATAAAGTATCACCACTGAAAATGGCTTCCTCTTTACCTTCCTCATTTATAAGTAAATAAGTGGTACTTTCCAATGTATGACCAGGCGTGTGAAGTACTCTTATTTTAATTTTACCGATGTTAAATTCTTCTCCATCTTTTGCCTCATAGCTTTCGAATTCAGTCTTTGCCGTTGGTCCATAAACAATGGTGGCACCGGTTTTCTTCGCTAAATCAACATGTCCGGAAACAAAGTCCGCATGGAAGTGCGTCTCAAAAATATATTTTATGGTAGCACCTCTTTTCTGCGCTCTTTCTATATAAGGAGCACTTTCACGAAGTGGATCCACAATGGCTACTTCACCATCACTTTCTATATAGTAAGCTCCCTGCGCCAGACATCCTGTATATATTTGTTCAATATGCATAACAATGATTTTTTATTCTTGGTAAAACTAACGTGGCTGCTGCCTTATTGACGTAACAATTGTTACAATCTTATAACAGCCTCATGCAAGCTCAAATTTAAAGTATTTCAATTTTATTTCTATGCTGCTCAATTTTTTCCTCCTTCTCCAGCTTTTTGAGCACACGTGAAATCACTACCCTGGAGGTATTCAATTCATCTGCAATTTGTTGATGCGTTTTATTGATTTCGTAAGAGCCACTGGCCTGCTTTTTATCGAGTAGATATTTATACACACGCTCATCGAGGTGCATAAAAACCATGCTGTCGAGGGTGGTGAGTAGTTCATCAAAACGCATTTGGTATGAACGCATCACAAACCTTCTGAACGAGGGATATTTCTGCATCCAGCTGTCAAGGTAGGCGGTAGGCATCATCCAGAGGACGGAATCTTCTTCTGCCACTACATGAAAGGCACTTTTCTTTTGTTCAATACAACAGGTGATAGACATGGCACAGGTTTGTCCTCCTTCCAAATAATAGAGAAATACCTCATTACCGTTTTCGTCATGCCTCATCACTCTTAAAATACCTGTGATAACAATTGGCATTTCACTGGCATTCTGATTAGGGCTCACTACATTTGCTCCTGCCTTAACTTTCTTTAGCCTTCCTAATGTGGCTATTTCATCAATTAGAGGCTGCTCCTGAATGATTCCTGATAGTGTATCTTTTATATTAAAATTAGTTTCTGACATAAATTAAATAAATTGCCAATAATCCATACTTACTGATGGCCGAAAGGTTTGATGCAAATAACAGAAAAATTAATCAAAGTACCCTGATATGAAGGCAAGTCGTATCGATTTATCAACTTATAAGAGAAAGGAACATTTTGAGTTTTTTAGTCAATTTGATGAACCCTTCTTCGGCATGGCTGCCAATGTAAACTGTACCGAGGCCTACCGCTTTTGCAAGCAACAGAACTGCTCTTTTTATGCTTTTTATACGCATGTTATTGCTAAAGCCATCAATAAAATAGAGGCGCTTCGTACCAGAATTATTGAGGAGGAGTTATGGTTATTAGAAGAAACACACGTTTCAGCTACAGTGCTTCGCGAAGATGAAACTTTCGCCTTTTCAAGAATACCCTATCATAAAGACTTCAGTATTTTTCAGGAAAATATGCAGAGGGAAATTGAGCAGGTAAAGCAAACCGAAGGACTTAATTTAGTAGTTAATGAGGCCGATGTGTTCCATTACTCTAGCGTGCCTTGGGTGCAATTTACAGCTATATCACATGCCAGAAAATTTAAAACTGACGACAGCATACCTAAACTTTCGGTAGGTAAAATGCTGGAAGAAGGAAGTGAAAAACTGCTTCCAATTTCCATACATGTAAACCATGCTGTTGTTGACGGGCTACAAGTAGGTCAGTTTTTTGAGAAGTGTGAAGCCTATTTTAAAATTGAATAAGCTGTTCAGCCTGTTCTGCTAATAACTCATTGTAAAGATCATCGGTAATTTCTTCTCCGTCAAAATTAGATTCTATTCTGGCCAGTTTAGGCTTTAGTGCCAGCACATGCATACCTAAATAATTGAAGATATCAGTCATATGGCTCAAGGCTAAACCACCGCCTTGTACGCCAGAAGAAATACCTACTAAAGCACATTTCTTATTCCTGAAGCTGTTAGGATATTCCAGTCCGTCAATAAAGGCTTTTAGTACACCAGGGAAAGAACCATTGTATTCGGGGATGATGAAAACAAATTTCTCTGAAGAACTTATCTGCTCTCTGAAAGGATTGAATTCGTCATTCTTTCCGGAATTTTCATAGAGTGCTGAAACCGTAAAGTCTGCAGGTAGTTCCGCCAAATCAATAACAGAAGCTTTATAGCCCTTCTTACTGAGTAAATCATGGTAAAGAGCTGCCACTCTGGATGATACTGAATTCTTTCGGTTAGTACCTGCTACTATCGTTATCATAGAATGATTTTTCTGTTGATGGCTTAAAAATAAATGTCATCCTGCCTCCGCATAAGTAGGGAAACAGGATGACAAATTTAGAATTAAATAATCCTTATGTAAAGAATTGGATTTATTTAGTAGAAAGTAATAAGTCTACTTTGAAATCGTCATAGATCATTTTATCACCTAATCCGTCAAAGAAAGAACCTGATCCGTAGCGGATATCCCACTTTGTTCTGTCTAAATCGAAATTAGCAGTAGCATTTACTTTACCGCCTACCATACTTACTGTAGCAGGGAAAGTAACTTTATTGGTTTTTCCTTTAATGGTTAAATCACCCGAGATGAAGTGTGTAGCATCAGTAGCCTCACTTTTATCAACTGAAGTGATTGTAAAAGTAGCAGTAGGGTGCTTTTCTACGCTGAAGAAATCATCAGAGCGTAAATGGCCCATTAGTTTACCTTTCATATCGCCACTTAAATCTTCTACATCAATAGTAGTCATATCAATTACGAATGAACCACCAGTAATCTGATCGCCATCAACTTCTAAACCACCTGATTTGATTTTCACGGTTCCGTTGTGCTGCCCTGTAACTTTTTCACCTACCCAGGCAATTCTGCTGGCAGCGGTATCAACTGCTAATTCTTTTCTTACAATTGTAAATGCCGATAAAACTACAGCAAGTGCTAATCCGATTGTTAAAAGTGTTTTTTTCATTATTTCTTTTGGTTTTAGATTTTACATGTACCTACATGTAATTGTATGCAAACTTAAAAACAAAAATTAGGTTACAAAAAGTCGGAAATAATTTTTGAGGATTCATAATATCCCATCAAATTGAAGTAAAATTGAAATGATGCAAGTAAGTTTATCACAAATACAAGAAGCAGTAAGCTTTATACAAAGTAAAACCAATACAAAACCGGAGGTAGGTATTATACTGGGCACAGGCCTGGGTGCCTTGGTAGATGATATAGAAATTGAAGCCTCCATCAGCTATTCGGACATCCCTAACTTCCCTGTTTCAACAGTGGAAACCCATTCCGGCAAATTGATTTTCGGTAAACTTAGCGGTAAGCAGATAGTGGCCATGCAGGGTAGGTTTCATTACTATGAAGGCTATAACATGCAGCAGGTGGTTATGCCGGTACGTGTAATGAGGCTTTTAGGCATTGAAAAGTTATTCATTTCCAATGCTGCCGGAGGTTTGAACAAAGGCTTTGAAACCAGCGACCTGATGATTATACAAGATCATATCAACCTTTTTCCGGAGAACCCTTTACGCGGCCCTAACCTGGATACTTTTGGCGGACGTTTTCCTGATATGTGGGAAGCTTATGATCCTAAATTGATTGAGCTGGCCAAAGAAGTAGCTGAGGAAAAAGGTATTGACATTAAAGAAGGTGTTTATGCCGGTGTGCCCGGCCCTAACCTGGAAACACCAGCCGAATACCGTTACCTTGAAAAAATTGGTGCCGATGCCGTGGGCATGAGTACCATACCTGAAAACATAGCTGCCCGCCATATAGATATCCCCGTTTTTGCGGTTTCGGTAATTACCGATTTATGCTATCCTGGGAAATTAAAGAAGGTTTCCATTCCTGATATTATTGGAGCAGCCATGAAAGCCGAGCCAAAGATGACGGAGGTATTTAAAGGCTTACTGGAGAAGCTATAATTGGATTATATAGTCAAATTGTTTAGCTTAAACTGATGTTAAACTCCAACCGATATAGAGCTTCTCTGCTAAACGACAACAATCGTTTACAAATGCTTACAATCGGTTATTCAAATAATATAAGCCGGATATAACAACTTTGGTTGCTATATTCGGGTATTGTAGCACATATGTTAAACCGAAAAAAGTTAAATAAGAAATGACTAAAAGCGTAATTAATGTTGGTCCGATGAAAAGCCTGAATAGCCTAAGTCTGTACTTGGCTCCTCAATTGGACGAATTACGTAATAGTTATATTGAAGGAAGAGGAGCTATTCCAGTTTGGGATCTTAGAAATATTCCCCCCAAAGGAGTCAGCATTGCAGCTTTAACTTCTTTTTTATCTATTTCCAAAAAGATCAGAGACTTCATTGGAACACCAATTGAGATTTTAATCCATTGGCAACCTGAATTTCAAGGATTTCTGTCTGACATTGGATTTGTTCAGATAGCTAGAGAATTTGACCTATATAACTGGCAAGGAATGCTTGGGGGGCACAAAACAGGTAAGACAAATCCAAAAACAAGGATTTTTTACTATAGTGATCTCCCAAATATTGATAGATCAAATAATGAACAACTTATTGAATGGAAAGATAGAAAACGACAAGAAATAAAGCACTCTATAGCTCTTCGGTTAAGTAATTTGTTCAACACTAAAATTTTTCATGAAAGTTGGAGCAATAATCTTGAAAGCGTTTTGACAATTACTGGATCAGAGCTTATTGTTAATTCGCTACTACATGGGAATGACATTGCTTTCGTAGGAGTACAAAGAAGTTCTAGAGGCATTACTACTGCAATTTGTGATTCGGGAATTGGCTTTCCAAAATCCATGAAATCCAATTATGAATGGCTAAAAGACAAACCTCCATTATCTCATACAAAGGCTATTATTCTGGCTTCTCTATTAAGTAAAAATAAAATTGGTCTTTACCGGGCAATTGATGACGTGCTAGCAACAGGTGGTTACGTTAATATGTCATCTTATGACACAGAAGTTCGTTGGGAGAATCATTTATGGAATCAAGCCAAAGAACTTAAAATTCAATTTGATGGGAAAATTGTGGATATAAGCTCACTTGGCAAGCCACTAAGAGGATATAAGGCACTAGAAGAAATATATCAGGGCTATTACAAGGAGTATGACGCTTTCCTTGTCGGTTCAAGAGTTGCATTCGAAATCCCGTTTGTCATATGATTCTTGAAACGAAAAATAACGATATAACCTTTGTAGGTAGCAGGTATATATTCACAAGAATGCAGGTTCTGATATGGTGTTCCAGTGGCACAAACCTACTCCATAGTGTGGAAAAAAAGGCTGGTGATCTACTTGCCCATTTAATTACTGATTTTGTTGAAGACAAAACTATAGTGATAAACTTCGCAGGTATTGTCAACATCGATGACCATGCACTGGATGATGTTTTTGTCGCTTTATCAAAAATTGGAAGACAATTAATAATAATTAACGGCTACCATCTTCTAAGTATAATTGACCGACTTAAAAAGGATTATGATATAACTATTACCTCTAATTCTTCAGAAGATTGGATTTCACTAGGAAAACAAAATCAAGTTTTATTACAAGAGATTAGCGAAGAGAGGAAAACTCTCAAAGCTGATTTTATTAAAGAATCAATTAAAAAAACCTTTATAAAATTTGATTCGAAAAGACGTCTGCATTCCACACCTATCCTAGCGAACGGAGAATACAATTCAAACTTGATCATTTCTGAAATTAAGAAGTTTATGTGGATGTGCTTTTTCATGGCCGATAGAATTCAAGAGCTTTTGGACACTTATAAGCTAACTAATGTTAAGCTACTTACTGCAAGTTTAAGAGGTGCCCCGTTTGCTGCTATGATTGGTCTGATTAAAAAACTTGAATATGAAACAATTGATCATTTTGGCCCTAAGCATAAGGTGTTTGATATTGAATTCTTAAATCGCATAGAGAAAGGAACAAATTACATTTATATAGGTGACTTCTGCTTTGGAGGAACAGAAATAAAGATTGCCAAAACCTATACAGAAATGAAATCCTCTAAACTATGCCACGCACTAGTTTTAGGTAATCTAATTGACTCAGTCTATTTCAAAGATGAGTTTGAACTAATGTCTTTACAAAGTCTTGAGGGACTCAATCCTGATGCCGAATTCACTCTTTTATAAGTATGCTAAAATCTATTCTACATATCACCGATCTTCATCTCAATAACTTTGGCGGAACTGATGAGCACCTAAGAAAAAGATATTATAAAGAGTTCTTAGATGGTCTTGTTAAATGCATCACAGATTCAAACCAGAAAGTTGACATTATTGTCATTTCTGGTGATTTTGTAGATAAGGGAAAAACAGACAACTTTCAATATGTTTCTGAAATCGTTGAATATATCGGTCTAAAGCTAAATGTTGAGAAATCAAACATTTGTGCTTGTATTGGAAATCATGATTATGAGTATAAGAAAGAAAAATCTGATGGATCAAATAGCAGTGAACTTAGAATACCTTACAAAGACTTTTCAATTCAATATACTGCAACAGTAATTGTCTCAAATGACCGTGCTTGTTTAGAAAAATTGGATTCTGAAATTTATTATTTGTCACTAGATTCAACTTTAGGGTCTCACCTACCAGATCGAAAAGGGAAACCGGGAAATATTTCCGAAGAAGAAGTGGATATAATAGTGAATGATATTTTAAGAGAAAACATCCCAGAAAATAGTATTCTATTAATCGGATGTCACTATCCCATTGAGGTTTTTCCTAACAGTTTGGGCGGGGTTTCAGAAGAAAATTGGAGTGACAAACATCAGTGGAGCCAAGCTGGATTCTTAAGATCTAGAATTAACAATATCCCAGGTGTATTAAAGATATGGTTCTTTGGCGATACTCATTTTCCAGATCATCTTTTCTATGAGAGTGCTCTCTTTGTAATGACTGGGAGGTTTGGTGGCAGTACAAATTCCGAAAGTCAACTAAGCAGGCAATGCAAGGTTGTAAACATAGATGAAGGCTCTAATATTAAAAATATTGCTACATATAACTTCAGAATGACTACCCATGAGGATTCTGCAATGAACGGATATTGGTCTTCTGAAGTATCAGAAATTCGTACGATCCAAACATCTAAGAATGATCGAGAGGTTCCAGTAACTAAAACTCCAATTGCTCCAACGATCAATTTTGATGATATTGACAAAATAAGTGATACGATTGAAAAGAAAATTATTGAAAGAATTAAGAATCTTGACCTTTACAGCTTTGGTCGTTTTAAAACTAGTAATGATAATACTTCTTTAGGTTGGATTTCAATCAACCAGCTTCTAAATGAACAAAAAATACTGTCAAGTATTGTCAGTAAATCCGTCTCTAGGATTGAGAACTTATTAAATCATTCCGTATCCGAGACTGCAATAATTGGATTAGATTTTTGGGGAGCAATAATTGGAAGTCAAGTTTCTGTTCGAACTGGAATTAAGCATTTTTGTTTAGCTACTAGAGGCCATGGTCAATACCACTCAAATTTAGAGATCAAAAACACACTGCTTGAGGAAATAATACCTAACCTTAAAAGCATTGTAGTATTTATTGATGTTATTTCTTCAGGTAGTACGGTAAACAAAACCATTGAAGCAATCAAACAATTGAATGGTATTATTGAATTTCATCTAATCTCAGTCATTTCTAATAATAATCAACTTAAATCCGAATTTTCGAGAAACTTAAACTCTAAAGGTACATTTTGCCTTGATCTAAAAATCCCAGTATTGAACAATATAGAATTACCAGATGAGGATATACTACCTCCGAACATAGATTTTAGCATTAAAAGCGAATAATATACGTGCTACAACAAACACTAAAAATGAATATGCGAACAGCACCTTTTGATATGACAATCCGAACAAGAAAGTTAAGTGCTTCTAGCCATAGTGGCGCATACTCATTTTAGTTGGGCATTAACATTAATGTGGTCATAAATGAGCAATCCTGATTTAGTCTTCTCACAAAAGGGTTATCCAGATATCAAAGTCTATGAAGGTCATTTTGAGATTAAAGAATCCGATATTAATATATATAAAAGGTATAATTACAATGAAATTGAAAAAGTACGACACTACAACCCAAATAAAAATTTTTGGATGCAACTATATATAGCAACAAGTTTGATAGGTAGACTTTTTTCTCATGACGACCCATGGTATTTTAAGATATATAAAAAAAATGGTGCAGAATGGACCTATAAGACACCTCCCGAAAGAAATTCTAAATTTGATTCAATTATTAAAGAATTAAAAACAAGAATTAAATAGTCAAAATAAACTAATGCCAACATAATGTAAAACCTATTCGCTCCGCATTTCATAGGAAACTCAGCAGTAATGAGCTAGCAATTTATCTTTCACTTTGTGTCAACTTCATTAACGGCCGGATGTGGCATTGTAGGGTTAAACAGCTTTTAAGGTAATTCAATCAATTCAATTTCATGCCATCATCAGGCGGACATTCAGGTTTTATGAAGGCCGTTGGCGGTTATTAGAAAACCAGCCACAAATAAAGCCCCATCCTTTAAAATTTAAATAAATTTATTGCGCAAGTGAAAACTTGCACTTATATTAAGCAAGTAATTACTTGCTTAAATTGCATGAAACTATGAGAAGAGATGTTTTCAATGCCATTGCCGACCCAACTCGAAGGAACATACTAATGTCGCTAACAACTGAATCTCAAAATGTCAACTCGCTAGCTGAGCAATTTGACATGACCAGGCAAGCAGTTTCTTTGCATGTTAAGTATCTACAAGAGTGTGGAGTTATTACAATAAATAAGGAAGGTCGGGAACGCTTTTGCAAGTTAGAAGCTCAGACCCTATCTGAAGTTGCGGATTGGCTAGAGCCATTCCGTAAAATATGGGAGTCCCGTTTTGACCAATTGGACTCTCTGTTAACTAAACTACAGGACAAAAAAGAAAACTAATATGACTGAAACAAAATTTGAAACAAACGGAAATCAACTAACTGTGACTCGAATATTTAATGCTTCAATTGACCTTGTTTGGCGAACATGGACCGAAGCAGACCTACTTGACCAGTGGTGGGCGCCCAAACCATGGGAATCCAAAACGAAACGGATGACCTTCGAAGAAAATGGGCAAAGACTTTATGCCATGTGCGGACCGAAAGGAGAAGAACATTGGGGCTTAACGACTTATGAAATCATAAACAAGCCTTCCGTCTTCACGGGAGAAGATGCTTTTTGTGATACAAATGGTAATGTCAACGAAGAAATGCCAGTCGCAAAATTTGAAAACAAATTTCATTCAACTTCTACTCAAACTACTGTAACAGTAGTTACTCAATATGCTTCTGAAGAACATTTGAAACAAGTAATTCAAATGGGAATGAAAGAGGGCTTATCAATGGCATATGAAAACTTAGATAATCTGTTAATCAATTTAAAAGGACAAAAATGAAAACAGTAACAGTTCAAAACACAATTAACAGGAAAGTCAATCAAGTTTGGGAACTATGGACAACTCCTGAACATATCAAAAATTGGAATTTTGCAACCCCCGAATGGCATTGCCCCAAAGCTGAGCATGATTTGAAAGTAGGCGGAAAACTCAACTATCACATGGCTGCCAAGGATGGCAGTATGGCCTTTGATTACACTGCAACATTTACCCGGCTAGAACCTAATAAATTGATGGAGTACAAACTAGATGATGGTAGAAAGGTTACAATTTCATTTTCAGAAATTGGAGATAAAACAGAAGTTATCGAGACCTTTGAAGTAGAAGATGAAAACTCAGTTGAAATGCAAAGACAAGGATGGCATGCAATTTTAGACAATTTCAAGAAATATGTTGAATCAAAATAAAAAAACTACCGCCAAAAGGTATATAGGCATAGCCGCCCTGCGGGATGGCTATGCACCATATATAGACCGCTAACGCTATCTAAAAATCAAAATTTTGTTGCCATTTATTCCATGATAAAAACTTCCTCAATTTGCATGTTGAATACCTTTGAAATATCGTAAGCTAATTTCAATGAAGGATTGTATTTCCCTTTTTCAAGAAAAACAATAGTTTCCCTGCGCACTCCAACTTTCTTAGCAAGGTCAACTTGAGTAAGGCTATCTCTGGCACGCAGTGCTTTAATCCTGGTTCTCATCTATTCCGACTCTTGAAAAGTACAAGCGAGTAAAAAGGAAAATAAGTGTCATGCCAATCATTCCTATAGCGATAACGAGCTTAGCTTTATTTACTGAATCTATTGCAAATAGGTCCAGAGCAAACAAACCAAATAGCCACATATAAATCGACATTTTATAAGCCGTGGCAGCAGCCTTTTGGGTTAATTTTTTCGAAAGTTCATCTACCGGATTTAGACCTGATTTTGCGTCCCTCAGTGCCTGAACACCAAAGTAAATCACAAATCCAACTATTAACAGCATTACGCCAATGATAATATAAGCGAACTGATTCAATGGCTTTGTGGTCTGAAATACCCAAAAGCTCATTAAACTCAAAATAACGGCAGCCACAGAAAATTTTATAATTGCTAATGTTTTTGCTTTCATCGGAATGTTAATTATTTCTAACAAAGTTAACTATTTCTAACACATATCCAAATCAGATAATGAAAAAGCATCAGGCATATGATGTGAATGAATGAGGTAAATCAGTTAGGATAGCGGAAATACAGAAAAAGTAAGCCATTACTGATAGAAATCAGGATAAATTTAAATCATAATATGTTTATTTGCTTAGGGATAAGACTATGTTAGAAATAACGGCTTGATAGTTTTAAAGAGTCAGTTATCAAATTTGGCGTGATACAGAAGAGCACTCAAGGTATGAAACGCAGCAAAGAGCATTGAAATATCAAAAGAAATTGAGCATATGGACGGAAATCTGCATCAGATTAAAACAGAAATTTATGACAAATGCGCATTTCAGCTTTCGGACTTTATAACAGAAACTGAAAGCAAAGAATATAACGCTTGCCGATTTAAGCTCAACGGACTGAATATTTTGAGCAGAAATGCCAAAATAACGCCAACAAAGAAAGGACAGTTTGTAACATTCTGGAAACGAAATGAGCATGGTCCGATTCAACCTTTTGATGAAAATGACCGAATTGATTTTTATACAGTAAACGTCCGCACTGAAAATGAATTTGGACAGTTTGTATTTCCGAGATCTGTACTGCTGGAAAAAGGAATTCTATCAACAGAAAACAAAGAAGGAAAACGCGCATTTAGAGTTTATCCGAACTGGGATACCCTTCATAGTAAACAAGCCCAACGAACTCAAAAATGGCAACTAAATTATTTTTATCAAATAAATGATTCAACGGACTTAAAAAAAGTAACTAAGCTGTATAATGAAAAATGAGGTTCAACAGTTAAGAGAGGAACAAAACCTTACCCAGGCCGAGCTGGCCGCGAAATCAGGAGTTTCTTTAAGAACCATTCAAAGAATTGAGGCAGGCTACAGACCTAAAGGTTTTACGCTCAGGGCCATCGCAAAAGCCCTGGAAGTCAAACCTGACGTCCTTGTCCAAAACAACAGCCTAGATTCTGAAATAGATCGTGCAAAAATTATTAACATTTCATCTTTATCATTTTTGCTCCTGCCTTTCGGCAATATTATTATCCCGGCAATTTTAACCTCCCGCACAAAAAATAAACGAGCAAAAGCCCTGGGAAAAAGTGTTCTTAGCATTCAAATTGTATGGACCTGCATCACTTGTATTTTAATGATAGTAAGTCCGTTTCTACAAGTTCAGCTCTCATTAAAAATTCCATTATTTATGGTGTTTCTGGTCGTACTTATTTGTATTAACGCGATCATTATTTTAAAAAACGGCTACAGTTTGAACCAGCATCAGGAATTAGCTATTAAACTAAAAAACAGCATCTTATAAGCACTGTCGTAAGATTGGCATAAAATTGACGCCAAATTTTTAGGTTAGTTTTAAAGGTCTTTCCCGAATTTTACTCAAAAAATTTGGATGAAAACATTTAAAAAAATGCTGCTGATCTTAGTGGCAATTCTTATCATTTCAAGTATTGGCGGATACTTTTATTTTGACCAAAAGTTTACCCCACCGGAAAATTATCTTCAGGTTGCATACTATTCCGATAACATACCAATTGAGTGGGTTTCAACTAATAGTAATTCGCATGCTGCCTTGCTGCTGCCTGTTAATCTTAAAGGGATTGATAAATTATTTTATATGCAACTGGATTTCGGTTCGCCAACAACCATTTTCTATAAAGCTCCATTGGAATCCATCCGGGAAAAATTTCCTATGCAGATTTCATTCCCTAAGAAAACAAACGGGATTCCTTTGGCGCTAAAACTTCAAAATATGCAGGTTTCATCTAACTCTTTTAAGGTGATTGATTATGGGGTAAAAGTTGACTTTGAGAATAAGGAAAATAAAAATATAATAGGAACATTGGGGACTGACTTACTAGAAAAGCGAATAGTAACATTAGATTTCAAAAACGATCTTTGTTCATTCTCTGAAAGGGTATTGGCAGAAGGCTTTAGCGATTTTGAATTCAAAAAACGAAGAATATTACTTCCTGCAACAATCGGAAATGAAAATCTCAAATTCATGTATGATTCCGGCACAAGTGGTTATGAACTGATTGTCAGCAAAGAGGATTGGAAAAAATTCCGAAGCGGAGAAGGAAAAGAAAAAACTGACAAAGGAAATTCATGGGGAAATACCTTAAAAATTGTTTCAGCTCCGGCCAACCAAAAAATTCAATTCGTAGATACTACACTTTCTCTTTCTGAGGTTACCTACATTGAAGGTACATCAAAAATTCAGCATGCATTAATGGCACTTTCCGGCATGCAGGGGATGATTGGCAACAGGCTCTTTCTGAATCATAAAATAATCTTAGACTGCAAAAATGAAAAGTTTAAAGTGGAATAAAGCCTGCCGCCACGCTCACTTCTTAACTATGTTGAATAAGTTGGAAATCCAAAATTAAAGCTTTGGACCATAAATTCTGTATAAGCACAAATAAGACTGAAAAAAAATACTGTATTTCTCAAAAAATTTTAAAGTAATTCAGCTAACTCAAGTATTTTCCATCATCGAGCCGACCTTTGTTTAACAGGTCTGGTTATTACTCTTCACTTTCGGACTCTATCACTTTAATAAACAGTGAGCCTTGTTGGATACTGCATAAATTCCTAGTTTTGGCTTTTCATAGCCTACTCTAACAAGCTTAATTTATTTAAGCTCTTAGCAAATATTAAAATACAAGACACATTAATGAAAAAATACTTGACACTCTTTCTTCTTTTTTTAGGGGTATTCGGATATGCGCAAGATGTAAAAAATATTGAAATCACATTAGAATCTGGAGACGTTAAAACAACAAATTGGATAAACTTAAAAGAAACTCCAACCTTTCAAAAACCATTCTTAACAGTTGATTCTATATCCGGACAAAAGATTAAAATAAAAGATATTAAAAGCTATAAAGGATACGACCAAAATGGGTATTACAGACAATTGCAAAAAATCGATTTAAACCAAAAAGGAAGATTTAGATTTACTGAATTAATGTTTAGAAAAGATTCGACTGAGGCAGTTAAAATATACTACAATAAAAACACTTTTGCATTAGAAGCTGAGACAGGTAATAAAACCTACTTTCAATATCAATTAAAAAATAAAGAAATAAAAAAGCTTACTTATAAAAACATAAATCAAGATTTTATTGATTTGAACTACAAAAGCGAAAGCTTAGATAAAGCAAAACAAATCAAAATTCTACAGTATACCTCAATGGCCATTGCAACCGGACTTTTAGGATATTACATAATTGATAATGAAGCTCCTTATAAAGGCAGTTTTATGAAAAATGATTTTGCATTTTACACGGCAGGAGTTTTCTTCGTTCTGCCATTTGCATTAGAAAAAATAAAAAAAGATAAACTAATAGATGCATTAAAAAATTACAAATAGCAGTTGGCTTTAATCTGCATTATCTACCATAGATGCTAATATAACATCCTTTAAAATAGCAAATGGTAGCTTGTCTTCTTCTGAATTATAGGCACCTCCAGTAAACACAGCTACAATATTCTTCTCAGGTACTACCATAATGTACTGCCCGCCATTGCCGGTAGCAGTTTTAGTTATTAATACTTCTTCTTTTACTTTAATAGGTATGTTCCACCAAAGATAGCCGTAGTCAAGCCCTGCCAGTTTAGTTTGATAAGTCGTTGAAGCTGCGACACAGCTTTCAGAAATGATTTGCTTTCCCTTCCACTTACCTTTATTTAATATAAGTTGTCCAATTTTGGCCATATCACGCGGTATCATGTACAGCCTTTTAGCTGAAGGAATCACCTCTTTATTTGATGTATGCCCCCATTGTACATTGCTTATTCCCATAGGTTCAAATAAATATTTTGCTGCAAATTGATCTATTGACATGCCTGAAGCCTGACTCACAATCTCAGCCAATAAAACAGTACCTAACGAACAATAATTGGCTACTTCTCCAGGCTCATTGACCATAGGTAAATCTAAGGTGTACTGAAGCCAAGCCTTTTTTCTGTAGACTTTATCTTCCTGTCCTTTTGATTTTCTGTCCCAGTCATTACAATCTAAACCGCTTGACATGGTGAGTAAATGCTGAATCGTGATTTGCTCTTTGCTTGGATCCAAATTCTTTTTGGGAACTGGTTGTTTGAGGTATTTAGAGATTGGGTCATTTACATCGTTAATAAACCCTTTATCGATAGCTATGCCTACCAAAAGAGAGCGAATACTTTTTGAAGTTGAGCGAAGGTCATGAGGTTCATTGGCTTTTTGGTCATTAAAATATTCTTCCAGCACCAACACGCCATCTTTTATGAGCAAGGTGCTATGCAGTTTGTGTTTCTTACCCTTAAGTTGATTAAAAAATAGATGAAATAATGTAGAATCGATACCTTGAGACTTAAGGTTACTAGTTGGCCAGCCATCATTCAATTCTTTTGGTTGCTGGTAAACATAGGAGTTTTGACCAAAAACTGAGATGCCAAGCATCAATAGAAGTATAGTAGTGAATAGTTTCTTCATAAATTAGTTTGGGCCATTAACGATTTATTTTAACCGCTATTCTACCACTTCTATATAAATCCAAAGCCTCTTGTAAAACCTCTTGAATAGTGTCTACAGGAATATCCTTTTCAGGATCAACTCTTAATATCTTCATTCTCTTTCGGCTGCCTATTTCTAATGCAGCATGTTTTAACAGATGGCCTTCCACAAATAGGAGGTAGGGCTTATTACTTTTCTTTTCAATATTCAGAAAACAGAACATACGGTTGTAAAAACTAAAACAGGGAATGTTCCATTTAAGGCTTTCACTAATCGCAGTGTCTTGAAGTATAATAAGCTCTCTTAGAGCTAACAGACAGCTTTTATTTTGCTCAGTTTGTTTTTCGTAATAGAGATCGATAGGCCGCATCCACTAAAGTTAGAAACTTGATTCATCTATTTCAATAACCTCACCAGCTTTTAAATCTTCAATGCCTACTGTGCCAATTCTTACCCTGACTAATCTTAAAGTAGGATGGTCAACAGCAGCCGTCATTTTACGCACTTGCCTGAACTTACCTTCTGTTAAAGTGATCGATAGCCAGCTTGTAGGTCCATGACGATCAGACCGAATTTTCATTTGCGGTATAATAGTTAAATCTTCCTGATTTAGTAAACGGGCAGCATGGGCTTTCGCCAGGAAGTCTGTGCCACGATTATTAAATTCTACACCTGCAATCAGACGGTCAATAGCCTCTTGCGTAATTATTCCATCTACTTGTGCGAAATATTCTTTTTCTACCTTTTTACTTCTTATAAGCTCGCTGGTTTTGCCATCAGTGGTGAGTAAAAGTAAACCTTCTGATTTTTCATCAAGCCGGCCTATTGCCATAGTGCCTTCTGGGAAATCGGCTAGTTCCCCCAAGAGTTTTTTGTTTTTCCTCCTGTTTTGATTGTTTACGAATTGTGAGAGGTAACCATAGGGCTTATATATTTTGAAATGTCGGTGTTTAGTATTCAAGATATATAGCGCATTAATCTTTTCGCACAAAATGGTTTTGGGCAATACTGCCTAGAAAGAGTTTTGAATGAGTACACTTAAAATTGAGTCTGTTATCCATTGCCGAAAATAGGGGGATGCCACCTCCCAACAAAACAGGGATGATTGTTATAATCATCTCGTCTATCAGGTCGTGCTTAAGAAAATTCTGAATGGTGATGCCACCATCAATATAGAGGTTATGAAATCCTTGTTGATGTATGTGTTCAAGAATCTCGTGCACCGAACCAGTGACATTAAATACTTTATCATTAAGGTCTTTCGGGATGTCCATTGGGGCCGTGCTGACTACAAATACAGGTTTTTCGTAGGGCCATTCTATCCCGAAACCAAGTACGGTTTTGAAAGTGTTTTTTCCCATTACAAGGGCATCAGTATTTTCCATGAAGGCATTATAGCCCATATCTATGGAGTCTGTATTAGGGATGGTATCCAGCCAATCTATTTTTCCTTTGTTGTCAGCAATGTAGCCGTCAATACTAGTGGCTATGTAAACTCGGTTTTTACTCTTCAAACTCACTTGTTTTTCGCCTTTCTTTTTGCCTCCTTTTTTTGCCTTTTCAGTTCTTTTTTATAATCCTTTCTCATAGAAGATAAGCCATTAGGGGTTAAACTCAGTGGCATTACTCTAGGAAACATAATATTTTGATCAGATGGCATTTCACCAAAAATATCCCATTGAGGACTAGCGTTAAAAGCAGCAATGATTTTTTTCTGAGTTTTATCACTAACTCTATCTTTACCATTTACGATTTGAGTTTCTGAAGTAATAATTTGACCAGTAGTATCAATTGCAAATCGCACATAAACTCTTGCATTTTCACAGTCATAAAGGGCATTATCGGAACAACATAGTTGATGGACAATAAAATCACCGAAGGCTTCATTTCCTCCAGGAAATTCAGCTTTTGGCTTTTGATCACTATTTTGGGAATAGCATAAACTAATTATAGATAAATTGATAGCTATTGCGAGTAAATTTTTCTTCACAAGAAGTTAGTTTTAGAAATTGATATGTCATTAATGAATAAAACTAATAACTAATCCCTAATTTTTTGAAAATAAAATGCATAAGCCAAGCCGGACCGATTAACAAAAATTGTAAATCCTTGAAGAATGATGGTTTTTTACCTTCCACTTTATGTCCCCAAAACTGACCAATCCAGGCAACAACAAAAACGATTAATGCAATGGCCCAAAGTGGTAGAAAGTTGGCTTGATCAGCCAGACGAGCAATGGAAATAGCTATTACAGCCACAAAGAACATCCCAATACCTAATGGGATAGATAGTGTTAGGTAATAAATCATAACCACACCTAAAACGATTACAGCCCAGTTATCTAAATAACCTGAGCCGAAAATATAGGTTAATGAATCGTTAGGAATGCTGTAGATAAGTGCCACTACAGACCAAAAGATGGCTGGAACACATATCCAGTGGACACGCTTATTGGTAGGATTTTGATGGCTACTGCCATATTCTTCTAAAAGTGCATCTATTCGTCTCATGGATATCTAAGTTTATCAATTAAGTTAATTGAAAACCCTTTTCAATAAAATTTTTCATCAAGATTTTTTTTTATGGCATTCCTTTCTACTTTTGTCAAACACATGTTAAACGCAGCAGAAAATATCACTTCAATCAACATAGCTACTCCAGCTATGCATGCTGCTCATCCATTCCATCATTCCTCTTTTTAAGAGGAATAAATCATCATAACGCCCAAGGCAAGTGTTTGCCATCAATCCAAAATCTGATTTTAATAATTGCGAACAAATCATTCGTAAAACACTTTAGTATTCATTCAATTCGAAAAAAACCGTAATGGACAAAATAAAAATAGCAATACAAAAATCTGGTCGTTTAAGTGATGACTCCCTAAAACTTATCAAAGAGTGCGGCATTAAATTCAATAATGGCATGGGTAAATTAAAAGCAGTAGCTGATAATTTCCCTTTAGAATTTCTCTTCCTGCGTGATGATGATATTCCTGGTTATGTAGAAGATGGAGTAGCACACTTAGGAATAGTGGGCGAAAATGTGTTGGTAGAAAAGGAAAAGGATGTTGACAATGTGAAGCTTTTAGGCTTCTCTAAATGCCGACTTTCGATAGGCGTTGATAGAAATTGGGATTACAAAGGAGTGCAAGAGTTAGCGGGTAAGAGCATTGCGACTTCCTATCCGAAAATTTTAAAGGGCTTTCTTGATAAAAACAAAGTAAATGCTGAAATCCACGAAATTAGTGGGTCAGTTGAAATTGCCCCAAGTATTGGCCTTGCTGATGCCGTATGTGATATTGTGAGCTCAGGAAGTACCCTTTTAAGCAATGGGTTGAAGGAGACCGAGGTGATCATGAAATCACAGGCGGTGCTTATTGCCAATAAATCACTTAATGCCGAGCAGCAAGACATTCTTGATAAACTGATTTTCAGAATTAATGCGGTTCAGGAAGGTAAAAAGAATAAATACATTCTCTTGAATGCTCCAAATGAAAGCATCGATGAAATTATTAGCTTATTACCGGGAATGAAAAGCCCAACGGTTTTACCGCTTGCCATGGAAGGTTGGAGTTCATTGCATTCAGTAGTGAAAGAAGATGAGTTCTGGGATGTTATTGAACAGTTGAAGAAAGTAGGTGCACAAGGTATTTTAGTAGCTCCGATTGAAAAAATGATTATTTAAGCAAGATGAAAGATTATTTCTATCCCGATAGGGTCAATTGGGGAAAAATACTGGCCAGACCCACCCAGTCATTAAAAGATATCAGAAAAGTGGTTGAGCCTATTTTGGAGAAGGTTATTGCCGAAGGAGATAAAGCGCTCCAGTTCTACACCAAAGAGTTTGATAAAACCGAATTGGAAGAACTATTGGTTACTTCCAAAGAAATTTCAGAGGCTGCTAATCAGGTTGAAGATGCTTTAAAGAAGGCTATTAAGCAGGCTATTGCTAACATCTCACAATTCCATGAGGCTCAAAAAGTAAAACCTTTGAAGGTTGAAACGATGAAAGGTGTGATGTGTGAACGAAGAGCCGTTCCTATCCCTAAAGTGGGTTTATATATTCCGGGAGGAACAGCGCCACTTTTCAGCACGGTTTTAATGCTGGCAATTCCGGCAAAAATAGCTGGTTGCAGAGAGATAGTATTGTGTACACCACCTGATAAAAAGGGCAATATCAATCCTGCTATATTATACGGTGCTGAGCAGGCTGGTATCACTAAAATTGTAAAAGTAGGAGGCGCTCAGGCGATAGCAGCTATGGCTTACGGAACAGAAACAGTACCGAAGGTTGATAAGATTTTCGGCCCAGGTAATCAGTTTGTAACGGCCGCCAAGCAATTGGTAAGCTTAGATGGAGTGGCTATTGACATGCCTGCCGGTCCATCAGAAGTTTTAGTTTATGCCGATAAAGATGCTGATCCTGCATTTATTGCAGCTGATTTGTTGTCACAGGCTGAACATGGTGTTGATAGCCAGGTAGTTTTTGTGACTACTACAGATGCGCTTTTTGATGGCTTGCAAAAGGAGATTTATAATCAATTGCGTGAACTACCTCGTTGGGAAATAGCCGATAGATGCTTACAAGATAGTATGGTAATTCTCCTAAGAGAGGAAGAAGAGGTGATAGACCTTATAAATACTTATGCACCCGAGCATTTGATATTACTGAGCAAGAATGCCAGAGAAATGGCTGAAAAAGTAGAAAATGCCGGATCAATTTTCATCGGCTATTATACACCTGAGTCAGCTGGAGATTATGCTTCTGGTACCAACCATACATTGCCTACCAATGGAGCGGCCAGAGCTTATAGTGGAGTTTCTTTAGACAGCTTTGTCAAAAACATAACCTATCAGGAAATCACGAAAGAAGGTATCCAAAATATTGGACCAACAGTGGAAGTGATGGCTGAAGCTGAATCGCTAAGGGCGCACAAAAATGCAGTTACGGTCAGATTAAATAGTCTAAAGAAGAAATAATATGCGCAACTGGAAAGAACTATTAAGACCTCATATTTTAGATTTGAAGCCTTATTCATCTGCTCGCGATGAATTTTCAGGGGCTGCTAAAGTGTTTCTTGATGCCAATGAGAATCCTTTTACGGAAAGCAACCAAGGTTGGAACAGGTATCCAGATCCACATCAGGTCGCTATTAAGCAGAAATTGGCTAAGCTGAAAGGAGTAAAACAGGATCAATTATTCATTGGTAATGGCAGCGATGAAGCCATTGATCTACTTTTTAGAATTTTCTGCGAGCCGGGTAAAGATGCTGTGATTACTTGTCCGCCAACTTACGGCATGTATGGTGTTTCAGCGGCTATACACAATGTAAATAATGTGATAGTACCTTTAACGGATGACTATCAATTGCAACCTAAAGAGATATTAAAGGTGGCTAATGCATCTACCAAAATGCTTTTTATCTGTAGTCCTAACAATCCTACAGGTAACAGCCTAAGGGTAGATGACATCACTTATTTATTACAGAATTTTGATGGTATTGTCATTATTGATGAAGCTTACATTGATTTCTCTGCTCAGGAAAGCTGGACATCTGGGCTAACTCATTATCCTAATTTAGTGGTGTTGCAAACCATGAGCAAAGCCTGGGGCTTGGCTTCTGTCAGAATAGGAATGGCTTATGCTAACGCAGAATTGATTGCAGTGCTGGACAAAGTGAAACCACCTTATAACATCAGTGGGCCTAATCAGGAAATTGTCCTTCGGGCACTTGAAGATGCGGCTAAAAAGGATGAAGAAGTAAGACAGATTTTAGCGGAGCGAGACTGGTTAACGCAGAAACTAAGCTCTGTAAAAGGGGTGAAACAGATTTATCCTTCTGATGCCAACTTCTTACTGGTTCAGGTCAATGATGCACACCAAAAATATGGTCAACTAATTGAGAGAGGTGTCGTGGTTCGTGATAGGTCTAATGTGGCTTTATGTAATGACTGCCTAAGAATAACTGTAGGTACCAAAGAAGAGAATCAGAAGATGGTGGAGGAGTTGGCTGCTTTATAGTTGCTAGCTGCTCTACTTTTAGTAATCCTCTAGTAATCTGTTGTCATCCTGCAGGGATCTGATATTTTTCTTTCGATAAATTATTATAAGATCCTTCCAGGATGACCTTAAAAGTTTAGTATCATTCAATTCCAATGTCATCCCGTAGGGATCTAACTTCATTGAGTGAATAATATATCCTTTCAGGATGACTTAAAAAGCCTAATCCCTTTCAATAATTACCTTATGGCTTGCTTTTATATTTAAGGTGCCTGCAACAGAGCAATATTTATCTGCCGCTAAGTCAACCAGCTTTTCGGCTTCTTGCTGTTCTAAATCAGGAGAAGTAAGTGTAAAAACTAACTCAATTTCAGTAAAAGCTCTGGGGTGATCTTCCTTGCGCTTGCCAACAGTTTCTATTTTAAGGTCGGTAAGTTCCTTTCTACGCTTCTTAATCATCTCAACCAAATCAACAGAAGCACAAGAAGCCAATGCACCTAAAAGGCTCTCCATAGGTGAGAAATAATCTTTTTCCTTTGCATCATACATATCAATATTCAATATGTTGCCCGATTCATTTTTGCTCTCATATTCCTTCGGAGCGAGCATGGTAGTGATTATTTTCATCGTATATCCTTTTTAGCTTCCCTATTTATAAAATCTCTGCAAAGCTAATAAGTCCCGTGAAAGATGCTAGGCATCAATCATAAGAAATTGTTAAGTGTAAGATTTAGAAGCACATTATCTGCAGGCGTTCAACACTTGGTGAAATTAAAGAAGTAGATTAAAGTATTTTAGTACAATCAGTTATCATCAGACTATTCTTTTTACTAAATTTTGACTTCAATAGATAGACCAAAAACCTATGCTGAAAATTATTGAAGATGATCCCTGGTTAAGACCTTACGAGGCAGACATTGAAAACCGCCTGGATTACTATGAGCAACATCTTGCCAGAATCATCAAATCGCATGATTCTTTAGAGCATTATGCCCTCAGACATAAAGAATTAGGTTTCAATCATAGTGAGCACCATAATGGCTGGTATTATCGTGAATGGGCACCTGCAGCTGATGCCTTAAGTCTTATTGGTGATTTTAATAATTGGAATCCTGAAGCTCACCCTATGCAAAGGAAAGAAGGTGGTGTTTGGGAAGTATTTATTGATGATAAGGAAGGCTTAGGACATCTATCTCAGGTAAAGGTTAAGGTACAGAATGAACAGGGCAGTGCGGATAAACTTCCGGCCTACATTCAATATGCTATTCAACATCCTGAATCATATGACTTTTCCGGCTATATATGGAAACCAGAGAAAGCTTTTAAATGGACTGACAAGAAGTTTGATCTTAAAAAGTTAGGTGCACCACTTATTTATGAGTGCCATACCGGGATGGCGCAGGAATATGAAGGTGTTGGTACCTATAAAGATTTTGAAGAAAATATTCTACCGAGAGTAAAGGAACTTGGCTACAATTGTATTCAACTAATGGCTGTTGCGGAGCATCCGTATTATGGTTCATTCGGTTATCATGTGTCAAATTTCTTTGCACCTTCTTCCCGCTTTGGTACGCCCAATGAGCTGAAGTCCTTGGTGAATACAGCCCACAACATGGGTATAGCGGTGATAATGGATATTGTGCATTCACATGCTGTAAAGAATGAAGCAGAAGGACTCAATAACTTTGATGGTAGTGGTCACCAATATTTTCATGAAGGAGGCAAGGGCTACCATGAAGGCTGGGATTCTAAGTTGTTCGATTATGGAAAGGAGGAGGTAGAGCGTTTCTTGCTTTCCAATCTTCGGTATTGGCTGGAGGAGTTTCATTTCGATGGATTCCGTTTTGATGGGGTAACCAGCATACTGTACCATCATCATGGCAATGGGGTGGCCTTTGATCATTACGATAAGTATTACAAAGACGGAGTTGATTGGGATGCTGTGCGTTATTTGCAGCTAGCCACTACTTTGGCAAAAATAATTAAGCCTAACTGTATACTCATTTCGGAAGATATGAGCGGTATGCCAGGCATGTGTCAGGCTGTGGATGAAGGTGGTTTAGGTTTTGATTACCGGCTGGGAATGGGAATCCCTGATTCATGGATCAAATTATTGAAACACAAGGCTGATGAAAATTGGCAGATGGATGAAATCTGGAATGTGCTTAGCAATAGGCGCTACAGAGAAAAAACGATTGCTTATGCCGAGTCGCATGATCAGGCCATGGTAGGCGATAAGACCATTGCTTTTTGGCTGATGGATAAGGAAATGTACTGGCATATGCAGAAAATTGATGAAAACCTCATTATTGACCGCGGCATAGCACTACATAAGTTGATCAGATTGATAACAGCTTCAGCGGGAGGAGAGGGGTATCTCAATTTCTTTGGTAATGAATTTGGCCATCCTGAATGGTTGGATTTTCCTAGGGAAGGAAACAACTGGAGCTATAAATACGCGCGCAGACAGTGGTCATTAGTAGATAATAAAGAGTTGAAGTTTGAGTACCTCAACAATTTCGATAAGGCGATGATTGCTTTGCTTGAGGAGTATAAGGTGTTAGATGCTGAGCCTGCACACCTCATCAACATGGATGAAAAAAATCAGGTGTTGATTTTTGAACGCGCGGGGCTCATCTTCATCTTCAATTTTAGTCCGAACAATTCTGTTCCTGATTATAAATTCTGGGTACCCATGCAGGGTAATTTCCATTATTTGCTTAACTCTGATGATGCCCAATTTGGTGGCCATGCAAGGGTTGATTCAACCACGGTGCACCAAAGCTTTCAGGAAGCAGCAGAGAACTACATTTCTATCTACTGTGTAAACCGAGCAGCTTTTGTGTTGGAGAGGAAGTGATTTGTTGAAGAACCGATGAAAGAGCTTGGTTTTAGTGCCTTTTAAGGATTAAGTGATTTTAAATTACCTAGTTCTTAGAAAAGTCATGATAGAAGCCTGGGCTGTCAGCAGGTTGAAGTTCTCTGGATTGGAAGCTTCCCTTGTAACCATCGTTATAATCAATTGATGCACTGATTTTTTTCAAGTTCCCGGATCCGTCAAATTCAAGTAAATCATAAGTTAGATCGATGTTTTGTGACTTCAAATCTTCCTGAATTTTATTAAGGTCGGTTTGAGTTAAATCTGTTGTGAATTTAATATCAACAATTCCAGTCCGTTGATCAGAACAACTTGTTGAAAACAAAATTGAAACAACAGTTAAGGCAAAAATCAATTTATTTTTTTTCATTCTTCTTTTATGTTAATACTCGAAATAGTATGCTTGCTAGCGTTTAAGTATAAGAGTAGTAGCGGATTAAAATGCACTTTCTTTCGGTTTACAAGTTTTTTAATGAAAAGTAATAGCGGTTCAGATTAAAACCTAAACCGCTCTTACTATTATACATTGTTACCAGCTTGCTTAATTAAGTATGATGCTAAATTTTTCATTTCATGACAGTTTCATCAATGTCAGTAATTAAATTCATTTCATATAATTTTGATAGTAGTTTTTATTCTTCCCTTTTGTTAGTTTCCAATGTCTTAATTATTGTGTTTTGGAATTTTTCTGGTTCATCCTGATGTATTTGATGTCCAGACTTTTCAAATAAAAACAAGTCTTTTTTTGGTGCTTTCAATTCCTCAAAATATTTCTCTGTAATTTCAGTCGATGTTTGAATGTCATTTTTACCAACAAAAAAATAAATGGGGCAATGTACTTCCTTTAAAGTTCTCGGTAAATCAATATTCATTACTTCGTTCCATGCAGGTGACCAGGTTTCTGACCACTTAAGAAAACCCTTTTTGAAAGCATCAGTTGTTACGTATTCCTTGCCATCTTTATAAAAAAGCCATTTTCTTAAGTAAAATAAGTCTTCATCAATTTTAAAAGGAATATTTACACTCGCTAATTCTTTACTGGCAATAGGGTTATCTTTAAAATGAACCTTCAAAATTTTGAGCAATTCCATTTCACTCGCTAATTGACTGATTACCGGATTGACAGCAAAATAGGCATGAAGCAATTCAGGATGATTTTCAACAATATAAAAGCCTAAAACATTTCCCCAGGAGCTACCTAATAAATATATTTTTTCTTGTTTTAATTCCTTTATCAGAAAACGTATAACTTGATACGTATCCTTTTTCATTTGTTCAACTGATGGTTGAGTTGGTGAAGGATTTAATTCTAAAGTTTTTCCTGCGTCCCTTTGGTCCCACTGGACAATTGTAAATTTATTTTTTAAAGAGTTCGTGAAATTATCCGCAGTATTTATCATGGAGCTTCCCGGACCACCCGATAAAAATAAAAGTATTGGTTTGTTTAAATCATCCGTTTTGATTTCCACCACTTGTTTCATTCCTCCAATTTCAGGTGTTAGAAGAGTGTCAATTTTTACTGAATTATTTTGTCCGAAGGAAAGATGAATTGTTAATAACAGTAATGCTAAAATTTTAAATAAAGTTTTCATTGTATCGTGGTTTATGTGAAAGATAATTTCGATACAAATATGTGAGCCTCATGAATGCTATGCGACCGAATGGAAAAAGTCGAACGCATTTGTTCTAAAAATAATCGTACGAGTTATTTTAAAGACAAGTACGAGTATTTACAAATCCTTTATTTATAGGCTTTTACGATAGTTAGTTGAAGTGGTATTCGTATGTTTTTCTAAAACAGTATTACATAAAGATTTTGAATGAAAACCAACTTCCTAAAGAATTTCCAGAATAGTTGTTTTACTTTTTTGTATTATCTTTTAAATATCCCCGCCAGAAAGAGGTGATGTCCACCTAGGGTAGGTGCTATGAAAAGAGTAAGCAAATGGGTTTTATGCTATGTTAGCAACTTTTTTAGTTTAAATAAGAGGAAATTATTAATTGAAGAGTAAGGTTTAGGCAGACACCAATTGCTAGGGTAATGAAGTTTAACTTCAAGAGGTTAATGGCTGTCAGTTTATTATTGAACAGCTTATATGTTGAAGGTATATTGATAGGAATCATGATTAACCCGGCAAAAATTAACTGAGCAAAGTCTTCAATATCTATTAGAAGTTCATAGCCAGTATTAATGAGCATATTGGATATGATGAAGTAAGGGAAGGTAAGTGCTAAAACAAATCCAATAACGTTTCTCAAAATAAAACCAATTATACCTAAAAGGCATAAAAAAGGGGCGATTAGGTAACCAAATAGAATAATTGAAGACCAGATTAGTCCAAATAAAGATTCGTATTGATCGTAATCTATCATTATTCCTTGTATGTCATTCTTGATAACAATGATGAATTTAATGATAAGAATTAAAAAGCTGAAGGTATAAAATAGCCAACCAAGAGTTCGGTTAAAGATTATTGTTGCTAACGGTCAGGTATAATCGTATTGCGGGGTTCTAAGCACTTCACTTTCAGTTTAACTTTATGTTTGTTGATATTCAATTCGTTTAAATTTAGCACTTTCGCCCGCATTACGCTTATACAGTGTTGTACCACGTTATTTTTGTATTCGATTATACTTCTTCAACGTTTCAATTAGTAAATCGTGAGGTAAAGCATAGGCCTTATTTCCATTAATACCTTCCATAGTTTCAGCGGCTACCATTGCATTGATAATTGCTTCCTCAACAGCCTGCACAGTTGCTTCAAAAACAGGCATTAGTCGATCATTCGACATTGTTTCTACGGTTGTTGTTTCATCCCGATTAAAAGCACTTTCATTTGCAGTTGAGAAGGCTAAAAAAATATCTCCAGAACCATTACTTCCACGGCCACCTACAATTCCAACTCCTAGAGGAATTCTTTGGGCAATTCTTTTTAATTGGTGTGGTAAAAGTGGAACATCTGTTGCTATAATTACTATAATTGAACCATCTCCTTCTTGCCTCCTTGATTTTGGTGGAGCATTAAACTTGTAGTTTAAAGTGTCTTTTAATTCAACACCAACTGGAACACCTGCGATTGATAAGTTTCTTTTTGCTCCAAAATTAGATTGTACAATTGCTCCAACTGTAAATGTTGAATCATTAATTTTAAAAACTCTTGAAGAAGTTCCAGTCCCTCCTTTAAATCCCAAACACATCATTCCAGTTCCGCCACCAACATTACCTTCAGCAATCTTTCCGCTTGATGAGTTTTTTATAGCTTCCAATACATTTTCTTCTTTGACGTGAAAACCATATATGTCATTAAGGAAACCATCATAAGTTTCAGCCACTACTGGATAAGTGTACCACCAATCTTCTCCGCTATACCAATCCGTATCCACATACCACTTCAATACTGCGTCTCTAACAACTCCAACACTATTGGTATTTGTTATCATAATCGGTGTTTCTAAAAATCCTGATTCAGATACCCAAGTTGTGCCTGTCATTTCTCCATTTCCATTAAGACTGTACCAATTGGCATAAACTGGACTAAATTTCTTGGCTTTTCCTCTCGGAAATATTGCAGTAACGCCAGTTCTTATAGGTCCTTTACCTACTATGTTTTCTCCGTTACCAGAAATAATGGTGCTATATCCAACTTCGACTCCTTTAACATCTGTAATAGCATTGAATTCACCAGTTTTACCAACAAATGGAACTCCTAAATCTCTTGCTCTAGGTTTTTGTCCGTAAGAATGGAAACAAATGAGCATTACTATTAAAACAAAAAATGTTCTTTTCATATTGGTTGATTTTTAATGTGGTACAACGCCTACATAAAACATGTTTGCCGGAGCAAGCTATGAAATGGAAAACTAGCAATTTATGCGGTATCCAACAAGGCAGGCTGACAGAAAGAGGTGGTAGGTAACAAATAGTCCCAATGCTGCTAGAAACTAAAGGAATTGACTGCTTGTCTTGAAGTGGTTGGTTGAAAGTGATGTCTTCCAGTCCTCCGTAGCTAGCAAGAAGAGTTGCAGTTGGCTTAACCTTAGCAGCTTTTTAATCCTACAATCTGTCGTCCCGCTATGATGAAGCCTGCCCGAAGTGAAAGCATAAATTGCGGGACACCAGCAGAAAACCTAGCTATGAAATGAGTAAGCAAATGGGTTTTATGCTATGTTACCTGTAGTAACTTAATTATCGTTCCATTTGTCCAAGAGTAAAATGCCAGAATCTTTAAAACAAAGCCACCCATCCATTAGAATTCCAGTTAGTATGTTGTTTTCTATTCTTAACAGTATTGATATTGATGGCTGTTCATAATTATTTAGTTCAGATTTATACTGTTCATACCAGATATGGGAAGGGTATCTTGCATTATCTAATATTATAGTTAGTTCAGATTTATTGACACCTGATATATTGAATCTTTCAAAAATACTTTCCTTGCTAGAACCAATTTTGATTCCATTCATGAAGGTTAAAATTGTATCTGTGACAACTGCGGCTTCCCATAGAAATTCTCCAGATTCACGGTCTTTCATAAGTATCAGTTCATCCTTATCACTGCTTATATATGCAAAGTATGGCAAATCATCGTCTATTTCAACATTGTAAGCTTTTGGATAGTGGTATTTCAAGAGTGAATCATTAACCTTTGGGAAGGTTTCGTTTGACTGACTAATCAATAAGTTATTGTTTAGAAATACAAAGATGGTGTCGCCTACCTCAATTACTGAGCTAATTTCTGAGTTAGCAAGGTGTCGTTTTGCTGCACTATTTGATAAATTAGATTCAGGAAAAATTCTTTTACCTACATAGACAGATTGATCATTCGAAGTAATGTAAATAATTGAATCAGTCAAAGAGATTACATTATCGGATATTTGTAATTTCTCAGATTTACTTTTATCGTTTGAGGTGCAGGCAAATAAAGCAAAAAGCAAGCTGAATATTAGAAGTTGTTTCATTTGCAAATTATTACAGGTAACGCCTACATAAAACATGTTTGCCCGAGCAGGCTATGAAATGGAAAACTAGCAATTTATGCGTTATCCAACAAGGCAGGCTGACAGAAAGAGGTGATTTCCCGCAGTAGGGTAGGTAACAAACAGTCCCGCTGCTGCTAGAAACTAACAGAATTGACTGCTTGTCTTGAAGTAGATGGTTGAAAGTGATGTCCTCCAGTCCCGCGAAATTTCAAGTGCTGTTGCAGTTGGCTTAACCTTAGCCGCCCTTTAATCCTACAATGTTCCGTCCTGCCCGTCCGGCAGGCGGGCCCGCTACACTGAAGCCAGAACAAATTGAAAGCATAAATTGCGGGACACTTGCAGAAAACTTAGCTATGAAATTAGAAAGCAAATGGGGTTTATGTGTTGTTAGGGCTTGTTTATTTTTGTTAAAGTATCCTTATTAAGAATTAGCAGATTAGGGTTAAGTAATTGAAATTTTATAGTATCTAGAATTCTATTTCCTTTTCTATCAAAATTTGAATCTATGATTAAATATTGAGTAGAATTTTTATTGTAAACCCAAAAACTGTTGTTGCTTGCAGTCCATTTGGGGTCTTCTCTAGAGGAGATGTCATTAGAATCTATTTGATAAAGAGAGATAATACCGTGCTTTTCATTGTCAAAGTATATCTCCAAAACATCTTTTTTTGAGCTAGGTTTTACAGATATTATTGAATCTTGAATGTGGGTAATAATTACAATTCCAGAGTCTGTTTGAATACTAGTTTTAATTATTCCATTTAGACCGGATTCAATACTTATTGTATCTGAGACATATTCCATATTATTGCTGAAAGCCCAAACGCCAGAAATCTCATTTGAGGGTTTTTTTGAACAGCCAAAATTGATAATTAGTAATAAAATGAATGGTGATTTTCGCATTGTATGAGCTCTAACGACCAGCTAAAATGAGTATGCACTAAAGTTGCAAAAAGCGCTAAAGTTTCAGATTTGCAATATCCTTTCAAAGAGCTCAATTCACATATTCATTTTAGTGTTTGTTAGATTTTGTTTTTAATAATACAAATATATGTTAAATTTGTGTTCATATTTAACATATTTAACATGAAGTTTGAAAAACCTCCATTAGTTGATATTAATGAATTGATATTTAATGATAAAGAAATTGTTCATGAATTTTTCTCAAAAAAATTCGAAGATTTTTTTAAGCTAATTAATTCAAGGTACTTATACTGGGATGATTTTAAATACAGAAAGGATCTACCCTTTGATCCTGTGAAATCCTGGGCCTTACTTAAGTTAAATAGACGCTCAAATTATAAGAAGTTATCGTTTGGTCAATTTGATTTCTGTTTCAATTTGACAGAGTCTATTCAAAAAGATTTACATGAATTTGATTTAAAACTTGTAGGTGGCCTTTATAAGAGTCCCATTACTAGCTTTGAAAAGACTGAATATTTGAAGAATTCATTGCTCGAAGAGGCGATAGCAAGTTCACAAATTGAAGGTGCTGCAACCACCACCAAAGTGGCATGGGAGATGCTAAAATCAGGACGAAAACCAAGAAATGAGTCTGAGCAAATGATATTTAATAATTTACGAGGTATTAAGTTTATTGATGAAGAAGTTAAAAGTAGTCTTGATTTCAAACTGATTATTGAGGTGCACCGAATCATGACTGCAAATACAAGTGCAGAGGATTGTGCAGGTTCATTTCGTGATGGACAAATTTACGTACAAGACCATATTGATGGTGAAATAGCTCATACCCCTCCAGAACATAAATTTGTCGAATCATTAATGGGTGAATTGTGCGATTTTGTCAATGAAGATAAAACATTTATTCATCCAATAATTAAGGCGTCAATTATTCATTTTATGATTGGTTTTATTCATCCGTTTAAAGATGGTAATGGACGTACTGCAAGAGCTTTATTTTATTGGTTTCTGTTAAAAAAGGATTACAGTTTAATCAAAAGTATATCAATATCAAGAGCGATCCTAGATTCTAGGATACAATACGATAAAGCCTTCTTGAAAACTGAAAATGATGATAATGATCTGACATACTTTATAATGTATTCCATAAAGAGTCTCAGAGTAGCTTTTGAAAGTTTGGTTCGTTACAGAGATAAAAAGAAGAATGAAAGAGAAAAGTCTAATTTGATAGCCTATAAGTTGATAGAGAAGGGCTTGCATAAGCGTCAAGCGGATTTAATAGGTTATTTATACACTAAAGATTCAAACAGAGTAAATATTTCTTCTTACTCTCAAAAACATGATATTGTTAGACAAACAGCAAGGAAGGATTTAAATGACCTACAAAAGCTCGATCTTATAGAAGAAGAAAAAGAGGGGAGAAATGTTTTTTTTAAATTGACCTCACCTGAAAAAGTCGATATGTATCTGAATGCCTAATGAAATCTAACGGTTGGCTATGCTGCGTTGCAGCGTGCCAGACCGTTTTTTAGTTTTTTGAAAGGTAATAAAAAATCGGCCAAACGCTGTCCATGCAGTATAGCCAGTGTTGTGCACAGTTTATTTTATTTTGAGATAGTTTTTGGCGTATTTATAATTAAGTTCCACTTCATTGTATGCTTGTCCAGTCCGATTCCCAGGAAATACGGGTTCATCGAGTCTGTCAAGTGCAATTAAGATTTGAAAAACCGCAGTACTTTTTTCATTTTCTAATTCAGATTTTAGCCAACTTTTTAAATTCGGAATCAGATTCTTGTCAAATGTTTTTGAAAGTGCCCAATAAGCAGCAATCCTGTCAGTTTCCTTTTCATATAATTCAGATTCTAGACCACTTATGATAAATTGCACTAGTTCTGCAGGCTTGTAGATTGTCAATTCAGATTCTTCAATTACCGATTTTTCATACGCAGAATGCGAATATCCATTTGAATTCTCAATTATGAATGCTATTTCAGTGAACTGGTGATGTGAAAATTTGAGTATTAAGTTCATGCGGCATAATTATGCACAACGCCTGCATAAAACCCGTTTGCCGGAGCAAGCTATGAAATGGAAAACTAGCAATTTATGCGTTACCCAACAAGGCAGGTTGACAGAAAGAGGTGATGTCCACCTGGGGTAGGTAACATACAGTCCGCCCGATGGAGCTGGCAGGTAGCTACTATTTAAATTTCTTCGAGTCCCTTCTTAGGTCCAGCTAATGTCCCGTCCCGATACGGTAAGTTGAAACCTTAAATGCAAGTTTGACCTAAGCTGCTTTTAAATCCTACAATGTTTCGTCCTGCCCGTCCGGCAGGCGGGCCCGCTATGATGAAGCCTGCCCGAAGTGAAAGCATAAATTGCGGGACACTAGCAGAAAACTATACTATGAAATGAGTACGCAAATGGGGTTTATGTTATGTTGGCAGTAGTATTTATAGTTTACCTACTAAAACAACTGAACCTAAAGGAATAAGGATTAATAAAATAGTAAATATAATATCTCCCCAATGTAATTTTCTATATTCACCTTGTTCCCAACTCGTCTGGTAGAATCCTGCTTGAATTGGTTCATTTCCAAAGATTTTTAGAAAGAAATATCTTAAAACAGAATATGTTAGCATAAAAATTAGGGGAGAATAAAGAAAATTAATAACACCATATTTCTGTTCTTTGAGATGTAGACTGTCACTTATGTTTATGCGAAGAGCTGCCATAAGAAGTGAAATTAACAGGCAGGCAAAATACACTCGTTTTATTCTGAGTTTCTTATAGGATAAATATAATAGTAGACACAATACTGGGCCACCAAAAAGAAGAATTAAAACATACGAATATGCAAGAAACTCAAAAAGTTTTTCTTTCATTTGAAAATATCTAATTAGTATGATTTAATTACTGCCAACGGTCTTGTGTATGAGCAGTGGCGGATTTTTACGCGACTACTTTTCAGTTTACAATATACTTTAATTTATACAAAAACGGTTCGAGTTAACACTCAAACCGCTATTGCTTATACACGTTGTTGTGCATAGTGCTTTAATTTCTAATATGAAACAATGTCGATTAATAATCCACTTGGGTCGCTAATGGTAAAATGTTTACCATTGATAGGTTCTTCAACCAATTCTATCAGAATTGGAATTTCCAAGCTTTTAATCCGATGGTATTCATTTATTACGTTATCGACTTCAAATTGTAAAATAACTCCTTTATTGTTGTATTCTGGATGGAAAATAGCATTTACAAATGGTGAGTTTGGAACACAAAACATCAATTCATATTCTGGGTTCGTTCTATTTTGAAGAACAACAAATCCTTCAGCACTCGATTTAACGTTAAAGTCGAAATATTTTAGATAAAATCTCTTGCATTCATCTACCTTACTCGTATATATTTCTGTGCTTAATCTCATTCTGTTGGTTCGGTGTATTTCACTAAATCAATACCAATACCATTAGGGTCAACAATTGCGAAATGCCTATCACCCCAAGGCTCATCTCTCAGCTCAATTTCAATTTTCACGCCTTTGCTTTTTAATTTTTCGTAGATGTCATCAACGTTTTCTACTTCAATAGTAAGGTAAGCTCCTTTTCCGTTGAAAGGACTTTGGAAAATTGGCTTTTGACTTGGATGATTTGGCAATAAAAAACTCAATTGTGCTGATTTATCTGGTGTATGCAACAAAAGATAAAAGTCATTCTCAAAGGTTACTCCAAAATCCAAAACCGTTGTGTAAAACTCTTTGGTTTCCTTGATTTTTTCAGTGACAATTCCTGCGTTTAATTTCATTTTCTTTGGTGTTTGTGCATTCACAGAGCATATTGTGAGTGTCAATGCAATTAATACTAATTTTTTCATTTTTAAAGATTTAACACACTAAAAGTAAAGAGGTAACTTACCGAGGAATTGTAAAAATCGGACAAACTTAATTGAATGCTTCTGAAGGTGTCACGCCATAAAATGTTTTGAAGTTTTTAATGAAATGGGCTTGGTCAAAAAAACCAACGTCAAAGTACAGTTTGTTTTCTTTTAAACGTTGTTTTGATGGTTTTGCACTCAAAATATGCTGGAAACGCACAACGTTGCTAAATGATTTTGCAGTTGTGCCGATATAAAAGTTGAAAATTCTGCGAAGTTGTCTTGGACTTAAACCTGTATTTAGGTCTTTTTCCGTGTCTAAAAATCCATTCCTCTTGAAAATCAAGTTTAGTGAATCCAAAAAACGGTGGTCATAGCTAATATCTTGGTTTTTTGAATATCCAATTATTTTATCATTTAATATTGCCCCAATTTTTTCAAATGAATCGGTTGGCTTTATTTCGGTATTAATCCATCCTGAAAAGTTGGGTAAAATTTTATTCAGTTCTTGGGATTGATTGCTTAAAGTCTTGGCATCGACTCCAAACAAATGTGTAAAAGCAGAAGGCAAAAATCGAATACCGATATAGTCAAATTCTTTCCCGATTGAGAACTGAACGAACTTTCTGCAAAATCCCATCGCAAAGTTTTCAGTCGGTTTTTTATGGTCAAAAAAGATGTCAATACACCCGTCAGAAACTACTCGGTAATTATAATCGCTTTTTAAAGGCTTTTGTGTTTTGAGTTGCCAAAAGCAGTAAATGAAATCTTCAATTTCTTTATTTGGTTTTCTTTCCTGATAACTTATTTCGTTATTGTTAGCCGAAACTGTTGGTTGAATCGGTTTGTAGTATTCTCTTATGGTTTTTAGTTCATTCACTGCGTTTTTTCGCATTATGCACAACGTTTTGCATATGGCTTGTGGCGGTTTCGAAGCACTTTCCTGTCCACCGAAACCAAAGTTGGCTACGGAGCGAAAACCTTGATGGCAGCCGTTCACCCGCCATAAGCTATATGCGTTGTTGTGGGTAGTTTTTTTTAAATTTCGTCAAGCTCTTTTTTAATTTCTATGACAAGTTGTTCATGTACTTCATTGATCATTGAACCCAATGATTGTAAATCTTGATTCTGTTTATCAATCAAAGCTTGATTGTTAGAGATTATGTTATTTCCCATGCTTCTTAACATGTCCGCACTCCTCTCAAATGAGATGTCATACAACTGGTCAAGTTTGTCTAAATAGCCTTGAACCTTATCATTGGCGATTAATCTTATGGTCTTGGTTTCAGCTCTGAGTCTTACTAAGTTCTCATTGCTTTTAGAAAGCATTGGGTTAAGACTTGATGTAAAATTGTTTAATACTTCAAGTTCTCTTTCTTTGTCGCCATTTGCAGATAAAAAGTCCTTGTTAAATGTATCTACAATTGGAAAGAAGTCTCTGTAGAAGCTGTCGTTTCCCGATTTTCCAAATTCGTCAATTAAGTTGAAGTATTTGAAATATTGCTCTTTCTTTGATTCATACTTATACTTCCTTTTTTCAATGTCAAGTTTGTAATCTGAAATGATACGCTCTTTTTCTTCTGTCAGTCGCTTAATATCACCCAATAAAGCCTTGTTTTTCCCTTTTTCTTTAAAATAGGAAATTAGATAACCTGAGATAAAGGAGCCAATCGCCCCAAGTATTATTTCTGTTAGTGTCATTTTTTTAATTACCCACAACGCCTACATAAAACATGTTTGCCGGAGCAAGCTATGAAATGGAAAACTAGCAATTTATGCGGTATCCAACAAGGCAGGCTGACAGAAAGAGGTGATGTCCCCTTGGGTAGGTAACAAACAGTCCGCCCGATGGAGCTGGCAGGTAGCTACTATTTAAATTTCTTCGAGTCTGTTCTTAAGTACAGCTAATGTCCTGTCCCGATACAGCTAGCAAACACCTTGAATGCAAGCCTGGCCTTAGATGCTTTTTAATCCTACAATGTCATGTCCCGCTACTCTGATGCCAGAACAAAGCGATAGCATAAATTGCGGGACAACTGGCACAGAGCGTGCTATGAAATGAGTAAGCAAATGGGATTTATGTTATGTTAGCATGAGTTTAATGCTACTTGAAGATTGTAATGATTAAGAGGTTTATCCCCCTAATAAGGAATATCCCATAAAACATGAATAAAAATATCCAGTTCAACTTTTGAATAATCTGATTGTTCTTCTTAATAAAACGTAATGTAATAATAGTTAGACCTATAAGGGATATTATAATGGAATAAACGTTCTTACCAAGATATTCCCATTCCCAATTTTCCTCTTTTGGATTTAGATTGTGTACTTTAATATACGTGTCTATGTTAGCATAAAAGTCTAAAATATCTATTGGCATAAAAATTAGCAACATTAATAAAATGTATGCAACTATACCTGTCAATATCAACTCTATTCTTAAACCTTTGCTCAAATTAATTACTGATTCATGCTAACGCCAAGCTAAAATGCGTTTGCCACAATTAGCTGACGGAGTACTAAAGTAGTGAAGCCAAACCACACCTACAACTGTGACCATAAACTAATGGCGCGGTAAAGGAAAAGGAGAGAAGCACACTTCCAGCTTAAGGGGCTAAAGACTTTTGAAGGTTTGGCGAGCGTTTATGTTATTGCTGAATTTGCTAGAAGCACTGAGCAAATGCATTTTAGGTTATGTTATGTAGATCTTATTATTCTCCTGTATGTATCCAAGAATATTGCTTGCCATCCCAAATGATGAGATTGCTAGAGCCTTCTGATTGTCCCACTTGGATAGCGATATAATTTATCTCTATTCTTTCGCTGCCCTCTATGTCGAGGTCGTCCGTAAAAGTTGTCTTGTCTGCATATGGTTCTCGGTAAAGTTTCCAGAAGTCCATCCAGTCTAAATCTGTCATTTTATTGAATGTCTGGCCTGCAGCAAGGATATGAGTGCTTTTGTCCTCTCGATGTTTTATGATTATTCCGCTTTTACCAGTCTGGTTGTTCCTAACAAAGATTGCTATGTCTATCATCCCTTCGTTGTTGAAGTCAGCCTCGAGATAAAATGGATTTATTTTCTCATCGATTCTATATGATTGTCCTTTTGCTGAATCAACTACCTCAGCTCCAATCCAGTCAGGTAGCTTCTCTCTTGCTTCAAAGTCAGCCTCAATAGTTTGTCCAATGCTGAGGTTACTGATAAATATAAATGTGATTAAAAGAATTGATTTCATTTTGGAGGAATTCTACATAACGCCTGCATAAAACCCGTTTGCCGGAGCAAGCTATGAAATGGAAAACTAGCAATTTATGCGTTGTCAACCAAAGCAGGCTGACAGAAAGAGGTGATGTCCCCGTACGGTAGGTCCAAGTCGTCCCGCTGTTATTTGTGAAAAACTCAGTTGACTGCTTGTCTTGAAGTAGTTGTTTGAATGTGATGTCCTCCAGTCCTCCATAGCTTGCAGGTTGAGTTGTAGTAGGCTTAACCTTAGCGGCTTTTAAATCCTACAATGTCTTGTCCCGCTATGATGAAGCCTGCCCGAATTGAAAGCATAAATTGCGGGACACCTGCAGAAAACTTAGCTATGAAATGAGTAAGCAAATGGGGTTTATGCCATGTTAAGCACTTTTAGTATGGTTCTTTTCGAAAAAACTGATCGTATAGAGTAATATAGTGGATCGCTATAATAAGTCTGATTTCAGGTTTACTAATATCATAACTTGAAGCTTTATAGGCTATATTTCCTACCATTGAAGGCGATATTCCATGTACTGCTAGTAATGCTTCATGATAGTATTTTATTCCTTCATTATATTTAGCGATATCTTTAAGAAGTAATTGAAATGAACCTTGAGTATTTAGATCAATGTATTTTAGGGTGTCACCTACATCGTGAGTCCAGGTTTTTCCAAATGCCCAGATTTCATTAAATACAACAGTATCTAACTCTGTATATAGCCTATTCTGTTCAGAATATGGGTGTTTTATATAAACATCACCGGTTTCACTTTCTTTAAGAACTTTTGAAAAGAATGATTCATAACATTCTGCTAAATCTTTAGAAGTTTTCTCACAAAGCTCATTATCAAAAAAATCAAGAATCTTTTGCAGTTCTTTAATTTCTTGAATGCTAAAATGTCTGCTAATAACATCACTAGATTCTAGTTTTGGAAATTCTGATTGCGCATTGCAGTATCCCAGAGAAATGAAAAACAAGAATATTATAAAAGCTTGATTCATGAATTCATTGTGCTTAACGCCATGCTAAAATGCGTTTGCCACACTTAGCTGACGAAGAACTAAAGTAGCAAAGCCAAACTATAACTGCAATTGCAGAACAGTAAAATGAGAGGATCACTTTCTATGATTCTCTTTTAATAAAAATGCACGTTTGGCCTTGTGAAGAATTAACCGCTTACTTTGCTAGAAGCAGTGAGCAAATGCATTTTTAGGTGATGTTAGGCTTATTTGTCAATCTACAAAAGTTTCCTTTATGATACTTTTAACTTCTTTGATTTCGGGTTTTGATAGTCGGCCCAGAGGTTTAATGATTCTTTGTTTATCTATTGTCCGAATTTGGTCAAGCACAATCCAGCCTATTTTGTTGTCATGTTTTATTTCCACTCGTGTAGGATAATTTTTTGAACTGGTAGTCATGGGAGCAATCACTACAGTCCGGAGATATTTGTTCATCTCATTTGGAGAAACTACAACGCAGGGTCTGGTTTTCTGGATTTCACTGCCGATTGTAGGATTCAAATTGACTAAAACGATTTCGTATTGATTTATTTCCATTCGTTTAGATTTTCATCCTCGAACACATCATTAAATAGTAAATTGTCGTCCTTATTTTCAGACATTTCCTTAAATGCTTTTTCCCAACCTTTCCGAGGTTTTGAAAGTGGTTTTATAATAATCTGTCCTTTTTCTAGAATCAAATCCACTTTATCCTTAATATTATATTTTTCTAAAATGGTCTTACTAAATCTAATGCCTTTAGAATTACCTATCTGTACAACTGAAACTTCCATAATTTCTTTTATTTATTGTAATTACAAAGTTACTACTTTGTGTAGAAAACAAGAAGATAAAGATTAATTATTTTTAGGATTTCCGGGCTTTCAACAAAGAGCTGAAGTAACAATAACCTACTAACAGCCATGATTTATACAGAATGTTAGGGCGATGTTATTCTTCGTTACACTTGCCATAAAAGTCCATTTTGCTCAGTTGCAGTTCGTATTCAATATCTCGGTCTGCGAATCCCGCTGTAGATTCATCTTTGGTGTTCATCTTATAAACTGATTCAAGATTTCGGATGAGTTTACCGTCAGAGTTGAAGTAGAGCCTCTTTTCAATTGTTAAAGGTTCATCAGCTTGGAAGGTATTCATCCGCCAAAAGATGAAGTAAAGTTTGTTGTCAGTGTCGAAATAGTAGTCAATAGCGATATACCAGTCTCCAGACATTGAGTAGCTGTCATAATAGACAAAGGTTCCGAGGTTCGGTTCTTCAAGTAAGCGCACTTTTTGAAATAGAAACTTGTGTTCTGCAGTTTGTTGGTTCGAATACCATTCATCTTCTTGATAGCTCTCTCCCCAAGCATAATGAAAAAGTTGGTTTGAGCTGTCCAGTTTGTTTTCAATAATCGGCTGCCATCTTTGAAAGTTCTTGCGTATTTTGACAATAGTTTGACTCTCTTGTCCGAATGAAACAAGTGCCATCAAGTTGAATAGTATTACAAATATTGATTTTTTCATTCTGTATTTCTACGTGGCACAATTCGCCCTAACGCTAAGCTATGATGAGTGGGGATTAGAAAGCACTAACCTCTCGTCTCGCACATAGCCACACCTTGATTTAAATTTAAAACTTGTGGCGGACTTTCCAATCCCCACCAAAATATCCTGACCGATGAAACCCCATTCATTCATAGCTTTTGTTATCAGCTTTCTTTTTCAAGAAGATTTCAGTTAGTCCATTAATAGAGTACCTTCCAAATATTCTGGGGTTAGCAGATTCATAGGAAACAATAAAATCTATATTCTTTGGTTTTAGTTCATTCACTAGATTTCGAGCTTCATACATTCCTATAGGTGTACCGTCTACAACTACCTGCTTACAACCTTCACATATATAGTCTCGAATTACGATTTCGGGTAAATTCTTGTTCAGGTTCGAACGAATTGAGTCAAGTTCTTTAAGCTTTGACTCTTTAGATTGATTATATTCTCCAGCACCTACCAAAATCATATAGTCACAGTTCTGGTGGAAAAATGTAGTTTTTGATAAGTCAGCAATAGCTGTGAATTTTATTTCGGATTTTTTATATTTTCGAAGTTCATACCTGAAATCTTCTTCTGTAACAGGTATTCCGTTCAGAATATATGAATCGCATAGATTTACTGTGTCAAGATTCATGTTAAATCTAACCTCAACAGAAGAATAGATTGATTCTAAATCAACCCTCTGAGCTTTAAGAGTTAGTCCAAATGTAGAAAGAGTCGCTATAAGTAGAATAGTTTTCATGAATGATTGAGTAAAGCATTTGTTCTCAGCTTTTATACTTTCTTAGAAATTTTATTTCTCGTTTAGCCCTTCGTTGATTCTTATTAAAATCTCGCTGGGCTTGTCTCCAATATTTTCCTTATATGGATTTTCGGGTATTGTCCTATCGGTTAGTTGTGCGCTGCGACTGCATAGACCTGACCAGTGTTTGTCCTCATGCTGGTTAGGGAAGATGTACCATTGTTCACCGGATATGAAATGAGGTTCACAGTCACGTCCAGACCATATTGTAATTGTATCATTTAGTTCTATGTTCGTTAAATTCTCTTCCAGCTTAAATGTGGTTTTCATAGTATAGTCATCGAGATAAGTAACTTTGATCACGCGACCAACAAAAGCAATTTGTCCATTGGTCAGCATGTCTTTTGATAACTTGTTTAGCTTACCACAACTACAAGCCAAAACATTGAAAGTTGCACTTAGAGTAAATATAGAAAGGATCAATAGTTTTCTTATCTCTTGCATATTGCTGATAACGGCCCTGAATAAACGCAGGGCGGCTTAGTTCGTAGTGTTGTAAAGAAACGGAATGTTTCTCTGTCAGCCGTAAACGCCTTACCGGAGCGAGATTAAAGCCGCCTTGAGTTTATTTTTTGTTGTGCAATGTTTTTATTTCTTTTTTCATTTCAACGAAGTCCTTCAAAAGTCGAGGTTCTCTTTCTTGCAACGCTTGTTCGTTTTCTTGAATTACCTTTTCAAGGTCCTCGAAATAGTCTGATTCATTTTTCCAAAAGTCTTTGTCGCTGGTCAGGACTGATTTCAATAGGTCACCTTCGTAGAGGTCACCTTCGGCTAAAACATTCTCCTTTAAAGTCTCAAGAGCCATTGGGATCAAATATTTCAGTCCGATGTTTTGACCAATCATTATTCTCAAGTCTTCATTGTCGAAGTCTTGGAGTGGCTTCTGGCGAAGTCGGTGACATGTCTTTACTAAATGGCTGTCGTAGGTCGGTTCGCCCCAAAAGTCCTTCTCCAAGTTTTCCAAGTTCTTGGACTTCCAATTAATCTCAAATTTCCTTTTGGTCGAAATCAATGTCGGTTCGGTTTTTAAACATTGCACAACGCCTACATAAAACCTGTTTGCCAATGTAAGCTATGAAAAGCTAAACTAAGCAATTTATGCGTTATCCAACAAGGCAGGCTGACAGAAAGAGGTGATGTCCATCTGGGGTAGGTCAAACTCAAGTCCAACCGTTGCTGCTGGTAAGTTAAGAAACTGGTTGGTCGTATTGCAGTTTTGAGTTAAATGTGATGTCCTCCAGTCCCGCGAAATTAACAGATGCTGTTGAAGCTGGCTAAACCTTAGCTGTCACTTAATCCTACAATCTGTCGTCCCACTACACTGCAGCCAGAACAAAATGAAAGCATAAATTGCGGGACACATGCAGAAAAATTAGCTATGAAATGAGTAAGCAAATGGGTTTTATACCATGTTATGCACTTTATAATTGTCTTAATACTGTTTTAATATGCTTTTTAGTACCGTAATCGTAGAAGTCAAAAATCAATTCTTTTTTATTCAGAGTATGTAATAAAAAGTATCTGTCACCTATGTTGGATAAATTGTCGTGTGTGAAATAAAGAAGGCCATTAAAGGGGATTAATTTGTACTGATGACTTCTCTTGTTAAATGAAGAATAATATGAATTATCGCTAAATGAGACTGTGTCTATTTGTACACCATCTGATTCGAAAGTCCAAATGAAATTTAGTCCTGTTAAATTTGCATTCAGAGGCACCGATGTCTTAGGTTTTTCTTTGGATAATTTATTCCCATCTAAGAGAAGGTTTGTTGAGTCTATTTGAAGTATTGATGAATCACTAAGAAGGATTGTATTTGATTGTTTTAACCAAGTGCCTCTTTCAGTGCCTTCGATATGGTGTAGACTATAAGAATTATCTTTATTTAAGTCCACTTTAACTAGACCATTAGGTGAGTACCAATGACCTGTCCATGCGTCTGTAGTTTGACAAGCTGTTATTAAAAAGGCTAGTGTTATAGTAATGAAGTACTTCATTTTACGGATTGTGCATAACGCTCTTACTAAACAGACGTGGCGGTCAAACGGAGTGCAGACCAAAACGTCAGCTGTAAATATAAGCTATTATGCTTAGGCAGCAAAAGGGGGCTAACCCATAGCCATGGCGTTTAGTTGATGTTATCACCTTCTTTTAGAATGTTTAAAACTTGCTCATTTAGATCTTCCTTCTCTCTTACAAATGAATACAAAGGCCACTCATTGTATTTGTCTAAATCAACATCTTCTAAAGCTTTCGTTTGCTTAAATAGTGGGAGAATTGAATCTTCTTTTTCCGATAGAATAGCATGTCCTAATTGAAATAGAGGAAGAGCAGTGCCCACTTTTATCTTTTTTAAGTCTTTTTTTAAATCGGTTTGATTGTTTAACTTTTTTAAAGCAATACACCTATTGAATTTCGCTCTTAACAGAACATTTTCTTGCTCTTCATTTCTTGCGTCAATCTTATTGGTGTAATCAGTTATTCTTTTTACCAACTCGTATTTTTCGAGTTTAAGATTATCAAAAGATTCATTTAACATGTCCTTTAACGCTTGATCTGCATTTTCCTTATCCCATTTGCCCCAACAGTTATAACATAAAAGAAGACCTGCTAGATAAAACTCTTTGAAGGCTTCATTAAAGTACTCTATTGAAATATTTACTTTATCGCCTTGTTTTAAATTATATGGATTATTAGTACGTACAATGTATTTTTTGTTTACAACTGAAGAGTTATGGACAATCAAATGTCGTCTTTCTCTAAATTCTTCGATTTTATCCCAATTAATGATTTGATTCTCTAGTTCAATTCCTAGTTCATTTTCAAAATGCTCAAGAAGTTTATGAAAACTAAAGTCAATCATCATTGACTCTACTTCTTTTAAAATCAAAGATGTAGTAGCTTCTTGGATATTTTCAAACTCATTAAGTTCCTTTAGTGTAATTTTGAAGTTTTTTTCATTTAGAGATTCTTTGAATTTTTGATAGTAGTAGGTAAGTAGATCAGCAAGTAAGTACTCAAAATAATTGTTAAGCATCAAAAATGAACTACGTGAAAGTATTTCAAAGTTTTGATGAGATAATTTAGGAGCTTTCAATATTTTTTTAGCAAAAATTAGGACATCTTCCGATGAGAAATTTTGTTCTTCCTTTGGTTTAGTCTTGTCAATGCCTAATTCATCCATACATTGCTTGAAGTACTGATTTTTATCTTCAACAGCACTTTGGTCTTCAGATTGGGCTAATGAACCAAACTTCTCAAAATAGAAATCAATGGCAAATAAATTATTTTTAAACCCATTTGTTATTATCGATACTGTACTACTTTCCATATTTAGAGATTGGTGATAACGCCTACATAAAACCTGTTTGCCAATGTAAGCTATGAAATGCTAAACTAAGCAATTTATGCGGGTTCCACCAAGGCTCACTGTTGATTAAAGTGATGTCCTTATACAGCCAGTCCAGTGTGTCGGTAAAAACTTGTCCGCCCGATGATGGCCAATATTTGACTTGACTGAATTACCATAAAAGCTAGTGAGTCCTACAATGGTCAGTCCCCCGTTGATGAAGTTGCCACGAAGTGAAAGCATAAATTGCTGGCTAGTTACTACTGAGTTGGCTACAAGGTGCTGAGCAAATTGGTTTTATGTGATGTTACAGCTAGTCTATTTTATTGAGGTTTATATTCAACCTTTTAATACCTGTACTTTCAATTTCAATCAATGCTGTCTCTGTTATAATAAGGGAATTCTCTGATTTACCATTCTTGAATTTTCCTCCATTTGATACTTTTAAAATAAGAGTATCACCATTAATATTGTAAGTGCCTTTTAATCCTATTTCTCTGGAAGAATTCCCCATTTCCCATGTTGAATCTTTATAGACACCCAACCAGAAGCCTCCAAGTTGTGCAGATCTGTAAGCATTTAGGACTAATTGGTCTTCTTTAGGATTTACTGGTGCGATAAAAAATTCTACAATTGTTATTGCTAAGATAATTATGACTGTTGATATAAAAGTTATACCTGCATTTCTTAAAAACGGTCTTTTATTTTTCTTAAATAATAAAACAATTAGGAAGACTAAGGTAAAAAGTAGACCAATAAGGCCGACAATAAATTTCAATATGCCAGTTGCAAATAAAATCATTCTGGTTTAGGAAGTATTAGCTGTAACGCCTGCATAAAACCCGTTTGCCGGAGCAAGCTATGAAAAGCTAAACTAAGCAATTTATGCGTTATCCAACAAGGCAGGCTGACAGAAAGAGGTGACGTCCCCCGTGTAGGTACCAGAAAGTCCTACCGTTTAAGCAGGCAAGTTGAGAAACTGATTGGTCGTCTTGCAAATGTTAGTTGAATTTGATGTCCCAAAGTCCCGCGAAATTTCAGGTGCTGTTGCAGTTGGCTTAACCTTAACTGCCTTTTAATCTTACAATGTCGTGTCCCGCTACACTGCTAGAACAAATTGAAGGCATAAATTGCGGGACACCTGCAGAAAACTTAGCTATGAAATGATTATGCAAATGGGTTTTATGCCATGTTAGAGTTAGTTGCTTACTGAAAGTCAGATGTATCAGTAGAGATTTGAATTCCCTCAAAATTACCTTTAGTAATCCATTCATTATCAACTTTCTGCATCAATAGGAATCTTGTTACTCCTTTATAGTGGTTTGGTGAGACCAATTCAATGTACAATAAAGAAAAATTACCTTTGGAAACTTCTGAAAGACCTAATTCTCCAATATAATTCAAGTTTGTTATGCGAATAGCTGAGTCAATACTTTGATTCTCCTTTATTACTATGTGGCGGGAAGAAGCCAATTCTTCTTTTTCTAGGTTATTGGCTACTAATAAATTTGAAATCATAATTTCTTTTAAATCATCATGATTTTCAAGTTCATTGAGAAGACTGTCTCCTTGTTCTTCGAGGATATAATTTCTGAACTTGCCATTTTCCAATAGCGGGATATATTTTATTAAAAAACGTTGAGAGTCCTTTTTCGCAAATAGATGATCAACTACTCTGTCTATGGTATGAATTTGTGCGTCAATATTTTTATTCAACTGTGGTTTGTCTTGGCAACCAAAGAAGATAGCAAAAAATAAAATGGGTATCTTTTTCTTCAAAATAATTAACTCTAACGGTTAGCATATGAAAAGTAGGCGATTTCGAAGCGCTTTACTTTAGGTTAAGCATAAAGTTTGATACGAGCCAAAACCCTTTGTTTTACTGCTATTTCGCCTATTTTTTATATACATTGTTAGCTGTGGTTTTTATTCTTTCTTAAATATTCTTCCGTAATTCGATTCCAATATTTGTCCATTTTCATCTAGGGTTAGTATATATTCGTAATCGAACCCTAGCACAAGCCAACTCCCATTTTCTAATAGAGATAATTCATTCTTACTTCCTTGACTTTCAAAATAAGGCTTCCCACTTTCTATGTATATATTAGCTTCTAGGTTGTCCGTTGTCAAATACTTACCTGTTAGCTTTTTAATAGCTGCTTTATCTGTCTCTATTTGTTTAAGTCCACTTGAGGTAACATGACTGCGATTAATTCTGGTTTCTATTCCTATCTTATTAATAATTTCATAAGCTAAATTCCAAGGATTTACCATGTCATTTCCATTATATCCTAAATTTGAAAGTATGATAACTGTGGTGCTTTTTTGCGGGATGTTGACCAAAATAGTTCCTGTTACTCCTGTGTGACTAATGAATTTTAATCCATTGATATCATTAATCTCCCAACCACCACCATAAGCAATTTTTGATTTGTCATTTAGTGTACCTTTCGAGAACAGAAAATTTTGGTTAGTCTCATTAAGAAAGTCAGTTCCCGAGATTACTTTATACCATTTCATTAAATCCGATAAATTCGAAAAGACACCAAAATGGGAAGGTATTTCATAGTCCCATGTTCTCATTATATTTATCCATTCTCCATCTTTAAGCGAGTAACCCCTTGCTTGATTTCTAACAACTTTTTCCTGATTAACGATATAAGTATTCAGCAAACCATTTTGGTCAAAAATATCCATCAAATAGTCTTTGTAACTACCTGTTATATTGTCAATGACAATCCCTAACAATAAATATCCAACATCACTATAGTTGTAGGCAGAACCTGGTTTAAAATCGAGTGAATCCGTAATAATGGACTTTATCGCTAAATTTTTACTGACAGTATTTGTTTGCATCATGATGTCTAATTGCTCAGCTGTCATTTTAGAATAGCCCGTAAATGATTTTTGTGTGAAATTGTCATGTGGAAACATGCCCGGTAATCCTGAAGTATGCCATAGCAATTGTTTTATAGTTATCGCTTTCCAACGCTCTGGACATTCAGGGAAATACTGATGCAAATAATCATCTACGTTTAATTTGCCATCTTGTTGAAGTTTTAGAATGGCAGCCGCAGTAAATTGTTTCGTTAAAGATGCAAGTTCGAAAGTAGTGTTGACGTCAACTTTCACATCATTTTGAATACTTGATAGACCGTAAGCTTTTATTGTTTTAACACTGTCATTTTCAATAATGGCAAGAGAAAGTCCTGGTATTTTATTTGTCGACATATAAGTGCCCACCAGTGAGTCAATAGATTCCTGAGCTTTCAAATTGGATATTGAAAGGGTTATTATCAGTATCCCTATATATTTCAAATGTTCCTTCATTCAGTTGTAGTTGGTATTTTAAATTCTGACTAACGTAAAAATTAGTCATTGATTTTCAGTTGTTTACAATTTAGTCATTTTAGTCATTTTTCAACTCATTTTCGCAACCCATTTTACGTTAGCAAAAGGATTTAATAAGCTCTGGAGAAATAGATAATTTTCGTTTAAATCTATTTCGGATGTGCTTATGTGGCGAATCACAGCTAACGCCACTGTATGAATCGTGGCTGGTTTAAATGTACTAAAGTTTCGGTTTACCACCGAGTCAATCCGCAGGATTGGCTTGCTAAATTATTCCAACACAGTAAGTCAATCCTGCGGATTGACGGGCTATCTACGAAGAGCAAAAGCCACGTTTTACCACTAACCAGCCATGATTTCATACAGAATGTTGGGGTGCGTATTGTTTTATTGTCCATGTTGTACAGTTCAGAAGACCACCGTATTTCCCTATTTCGTTGATGTTGATTGGTTCAATGATTCGTTCGGGAAAAACTGAATGAATGATATTTAAAGCTTGTTCATCCTTGTTTCCTGAAACCTCAAAAACTGGGAATAAAATCAGATCACCAATTTCGAGGTAGTTCACATAACAGCCCACGGCAGTATGTTTATGCTTTTTGTCTAAGTGTTCGAACCATGGCATTTCCACGAAGGTTAAGCCAGAGTTCTTTATCATTTTATCAAATCCTTTCTTCCAGTAGTCAAACTCGTTTTGGAGTTCATTGACAAGAACCGTGTTAGAGTTGATGAATCTCAAATGTCCGTCAGAGTGTCCAGTCATGTCGTTGGTAATGTCTGGAATTAATAGAACTTGAACGTTCAGGAGTCTTTCCAATTCACTAATCAACTCGGATTGATTCCAGTTCGGATTTTCCTTGAAGATTCGGGTCGTTAAGATCGCTTTATCAGTCCAGTTTACGACATTTCCTCCATCCAGATTGATTGATGAGATTTCTGCAGTCAGTCCGTTGTTCTTGAGTATGTCTTGCGGATTTGATTGTAGATCAAGATCATCCTCCAGATAGGAGGGTTCATATCTGAATTGGATGAATTTGTCTTCGCTGATTTGGATTGGCATATAATCCCGACACCAAATATCTTTCGTGTTAGACAGAAATCTGTAACTGACTTGGTACTTATCGAGCAGTGACTGAATTCGTTCAAAGGTTGCTCGAAATTCAGAAGAGGTTCGCAGAATATCTGAGAAATAAACTGTGTTTTTGTCCTTATCCGAGATCATTCAAGTTTAAGAATTTATCGTCCAAATATTTCTTGATTGCAGGAGCGAAGTATCTAAGATGTTCTTCCTCTGATATCAAATCGCTTTTATGATTGTTACAGACATAGCAGGCTAAAAGACAGTTTTCAGGTGAGTACTCGTTAGAGGCTGAATCTCTACGTTCAAGTTCGAGTGTTCGCCCTCTTCCTCTTTTAGTCTTCAAAGGCCCAGATTCTTTGTCAAACAGTTTTTGAAGTTTGAATTCTTCAATTCCACAGTATCCGCATACTTTGGGCTGATCGGCAAACCATTGATAAAATTCCCGCTTTCCAAGTTCTTCAAATTTAGAAAACTCTGGTTTGCCAACTCTGCTGTTGTAGAGCTGGTTCGATCGCTTGATTTCGTTACGAATTTCCTCACCTTCGTTCCACCAGTTCGAAAGTTGTTCACGGGCAATTTGGTGTTCATCAGAAATCTCTTGATAAGACTTTCCCCCGGTTAAATGTTGTATTAGAAATTCTTTCTTATCCATGTGGCAGATTATGCACCCCAACGGTCTCGGCTATGAGTAGTTGCGTGGGTTAGTACTTAACTTTGCAAGTACACACCAGACTGAAAATCCGCGAGGATTTTCAGAAGTAGGCGAGAACAAGCAATTACTTATAGCCATTGTTGGCTGTAGTATTTTATTATTCAATATCTGGAAGAAAATCTAATTCTTTCGGATATTTATTAAATGATTTTACTTTTTGTTTTCCTTCGTCAAAGTGTTTTTTCGAAACGTTAATAGCATCTAATCCTTCCCATTCTTCTTTAATCATTTCAATTCTCTTTTTTAATTCCCATTCCAGAAATTCGGTTGTCAGTATGAATTCTATTCTATGTCGCAGTTTTTCATAATTACTTCCCGTATTTTTATGAGTCAAAGCTTTTTCGTTTGGTTTAGTAAATGTTTGGTATCCAGTCAAAATAGCGACAATGAATGAAGTAATCGCAATGAAATAATTATGGTGTAAAAATGTTGGTAAAAGTTCATATGTCTCTGGACTTAATTTTGGAAATCTAAATGAAAATGCAATTATTGTTGACAATATAAAAGCTCCTAAACCAGTATAATTTCTTCTCTTTTCCCATTTTAGAGACTCAAATCTATGAGCATATTCAAGTTGATGAATTTTTCTCATCCAATCGAGAAGCATTTTTCTTTGTTCTTCAGTCATTTAATTAAAATTTTGGTTGATTTCTAAAATCAGTTGTTTTGGGTCAATATGCATTTTTCTGTTGATTTCAGAGGTTTGCATTTTACTTGGACCAGTTACATTAGACTGAACAACTGTTTTGTTTTGAGTTGTAAATGAAAAGAATGTAGAAGAAAGTCCATTTTTTCCTTCCGAATAAGATTTGTGGTAATCGCCAGAATTTATTTTGTATGTTTCATTCGTCTTATATGCTTCTTTTTCCAATTTATTGACATTTACATTTTGTCCAGTATTAACTGCACTTGACGTGTGTTGATTTACTTTATTAAGTGTTTTATTGTACTCTATTTTGAATAATGAACTTTCTGAATCGTCATTAGTTTTTTCAACTGAATATCTTTCGTTGATAATAATTCCATTTATAATCCAACTTTGTGCTAAAAATGAATGTGAGTGAATTGAAAATCTCTCACTTATTTCTTGATTTATATAATCCAATAAATCATTATGCCAAATATGGAATCTTATAAAGTCGAAATCCTCCATATTTTCATCATATTTAAACAATGGAATTGACAAAAAACCTTGAGATCCAATGGAAGAAACAGTACACTCACTTGGTAAGTCCAGAATTGAAGCTGCAATTAAATTCCAAGTAGGCAAAAGGTCTAGCTTAATATTATTATCTCTAGCGAATTGAATGTGTCTTACTCCTGCAATTCTTTTTGCAACCGATTTAGTATAAATATTATCTTCGGTTTCTGAAAATTCAATTAAGCTTTTTAAGTTTATACTATCAGTTGAATTGAAAATCTTTTTTGGAAAATCAGATACTTTTGGCAAATTATCTTTGATGTCATCTGCGTAACATTTGTTAATTGAGTTTAACAAAGTTTCGAAATCATATTTATCTAAATTAAAATTGTTGATTTCAGAATTCATAGAAGTTTCTTTCTTTAAGTTCGTTGTTTATATTACAGCCAATACCAGGCTATCAATTCGTAAGGATTGGGATTCTTAGTTATTTGATGACCTTTCCTTATGATTGATAGCTGATGTTGTGTTTAGTGTTTTTTAATTAGTCCTAAAGTAATGCATTCCATGCTATTTGAAAAATGCGGAGTTTCTTTCTTAGCACCTAAAAAATACTGCCCGCTCAGTTGGAGACATGACCATGGTATATAGGTGGGGCTATCTATCCGTTGTCATGAAGGTCGTAAGTCCAAAGGTTTCTGAATCAAAAAAATGATTGCTTTTCATTAGCCTCTGATTTTCTTGACTTTATGGCTGAAATCGGCTAACTTCATTCTAAGTTTTTTAACGGTCTTTACCGTTTATAAGCAGCTTGCTTATACGGCTCGCCCGAAAAACTTAGGCCTTTTCAAGGCTAATCAATCTGATTTTTTTGCCATACTTACGGCCAACTGAGTCGCAGAGAAAAAGCTAGGAAAGGAATTAAACACAACGCCTACATAAAACCTGTTTGCCTATGCGGGCTATGAAAAGCTAAACTAAGCAATTTATGCGGTTTCCACCAAGGCAGAATGTTGATTATAGTGATGTCACAATACAGCCAGTCCAGTGGGTCGGTAAAAATTAGCCCGCCCGATGATGGCAAGTATAGAATTTGATTGTTCCATTGCAGGCCTGCCCACCGAAGGAGGGTCCGCCCGTTGATGAAGCTGTCACAAAGTGAAAGCATAAATTGCTGGCTAGTTACTGCTGAGTTTGCTACAGGGTGGTGAGCAAATTGGTTTTATGTTTTGTTACCAGCTTTTTTATTTTTTATTGGAAAGAACCAACTAGAGGTGATTATTCCTACACTGTAGCCAGCTATCATTGGAATCATCATCGTTCCCTTTATCATAAGGAATGATAATGTCGATATTGCGATTGCTAAGACCATTAGTATCAGTCTTATTTGGATGTCCTTAAGGCGGCTGGTTTTTAGCTTTTCAAATGTGAAATAATAGATAAGTAAGGCTGGCAATGATAGTACTGATCCAACCGTCAGGAACAGTAGGTAAATTGATGAATCGCTAAAAATAAATTGCGAATCTGTTAACTTATCATAAATTAATAGGAGCAAAGGGCTGATAAATAAAGTTGCTGCCCAATGTTTTACTGGATAAGGTAGTTTCACTGAATTAGGTCTAGTTGCTGGTAACGGTCTTGTATATCTTTCAGTTGTGGAAATTAGAAAATAAAGATAGTAAAAAGAAATGACTTTTATGCGTAAGCGTTCGTGTCCGCAGGACACAAAACCGCAATTGAAGATATACGTTGTTCTACGCAGTTTTTATTCGCTTTGTTATTCCATCAACCCATTTTATTTGGTCGTTATTGTTACGAGGTAATGGATGATAATAAGCATAATCTCTGTCATTTTGCTCTATTCCAATTGGATTTTTAATTCCAATTTTTTTTATAGCTATTTTTGCTAATTCTGTCAAATCTTTTCCAACTCCCCAAGCAAATATAGTCGGAATATTTTTCACAAATAATTCTTTAAAATCTTGTTCTCGTTTATTGTCAAAAATTGAGTGCGGAATTTGTTTTTCTTTTAAATCTGTCAATATATTGTAAAATGCTTCACTTGGCGTAATTCGTACATCTGAAAGATTTAATATTCGTGCGTAGTTGAATTCACAATTTTCCATAACCCGCATAATTTGATCTTGAGTTTGGTCGGGAATCGTTGGCACTTCATTTTTTCCATTATCAATTCCGTCTATTGGTTTTGATCCTCCAGGGTTCATCATAACGACCATTAAATCTGGTTTTCGGATTTTAGTGTTCTTTTTTTTGATATTCAAATATTTTCTACACTTCAAATTGCCAATTTGGTAGAAGTAACCTGTTATGTCAAAATTTTCTCGCATAAAATTTAAAAGCACGATTAATGAAAACCAATCGTGCTTTTTTATTAAATTACTTTCCTTTAGAACCACCTTTTGAATTTGAAGAACCTTTAGAACTTCCTCCAGATTTGCTTGGTGCATTACTTCTTCCTTTTCCAGATGGATTTCCTGTAGTACTTGGTGCGTTTTTCATTCCACTTGATTTTGCCATAATTCTCTATTTTTAAATTAATTAATGTTTTTTGTTACGTGCAATGTTCGTTTTAAATTGCGTAGAACATCCGAATATAGTAACCAAAGTTGTTATATCCAGCTTATATTTTTAGCAATCTAACGGATTCACAATGTTTTTGAAAGTATTTACAGCTACATGTGTATAAATTTCAGTTGTCTTGCTGCTATTGTGCCCTAACAAACTCTGTATGTAGCGTAAGTCAGTTCCGTTTTCTAATAAGTGAGTTGCAAAACTATGTCTTAACATATGGGGTGTTACATGTTGCTTAATATTAGCCCTTCTGGCCGCCTTTCTTACAATTTTGCCAATGCTCGTTCCACTGTAAGGTGTTCCTTTATATCCTTCAAAAAGGTAATTTTTTGGTCGATAGATTTTGTAATAGACTCTCAAATCGTTTAAAACCGTGTGACTTAAAATAGTAATCCTGTCCTTATTTCCTTTAGCTCCTTTTACGGTTACGCTCATTCTGTCACTATTAATATCTGTAATTTTTAATGCCAACAACTCACTTCTTCTTAGTCCGGCCGAATAAAGAAGGCTTAAAATACACTTATGCTTGATGTTTGTAGTGCCGTTAATCATATTCAGAATGCTCTGTTTACTCAATACCTCGGGTAGCTTTTCGGCTTTCGGTGGTCTGGGGAAATCATAAAACCTATTAGGCATTCTATTCACAATTTCGAAGTAAAATTTTATTGCATTGATATGTTGATTAATGCTTGATTCACTTGCGTGTGTGCTAATCAAATATTGAATAAATACTTTTATTTCTTCATCTCCAAGTCGGTCAATGGCGCTTTTCTGATGATAGTTAATAAATCGTTCGAAGCAGTTAACATAAGCTCTTACAGTACTTACAGCATACTTTCTCTGTAATAATTCATCCAGAAAATTATCTGGGCAACGTTTGTGGTTTGCAGGGGGCAGTCGTTTTCTATAGCCTTCTATTACTAAGGAGGGGTCATCACTCCCCAGCCAGCCTTTTTTACTGAAATAGCGCATGTCCAGCCAGGCTACTCCTTTAAAAGTGTTTAGTATGAGCTTATAGTTAGTACTATTGTTGGGTATACATGCCATCTGGCTTTTTTTATGCCATTTTACCTCAGGCAGGCTTTTCACTAAAGCCTGCAATACTTTGTCTGGGTAAAATTTTAAACCGATCATCCTTTGCCCTTCTATTTGCAGATGACGCATGCTGATCATTTTATCGAGTTTATTAGGTGTTGAGGTATTCATCCTTTATAAAAACTAATAACCATGCTCGTGCCTGGTGCTGCATTTGCCGGTAATTCTTGATTAAACCTAAAGATTTTCTGGCAAGATTTTAGTAGCTTGAGTTGATTAAAAGATTATTAACCGTTAATAACTGATAGTGATATACCCATTGATAATTAAGTAGTTATCTAAATGAATAAATGCAAAATATGTAAAAAGGAACTAAAAGGTAGGGCAGATAAAATCTTCTGCTCACCGGCCTGTAAAAACTATTACCATGTCAATTTAAGGCGGGTAACTAATAAGGTAGCCATCGAAATAGATCGCATCTTGCATAGAAATCGTTCAATACTTCTGGAAATATTAGGCAAAAACAGTACTCAGAAAAAGGTTAGTAGATTAACCCTCTCTAAAAAGAAGTTTAGCTTTAAACACCTGACTCATTTTAATATCAATAGCAAAGGTAAAATGTATCATTTTCTGTATGATATTGCCTGGATGGAGTTTTCCGATGATGAAATATTAATTATCAGAAGAAAATAATTAGTGAACAAAAAACCTTCTCTCGTGCTATTCAAGGACATATAGCCGACAACAAACGTTTACAAACGCTTACATCCGACTGTAAACACTTAATACCCGACTAAATTTTGCTCCATCCTGCACCTTTGTGTTGTCGCTGCCACTAAGGCCGACTGAAATAATAAATTCTTTAACTATTTAAATTTTAAAGCCATGTACACATTAAAAAACAACGTGCAATTAATCGGTAGAGTAGGAGCCAATCCTGAAGTTAAAACTTTTGAAAGTGGTAAAATGCTGGCGAACATCAGCCTGGCAACTAATGAGCATTATAAAAATGCAAAAGGTGAGAAAGTAGAAGATACCCAATGGCACCGATTAAATGCCTGGGGTAAAATTGCTGAGATAGCAGAGAAGTATGTGAAAAAGGGAAGTGAAATTGCGATAAGTGGGAAACTGATCTATAAATCATACGAAGACAAGCAGGGCGTGAAGAGAACTTCTGCTGAAATTCAAGTGAATGAGTTATTGCTACTGGACAAAGCATCCAGCTAAAAGCTGCTGGTAAGAGATTCATTCTCTGAGCGGTAGTTTCGGCTTATTTGAATTAAAAGTTGTGGTCAGCTGATCACAACTTTTTTACTTTTATAAAAGATGTGTTCTTATAAGTAACTAAGCCACCATTTATCTTTATTGTTGGCTTTGTAGTTCCAATAGGCCTTGCAAACAGGATACAATCCTAAACTAATGATAATCCAAATAACGTAAACCACCCACAAAGAGAAACCATAACCTTGAAGCTCAGGCTGCATGGTTACCCATAAATCTATCAGCATATTTTCTGCTCCAACTCCCGTAAGCTCAGCGGCTATTAGGGCTAATACGTGAATCAGGTAAATGTGCACCACATAAAAAAAGAGTGGTACTCTGCCTATAGTCACCAAAGCTTGCTGAAATTTTCCCTGCCATTTTTCAGCATAACTTAAGAAAACCAATGCCGGCCCTAAGGTGATGAGTATAAAAAGTAATGAAGGTGGATATTTAGTAACGTTAAAGAAGGAAGAAATAGTTAAGCCTATGCTTCGTTGCATGCTCCATAAGTTGGCGTCACCATAAATATTAAAGCCGCGCAATACCACAAAGAGTATAATCAATAAAACACCTACACTCCTTAAAATTTTAATGCGTTCCGCTGCTGTATAGTCCTTCACGTACAATCCACCAAGGTGATAACCTAAAGGCATCACAAAAATCCATGGTATAAGCGGGTAGGCAGCAAAGAAGACAAAATCACCTAAAAATATGGGTCCCTGCATATGCAGAAGTTTTAGTAGCGTACTTTCCGGATAGAGCGCATTCAGGTAGTCAAATGCATTATGACCAAAAATAAAGGCCAGCGAAATAATAAGCATCAAATTCCGAGGAATGTGTACGAATGCGGCAAGAAAGATCATCCCTACACCTAACACCCATATCACTTGAAGCAAATAGCTGTAAGGTGTTAATTGAAACAGCCAGCCAAATTTAATTATGGTTAATTCCAGGAAAACCAGCCATAGCCCTCTTTTTACCAGCCAAATACTCAATCCTTTTTTGCTCCTTCTCTGACCAACAAAACGAGCAGATGTGCCTGCCAGGAATACAAAAACCGGGGCGCAGAAGTGCGTGATAAAACGAGTGAAGAATAAAGCTGTATTACTTTCTTCCAGATCAGTTGGTTCAAAAAGAAATGCATCGGCATGGAAGTAATCCCTAACGTGATCGAGGGCCATAATCACCATCACTACACCTCTTAATAAATCGATAGATTGAATGCGCGTATTCGAAGTAATAGTCATGCTGCTTTTATAAAGTGCTCCCTACTTATAATTATATATCATCTGCCATAACTGATTGGCTGTATTCAATTTAAAGAATTAAATTAGTTTTACATGCTAGTATGCTTTAAAATAAAAAAGGCTGAATCCACCGGATTCAGCCTTCATGTCAGTAATTAATACTAGTGATTATTGAATCACTATGGCAATTTTATTAAGCTTACCACCCTCAAGGGTGTCAGTTTTTACGCCCAGCATGTTATTGTTCATATCTCCTTTCTCAGCGTAAACGTAATAGGCTTTAGCCTCTAAATCTTTAAAAGTTACCCGACCTTTTTTATCAGTTTTAAGTGGACCTGCCACTGGATTGCTGCTACTTCTGTAATCATCATTATTGGCAAATAGCGTAACCAAAGCTCCTTCTTCAGTATTACCCAAATCATCTTGAATGGTAATTCTCAGATTAGTATCAAACAATTGGGTCTTCTTCGGGGTAAATTCAAAAAATGCTACAGCTGCCATGATGAATGCTGCTGTATAAACTAATTTCTTGTTCTTCATAGTTATAGTGTTTTGATACTATTAAATGAAAGTGAGTACTTTTTGTTGCCTTCTTTCTAAAATATTTTGATTTACGTACGTTAACTTTACAATTAATGAAACAACAGTTAAATTATATAATCGGAGTTCTCAATTTATTGTTAGTGAGCTTTCTTACTTTAAGCTTCACTGCAAGGGCGCAATCAGGCAATCAAGATAGAATTAGTACTTTAACATTTAGTGCTCAAGCCAAATCTTATGAGCCTGATTTTCAGTTTACAGCTTTTTTACTTGAAAGTGAGCATCCCATTAATTTTAAAGAGTTTAGTATTTTAGCAGGCGATGATACTATCCGCTTATCTGAAAATGGCCATGCTCCTGATGATGTATTTCAATCAAACCTTGTTCATTTTAATGGTTTACAATCAAATCTGAGATTTATAGATGTTGGTAATGAAACTGCCAATATAATTTTAATCAATGGGGCAGGAGGAGTACAACATAAAGCTAAACCATCAAAGCGTGATTCCATTTGTGAATTGGCTGATGTGATCCCGCAGAGTGAATGGCGTGCCGGACTGGCCGCTCCCAATTATAATAGGTCATTTACAGAGGTTGAAAATATTATTGTACATCATTCTGCTGGTTCAAATAATGCCACTGATTTTGTACAGGTTGTTCGTGATATTTATATTTATCATACTGAAAGTAATGGTTGGTCTGATATCGGGTATAATTATTTAATTGATCCTGAAGGAAGTATTTATGCTGGAAGAGACCCCGCAGATGGTGAGCAGGATAAAGTGAGAGGTGCTCACTTTTGTGCTTCTAATTCAGGCACAATGGGAATATGTCTGATGGGAAATTATCAGGAAATTCAGCCGACCGACACCACTTATGGCGCCTTAAAGAATTTGTTGAGCTGGAAAATCTCTAAAGAAGATCAACTCTCTGCCACAGGTATTCATCCACATCCTTTAAATAATAATTTGCCGCAAATTGCTGGTCATAGAGATGGCTGCAGTACGCTGTGTCCAGGGCAGTTTGTTTATGATCAACTACCAACTATTAGAGAACAAGTGGAGGCTATAGTGATGAGTTGCGGCAATACCGATAGTTCAGATAATCCTGATGAACCAGACGATCCAGACAATCCTGATGATAATGACTCAACAGATACTGACCCTATAGTAATTGACATAGACTTAGATGAAAAAGAGCCACAGCCGAATTATACTTTGTACCCTAATCCTTTAGGAAAATCCTATAGTCTGAATGTTGCTTTAGATGAGGAGGAGCAAACAGCAATTGATGAGGTGTTGGTGTTAAGCAATAGTGGAAATAGGGTAGGTTTTGTTAGTATCACGCAGTACAAAACTTACTGGAAAATCTATTTACCAACTACGCTGGAAGCAGGTATTTACTTTATTACCTTTATTAAAGGGGATGAAAAGGTGACGAAAAAGTTTGTAATTGGCTTTTGATCAATAATATTTCAGCAATTCTTGCGTACCTAATAATTAATCTAATTAGTTATTGCGAGCGATAGCGAAGCAATCTCGTATTAAAATAAGATCGCTTCGTTAGCTCGCGATGACCAGAAGTAATTATTTACCCCACATAAATTCCATGCTGTAAGGTGAGCCGTCCATTGCCCAAAAGCTTCCGTCAACAAACCTATAATCTTTATTGGCTTGAGCAATAGCTTTTACTTCCTCATCACTTAACTTGATGTCAGCGGCAGCTAAATTTGATTTAATATGAGCTTCATCAGTTGATTTAGGGATTGTTATGGTACCTCTATTAATTGCCCAGGCTAGTAAAATCTCAACAGGATGCTTGTCATGTTTATTTGCAATCTCTTTTACAGCATCTAATTCAAAAAGATTTGGCTCATCATCTTTCTTCATCTGATCAGCTCTGTCTTTAGATCCGAGCGGTGAGTAAGCAGTAACAAGAATATCATTTTTCTTGCAAAACGCTACAAGTTCTTCCTGCGCCAAACATGGGTGCAGCTCAATTTGATTCATTTCAGGAACTACTTTTCCCTTATTCATTAATGTTTTAAGATTGCTTTCGTTGAAATTTGCTACCCCAATATGTTTAGCTAAACCATCCGACTGAACTTCTTCCATCGCAGCCCAGGTTTCTTCTAATGGTGCTTCTTCTAAACTAAGAAAGTCATCAGGTGATTTAGGGAACATCACATCAGGCTTTAGCGCAACGGGCCAATGCATGAGATAAAGGTCTAAATAGTCTAACTGCAAATCATTTAGCGTTTGCTGAAGAGCAGGTCTTACATCCGCTTTTTTGTGCGCATTATTCCAAAGTTTGGATGTTACAAAGAGCTCCTCTCTTTTAACTATTCCATCCTCAAAAGCTTTAGCGAATGCATTACCTATTTCCTTTTCATTTCCATAGATAAGTGCACAATCAATATGTTTGTAACCAGCCTTTAAAGCACTTAGTACAGCTTCATAAACTTTACCTTCTTCAGATTTCCAGGTACCTAAACCTAATGCCGGTATTGTATCATTATTTTTAAAAGTGAATTCCATTGATGTATAAGTTTTAGTTTACCTATTAAAGGAATTCACCCCATCATTTGTTTGGTGAAAATTTCAGCTTTTTCCGAAAAATTGAATGAGAATATTGTCGAGCTGTTGCGTCCATGCTCCCCATGAATGACCTTCATTTACGATCAAGAAATTGGGAGCCAGTTGTTTATTTTCATAAGTCTGCCTCATTTTCCTGGCATTGTCGAGTCCGTCATTAAAAGTACCTGCTGAAATGAATATTCTTTGGTTTCCTAAATCAGCATTCTCCACTTTGTTATAGATTTCAGTTTTATACCAATAGGCTGGAGACTGAGCGGCCACAATTGGGAATAAATCTGGTCTTTCAGCACCGAAATAACTGGCATTTAATCCTCCTAAAGATGTACCTAGTATGGCACGCTGTTCTGTATTACTCTTATAGCTGGCATCAATTTCAGTGATTAATTCTTCGGCTACGAAATTCAGGAAAGATGCATTTAGTGTATATTCCTCCATTCTCCTGTTTTGGCCAATATTATCAGGGTTTCTTGGGTCAATCAACACCATGATAATAGGATCAATCTTGTTCTCTGCAATAAGGTTGTTGGTAATGGTGAAAATGTTGCCAAGCTTCTCATCGCCATATTCTTGCCCATCAGTAACATATAATACAGGCAGATCGTTGAAATTTTCATAGCCGGCAGGTTTATATACTTTATAGGCTACTTTATAATTAAGGATTGAGCTTTCAATAGTGAAACTATCTACTACTCCCTCAGCTACGTTTTCATTATGGTAACCTACAGACTCTTCATTCCAGGCAGGCATTCTTAATTCTGAATTAGGCCCAAATCCACTCCATTGCTGATGCGGATTGTTAGGATCCAAAATCCATTGTGAATTATTTATAGTGACTTTGTAATCTAAGCGTGCATCTTCGGGGAAGGTTTTAATCAAGTACCACAAATCCGTGCTATCAATATTTTTTCCGGTATTACTAAAGCTTTTATCATTTCCCCATGAGTTAAAATCACCATTCCAGCTTACTGAAGTTGCCGATCCTTTATATAAAAATATAGCAGTGTCTGCTGTTGTATAAGGAATAACAGCAGTATCCTTTATGGCTTCCCATAGTTGTTCTGTGGTTGTTTTTCTATTGTCTGTGTCCTCAATTGCTTCTACTGCTTTAAGCGCTGCCGCAACGGAAGGATAAGTTTTGTTTGATATTTTTTCTGAACCAGATTGATCATTGTTACAGCCAGAAATAAATAATGCGGCCATTAATATAAAAGCTGTTGATTGTAAACTCGACTTCATTTTACGCATGTTTTTTTATTCGGTTAGATTAAATGTTGCTATGTAAAAATTGGGGTCGATAGTTATTTCAACATTTTCCGGTAGTTCTTTCAATATGTTGTATTGTCTTGCAGTTGGTTCAATCCACTGTGGTTCTCCATTAATGTAGATTTTTACCGGCATGTTAAATTGATCATTTGTGTTTTCCCACTTGAAAAGCAAGTTATTTCCTAAGTGTCTGTAAGCAAGTGTTGGTATACGGGTATCTCTTAAATATTGATCAAAAAAACCTTCTAAATCATTACCATAAGCCTTGCTTAAATAAGCTTCAATTTCAGCTGAAGACACCGTTTGGTGGTAAAATTCTTTATTCATATCTCTCAAGGTCATTCGCCATTTTTCATCATCATCAAATAACTGCCTTAAGGTATGAAGCATGTTACCGCCCTTATAATACATATCGCCCGAGCCTTCATAAGCCACTCCGTATTCTCCAATAATAGGTCTGTCATTTTGGATGGATGAACGCACACCCTGGATGTAGGCATTTGCCGCCTCAGTGCTATAATGGTAATCAAGGAAAAGGTTTTCTGAATAATGCGTAAAAGATTCATGGATCCACATGTCCGCAACATCTGAATTAGTGATATTGTTAGCAAACCATTCATGGCCAGATTCATGAATGATGATGAAATCGAATTTCATTCCCCAACCAGACTGACTAAGGTCAGTACCTCTATAACCGTTTTTGTAGCCATTGCCGTAAGTGACGGAACTTTGATGTTCCATTCCTAAATAAGGAGCTTCTACCAACTTATAACTGTCTTCATAGAAAGGGTAGGGACCAAACCAATGTTCAAAAGCCTCTAGCATGCGGGGTACATCTTCAAACTGCTTTTTAGCTAAGGTTTTATTATAACTTAGCACCCAATATGAACAATCAAGCTTCCCCTTTTCGCCATCATAAGTTTCTTTAAAATTCACATAGTCACCAATATTGATGTTGACACCATAGTTATTGATCGGGTTGTTTACGAACCATTGGTAAATCGTGGTGTTTTCTTTTTTAATGGTGTTTCTTAACCTACCGTTCGATACGTCAATCCATGGATTAGGCACTTCCACACTAATAAGCATGCTATCCACTTCATCATACGGATGTTCTTTGCAGGGCCACCAAACACTGGCGCCAATTCCCTGATTAGAGGTAGCTACAAAAGGATTTCCATTTTTATCTCGGCTCCAGGTGAACCCGCCATCCCATGGCGGATTTTTAGCCACTACAGGATTGCCGCTAAAAAATATTTCTAATTGACCTGTACTCCCTACCTTTTGTTTATCATTCAATTGAATGAAATGAGCAGCACCTTCAGAAGTATACTGAAGCTCCTTTCCGTTTTGGATGATTTTATTGATCTCCATTGGCGCCTGCAAATCAATTTGCATTACCTGATTTTCCTCAAGCACTTTGTAATGCACTACATTGCTACCACTAATGAATTCATTATCAATATCGACATCTACGCTCAGATCATAAAATGTTAAATCCCACCAAATTCTTTCTTCAGTTAATCCTCCTTTTAGGCTGTCTTGCCTGGTGAAAGTTTGTGCTCTACTGTCATGAAGAAAGATGAGCAAAGCGAAGAGAAGTGTGAAAACGTTAAAAAGTCTTTTCATAATTTTTTTTCATTTTGATGGAAGCTCAAAATCTAATTTAATAGATATTATTGAGTTTTTTGTTGCCTTCTTATATGAGCGGGAAAGCACGCTTATTATTTAATTAAAGGACAATAAAAAAAGCCCGATGGTTTTTAAGCATCGGGCTTTCTCTAAATTGTTTATAATGCTTATAACAATTTGAATCCCAGACTAAATAATAACTGGTTAACTTTAAATTCACCATTGCCCACAGAGCCCTGATCGCTAAAGTTACCTTCATATCTAAGGTCTAACGTAATTTTACTAATATCTAAACCTACGCCAGCCTGATAAGCGAAAATAGCACTCTTATATTGTTCTACTGGCTGATTGGAATCAATATCTGTGTTAGTATTAAAACTAGCTACTGGACCTGCATTTAACCTTAATGGACCCAGTTTCCAACCAAATAGCACAGGTAAGTCAACCTTATTTTTATTAAACTCATAAGTCTGTCCAGTGCCATCAGTGCTTACATATTCTCCTTTAACGGAATTAAAATAAAGCTCAGGTTGAACGTAAAAACTTGCTATAGTAATTCTGGCGAAGGCACCTGCATGGTAACTGTATTTCGCATCACCTGATTCATATTCATTAACGGCATCACTTAATTTCATTGATGTATTGCTTACACCAACTTTCGGCCCAATCGTAAAAATTTGGGCATTAGAGGTTACAGCAAAAAACATAAAGGCTGAACAAATAAATAGAATTCTTTTTAACATGTTTAAAAAAGTTTGATGTATCGATATAAACGTTAAATAAGATAATTGTTATAAAATTGAGGACGAATAATTAAATTTTACTGATGAACATTGAATCCATCATGCAAGATTTGCTTGAAAAGCGCAAGCAGTCAGGGACATACCGTTCCTTAAAAATATTGGACAGTAAAGCGCATGATTTTACAAGCAATGATTATTTAGGTTTGGCTAAAATAGATTTCCTTTCCGGAGAAGATCATTCATTTATTGATAATGGAGCAGGTGGTTCTAGGCTGCTTTCAGGAAATAAAGCCTACCATGTGGAAGCAGAAGCTTTTATGGCTGATTATTTTAATGCTAAAAGCTGCTTGCTTTTCAATTCGGGCTATGTGGCTAATTTGGGCTTGTTGTCTTCTGTTCCGCAAAAGGGAGATGCCATTTTGATGGATGAGCTTTCACATATTTGCATCAAGGAAGGAGCGCGATTAAGCAGGGCCAGTCATTTCAATTTCCGCCATAATGACGTGTCAGATCTTGAGAAAAAGCTGAATACAGTTAATGCCAATAATATCTTCATAGTAGTTGAATCCATCTATTCTATGGATGGCGATGAAGCTCTCTTAGCCAACATTGTAGAGCTTGCTAAAAAATACAATGCTAATGTTATTGTTGATGAAGCTCACTCAACTGGATTACTTAGTAATGATGGAAGTGGCTTATGCTGTCAGTTAGGAATAGAAAAGGAAGTATTTGCCAGAGTCTATACATTTGGGAAAGCCATGGGGGCACATGGCGCGGTTGTGGCGGGGAGTGAGATTTTGAAGTCCTACCTTATTAATTACAGCAGGCAGTTTATTTATACTACATCTTTACCTTATCATAGTATTCAAATAATCATAAAGGCCATTAACTACAGAAAGTTGAATAGTGAATTGTGGAAGAGCTTGCAGGATAAAATTGAAAAATTTAGAAATCAGCTCAATGAAGAAATTAATTTGTTAGAAAGTAATCATCCCATACAAGGTGTTATTACGGGAAGTAGTGAGAATGCGATTCGGCTGGCTAATTTTTTACAAGAAAAAGGTTTTGATATTCGTCCTATTGTTTCTCCCACAGTACCTTTACACCAAGAAAGAGTGAGAATTTGCCTGCATGCATTCAATACTGACGAAAGTATAGATGAACTTTGTAGGCAGCTGAATCAGTATTATTCCTGAAGAAATTTTATGAACTATTTTGTAACAGCTATAGGTACGGATAGCGGCAAAACACTGGTAAGTGCTATTTTAACTGAAGCGCTCCATGCTGATTATTGGAAACCAGTACAAGCCGGTTTTCCCAAAGATAGCGAAGCTGTTGAGGCATTGCTCTCCAATACTACTTCGAAGATTTTACCTGAACAATATGTATTAAATACTCCAGCATCACCTCATTATGCAGCGGAAGTAGATAGGGTGAGTATTCATGCAAAAGAAATGACCTTGCCTTTCACTAAAAATCGACATTTGATTATTGAAGGTGCCGGAGGAGCTTTAGTACCTTTGAATGATAAGGAGTTTGTTATTGATATCACCAATAATTTTCCTTGTGAGGTAATTTTGGTTTGTAATCTTTATCTGGGAAGTATCAATCATTCTTTATTAACGCTGAATGAGTTAAAGCACAGAAATGTTAAAGTAAAAGGGATCATCTTTAATGGTCCTTCAAATCCTTCCAGTGAATCGATTATTGTAAAACATGCACAATTACCTGTTTTACTTAACATTAAGCAAGAGGAAAAAATCAACAAAGAAGTAGTCAGAAAATATGCTTCCATTGTAAGAGAGCAATTATGAGTGATTGGATTAAAAGAGACGAGCAATCAATATGGCATCCATTTACGCAATTGGTAAATGGTTTTGAACATATTATGGTGGAAAAAGCAGAAGGGGCCTATTTATATACTTCCGATGGGCGCAAAATTCTAGATGCTATTTCCAGTTGGTGGGTAAATCTTCACGGCCATAGTCATCCTGCTATAGCTAAAGCGGTAGCTGAACAAGCACTTAACTTAGAGCACGTTATCTTTGCAGGCTTTACTCATGAGCCTGCTATTACGCTTGCCGAGAATTTGTTGAGCATACTACCACCAAACCAGTCCAAGATATTCTATTCTGATAATGGGAGTACAGCCAATGAGGTGGCCTTAAAAATGGCATTTCAATATTGGTACAATAAAGGTCAGCAAAAGCGCACAAAAGTCATTGCATTTGAAGGAGCCTATCATGGCGATACTTTTGGAGCCATGTCAGTAGGAGATAGAGGTCCCTTTTCAGCTCCTTTCTCACCATTTTTATTTGATGTTGAATTTCTTCCTATGCCAACGGAAGAAAATAAGCAAGAAGTAGTAGATCAATTCCAGCATTTGGTAGCAGCTAATGAAGTGGCCGCCTTTATATTTGAACCTCTGATTTTAGGCTCGGCAGGTATGAAAATGTATACTGCTGAAATCCTGGATGAGCTCATACAGTTTGCTCAAGCTCATGAAACCATTTGTATAGCTGATGAGGTTTTTACTGGTTTTGGCAGAACAGGCAAGTACTTTGCCTCAGATTATTTAGCTCACAAACCGGATATATTCTGTCTCTCGAAAGGATTGACCGGTGGAGCCATGGCTTTAGGTGTTACCTCATGCACCGAAAAAATTATGGATGCATACAAAAGCGCTGACATCATGAAAACTTTTTTTCATGGCCATAGCTTTACAGCAAACCCAATAGCATGTGCCGCGGCCAATGCTAGTTTTCATCTTTTAAAATCATCCGATACCCAAGAAAAAATAAGTAAGATCAATCAACTGCACCTGGAGTTTTATGAGTTGCTAAAATTGCACAAAGCTGTAGAAAATTGTAGAGTGTTAGGAACAATCTTGGCACTTGATATTAAAACCAAAGAAGTGACAAGTTATGTAAATGAGGTAAGGCATAAACTTTACCCATATTTCCTGGAAAGAAACATTTTATTGAGACCGCTGGGTAATGTGATCTATATTTTGCCGCCCTACATCATCACAGAAAAGGAGCTAAAGCGTGTTTATAAAGAGGTTTTAGGCTTGTTGGATAGCTTTCAATAAGTGAATTCCGCATTAAAGCTTAAGCAAAACCCTTATTCTTTTCAGGTTTTTACCTATTTTTTGAAATAAGAATTAAGCTGATTTACAGCGCTACTATTATGGCCAATTTTGTAATAGTTAAAGTTACAAAGAGCCATGAAAAATATAATTTTAAGCATTTCAGTTTTTTTACTAACCGTTTTACCCTTCCAGGTTAAAGCGCAATTTGGTGGTGAATCAGGTGAGCAGTATAGAATAGTAGCTGTTAAAAATGGTGCTGATAGTCTTATTAGTGCTTCTAATTATGTTTCCCTTTTTAAACAATTTAAAATTGATCTTCCTACAGCTTTTACACCTAATGGTGACGGGCTTAACGATACCTTTGGTGGAGTTGCTTCTAGCGTAAATAATTATAAATTAGTAATATATAACAGGCACGGAGAAGTAATCTTTGAAACTAATTCGGTTGAAGAGAAATGGGATGGAACTTTTAATGGGACGAAAGTTCAGCAAGGAAGCTACATATACAGCGTGAGTGCCACAGGTCCTGAAAATAGTTCTATCAACAAAACCGGTAAAGTCTTAGTCATTATATAAGCCCATGAATAAAGCTGTCTACATAAAAATCTCAAGTATTTTAGCACTCTTTTTTATGAGTGCTTTTGGTGCATCTGCGCAAATTCAATCATCAGCTTCAGAAGGTTGCGTTCCTCTATCTGTACAGTTTTCTATCGATGAGCGAAATGTACAGCGATATGCCTGGTCGTTTAGCAATGGTCAAACGGCAGCTGTAGCTGAGCCATCAGTACTATTCGAGCAATCAGGAACATTTGATGTAAGTGTTGAAATAACTTATAACGATAATTCAACTGCAACTTTTACGGAAGAGGATTTTATAAACGTTGAAGCAGCCCCTGAAATAGATTTTACCGTAAACAAGCAAATTGTTTGTTTAGGTGAAGCGATCAATTTTAGTAATGAGAGCAGTACAGGAACTCACTTTACATGGAATTTTGGTGATGGCAACCAATCAAACGATGAAAACCCAACATACATATATAATACTGCAGGTAACTACAATGTAAGTTTAAGAGTAGCAACGGCTAATGGCTGTGAATCACAACTTGTAAAAGAGGGCTTCATAGAAGTGAAAGATGCTGATCAGGTTGAAATTAGTGCTTCATCAGATTTTTATTGTCTAAATGCAGAACCTATTCAGTTCGTGGTATCTGAAAATGTAAATGAGCCTCTATGGAATTTTGGAGATGGCACAACTAGCAGTGAGCTTAATGCTTCACATCAATTTACCAAGGCAGGAGAATATGATATTTCGCTTCAATTCACAAATAATAATGGCTGCACGCAGTCAGTTGCTTTAAATCATTCCATAGTTGTTGAAGAGTCTAGTATGCCAGGTTTTAGTGTTTCTGATAAAGAGATATGCGAATATCAGTCAGTTATATTGAAAACTGATATGTCAGATGGTCAAACCTACGAATGGGAAATCAGCGATGGAAGGTTCTTTCAAGGTAAATCGGTAGATGTTCCCTTTAATGAAGCAGGCCAATATTTTGTTTCTTTAAAAGTTACTAACTCTAAAGGCTGTACATTTAGTGCAAACCGTTCAGAACCTATTGAGGTTAAGCCTGCTAATGAAATTACAGTAAACTATAACGAAACTGAAGGTTGTCTTCCTTTCACATTTGAAGCCATTAATCAAACTCAGGACGTGATTAAAACCGAGTGGTTGATAAACGATGAAGTCATTACTTCAAATACCTTAAATTATGAGTTTCAGGAAGCTGGCGAATACTCAATAAGTATGCGCAGCTATTTTGAAAACAGCTGTACTATAGAAACTGAATTACCTGACCAAATTAGCGTTTTGGGTGAAGCTACTGAAATTAATGTAAGTAAGTACACTGGCTGTGTTCCTTTAGAAGTTGAATTTTCGTTGTTAAACGAAGAAGCCACTTCAGTACTTTGGGATTTTGGGAATGGCACTACCGCTGAAGGTCAAAACGCTAATATTACTTATGAAAATTCAGGTGCTTATCAAGCTTCCGTAAGTTATATGAATAGGTTCGGGTGCGAAGTAAATTATGAATTAGCAGATCAAATAAATGCTTTGCCTATTGGTATCAACTTAGGCGATGTAGACACTATCCAGTCATGTACCTTCACGGAAGTATACTTTTCTGGTGATATGGGTTACGATTTCTGGGAATGGGATTTTGGTGATGGCAATACATCAACGGAGAAAAACCCTGTTCATGAATATGCTGAGGCAGGTGTATACCATGTGAGTTTAAGCACCAATAACAGATATGGTTGCAAGACGACTATCGAAAACTATAACATCATCGAACTTCCTGAAATTCCTATAGAAACCAATATTGAAGTTTCGGAAGGTGAGGCCTGTGGATATTTTTCTGCCACGCTCGATGCTACAGTAGGAGAGGGGCAGCAAGTATCTTGGCAGTTCGATGGTGCTACGTTGGCCATGGGTGAAAGTGCTGAATTGAGCTTTTTAAGTAATTCTAATGTGTCTATTGTGGTGCGTGTGACGGATCCTAGTGGTTGTAGCAGGTCTAAATCAGTTACTGTTAAGAATCCGTGGGAAGATTGTACCAATGATGACATCCAACCTGGAAGTGATGAAATTGACGAGAATACGGGTATTGCCAAACTTAATATAGAAGGCTGCAATGTGCCGTTTTCGGTAGATTTTGTGAGTCCATCAAATGATGCCTCAGCTGTTGAGTGGAGGTTTAACGATGGATCAATTATTACCGAAGAAGAATTTACACATGTTTTTGAAGAAACAGGACATTATACAATTGACTTCTACGCTGAAATTAATAAGGACAGCACGGTGCTTATTGAAGATTATGTAGAAGTTACGGTGAATAAATCAGGTGTTGATTTCAATTATGAAGTTTACGCTACTTGTGATGGCTACTCCATGACCTTAACACCTACAGATACGGAGATGGATTTCTTCCTGTGGGAATTAAATAATCAGGAAATCCAACTTTCAGATGATAATACAATATTTATTGAAAATCCAGGATTGTACCAGGTAAGCCTTTTAGCAGGAGGAGAGAATATCTGTGAGGCGAATCAGGTGAAAAATATCTTTGTGGGTAATGAGGAGCATATCTTTGAATATGATCCTAATTTGTGTTTAGGAGAAGTTTTCACTGTTAATCAATCATTGCAGGGTTTCCGCTCATTTACATGGATTATCAATGAAGAAGACAGCATCAATACAGATCAGTTAGAAGTTGAATTTAATGAAGCAGGCAGTTATAAAGTGGAGCTTATGGCTACTACCGCTGATGGATGTGACTATAACTTCTTAGTGAATAATGAAATTAAGGTCTTTGACACAAAAGCCCTTTTTAGCACTAAAGGTGCGCGAATAGGCTGTGGAGCACTAGAGGTGAAGTTTCAAAATGAATCAACCAGTGCTGAATCTGTTTTATGGGATTTTGGTAATGGTGAAACATCTGAAGAACTGAATCCTACTTTTACATTTGAAGCAGGCTCTTATGACATTACTTTGATAGTACAATCAGCGGCTTGTAGTGATACACTTGTGATGGAGAATTATATTGTGGTTGATGAATTAATTAGTGACTTCAACTATTCTGTAAATCAAAATTGTTTACCAGTTACAGTTCAGTTTGAGAATAAAAGTGTAAATGGAGAAAGTTTTTTCTGGGATTTTGGTAATGGAGATACATCTACAGAAGAGAATCCGCTTTACACTTTTACCGATTTTCCGCAAAAACCAGTGAAACTGATTACTACAAATGCCAACGGATGTAAAACATCTACTGAAAAAGAAATAGAGGGTGTATTTGGGGCGCAGTTTACAGCAGACGAAACATTATTATGTTCCCCAGCCAAGATTAGTTTTACTTCAGAAAGCGAAGATGCCGTAGAGTGGTTATGGAATTTCGGAGATGGAAATTCGTCATCAGATGAGAATCCTTCACACATTTATCAGCAGGCGGGTAGTTTCGATGTAAGTCTAATTGTAACCAATGCTGAAGGCTGCTCGGATACTTTATCAAAAGTAGATTTCATAAATGTTCAGGAATTACAATCTAATTTTCGTCTGGCAGAAGAAAAGGAGATAAGATGCCTACCGGCAGAGGTATCATTCATCAACGAGTCAATTGGAGCCTCTGAGTTTATATGGGATTTTGGTGATGGTGAAACAGCAAGAGTTGCCAACCCAGTTCATATTTATACCAAAGAAGGAAATTATACGGTGAAGCTGATTACTAAAAACTCTATAGGCTGTACAGATACCTTAGAGATAGAAAACCTGGTTCAAACAAGTGGACCTGAAACTTCTTTCTCTGTTGAAAATAAAGTTGTTTGCCTGCCTAATGAAATTAGCTTTACGGATGAGTCTAATAATGCAGTGGCTTGGCAATGGTTTTTTGGTGATGGTAGTACTTCCTCAGAACAAAACCCATCGCATCAATACCAACAGGAGGGATATTATAAAGTCACTTTACTTGCAACTAATGCTAATGGGTGCGAGCAAACTTTCTCAATGGACTCTATAAGAGCAGTAAAAACACCTCAAGTGAATTTTAATTTGAGTGTTGATGGTGAATGTGCGCCTGTAACCATAACAACAGAAAATTTATCATCAAATCTTCAGAACCCTCAATATCAATGGTCAATTGCAGGTCAAAGCAGTAATTTGGAGTCGCCCGTTTTTACCCTAACCTCACCAGGGCTACATGAGATTAGTTTAACGATTATGAATGACGGTTTATGTCCGGTAACTTATGTTTATCCTGAGAAGATTTTAGTGAGAGACACCACAGTACATGAAGAAGCTACAGTTGATTTAATTGAAGCAGCTGACTATTCACTTACTATCAATTTTCAGCCATATGAGTTTAATAATTTAAAACATTACAGAGTCTATCGAAATTCAGGAAGTGGATTTAAGTTAATAAGGCAATTAAGTGCTGATGAAGCTGATTCATTTGTAGATGAGAGCGTACGGCCAGCTGAGAATGTCTATAAATACATTTTCCAGGCAGTAGATTATTGTAAGGATACAGTAGCACTCGATCAACTTAATCAATTCAATAACCTCAGATTAAATAGAGCCAGCGAGGGAACAGCTCGTTACTTCAATTGGAATGAGCATATCGGCTATCAAGCTAATAATTATCGTGTTTTCAGAGCTAATGCCCAAGGCGATGATTGGAAAGAACTTGCCTTACTAGATATAAGCAGTAATAGCTTCTCAGATAATGAGGCAATTTGTCCAGGTACTTATTATTACAAAGTAGCTGCTTTCTATGAGAATGAGCCACTTTCAATCAGCAACATTATTGAAGTATCAGTTCAAAACAGTGACATACAAGCATTAAAAGCTACCATAAAAAATACTAATGTAATTTCTAATAACAGTAATTTAGTAGAATGGACAGTTCCTCCCTCATTAAAGAATTTTGTAGCCGGCTATGAAGTTTATAGAAGTGTAGATGGAGATGAGTTTGTTTATCATGCTAATGTAAGTGCTCAAGAGCAGATTTTTATTGATGAAGAGGTTGAAGCCAGCAGGCACAATTATGCATATAAAATTGAAGTAAAAAATATTTGTGAGATTGATACTGAGTCTAGTGAAGCTGTAGAAACCATATTACTTACCAAAGAGGACTATCTAAGTAAATATAAATTACAATGGAATCAATACACTGGCTGGGAAGAAGGCGTATTAAAGTACCTACTTCAAAAGGAGAATGCGTTAGGCGAATGGGAGACCATACGTGAAATTCCGGCAGATCAAACCGATGTCATCATCAATAGAGAATAGCTTAAATAATTCGCAAACGTTTGCGAATTTTTTCCAACCTTATGCAACATTATTGTGTCAATGGAGTTAGTTGCATGCGAAATGTCTGAAAAATAGTAGTTATGCATAATAAATTAGCATGTATAACTTTTATCTGATTATGATATTTCGTTATTTTCACAAATCTTAAACAAATTAAACTATTATGAAGAAAACAAATCTATTCGACAAGTTTAATAAGGTGTTTTATACCTTGTTAATCTTAACAGCCGTTTCTTTCACTTTCACAGCTTGTGATGATACTGAGGAGGATGAAGATACAGATCCAGATCCAACTGAATCAATCTTAGAGATTGTTACAGCAAGTGAAAGTCACACTCAATTGGAGGCTTTTGTTACTGCTAACAGTGATTTAGTTTCTACTCTTGAAGGAAACGATCTAACTTTATTTGCTCCTAACGATGCAGCTTTCGAAAAATTAAGAGTTACTCTTGATGTAGAAAGCTTAACTCAAGTAAATCCAAGTGTTATCGCTTCTGTATTAGCTTATCACGTGCATACAGCAGGAGTAGTTAGAAGAGCAGAAATGGACGCTGAAACTTCTCTTTCAACTGTTCAAGGAGAAAGCATTACTTACAATGCACAAGGAAACATTGCAACTGGTGGTTCTGATACTGATGTTGCCTTTGTAGGAGAGGAAATCTTAGCAACAAACGGTGTTGTACATGTTGTTGAAACTATCCTTATTCCACCAACCATATTTGCTACCATTGGTGCTAACTTAGGTAAAGTATCTCAAACTATCCTTTTAGGAGCTGATTTCAGTACTTTAGCGGCTGCTATTACTAAGGCTGATACTGAGTACGCTGGCCCTAATAGTGTAACGCCATTATCAGCTATTTTAGCTGGAACTGCTGGTCCTGATCAAATCACAGTGTTTGCTCCGGTAAATGATGTATTCACTCAACTAAACATTACACTTGATTCACGTACTGGAGAAGAGTGGTATGGTTTAATTGCTAACCATGTGCTAGGACAGAAATTACTTAGCAGTCAATTAGTGGAAGGAACTGGTAATGTAACATTAGCTGGTGGTGCCATTACGTTATTACCTTCAGGTGGTTTAGATTCAAATGGAGTTGCTGGTGCCGAAGCTACTTTCGTTGAAGTTGATGGTCAGGCAGTTGTTGATATTGAATCAGAAAATGGTGTTGTTCATGCTATTGCAGGTGTATTAGTTCCAGCTTCAGCTGGTAGATACGCAATTGATGAGAACTTTACTTTATTAAAAAGTTTCATGAACTAAGAGATTGTAAAATCAATAAATTAAAACCCTGGCGATTGTCAGGGTTTTTTTATGCCTACTAAAATGGTGTCATTTATATATTGCTTACCTAAGGTGTGTACATTATTAATGCATGTTTAGATAAGTGTTATATATCAACTGTAGTTGTCAAAAGTGTAAATGCTTAAACTGAGAAAAGTATATATCATAAAAGAGCCTCAGAATAAATTACTGAGGCCTTGTTAGCTTATAAATTGTGTGCATTATTCAATTGGATTCCATGTACTGAAACAACTTGAAGCCGAATTACCTTCCGGGTTAGTTGGACCAATGGATTCATGAAAGCCGTAAGGAAGTGATGGGTCTGTCTTAATTCTCATTACAGCATTTCCATTTCCCGCATCAATACATTTTCTAGCAAATCCTACATTTGCTACCACGGAGTATGCCACTTGGTAGGATAAGTATAAGTACCAGTATAGTTTATTCTTTTCTGTGACTGGTAATAATTTATTATTACTTAGCAAATCTATATTAATACTTTATAAGTGTATTACTGATCAGTTTTATAAATTTCGTTTTACAAAACTCATAAAAAAAAGCTCCTAATTTTAATTAGGAGCTTTATCCATGTTGTTGATTATTATTTCTAATTCATTAGCTGATCGAATGTAATCGAAACATAATAGATGGCACCAATTCGTGGTGCACCAAATGATTGATAGTAGTAATCATTAAAGATGTTTGAACCACCTACTTTAATCATTGATCTGATTGAAGGTACTTTATAGGTGAATTGTACATCAGCAGTTCCATATGCTGGAATGGTTCCGTCTCCAAACGAAGACTCCCAGAAGAACTCTGACTGCCATCTATAAACAAAGTTAAAGCCTAGCTTATCTGTAAGCTTTCTGTTACCAAATTTGACATTAAATTTGTGCTCAGGAGTGTTAAAGCCAAATACAAAGTCATCACTTGCATTCTGAGTATTAAGCTTATTATAGTTATAGTTAAATCCTATACTATATCTTTTTGGTAGTGTATAGCTTAACTCACCAGCAAAACCGTAAGCACTAATTTGTTCATTAGCGTTTGTATAAACCTGAAATGTATTGTCAGCAGTTCCATTAAAAAGGGTGAAATAGTTAGGAGTACCATCATTGTTTAAACTGGCTCTTCTCATTCTTTGCTGAACGATAAAGTTGTTGTAGCTATTAAAGTATCCCACAAAGTCAACCAATAGTTTATTGTTAACTACACTTTTGTAACCTATTTCCAATGATTGAACCTGTTCAGGTGCTACCGATTTAAAATCATCTACAACCTCCAAGTTTTCTGTAACCAAATTACCAGTTGCATAAAAAGTATTGGTCATTTCTTCTATTGACTCAATAGTATAAATGTTAGGGTTGGTACCAATTTCATACTGCTCTATGTTACCAGGTAAACCTCCTAAAAGTCTGCTTGAGATAATGTCGAGATTTATGTATTGACCTTGAGTTGTTGGGTTTCTAAAACCAGTTTGAGCTGAAACTCTAAAGTTGTGATCATCAGCAACAGTTAATACTGCTGCTAGTCTTGGACTGAAAACTGCGTTAAAATTCTCATTTTTATCAATCCTTACTGAACCTACTAGATTTAATTTATCGTCTATTACTTTTTTTGAACCTTGGGCAAATGCTCCATATTCATTAATTGTAATAGGATTATCTTCACTATCTGGGAAGATTGTTCCATTGGATCTTAGGTCGTATTGCCTAAAGCTTGCACCTACTAAAAGATCCATAAAGCCTAATTGCTCACTTAAATCATATTGGCCTTCAGCATGGTAAAGCCTAGACTGGTCATTGAATTTTGGACCAATAGGCACGGTTCCATTTTCTGCCTCATTCAAAATATTCTGTCCTTGTTCCGAATTTAAATCAACACCAAAAAAAGCTTCAGTACTTGTTCTGGCATATTCAAATGCTTGTTGTCTTTGTGCTTCTGTTAAATTTTCAGGTGAAGAGTTTTGTGGGTCAATTCCCTGTAGGTGTAGTGATGCTAAATAATTATAGGCGTAAGTTCCTAACCATCCAGAAACGTCACTAGAAAAAACTCCAACTGGGCTATTAGCCACTTGTAGATCTAGAATTCTTTTAGCATAAAATTCAGTGATATAAGAGTTTCCAGAATTCTCTAAAGTAGTATATCCTCTAACAAACCAATTATTACCTTCAGCTTGTAATCTATGCTGCTGAATGCCGAAATCCTTTAAAGAGTATCTTTGAGCACCAGTATAAATACTGGTACCCCAGCCACCATTATATAAGTAACTCAATTCTATATCGTCAGTTGGTCTAAAATAAAGACCTACGTTAGCTTTATAATTCTCAGCACCATAATCAATCACTTCATGTTCTCTGAAGGCTGAAGCAGAAACTACCTGATTTGGTAGGAATCCATTGTTTACGAAGTCGTTCACAGGAACACCTTTCTCAACGCCCTGAATCTGACTATTACCGCTAAGTTGACCTGCTAGTGTACTCCAATTTGATGAAAGCTGAAGAATCGATAAATTGATAGCAGCCTCATCACCCATAGTATTAGGAAAATCACTACCTGGGTTTCTGTAATTGCCAAACCTAGGATCTACTTCGCCATTTCTATCACTTGAATAATCAGTAGCATACCAGTCTTCTGCTCTCATATAACTACCGTTTACTTTAAATGCAAAACGATCATTGAACAAAGACTTTGCATATCTTAGAGAAGCCTCATACATAGGTTGTGGAGTACTAGGTGCTCCAGCTTCAGTATCAGCCCCTATATGGTTAACGCCTACTTTTGCAAAAGCACTTAATCCTTGGTACTCAAAAGCAGATTTACTTGTAACCCTCATTATACCATTGAATGCATTAGGTCCATAAAGTGCAGACTGGGCTCCGGGGATAAATTCAACGCTTTCAACGTCTAGCTCCGATGGCCCATTCAGGTTTCCGATAGGAAAGTTCAAGGCTGGTGCTTGGGTATCCATTCCATCTGTTAGTTGAACGAATCTGGTATTTCCGGTACTGTTGAAACCTCTGGCATTAACAATCTGGAAATTGATACTACTTTGTGTAACATCAACCCCTTTAAGGTATGAGATACCTTTATAGTAGTTGTCGGCAGGAGTTTGCTGAATCGCCAATACATCCATTTTCTCAATAGAAACTGGCGATTGTAGAATGTTTTCTTCCACTCTTGAAGCCGAAACTACAACTTCCTGGCCTAACAGAATCTCTTCACCCAGTTTAACCTTGATATCTGACTGACTACTTTCAGCAACATATTCAGTTGTTTTGTAACCTACCATGCTAAACTGTAAGGTTATAGGTGCTGGTAAATCAAGCTTCAAATTAAAATTACCGTCAAAGTCAGTAGTGGTTCCTAATACCTTCCCTTTGACTACTACGTTTACCCCTATTAGTGGTATTCCGCTGTCTTCATCTACTACAGTTCCGCTTAATTGCGTTTGTGCATTTGCAACAAAAGCGCTACTAATGAATAGGCAAAATACCAAACCTAGTCTCTTTAGTACATTTAATTTCATATAGTTTGTTTTTAGAATTTTATGCAACTTAATGTCGCACTTTAAAGGATATTTAACACATCAATCAACAATTTTAAATAATTTAAACCATTAATCCTTAATCAAAAAGAATTATCTTTTGTAATTGTAAATTTTTAAGGTGAATGCCATTAATTGCGTTATAAGTCGTCTTAAAATAGGAATAGATAAATGCAATCGTTGAACTTTCTACTCCTTTTGCTCAACACTATTGAATAGTTACTACAGATTGATTTAATTTGTAATTCATGAATTTCTATCAGCCCCAGGCATTTTGGCTTTTATCCTTACTTATTGTTCCTATCATTATCCATTTATTTCAATTTAGGAGATATAAGAAGCTATTATTTAGTAATGTAGCTTTCTTAAAAAAGGTTGATGAGGAAAAGAAACAAAATCGAAAGCTGAAACACCTCCTTATTTTATTGAGTAGACTCTTATTCTTAACATTTTTTATCATCTGTTTAGCGCAGCCATTTCTTGATAGGGAAGAAAAATTTGCTGATGTATCCCTTGGTATTATTGACAACAGCGCCTCAAATTTGACTATTCCTGAAGGTAATTCAAATACAGTGTTGGAAGATCACATGGATATTGTTAACAAACTGAGTGAACGATATAGTGACCTGCAGATTAAAGTTATTGATGCGACTGGAAATGATGTGCAGGCTTTCGAAATACCTGAGGTAAATAGTTCATTAACCAGCTTTAACCTGAAGGAACTGATGTCAACTCAGAAAATATCAAAGCAACTTATATTGTTCAGTGATTTTCAGAAGAATGTAATAGACGATAATATGGACTTATTGAGGGATACAACTGTTGATATAGTTTTGGTACCTGTCCACAAAGAAGTGCCTAAAACAGTTGTGTGGGATTCAATTTGGATTAAGAATCAGTCTGGGTTGGCTACAAACGATAAGTTGATGATAAACGTTTATAGCAGGTCGGGTAAGTTAGGAACAGACATTTCAATTATAGAAAATGACCAATATGTAGGTAACAGTGCTGTAGAGTTAAATGAATCAATAAACAGCTTGAATTTTAGTTTACCCATACAAAGCACTGATTTAGATAGGTCGCTAGTATTAAAAACTGATGAACAGTCCAGCATTTACGATAATGAGTTCTTTATTAGCTTGAGCCAGCAAAAAGCCCTCAAAACTCTTTACCTGTTTAATAAAAATCCCAATGACTATATAAAGTCTCTCTTTAGTGGTAATGAGTTGTTTGATTATCAGCAATCCAATATCGCTAATTATTCATTCCAGGCCTTGGAGCAATATGATTTTTTAGTGGCTGAATTGGGTGGAACGCTTTCCAGTCAGTCTTTAATGTTGCTTCGCCAGTTTGCGCAGCAGGGAGGAACATTGGTGCTAATCCCTTCTGAAGATTTTGTTGACTTAAACGAACTGGAAAAGTTTGGTGTCATTGATGCCAAGAGGAGAAATATTGATGAAAAGGTAGAGCTTTCTAATCCTGATTTTAACAATCCATTTTTTAATAATGTATTTAAAAATAAGGAAGAGCTTATTGATATGCCTGTCGCAAAGCCCTTGATTAACTGGAGACAGGGTAATAATTTACTAAGTTTTAAGGATGGTAGCCCTTTTTTATCAGTTGTAGAAAGTAACATTTATTTATTCAGTACCGAACTTACCGAGGCATATACCGACTTTCCAAAAACAGCTATTTTCCTACCAGTTTTTTATAAAATGGCTTTTTCCAATCAAGGTGAAAGTAGTGTCCATTATCATTATTTAGATGAGGAGCTAGTAGATTTAAGCTATATGCGTATATCAAATGGCGTAATTATTAAATTAGCCAATAATGGTAAAGCGTTAATACCTGATCAGCGTGAGAAGGGTTCTGGCAAAGAGATCATTATTCCAAAAGGTGAATTAGAACCTGGTTTTTATAATGTGTTAAATGCTAAGACAGACTCCATATATGGTCACTTGGCACTTAATTATCCGAAGGAGGAGAGTAAAGAAGGTTTCTACACTATTGCAGAGCTTAATACACTATTTAGTGATCAACCAAATGTTAAGGTTATTAATGAACCGGGCTTTGATAAACTAAATGAGTACATTACTGAAAGCAAAGAAGGTTTTCCTTTGTGGAAATACTTCTTAATATTAGCTTTGTTGAGTTTGTTAGCAGAGGTTTTAATTATCCGTTTTTATAAGTAAGATGCGCTTATACTTTAAAGAAGTTGAAATAATAGATTCTAATAGCTCCTTCCATGAGCAAAAGGTGAATATCTTAATTGAAGACGGAAAGATAAAAGATATTCATTCTACCGAAGAAACTCCTAAAGTTGATAGAATAATTAATGTTCCTAATCTGAAAGCTTCAACTTCCTGGCTTGATATGAAAGTATTTAGTGGTGAGCCAGGCGAAGAGTATAGGGAAGATATAGAGAGCCTTTCTGAAGCTTTAAAATATGGAGGTTTTGGTTATGCGCTATTAATGCCTAATACTAATCCTGTAATTCAGCAAAAAGCAGATATTAAATCAATTTTAGCCAAGAATATAGGACAGCTAACGCAAATATTGCCCGCAACGGCTATCTCAAAAGATTGTGAAGGTGAGGAGATGAATGAGATGCTCGATCTGCATACTGCCGGAGCCCGAGCATTTACTGATGGTGCTAATCCTATGTGGAACAGTGACCTACTGGTAAAGACTTTACAATACCTGCAAAAGTTTGATGGCCTGTTGATCAATTTTCCGCAGGACAGAAAACTGGCAATGTTCGGCCAAATGAATGAAGGTATTACCAGCACCGGAATGGGCTTAAAAGGAATTCCTAATGTGGCTGAAGAAATCATGATACAGCGTGATTTGGAGCTTTTGCGGTATGCAGGAGGTAAAATTCATTTCAGTTGCATCAGCACAGCTAAGAGTCTTAATCTTATTAAGTCAGCCAAAGAGGGGGGCTTAAAAGTAACATGCGATGTAAACATTCATCATTTAATATTAGATGATAGTTTGCTCGAAAGTTTTAATACAAATTACAAATTGTTGCCACCTTTAAGAGGCAAAGCTGATCAGCAAGCTTTAGTTAATGGCGTGAAGGATGGAGTGATTGACGTTATTGTTTCAGGCCATCAGCCCTATGATGAGGACCACAAGAAAATGGAGTTCGATTTAGCCGCTTTTGGAATTATGGGAACACAAATTCTCTATCCGCTTTATCATAAATATTTAAAGGATGAGATTCCGTTAAATATCTTTTTAAAGTGTATCAACGAGAATCCGAAAGCAATACTAGGCGTTAAGCAGTCTGCCATCGAGAAAGGGCGAATAGCTGACTTAACCTTTTTCACGGATTCAAGCTGGACTTTTGATCAATCAACAAATAAATCAAAAAGTAATAATAGCCCTTTTATTGGAGAACAGTTTGATGCTTTGCCTGTTGCACTTATTGCCAACGGACAAACATTTTTATCTGATTTATTCAACTAATATCTTATATGAATTTAATACTAAAAGTAAGCCTTAGGTATAGCATTATTGCTTTTTTCTTCATCTTCCTCATGTTTTTTATCTCAATTCTCATTGATAAAAACCCTGTGGTATATACAAGTAATATTGTTTTTATAGGGCCACTAATTGCTATTTTCTTGTTTTTGGCCATTAAGGCTTTTAAGCAGTTGAATCAGTTTGGTCTGCGCTTCTGGCAGGGCTTTAGTGTTGGTATGTTATATACCATTTTCTTCACCATCTTATTTGCTTCGTTCCTCGTAATATATGCTAACTTTTTTGATGAAGTTTATTTTGATGAATACCGTCAGATGATAATGGAGAAACTAATGGCAGGTAAGGATATGCTGGTTGAAAACCTTGGGGAAGATGGTTATAAGGAGTATCTAAAGTCTAGTGAATCGTCTAACACAAGGATTATAGGGAGTCTAAGTACAAATAACATCATCATAGGGATGTTAGTAACACCGTTGGTTTCATTATTCATGCGTACCAACGAGCCTAAAGCCTAATATATGAGTTACGCGATAAGTTTAGTTATACCGGTTTTTAATGAAGAGGAATCGCTTCCTGAATTAACCAAATGGATTCATGATGTAATGCTTCAACATCCGATGTGGGCGTTTGAAATAATTATGGTTGATGATGGCAGCAGAGATGATTCCTGGGACATCATCAATAAGCTATCAAAAGATTATGTATCAGTAAGAGGTATTAAGTTTGCCAGAAATTATGGTAAATCGGCTGCTCTTCATACAGGCTTCAATGCAGCAAAAGGCGATGTAGTGATCACAATGGATGCCGATATGCAGGACAGTCCTGATGAAATTCCTGCACTGTATAAAATGATTACAGAAGAAGGTTATGACATAGTATCGGGTTGGAAAAAGAAAAGACATGACCCCATTGGCAAGACTATTCCTTCTAAATTCTTCAACTACGTAACTCGAAAGATTTCAGGAATTAAACTGCACGACTTCAATTGTGGACTTAAGGCATATAAAAGGAAGGTAGTAAAGAATATTGAAGTGTATGGCGAAATGCATAGATATATACCTGTTATAGCCAAGTGGAGTGGTTTTACCAATATCGGTGAAAAGGTGGTTCAGCATAAAGCTAGAAAATATGGTGAGACTAAATATGGGCTTGAGCGCTTCTTATTTGGTTTTTTGGATTTACTTTCCATCACTTTTGTTTCTAAGTTTAAGAAAAGCCCGATGCACTTTTTTGGTGCCTTGGGTACCCTTTCATTTATTTTTGGCTCCTTAGTAACGGGCTATGTGGTTGGCAAGAAGTTTTACGAAATTCATAACAATATGCCGGTGAGGGAAATTGTAGATCAACCACTTTTCTTTTTGGCACTGGTGGCTTTGATCATAGGAGTTCAATTATTTTTGGCGGGCTTTATTGGGGAGATGATCACCATGAACTCACCTAAAAAATTAGATTATATAGTAGAAGAGGAAGTTTGATCTATGCGCTTTTACTCTGTAATAATCCCTGTTTATAATAGACCGAACGAGGTTGATGAGCTTTTGGAGAGCCTTACTAAGCAACAATTTACAAATTTTGAGGTGTTAATTGTAGAGGATGGTTCTACAGAGAAATGTGAAAAGGTCTGCGAAAAATTTACAGATCAGCTAAATCTGCAATATTATTTTAAAGAGAACTCTGGCCAAGGTTTTAGCCGCAACTTTGGTTTTGAAAAAGCCAAGGGTGATTATTTCATTGTTTTTGATTCAGACTGCATAATACCTGAAGATTATTTCGAAGTGGTTGAAAAAGCCCTTGATGAACATAGCTGGGATGCCTTTGGAGGCCCGGATGCCGCGCTAGATACTTTTACTACTACGCAAAAGGCTATCAGTTATTCAATGACTTCCTTCTTTACTACAGGAGGAATTCGTGGAGGTAAAGTTCAGGTTGGTACTTTTAGGCCAAGGAGCTTTAATATGGGGATTTCAAAAGAAGTATTTGATAAAACAGGAGGCTATCTCATAACCCGAATGGCAGAGGACCTGGAATTCAGTATCAGAATTGAAAAGGCTGGCTTTAAAATGGGTTTAATTCCTGATGCCAAAGTATATCATAAGCGCAGAACCAGTTTAGCTCAATTTTACAAGCAGCTATTCTTTTTTGGGAGGGGAAGGATTAATATTTTCCGTTTCTATAAGTCAGAATTGAAGCTTATGCATTTTTTTCCTTTGGCATTCACTTTAGGCCTTATTGCTGTTCCTTTCATCAAATCTTACAATAATGCTATTGGTAATGTAGCACTTGGGCTGTTTCTCTTTTATAGTGTAATGATTTTTGCTGATGCTCTCTTTAGAAGCAATAGCTTTAAAGTAGCCTTTCTAAGTATTGCTGCTGCTTTCACCCAACTAATCGCATACGGCTTAGGTTTCTTGAAAGAGTTATTCACATTTATTGTACAACCGAAGCCTTCCGGACTAAATAGATAATTTCATCTTTTGGTAAAGCATATTTCTCTATCCATTCCTTCGGAATTTCATTAATGTAATCTACTTCATCAACTGTAAATCCGGCCTTTCTCAATCGGTCAGGATAATCTTTTCCGTAAAGCCTGACATGATCATCCTGTCCAAAAATTCTTTCTCTCTCTTTCGGGTCAGTAATTGAGGCATCTTCAAAAGTTTCATCGGGAATAGGAGGAAAGAAAGGTACTTGTATAATTCCCCACCCATTAGGTTTTAGCACCCGATGTAACTCACCCATAGCTTTAAGGTCATCGTCAACATGTTCCATTACATGATTACAAAAGGTGACATCAAAAGTGTTTTCAGAAAATGGAATGTCATGTATGTCCATTTTCACTTTGGCAAGCGGTGATTCAATGTCAGCTGTGATGTAATTTTCACCATGAATTTCCTCAAATCTATCCATAAAGCACTGCTCAGGTGCCACATGAAGCATCTTCAGTTTACTTTTAAAGAAATCAGTTTTATTTTCCAGATATAGCCAGATGAGACGATGTCTTTCTAATGAAAGTGTATCGGGGCATAAAGCATTAGGACGAGGATTTACTCTGCCATAAGGTAAAAACTTACGATATCCTTTCTTATTGATGGGGCAATAAACGTTGCTTCCTCTATAGAACAGACCAATTACTTTTAGGGCAACCCCACTTACTAACTGAATATATTTTCGAGGAATATTCCGAAGAATAAAACTAATTAGGTACTTCATACATCATTTATAATGTGCGCAAAGTTAATGGTCTTTCTAGAATTTGTGATGCTTTACCAAATAAGTTATTGTTTGAAGTTAATCTTTTGTTGAGTAGATCTAAGCAAAGATAATGTGTGTTTAATCAAATAAAAGCAGTTTTATTAGGTTTCATTTACGGAAAATCACCATTATTGTAGCATGTGTGTAAGGTGTTTTTTAGTAGTCATATGTGTTTTATATAGTCTGAGTGGAGCAGCCCAAATAGACTATAAGAAAAACTCTACTGAGAAAATTGAGCGTGAACCTGATTTAATTCCTAAGAATGAAAAGCAGCCCAGGCGTTTGTTGAGTATCTATACAAATGATACCAAAAGCATTTTGTATGGTAACCCTTGTATGGATGAGGTTACGGCTCGTTTCGGTTATGAATATGTAGTAATGCCTAAAAATGCCCATGGCTTTTCAAGTGGTATTAATAAAGCCTTACATAATTTTGGCGTTAAATTTATACTCTTCTTTCGTAATCCTTTCTGGAAAGTAATTGTCAACAAAAAAGCCAAAGAGTGTCGTCAGAAAACCGGTGATTATATGGGGTAGCTTTTTTTTAGAACAAGCTCCCAAAAAGCAATACAAGACAAACAATAATCAGCACAACACCTATCAAAAGAATAACAGTATTTCGTTTTCTATTGGCTTGCGCTTTAGCTTTTATAACTTTTAACACCTCAGGATCAGCTTTTTATATTTTGATTTTTTGGTCCTTTCTTGCCTCCTTTTTGAGTTAAGTTTCTATTAAGCGAATCTTTTAATAGAGCTCTATTACTCTTCATGCCATCCATTCCTGCTCTAGTAAATCCTATTCCACCTCCCATAATTTTGTTTGTTAATTCAATTCAAGATAATAGAATTTAGCTTAAAAGAATAAGTTTTGATTATATCGTCATTCCCGAAAATTAAGAAGTGTAACGAAGTAATTTATCGGGGATCTGTTCTATTTTAACGGGTGGTTAAAATGAATTACACTAGAAAACTAGTTTTCTACTTAAAGATTCCCTTTTTCAAGGAATCTTCAAATTAACCATTATTTAAACTTTTAAAACATTCCCTGAATATCTCATCTATATTTGAACCCATTTCTTCCAAAACCAAGTCATTCAATATGCGATAAGACGCTCTCTTGCTATTGTAATTCAAGATATATGACTTATTGAATACAATTTCATTTTCAAGTAAGAACTTTTCTTTTTTCTTGGCTAATTGTTCCATGTTATTGGTAAAGCAATCGACTGCCTCTTTAACATTTTTTCCATAGAATTCTGAATCCATATCCATCTCTTTTAGGTTAATTATAAGTTAGCTATTTTCCACATGCAAACAAAAAAAAGAGTGCCCTTGCGAGCACTCTAACCATCAAAACAAAACATATTGTCTTCTAATTGCTAAAACTGAGCTTCTTCAGTAGAACCTTTCAAGGCGGTAGTAGAAGCTTTTCCTTGTGTTACTGTATTTTGAACCATATCAAAGTAAGCGGTACCCACAAATGCCTGGTGCTTCACAGCTTTGAAGCCATCTGCCTGAAGCGCAAACTCTTTTTGTTGCAGTTTAGAGTAACCAGCCATGCCTTCTTCTTTGTAGGCCTTACTGATTTCGAACATAGCCGTATTTAAGGCATGGAAACCTGCCAATGTGATGAACTGGAACTTATAACCCATCTCAGCTAATTTTTCTCTGAACTCTAACATCTCATTTTGTGTCAGTTTAGAAGCCCAGTTGAATGAAGGGGAGCAGTTGTAAGCCAACATCTTATCAGGATACTTTTCTTTAATAGCCTGAGCAAATTCTCTTGCTTCTCCTAAGTCAGGATGTGAAGTTTCACACCAGATAAGGTCGGCATAAGGGGCATAGCTCAAACCTCTACTGATAGCTTGCTGTAAACCATTTTTTACTTTGAAGAAACCTTCATCAGTTCTTTCACCACTTTCAATAAACTCGTGATCTCTTGGATCGATGTCGCTTGTTAATAGGTTAGCAGCGTCTGCATCAGTTCTGGCTATGATTATAGTGGGCGTACCCATTACATCGGTTGCTAAACGAGCGGCAACCAATTTGTTGATAGCTTCCTGAGTAGGTACTAATACTTTTCCGCCCAGGTGACCACATTTTTTAGCAGACGACAATTGGTCTTCAAAGTGAACACCAGCTGCTCCGGCTTCAATCATGCCTTTCATTAATTCGAAGGCATTTAAGTTGCCACCGAAGCCTGCTTCTGCATCTGCAACAATTGGCGCTAACCAATGTACATCACCTTCACCAGTTACCGACTGGATTTGGTCTGCTCTTAATAGGGCATTGTTAATACGCTTTACAACACTCGGTACACTATCGGCAGGGTAAAGGCTTTGGTCTGGGTACATTTGGCCACCTAGGTTCGCATCTGCAGCTACTTGCCATCCGCTTAAATAGATTGCTTTTAATCCGGCCTGAACCTCCTGAATGGCCTGGTTTCCTGTAAGAGCTCCTAAGCCAGCTACATATTCTTCAGACTTTAATAGGTTCCAAAGTCTTTCAGCACCGTGCTTAGCTAAACTGTGCTCGATTTTCACAGAACCACGTAGTTTCACTACTTCTTCTGCTGTATAAGGTCTTTCAACACCTTTCCACCTTGGGTTGGTAGACCATTCTTGTACTAATTCATTTATCTTTTCTTGCGTAGTCATCTTTGTTATTATTTAAGGTTTAATGATTAATTCTATTAATTAAGAGGCTTATAAAAATGGATATGCCTTTAGCGTTAAGAATTCCTCAAAGTCAGAATCCATTACCAGTTCTTCTAAGAGGATAACCGCTAAATCAATCTTGGCAGTATCCAGTCTTTCCTGAGGTAACATGGCTTTCACTTTTTCTAATTCTTCGGCTACCAATCTTTTGAAAAGTGCTCTGTTGAAAATCTTTCCATTTTTGAAGCTGATGTGGTTATGGTACCATTGCCATAATTGGGCTCTGCTGATTTCTGCGGTAGCGGCATCTTCCATTAAGTTGTAAAGCGCTACAGCTCCTTGTCCCTGCAACCAGGCTTCAATGTATAGTAAGCTTACGTTGATGTTCATGCGCACCCCTTTTTCGGTGATTACACCGAAAGTGTCATCGAAAGAGCAAAGGTCTTTGGCCTCAACGCATAATGTTTCACGCTTCTCTTCTCTTTGGTTTTTGCGGCCTTGAAGCACGTCATCAAATACTTCATATACGGTGTCGATTAAACCTGGGTGAGCTACCCAGCTGCCATCATAGCCTGCTGTTGCTTCAATGGTTTTATCTTTTCTTACTTTTTGTAAAGCATCTTTATTGGTTTCCTCATCTTTTGAAGGAATGAAAGCGGACATTCCACCGATAGCCATCGCACCTCTTTTGTGGCAAACCTGTACCAATAAATTGGCATAAGCTTTCATAAATGGAACGGTCATCGTCAGGTTTACCCTATCAGGTAAAATATATTCTGGTCTGTCTCTGAACTGCTTGATTACACTGAATAAGTAATCCCATCTACCGGCATTTAAGCCGGCCATGTGCTTACGCAAAGAATAAACTATTTCTTCCATTTGGTAAGCAGCAGTAATTGTTTCTACTAAAACTGTAGCTTTGATTGTTCCAGACTGAAGGCCTAAAGCTTCCTGAGCGTATTCAAAAACATCATTCCACCATTCAGCTTCTTTGTAATGCTCTAGTTTTGGTAGGTAGAAGTACGGGCCTGCACCTCTTCTTAGCAACTCATGTGCATTATGGAAAAAGTAAAGACCGAAATCGAATAATGAAGCAGCTATAGGTCTTTCATTAATTTCGAAATGCTTTTCTACCAGATGCAAACCTCTTGGTCTTACTTTAAGCGTAGCTGTTTGCTCATTTAAAGTATAGCTTTTGCCTTGCTCGTTGGTGAAATCAACCTGGTGTCTAATGGCATCAAATAAGTTTTGCTGACCATCCAACATATTTTCGATAGTTGGTGAAGAGGCATCTTCAAAATCAGCCATGAAAACTTTAGCTTTACTGTTTAGCGCGTTAATGATCATTTTACGATCAACGGGGCCTGTAATCTCCACTCTTCTATCTAACAGTATTTCGGGTAATTCCGCTACCTGCCAGTTTTTATCAGAACGGATATGTGCGGTTTCTCTTAAGAAATCAGGTTGCTCACCTGCAGAGAAAGCGCGTTGTTGTGATTTTCTGGCTTCCAAAAGCGCTCTTCTTCTTTCATCAAAGCGCTCGTGTAATTCAAGCAAAAAGTTTTTGGCCTCATCAGTTAATAAGGCATGCTTTAATTCTTGAGTGTTTCTTGCTTTGGGCTTTATTGCTGATAGTGTTTCCATTGTCTTAATTTTTTGCTGATGATGAATCAAACTTAGGGAAGCGAAAATTATTAAACAAGCGAATATTCGCTAATGAAAATTATTCGCTATATTAGCGAATGGCTTCTCGGTAAGCAGGGCATGAAAAGCGGAGATAAAAAAAAATAAAGTTTTTTTATTCGCTTGCTTAGTGTAGAGCCTTTTGATGATGATTCGCCAGAAAATGTTAACAACATGGAAGTTACAGAAGAAAATATAAGGCTCATTTTTGGGCTTAAGGTTAGGCAGCTCAGGCAGGAAAAAGGTCTTTCCTTTGCTGCACTTAGTAAGGATACAGGCTTAAGTGCCTCATACCTTAATGAAATAGAGAAAGGCAAGAAATATCCTAAAACGGAGAAAATAGCGAAGCTTGCTGAATCTTTAGGCGTAAGTTATGATTGGCTGATTTCCCTTCAGCTCAGTAAGAACCTGGCACCTGTAAGCCAACTTTTGAAATCGAATCTACTTTCTGATTTACCCTTAGAAATGTTTGGGCTGGAGCCTGCTGTATTATTGGAAATGCTTAGTAATGCTCCAGCCAAATTAGGTGCTTTCTTAAGTACCATTATTGAAATAAGCAGGAACTATGGTATGCAGGTGGAAAACCTCTATTATAATATGCTGCGCTCTTACCAGGAGATGTATGATAATTACTTTGAGGAATTGGAGCAATCTGTTAAAGCCTTTAAAAAGAAGTATGTACAGCCGGATGAGGAAGGGCTTTCTTATGAGACGCTGGCTTCCATTTTAATAAATGATTTTAATTATTCCATTGATAAAGAAAGTTTGGGCAGTCAGGTAGAGCTTGCCAAACTGAGAACGATTTTCATGGAAGGAGATAAAAAGCGACTGCTCTTAAATCCTCTTTTAAATGAAGCACAACAGCGCTTTGCAGTAGGGCAGGAGCTGGCTTATGCCTATCTTAAACTTAAGCCCAGACCAAAAACTACTACCTGGATTGAGGTAAGCTCTTTCGAGGAATTGTTAAATAATTTTAAAGCTTCGTACTTCTCATGTGCACTTTTGCTGGATGAAGATTTGGTGAAGCAAGATCTTGAAAAATGGCTCAAGCAAGATGCTCTTGATGCAGATTTATTGATGAGTTATTTGGATAAATACCAGTGTTCCCCGGAAGTATTGCTTCACCGAATGACTAATCTATTGCCTCGCCATTTCGGAATAAGAGAGCTATTCTTTTTAAGGTTTACCAAGAATGAGGATAAATTCAAACTCACTAAAGAAATGCATCTTTCAGGTTTGCATAATCCACATGGTACGGCTTTAGACGAGCATTATTGCCGCAGGTGGATATCCATTGAGTTATTACAAAAGATGAATGTGGTTGGTGATAAAAAAGTGATCTGCAAAAGTCAAAGGAGTAAATATGCTGATTCTGACAATGAGTATCTGATTATTACGCTGGCGAAAGTATCGGAGAATCCTTCAGTGCCTAATAGTAGTGTATCAATTGGCATGCTGATCAATAAAAATTTGAAGCAGAAACTGAAGTTTTGGAACGATCCGAATATTCCTATCCGTGTGGTAAATGAAACCTGTGAGACCTGCTCTCTAAGAAATTGCGAGGAGCGCGCTGCGCCACCTGAGCGCTATGAAACCAAGCAGAAAAATATTGCCATGAAGGCTGCTTTGAAGGCACTCACTGAGAGCTAAATGTGCGTAACAATTGTTACTAAAGTTGGTAGGCGATCAAGCTACTTTTGTGACAAACAAAAAAGGGAATGATAGAAATTATAGGATTTATATGTGCAGCTATTATAGGTATCTCGCTCGGGCTAATTGGAGGAGGCGGTTCAATATTGACCGTTCCGGTTTTAGTTTATCTGCTTGGTGTTGATCCTATTTTGGCTACTGCCTATTCTCTTTTTATTGTAGGCCTTTCTGCTTTAATTGGTGGTATTAGCTATGCAAGAAAAGGACTGGTTGCCTATAAAACAGGAGCGGTTTTTACCATTCCCGCTTTATCCACTGTGTATTTAACACGTCTTTATCTGGTGCCAAATCTACCTGAAGTATTATTTACAGTAGGCGCATTTGATGTGCATAAACATTTAGGTATTTTATTACTTTTCGCGATTCTAATGGTTATAGCGGCTATTTCTATGATCCGAAGAGGCAGTGGTGAACAAGTTGTAAACCCTGATCATACTTCAGGAAAGTCTAACTATTTACTGATGGTTTTTGCAGGTATAATAGTAGGTTTACTGGCAGGCATGGTGGGAGCAGGTGGTGGATTTCTAATTATTCCTGCTCTTGTGATTTTTGGCAGACTACCAATGAAAAAGGCAATTGGTACCTCTTTACTTATTATTGCTGTCAATTCCTTAATTGGCTTTACGGGAGATTTACAAGTGGGGCTTCCGATAGACTGGATTTTTCTTTTAAAATTTGCGGGTATTGCTGGAGCAGGTATTTTCATTGGAACATTTTTCTCAGAAAAGGTAAATGGTCAGCAATTAAAGAAGGGCTTTGGATGGTTTGTGTTAGCAATGGGCTGCTTAATACTTGTTAAAGAGTTGCTTTTGTAAAAATAAAAAGGTCTGGCATTTGCCAAACCTCTTTCACTTGACTTAATCTACTACACTTACCAAATCTTCTTTTGGCTTACGTACTTTCTTTAAGTTTACTAACCAATCGTTGTCAGCATCTCTGTAGCCTATAGGTAACATCACACAACTCTTTAATCCTTTGTCTTCTAATTTTAGGATTTTATCCAGAGCGTCAGTATCGAAGCCTTCCATAGGCGTACTATCAACACCTTCAAATGCAGCTGCGGAAAGTGCTTGAGAAAATGCGATATAAGCTTGCCTTGCAGCATGATTGAAATTCTCTTCTGATGACCTTTTCGGATAATGACCGAGTAATTGCTGGCGGTAATTCTCCCAACCTTCATTTTTGAAACCTCTCACTTCATTTACCAAATCAAACATATAGTTGATGCGATCTTCTGTGTAATTATCCCAAGCTGCAAAAACCAATAGGTGTGAGCAATCAGAAACGACAGACTGGTTCCAGGCAATCTTCCTGATTTCGTCTTTTACCTCTTGATTGGTAACAACGATAATTTCAAAAGGCTGTAAACCGCTTGATGTTGGGGCCAGAGAAGCAGCCTCAATGATATTATCTAGTTTCTCCTGTGATACTTTTTCGCCATTCATGGCTTTTGTGGCATAACGCCAGTTTAACTTATCTAATAATTCCATATAGAATTTTATGTTGAAAATTGAACATCGAACACCAGAGAATTTCTGATGTCAATAAATTTGAAATATGATTTATAAATAGACTATTGTTTTGGTTTGCTCAGTGCATCCATCCATTTACAGAGTGTATTTTTAAGCTGATTCACTTCTTCTGCTGACATGTTTTCAGATGACACGGCAGCTAATAAATTGTGCGGTATTTCTGCAGCTTCATTTTTCAAAGCACTGCCTTTCTTGGTCAATTCAATAATGACAGTCCTTTCATCTTGCTCAGATCTTTTCCTTTGCAATAGTGATTGGCTTTCCATACGCTTCAGTAAAGGTGAAACTGTATTGGTGTTGAGCAATAATTTCCTCGTAATATGATTGATGGATACCCCATCATTTTCCCACAAAACAAGCATCACCAAATACTGAGGATAGGTTAATCCCAGTGGCTCAAGGTATGGCTGGTAGGCCTGTGTTATTAGCCGTGAGACTGAATAAATCGGGAAGCATAACTGATTTTCCAGTAATAACTCTGGTTTATCCATTACTATTAAGTTTTCTGTTTCTCCATGCCTTCCATGCGCCTGAGGACCACAAGGCCCAAACTACTAATACTGGCTGAAAGAATAACCTGATTAATCTAGCACTGTCAGAGTTGAGTGCGCCAAAAGCATCTTCGCCATCTAGGTATTGAGATATGTTTCCAGGGAAGATTAATATGAAAAATATCGCTAATGCCCAACCAGCATAGACCCGCTGCTGCTTCCATAATAATAAGGCACTTCCTAAAATGATTTCCACAATTCCTGATAGGATAACCACCAGGTCTTTTTCCAAAGGAACCCAGTCGGGCACCTGCGCCTGAAAATCTACCCGATTGAAGGACAAATGACTCACACCTGCGTAAATCATAAATAGCGCTAGTAAGATTCTAAAAATGTTCTGTGCTGTGCTTGTTTTAATATAGTGTTGCATAAATATCGTTTACAATTATATCGTGTACGATACAAATGTAAAAATGGTTTTGCGTTTTACCTAATTTTATCTAAAGCTTAGCTTTAGCAACAAACTTTTTATATCTAAATGGTAATCTATGTGCTTTCAAGTGATGTTTAATCATTCGGTAGGAGTTACTATACCATCCCTGTATTGTTCTTTTTTAAGGTTTACAAGTATTTCATGAAGCGTTTCAGCTGCAAGGCCGTGAAGCACTAAATTATATGCTGCTCTGTAAGAGGTTGTTGGCACCATTGGGTGTTTGTTGTTCACTAAGCCTAAGTGAGAGGGTGTTCCTAGAATCTGAGCTGTATAAATGGCAATGGTCTCATCTAACTGTAGAGAGTTTGTGGCTCTAACAAAATCGTTTGCTGTAAGGAATAATTGATAAAAAGGAGTGAATAACTCTATTGAAGATCTTAGATCCAATATATTGCTCCATCTGTTAGGGAATTCAATATGATCAAATTGATCTTCACTAATCATTTGAGTATTGAGCTTCTCTACCTTTTTTATGATCACATCCTTTTCTTTAAGCTGTTTATTAAGCTTGATAACAAAGTTGTAAAGGTTGAGGTCGTGGTTGAGAAAAAGATCTTCCTTAACATCATTAAAGTCACGTGGCTTTAAAGGACTAGTAGTCAATTCAACGCCTTCAATATTTCCTGCTATAAACTGCAGAATCTCACTTCCAACATGAAAATGTCTAAAAATTAACAGGTTGGCATTAGGGCTAACAAAATTTTTCAATCCCCAGGCAAGTATTCTGTGTAATAGTCTTGATGAATTAAATAACTTCGGAAAGAAGAATTTAAAGATGTGTATAAAAAACATAGTAATCTTCGACCAGAAGGTGATCAAGGGCAGCAGATACCTTACTGAGCGAGAGTTATTATCTGCTAATAGGGCCTGTTTTGTTGTTTTATTTATAGGTACACTATTATCAAGGTACAAAGCTAACCAGGGATTAGGGTCTCTGGTATCATGCGTAAACTCTTCAAAGGATTTTGAGCTCATCTTTTTAATCGTTTAATAATTACCTAGTTCTTCAAGCTGCATTTTATACAAATGGGCAGTTATTTTTGCTGTTTTAACTATCTTTTTTGCCAAGTGCTCATTCATATAGGGATGCTCTAGTGCTCGTTCCAGATTTTCAAAATGTTTTTCATCAGCCACACCATGGTAGGTGAAAAATGACACTTGATCGTCAGTTAAGCCCAGCTGGCTTTGGATCATTTCACCCCAATAAGCAGCAAGACGTTTGCCTATGCCCTCAATAATGAACATAGCACCTAAAAGATCAACAGGATTAGGTTTGCTTGCCTGCTGAAACATAAAAGCACTGAGCGCTGCGCTGCCAATATTTTTTTCACCAGTCTGGATAGCTGATAGTGGCTCGCCCAGGTTCTGGTAATTTTTTTCCAGCATTTGATAATCCTTATGCTCAGCAGCAGTGTGTTTGATAAAGGCTGAGCGTAACTCAAATATTTCAATATCAATGTTGGATGCTGCCCTGGAAATCCATTGAGAGCCATCTATTACCTGCTGTCTTAAATCATGAAGAAGTAATTTATATTCTTCTTTGGTTAAAGTGCCTGCATGAATTCTTTTTATGATAGGCACCTTCAAGAGGTCTCTTTCGAATTCTATCCAGATTTGAGATAATTGTCTTACAAGCCACTCTGATAATTCATTTGTTTTGATATTCAGCCTTGGTGCTTTTATCTCTCTAAAGGGGAAAGACTTTTGCTCTTTTTTATCATCAATAATCACTTTTAGTTGCATAAATGAAGTGATAAACCTTCCGCTTTCAGGAACCATGCACAAAATGGTATCACCATTTTTAAGTTTGTTGGAGTACATTAATTCTTCCAGCATAATAAATATAGAAGCTGCTCCGGTATTCCCTTTAGTGGTGAGGTTGCTAAACCATTTTTCGTCAGCAATGGCGCCACCACCTTTTATCATTAATTCTTTAATAGGTGCTTTAAAATATTCTGATGAGTAATGACAGCAGAGCCAATCTATGTCAGCCACTTTGATTAGGCCTTTATCAATTAATTCAAAATAGTGTGCTACCCCTGTTTTTACTACATCATTGAGTAATCGAATATCCTGTTTTAAGTTGATAGTGCCTTTTTCTGATGCAGAGCTGTAATCAGGATAGTCGAGCCAGGTGATTTCATGCTCATCTTTGTTGCTGTTTTTTCCTGTGTACATACACAAAGGGAATTTATGAGCATAAGATTTTATTTCAATCCAGTCTATTTTTAAGGAAACTCCGGTTGTGTTGGCTTTATTCTCAATCACAAATGCTCCGGCACCATCTGATAACATCCAACGCAAAAACTCTGTATCGAATGGTATGGAGCTGAGCTTCTGTGCTTCAAACCTACTGGCTTTAAACAAACGACTGGCTAAATCACTACCTACGCAGACAGCATTTTCCTTTTCTCCGCTTTTGAGCTGGACGAATACATCTTTTAATGCCATTATACCACTGGCGCAAACACTCTGAAAACTGGCTAATTCACAGGCGTTGAAATCCAGTTGGGCATGTACCATGCTTGCAAATCCGGGGATTGGTAAATCACCCTGAGTGGTACCTGTGGCTAATAACTCAATGTCTTTATCACTTAGTTTACTTTTACTCAGAGCCGCTTTTATAGCTTCAGCAGCTAGTTCGGTATTTAAATGTGTAGTTTTTTGTTTTTTGTCAATGGCAAAATAGCGTGTTTCAATTCCATTCTGTTTTAAGATTCGTTCTTTCACACTGCTTTTTTTACCATTAATTAGCCCCAAATATTCTTCAATTTGACTATTGTCTATCTTTTCGTTTGGCAAAAAACTACCGGCACTTGTTATAAAAACCTCATTCATTTTTTACGTTGATTTATTTTTGGGATTATTAGCTTATGTAGTTTATCCATAATGCCTGATGCAAAGCCATAATGATTTGCAAATTTAAAATGATGTGCATTATGCTTTGATCCAAACAGGCGCCAGCTTGGTCCTTTTCCATTGCCAAACCTATAATTACAATGTCCTGCAAAATTTAAAAGAATGCTTACCAGAGGATATAAAAAGATAGCCACAGCCGACAGCGGAATAAAAACAGCTATAGTTAATGGTACTGTGCTCAATAATAAAGCCTCGAACCAATGAAAACTATAAACAGCAAATACTGTAGGTACTTTAGAATGATGATGAATTTTATGCACACGCTTCATGAAGAATGGCAGATGCATAACTCTGTGTACTATAAAGAAATGAATTTCATTCCAGATGGTTAATATAATAATGCCTACCATGATGTTAATAAAACTATTAGGCAAAAGCAGTATGGCACCTTGTCTTTTAAGATATATTAGAAGTAAAGCGGATAAGCCAAAAATAAAGATGGATTGAATAGAGTGTTTAATCTCAAAAAGCAGCTGTGTTTTTGGAATAGACTGTTTTATTATTTTCTGCAATAAGTCCTGCTTCTCAAGTTGTTTGCAGACATATAAAAATACAGGAGCTAAACCGAAATACAAAAAATAGAAATAGGCGATAACCACCAAGTATATTTGTAGGTATGAGTAATTGTATATAATATTTGTGATATGCTGATTAAACATACTTAGCACTCATTTATGGATAAAAGGGTTTTAGGTTTTTATTTCCTATATAAATAAGGTTGTTAAGACACTTGATTAACGCCATTAGTTGTACTTGCATTGTTTTCTTTCAGTTAACGGAAATTAAAGACATCTCAATTACGGCTTAAAGATGAGAATTAAGCTTTAAATTAGCGATCAGATAATTATTCTATTTATGAAGTACTACATCATAGCAGGCGAGCGCTCTGGCGATTTACATGGTGGCAATTTAATAAAGTCATTAAAGCAGCAGGATGATTCCGCAGAAATACGATGCTGGGGAGGCGATGAAATGCAGGCAGCCGGAGGTGATTTAGTAGTACATTATAAAGAGATGGCTTTTATGGGGTTTCTTGAAGTGGTTACCAATTTGGGGACTATCAGGAAACGCATTAAATTCTGTAAGAAAGATATCAAGGCTTTTGCTCCTGATGCACTCATATTGATTGATTATGCAGGTTTCAATATGCGAATGGCTAAGTTTGCTAACAGCATCGGCATACCTGTCCATTATTATATTTCTCCTAAAATATGGGCTTGGAATCAGAAGCGTGCTTATAAAATCAAACGCTTTGTAGATCATATGTATGTAATACTGCCTTTTGAGAAGGAGTTTTATAAGAAGTTTGATTACCAAGTAGACTATGTAGGTAATCCCTTATTAGATGCCATCAGGCAATTCAAACCTGAGCCTGATTTTAAAAGCCAGTTTCCGGGTAAACCCATTATAGCCATATTACCGGGCAGCAGAAAGCAGGAAGTTCAAACCATGCTCAGCAAGTTAAGTAGCCTGATTAATGATTATCCTGATTATCATTTTGTGGTGGCTGGCGTGAGCAATTTAGATCAGACATTGTACAAAGAAGTAGCACAAAAGTCAGCTTGCTCCTTGGTTTTTGACAAAGCATATGATGTGCTCCATATAGCCACTGCTGCATTGGTTACTTCTGGGACGGCCACATTGGAGACGGCACTATTTGAAGTACCACAGGTAGTTTGTTATGAAACCAGCAATATATCCTACCAAATAGGGAAGCGCGTTATTAAGGTTGATTACATCTCATTGGTGAACCTGATCATGGGTAAGGAAGTGGTGAAAGAGCTTATCCAGACTGATTTTAATACTGAAACGCTCAAAAGGGAGTTAGACCTTATACTTCCTTCTGGTACTAAAAGATCAACTATTGAGGCCGACTATAAAGCCTTGAAAGTTCTAATGGGTGACGATAACACCTCCGATAAAACAGCTCAGTTGATAGTAGAAAGGGTGAGAGAAGACTAGCTATTAACTACTTAAAATATTGTAGGATATCTACACATAAGAAGTCTTTATTCAGTGCTCTGGATAAAGTAAACAATTGATCTCTCAAATCAACTTCTGTAATTTCGTTTAGTCTTTCCGAGAAATCATTAAATCCCTGATAATAAAGATGCTGACCTTTGTATCAACAATTAATGAAACAGTAAAAAACGAGAAGGACAACATGAAAAAAGTAGCTATTATTACAGGAGCAAGTTCAGGTATGGGTAAGTCCACTGCCTTTAAATTGAACGCAAAGGGATATAAAGTTTATGGTATGGCAAGACGTACCGATAAAATGGATGATCTTAAAGCAAAAGGCATGGAAGTGGTTTCGCTTGATCTCACCAAAGATGATACCATTGTAGAGGCAGTGAATACCGTTATCGAAAAAGAAGGGCGAATAGATGTATTGATTAATAATGCAGGTTATGGCTCTTATGGAGCAGTAGAAGAAGTACCCATTGAAGAAGCAAAAAGACAATTTGAAGTTAACATATTTGGTTTAGCACGAATAACGCAATTGGTGATACCAAAAATGAGAGAACAAAAGTCTGGAAGAATTGTGAATATTTCTTCTATGGGTGGTAAAATTTATACGCCTTTTGGCGCCTGGTATCATGCAACAAAGTTTGCACTTGAAGGGTGGAGTGATTGTTTACGAATTGAATTGAAGCCTTTTGGAATTGATGTCGTAATTGTTGAACCGGGAGGTATACAAACTGAATGGGGTGATATTGCAATGGAAAATCTGAACAAAGTATCAGGTAACGGACCTTATGCTCCTCTAGTTAATAAGGTAATTTCGGCTTCAGGCAAGAATAAAGACAAATTAACCGAAGTGAGTGTATTAGGCGAAGAGATTGCAAAAGCAGCCAGCACTAAAAAACCTAAAACGAGGTACCTGAAAGGATTTTTAGCGAAGCCATTAGTAACGATGAGAAAATGGTTGGGTGATAGTACTTTTGACAAGATTCTCATGAGCCAAATGAAATAAATAAGCATGGTAAAAGAATTGATAATAGACTCAATCAGTCAGGCTCATCAACTTATGGGGCTGGCTGCTCCTAAGCATCCATTAGTTTCAGTAGTAAAAATTGCAGATTTTAAGTCGGCAATGGATTTTAAAGGAGTTCGGGTAATCAATAACCTATATCAGATTACACTTAAAGAGTTAGGATGTGGAAATTTAATGTACGGTAAAAACTCTTACGATTATGAGGAAGGCACTTTAGTGTTTACTTCTCCCGGGCAGGTAACCGCTTTTGAAGGTGAGCTGCCATCTGATAGCGATAATACTAAGGGGTGGACTTTGGCCTTTCATCCTGATTTGATTCGAAAATCAGGCCTGGCTGATAAAATTAGCCACTATTCATTTTTCAGCTATGAAGTAAATGAGGCGCTTCACCTTTCAGAGGAAGAGTTAAAAACTATTGAAGAACTACTGGATAAAATAGAGAAAGAGTACAGCCAGAACATAGATAAACATAGTCAGAATTTAATTATTTCAAATATTGAATTACTATTAGACTATTGCACCAGATTCTACGATCGACAGTTTTATACCCGATCTAACCTGAACCTTGATTATGTTTCGAAATTTGAGAAGCTGTTAAAAAGATATTACGAGACAGAAGAGATTGATGAAAAAGGTTTGCCTAGTGTTCAATACTTAGCAAAAGAATTGAATTTCTCTTCAAACTACCTGAGTGATTTGCTCAAAAAGGAAACTGGAAAGACAGCTCAGGAGCATATTCACTTATTTGTAATCGAAAAGGCTAAAAATAAACTTTTAAACTCTAAAAGCTCAATTAGTGAAATCGGTTATGCGCTCGGATTCGAATATCCACAACATTTCAGCAACCTGTTTAAAGCAAAGACAGGGTTTAGCCCGAAAGAATATAGGAATTTGAATTAAAAAAATACCTCAAAAGGTAGAAAGCAAGAGCGGTTCAAGTTTACACCTGAACCGCTCTTTTGTTTTAATGTATTATCTTACTATTGGAAGTGAGCAAGCGCACTAACAGTATAGTGAAAACTTAAAATATAATGCAAGAACTACTTTTTAACTTTATATCAAAATATGTTGATTTAACTGAAGAAGAAAAGAATGCCATGACTTCTTTAGATGTATTCCGGTCATTTAAGAAAGGAACAATTTTATTAGAAGCAGGACAAAAATCAGATCAGGGGTATTTTGTTCTAAAAGGTTGTATACGAGTATATTATATGATGGAGGGGGAAGAAAAAACAACTGCTTTCTATACAGAAATGGAGGGTTTAACTCCTCAATGCGTAATAAATAAAGACTATTCAGAATATTATATAAGCTGTGTAGAAGATACAATACTGACCGTGGCTAATCCTGATATGGACGCTGAAATGTTTAGTAAGTTCCCTAAGTTTGAATCACTTTGCAGAGTACTTTCAGAAGAACTCTTGGCTAAGGAACAACTCAGTTTTAACACGTTTAAAACTTCGTCTCCAGAAAAGCGGTACCTAAATTTGTTAGAAAAAAGACCGGATTTAGTGCAACGTGTTCCACAACATCAGTTGGCTAGTTATTTGGGTATTAAGCCTCAATCATTAAGTAGAATAAGAGCCAGGATAGTTGAAAAAAATCGATATTCAGATTCATTTCTTAACTAAAGTGAATGAATTCAGCTAATACGACAATTTACTTTTGCTATATCAACTAACATCAATGAGAGAGATATGCAAAAGAGAATTCTAAGGATTAGCCTTATCCTTATTTTGACAACTAGTTTACAAGTGAGTGCCCAGTATTCCAAGAATGATAGTTCTTTCAGAAAACATTTTATTGGCAGCACCCTGTTTATGTTAGGAAATTTTTCCACCGTCAACAGGCCTGATTTTGTGCAGTTAAACTATGGTTACCGTCTTACGGGCAAAGATGCCATTTCTATAGAGTTAAAAACCTGGAAATATGCCTGGTCTCTTGGAATACCTTACGGAGAATCATTTCAGGCACCGGAAGAGAAATTTCCCGGATATATTCGAGAATATGGCTTCGCTTTGACTTATCAGAGATTTATGTGGAAGGGACTATATGCAGGCATTCATGTTATGAATGCCTGGCAGAAATTTGTGAATGAAGATGGACAGAATATTGATAATGGATTTCAGATTTTCAACACCTATAGGCTGGGGTATCATTTTAAGCTATTTAAAGATAGATTCTTTATTGAGCCGTCTATGGCTATTACACACCGTCCGTTTCATACAGAAATGCCTGATGGGTTTAAACAAATAGATGATAAGTGGCCGAAAATTTTCATTGGAGAGCCAGGGCTACATTTTGGATATAAATTCTAAAGCTAAATTTCTATAGCCATTACCTCTGTTCTTTCTTTTAAGGTTTAAATCCGTGCTATTGTGGCCGACTATAAAGCTTTGAAAATAATGATAATACTTCTCATAAAACAGCTCAGTTGATTACGGAAAGAGTAAGTAAGGACTGACCTCCAGCTACTTAAAATATATGGTAGATATACCTGATGACTATATCTTAATATCTGGTTGGATATATACTTAAGGTTTTTATATTCGGGTTTTAGAGTGAATTAGACTACTATAGAAAATACTTATATGAAATTAACTTTAACCATATTCTTACAATTGACATTGGCCTTTTCTTGTCTTTGTCAACAATTGTCAAAATACAAAGATATCATCAATCTAGATAGTGACTATGAGGTGACAAAGTCAAATCTAGATGAGCTAAAAGGTGAAAATTTGAGTAAATTTTGGATTAATAATCCATCTGAAAGACGGCTTGGCTTTATAGGTAAAAATTATCTACGACTACATATAAAATTTTTGTCAATAATTAAAAACCCTAAAGATTCTCTTGAATATCTCGTATACGGTAAGAGCATGGTGAATGAAAATATTTGTGATTTTCAGGGTGTGATAAAAGTGATGGAGTCGTATTATTTTATTTCAGAAGACTTCCCATATAACAGATACGGAATTCTTGCAGGGCAATATGAATTCTATGAAAACAGTGGTTCTTCAAGTGCAGGAATATTTAGGGGCCGCTTTACAACTAATTGGTACAAAAACGAAGAAGGTAGTTTAACCTATAACGATCGATGGAGTGTATCAGCGATGTATAATAACAATCAATTTGCAGGCGATTGGACAAAATATGGTAGCAGCAATAAACTTACTGCAAACTGGGGTGATAGTAGAATACCTTTATCAGGTGACTTAGATGTAGGGTCTAGTGAATTCCGACCGGCTGATAAGTATTCATCTAATGGTTGGTTAATATTTCTGATTGCGAACGGTGCAAGTCCTGATAAAATGAATATTGAAGGTGCTAGAAAAACAGAAAATCTTGAATGGTGGAAATAGAAACTTACTCTAAAATTCTTTTACCCTATTTGCTTTCTCCTTAATGGCGGCATCATCAACGGACTGACCTAGTATTTTAGTACTCAAAAGCTTTTCACACCATCCAATCAAATCAAGTATATGGCATTAGCGGGCGGATATGCTTGCAGATAGGCTAATTTTTACTAATCCACCGGACTTATTGTAGTATGACCATTTCATCTCTTTCTCTCAGCCTACCTTGTTGTAGAATGCATAAATTGTTTAGTTTAGCTTTTCATCGCTGACATCAGCAAAATTTTTTAAGTGGTTTTATGACCATCCAAATTAACCAACAAGAGAAATAATACTGAATGAACAAGCTTCTTAGATTCGCAATACCAATACTCTTACTTATAAGCAGTTTAACAAACACCATTTCAGCACAAGTTGACAAGAGCATACAATTAGTTACTAATGAAACAATAGAGAAAACCATCTCTGCTGAAGAAAGCCATACCTATACTGCCGAATTAGAAAATGGTATGGCCATCATTGGGAAAGTCACTCAGAAAGGAATAGACCTAGTGATAGATGTATATAAGCCTAATGGCCAGTTATTACAACAAATTGATAGCCCAAATGGAATAGGTGGAGATGAACCGTTTGATATTACAGCCAATCAATCAGGCCTGTACAAATTTGCTATTCATTCTCTAGATCCGGAAGCTAATAAAGGAAATTATACGCTGAAAGTAAATCGGATATTAAGTTTGTCTGAAAACACTAAACGTATTACCAAAAAGGAGCTTCCAACAGAAACCTTATACAATTTATGGGAAGCCTCATTAACCGATAGTACTGTCATTGACAAATTCATTGATAATCAACCCGAGCAGCATATTATTGAGTCAATTGATGAAAATAATACCGATATGCTAGTCACCTATTTTTGTATACCAAATGATAATACAGATTATGTCATGTTAAGTGGTGGTCCTGATTTCTTGGGATTGCGTTTTCAGCGGTTGCCAAATACTAAGCTTCATTTTGTCACACAAAGAGTACCTAAAGATGCTCGGTTCAATTATGGGTTCAATTATTTTAATCTGGATAAAGCCGGGCCAAATGGCGAGATTGAGTCTCGGAGTATGCAGCATGCCTATGATGGCACATTAGAAATGCCAAATGCACCTAAGCAGCCATATATCACCGACAGAGAAAATGTAGAGAATGGGACATTGCTCGTTACATCTATTGAGAGTGAAATCCTTAGCGAAGAAAGAAAAATCACAGTACATGCACCTGCAAATTATAATGCTTCCAAGCCGCATAATCTTCTAATCATTTTTGATGGAGAATCCTATGGAGCAAGACCAAATCGTTGGTCAAGAATACCAACACCTACTATCATGGATAACCTTTTGGACGAAGACAAAATTACTCCAACTGTTACTGTTCTGCTTTGGTCAATGGGTAAAAGAAGTAGTGATTTGATAAGTGAAGCTTTTGGCGATTTTATAGCAAAAGAACTTATTCCCTGGGCGCGCTCAGCATATAATATTGATACTGATGCCGATAAAGTTATTCTTGCGGGCTCCAGTCGGGGAGGTTTTGCTGCAAGTTTTATTGCATTTAGGCATTCAGATGTAATCGGAAATGTACTTTCACAATCAGGCTCCTATTGGATAAAAGGAACTGAGGATGAAAATCATTGGATCTATCCGGAAGATAACGGGAAACTCATTGACTTATATAAACAGAGTGAACGATTGCCTATCAAATTCTATATGGATATCGGGCTGTATGATGCTGGTGCATCCATGCTCGGAATGAATAGGCAGTTTCGGGATATACTCGAAGTAAAAGGCTATGAAGTAGATTATCGTGAATTTAAAGGAGGACACAATTATGTAAATTGGCGAGGCACACTTTCAGATGGATTAATATCCTTAATTGGTGAAAAGTAAAATCTGAAGTTTTATAATTATTGTTTCACTATCTCATCACATATGATGGATATTCATGGAAAGAAAACTTTTAACAGTGAAATATGCTAAAAACCAGAAACTTATAGCCAATCTAGAAATTCATCCCATGACTGAAAGTCATAGGATGAATAGTTTAGCCATATAATTTCTGAAACTATTTTAAAGCTAACTTTATTCTAATTGTTTATATTGGTAAAAACTGAATGTCATGATAACAAAAGAAAAGCTTAAAGAAGAAATTGATAAGTTTCCTAATGAAGAAATTTCTGTTGATGAATTAATAGATCATTTGATTTTTATTGAAAAATTAGAAGGGAGGATAAAATTATCTGAGGAAGGTAAAAACGTGATTTCTAATGATGTTCTAAAAGAAGAAATCTCTAAGTGGTCGAAATAATATGGCTTGAGGAAGCCAGGTTGGATTTAAAAGATATTTTTGATTATATCTCTCGTGAATCTAAGAGGTATGCCCAACGTCAGGTTGATAAAATTTTTGAACGCGCTCAGCTATATTAACACATATCAATTCAGGAAAAATTGTTGAGGGAATTGGCCAGTTAGAAATCCGTGAACTAATAGAAGGCAATTATAGAATAGTTTACCGAATTATAGATAAAGAAAAAGTTCATATTCTTCTTGTACACCATGGAGCGAGAGATTTAACCAAGAGATTAGAAAGTTAATAAATATATAAGCACATAAAAATTCATCCCATGACTTGAAGTCATAGGATGAATAAATAAGGTTTTCTATTTAACTTCTATTACTAAGTAGTTAGAGTCTTTCCAGAAAGCATCTTTATCAAGAATTTTCAGGCGCTCAGCTTTATCTCCTCCAACAAACTCATAGCTATCTTTCGGGTGATTACTTATAAGCTTAGCTTCTCTGTTATTCAATTCAATAGCATCAAGATTCTCTTTATTAGCCTTGTTGAACAGCTGAGTAGGTGCATTGGCATTCACAATTTTCACCTTGCCTAAACCTATAAAACCACCTTCTTTGTTAATGATTTCTTTTTCTTGTAAATCCTTAGATTCACCTACATAATAATACACTCTGTTAAGTGTGCTTCTCAAATCTGCCGCTACGGAAATCTGTTCATCTAATGCTTGCCCCATATCTGACAACTGTCTTTCTAAAGAAGTACGGATTTCCATCAATTCCTCTTCTTTTTGTACCAGTTTTTGGCTGGCTTCTTTTAGCTTTCTATCAAGCTCTAATATTTCCTCACTTTGTGCACCTGATTGTTTTCTCAGCTGATTAAGGTTTTTATCGAGCATCAGAATTTTTTGACGAGAAGCCTGCATCATATCCTGAATATTGCTAATGCGTGCTTTAATGCTTTTAGCAGTTGTCTCATCGTCCTTCAGCTCGGCTTTTAATTCGTTAACCTCCCTTTGGTTACTGGCAATTTCTGCAAGGGTTTCGTCAATCTCGTCCAAAGTTGCTTCATAAGAAGTTACGCTTGTGCTTAGCTGCTCAGAGCCGCTTTGCAGCTTTTGGGTTACAGCTTCCAGTGAGTCAACTTTAGCTTTCAGTTGTGCATTTTCCTCTTTTAGTTTTTGCGTACAACCAGTGGCTACTAAGAAACTGGCTAATGCAATTGAAAAAGATTTTAGGATTCTAGATTTCATAGTATTGGTTTTTGTGTTTGGTTTAGGATTACGCTTATTGATGAAAATAGTTGATTTTCAGGTGCTAAACAATCAAATTAAATAAAATAGAAGCTGTTAAATATTTATTACAGATTCCTTACATCAAGCAAAGGTTCGTCAAAATCATCAATATGTGATAGTATGTAGAAATATTTTTCTGCAACTTCATGCTCATTACTTAATTGTTCATCCTCTTTTAGGCTGATAAACCGATCGACACTGCTGAATGAATCTTTAGTTGTATTCCTAATTTGTGTTTGCATTTGTGTATCTACCACTCCTGGGGCTACTGCAAATATTTTAAAGTGATTTTCTTCAATTTTATTCTCATCAAATGCTACTCTTGTAGCCATATCTAAAGCGGCCTTGGAAGCGCAATAGCCAGACCAACCATCTACAGCTTTTTTACCGGCTCCAGAGCTGATGTTAATGATAATTTTTTCACCTGAAAAGTCTCTTAAGGTTTTCATAAACTCATTCATCAAAATCATAGGGCTGGAAACGTTCAAATCCATCAATTGACTAATAGATGAGTTATCGATATTTCCCATATGGTTGACATCACCAAGTGTTCCAGCATTATTGATTAGCACTATTCTGTCATAATTTGACTTATTGGAATAAAGCTTTTCACTTAGGCTTGCGGCCTCAGATGGATTGCTTAAATCAGCTGTTAAAGCAGTATATTGATCATTTTGTATACTATGTGTTCTGCTTATACCAATTACGTTGTGGTCTTTATCTTCAAGAGCTTTCTCGGCTAAACCACGACCAATTCCTTTGCTGGCTCCGGTGATTATAAAAAGTGATTTCATCTTAATTAGCTTTTATTTATTCAAACAAAAAATCCCACTTATGTGGGATTTGAAATTTATAAAATGTAGTGACTTAAGTCTTTATTCTTGATGAGCCCAGCTAATCGTTCCTGCACCATTTCTTTGGTGACTACGATTTTAGCATTAGCACCAATTTTGTCAGGAACATCAAATAATAAGTCATTCAATAATTTACTCATTACAGTATGTAGCCTTCTGGCACCTATGTTTTCTACCTCTTCATTAATGGTAAACGCCATTGAAGCTATTTCTTCAAGCGCATCATCGTTGAAAACCAAATCCACTTCCTCAGATTTTAATAAGGCTGTATACTGCTTTGTTAAAGCATTTTTTGGTTCCTGAAGGATAAGTAGGAAATCTTCTTTTGTGAGGCTGTTTAATTCAACTCTGATCGGGAATCTGCCTTGAAGTTCAGGAATTAAATCTGATGGCTTACTTACATGAAATGCACCTGCAGCTAAGAAAAGTATATGATCTGTATGGATGATGCCATATTTAGTATTTACTGCGCTACCTTCTACTATTGGTAGTAAATCACGCTGAACACCTTCACGGCTAACATCACCACCAGAGCTGTTACTTCCACTTTTAGCAATTTTATCAATCTCATCAATAAAGATCATACCGGTGTTTTCTGCCTTTCTGATGGCTTCATCTTTCACCTCATCCATATCGATGAGTTTTGAAGATTCTTCTTCCAATAAAAGCTTTCTTGCCTCGGCTATAGTCACCTTTCTGCGCTTATTCTTCTTAGGCATCATGTTATTCAGCATGTCCTGGATATTAATCATAGAACTTTCATCCATCATGCCACCACCAACTACGCCCATTCCATTACCCGAAGGAGCCTTTACATTAATGTCAATTTTTCTATCTTCCAGCTCCCCATTCTGCAGTTTTTCTCTGAAGCGTTCTCTGGTTTTCTGATTAAGCTCATAGTCATTTTGTGGAACGCCATCGTCAGCCGTGGTGCTCACAGGCTTGTTGTTTGTGCTTTTCATTGGAGGAATAAGCGCATCAAGAATGATGTCTTCAACAACTGCTGCAGCTTTTTCTTTCACCTCTTCCTTTTTGGCTGCCTTCACCAAATTTACGGACTGTTCTACAAGGTCACGCACCATGCTTTCAACATCACGGCCTACATAACCCACTTCCGTAAATTTGGAAGCTTCTACCTTAGTAAATGGCGCATCGGCAATTCTGGCTAGTCTTCTGGCAATTTCAGTTTTACCGACACCTGTAGCCCCAATCATTAGGATGTTGTTAGGAACGATTTCACCCTGAATGTCTTCAGGTGTATTCATTCTTCTCCAACGGTTTCTCAGCGCAATGGCTACATTTCTTTTTGCATCGCCCTGGCCGATAATGTATTTGTCTAATTCCTGAACTATTTCTTTAGGAGTAAGGAAGTTATTTTTATTCATACTCATTATTCTTTGTTTATCCTCAAAAGAGGATTATGATTTCTTCTTAATAAAATGATTAAAGTTAGTGCCCAAAGTTATGAAGTGGGCGGAACCACCTACTTGGTATATCGCATTAGAGTATGCAAGGTTTAGCTTCTTCGTGTTAATTAACAAACCAAAGGTAAAACCACCTGCCCCGGCAACTTGTTCACCACGAAGTGATTGTCTCAACAAATGATTATATCCGGCTCTAATATTGATGCTTTTGCCAAGTAAGATCTCCGTACCTACTGTTATGTGTTGAAATATTTTATCAAAAGTTGATGGAGCATTTTCAGTAACTTCAATAAAGGCATTATTGGTGGTTGCTTCATCTATAGGTTCGAAATAGCTTAAGTCATATTGGTAAAGTCTGTTAGCAGTTAAACTAAAGCGAAAAGGCATGAACTCCGGTTTAAATGTTCCACCTAATTGTATATCGAATGGGAGAGGTCTGTCTTCATCAGGATTCTTTTTTAAATAAAAGCCTGCATTTTTTATAACAAGCCCAATGTTTAAGTCCTGCTCGGGGTGGCTATAAACACCTCCTAAATCTAATAACAAAGCCGATTGTTGATTCCCTGGTAGCTGTGAGCCTGCCAATTTAAGGGTCGCTCCATAGTTAAATATCCCTTGCTTTTTGCTATGACTAAGGCTGATGTTGTAATTGCTGGCTGAAAAGCTACCTTCTGCATTGCCAGTGTTGTCATATCCATCAAATTGACCAAAGCTCTGGAAATAAACTCCTAAGTTAAAAATCCCCGCTTCTTCAAAGTTTCTGGCATAATTTAATTGTGTATTAAAAATCCCTGCCAAATAAGGAGAGATTGTTAACGAAATATCTCCATCCATTTCAGGAAGTAATAAGGCAGGGTTCTGATTGACCATGTTCAAATCCTCACCGGCACTCACATTAACAGTACCCAAGCCGCCTACTTTAGCATGATTGGGGGTTTCCAGAAATTCAAAAGTACGTTTACCACCAATTTGACCATAGACCAAACCGGTGGTGAAACTTAGTATAATAAGTACAAGTACTTTCTTCGTCATTCGATAGCTTAAACAGTGGCTTCTTTCTTCTCCTCAGAGTCGAAAGCAAACTTAATAGGATTTTTGATTTTCTCCTTGAGTAATGCAATATCCAGCACTTCGCTCACTGTATCAACGTAATGAATGTTTAAACCTTTTATGTACTGTTCATCAATTTCGTCAATATCCTTTTTATTCCGCTCGCAAAGAATTACATCTTTAATGCCGGCTCTTTTGGCGGCAAGTATTTTTTCTTTTAAACCGCCAATTGGCAGCACTTTACCACGCAAGGTTATCTCACCCGTCATGGCCAGTTTATCTTTCACTTTACGTTGTGTATAGATAGAAGCCAAAGAGGTAATCATGGCAATACCCGCTGATGGCCCATCTTTAGGAACTGCTCCTGCCGGCACGTGGATATGTAAATCGTAGTGATCAAAAGTTTTGTAATGGATGCCTAATTGATCTGCATGAGACTTTAAGTAGGAAAGAGCTGTTACGGCTGACTCCTTCATCACATCGCCCAATTGACCAGATAATGTAAGTTTACCTTTTCCGCGGCTTAAGCTAGATTCAATAAAAAGAATTTCTCCGCCTACCTGCGTCCAGGCTAAACCTGTTACCACGCCTGCGGTCTTGTTGTCCTGATATATTTCTTTTACAAAAACCTCAGCACCCAGGATTTTCACTACATCCTCTACCTCAATTTTTTTGTTGTAATCCTCTTCCATGGCAATAGATTTGGCCACAAATCGGATTACCTTACCTATCCTTCTCTCCAGGTTTCTAACGCCTGATTCTCTGGTATAATCTTCTATTATTTTGGAGATGGCTGCTTTACTGAAGCTTATGTCTTTGGTTTTAAGTCCGTGATCTTTTCTTTGCTTTGGTATTAGGTGTTTCTTGGCAATCTGAATTTTTTCTTCAAGCGTATAACCTGATACTTCAATCACTTCCATTCTATCCCTTAAAGCAGGATGGATAGTGTCTAATGAGTTAGCAGTAGCTACGAATAAAACTTTTGATAAATCATAGTCAACTTCCAGGTAATTGTCTTGGAAACTATCATTTTGCTCAGGGTCTAAAACTTCTAAGAGAGCTGAAGAAGGATCACCTCTGAAGTCTGAGTTAACCTTGTCTATTTCATCTAAAATATAAACAGGATTACTGCTTTGGCCTTTCTTCATATTCTGAATCACTTTACCAGGCATTGCTCCTACATAAGTTTTTCTATGACCTCTGATCTCTGCTTCATCGTGCACACCACCTAATGACATGCGGACGTATTTTCTACCCAAAGACTCAGCTATGGATTTTCCTAAAGAAGTTTTACCAACTCCCGGAGGTCCATAAAGGCAAAGTATAGGTGCCTTCATGTCATTCTTAAGCTTTAACACTGCGAGATATTCGATAATACGCTCTTTTACCTTGTCAAGACCAAAGTGGTCTTTGTCCAAAATCTTCTTGGCGTGCTTTAAATCGAAGTTATCTTCAGTGAATTCATTCCATGGTAAATCAACCAGGAACTCAGCATAATTCATTGCTACAGGGTATTCAGCCGCCTGTGGATTTATACGAGATAATTTATCAAGCTCTTTTTCAAAATGTTTTTTTACCGCTTCAGGCCATTTTTTCTTCTCACCTTTGGCTCTTAAGTTCTCAATTTCCTGATCGGGAGAATCCTGACCTAACTCATCCTGCAAAATTTTAATTTGCTGTCTTAGGAAGTAGTCGCGCTGCTGCTGATCAATATCAGTATGCACCTTTTTATGAATTTCATTCTTTAGCTCCAGCATCTGGATGTCCTTAAGCATATACTCTAACAAAAGAGTAGCGCGCTCCTTGGCATCCGTTTTCTCTAATAATTTCTGCTTCTTAGCTACTTCAGCATTGATGTTAGAGGACAGAAAGTGTGTTAAGAAATTAGGATTCTCTATATTGTCAAGCGCCACCTGAGCTTCCTGAGGTATTTCAGGATTCAGCTTCATAATTTTGCTGGCGGCTTCCTTCAATGATTGAATTACCGCTTTGCTTGCCTTGTGATTGGCATTAAGCTCTTCATCATCAAGCTCTTTGTAAGTAGCCTCTAAATAAGGATCTTCCTGTAAAATATCACCTAAACCAAATTTCTGCTTTCCTTGAATAATAATGGTCGTGTTACCGTCCGGCAGTACAATCATCTTTAAAATTCTGGCAACAGTACCAATTTTGTAGATGTCATCCTTTCCAGGATCTTCTACTTTATTGTTTGACTGAGCCACTACACCTATGATACGATCGCCTTTATAGGCTTTTTTAACCAGTTTAATAGATTTTTGCCTTCCTACTGTAATTGGAATTACTACTCCGGGAAATAAAACTGTATTTCTGATAGGAAGAATAGGGAGCTTGTCAGGAAGCTCATCCTCACGCATGCTATTTTCTTCATCTGTAGAAATAAGCTGTATTAACTCACCTGTCTCATCATCATTCACCTCTGAGAAAAAGCTTGCATTTTTAAATATAGAATCCATAAAGTATTTTTATCGCTATTAGCCAAAATGGCATATAATATCTTAATTGAGCTTTGTAAATTTCGACTTGTGCAATTTTCAATAGTTATGCCAAAAAAATATTACATACTATTGTGAAGCTTTTTGCGTATTTTATGCATTATTTAACGAACATGGTAATAATATACTGACATTATTACCGTAAAACTATCAATTTGTCTTGAAGTACATTTTACTCGTTTTTAGCCTTTCACTGATAACTATACATTCAATAAACGCGCAGTACAATGATGCGGCCGGTTTATCTAAAAAGGAGGCTCACGCACTTTTTCCTTTTTACTTTCCCAATATCAACGAAGTAAATTACTATAAGGATGATGCAACGCTGGAAAAAATAAACAAAGCGAGGGCCAACCAAAAATGGGAGAAGCTCAAGGAATTACTAACTGATTATGTACAGCAGTTTGGCGTAGAGAATTTTTATAAAGATACACAGCTGATTTGGCAGTTAGCAAAGCTTGAGGAATTATATGGCGATTTGGAATCTGCTAAAACACTGTATCGAATAGCACTGAAACACCATCAGTCTAATATTGACTTAAAGCAAATAGAGATATTCCTTGATTCGGTAAAAATGGAGCAAACCAAGGATTATGTACCCATTGATTATTATTACGAATTAGTGGATTTTAGAAAGGCTATTGATACGCTCGTGCCTCCCCGAGGTGTTTTATTAAGTATGGGGAAAGCTATTAATTCTAATCTAGCGGATTACGGCCCAGCGCTAACACTTGATAACAACACCCTTATATTTACCTCGCAGAGGGATATAACTGGTAATTTTTTTAGCTCTGACAGAAATGAAGATCTATACCTGACGCATAGAAGGTACGGACAATGGGAGCAGGCCAAACCTATCAAAGGAATTAACACACCTTACAATGAAGGCTCAGCTACTTTGAATTCAACAGGCGACACCATTTATTTTGCTCGCTGTGAAAGCCCGGATGGTTTCGGCAATTGTGATTTATACATGAGCTATTTGCAAGAAGATAGCACTTGGTCCAAGGCAGCTAATCTGGGTCCTAATATTAATTCACGTGCATGGGATTCTCATCCAAGTTTATCAATAAATGGCGATAGCTTGTTTTTCGCATCCGATAGGATAGGAGGGTTTGGCCTGTCTGACATTTACCTTTCCGTTAAAGATGAAGATGGTAGCTGGGCCAGAGCAAGAAATTTAGGACCAATAATCAATACCAGGGCTAATGAGGTGAGCCCATTCAAGCATCCTCGCTATCCTATTTTATATTTTAGTTCTAATGGGCACCTGCTCAACTTTGGAGGTTTTGATATTTACAAGGCACCTGCTAAAAGCTTTTTGTGGGAGGAACCTAAAAACATAGGGCCGCTTATCAATAATGAAGGGAATGAATATTACTTTACCATTGATTCACAATCGAAGGATCTGTTTTATGCAGGTTCTGCTTCGTTAAGAAATAATAATCTTGACCTTTTCTCTTTTCCGCTACCAATGGAAGCACAACCGGAGGCTACTACAAGGGTAAGCGGAACTGTAACAGATACAGTTTCAGGAGTTCCCTTTAGAGGTATAGTCTCAATAATTGATGTAGAGAATGGTATAGAGATAGCACCAAAATTCACCAGAGAAGATGGTAGCTACGAATTCGATTTGATAAATAACACCAACTACATCATGGTAGTGCAGGCTGACAAGCTGTTTAAAATTGAAGAAATGTTCTTTCTGGATGGAGATACTGTAATCAATAAAAATGTGGATCCACTGGCTAGTAAAATTAGGTTTAAATCGATAGAGTTTGAAGAAAACTCAGCTAAACTGAGGCCTGATATGTATGCCGATTTGGATAAAGTAGTGGATTTTCTTCTGGATTATCCTGAGTTCAAGCTTAAGATTACAGGGCATACAGATTCATCTGGAGATGAAAGAAGAAACAAATCTTTATCACAAGAAAGGGCTGATGCCATTAGGGATTATATCATCATGCTACACCCGATAGAGCCTGAACGAGTAAATGCTATTGGTTACGGCAATACAATGCCTATTGTGAAAGATGAGCAAACTGATGACGACAGGCGACTCAATAGGAGAGTGGAGTTCGAAATCTTTAGACCAAAGTCTGACTAACCTTCAAATCACTGAGCTGCTTGTTACTAAACGATTTTACAAAGTCCAGAAATACGTCAAGGTCATTTTTTGTGGTAGCCATTCCAACAGAAACCCTTGTGGCTCCACGCATTTTTTTAAGAAAGGCTATCATATCCTCATAATTGCCTTTGTCTCTTGATAAGAAATAATTTGAGAGCTCATCATTGGTGAGGCAATTGTTTATTTCATCAATACCTGGATTGCAAAAACAACCTGAACGAATAGATATATTCTGCTCATTGGCCATTTCCTCGAAAAATTCAAAAGGGATGAGATGACCTTCTTCATCAAAAATATTTAAGATAAGGTTAGAGCCACTTTTGTTTCTGTCCTTAGGTCCGAAAATCTTTACTATTTCTTTGCCGTTATCGTGCCTCAATTTAGTTAGACCAGTAAATAGGTAATGCATCAAACTGCTGGTTCGCTCATTTAACCTTTCCATTCCTACCTCTTCCATAAATTCTAATCCTGTTTTAATGGCCGGAATATCCAGATAATTAATAGTGCCATTCTCAAATCGTTCATGGTTTTCGGCTAAATAATGATAGGGTGCACCAACACCAACCAGAGTAACGGTACCACCTGCAAACCAAGGCTTAATTAGCTTGTTGAATTTAGATTTCTTTACAAATAAACAGCCTAAGCCGGTTGGGTAGCCGAATATCTTATAAAAGGAAATAGATACATAATCAGGTTGAATTTCCTTTAAATCTAATTTATTTGTTGGTACATAAGCAGCCGCATCTAACAGTACATCCCAACCATTTTCTTGTGCACTTTTTATCCAGCTTAAGTCATGCTTTACACCTGAAACGTTCGATTGAGCAGGAAAAGCGAATAACTTGTTCCTGGCAGGAGAGCTACTCGTTAATAAGTCTGAAAGAAGCTCTTTATTTATTTGTAAATCTTCATACTGTATTTTAGCATACTGGAATTTTCCGTCCTTTCTTTGACAGTATTCTCTTATACCATTAACAGAATTATGATTGTCAGCTAACAAAAGGAAAGATCCATCTTGCTCGAAGGGATAACATTCCCCAATAATTTTCAATGCGCCTGAAGCATTTTGAGTAAATATACAATGGTAATCGGAAGCGTTGAAAAATGAAATAACCTTTTCACGGGCCTCATTTACTAGTTGAGTTGCTTTCTGAGAACTGGGATTACTCGAATGAGGATTGCCTAATACGTTTTTTGAAAGCAAATTGAAGTGCTTATCTAATAAACTTTGTGCATATAAATTACCACCCGTATAATCCAGGTAAACATGTTTCTTATCTGCTAATCTGCTGAATTCATTTTTGGCAAGATTCTCAAAAAATGCTTCATGTTGTAAGTCTGGATTTATTGCTAGCATAGTTTATTTATCTTATGATCATAAAGATACTATTTATGATAAATATTAAATAAATAAACAGCAAAATCCTATTTTACATTAAGCTGATACTTCCAGTTTGTTGCTAAAACTGATGGTGAATTTTGAGCCTTTATTAGGTTTGCTTTCAACATTAATAGAACCACCCAAACTGGTAACATGTGTATGTACTAAATAAAGTCCTATGCCTTTACTGTCGTTGTTTTTGTGAAAAGTTTGATGCAGGCCAAAGAGTTTGTCTTTTACACTTTTCATATCCATTCCTAGTCCTTTATCTTCAAATACTAGCTTAGTTGTTTCTCCTTCCTTAAAACTGTATATGAATATTTCAGGCTTGGTATTCGGTTGAGCATATTTTACAGCGTTTGAAACCATATTTAGGAAAATACTCTGAAGATAGTCAGTATTGAAGTTGACTGAAGGTGCCTTTTCAAAATTGGTTTTAACCACCGCCTTTGAAGATTCAATCATATTTCTAATCGAAAATAAAGTTTCAGTCCAGCAGTCTTTGAAGTCAATACTTTCTATTTCAACCTGAGTAAGATTAGTATGCTTTAAATCTTCAATATAGCTGTTTATACTGCTTTTTAATTTTAATACAGCCTGTTCTAATAACTTGAATAGCTTGTTAACTTTTGTATTTGCCTCAATATCAGTTTGAATAAGGTTAATGATAGAAATGAGATTATCAATAGGAGGTCTTAAATCATGTGCGGTAGTGTATGATAAGTTTTTGTATTTCTCGTTTGCTGTGGTCAGTTCGGTTATATGATCATTTACCTGAAGGTCTATTCTTTTCTTTTCTGTAATGTCCTTAGCTACGGCAAAAATAATTTTGTTTTCTGGGCAAGCTTTGGCAGTCCATGATAACCAAACAGTATCGCCATTTTTTGTTAAATACTTGTTTTCAAAATTTTTGATGAATTTTCCTTTAGTAAGTGACGCGCGCGCTTCAGTTGTTTGCTTCACGTCATCCGGATGCACAAAGCTGTTAACAGGTCGGGCATAGAGCTCGGCTGTGTCGTAACCAAGTAGATTAACGACTGAGCTATTGACCTTTTTGAAAAATCCATCGAAACTGACTATACAGAATAAGTCAGGTGAAAGCTCAAACAGGTCCTCATAATTATAATTCTTGTCCCCCATAAGAATTTGAATTTTAAGGTGATAGTTTTCAGAAACTTACAGAAGTTTATTGAAATGTTGTAGTGTAGCAGTTAGAATGTTGTAATATTCTATGTTATTTACTATCAGATATGAATATTTTAATAATGATGGGCTTTTGAAGTCATAAAAATGAATAAACTGTTAGATTTTTACAACATGACTTTGTTTAATGATTTATAGTTACTTATAAACAAACAAATGTACGTTTGTAGTAATTATTAAAGCAATAATGTTGTTCTGTTTCTAATCAGAAATATTGTATTATTTCAATTCTAATAACACTACATTTTCTACATGATGCGTTTGTGGAAACATATCTACAGGCTGTACTTTAGCTACCCTATACTTTACATCTAAAAGTGCTAAGTCACGGGCTTGAGTAGCAGGGTTACAGCTTACATAAACTATTTTCTTAGCTGAAATACTCAATAACATATTGACTACATCAGGGTGCATACCCGCTCTTGGTGGATCAGTAATAATCACATCAGGCTTACCATGCTTGTTCAGGAAATCTTGAGTGAGCATGTCTTTCATGTCTCCAGCAAAGAATTCCGTATTATCGATGTTATTAATTGATGAATTCACTTTGGCATCTTCAATTGCCTCGGGTACATATTCAACCCCAATTACTTTACTGGCAGTTTTGGCTACAAAGTTGGCAATTGTTCCCGTACCTGTGTATAAATCGTAAACTAGCTCGTTTCCTGAAAGATTAGCAAAATCACGTGTTACTTTATAAAGCTCGTACGCTTGTAATGAGTTAGTTTGATAAAATGATTTAGGACCAATTTTGAATTGTAATCCTTCCATCTGTTCCAAAATATAATCTCTTCCGTGATAGGTAATAACTTCTTGATCATGGAAGGTTTCATTTCCTTTCTGATTGATGATGTAAAGCAAAGAGGTTATTCCCGGGAAGCTCGTTTTTAAATGATCCATCATTAGGTTTAACCAGTCCTCATTAGGTTCAGCTACCTGAAGAATAACCATTAGTTCACCAATTGAGCTGGTCCTTATGATGAGGTTTCTTAAGAAGCCTGTTTGCTTAACTAAATCGAAATGAGTGATTTCGTGCTTTTGGGCAAATTCATAAACGCTATTTCTTATGGCATTAGATGAGTCGGTTTGCAAAAAGCATTTGTCAATTTGTACGATTTTGTCAAAGCGCTTGGGAACATGAAATCCAAGAGCATTATTATCAAAGGCTTTACCCGAATCAATTTGTTCTCTTGTTAACCATCTGTTGTTAGAGAAGGTGAACTCTAATTTATTTCTATAGAAAGTAGTTTCCTTTGAGCCAAGAATAGGTTTAATTTCAGGTAAATCTACCTTTGCAATTCTTTCTAATGCATCAACGACCTGTTGCTGTTTAAAACCCAATTGATCTTGATAACTCAAATGTTGCCATTTGCATCCTCCGCAAACGCCATAATGTTCGCAAAATGGTTCAACCCTGATGTCAGATTTTTTATGAAATTTAATTGGACGACCTTCCAGAAAGTTCTTTTTCTTGCGGTATACTTGTACATCTACCACATCGCCTGGAGCTGTGCCTTCTACAAACACTACCTTATCATCATAATAACCTAATGCTTTACCTTCTGCTGCAATTTTCTCTATTGACAGGCTCTCGATATTCGGATGTCTTTTTCTTGCCATAGCTGGCAAAATTAAGGCATATTTTACGATTTACTAAAGCTTTTTAAGATGTTCTGATTTGATGTAGGCTTCTTTGTCGTCAACTTTAGTTTTTGTCCAAATATCAACCTGTCCTTTTAATGGTAGTTTGGTGGGTTGATCTAGTTTGGTAATTACGTCAGCACCAGCTGATGGACCTTCCATTAGAAAGCCGGGTGTATCTGTAATAATTCCATAGTCCTGCCCATGGTAGTTATTAACAACTGCAATGAGCACTAAAGTGAAGATAGCTGCTGTAGCAAAGCCTTTGCGCTCTTTTTTATTTTGTAACCAAAAGGCCAGAAATACTACGGTAATTAAAATTAGAGTTAGAAGTATAAACTTACTGTAGCTTTTATAATAATAGTTGGCGTAGAAAGGTAATTCGTAACTAAAGCCTTCAATCTTATTATCAGAAGTGATTTTTTCAATGTGTTCTAAAATCCTTTTATCACCTGTCAGTTGATAATATTTTTCTAAATAAAATATGGTAGCTCCAAAATTGGTACTGCCCTCATTAACTCTTGCAAGCTTAAGTAGCATATTTGGTGAGGCATAACCATCAGAAAACAACTCTTCATAAATTTTTATAGCCTCTGTATATTGCTTGTTTTCATATAGAGAATCTGCCTTAATTAATTCACTTTCAGAGGGGTTACCAAAGATGTTTTTTGGGGCGAAAAGTAGAGTTCCAAAAACTAAAATAAGAAAATTAAATGTTACCTTTTGCATTTTATTGATTACTGCTTACCTTTGCAACGCAATTAAGGAAAACGACTCCTGAATTGCAACAAAAAGTTGACTCGCTAGCTCAGCTGGTAGAGCATATCCCTTTTAAGGATAGGGTCTTGGGTTCGAACCCCAAGCGAGTCACTTAAGTTTAATGGAAACATTAAACTTTAAATGATGTTAAGAAAGCTCCACTTGAATGAAGTGGGGCCTTTTTTTTCTCAAAAATTTTGCGCCTAGCGCTGCTGACTCGCTAGCTCAGCTGGTAGAGCATATCCCTTTTAAGGATAGGGTCTTGGGTTCGAACCCCAAGCGAGTCACAAGGTGTAAACTCGGTGAAGTAGTTTAGTGATGGTTAATGTTTTAATATCCGAGTGAGGCACTAAGTATCGAATATTGGTTTAGGTTTATTTTTCGGTACAACAAATTGCAAGAGACCTATCTGCCTTTGGCAGGTAGGTTTTTTTGCGTATGCGGGTGAATTATTTATATTTGATCCCATTAGCGCACGTGGTGGAATTGGTAGACACGCCATCTTGAGGGGGTGGTGGGCGCAAGCCCGTGGAAGTTCGAATCTTCTCGCGCGCACAAGCAACAAAAAAGCCCTGACTGTTTAACAGTCAGGGCTTTTATTTTTTGGTTCAGTAAAGCCTTAATCAGAAAAAGCCATCAACAAATCTTGTTTAGTAATAATGTGTGCTTTTTGGTTTTCATCTAAAACCATTAAAGCTTTCTCTCCATGATTCATCATTGATGAAATAGTATCAACTGTAGTGTTGGCAGCAATAAATTTAAATGGGCTATCCATTATTTCTTCAATTGGCTTTCCTTTAAGTTCCGGGTTTTCAACCAACTTATTTAATATTTTGGCATCAGTAACGCTTCCAACAAATTCACCTTTACCATTTGTTACAGGTAACTGCGATACGGAAAGTTTATCGAGCATTTTTACCACTTCAGAAACCTTAGTGTTTGCTTCTACTGATTTTAAGTCGAAAGAGCCATTTCTTTTGCTAACAATATCAGCAGCTGTTGCATAATCATTGTTTTCTAAAAATCCATGATCTCTCATCCAGTCGTCATTGTAAATTTTACCCAAGTATCTGGTGCCATGATCTGGTAGTATAATCACCATAATATCATCTTCCTTAAGGTTTTCTTTGGCATATTCTAAAGCACCATGTACGGCAGAACCACAAGACCATCCACAGAAAAGACCTTCTTCTCTTGCTAATCTTCTCGTCATGATAGCACCATCCTTATCAGTTACTTTAACAAAATGATCAATAACTGAGAAGTCAACATTTTTTGGCAGGATATCTTCACCAATACCTTCTGTTAAGTATGGGTAAATTTCCTTCTCATCAAACTCGCCTGTTTCTTTATATTTCTTGAAAACAGAACCATAAGAATCGATGCCAACGCTAATGATATCAGCATTCTGCTCTTTTAAGTATTTACTAGTTCCGCACATTGATCCACCAGTTCCAACACCTGCTGCCCAGTGTGTTATTTTACCTTCTGTTTGTTCCCAAATTTCAGGCCCTGTAGTTTCATAATGAGCTACCGAATTAGATGTATTGTCATATTGGTTAGGGTAGAACGAATTAGGTATATCCTCATTTAATTTCTTAGCAACTGAATAGTAGGAGCGAGGATCGTCAGGCGATACATTAGTAGGGCATACAATTACTTCAGCACCTACAGCTCTTAGGATATCCATTTTTTCTTTTGACTGCTTATCAGCTAAAGTAAAAATGCATTTATATCCTTTTGAGATGGCACCTAAGGCTAACCCCATGCCGGTATTACCGGAGGTACCTTCTATAATAGTTCCTCCTGGTTTCAGAAGACCTGCCTTTTCAGCATCTTCGATCATTTTTAAGGCCATTCTATCTTTCATGGAATTACCAGGATTGAAATATTCAACTTTAACTAGAATTGTGCCTGGCACACCTTTATTAACCTTATTTAATTTTACTAATGGTGTGTTACCAATAGTCTCTATTATAGAGTTATAATACATGAGATTTTATTTGTCTTGTTGATGAGGCAAAGTTAATTATTTAAAATCATTGCTGAAATGTGACGCATGTAATATTGATACCCTTTTCTGAAGAACAGTGTTGTTAAGGATGGCGTTCTTTGTATAGTACTTCAAATCAAAATGTTATGGAAAGATATCAACAAGAAATTGCCTCTAAGATTAATGAGTTATCAAATTATGGCTATATCAACCATTTTGATTTTAGCCAAGATCATCTGGAACTAAAAAGAGTGAAGGAAGACGAGTCCGTAGAAGTAAAAAATTATGTTGCTGAGCAGGTTTCCGTGGAGGCGGAATATGTTTATGAAGAAAAAGGAACGGCAGTAGTAACATTAATGACTAATGATGGTGAGTTAGGTTATGTGATTGATCATAGTGATGCTAATGGAGAATTTCCGGCAATTAGATACTTTGAGTCTTTAGAAGACTAAACATTGATACTTTTTATTGGTTAGGTTTCTGTAATTAAACTAAGAATTATGGAAGCTATGAAAACCGTTTCTCAAAAAATTGAGGAACTTAAAAATACTGGGTATAAAGAAGATTTCTATTTTGAAGATGGCAAATTGAAGGCTGGAGGTAGTGCCTACGGTGCCTCAGAAGTAGAAATAGAAAAGGAATTTAGATTTGAAGGTAAATCCAATCCAGACGATTTATCAATTGTATACCAGATTGCTGCCAAAGATGGGACTAAGGGAACTATTGTAGACGGCTTTGGTCCAACTGCCAATCAAGAACTTGCACAATTTCTATTGAAAGCTGATTCTTAAATCAGCTTTTTTTATGCTTTTTGAGAAGGTTTAGATTGAGCAAGCAGGTAAAGAACCGCCATTCTGACTGCTACTCCATTTTCTACCTGATTTAAAATAATAGACTGTTTAGAGTCAGCTGCATCACTTGATATCTCTACGCCTCTGTTGATTGGGCCAGGGTGCATCACAACTATTTCTTTGTTTAAACTATCTAGCATTTTTTTATCGATGCCGTAGTACAAGGAATATTCGCGCAGAGATGGGAAATACTTTAGTTGCTGTCTTTCCAACTGAATTCGGAGGATGTTGGCTACATCACACCAAGCTAAAGCTTCTTTTACATCAAGTGAAACATGTACGCCTAATTCATGAATGTGCTTAGGTAATAGCGTTTTTGGGCCACAAACCATCACTTCGGCACCAAGCTTTTGAAGTGCATAAATGTTAGATAAGGCTACGCGGGAATGTAATATGTCACCTATGATGGCTATTTTCTTTCCTTTCAGTTCCCCTACTTTTTCTCTCATTGAGAAAGTATCGAGTAAGGCTTGAGTGGGATGCTCATGTGTGCCATCACCGGCATTTACAATATTAGCATCTATATGCCTTGAAAGGAAGTGAGGAGCTCCAGGACTACTATGTCGCATAACCACCATGTCCACCTTCATAGAAAGTATGTTATTTACAGTATCAAGTAGTGTTTCGCCTTTCTTTACTGAGCTGTTTGAGCTTGAAAAGTTAACAACATCAGCAGAAAGCCTTTTCTCGGCTAGTTCAAATGACAAACGTGTTCTGGTCGAATTTTCAAAGAAAATGTTAGCTATTGTAATATCTCGAAGAGAAGGTACTTTCTTGATGGGTCGGTTAATGACTTCTTTGAATTGTTCAGCAGTTTTAAAAATCAATTGAATATCTTCTGGAGTTAATTCTTTGATACCCAATAAATGTTTAACACTTAGTTTTGCCATGTTTAATCGTTTGTCACTAACCAGATTTGATCATTTTCAGCTCCCTGATCTGTCCATTCAACCAATACACGCTGAGTTTTGAGTGTATTCACTCTTTTACCAACATAATCAGGCTGTATAGGAAGGTCTCTGGTATATTTTCTATCAATAAATGTAAGTAATTCAACTAACCGAGGACGGCCAAAGGCAATCATAGCATCTAGTGCTGCACGTGTTGTACGACCTGTAAAAAGCACGTCATCTATAAGTATTACCTTTTTGTCTTCAATTAAAAAGGGAATATCTGTTGCATTGGCCTCAATTGGCGAGTCTCTTCTGCGGAAATCATCTCTATAAAAGGTTACATCTAAGTAGCCTAAGGGTATCGAGCTCTCAAGCCGCTCTTCCAATCTTTTATGAAGCCTATCGGCTAAATAAATACCTCTTGGCTGCATGCCAATAAGAACAGTATCGGTAAAGTCACCATGGTTTTCAATAAGCTCTTCCACCAGTCGGAAGATGGTTATTCTGAGTAGTTCGCTATCTAAAATCAGTCTTTTATCCATGGGATTGCGGCAAAGATAGTAAAACAACTAGTTTAATCTACAACGATTTTATTGATAAAAAAGACTTTTCTGTTAAGCTCAATATCGCTATCCTTTAAGTTTTTTACTCTATTGACGCCATAGGCATAAAATGTTTTGCTGTACCATTTTTCAAGCCCTTCTAATTCTTCATCGTTGCCTTTTATTTCATCACTATCATATTTAAGACGAAGGTCTTCTGTGGATTTTCCCTCAATAATATCTTGCTCTCGGATAACTTTAACCTTCAATTGTTGATCATACAAATAGAGCATTACAATTTTATTATCTGTAAAAACTACCTGTACATGCTCCTCTAGAAAGAAGCTTTTTAAGTCATTTATCTCAAAGCTGTTGTCCCACAGTAAGTTACCTTCATTATCAAAGCCAATGATGATGGCATGGGTATACTTATAACCATCAAAAACCTGAGTAGATCTTCTTGATGTAAAAGGGTCATAGAATCCACCCATACCATAAGCAGATGTAGTATAGGTTGGATAATATGCTTCACCAATTAGTATGTTTTGATCATTTTGCTGAATAATATCTTGCACGTAGAGGCGATAGCTGAATTTCAATTTCTTACCTTTTATTTTCTTGCGCTGAATTCTTCTTTTAATGCGAGCTTTTCTCTTTTCTCGCATATAATTGAAGAAGTTCTCCAGGTTGGCGTAGTTGTAATATTGGATGTCATAAGTACCATCAATGGCAAGATCAGCAATGAAAAGACCGCGAGAAGTTTCTGTTCTACGTTTTTTGGAATAGGTGCCTGCTAAAAGATTGGCACCAATTTCTCCGTTAACAATTCTACCGTTTGTTAAACTCCTATCTTCCCCTGCATCTATTTCTCGCGAATAAATCAATTCACCCCTAGTGGAGTAGGCTCTTACGGTTATGCCATAAGTCTTATCTAATCTTCTTTCTGAAGTTACCACTCTAAACCATTCATCATTGGTATTCCGAACAATTTGAAGTAGACTGCTCCTATCAGTATAAAAGCCGGGAAGTACAAAACCTTTTTCTTGTGTGAAATTATATACCATGAGCACAGCCCTCATGTTTACATCACCACCAAAAATCACGGCATCATCTTTTAGCTCAAATTCTGTAAGTTTAATGGGAACAACATTTTTGTAGACATAAGATTGGAAGCCTGCTTCACCAACTTTAAAAGTTACAAATAGCAAGTCTTCAGCATACTCAATGCCTTCCTGAAAAAGCATCACAAACTGACCGTTTTGGTAGCTGTATCCTCGAAAAGTAAATTTATCGTCAATTAATACCTCATGACGGCTAACTTCCTGTAATGAAGTGTCTATTCTAATGATTTCCCAGCTGTTCTCTTTTTTAGTTTTCTTATCTTCCCGCTCTTTGAAAATGTATATTCCATTTTCTTCAGCAGAAACGATATTATAAGGTTCATCTAGCTCATCAATTTCTATTTCATATCTGGTTGGTTGTGAAATTTGACCAAACACTACCGATGAAAAGAGTATTGCAATAAGAAATAAGGAGAAACAACGCATACACATAATCTATTTAACGTAATAGCAGTTATCAAATCAAATTAATCAGAAAAATCATCATTCTTCAATAGTTGCGTAGAAGTATTGAAAAATTATTTAATCAGATCGGATTATACTGTTAATTTTACAAAAAGCTCAAAACCGTGGAAAATAAACATATCCTGAAATTACTTAAGCAGACTGCCAAACTGATGGAATTGTTTGGTGAGAATGATTTTAAAATAAAAAGTTACAATTCAGCTATTTACAATTTGGAAAAAGCTGATGTTCGATTGGCTGATTTAGACCAATCGGCATTAGAAAAGCTTGATGGAGTTGGTAAGAGCATTGCGGCCTCTATAGCTGAAATTATTGAAACAGGTTCACTAAAACAACTTACTGATTATCAGAATAAAACACCTGAAGGTGTGATGGAAATGATGAAGTTGAGCGGTTTTGGTCCAAAAAAGATTAAACTGATTTGGGAAGATTTAGGGATTGATAATTTAACAGACCTAATTGAGGCCTGTAAGCAGGATAAAATAGCCGCGTTAAAAGGTTTTGGTGCTAAGAGCCAAGATAAAATGCTGGAATCGGCAAAATTTCTGATAAGCAGGAGAGGTTTTGTGCATTACAGAGAGGCAGAAAAGATTGCAGAAGCATTGATTGAACATCTTCAGGAGCTTACAGATAAAAACTTTGTTAGTACCACAGGAGCTGTAAGGCGAAAGATGGAAGTGATTAAGCCAATAGAATTATTGGTTGGGGCCAAAGAGAAGTCCAAAATCAAATCATCTTTAGAAAAGTCAGCTAATTACGAAGTGAATGAAAAGCTTTCGGGACCTTACAAACTGAAACTTAGAGAGAAGGAAACAAAAGCTGAAATCGACATTTATTTCACACCAGAAGAAAATTTTGCCAATGAGCTTTACCGCACCACGGCAAATCCACAGCATTTGGTTCATCAAACTGACAAAGGAGAATCGCTCTATAAATTGTTAAAGCAAGAAAATTTCAAAAGTGAGGAAGCCATTTTCAAAGCAGCTGATTTGCCATTTATAGCTCCTGAATTGAGAGAAGGTTTATGGGAGTTTGAGATGGCTAAAGAGGGTAATATGCCAAAACTCATTGAAACCGATGATTTAAAAGGTATTCTTCATAACCACAGCACTTACAGTGATGGAGCCAATACCCTTGAGCGAATGGCTACCTACTGCAAAGAACTAGGTTATGAGTATTTAGGCATAAGCGACCATAGCAAAACTGCCGCTTATGCCAATGGCTTACAGGAATTTCGTGTAAAACAACAACATGAGGAGATTGATGAGCTCAATAAAAAGCTGGCTCCATTCAAAATATTCAAAGGCATAGAATCCGATATATTAAATGATGGCTCATTGGATTACGCTGATGATGTATTGGCCAGTTTTGATTTTGTGGTAGCCTCAATACACGCTCAGCTTAATATGGATGAGAAAACAGCAACTGAAAGATTGATCAAGGCTATTTCAAATCCTTTCACAACCATGCTGGGGCATCCGACCGGACGTCTACTTTTACAGCGTGAAGCTTATCCGATTAATCATTATGCGGTAATTGATGCCTGTGCAGAGTACAATGTAATTATCGAAATTAATGCGCATCCATGGCGATTGGATTTAGATTGGCGCTATGTTAAATATGCTATTGATAAAGGCGTAATGATTTCTATAAATCCTGATGCACACGAAACAAAAGGCTATCACGATATGTATTACGGTGTATGCGTGGGAAGAAAGGCCGGATTAACAGCCAAAGAAACTTTTAACGCACTATCACAAAAAGAAGTAGAGGCACACTTTAACAAAAAGAAAGAGGCAGCTCTTCAACTTATTAAATCATAAATACATAGTTTGAAATCAATTAAGAAAGTTCTCATTTTAAGGTTCTCCTCTATAGGTGATATAGTTTTGACCACACCTGTTATTAGAGCCATTAAGATGCAACTCGATGATGTGGAAGTACACTATTGTACTAAAAAATCATTTGCTCATATTTTAGAGAATAACCCATTTGTAGATAAGGTACATGTGTTACCTGAGAAACTTAGTGATTTAACGGATTCACTTAAGGACGAGAACTTTGACTATGTGGTTGATTTGCATCATAATATCAGAACCAGATTAATCAAACAAAAATTAAAGGTGCCTTCTAAAGCTTTCAATAAGCTTAATCTGGAAAAGTGGCTAATAGTCAATATGAAGGTGAATAAACTGCCCAATATTCATATTGTAGACAGATATATGGAAGCAGCCTCCGAATTAGGCGTTAAAACTGATGGTTCCGGTTTAGATTACTTTATTCCTGAAAAAGATGAGGTAGAATTAAGTTGGTTGCCCGAAGGTTTCCAGAAAGAATATGTAGCCTATGTAATTGGTGCACAGCATCAAACCAAGAAACTTCCGGTTGAAAGGATGATTGAGCTGTGTGATAAAATCAACAAACCTGTAGTTATTGTTGGTGGGCCTGATGATGTAGAAGATGCGGATAAAATAGAAACTTTCTTCGAGCGAAATGAGGGATCAGCGCCTTATGAAGAGAAACTTACTGAGCTGGGTAAGAAAACAGTAATATTCAATGCTTGTGGTAAGTTTAACCTTAATCAGTCGGCCTCTATTGTAAAACAGGCGAAATATGTTTTTAGCCATGATACGGGTTTGATGCACATTGCCGCTGCTTTTAAAAAGAACATCTTTTGTATATGGGGTAATACCATTCCCAGCTTTGGCATGTATCCCTATAAAACCAAGTTTACGGTTTTAGAGAATAACAAAGTCAATTGCAGACCTTGCTCAAAGATTGGCTATCAGAAATGCCCTAAAGGTCATTTCAAGTGCATGAAAGATATCGTTTTTGATTTCTACTTACCTTGAATGTTCTACTACTGTCTTTCTTTAGACTAAATAGTGATTGTAGTTAGCGTCATTCCCGAGCACCTGCCTGTCGGCAGACAGGATAGGGAATCTCATTATCAATAAAAAGCATCCTCAATATGATAGAATTCAGGAGGTTGATTCAGTACAATACTTAAAATATCGAACCTGATATCTTTCTGCCAATTGATGCTGTAAATGTAATTTTCAGCAGCCTGAATTATCATTCTTTCTTTGTGGGTATTTACCCGTGCTTCGGGCATATTAAACTTTGAGGAGCTTAGTGTTTTAACTTCTACAAAAACAAGCAAGCTATCTTTCAGGCAGATTAAATCGATCTCAGCTCTTTTGTATCTGTAATTTTCTTCCAGAATTTCATATCCTTTGTCTAATAGAAACTCTTTAGCAAGTTGCTCTCCTTTGTCTCCGGTGCTTTTAGTGCTCATGTAACCAATGAAGATAGTAACATTTGATTTTGAAATCAGTATATAGTAAGGCTTTTCATTAAGCTTCAATTATATTTGCAACAGCTATAGCAGAGAATAGTGGCTATAACTCAAAACCAAAAGGATTTTCATTTTTGAATCATCACATTAATAAAAAAACAAAGTTTCTCGATTTAGGTCTGATGGACTACCAGGAGGCCTGGGATTACCAAGGTGAGCTTTTTGAGAAAACCATCGCCATCAAAACAAGCAATAGAAAGCTTGAAGAGGAACAGCAACAAATAACAGAAAATTACTTAATATTTCTGGAGCATCCGCATGTGTATACTTTAGGGAAAAGTGGTTCTGAAGATAATCTGTTACTTGATGAAGATGGTTTGAAAGAGAAGGAAGCAACCTATTACAAAATCAATAGAGGAGGAGATATTACCTATCATGGACCAGGTCAAATTGTGGGTTATCCTATTCTTGATTTAGATAATTTCTTTACAGATATCCATAAATATTTACGCTTATTAGAGGAGGCGGTAATCCTTACCCTTAAGGACTATGGAATAGAGTCGGGAAGAATAAAGGGTTTAACAGGTGTTTGGTTGGATTATGAAGAAGGCGCTAAGAATCCAAGAAAAATATGTGCACTAGGCGTTAAGAGTAGCAGATGGGTTACTATGCACGGTTTTGCCTTTAATGTAAATACAAATTTAGACTATTTCAAAAACATCATCCCTTGTGGTATTGATGATAAAGCAGTAACCTCTATGGAAGCTGAATTAGGAAAAAAGCAAAACATGCAGGAAGTGGAAGAGAAGCTTAAGCAACATATAGCTGACTTATTTGAAATGGAATTGATTTAACCATCAGATGAAGAAAGATATAGATTTTTCACCTGTTACGGGTGTAGATTTGGTTATTGCCCAATCTAAATTGGAGAATAGCACAGGTTGGGATGTATACATTATCAACCGTAACCTCATTGAACTCACCAATGTGATGATCACCTCAAAAGGTTATGGAGAGATTAATGGTGAAGAAAAGAAGACTGCTGTACTTCGGCACCGCATTGAAAAGCTGGATGAACAAAGCTTTCAGCGTGTAGAGCCAATAGATGAATCAGTGTTTAAGTTGAATAATGAATATTGGGTGAGCTACTTTATTGTTGATCAGGTATTCGATAAGAAATTCATTTTTGTCCCGGATTCTATCACCAAAGAAAACCTTCAGTATATCCCTGAATTAGATATGATGGGCGTTAGACATGCCTGATTGGTATTCTTAAACCCTCACTCTATCTAAAAATGAAGGTTTTGTTTTGAGAATTTAGCTTATCATGCTATTTTCCTGATTGGTTTTAAATACACATGTATTGGTTAACTTTTAAATTCAATCAGCTATGAAGATATTATCTACTTTCTTGTTCCTCTTAATTACAGTTGGAAATGTTTTGGCGCAGAGCCCAATAAATGGCCAGAGTTGGGCTCAAGTAAAAGCTAATAAAACAGGTAACTTAACTTGTGTGTATTACAAAACTCCAGGATTGGTATTTGAACAAGGCGGTAAAATGCAGGGTGTTTGTGTTGACTTAATGGAGGAGTTTAAAGGGTTTGTGAAAGATAAATATGCAGTAGAACTAAGTTTTTCCTTCACTAAGAAAATTGATAACTTCTCAAATTTCATCAATACTGTAAAAGTATCTGACAACATAATGGGAGTGTGTAATACCAGTATTACCAATGAAAGAAAAACCTTTCTGAGCTTCACGCCTCCTTATATGAACAATCCTTCCGTATTACTTTCTAATAATGATGCTGAAAAAATTTCCAGCTTAGATGAAATGAGCACTGCTTTTAAAGATTACAAAGCTGTTGTTATTAAGGGTTCTACGCATGAAAAATACTTGAATGACATTAAAGGAAAATATTTCAGCAACCTTCAGATTGAAATGGTGAATTCTGGACCGGAAGTAATTGCCAAGTTAAAAAGTGGTCAGAATTATTTTACGCTTATAGATTTTACCGAGTATTATGACTCAGTAAAAAAGAGACTACCTATCACAAGGCATTTGGTAAATTTAAATGAGTTAGAAGATCAACTAGGTTTTATTTTTCCTAAAAGTTCCGACTGGGCTTCTGTTTGGGCAGAGTTTCTTACACCTGAATATAAAAATAGTGTAGCCTATAAGAGGATCATTGCTGATAACTTAGGGACATCCTTCGTAAACTTGATCAAATAAAAAGATTGATTTTATAAATTATTAAGGCTCTTTTTACAAAAGAGCCTTTTTTGTGCTTTAAATTTAATGTCTTCTTAACCACTCAAGCACTTCTTTGAAATGATCTTTTTTTGCTTCTGGGTGAGTTAATAAATTGATGTGATCATAATCATGCGCATATCCTTGCCTTTTTCCTATCACTTTAAATTCATGATTAGCTTGGTTCCCTATTTCAGCTAATAAACGCTTTACATCTTTAGGATGACCAGCATGTGTATCTTTAGCTCCAGTTATGGACAAGATAGGAGGGAGTTTCTTTTCTTTTAATTTTTCGGCATAGTTAAAGCCATCTATTTCATCAATCCAGTTTTTAGCATATACCCAATTATTTACCTGTAGAAAGAAATTCTTACTTTCATCAGCACTACCTGCTTTAAACTTCTTAGCCGGGAAATAACCATATCTTTTTACCAGAATGTTGCCAAGGGTATTCCATAGTAAATCAATATTGAGCCATCGGTTAAAGTTTTGAACACGCACATCTCTCTTGGAACCAAAAAAGACAAGGCCTTTAAGACTTTCATATTCGTTTCTGGCCAGATAAGATAATGAAATAACACCACCCCAACTATGAGCCATTAAATATTCAGGTTTTTTTCCTTTTATCTTCTCAACAGCTTCCAAGAACAAGGACATATCTTCAGTAATACCTTCATATTGACCAAATGACGCATTTTTATCTATAGCTGGAGTGCTTTTCCCCTTTCCTCGCATATCAGGAACGAAAACATCATAGCCATTCTCTGCCAAAAAAGGAGCAAGGCCTTTTCCTGATTTGGAGTAGAAGATTCTTCCATCTTCTATGCTGCCATGCACCAGCATAACTGAAGGTGCTTTATCATCCGTAAAAAACCTTTTGAAGTGTAGGCTAAAATCCTTTTGTTTGATGAAATGGCTTTCTGATTGAATCATAATTCAATTTAAGAAAAGCATTCGGCATGCATAATAAATTATTGAACTAATTGCATGGTGGGCTTTAGTCTTTCGGCTATTTGAGAAACTGAGTAGTTGTCGAAAAGCTTATTGTTAATTTCTAACTCAATTCCAGTATACTGTTTGGAATATTTTTCTCTGAAAAGGCTTACCAAGCCATCATCCGTACCAAGATATGGGTAGTTCATTTTCACTCTCCAATCTGGCTCATTTTTACTTATCTTTTTGAGCCATAGTTCTGCAAATTTTAATTCCTCAGCATTATCAGGATCAAACAAAAGACCAATCTCCGCACTTCGAATATCACCATTTAGCACTGGAGTAAAGCTGTGGACCGAAATATGAATGAAAGGTTCTTTTTCAATAATTGCATTTTCAATGTATTGACTCAATTTATCTATATAAGGTATATATAGCTCGTTTATCAAGCTTTCTTTCTGCTCGATATTGAATTGCTTACTTATTTCAGAGAAAAGATCAGGATGTTTCAATGTCCGATTTTGCTCTATTAATAACCTACTGGTAGTGCTGTAAATAAAGTCAGCTTTTAGGAGTGAGGCAAAATATTTAGCTACTGCTAAAGCTCCTTTGTCCCAGCCTTTATGAGAGTTGAGCAGGTCTTTGTGCGCAGTAAAATAATTGAGGTAAGCAGGAGGGATTTTATTACCTCCATGCTCACAACTTATTATGTATTTCATTGACGAGGCGTATAGAGCCTGTTATTTTTGAGGCAGTCTGCCAATATCTTATATTCTTTTATAATATTCTCTATAGAAGGTTTTTCTGAATTTAGATTTGTGACAATTCTCTCAGAAAGGTTTCCGTTTGTTAAAATATTAAGAATAGCGGCTTCACTTTCCGGTGATAGTCGTACTTCTGCTAAAATACTTTTCCATACATTTCGAATGCTAATTTCCTGATCCGGAACAAAACCAAAAAGCTTTAAATACGAAGTATTCTCAATTGAACCGTTTGAACCTTCTTCCAATGCTGTTCTATAAATAGGGTATAATTCAGTTTCAGAAAAGTATGGAATGATATCAAAGCGCTTAATCAGCCACTTTAAACTTTCAATGATGAGCTCAGCGATTGCGATATCAGCCACAGGACATTCCTGCAAATCAATAATTCTAATTTCAATGGCATTTCTGTCGAATCTGGTAATAGCACCTCTGGAATTTAGCCATTCTTCCTGAAGGATATTGTCAGTATCAAAAGGGGCTATTGCTTTATAAGTTTGCTCAAGAATTTTTTCTTCATACTCTTTTTTATTCTTCACTGATTCCGGAATAACCTTGCCTGTGATAGCAGGTATTTTCTGCTGGTTCAGTTCATAGAAGTTTAAACGGTTGTCTTTAAAAGGACCGATGTTACCTTCATAAATAGGACTTGAAGCACTCAATGCAGGGATTAGTGGCATTAATATTCTAATAGCTTCATGCAGCTTGAAAAATTCGTCATCATTGGCAAACGGCAAGTTGATATGCATGCTTTGCAGGTTACCCCAACCATGACCTTTACAATTAAAGATTTTATCATACTGCTCATAAATCTCATTTCTGTGATGTGGCCATAGCTTAAGATCCTTTAGTGGATTCAAAAAAGGATGCATAGCCGTTGGCATCAGCATGACACCATCCTCAGCTAATAATTTATTTATTTCTTCAACATTTGCATGAAAAGCACCTGAAATACCATCAAGCGATTTTACAGGATGTGTAGTTTTTAATTCTACCACATGTAAAACCAATTCATTTGACCAGCTGATCAGCCCGTTTTCTAACTCATCAGTAATAGCTCCATGCTTTTTAATGATAAGTTTATCAGTTGAAGCTTCAGGTTGAAGTGTCTTTTGATTTACGAGCATATACTCGAGCTCAATACCCACACATTCAAATAATTTATAGGGAGACTTGTGTAAGATCATATAATAGGCTTAAGCCATTTTAGATTTTTGTATTCCTTTTAAGAAGACCTGCATAATTTCTGTGTATAGTTTGTCTTTTAGAAATGCATCTTCAACGCCCGTATCAATATTAGGGTTATCATTTATTTCAATAATAAAAAACTGATCACCTTTCTGCTTAATATCAACGCCATACAAGCTTGGTCCAATCAGTTTTGCGAGCTTCTCAGCTATTTTTATAGCACCCTTTGGTGCTTGTTCTACTGCCATGGTTTCCACCTTCCCGTACCTGCCGGCTGTTTTATTTTTGTCCCAGGTTACAATTTGCCAGTGCTTGCCACTCATGAAATATTTGCAAGCATAAATAGCCTTTCCATCAATTACGCCTATGCGCCAGTCAAAATCAGTTTGAAGGAACTGCTGCCCAACAATAAGGTCTGATTTTTCCAGCAAAGCATTCACTTTGGCCACATATTCAGCCTCATCAACTGCTTTGGTAACACCTTGGCTAAAAGCGCTATCAGGTTGTTTAAGGATAATAGGATACCCTAAAATATCTGGTGCCAGCATCATATTATCTTTATGGATAATGACAGTTTCAGGCGCACTAATTTTATGCATCTTTAAGAGCTCAGCCAGATAAACTTTATTACTGCATTTAATAATGCTTTCAGGGTCATCTATTACCACCAGACCATCAGCCTGCCCACGCTGAGCAAAACGAAAAGTATGGTGATTTACCGCAGTAGTTTCTCTTATAAACAGCGCATCATAAGATGATAATTCGTTATAATCATCTTTGGTGATGAGTTCGGCATGAATACCCAAGGCATCAGCAGCTTTGATAAACTTCTGAAGGGTCTTCTCGGAGCTAGGGGCTGTAGTTTCCTCAGGATCCCATAAAATGGCCATGTCATAACCTTTGGTATTGCGCTCAGGTACATTAAATTTCTTAGACTCAAAATACTTTTTAGCAGCAGCCTGAACAAAGTCCTTATGGTCATCTGGGATTTCACTTGTTGTGATTGCCGAGATATTAGATATAACCCATTTCTGATTACTATTTGTAAAATGCGCTCTTATAAAGGGCGATTGAAAAAGGTTAAAAAGTTGTAAGCTTATGCTGTCATATTTCTTCGATAGGTTTTTACCGAAATAGATAGATAAGGTGAACTTATCAGACTTAATGTCTTTTAACGATTTTTGAATATTCGCTTCTAACTCAGCTGTTAAGATTTTAATAACTGAGCTTGACTTCATGTCCTGGATGGTAGCAATACTTGGAATAGCTTTATGCTTCCTTGCGGCAGCCAATAAGGATACATAATAGCCTGAACTTTGATATTTAAAGTTTCTGCTCAGGTTAAAAATTTTAGCATTCTTTAATGCCGGATATTTAGGGTTGGTAAGGTACTGTTTAGCTGTTATCACCTCAACTCCCTCAATGTTAAAATCCCAATCTTTAAGATTGGATACTACTATTATTATTTGCATTTATTTATTCTGAATGATTAGTAAGTTGGCATCGTAAGTTAAGATGCCCAATAAAATAGAACAGATTAGATGATCTGTTGCTACAGTATAATGTTGTTTATTATAGGCGTTTGCCTGTAACGGATCTGATATTTTAACTGTTTTTTCAACAGGATCCATGCCATTAAGTACCACAAAATGTCCTGAAGGATTGCCCGCTACATCATCAAAACGGACAGGGTCACTACCAATTTCTCTTTTCTCATTATATAAATAGGTGGCACTTAAGCCGGTTAAAACAGGGATTTCTTTTGATAGATAATTGAATATCAAAGCTTCATTAAGTGTTTTATAGCTTATTTTTCCGCCCATTTCTAAAAAGGAGATATAAGCTTTTGATGCCTGTCTGAATTTGGGATCCGTTTTATAATTAAGCTGTTCATTGAGCTTCGCCACCAAATCTATATCTGTTGATTCAAACCAACTGGGGTCAAATACTTTTAAGTTGTAAGTAATGATCTCTGCTTCGAAACCTCTTTTCAGGGCGTCAATTCCTAGAAGAGCACCTAAGGTTCCACCATCTTTCAGGTATTCTACATTATTGATTACTTCGTTAAGTGTTATTTCGTAATCAAAGTAATTATAAACGGCATGTAAGCAAGTGGGGCCACAGGTACTGTCATCGGGCTGTCTGGAAATATCCAGAGATAAAATTTTCTCTTTCAAGGGATAGTATTAATGCTGCGAATAACGCTTTTTAAAATGTAATAGTTGCTCTTTTTCAATAAAATATTTTACTGGCTAATAAAGCTTTATTCGCTTTTTGTAAGTAAATGTATATCAGTATTTTATCTATTTATTCTAAGGGGTGCTGAATATTTAATTTTATGAGGAAAAATTTGATTATTTATTCAGAACACTTTTAATTAAAATACGCTTAATAATATATTAACTATAAAATTTTCAACTATGGGTAAAGGAGATAGAAAATCAAAAAAAGGAAAAATTGCAAAAGGTTCATTCGGGGTAAGAAGACCTAAAAAACCTAAGCACGATGTAGCATTAAATCCTCCTGCAGAAGAAAAGAAGCCTGCTAAAAAGACGAAGACTACTGCCAAGAAGTCAACAACTAAAAAAGCTACTAAAAAGAAGGAGAAGGAAGAAGCATAAAATAAATGCAAAATTCTTTTCCGAAACTTTGCAAAATTCTAAATCAGGTCTACATTTGTAAAAATGACTTTGACTAACACAAATAATAACTGGTGGTGGGCTTCTAAATTTTAGAAGGCGGTATCGGTATATTTAAAATTTAAACCCCGCCTACAAGCGGGGTTTTTTTATGACTTTTTTAAAATGATAATACAAAACAAAAACATATGGTGGTGGCTTTACAATTCTTCCCAAACAGGATGAACCGAGCCACTATGCGTAATTTTAGAAGAGCTTGTCGGACATCCGGCAGGCTCTTTTTTTTTGACTTAAACTTTAACAAAGCACACAATATTCCAACATGCAAGTAAAAAAACGACACATAAGTTTACCAGCTGATTCTTTTACACCGGTTGGTCTTTACCTAAGGCTAAGAGATCAATTTTCAAATACCATTCTATTGGAAAGTAGTGACTACCATACCAGAAGAAATAGCTTTAGCTATATAGCGGTACAATCTTTAGTTGATATCCAAAGTGATGGTAAAAAGCTTCTCACAAATATTGAGGGTGAAGAAAACGCCATTGAAGTTGATGATCAATTGAAAGTGGCAGAGAAGCTCAATGATTTTATTTTCCAGTTCAAATGTAACAAGATTTTACCGCAGGATGAATTTGAAGAAAGTGGTTTCTTTGGTGCAACAGCTTTTGATGGGGTGCAGTTTTTTGAAGATATCACCTTTAAAAATGAGGCATCCAATATTCCTTTCTTACGCTATCATTTTTATCGCTTTGTGATTGTGTTCGATCATTTTAAAGATGAGCTGCATATTTTTGAACACACAATCGATAAGTCATATGACTATACTTTGGATGATTTGATCCAACTGATTCTGAATAGGTCTTTACCGCAGTTTAAGTTTGCTAAAGAAGGAGAGGAAACCTCTAACCAAACCGATGAAGAATTTTTGAAGATCATCAACAAAGGAATAGACCATTGCAAAAGAGGGGATGTTTTTCAGATTGTACTTTCCCGCAGGTTCCAGCAAAAGTTCAAAGGTGATGAATTTACCGTGTACAGAGCACTTCGCTCGCTAAATCCATCGCCTTATTTGTTCTATTTCGATTATGGTGATTACAAATTATTCGGCAGCTCACCGGAAGCACAAGTAAGTATCAAAGGAGATAAAGCTTATGTGAATCCTATTGCCGGAACCTATAAAAGGACAGGAGATGATAAGGCCGATGCAGCACTTGCTGAAAAGCTGTTAAATGATGAAAAGGAAAATGCTGAGCATACCATGCTGGTTGACCTGGGTAGAAATGATCTTTCTAAAAATGGATCAGATGTTAAAGTAGATGTTTACAAGGAAGTACAGTTCTATTCACATGTTATTCACCTGGTGAGTAAGGTAAGTGCAACAGTGCCTGAAAGGTCTTCCATTAAATTATTAGGAGATACCTTCCCGGCAGGTACTTTGAGTGGTGCACCAAAATACATGGCGCTAAAACTTATAGATGAATACGAACCAACTTCACGCGGACTTTATGGAGGTGCAGTAGGCCTTATAGGCTTATCAGGAAACCTCAATCATGCTATTGTGATCAGGTCTTTTGTGAGCAGAAACAATACACTTTCTTATCAGGCTGGAGCGGGAGTAGTAGCTTTATCAAATCCTCAAAGTGAGCTTGAAGAGGTTCATAACAAACTTTTTGCCCTGCGAAAAGCCATGGAAAAAGCTGAGCATATGTTTGACACCCAAAATGGAAAGGCAAAATGAGTAGACTCAAACTATTATTGATAGACAACTACGATTCCTTCACTTACAACCTGGTCGAAACTGTTCGTCAGTTAAAGCTTGATGTAGATATTACAGTGGTTCGGAATGATAAATTTCAATTAGCAGATGTAGCTGATTATGACAAAATACTGCTTTCCCCAGGGCCGGGTGTGCCGTCAGAGGCTGGTTTGCTGGAAGAAGTGATCAAAGATTATGCACCAACAAAACCTATTTTAGGTGTTTGCCTGGGACATCAGGCGATAGGGGAGGTTTTCTGTGGCAAACTTCAAAATCTTGATACAGTGCTGCATGGTATTCAAACCAACATAGCTATTAAACAACATTATTTATTTGAAGGTGTAGCTGAAAAACCTGAAGTAGGCAGGTATCATTCGTGGGTAATTGACCCGGACTTTGTTCCTGACTCACTTGAAGTAATAGCTGAAGATATAAACGGACAGGTAATGGCGGTGAGTCATAGGCAATATGATGTATGTGGCATACAATTTCACCCTGAATCGGTGATGACACCTGCAGGACCTAAAATGATTGAAAACTGGATTAAGCACTAAAAAATGAAGGAAATACTTAACAGATTATCACGATTTAATACGCTGAGTAAAGAAGAGGCTCAGGATATCCTTACCAGAATTGGGCAGGGTGAATTCAATAATTCCCACCTGGCAGCTTTCATGGCGATGTACATGATGCGTCCTATTACTGTTGATGAATTATCTGGCTTTAGAGCCGCTTTGATGGAGCTTTGCATGCCTATTGATTTAAGTGCTTATGATGGTATGGATTTGTGCGGAACCGGAGGAGATGGTAAAAACACTTTTAACATATCTACGCTTTCAGCTTTTGTGGTGGCGGCCTGCGGTCAGCATGTGGTAAAGCATGGTAACTATGGCGTTTCATCAAAATGCGGAAGCTCAAACTTATTGGAGCACTTTGGTTATGAATTCACCAATGAACAAGGCGAGCTGGAAAGGCAATTAGAAACTTCTGGAATTTGCTTTCTACATGCCCCAAAGTTTCATCCGGCTATGCGATTCGTGGCACCCATCAGAAAAGAATTAGGCATCAAAACTTTCTTTAACATGCTCGGTCCTTTGGTAAATCCTGCCAAACCGAAGAAGCAACTTGCGGGCGTTTTCGATCATGAGTTGGCCAGAATCTACAATTACCTATTTCAGGAAACTGATGCCAACTTTAGTATCGTTTATGACCTTAATGGTTATGATGAGTGTTCACTAACCGGCTCAACTAAAGTATTTACCAACAAGGGCGAACAGATTGTAAAGCCTAGTGATTTCCAGCTGAATAAAGTAAATGCTGAAAAAATAGCAGGGGGCGATTCCATTGAAGAAGCTGCCAAAATATTTACCACGATACTTGAGGGCAAAGGAAATTCAGAGCAGCAATCAGTTGTTTATGCTAATTCAGCATTGGCATTACAAACTGCCGGTAAATGCGAAACTCTGGAAGAAGGTAAGTCAATGGCGGAAGAGGCTATCTTATCAGGAAAGGCACTGTCAATATTTAAGAAATTAATGGCTGCCTAAATAACTTATTATCAACTTATTACTTAATGAAGTATAGCAACTAATGAATACACTAGAAAAGATCATCAATTATAAAAAGGAAGAGGTTGAAAAGCGAAAGAAGCTTTATCCGGTTGAACTGCTAAAGCAACAAACTTATTTCGAAGCCACTCCTGTTTCCTTAAAGAAATACCTGCTAGACCCCAATAAAACCGGGATTATTGCTGAGTTTAAAAGACAGTCGCCTTCTGAGGGAATCATCAACCAACATGCAAAGGTAGAAGAAACATCCATCGGCTATATGCAGGCTGGCTCCAGTGCACTTTCTATTTTGACTGATAAACCATCCTTCGGAGGTGATTTAGAAGATTTAAAGACAGCCAGAAAATTCAACTTCTGCCCGATTCTCAGGAAGGATTTCATGATTGATTCTTATCAGGTATATGAAGCTAAAGCCAATGGAGCAGATGCCATTTTGTTAATAGCAGCAGCTATCGACAGGGCTAAAGCGGAAGAATTAGCGGCACTGGCCCATGAATTGAAAATGGAAGTACTGCTGGAAGTACATAATGAAGAGGAGATCAATTCACATCTGGGCGACTATGTGGATTTAGTGGGAGTAAACAGCCGTGATCTGAAATCTTTTAAAACTGATCTGGAAGGACTGAAAGCTTTATATAGTAAAATCCCAGATGAATATGTGAAGATAGCAGAGAGCGGAATTAAAACTTCAGAGGATTACCTAAAGCTAAAAACGCTTGGCTTTAAAGGCTTCCTGATTGGTACTACTTTTATGAAGAACACCAATCCTGCTAAAGCTTGCCAGAAGTTTTCGCAACAAATAAGAATAACCAAAAACTAATATATAATGGAGACTAAAGTTAAAACACCGAAAGTAAAAATTTGCGGAATGCGGTACCTGCCTAATGTGAAGGAGATACTTGAATACCAGCCTGATTATTTGGGGTTTATCTTTTTTGTAGGCTCCAAAAGATTTACAGCAGCTCATGAAATGGATCGCATCATTAAGCTCGATTTCGGAAAAACGAAGCGCATTGGTGTATTTGTGAATGAAGAAATTGACATCATCCTCGATTTTAAGGAGAGAGGTTACTTTTCCATCGTTCAGTTGCACGGAGATGAAAGTCCGGAATATGTTGAAAAATTAAGCGCATCAGGGCTTGAAGTCATTAAAGCCATTAGTGTGGGAGATGACTTTAACAAAGCGCAACTGAAACCTTTTGAAGGGAAGGTTGACTATTTCTTATTCGATACCAAAGGAAAATACCGTGGAGGCAATGGCTGGAAGTTCAACTGGAATGTACTAAAGGACATAGACCATCAAACCCCCTTCTTTCTAAGTGGAGGCTTAACACCCGATGATGTTGAAAAGGCGGTTTCCCTTGATATCCCAGAATTGGAAGCCCTGGATTTTAACAGTCAGCTTGAAACCAAGCCTGGTATTAAAAATATTAACCGTGTAGAGGAATTAGTCAAATCTTTAAAAGAGATAAAACAGACAACATTAAACTAATTGAAATGGCTCAAAAAATAGCAATAGACGAAAATGGATATTATGGTGATTTCGGGGGAGCATACATCCCTGAACTCCTGCATCCAAATATAGAAGAACTCAGAAATTCTTATCTGGACATCATGACTAAACCTGATTTTCAGGAAAAATTCAAACTGCTGCTTAAAGATTATGTAGGCAGACCTACACCGCTATATCTGGCTAAGAAGCTTAGTGAAAAGTATGGCGCGAAAATCTATCTGAAAAGGGAAGATTTGAACCATACCGGAGCGCATAAAATCAATAATGCCATAGGGCAGGCCTTAGTGGCAAAAGAGCTGGGCAAGAAGAAAATTATAGCTGAAACAGGAGCAGGTCAGCATGGGGTAGCCACCGCAACGGCCTGTGCACTTTTAGGAATGGAATGTACTGTTTTCATGGGCGAAAAAGACATGGAGCGCCAGAAGCCCAATGTAGAGCGCATGAAGATTTTAGGCGCTAAAGTGGAACCTGCACGTTCAGGTAGCAAGACTTTGAAAGATGCCACCAATGAGGCCATGCGTTACTGGATCAACAATCCAGAAGATACACATTACATTATTGGTTCTGTGGTGGGGCCACATCCTTATCCGGATATGGTAACGCGTTTTCAGTCAGTGATTAGTGAGGAGATGATGAATCAGCTGCAGGAGCATGAAGGCAAGAATAATCCTGATTATGTGATTGCTTGTGTGGGTGGTGGCAGCAATGCCGCTGGTGCTTTCTATCATTACCTGAATGAGGAAGATGTTAAGCTGATCTGTGTGGAAGCTGCCGGCCATGGAGTGGATAGTGGAGAAACTGCTGCTACCACCGCTAAAGGAAGTGATGGCGTTTTGCATGGATCGAAAACGCTTTTGATGCAGTCGGAAGATGGGCAGGTGACTGAACCTTATTCCATCTCGGCAGGACTTGATTATCCTGGTATTGGGCCTTTACACGCACATTTGTTTAAAAGTAAACGAGGCATCTTTAAATATGTAACCGATGAGCAAGCCATGCAGGCAGGCGTAGAACTGAGCAAACTGGAAGGTATTATTCCTGCGGTGGAATCGGCTCATGCGCTAGCCGCTTTAAGTCAAATTGATTTCAAAGCATCCGATGTGGTGGTGCTCAACCTGTCTGGTAGGGGAGACAAAGACTTGCAGACTTATATCAACCACGGAAGCTATTAATTACGAATTACGAATTGAGATTTACGATTTAAGAATTCTTGGTTCTTGAATCTTAACTCTAGACTCTAAAAAATCATGTTACATAGAATAGAAAATATATTCCGGCAGCAGGAAAAAGATAAGCTGACGATTTACTTTACGGCAGGCTACCCGAAGTTGGATGATACCCAAACCATCATAAAGGCGCTGAATGAAACTGATACCGATATCATTGAAATTGGTATCCCTTATTCTGATCCTTTGGCTGATGGAGAAACCATACAGCAAACCAGTCACCAGGCATTGGAAAATGGTATGAACCTGAACCTGCTTTTTGAGCAGCTGAAGGACTTAAGGCAAATTACTGATAAGCCCGTTTTCCTGATGGGATACTGTAACAATGTGCTCAAATACGGAACAGAGAAATTCTGCAAGCAATGTGCTGAAGTAGGAGTAGATGGCCTCATTCTTCCTGATATGCCTATTTTGGAATACCAGAAGCAGTTTGCTCCTTATTTTGATAAGTACGGCTTGAAAAACGTATTTCTGATTACGCCAAAAACTTCAGAAGAGCGCATCAGAGCCATTGATGAACTCAACGGAGGCTTTATCTATATGGTGAGCAGCGCAGCCACTACCGGGGGCAGCTGGCAGGAAAGTCCTGAAAAGACTGCTTATCTGCAACGCATAAAAAACATGAAGCTGAAAACACCGCAAATGGTAGGTTTTGGCATTTCGGATTATCCGGCTCTAAGGCTGGTAAATCAGTTTACTGATGGCGCCATCGTAGGCAGTGCCTTTCTACGCGCACTCGATCCTGATAAGTTGGAGCAAAGCGTAAAAGACTTCATATCCTTGATGCGCAGCAATAAATAACCTTAATAGGAGTGAAACAATCTAGCTACTTGATACTAGCTACTAAATACTTAAAAAATGATTTTACAATTAGAAAAAAATATAGCAGCAGGCGAAAAAGATCAACTGATCAGCAGCCTCGGGCAGTACACCAAATCGGTGAGTGAGGTGCAAACCCAGAAAGGCTTTTACCTGGTGGCACTTGAAAATAAGGATGTAGACATCAGGAATATCGGACAGCTCAAGGGCGTGAAGGATGTTCATGTAGTGTCCGACAATTACCAGCTGGTGTCAAAGAAATGGAAGGTGAGTCCTTCAGAAATTAGCTTACGCGATGGCGATGTAATCTCCCAAAATGATTTTGCACTGATGGCAGGTCCATGCAGCATTGAAAGTGAAGAACAGGTAGATGCGGTGATCAAACATCTGGTGGAGAACAATGTGAAAATTATGCGTGGAGGTGTTTATAAGCCAAGAAGCTCGCCTTACTCATTCCGTGGTTTAGGCATGGACGGCTTAAAAATGTGGTACGAAAAAGCCAAAGCAGCAGGCATCAAAATTATCACCGAAGTAATGCAGGTATCGCAGGTGGAGGAGATGTACGATTATATTGATATCTACCAGGTAGGCGCCAGGAATACCCAGAACTTCAACCTGCTGGATGAATTGGGCAAGGTTGATAAACCTGTGATGATCAAAAGAGGGGTGAGCGGCACTATAGAAGAGCTTTTATATTCTGCTGAATATGTTTTCAGTGGAGGCAATGAAGACTTGATTTTATGTGAACGCGGCATCAGAACTTTTGAAAACATGACCCGCAACACATTGGATATCAACGCGATTCCTGTACTGAAAGACAAATCACACTTGCCTGTGGTGATTGACCCATCACATGGTATAGGGATCAGAAAACATGTGGAGCCGGTAGCGTTGGCAGGCATTATGGCCGGAGCCGATGGCGTAATTTATGAGCTACACCCGGACCCTGAAAAAGCCATGAGTGACGGACAGCAATCTTTGTATTTTGAAGAGTCAGCTGCTATGATCAACAAAATGCGCAAGGCCTATGCACTAAGAGGCGAGCTCAATTAGTTATTGGTTATCAGTTATTGTCCCGATAGAGATTGGGACAATCTTTTTTGAGCTCTCGTCATTGCGATCATGTCGTATCTCGACTTCAGTCGAGAGCGCCATGAGAAGCAATCTTACTCTTTTATCAGAAAATTGCTTCATTCTCTGTCGGTGACAGACAGGCTCGCAATAACCATTACATTCATACTTGCTTCATATAGCCAAAATGTGTAGTTTCATTGCATGTTTAACCAAAACCGATACAAAGCCCCTCTGCTAAACGACAACATTCGTTTACAAACGCTTTCAATCGGTTAAGAAAATATATAAGCTGGATAAAGTAACTTGGTTGCTATATTTGGGTGTTGTGCTTCATGCGGAAAAGGCCAACACACAAACAGGCACATTTGGTTTTGCCGAAGCGCAAAGTCAATACTGTAAAACCAAAAGATCCTGTTTTTTTTTGCAAACGCTCGACAAGAATGTTGATATTTTAGAATCAAAAAAGGCTGATAAAGCCTAAATATAATTGAACAAGACTATGGCCGAAACAGCTGAAAATTGGCAAGGAAAACATATCATAAAGCTCAGAGACTACAAAATCCCCACGTCTTTAGATGAACCAGACGCACTAAAACTAAGAGAAGAAGTTGAACCTTGGCTTACAGCATTATGCCAAAGTGAACACCTATCATTACTAACCGGAGCTGGGATTTCTTCAGCAGTACATTATTTATCGAATGGATCAGCTGGAGCGGGAATGGGAAATATTGAATTATCTGTATTTGAGAATGAAATCAATGTCAAATCCAAAGAAGCAGCCGAAAAAGCAGGAAGAGGTGACCAACCTAACATAGAAGACCAAATACGAACTATTAATGATCTGGTAAGAGGGCTTGAAATCTATTTGTGTGATGTAAGCGAGGAAGATGAACTTGAAGATTTAATTGAGGAACTTGAGACTTTAAAAAAAGAACTGAACGATGGCATTATTGATTTTGCTAATAATGTCTTAGAAGCTGAGAAAAATATTGTAAACTCAACCAGTGAAGAAGCAGCGGAGTATTTAATGAATTTCATGCTGAGCTTTGCTAGTAGAATTGCTACAAGAGAGAGGCTGAACTTATTTACTATCAACTACGACCGGATTCTAGAGTTTGGAGCAGAATTAGCTGGTTTACATTTAATTGATCGGTTTGTTGGAAGTGTATCTCCCATTTTTAGGTCATCTCGCCTTAATATTGACATACATTATAATCCACCCGGAATACGTGGTGAACCAAGATATTTAGAAGGAGTAGTAAATTTTACAAAGCTTCACGGTTCTTTGGATTGGACAGAAAATGATGGAATCGTACAAAGATTCGCATTGCCATATGGTGCAAAAGAAATTAGCACCTACAATATCAAAGAAGGTAGCTTAATGATTTACCCAAACTCTTCCAAGGATAGAGAAACAGCTGAATATCCGTACGTTGAATTATTTAGAGATTTTGCTAGTGCCGTTATAAGACCCAATTCAACAGTCGTGACATATGGATATAGCTTTGGAGATGATCATATAAACCGTGTTTTGAACGATATGCTCACTATACCGTCAACACATTTAGTGATAATTGCTTTTGATGACGTAGGTGATCGAATAAAACGCTTCTACACAAAAGTCAAACGACCTGTACAGATTTCATTATTAATAGGAAGTCATTTTGGCGACCTTAAGACATTAGTTGACAACTATCTCCCTAAACCAGCTATAGATCGTACAACATATAAAATGGCCGACCTTCTTAAGGCCAGAGGAGCTACAGTTAAATCCATTGAGGAGAAAAGTCCCGAACAAGAAAAACCAGAAGGTCATGAGTAGGTCACCGGTTGAAAATCATGCAGACCTACGTATTGGGGTTGTAGAATATATAGCACCGGACGATATCAAAGTTCAACTTGATTTAGAAGCCCCCGATGGGATTGCTGCTAATGCTGGTGTACCTCGGGAATTTCCACGGATCAACAGCTACGTTCTTATTCCAAATGAAGGTGGTCATATAGTTTGCCAAGTTGAATGGATTAATATTGAGCGATCTCCTTTCCCCAAACGCAAGGGCTATCAAGATTATGGTTTAATAGATTTACCTTTTCCAATACGGAAGATGAAAGTTGCGCCATTGGGAATTCTCAAAATGGATGCAGAGGAGAAGTTTAAATTTCAAAGAGGCGTTCATTCATTTCCCAGTATAGGGTCTCCAGTCTTAATTCCAACAGACTTACAGCTCAAGTCTATTGTTGAATCGGGTTCAAACAGACGTGTTTACATTGGGAATAGCCCTCTTACTGCAAACGCTGAAGTTAAAATAGACCCTGATCGACTATTTGGGAGACATCTTGCTATTCTTGGAAATACTGGTAGTGGAAAATCTTGTACCGTTGCTGGACTTATACAATGGTCATTGGAGGCAACTGACTCTGCTGACAACCCAAATGCGAGGTTTATTATACTTGATCCCAACGGAGAATATTCTAAAGCTTTTGGAGAAGATGCAAAAGTTTACAGGGTAGGAGATGAAAAGAACAAATTGGAAGTGCCTTTATGGATGTGGAATAGTGCGGAATGGAGCTCATTCACTCAAGCAAGTACAAGAGCTCAACTGCCTATCCTTAAAAGGGCATTAAGAGCAATGCGAAATGAGGAGATGGAATTTGAAGATAACCCAAACCTTCGAGCTAAAAAGTTCACGGGGATTTTACTTCAATCTTTAATCTCATCTGAAAACAGAGGTGAACCCTACAGCGGACAATTTCCAGCAAATAAAAACTTCATTGAAAAACTTGAACGATGGAATCTGTCATTGAGTGCATTTGACCTAGATGATCAAAATCTTAATGATCTTAATGAATCAATAGGTGAATCTATTGGAAGTCATAAAATACCTTGGGAAAATGGAAGAGGCTTTAATTATCCAGTATTTACTAATCAAGAGATTGAAGAATTAATAAATCTAACACGAGATACATTCATCTCTCTAGGAGGTGATGAGAAAGAAATATTTCCAAAAAATGAAGATGTTCCCATTCCTTTTAATGGAGGTGATTTTCTAAACTATTTAGAAGCTTTAGCACAAGAAACAGGTAACGAGCAGTATTTGGAATTTTTGATTGCCAGAATTAGAACAATGCTGGCTGATTCAAGGATGGACGCTGTTATTGGCGATGAAATTGAAATTGAATTGGATAAATGGCTGGAAAATTATATCGGAGAAAGTGATAAAAAGTCTATAGTAATTATTGATCTATCTCTGGTTCCTGCTGAGATAACACATGTTACAACTTCAGTCATAGCAAGAATTGTGTTTGAAGCATTGCAACGATATAGAAAAATAAACAAAAAAACTCTTCCTTCAGTGCTGGTCATGGAAGAAGCACATTCATTTATTACAAGATATAATGATAGCTCTGACGGTAATTCCTCATCAACATGCACCAAAGTATTTGAGAAAATTGCACGCGAAGGTAGAAAGTTCGGATTGGGTTTAGTTTTATCCTCTCAACGTCCATCAGAGTTATCGCCAACTGTACTTTCTCAATGCAATAGTTTTATTCTTCATCGGATAAGCAATGATCGAGATCAAGAATTAGTCGGAAGATTATTACCTGACAATTTCAGAGGGCTTTTACGTGAATTACCTTCTTTGCCTTCCCAAAAGGCTATTCTCTTGGGATGGGCCTCTGAATTGCCAATCTTAATGAAGGTTAGAGATCTGCCCTTTAATAATCAACCTCAATCTGATGATCCTGATTTTTGGGATGTTTGGACTCGAAAGGACTCAAAAGGTAGAGATGTTAAAAGAGACGTTGATTGGAAGAAAGTCTCAGATGATTGGCAGGAAAATGATGATGAAGAGTAGAGCTTAAATCATTAGTCGAAAGAATTGATGAAATGACTTTTAATGCCATATCTCAAGAGGCACACACATTGCCAAGCTGCGCAAAGACGCGGCACAAATCAAAGCTTGACAAAGAGTATGTCTCAGCCAACGCAAGGACGAAAAAGAAAAAAGCAAGAAAGCACAACAATCGCTATAAAACATGCCTTTCGGGACACGTTTCATAGCGGGGACGTTATTGTTCATTTTAAGAAACTAAATGAAAAGTATTTATTTAATAATCATAGTTTTTTTGCTCTGGTCTTGTAATTCACAACCAAATACAAAGACAGAGAATAGCGAAAGTACGACACAGATACAAAAAGTTGATTCCACTACAAAACCGATTGAAAAGCCGACACAGACAATTTACAAAACAGATAACCTTGATATACCAATATTTGGATCATTTGAATTATCTAAAATGAAAATGGATAGTTTAAATGAGTATGGAGCAGGTGATTGTTGGGGAACAATTAGAAGGTATTCATTACCAAATGCCGGGCTGGCAATTGACTCCATGACATGTGGAGAATATGGATTCACTTACACTTATTATCATCTAAGTGATAAAGACTTTATTCAAATAGTTTATACGAAAAAGTCAGAGTCTATTCTTGACCCAGAATCAAACTCCTACTACTATGTTCAAACAGAACAGGTAACAGATTTTAATTTAGAACCAGCAATCTTAATGACAAAGACTGATACAGTCACTTATTTTGATCAAAGAGAAAAAGGAATTGACAAAGAATTTATTAAAGAAACATTGAAGGACAAACAAAGAACCTACGAACACTTTGAAATGGAATACCGGGGAAAGTGGGAAAGAGAATTAGACTATTAAAGAAATAAAAAACACTGTAAAATAACAGACATTAAGCCTACCCTGCCCGATTTGCACAGTATGTAAAACTTTAGAAATAATGTTATGAGCAAACTAAATTTTTATTGGCTTCTTTCCGTGTTGGTCTTTGCCATGTCGTGCAGTGAGGGAAAGCATAAAGAAACATCAAAGACAAAACTGAAGGCGCTGATTATCGATGGGCAGAATAACCATTATATGTGGCCCAAATCAAGCAGGATGATGGCTAGTTACCTGGAACAAACAGCTCTGTTTGAGGTGGATTTTAAACATACCGATAGCCTTTGGTTAGGCATTAAATACAATCCCAACAGGGCAGGTACTTTAACAAAATACATCCATGAATTTCCTGTAGATTCGGCTGAACATATCATTGCTGCTGAGCCTCCTGAAAAGTCAAATTTCACACTTGATTTTAGTCCATACGATTTAGTTGTCTTGAACCTGGGGCTTATGGCCGCTGAATGGCCTGAAAATACCAAAAGCAATTTTGAGGAATACATGGAGCAAGGGGGCGGTCTGCTTGTGGTACACGCAGCCAATAACGCCTGGGGACAATGGGATGCATACAACAAAATGATCGGTATGGGTGCCTGGGGAGGTCGTGATAGTACTTCCGGTCCCTATGTTTTTTATAATGATGAGGGTGAAATTGAAAAGGATGCTGCAAAAGGGGTGGCTGGGTCGCACGGTTTGGAACATGAATACCTCATTACGAGCAGAGAGCCGGAGCATCCCATTATGAAGGGTTTACCGCAGAATTGGCTCCACACTAAAGATGAACTTTATGATCGGATGCGCGGCCCATTTGAGCATGCCACCATCCTGGCCACTGCTTATTCCGATTCAGTAGAAAATCAACAACCCTGGGAGCCTGTATTAAAGGGTAGTGGACGGCATGTGCCCACACTGATGGCTATCAACTATGGCAAGGGGCGAATCTTTCATACCACCTTAGGGCATTTTGATTATGCTATGGAATGTGTAGGCTTTATCACTACTTTTCAGCGAGGAGCGGAATGGGCTGCCACCGGAGAAGTAACGCAAGCAATTCCGGATGACTTTCCCTCTGCAGACCAATCATCATCCAGAAGTTGGAAAAGGGAATAGCAGAAGTTGAATAGATAAGCTTCTATTTGTTGGTGTTGTCACCAACAACCCCACACGAATGGGTAAATTGATCAGATGAAATCAGCACAATCAGTAATTCAGTCATCTCCTCAATCAATTTAATTATCAACTGAAAGCTGAGATTGAAAATTTTTAACGCTTCTGTTTTATGATATGGAAGCCCTTTTCATAGTTAAGTCGTTCAAATGCTTATATTCACAGTAACTTTTTGGAGATATGAGAATTTCATTCGCTTTAATATTTATTCTGTTATTCTTTACCGCTTGCCAAAGTGAGGAAGAACCCGTTGTATCGGAACCAACCAATAATGCACATCTCCAATATTTTGGTTTCACTATAATTGATACCTATTGGGATGATCCTACAGATGCTGATACAAAAACCAACTATGCTGATGAAATCCATAGCTTCAGTAACCTAGCTGATATGCTGGTAGTAACCCCTGATGATAACCTAGTTCAAAGAGTACAGCAATTCTCTAACCTTGACTTAAAGGCAGTTTTTCATTTCAATGAATTGTTCTTTGAACTGGTGGATGTCAATAGCCCTTCTGGCGCCAACTATAATCTTCGTGCCGATTATGAGCAAAGGTGGAATCAATTTAAAAATTTGAATGAAAGCATTTTGGATACCACTTATATGGCCGCTTTTTACATAGGGGAGGAGCCAACCTGGAACGGTATAAGCTTTAATGAATTGAATACTGTAGCTGAACTTTTAAAAGAAGACAAAGCTGAAATTCCTTTACTCATCATTGAGGCTTATCCTTCTTTAACTGATTTGAGAGTACCTGAAGCTGTTGATTGGATAGGTTTTGATCGCTATTTTATTAAAAATCCTGTTACTGATCCTGATTTTCAGCAAAATTGGAAGACCTTGAAATCTAAAATGTCAAATCCTGATCAGAGGATAGTGATCATCATGGATACGCATTATATTAATTGGGCGCATGGTGATTATGGCAATATAGCGCTAGATCAGATGGATGATGTGGCGGATAATTACTACACACTCGCTAAAGCTGATGAGCAGGTGATTGGTATACTAGGCTATTTCTGGCCAAATGGTTTTGACATTGAAGGATCAATAGGAGCGAGAGGGATGCCCCAAAGTGTGAAGGCTAAGTATGAGAAAATCGGTAAAGATATTACGGGTAAAAACTAATAGCAATAAAAAAAGCAGCCTTTCGGCTGCCCTTCAATCCTGAAACAAACTATATTTTTATTTACTACCCACAGGAGGAAGGTTAATCTTAAACTCAAAATTAACCAACCTACCGATAAACGGAGAAGCAGTAAATTCTCTAAATTCTGAATCAAATAAATTAGTTACCTGACCTGAAATGGTAAACATATCATTGATATGGTAACCTAAACTAACATCTACATTTACGAAACCTCCTAGCGGTCCATAGTTCCATGTGTCTGCACTTCTTGCATCAGCTACAATAGGAACACCTCTATAGCTTAACTCAGGTTGTGATTTAGCAGCAATCTGGAAGCTTGAGAAATAATCATATTCTTCCACCCATCTGGTGAAGACTGTGCCAAATACTTTTTTACCAGAATAGGTGAGTCCAAAACCAGCTCTATTCTTAGGTGCATTAACCAAAATATCCAGTTTATTAACTACACTGTCACCATTGAAGTCGTTCTCCAGATTATTTTCATCAACGCTGTAGTCAAAATATGAATAGTTAAAATTTAAGCTCAGCGTGTTATTAATAGCATAGTTAATACCAAGATCGAAACCGTAAGTGTTGACTTTCCCAAAGTTGATGTAAGTAGCAACAAGCCCTCCATAGGCACCAAAACCATCTTGTACTTCTGACATAGGTTGATCACCTCTTTCTGTTGCCACACCAACAACAGTTACAGGGCTTAAGAAATCTTCAGAAATGTTATAATAAGCATTGGCATCAAGAAATAAATTCTTTGTCGGTTTACCTTTATAGCCTACTTCTATGGTCTGTATTTTTTCTACTTTTTGTTTTTCAACCATACTGCCATCAGTCAAAGTGAATCCTTCAGCATTGCCTAAAATTAATCCATTAAATAAATTTCCGTACATGTTTAAAATAGTAGGAGCGGCAATTCCCTTGCTATAAGTTAGCCTGGCAGCACCATTCTCAAATGACTTTACAATACCAGCTTTCGGAACGAAATTGAATTCATATACTTCATGGTAATCACCTCTGGCTGCACCGGTTAATTTAAAACCATTGCCTAATTTATAATCTAATTGAGCGTAAGCGCCAATCTGGTTAATAGTGATGAAATCATTTTCATCTTCATCCAATAAATAAGTTCCATGACTGTTGGCCATATCTCTTTGATATTGCGATCCAATTACAAAATCTAGATTACCAAAACCATTGTTATATTGTATTTCAGCATTTACTCTCCTTGAATCATCTACGAATAAAGCACCACTTTGATAAGAAAACTCACCTCTTGCTTCAGCATCTGATAGGCCTGCGTCTATTCCTCTATAATATTGCTTGGTTCTTTCATCGATAGCATAAGTAGAGTCTGTTTTACTGGTGGTTAAATAAGCTTGTGCAAACCAATGATCAGAAATATATTTCAATGTATAGTGATTAATTTTCCAATCTTTAATTTGGTTTCTACCTACATTAGTAGGGGCTAAATAGGTACTGCTGCTTCCACCCCAGGTAGCAACTAATTCAGCATTATCGGCTACTTCATAGACTAGAGAGGCATTTCCTTTGAAAAATTCAAAGTCATTATCAAGTTCTAGCTCTTCATATCCATCGAAATACGGATTATTATCACCATCAAGTCTGGTAATGTAGACTGAATCGGCAAACTCAAACTCTGTTCCTCTTGTGTATTCGCCTGATACTTTGAAGGCTAGTTTATCTGATATTTTTTGTGCGTGTCTTAGTCTGGCAGTAAACATGTTTTGGTTGCCAGCTCCTAAAGCAATGGTTGTTCCTTCGGAAGTCCTTGGGTCTTTCATAATTGTATTTACAAGTCCATTGTGAGCATTAGGGCCATATAATGCTGCATTAGGACCTAATATTACTTCTACTCGGGCTATATCTTCTTTAACGAAGGTGGATAATGGACCTAATGGCAAACCGGTTGCTATAAGCGTGGCGAATCGACCATCATTCACTTGCAAGTTTTTCGAATTAAAATTGCTGTTAAAACCTCTGATATTTACTCCTGTGCCTATTACACCTGAGCGAATAAATTCAACACCTTTTACTCTTGATAATAACTCACCAGGATTGAAAGAGGGTAATTCAGAAATCTGTCTTGAGTCAATTACCTGTATAGTAGCGGGCGTTTCAGTTATTTTTTCAGCTCTTCTGGTTCCTGAAACTACTACTTGATCAGCTAAATAAACCAATGAAGGTTTTAAAACTATATCTCCAAGGTTCGAGCTCCCATTTACGCTAATCTCTTTGCTTTCAAAACCAATAAAACTAAAAACTAGGATTACATCGTTTTTACTTGTTGTAATCTCAAAAGTACCATCCGTTTTGGTGGTACCACCTTGCTGTGTTCCCTTAATATTGATGTTAACACCTGGTAAAGCATCATCGTTATCTCCATCTAATACTCTTCCACTAATAGTAGTAGAGTTTTGTGCGAAGGCAATGCCCGTCCAAAACAGACACGCCACGCTTAATATAGTAGTGATTTTTTTCATGGTTTATTAGATTTATTCAGTTATTCAAAAAATTAGAAATGAGTTTATTGACTGTTTCTGGCTGATCAAAATTGACAAAGTGACCGGCCTTATCAACAAACTCTAATGAGGCATTACTTATGTTTTTTTTGGCCAACAGCCCTATTTTTTCTGTTGTAAGTTCAGGGTGCAAATAGCGATTGGGAATGAGCTGATCTTGTAATCCGTAGATAATTAAAGTAGGGCAAACGATTGCATCTAGGTTTTTAAAAACTGGCTCGTTAAGCATTCCTTCTACTCCCTTGGACACTACATAGCAATATTCTTTAAATTGTGGATCTGATTTTATGAGCATTCTATCGGTATACATAAAGTCAGACTTATCATCCTTTTTATAAAAATTGAGCGCCAAATTAGCTTTGTATTGTTCATCGGAAATACTTGCAATGGCTTCAGGTGTAGATGCATTTATGAGTAAAGTCTTATGTTGATCATTAAATGTTTCTATACCAGCAGGAGCGAGGAGCACAAGGCCTTTAATTTGCTGTGGTCTATTTATAGCCATATGCATGGCAATTTGCCCACCCATAGAGTGCCCGGCTATATTAAACTTTGAAATATTTAGGGACTTCATTAACGCAAATAGATTATTCGCGTGAAAAGTCATATCTGCTTCATACTGTCCTTTAGAAGACTTGCCATAACCAACTAGGTCAACAACTATGCATCTGAATGATTTTGATAATTCTTTAATATTGTATTTCCAAGCTGGAGCATAGCTGCCTAAACCATGAATGAATAAAACCACTTCTTTATTAGAAGTGCCTTCATCAGCATAGGCCATGATCATGTCACTTACAACTGACACTTCATGCATCTGGAAGGGATAATCTAGTTTTTCAAACTGACCTTGTGCAGTTACTTTCTTTGGACTATTCATAAATAAAATCAGGCTTAAAAAAGCTACGATTGCTAAGCTTCCTCTATTGAAATTATATTTTGAAAACATTGTTCTTAACAGAATTTGCTTTGTTAAAAATTGTATACGCTAAACTATGAAAGCTATATTCAAAGCAATTACAGTATGGTATAAAAATAGGGTTGACTATTAGAGTTAAAATTTAAACTATGGCCTATTTCTTTAATATAACTGTATAAAAATTATGTGAGGGAGGGGTGACTATTAGTTAAAATAATTCAGGGATGACTCTTTTAGTGTCATCTAAAAGTTCATTTACAGCCTTGCTTCTATTACTAATTTTATCGTATATCTGTAAAAATGATTTTACAAATGTCCGTAGTTCATCGAACTCTATTTTTTCAGACTTATAAGAGGCTGCGTTATTGTACCATTCTAAGGTTGCTACTGATTTGATTTTTTGTAAATACTTCTCTTCTTTTTCAAGTAGTTTGTACTTTGAAATAGTTTGACAAATTTTTCTATACTGTCCATTTAAAAGTAAAGCCCTGAAATAAATTGTGAAAAAGAAATGCCATCTATGCTCCATCAATTCTTTCTTAAATGCATTAAGAAAAATTTCAGCATGGGTAATTCCTTTGGCAATTTCACCTGAGTCTGTAAGGCAGCGTACGTAAGAGGCAACAAAGCTAACTCTATGGTGAAAATTAGGACTTTTATTGGCTTCAGGAAAAGCTTGTCGCATTAATACAAGGGCCTCTTTTATTTGCCCTTTTTTAAGTAGAACGGTGTTTAAATTATTTATATAGTGTAAGTAATCACTATTTTTTACTCTAACAGATAAATAACCATATTTTTGAGCAAGGTCTAATTGGTTTGCTTTACTATGAAACAGAAGCCTGTTTCCGTAATAATTAATAAGTATCCTTTTACTGTAAAATTGACCTGATTCAAGTAATGGCTCAACCTCGCTAAAAAGACTTTCCATTTTCTCTTGCTGATTATAATTGTAGTACAGAAATATGAGCCGGACTAGGGCGTAGTATCTGTTCATACCATCGATCATAGGATCTCTAAAAATGGTCAGTAACCAATGTTCCCATTGCTTAGATTCCTTATCATTAAAAGTATATTGGTTCGTGATATCATAAGTAGCTTCTTGTATTCTACCATAAACCCATCTACAATGATCGTAAGTGTTTTTGTATTTATTAACAAATGAAACTGCTTCATTATATTCCTTGTGCCTCATCCTCACCAGCAAATAGTTTAATAAATGCATGGCTAGTTCGAACCGCTTCATGAAGTAGTAATGCGTAGTGTCAGTATTTCTGATAAAACTTAAGAGCTGATGCTCATCTTCAGTACTGATTGCGTCTTTCATCAATTTTTGCTCTAATACAATGAGCGCATCAAATTCAATGTCTACATCCGCTTTAGATAAATTGTCATCTATCCAACGCATCAATCGGCTGTATTTTCTTTTGTCGATGTGAGTAGAAAAAATGGGTTGGTTAATGGTGCCAGCTACAAGCTCATGAGTTTGTTTAAGAATTGTTAAGTTTTCTGAATCTACAAACTGCTGTATATTAAGTAGATAGGTGGTTTCGTGTGGAAGTAATCCACTTATAAATTCATTAAACTTTTTGAGCTTTTGTTTCTTCAAGTATTTAAAATATGATAATTATATTAAATCGACACCCTTTAAAGGTAATCTATTTTAAAGTTGAATAGCAAACAGAAATAACACACAACTCAGACAAATCAGGAGCCATGAGCAGTTGATATACCCAGATTTCTTTAAGTTAGATGAGTGCTTTTCACTTCGTCAGTTGCTGATAATAGTTTTCTATCAATTTTACCTGTATCATTTTTAGGTAGCTCTTTCATTACTTCGAAATACTTGGGTACTTTAAATTTAGCCAGGTGCTGTAAGCAGAAATTTTGAATTGCTGAAATGTCTGTTTTTGCTTCTTTAAAAACTACGATAGCCTTGCCTACCTCCCCCCATTTAAGATCAGGAACTCCTACAACACAAACTTCTTTTACACTTTCATGCTTAAGTATGCATTGTTCTACTTCAGCAGGATAAACGTTTTCACCTCCTGAAATAAACATGTTTTTGATTCTATCAACTACATAGAGATAACCTTCCTTATCTTTTAGGAGAATATCTCCTGTTTTAAACCATCCATCTACTATTGCCTTTTCGGTGGCTTCAGGATTTCTCCAATACCCAGGTGTCACTATAGGTCCTTTGATCCAAAGTTCACCTTTTTCGTTTTTATCAACAGCTATTCCTGATTCATTAACAAGTTTTGTTTGAAGGTAGAAATTGGGGAATCCTATTGATCCCCTCTTTCTAATAGCATCATTAGCTTCTAAAGAAGTAATGTTTGGTCCACATTCTGTTAATCCATAACCCTGTCTTATTAACACTTCTTTTTGGCTCCAATCTTCAATTAGAGAAACAGGCAGGGCCTCCCCACCCACAATCATATAGCGTAATCTTTGAAAATCAATTTTTTCAAAAACTGCACTTTCTCTCATAAGCCGTACCATAGTGGGAACTGCCATAAATATGCTAACCTTTTCCTTTTCCAGTGTCTGTAATACTTTATCGGCTTCAAATTTTGGCATCATTATGAGTGTACCTCCAAAATGCAAAATGGGAGCGGTAAGTACGTTCCAGCCTCCTGTGTGAAAGGGAGGCATTACATTTAAATTGACATCATCGGAATTTATTTGCAATCTAATAGCTGTATTAAGGCTATTCCATAGCATCATACCATGTGAATATATAGCTCCTTTTGGTTTTCCAGTTGTTCCAGATGTATATAAAATAAATGCAGGATGATTTTCTTCTAATTCTTCTGCTGGAAAATCATATGCTTCATCACAATTCTCCTGAAGAAGCACTTGAAGTTGTTCGAATTCAAGTAGTTTATGTTCTGCTAAATAAGGAACTTCAGATAGCAAATGTTTGTAATGTGAAGCAACAACGATTAAGCTCGGATCAGAATTTTTTACTAAAAATGAGATTTCAGTAGCGCTTAGTCTAAAGTTAATAGGAACTATAATAATCCCTACCTTTTGTGCCACACCTAGTAAATTGACATATTCAGCATGAAAATCAGCAAGAACTAGTATTCTATCCCCCTTTGTTAAATTGTGCCTATCTTTAAAATAGTGGCAAAGCCAGTTTGTACCATTATTTAATTGCTTATAGGTGAAACTGGTGGTACTGTCAACTTCTGTTAAAGCTGTTTTTTCAGGACAGTATAGGCTCCATTTATTAAACCAGTCACAAATCATATTAATTGTTTTTTAGGTAATACCTTGTATAATATCAAGCCGATTCCTGTAGAACTTAGTATTGCTATTGCAGATCCTATAGCGGGATTTTTTACAGTAGCTTGCATATAGGGAGTTAATTCTCCATAATAAATACCGAAGTGCACAAGCAAACCTGTAGCTGCAGCAGCATAAACAGCCTTAACATTTGTTCGAGGTAAAAACATACCAAACAATACGGGAATGAAAGCACTGGAGAAATACGCATAAACGCCATTTTGAGCAAAAATAGCCACGCTCATGTTGGGGTTTATCAATTGCTGATATGAGAAGATAAATGAAACAATAGCTAAAATTATAATTACTATTTTATTGATCATGATGGCATTCTGCGGAACAGCCAATTTTTCCTGAATACTTGTAGGACTTACCTTCATAATTATATCCGAAGTTATTGTACTTGAAAGACTTTGAATCAACCCTTCTAATGTAGACATACCAGCTGAAATGAGACCAAATATAATAATGATGCTCATATAAAACGGGAATTTTGTGACTACATAAGTGGAAATCAGTCCATCTGGAGCTATCTTCTCTCCATTGATTAATAATTCCGGGAATTCAATTCGAGCATATAAACCCGCTACAACTACTAAAAAGAATAGAAACTGAACTATTCCACCTACGATTAAATATCGGTTAACATCAGTTTCTTTTTTCAGCAGGAGGGATTTAGTGAGAATATGTGGCTGGCAAATAACAGCAATACCCACCACCATTTGACAAAAGATAATCTCGAAATAATCACGAAAGAGTGGGCTTTGCGGATTGAGTGGTTTAGTCAATATAGGGTCTATATTTCTCAGTTTTTGCATAAAACCGTTTACCCCGTCTTCCAGGTATTCAAAGCCTGAACCTATTAATAATATAGCTACTAGCAGCATAGCAAAGGCTTGAATAGTATTTGTATATACCATTGAGTTTGCTCCTCCGAACATCATATATCCGAAAACGAAAACGATCACACCGGATAATACATAAATAGCTTCTATATTCAGTGCTTTTGATAATACCTGACTGATACCAACACATATCAGTACAATAAAGGTGATCAATAGGAGAGAGAGACATGCGAAGTATAAGGCAAAATTTTTACTTCCATATCTGTTGCCCATCCATTGCGCCATGGTTTGTGCCGATACCTTACTGCCGAATTTTCTAAATCCTTTCGTTAGCAGCACGAGGGAGAATATGGCTGCGATAGGTAGTGCCAAGCCATAAGAAATGAATCCGCTGATACCATATGTGCCGATAAGACCTGGATTGATTATAAAAGTTGCCGCGCTAGTAATAGAAGCAGCAAGTGATAAGCCTATGAAGGATGGTGAAAACTGCACACTTCCAGTGGCATAGTCATTCATAGTCCTTGTTTTTCCTGAACCTTTAATTACAAAATAGATAACAGCCAAGGCATATAAGCATAAAAGTATGATTGTGCCATTAGCTACAATGTTTTGGCTATATATAAGGAAGATATATTTCAAATTGAGTTTATTTTTATGAAGACAATTTATAAACGAAAGGCAGCTCCGGCAAACGAAAGCCCACCTCCTGATCCAATCAAAAAGATGATATCACCTTTTTTAACTTCCCCATTTCTGACCGATTCATCTAAGGCCATTGGAATTGCTGCAGACCCAGTGTAGCCATATTTATGCATAATGTACTTGGCTTTGTCTTTCTCTAGACCTAAGTTATTTAACATTTCATATATACTGTTGATATTGATTTGAGTCATAAAGAATTTGCTCACCTTGCTTACAGGTATATTAGCTTCCCTTGCCATTCTCTGGCTCATTTCAGTCCACATTGTAGGGTTTAGTTCTTTTGGGAATTTCTTAACAAATTGAAGTTGATGTTTACCTTCATCCACTACCTGCTTAGTAGTTGGGCACCCTGATCCTCCAGCGTAAATACCCATCCAGTCATGGTATTGGCCTTGTGTAAACTGATGAGCATTCAGAAACCCGCTCTCTGTATTTTCCTCTGCACTGAGTATAACTGCTCCCGCTCCATCAGCAAAAAGTGTTACGGTTTTTTTATCTTGTTTATTAAGAAATTTACTCATAGCATATGCACCAATTACTAAAATATGCTTGTATTGCTTATCGGCTAAAATATATTTAGAGGCTGTGTCAATTGCAGCAACAAAGCCGGCACAAGCCGTATTTAGATCGAATGTACCTGCTCCGTGGGCCTTTAAGCGATGTTGTAAAACTGCAGCAGTGGCAGGAGATATATATTCAGGAGTATCTGTGGAAATGATAATTTGGTCTAAATCCTTTGCCTCAATCCCTGAACTTTCTAATGCCTTGGTAGCTGCTTTTTCGCACAAGTCAATAGTGGATTCATCATCATCACACCAGTAGCGTTGTTCGATAGTAAGGTTTTCACGTAACCAGGTATCCACATCTTCACCCAGAAGTTCATTAAAGTATTCATTTTTCAATAATCGCTTAGGTACATAAGAGCCTGTTCCACTTATTACTGCTTTTCTCATAATTTTTTATTAGTGCCCCAAAATAAGGGTGCTAGAATTTAAAGGATGAATTTTAGATGGTTACAGCCCCATCTACGCTTAAGGTAGTACCGCTGATAAATGAAGCTTCATCAGATGCTAAGAAAGCGTATGCACTTGCAATTTCTTCTGGCTTACCTAATCTTCCGAGAGGAGTTTTTCCTTCCATCATATTGATGACCTTTTCAGGCATTTTCTTTACCATCTCTGTGGCAATAAATCCTGGAGCAACAGCATTTACCGTTATTCCTTTTCTACCTAGTTCTTTCGCCCATACTTTGGTCATTCCTATTACCCCTGACTTGGTGGCAACATAATTTGATTGGCCAAAATTGCCATAAATACCAACTACTGATGAAGCATTGACAATCCTTCCATAAGCCTGTTCAATCATATAAGGGGAAATCAATTTGGTACAAAGGAATACACCATTGAGATTTACATCTATAACCTGTTGCCATTGGTCAATTGTCATTTTGGCAAGAGTAGCATCTTTTGTGATACCGGCATTGTTAATGAGTATATCTATTCTACCAAAATGCTGAAATACTTGTTGAGCAGCTCTTTCTATTTGTTCAGCTGAGGTGATATCTACCTGATAGAATTGAGTGTTATCACCTAATTCTTTTGAGGTTTGTACGCCAGATTCTTCTGTTACATCCCATATGGCTACTTTAGCACCTTCTTTAATGAATTTCTTAGCGGTAGCTTTACCGATGCCGTTAGCACCGCCTGTTATTATAGCTATCTTATCTTTTAGTCTTTCCATGAAATCGTTTGTTTGGAAAGCAAATTGTATAAAAGACCAAAATTTAGTTGATGGTTGCTGTCAAAAGGAGAGGTTGACTATTTTTAATTGAGATGGAATTATTAGGTGATTTATTACCAAAAACATCTAGGGGAGGGGTTGACTATTTATTGTGGCGTGTTCAGGTATTGGTATATAAAAAGAGCTTTCACCAATTTTGGTGAAAGCTCTTTCAAGAATTTATACGATAGAATCTAGGCTACTCGTAGATTTTTAAACTTAGACTTCTCGAACTTCTCTTTAGCATATGATTTGTCAATCACCAACTTTCCACCTTCACCTTTGCCATCAAAATCGAACATGGCATCTGTCATAATAATCTCACAGATTGATCTCAAACCTCTGGCACCTAATTTAAAGTCATCGGCTTTCTTTACAATATACTCTAAAGCCGAATCTTCGAAAGTGAGATCAATGTCTTCCATTTCGAAAAGCTTCTTATACTGCTTCACCAAAGCATTCTTAGGCTCGGTTAATATCAGCTTAAGTGTTTCAGATGTTAACGGATCAAGATGTGTAAGAACAGGTAACCTACCAATTAGTTCAGGAATTAAACCGAAGTTTTTCAAATCCTGAGCAGTGATGTACTGCAATAGATTATCCTTATCAATTTCACCTTCCACATCGTCTGATGACTTGGTGAAACCTAAAGGAGTAGTATTCAATCTTGAGGCAATTCCTTTGCTGATGCCATCAAAGGCACCACCACAGATGAAAAGAATGTTCTCTGTATTCACATTGATCATCTTCTGATCAGGATGCTTTCTGCCCCCTTGAGGAGGTACATTTACGGATGTGCCCTCTAACAGCTTTAACATAGCCTGCTGAACACCTTCACCACTTACATCTCTGGTGATAGAAGGGTTATCAGATTTACGGGCAATTTTATCAAGCTCATCAATATACACGATACCACGTTCTGCAGCTTCTACATTGTAGTCTGCTGCCTGCAGTAGGCGCGTTAAAATGCTCTCCACATCTTCACCCACATAACCAGCTTCTGTTAAAACAGTAGCATCGGCAATACAGAAAGGAACCTGCAGTATTTTGGCTAAAGTTTTTGCCAAATAGGTTTTATCGGTGCCGGTTTCACCCACCATAATGATGTTTGATTTCTCAATGGTCACATCATCATTGGTTTTCTTCTGCATCAACCTTTTGTAGTGGTTATAAACAGCAACAGAAATTACCTTTTTTGCTTCATCTTGCCCCACTACATACTTGTCCAAATGCTCTTTCATAGACTTTGGTCTAATAAGGTTGAACTTTGGATCCTTCGAATTCGATTTCGTTTTTACTTCTTCTTGTAAGATTTGCTGTGCCTGCACGATACACTTGTCACAGATGTGAGCATGTATACCAGATATCATCAGGTCAACATCTTTCTTATTGCGTCCGCAAAACGAACAGGTAACTTGTGCGTTGTCTTCTGCCATTACTTTTTCGCTAATACTTCATCAATTAAGCCATATTCTTTGGCTTCTTCTGCGCGCATCCAGAAATCTCTGTCAGAGTCTTTTTCTATCTGCTTATAAGTTTTACCACTATGCTTAGATAATATTTTGTATAGGTCTTCCTTAACGGACAAGGTTTGCTTTAACGAAATTTCCATGTCTGAAGCCTGACCTTGCATGCCACTCATTGGCTGGTGAATCATAATTCTCGCGTGCGGAAGGGCCGATCTTTTGTTTTCAGCACCACCGGCAAGTAATACCGCACCCATACTAGCCGCTAAACCAGTACAAATGGTACCTACATCAGGAGTGATGTAATGCATTGTGTCATAAATACCTAAACCGGCATAAACTGAACCTCCCGGGCTATTGATGTAAAGACTGATGTCTTTCTTGGCATCTACTGATTGTAAAAAGAGAAGCTGTGCTGTAATAATGTTAGCAATATTATCATCTACCCCCATACCCAAAAAGATAATTCTATCCATAATGAGTCTCGAGAATACATCAATTTCTCTAAAATTAGTAGGTCTCTCCTCAATAACTGAGCGAGTCATATTTTCAACTTGCTGCACATATTGGTCAACATGGCTGCCCGGTATGCGCTCACCTTTAACGGCAAATTTTCTAAATTCCTCTTTATTAATCATTTAAAGTATTTTTATGAAGTACAAAAATAAAAAAAAAGTCCTTCTTTAAAAGGACTTTCAATATAACGGTGTTTTTGTACTTTAGTTATTGTCAACAGCTTTTTTGAAGCCATCAAGGTCAACTTTCTTTTCAGTAACCTTGATTTGAGACTTGATGTAGTCCATAGCTTTTTTGCTTAATAACTCTTCAAATACTTTTCTATAGTTTTCACCATTCTCTCCTTGCAGGTAGTTGTTGGCAAAACTATCCAAGTTGTTTTCAAGCTGATCTGACATGCCATACTGACCAAACTGCTGCTTGATCATTTCTTTGGTATGAGCCATTACGTCTTCGTGCTCTACTTTTAAATCTTCATTGTTGTCAGCAATTTTGTTCTTGATAAGGTTCCATCTTAAGTCTTTTGCATAAAGATCATATTCCTTATCAATTTGCTCTTGAGTTACTTTTCCTTCGTTACTTACAAGCAACCAGTTTTTAAGAAACTCATCAGGTAAACCTATTTTAGTTTTCTCAACTAAATGGTTCTGAATATCTCTGCTTAAAAGGTTTTCAGTTTCTCTGTTGTAATTTTCAGCAATGGTTTCTTTGATCTTGTTGTTAAATTCTTCTTCTGATTTAACAGCATCTTTACCAAATACCTTATCAAATAATTCCTGATTGATTTCAGCAGGCTTAGTTCTCTTGATTTCCTGAATAGCCAATGTGTAATCGCCTTTTGTTGCAGCAGCATCAGTCTCGTTTTGGCCTAAAAATCTTGATTTAGCTTCAACTGAAGTAAAAGCCTTTTCTACGTCAAAAGTAATAGAATCTTCTTTCTTGGCACCTACAAACTGTTTTTGAGCTTTCTTTTCAAGATCGTTCAGAGGTAAAACAACTTTCTGCTGTTCTTCTTCATTTTCTGATACTAATTTACCGGTAATCGTATCTCCAGCTTTAGCAGTATCAACTTCCTCCTGCTCGCCATACTGCTCTTTAAGGTTGTCAAGTGTTTCTTTCATCACCTTGTCATCAACCTTAATGGTGTATTTGTCAACTTTTACTTTATCATCCAGCTTTAATTCGAATTCATCAACCAAACCAAGGTTGTATTCAAATTCAAACTCTTTTTGATTATCCCAATCAATTTTAGCGGCATCTTCCTGATTAGGCATAGGTTCACCTAAAATCTGAAGCTTTTCATCTTTGATGTAGTCATTCAAAGATTTTGATAACAATTGATTGATTTCTTCTACTAAGATGCTTTTTCCATAAAGTTTCTTAATATAAGAAGCAGGAACTTTTCCAGGTCTAAAACCTTTTATATTGGCTTTTTTACCATATTCCTTAATCTTTTGTTCAACATTAGGTTGATAATCATCTTCTTTTAATATAATTTTAATAGAAGCGTTTGTTGAATCCTTTTTGTTGAGTGTAATGTCCAAAATGCTATTTTTTTATGGTGATATATTACGAAAAAACCCTCAACTGAGGTATTTGTTACCAAAAGTTAAGGGTTGTTCTTGTGTGCGGATGGAGGGACTCGAACCCCCATGCCGTGAAGCGCTAGATCCTAAGTCTAGTGCGTCTACCAATTTCGCCACATCCGCTTTCATTAAAATTGAAGTGCAAATGTAGTAAGATTAATTTTTTATGCAATAGGCAAATTGAAAAAATATTGGTTTACTTTGAAAAATAATTTCGCTGACAATAATTTATGTTAGAAATAGACTTTGAAGAAGAAAGAAAAGTAATTTTAAGAGAGTATCGTAAGCTGCTTAGAAAGGCAAAGCCATTCCTTAAACCGGGTGATGCCAAATTGATAAAAAAGGCTTTTACAACTTCTATGGAGGCTCACAAGGACATGCGCAGGAAGTCCGGGGAGCCTTATATTTTGCATCCAATAGCAGTTGCGACTATAGCTGTTGAAGAAATTGGTTTGGGTACCACATCAATAATAGCAGCATTGCTGCATGATGTAGTAGAAGATACGGAATGGGAGTTGGAGGATATCGAACGAGAGTTTGGTCCTAAAGTAGCACCTATTATCGATGGTTTAACAAAAATTTCTGGAGTATTCGAATACGGAACTTCGCAGCAAGCGGAGAACTTTAGAAAGATGCTCCTGACTTTATCTAAAGATGTTCGGGTAATCCTTATCAAATTGGCGGATAGGCTGCATAACATGCGTACACTTGAGAGCATGCCACGCAATAAACAGATGAAGATTACATCTGAAACCATCTACCTTTATGCACCGCTGGCGCATCGTCTCGGTTTATATGCAATCAAGTCTGAACTTGAAGATCTTCATTTAAAATACACCCAAAATGAGGTTTATCGCGACATTGCTAATAAAATCAACGAGACCAAAACCGCACGGGCGAAATTCATCAAAAGCTTCACAAGTCCCTTTGAAGATGATTTAAGAAAAACTAAGTGGGATTACGTAATTAAGGGAAGGCCTAAATCAATTTATTCAATTTGGAATAAAATGAAGAAGCAGAATATTCCATTCGAGCAGGTTTACGATCTTTTTGCCATCAGAATAATAATTGATGCACCCGTAGAAAACGAAAAAGCAGCTTGCTGGGAGGTTTATTCTATTGTTACTGATTTTTACAAGCCTAATCCTGACCGCTTGCGCGATTGGATCTCTACTCCTAAAGCCAATGGCTATGAGTCACTACATACCACAGTTATGAGTGATAAAGGTCAATGGGTTGAGGTGCAAATTAGGACCAAACGGATGGATGATATCGCTGAAAAGGGTTATGCGGCACACTGGAAATACAAAGATAGTTATTCAAACCCTGAGCAAACCAGACTAGAACAATGGATTGCCCGGGTACGTGATATGCTTGAGTCAAATGACACAAGCGCTATCGAATTTGTTGATGATTTCCGCTCAAATTTATTTTCTGATGAAGTATTTGTTTTTACCCCAAAGGGTGAATTAAAAACACTACCAAATGGAGCTACAGCATTAGATTTTGCTTTTGATATTCATACAGAAGTTGGTGCAAAATGCATAGGTGCCAAAGTCAATCAGAGACTGGTGCCCATAAATCATGAGCTTAAAAATGGCGATCAGGTTGAAATACTGACATCAAATAAACAAAAACCAAATGAAGATTGGCTTCGATTCACAGTATCATCCAAAGCTAAATCAAAAATCAAGGATGTTCTTAAAGAAGAGAAGAAATCTGCAGCCTTAGAAGGGAAGGAGATTGTCTACAGAAAGCTGAAGCAGATGAAGATTGAACCTAAAGATGAGGTAATCAATCGTATTAGAGCTTATTTTAACGAGAAAACACCGCTAGATTTATATTACGGAATAGGCACGGGTAAGCATGATCCAAAAAACATCAAGAAATTTCAGGATGAAGTGCTTGAACCAAAGCCAAAGTCAGGCAAGCGTATAAGACAAGCTTCAGATGCTAAAACCTTCGAAAAGGAACTAAAGCAGGCGAAGGGACAGGATATGCTCCTCATTGGGGAAGATATGGACGTAGTGGATTATACTATAGCAAAATGTTGCAATCCTATTCCGGGTGATGATGTCTTTGGATTCGTTACAGTGAATGAGGGTATAAAAATTCATCGTACCTCTTGTCCAAATGCTCCGGAATTACTTTCGAACCATGGAAACAGGGTAGTGAAAGCCAGGTGGACTTCTCAACAGGAAATAGCGTTTTTGGCTGGTCTACAAATTATAGGCACGGATAGAGTAGCATTAATAAGTGATGTTACTCAAATTATCTCTGATGAATTGAAAGTTAATATGCAGTCCATTTCGGTAGATACACAAGATGGTATTTTTGAAGGTAAAATTCACTTGTTTGTACAAAGTACCAAGCATCTAGATGATCTTATTGCAAAGCTCAGAGCAGTTAATGGTATTGTTAAGGTGAATCGTTACGATTAAGAAACCTTTTTTCTATATTTGCGACTAATGTCAAGAAGGGAGGAAAAGTGTTAAACGAAAAGGTCTTTAAAGAAGTAAAACAGATATTTACCGCCTACTTAGAAAACAAGGGTTTGCGTAAAACCCCTGAACGATATGCTATACTAGAAGAGATTTATACTCGTTCAGGTCATTTTGATGTTGAGTCTTTATATATAAGTATGAAGAACAAGAATTACCGGGTAAGTAGAGCTACCGTATATAATACGCTCGATTTACTTGTTGAGTGTGATCTTGTGAGTAAACATCAGTTTGGTAAAAACCTGGCCCAGTATGAGAAATCTTACGGTTACAAGCAGCACGATCATGTAATTTGTGCTGAGTGTCATAAGGTGGTAGAGTTTTGCGATCCGCGATTACAAAATATAAAAACAATGGTGGGTGATTTGCTAAACTTTAGAATAATGCATCACTCATTAAACTTATATGGCATTTGTGGCGATTGCCAGGCCAAACTTAATTTAGAAGCAGAAGATAAATAATGGATTTTCAACACGAAGTCAAAAACAATATTATACACCTTAATTTATCGGGTGATTTAATCGGAGAAAATAACGGTCCGGGAATCCTCGATGCAATTAATGATCACCTAAATAAAGGTGTTAACAAAGCTGTTGTCAATATCGAGAATGTTCGTTACATGAACAGTAGCGGAATTGGAGTTCTAATAACCATTCTTACCAAACTGAGAAATAAAGGGGGAGAAGTGGTTTTATTGAATCCGTCTGATCAGGTAAAGAAGTTGCTTGTGATCACCAAGCTCAATAATATCTTCAATGTTTTTGAAAAAGAATCAGAGGCTATAGATTTTCTGGAAGCCGCATAATCATAAATCACTTTTAATATACTTATCAAAGAATAGCATCAAGCTATTAAAATACAATCAATATGAACATGGATGTTTTGCTCGGACTGCAGTGGGGTGATGAAGGTAAAGGTAAAGTTGTAGATGTATTAGCACCAAAATATGATACTGTAGCGCGCTTTCAAGGAGGACCTAATGCAGGTCATACTTTAGAATTTGATGGTATAAAACATGTGTTGCATCAAATACCTAGTGGTATATTCCGTGAAAACATCAAAAATGTCATAGGCAATGGGGTTGTGCTTGATCCTGTTATCTTTAAAAAAGAGATTGAAAAGTTAGAGCCATTCAATATTGATTTTAAAAAGAACCTATTCATATCTAACAAGGCACAGTTAATTTTGCCTACCCATAGATTGCTTGATGCGGCCTATGAGAATTCTAAGGGAAATAAAAAGATAGGGTCGACATTAAAGGGAATTGGCCCTACTTATCAGGATAAAATTGCCAGGTTAGGCTTGAGAGTAGGTGATATTCTTTCAGATAAGTTTAAGGAAAAATACAACGAATTAAGAAATCAGCATTTAGCTATTCTTGATTTTTATAAACATGAGTATGATTTAGCCCCGCTTGAGGAAGATTTCTTTAATGCGGTTGAGTTTCTTAAAACTTTTAACCTGGCTAATTCAGAGTACTTAATCAACAAAGAACTGCAGAATGACAGATCAGTTTTGGCAGAAGGTGCACAAGGTTCTCTCCTAGATGTTGATTTTGGTAGCTATCCGTTTGTTACAAGTTCCAATACAACAACTGCTGGAGTTTGTACAGGTCTTGGCGTAGCACCTAATAGAATAGAAAGAGTCTTCGGTATTTTCAAAGCCTATTGTACAAGAGTAGGTAGCGGCCCGTTTCCAACAGAATTGTTTGATGACAGCGGGAAAGAGATGGCAAAAATTGGAAATGAGTTTGGAGCTACTACAGGTCGGCCACGCAGGTGCGGATGGTTGGATTTGCCAGCTTTGAAGTACGTAGTGATGATCAATGGGGTAACAGAGCTCTTTATGATGAAGTCAGATGTTCTCTCTACTTTTGAAACAATTAAAGCGTGTACCCATTATAGGCTATCTGATGGCACCGTAACTGATGAATTCCCCTACGACATTGTAGAAAATGATGTAGAGCCTATATATAAGGGATTCAAAGGGTGGGACTCTAGCTTGGATGGTATCAGTTCTTTCGAGGGGCTTCCTAAAGAATTAACAGATTATATAGCCTTTATTGAAGAATATTTAGGTGTCCCAATCAACATGGTTTCAATAGGACCGGATAGAAAACAAACTATTTTAAAATAACCCGACTATATAACTTCTTGATTACTAGGGTATAGTTAATATTGCTAGAAAAAATCATTAAAAACTTTGCAAATAGTTATTGCGGGGGATAAAAAAGGGGTTACCTTTGCACTCCCGAAT